>NZ_CP059472.1:1306746-2613493 GCF_014041915.1 Marnyiella aurantia | reverse complement strand
TTAAAAAAAAACAGTTGTGCCCTTGATTATTAAAAAATATATTTGTATGTCTAAAAACAACTTTTCAATGATACATTCAACTACCTCATTACGAGTACGTTATGCCGATACAGACCCCATGAAATACGTGTACTACGGTAACTACGCCGAATACCTGGAAGTTGCCCGTGTGGAACTTTTTCGCGGCATTGGAATGTCGTACGATGAGATTGAAAACCGGGGTATCTGGCTGCCCGTTTCGGAGTTCATAATCAGGTATCTGAAGCCGGCAAGATATGACCAAATCCTGACCATTGAAACCTATGTAAAAAAAATTCCGGGGGTACGGATAGAATTTGAATATGAAATTTTTGGTGAGCAGGGTGAGAGGATTTCTGAAGCTTCCACTACCCTTTTTTTTCTGGATTCGTCCAACAACAAAATTATAAAGTGTCCGGATTTCCTTATGCAGCTCATCCAAAATAACTGGCAACAGGATAAATTGGTGCCCTAATGCGGCTATCGTAATAATTTTGCCAAAATAATTCAATAAATCAATTGTTTTACTATTTTTGTAAAAGAAATAAATCAAAGCTTATGAAAAAATTATTTTACTTCTTCGCCATTTTCGCCTCAGCTACTGCATTTGCCCAGCAAAATTCCGCTAAATCTGTAGTTCTTGTTGACGGAATGCTGGCATCCAGTACCCTGATAGCACAGGATAAAAAAAATGTTCAGTCCACCAATACTTATAAATCTACCAACCTGCCACAAAATCTGAAGAGTTTTGAAAGTCTTGCGGCAAACGGTATTACTGCAGTAAAGGTGAAGGAGAACTATTATGACAAGATTTCACTGAAAGAACTGAACCAGGGTTTCAAACTGGAGGGCAACACGCCGGTTAACTTTGACGGTAATATGATTACCAATACCGATCTGATTGTTCTGGGAAATGTTCTGGAACATATGGAAGTTACTGAAGTAAACGGTAAGAAAATGATTACAATTTCTACTACACCAAAAGCAACATCGGCATCAGCACTTAAATAAAGTATCTGTTATTATAAATGAAAGCGTCCCCCTAAGGACGCTTTTTTGTTACCTTTTAAATAGGCCTCAGTACTTGCCCTTCCATTTTTTCCTGAGTTCTGATTCTATTTTATTCTCGGTGGAATTATTCCCCGGTTTGTAAAACTGCGTTCCTGAAATTTCAGCTGGCAGAAATTCTAGGTCTACAAAATTTCCTTCGTGTGAGTGGGCATAATCGTAATCTCGGCCGTAATCCATTTCCCTCATCAGCTTTTTAGGAGCATTACGCAGATGTAAGGGAACGGGCAGGTCACCGGTTTTCTTCACAAAAGCCATCGCCTCATTGATTGCGGTATAGGTTGAATTGCTTTTAGGTGAAACCGCCAGATAAACCGCTGTCTCGCTCAAAATTATCCGGGATTCCGGATGACCGATCACATTTACTGCCTGAAAGCAGTTATTGGCAATCACCAAGGCATTGGGATTAGCCAGACCAATATCTTCGGCTGCCAGGATGAGCATCCTGCGCGCAATAAACTTCACATCTTCGCCTCCTGTCAGCATCCGGGCAAGCCAATAGACAGCACCGTTTGGATCTGATCCACGCATGGATTTGATGAAGGCCGATATAATATCGTAATGCTGTTCGCCATTCTTATCATACAGCGCCATTGTTTCCTGCAGCACTTCCAGTACATCATCATTGGAAATGTCGGTCTTGCCACTGTTAAGGAAATTGTTCAGCACATTTTCTACCGAGTTAATAAGCTTTCGCGCGTCGCCACCGGAATACTTGATGAAAGCCTCTTTCGCCGAAATACTGAAATGTGTACCGTGTTCAGAGTTATAATTTCGGAGAGCCGTCTGTGCCAGTTCTTCAAGTTTTTCGTAGGTCAGGGACTTCAGAACATACACCTGCGACCTGGACAGCAGTGCTGAAACCACTTCAAAACTGGGATTTTCAGTTGTAGCTCCAATCAGTACGATCCAGCCTTTTTCTACCGCATGTAATAAGGAATCCTGCTGGGACTTATTGAAACGGTGTATCTCATCAATAAAAAGAATGGGAGATTTTCCGGAGAAAAGGTTTTGCTTCTTTGCCTCATCAATAACTTCCCGAACATCTTTCACGCCACTGGAAACGGCCGAAAGTTTGAAAAATTTACGTCCCGACTGTATAGAAATAATCTCAGCCAGGGTAGTTTTACCTGTACCTGGAGGACCCCAGAAAATAAGTGAACTCAGCGTATCATTTCGGAGCATTTTCCGGATCGCGCCGTTTTCGCCTGTAAGATGCTCCTGCCCCAATACTTCATCCAGATTTTGGGGACGCATTTTTTCGGCCAGCGGGGCATTTACATTCATAAACTTTTTATTATGCTTCAAAGTTAATGATTCTGGCAAAAAGGAAATCCGAACAAAGGTTTCAAAAATTTCAGACTATTGATTAATTAAAGTATTTTTGCATTGCTTTGAAAATGAATTTCAACAGAATCACTACTTTTCCTTTACTCCTGCTGATCAGATTTTATCAGTGGTTTATCTCCCCTATTTTACCAAAGAACTGCCGTTACCAACCCACATGTTCGCAGTATATGGCAGAGGCTCTGCAGGTGCACGGTGTTTTCAAAGGTTTGTGGCTGGGAACAAAACGCATAGGGAGATGTCATCCGTGGGGAGGTGAAGGGTACGATCCTGTTCCGCCAAAAAAATAAATAAACTAAAAAGATATGCTCACACTTTTATACACGACATGGGATCCGTCTACCGGGATCCATCTGGGACCGATAACGCTGCACTACTACAGTCTGATGTTTGTAATTGCCTTCGGCCTTGGCTATTTTCTGATGACGAAAATGTATAAGATTGATAATGTAAACCTGAAATACGTGGAACCCGTGTTCACATGGACACTGGTAGGAACTATTCTGGGCGCAAGGATCGGACATGTTGTATTTTATCAGCCGGAACTTTTCAGACAGGATTTTTGGTCAGTATTTCTGCCCATTCAGACTGTACCGGAGTTCAAGTTCACCGGCTTTTCGGGTCTTGCGAGCCACGGAGCAACAATAATGGTCATTCTTACCACACTTTATTACTCATATAAGATCATCAAAAAAAATCCGCTTTGGGTTTTTGACAGAATTGCTATTGTAGTTGCGATCGGCGGAGCATTCGTGCGTTTAGGTAACTTCTTCAATTCCGAAATCATCGGTAAGCCAGCCCCGGAAAACTCACCGTTTGCAGTGTTATTTCCTCAGCAAAGCACCGAATATGGCGCCATTGTGCCGCGCTACCCTACTCAACTTTTTGAAGCTGCGGGATATGTCTTACTTTTTGTCCTTCTGTGGAGCCTTTACAGATATACAAACCGAAAATACCAGCAGGGATGGTTATTTGGGCTTTTCTTTATCCTGCTTTGGGCCATCAGGTTTTTTGTAGAATTCCTGAAAGAACCGCAGGGCGACGAATTCATTCAGTTTGCCGGATTAAACACCGGGCAGGTACTGTCTATCCCGTTTATGATTGCCGGAGCGGTAATTATGTGGTACTCGCAAAAGAATAGAATTACACAGGCAGAGAACGAAAAACCTGACTAAAATAAATGCCTTTCAGATAATGAAAGGCATTTTTCGTTTTACTTAAGATCCGTAATCCGTATCAGACCTTCGTTTTCATGATACATCATGCAAACTACCTTGTCTGCAAATTCCGGACACAGATTGGTTTTTTCAAATTTTGCGGTTACCACGGCACCTTCTTTATGTTTGCTGAGGATTTCCGCATTGCAAACCAACCAGTCTTTTGAATCTACGCGAAGATAGGTTCCGGTGCAGTCCCGTGTTACGGTAGCGGTCTTTGCTGCTCCACTGGCGGCGCACGACATCATAATTGCCGCAAATAATGCTGAATAAGCTAGTTTCAGTAATTTCATTTCCATATTTTTTGTTGTAGAATCAAAATTCACACCCCTTCAGCGAGACTCAGGAAAACAGTACCAATTTCATCAATCAGATCAGTAGCTAACATTGCTTCCTGTGAATGTTTCTTTGCTGCCAGATCACCCGCCCTACCATGAAGCCAGACACCGAGTAGTGCCGCGTCCTCAGGGCCGTACTTTTGTGCAACAAGCGCCGTAATGATTCCAAGCAGAACATCACCGCTGCCCCCTTTAGCCATCCCTGCGTTGCCGGTTGTATTATAATATACATTTCCTTCCGGCGTAACTACCTGTGTATTGTGATCTTTAAGCACGAAATAGATATTCAGGTCGGATGCCTGCTGCCGCGCAAGTTTTAACTTTGCAAAAGAATCAGCCGATTTACCGAAAAGTCTTTCAAACTCTTTAGGATGTGGAGTGATGATACTGCCGGGAGGAACAGCTCTGAGCAATTCAGGACTTGCTGCCAGAATATTTAAGGCATCTGCGTCCAATACAATAGCCTCGCGTCGGTTCTGCAAAAAATTTGCAAGTGCGGCAGCAGTTTCCGAATGAGTCCCAAGCCCCGGCCCGATGCCCACGGCCATCTCTTCACCCCCCGGTATAGAGGTGAGGTGATTTTCACCTGCCGATTCAAACATGGCTTCCGGACAGGAGGTCTGCATAATATTATATCCGGATGTGGGAGATGCAGCAACCGTTATTCCGCTTCCGGTTTTAAGTGCTGCACGCACCGCCAAAACTGCTGCTCCCATTTTGCCATAACTTCCGGCAACGATCAGACTTTTTCCGAAACTGCCTTTATGCGAAAAGTCATTCCTCTTGTTATACCGCTGACCAATAAAAGTTTTATCAATCGCAAAATCATTAGCCGGCTCATCAAACGCCATGGACAGGCCAATATCGAGAATATGGATTTTTCCGCAGAATATGCCGGTTTCCGGATGAAGAAATGATTTTTTGAGACTTTGAAATGTAAGCGTATGATCTGCACGCAAAATTGCGGAACCTTCAACGGCTAAGGAATCCGCGGACAGCCCGGACGGAATATCAATTGAAACCTTTATATTATCAAAAGTGTTTAAATGTAGGACTGCTTCTTTATAAACTCCGCTAATTTGATCTTTAAAACCTGAACCAAAAAGCGCGTCAATATAGATCACATCTCCTGCCGGAACTATTTCTGAGAATTCCTTTAAATCAATGCAGTCTATAGAAGGTACCTGCTGTATCTCTTTCCAATTGGTGAGGGCATCCGGTGTTTTAAATAAGGTCCGCATTTCTGCGCAAACAGTTACCTCCGCACCTCTAAAACGCAGCAAGCGTGCAATGGCAAGACCGTCACCACCGTTATTACCCGGACCACACAGAATGCAGTACTTTTTATGAATTCCGAACCGGGATTCCAGCCATGAAGTACAGGCCTGAGCTGCGCTTTCCATCAACTGAAGTGAGGTAATACCTTCATTCTGAACAGTAAAACTGTCCCAATTTCTGATTTGGCCTGCTGAATATATCTTCATCATTTTATTGAATATTCTAAATTAATAAATGTAAGTGACTAGCGGATATTCCTGAAATAGTACTCACCTTCGTTAAAACTTTATCAACCTTATGATAATTTAGTTAAATTTGAGAATATAAAAACTATAGCTATGGGCTTAATACAGGAATTTAAAGAATTTGCATTTAAAGGAAATGTAATGGATTTGGCAGTCGGTGTAATTATCGGCGCGGCATTCGGGAAAATAGTAACCTCTCTTGTAGAGGACGTTATAACACCACTGATACTGAATCCCACACTGGAAGCAGTAAATGCAGAGAACATTGCGCAGCTTTCCTGGAACGGCGTAAAATACGGGAGTTTCCTATCTGCCGGAATTAGTTTCCTCTGCATCGCTATGGTACTGTTCTGGATCATTAAAGCTGCCAACAAGGTAAGCCGTCCTGTCCCCGCTGCTCCGGCAGGCCCTACAAAGGAAGAATTGTTGCTTACTGAAATCAGAGATCTTCTGAAAGACAAAAATTCCATTCACTAATCCGGCAACTTTCCTGAAATCAGGGAATCTGGAGTAAACTGCAAATTTGCTGGGCGAGGGACAGACCAATTCTGTCCTGAGCTTCCAGTGTAGAGGCACCGGTATGCGGTGTGAGTGATATGGACGGATGCATCAGGATATCCGCCGAAGGTGTAGGTTCATCAATAAACACATCCAGACCCGCAAATCTGATCCTGCCCGCGTCCAGCGCCTGAAGCAATGCAGTTTCATCTACAACGCCTCCCCGTGAGCAGTTAATTATGGCTGCACCCTGCTTCATCATCTTAAATTCTTTTTCACCGATCATAAAACCTTCTGCCTGCGTGGGAACATGTAAAGTAAGAAAATCAGCGTGCCTTAAAACTCCCTCCAAAGGTTCGGTTTCTATATCCACGTTGATAAACTGGTTGTTGTAGAATTTCACCTTTATACTTGCCCGTCCCACATTACTGTCGGCAGCAATAACTCGCATTCCAAGTCCTAAAGCAATCCGGGCAACTTCCTGTCCGATTTTTCCCATCCCGATGATTCCGATGGTCTTGCCGCGCAGTTCAATCCCGGCCTCGTATGATTTTTTAAGCTGAGTAAAATGCGTAATGCCCACTTCCGGCATCTTGCGGTTGGAATCATGCAGATAGCGGCAACCGGAAAAAAGGTGTGCAAATACCAGTTCTGCTACAGATTCCGACGATGCAGCGGGCGTGTTTATGACGTGGAGCCCCTTTAACCGGGCATAATCAACATCAATATTGTCCATTCCCACACCTCCACGGCCAATTATCTGAAGAGTTGGACATTGGTCTATTAATTCATGACGCACCTGTGTAGCACTCCGCACAAGGAGCGTACGGATGGTGTTTGAGTTAATATACTCCGCCAACATTTCCTGCGGAACCTTCTCTGTGAGTACCTGAAACCCTTTGGACTCTAATACCTGTATCCCCGACCGGTCCAGACCGTCATTTGCTAATATCTTCATTGTTTATTAATCTTTAAATACATCAACAGTTACCTGCTTCTCCACGAACTCAGTAAACTTACCTAAATATTGGGTAGCCCGTACCGTATGATTGTCAATCCAGTGATAATTTCCGCCACGCGGTTTACCAAACAGTATGCTGTGGTATTTGAAACCGTTACGGTCCAGCCATTCCTCGGTAATCTTTCTAAGATCCTCCGTTCTTGAGGTGAAGAAACAGATCTTATGACCCTGCTCAAACCAATGATTAATCGTATCCCGGGCATCGGGGTAGGGTTTGCTGTGAATCATCCTCTCCGGCTGCTCATTGGGAACATCATCAGTTATAGTTCCGTCAATATCAATAAGGTAATTTTTTATACCTTCTCTCAGTCGTGGACTAACCTGTCCTTCAAAATTCATTTCCATAATCATGATCTCCTAAATCAAATTTACATTTTTTTTGAGGGCTGTTAAGTATGCAAATCCATTGAAAACTGAATTTCCATTGGGAAGAGACTAATAAAGGATAAAATATTTCATAAATCACCTTATAAGTCATAAATTTGTAAGAATGGAAGAGCGTGTAGTGTTAGTTTCAGAACAAGACGAAGTTTTGGGCACAATGGAAAAGATGAAAGCCCACGAGAATGGTGTACTGCACCGCGCTTTCTCGGTTTTCCTTTTTAACGACCAGGGTGAAATGCTGCTTCAGAAGAGAGCTGAGGGCAAATACCACTCTCCTAACCAATGGACCAATGCGGTATGCTCACACCCGAGGCTGAACGAAACCTATCTTGAGGGTGCACAGCGCCGGATGCGGGAGGAATTGGGCATAGAAGCCACGCTTTCGGAAAAGTTCAACTTCATTTACAAAGCGGATGTAGGACAGAATCTGTGGGAGCACGAACTGGACCATGTATTCACGGGATCGTATAACGGCAAGTTTCATCTTAATATTGAGGAAGTTAGTGAAGTCCGCTTTATATCTATGGAGGAACTGGACAGTGAGATGCAGGCACATCCGGAACTTTTTACCGAATGGTTTAAGATTATTCTGGAAGAATATAAGCATCATTTATAGAGTAAAAGAAGGGAGCTGGTCAGAAACCGGCAACCTTAAAATGATAATAAGAAATTAAAATTAAGCAATAATGACTAAAAGAACTGCGCTGTTTGACAAGCACGTTTCCCTGGGAGCGAAAATGGTACCTTTTGCAGGATTTGATATGCCTGTACAATATTCCGGTGTTACGGAAGAGCATTTTGCAGTGCGCGAAAAAGTAGGAATCTTCGACGTTTCCCATATGGGTCAGATCTTCGTGGAAGGACCCGCGGCCAAAGATTTACTACAGTATGTAACAACGAACAATCTGGATACGCTGGAAACCGGAAAAGCGCAGTATACCTGCCTGCCAAACGGTAACGGCGGTATTGTAGACGATCTGATCATCTACAAAATGTCAGATGAAAAATATTTCGTTGTTGTAAACGCCTCCAATATTGAAAAAGACTGGAACCACATTGTTAAGCATAACGAAAACTTTAACGCCAAACTTACCAATGCGTCTGATGAAATGTCCCTTATCGCCATTCAGGGTCCGAAAGCTACTGAAACTCTTCAGAAATTAACAGATACAAACCTGGCGGATCTTCTTTACTACCATTTTACCGAGGGAACTGTTGCAGGCATGAAGGATGTAATAATCTCCAACACCGGATACACCGGAAGCGGCGGCTTTGAAATCTACTTCAGAAATGAAGATGCGGTTAAGATATGGGATGCGTTAACAGAGGCTGGTGAGGAATTTGGATTGCTACCTTGCGGACTGGCATCGCGTGATACCCTGAGGCTGGAAAAAGGTTTCTGTCTGTACGGCAACGATATTGACGATACCACTTCCCCATTGGAAGCAGGACTTGGTTGGATTACAAAGTTTGACAAGGATTTTGTTGATAAGGACAGGTTTGCGAAACAGAAAGAAGAAGGAATTACAAAGAAACTCGTCGGTTTCGAAATGCAGGAAAGAGCCATCCCAAGACATGACTATCCTGTGGTGGATGCTGAAGGTAATGTAATTGGAAGAGTTACTTCCGGAACAATGAGTCCAATGAAATCAACAGGTATTGGTCTGGCGTATGTAGACAAGCCAAATTTTAAAGTAGGCTCGGATATCTTTATCCAGATCCGTAACAAGAATGTACCTGCAAAAGTTGTAAAAACACCGTTCGTTTAAGTATAGGACGGACAAACAGTAAAGCGCCGCCCGGAAAATTCCTGGCGGCGCTTTACATTAGCAAAAAAAACTATTTAATCTCAATAGACTTAATATTCTCTACGGTTATATCCTTTTTAGGGACGGTGATCTTCAGTATCCCATCTTCATAGGCAGCTTCTATTCTATCAGCATCTACACTGTCCGGCAATGTAAACGAACGGCTGAATGAACTGTAATTAAACTCCCTGCGTGTGAATGATCCGTCGAAATCTTTTTGCTCTGTTTCCTCACGGGTTTCACTGCCCACCGTTAGAACATTACGTTCCAGGTCAATCTTGAAATTCTCTTTTTTGATACCCGGCGCAGCAACCTGTATTTCGAAACTGTCCTTTTGTTCAAGCACATTCACTGAAGGTAAGGTAGCTTCGGAAGGTGAAAATTTCGGTCTGTTAAACTCAAATAGATCTTTGGTAATAAAATCGTCAAAAAAACTGTTTCTTCTGATTAAATTAGACATGATAAAATATTTTTTGGGTTAAACATCAAGTAACTTTACCCATTGTTCCGCAAAAAAAATGCCCGCATAAATTTGCGGACATTATTTCAGTTAAGACTGATTACCAAGTCATTATGACAGTTTCAGGCCGTTGATATTATATTTTGAACAGAAAAAATGTCACACTAGCGCACGTGCTGAAAGCAGTAATCATTGCCGATACGTGTAGTCCGTTTACACCTTGCCCCGGCTTTCGTAGTTCCGCGGCACCGACTGGCTACATTGGTTCCCGCAACCTTCCTGGATGCTGAAATTTCCGCGCTAATTTTTGCGGAAGGCGGTCTGCAAATCTTACAGGGATCCAGTCCGGCCCGTAATGCATTCTGAATGCTGGTTACAGCAGAAACATTTTTAACCATCCGGCAGGAAGCCAAATGGTATTTCAAACCCGAAGGAGTTTTGTAAACATTCTGAGCGGTGAGCGATAATCCTGAAAGCAGGAAAGCAAGCCACAGGAATTTTACTTTAGTCGGCAAAGTACGACCTTAAAGCTTCAAGGTTCTTTTTGTCGTTACCTATAAATATTTCTGTGTCTGTAAGGAAAACAGGACGCTTCAGGAAAGTGTAGTGATCCAGTATAAGTTCTTTGTAATCCTCTTCGGTGAGTTTCTTGGGATCCAGCTCACGGAGTTTTATCTGATTGGACTTCTTACTGAAAAAAGCTTCATAGGAACCTGCAAGCTTATACATCTGCTCCACTTCTTCTTCTGTAATCGGATTTATCTTAATTTCGCGGAGCTCCCAATCTTTCAAATTAAATTTTTTCAGAATTTTAAGACAGGTGTCGCAGGTTTTAAGGTAAAAAACTTTTTTCATCTTGCTAATATAATAAAAAATAAATGGCTGGAGGCATAAAGGATGGATAATTTTCATGTAAAAAGCATCCATTTAACTAAAAACAGGATGCTTTTCATAAGATTTAGATTTAGACTATTGCGGAATCACCAGAACCTGACCCGGATAGATTTTATCGGGGTCCGATAGCATCGGTTTATTCGCATCAAATATTCTGTTGTATGCATTGGCATCTCCGTACACATCCTTTGCAATTTTTGAAAGTGTGTCTCCGCTTTGTACCGTATGAAACTTTGGCTGTACTGCAGCGGCGGCAGGTGCGGCCGTCTGAGCTACAACCGGTGCAGCCTTAACCGTCATACGGTCATTTACACCGTCAATACCTTCCACATTTCCGGCAGCTACATAAATTTTTCCTTTTTCGTCCCAGTTTTTTGCCTCACCCTGGATGGTTACCTTATCATCGGCCACTGTAAAGGTTAGTGCAGAAATATCGAAACCATACTTAGCGACATGATTTTTCACCTTCAAGGCCTGTTCTTCCGGCTTTTCGCCACCGCCAAAAATTTTCTCACCTACGTTTTTCAAAAATGATCCTAATCCCATTGTTTGTAATATTTAAATGTTATATACCAAAGGCTATCTTCAGCACGCTGAACCTATCAACTTCTATGCTTAAGTACGTTAATAACTTGTTAAATCTGAAAAGAGCTGTGTTTAGTTACTGCACACCAATCGGGATTTATCTTAAATTATCATTAACTTTAAATTAAATATTGAATTATGGTTAACACTCCTATCAGTTTTCAGTTCATATCCGAACCCAGCGATGTTAATTACGGCGGCAACGTGCATGGCGGCAGCGTAATGAAGTGGATAGACCAGGCCGGCTATGCGTGCGCTACCACCTGGAGCGGAAATTACTCGGTAACGGTGTATGTGGGCGGTATAAGGTTTTATGAACCCATCAAGATTGGTGAGATTGTAAAGGTGGAAGCTCAGGTAATTTATACTGGAACTTCCAGTATGCATATTTCCATCAATGTATTTTCCAGGAATCTTAAGCAACCGGACTTCGACAAGAAAACGCACTGCATCATTGTGTTTGTTGCGGTTGATGAAAACGGAAAGAAGCTACCGGTGACCAAATGGGTTCCCGAAACCGAAAAGGAGAAGCAAAACGAGGCATATGCCATCCGGCTTATGCAGTTGAGAGAACAAATTGAAGATGAAATGAAGCCGTTTCTCTAGTTGAGAGTCCTAACGGGGGTAGCATCCCGCTAATCGTGTAAGTTGAAAAATTATTCTGAAAATTTTGAGCCCTCAAAGCTCAGAAATTTTCAGGGCAGGTAGTGATCCCAAACACGCCTGTTTTTGATGTCCGACAGTTTACTTTTCTCTAAAACAACCCCGCTTTTCAAGCAAAATCCGGAAAACAGCACTCTTCCATCCAGAAGTCCTTGTCCGTGCGCGAAATCTATGGCTCTGCTGTACCTGTAATCCTCCGCACTGAAACCAATCCTGCTTCACTAGGATTGATATACATAAACTAATGTATAATATTAGACTTATCGTGCACGCAATGCAGTCGCGCGGTAGCGGGGTTGGCTTATTCCATGTTCACGGCAGATCTCATTCACTGTTTCCCCCTTATTCTGTTCAGATAAAATCTTTACTATCTGAACCTCTGTAAATTTGCTTTATTTCATCTTTCCCAATTTAAAAACTATATTTATATTCGTTTCGGTTATTGGCCAAGATTACAAAAGGTTAGTGAAGAAGTTAATAATGGAACCTTACACCATGCCGTTTTCAGCTGGCAAAAAAAGGAATTAATTAACAATGATGTTGCTATTTTAGAATGTATATTTGTAGGAGATTACTTGATAAATCTATAAGAAATGAATAAAATATTATGCTTGTTTGTATTTTTATTATTATATTCTTGTACAGCAGAAGAAATATTTATTAGTAATATTAAAACTACGGAAAACCCTTTTCTTTCTTTTAGGGATCATGGCTTTAATAAGGATTATAGAGTAATTGAATTAAATATACCGTTAGAATTTACTTTAGAGAATAAAACTAACAGTACAGTTGTAATTCAAAATCTTTGCGAATTTTCATTGATGCTTAATGAGAAAAACGTCAAAAGTGGATATAATTTGGCCAATTTTTATGAAATAAAAGGAGAAGATTTAAATTCCGAATTTATCCTTAATCCTAATCAAATACGAAGACTAAAAGTAAACTATTTATTTGGTATTTCCAATTCTGACGGCTCAAACGATTGCGTTTTCGATGATTTCGGAGAAGAATTAAAGATAACAGATACAATCTTCATAGAAAAAAATTCTTGTTTAAATAAATTTTACAATTATATCCATAATGGTAATAATACCATAGCTTTTTACTACAATAAAAGTGATAAAAGAATTAAAAAGGATGTTCTTATAAAAAAGTTAGATAAGTAGTTTTACTAACTGCTGCAGTTAAGCAGTTATTGGAAAAAATTGAGCAACCAAGTTGTGCTTTTCTCTCCGAAGTCCTAAACTTCGGAGTTTTAATTTATAAAATATACTGTTTCGGAGAGCTTACACAACCGTACTTAGGCGAAACCCCCTGCTGCCGCACGATTGCATCGTGTGGCCACTTTTAAAGATAAAAAAATTAAATATCCGGAAAACCACAATTCCATCCAGAAGTTCTTGCCATCCGCGTAATCTATGGTGCTGCTGTACCGGTAATCCTCGCCACGAAAAGCCAATCCCGGTTCACCAGGATTTTGATGCACATAAGCTGATGTATAACATTAGAATTATCGTGCACGCAATGCAATCGTGCGGCAGCGGGGATGTTATTCTTTATCGTAATCCAGTTCTTTATAGGTTGAGAAATAAATCAGGTTCAGTGTAAGGATTACGATCAATAATGCTGAAGATGAGTTGAAATATTCCAATGGCTCTTCCAGAAAGGAATTCAAAATCCGTCCGAAGACTACAAGTCCGATAATACTTTGAAGAGAATAGGCCCAGGTTCTGTATCGAATCTTCTTTATTCGTTCATCTTCAATTTTTTCCTTTGAAATATTTATCAACGCCATCCCAGTTAATAACAAAGTGACCGCGATCCTAAAGTCATGTTCAGTATCTGGAAACCAGCCTTGCGTTTGGAGAATAAAAACAGCCACTGACAATAGGATTACAGCGACCCCAACCATTTTAAAGCTGTTCGGAAGCAAATACACATCCCTTTTTATAAATTGAGTACTCATAAGGATAAGGTATTGTAGGTGAGTTACTTTAAATTAATGGAAAACTTACTGTTGGATTAAGATACAAAAAATCCTTTCTTAATACAGAAAGGATTGATTTGTTGAAATATTTTGATCGAATTTATCTCGCAATATTCACGGATCTGGTCTCGCGAATAACCGTTACACGTACCTGACCCGGATAGGTAAGCTCGTTCTGGATCTTTTCGGAGATATCGTAAGACAGCTGTGAGGACTGGTCGTCATTCACCTTGTTACTTTCTACCATAACCCGAAGTTCACGTCCGGCCTGTATGGCATAGGCACTGGAAACCCCGTCAAAACTCATCGCTGCCGCTTCAAGGTCTTTTAAACGCTGGATGTAAGATTCCAGCACCTGACGTCTGGCGCCCGGCCTTGCTCCTGAAATCGCATCAGCCACCTGAATGATCGGTGAAAGAAGCGAAGTCATCTCAACCTCGTCGTGGTGCGCACCGATGGCATTCACCACCTCGGCATTTTCGCCATACTTCTCGGCCCACTGCATGCCTAACAGTGCGTGTGGTAGCTCGGATTCCTGTTCCGGCACCTTACCGATATCGTGAAGCAATCCAGCTCTTTTAGCCATCTTAACATTCAGTCCAAGCTCCGCAGCCATCGTCGCGGCAATGTTGGCCACCTCACGTGAGTGCTGAAGAAGATTCTGTCCGTAAGAAGACCTGAACTTCATGCGACCCACGATTTTAACCAGTTCAGGATGAAGTCCATGAATACCCAAATCCATTATGGTTCTTTTTCCAACTTCAATGATCTCTTCTTCAATCATTTTCTTGGTCTTCTCCACCACCTCTTCAATCCTAGCAGGGTGTATTCTGCCGTCTGTAACCAGTCTGTGCAGGGACAGTCTTGCGATTTCACGTCTTACCGGATCGAAACAGGAAAGCAGGATAGCTTCCGGAGTATCGTCCACAATAATTTCAACGCCCGTTGCAGCTTCCAGGGCACGGATATTACGTCCTTCCCTACCGATAATACGGCCTTTAATTTCGTCTGATTCAATATTGAAAACAGAAACAGAATTCTCGATAGCCTGCTCAGTACCTATACGCTGTATCGTTTGGATAACAATTTTTCTGGCCTCCTGCTTGGCATTAAGCTGCGCTTCTTCCATGATGCTTTGCACGTGAGACTGCGCGCGGCTCTTTGCTTCAGCTTTCATTGCCTCCACAAGTTCAGCTTTTGCGTCTTCGGCACTGTAATTTGCAATTTTTTCCAGGATTTCAACTTTCTGAGCGATTACCGCATCAAGGTCCTGCTGTTTCTTTTCAAGAATTTCATGCTTGGTTGAATAATCCGCAATCTGTCTGTCCAGGTCTTTTTCCAGTTTACCGGTCTTGCTAAGTTCGTCATTAAGTTTCTGCTCTTTGTCGCGGATTCTTTTCTCTGCATCCTGCATTTTCTTTTCACGGCTCTGAATCTCGCCATCATGCTGAGATTTAAGTTCCAGAAACTTCACCTTCGCCTGGGACTCTTTGTCCTTGCGTACGGATTCGGCCTTTACATTTGCAGTTTCTATAATGTTTTCGGCATTCTTTTTTGCATCTTCCAGAATGAATTTAGCCTTGGTATTTAGTGAACTTCGGGAAAAAACCATCCCAAGCACGGCCCCAATGACCAGTGCGAGGATGCCTACGATAATAACAGTTGTTGTCATATTGCGTTTTATTAATCTTGTTTATATTATGATAATGTTTTTAAATAAAAAAAGCCCACAACAGTTCAGTGATATAGAGTAAACTCCTAATCAACACGATTTGAACTGATTCCCAATGTCTGTAATCCGCGGTTGCGGCACGCCATTCACTGGACTTTTGCTCGGTAATTGTTTAGCGTTGAGTTTACCTTTAATGTGTTAGAACTATTGTAGGCAGTACTTTAAGGAAAAGAAAAATCTACTTTTCCAGGTCTTCCAGCAACTGATTGATCTTCATCAGCCTGTCATTGGAAGCATTTATATTCTTTTCGTTAGCTTTGGCCGATACTTCAGCATTGGTGCCCAGTTTAAGAGCGCACATTGCCAGTGCATCCTGCTTATCCCGGACATCGAAATTAAGCTCAAAATCCTTTATCATAGCTTCGATCTGCTTGCCCACCTTGCGGAGTGTTTCCTCTTCGGCGGCCGGTACATTAAGTGGATACACCCTGCCGGCTACATTGATGGTAATACGCCTTACATCCATTACAATCCACTGTTTTGAAGCTCTGCGATACAGGAGTCCACTTCCTTAATAAGCCGGTTGATATGGCTTTTCATAAGGCGGTTATGCTCCGGATTTCCTGATATTGCTGAATAAAGTTTTATTTTCTTCTGTTCTTCTGCGAGTACCTGGCTTTTTTTACGCTCTTCATCATATTTGCTCTGCAGCTCAGCGTATTCTTTTTCCAGATCCCTATATTTTGTATAAAGATTCCTGTAATCCTTATTTACATTAGATATTTTTCTTTCCAATTCAGAAAAATTATTTTCTAATTCTTTAAGCATTCCAGGTCTTTAAAATTCTAACATTTAAGCAAAAGTATAAAATTAATTTGAAATCAGGCACTTTAGCGCTCAGTATTTAACGCCTGAATATAAAAAAAGAAGGCTTGAACAAACCTTCTTTCATATTTAGCAGAATTTTAAACTTATTCAAATTTCAGTATGAACATGAACGCGCGGGACTGTGCTGTGCTTATTGATTTTGCCCAATATGGAGGAGTGCCCGGATCATCTGATACCATCTCATTATTAAGGAAAAATGTGCCTCTGAATCCTGGGGTAAGTTTAAATCTGCTGAAATAAATCTGTACACCCATCTCTGCAGACCAGGCAAAATTATGTGTTGTGGAGCGGAAAACACCCTGCAGGTTATCATCCGTATTATTCGCGTTGGACTGCAGGTTCATAATATAATTTACCCCTGCCGCGGCATAGGCCCGTGTATTGTACCAGCGGTCTCCATGTACTTCGATCAATGCAGGAATATCCAGCATTGTTGCCTTCACGGTACGGACTTTATCTGCTTCCGTAAGCTCCATTGGAGCAAAAGGAGGATTGGTAAGTGTACCGGCAGAGTACTGATCATTCGTCTGCGTCTCGAAACGAAGTTCCCTCTGAATAAACTGCAATCCGGGTTCCAGCCTTAAATCGAAATGGTCGTTCAGACGCATCTTACCTATAAGTCCTGCACCAAAACCGTAGCTTGGCTTGGAAGTAACGAGGTTATGGTTCACATCCATCCCGTATCTTGGATCCAGTACCAGACGGTAATCGTACATTGCCCCATTAAGATAAAAGCCCCAGCTGAACTTCTGTTGGTCAAAACTCTCCAGTTTATCCATTCGGTTTCTTGTTCGGAACTGTGCATCTGCAAAGGTGGCAAACGCTAACGACGATAGGACCAACGACTTAAATAAAATTCTGTTCATGTGTTATATTAATTTTTAGAACATCCAGCAATTCCGGATATCATTTGGTAGCTTTATAAATAGTGGCAATACCTAAACTCAGTTTTTTGTACTCAACATTCTTAAATCCTGTTTCCAGCAATATGTTCTTCATTTTCTCTCCATACGGAAAGGCGTTCACCGAATCCGGCAGATAACTGTAGGCCCTGTGATCCTTGGAAATCAATTTCCCTATCCTTGGCAGGATATTCCGGAAATAGAACATATAGAATGGTCCCAAAAACCCTTCAACCTTAGAAAATTCCAGAATATAAACACTTCGGTTTTCCTTCACTACCCTTTTAAGTTCTGTCAGTCCTCTGCTCAGATTTTCAAAATTTCTCACCCCAAATGCCACCGATACAGCGTCAAAACTGTTATCACTAAAAGGAAGGTTCTCTGCGTCACCTTTCTGCATGGAAATTCTGCCGTCTAAATTAAGTTTTTTTATTTTAACTATACCAACATTTAACATTTGCTGAGACAAATCCAAACCCACGACCTCGGCCTGCGTTCCTTTCTGCACCGCAATGGCCAGATCTCCCGTCCCTGTGGCCACGTCCAGGACTTTTTGCACGCCGTCCATCTTCATCCACTTTACAAGTGTATTTCTCCAGGCCACATCAATTTTCATTGAAAGTACATGGTTCAGCAAATCGTATTTCGGAGCTATGTTGTCAAACATGTCCTCTACCTCACTCTTCTTGCTGGCATCTGAGTTATAGGGCTTTATCTGTTCCAAATCTGTGTATTAAAATTGATAGTATTCTTTGTAGTAATTCAGGAAATCCTGTTTTCTGAAAATCTTGGTCCGCGCCTCCACTTTCTGTATATTCTTCACCACAGGGTCGTATTTTTCATCCAGGTTATAGTAGAAATCATCAGTATATAAACTGTTGAAAAGTTTAGGTGCGCCATGGTAGGCCTTACCATCAATCATTGTGGTTCCTATGGCTGTAAGCAGCGAATCCCGTTTCAGGTCGTAACCATAATACTGCGTATTGATATAATAATCCTGATGTGAAATATTCAGCAGTCCCCGACCTTTGTTCACCGTAAAAACTGAATCGTACAGCATGGTTTTCTTCTCATCATAAACCTTAATGCTGTTTTTGCCCCTGGGCATATCGACCTTAATATACTGTCCTGAGGTGATGATCCGCTCGTCATCATCATTCAGGCGGAAATAATAAACTTCAGGGGTGGGATTATCCACCAGGAAGTAGTCTTTCTTCGCCAGGAAAACAAAATAGACCCCAAATGCCATTATCACAACCAAAACGGATATTATAAAGCCTGTTAAGGCGGGGTTTTTCTTCATTGTTTTTCAGGGTTATTTCTGCAAATTTAGTAATATTTTTGGTTCTGCCCTGTAGATTTTAATTCATACATTTGCAGGTATATTTTTATTTAAATGCCGAGTACAATAATAATAGGTTCAGGAAGCTATCTTCCCCCGGTGGTAGTAGGTAGAGATCATTTCCTGGATACCGAATTCTACACCGATGAAGGCCAGCGCATCAATAAACCGAATCCTGAAGTCATCGATAAATTCGTTGAAATCACGGAGATTGAAACACGGAGATATGTAGATGACACCCAAATGAACTCCGACATCGGTCTGGCTGCCGCACAGGAAGCCATTCAGGATGCCGGCATCAATCCCGAGGAACTGGATTACATTATTTACGCCAGTAACTTTGGTGAGGTAAGTGAAAGCACACGCTCCAACTTCATGCCTAATATGGCTGCCCGCCTTAAGAATAAACTGGGAATAAAGAACCGCAAATGTATCACCTACGATATGATTTTCGGATGTCCGGGATGGGTAGAGTCCATGATTATGGCTAATCACCTGATTAAAGCCGGGGCTGCTAAAATGATTTTGGTGGTGGGTGCCGAAACTTTAAGCCGTGTTACCGACCCTTACGACAGAAACAAAATGATCTTCGCCGACGGTGCCGGTGCCGTAGTTGTAAAAGCTACCGAGGAGGAAAATGTGGGTATTCTGGAATATAACACAATCTGCGACAATGATGCGGAACTTACCTATCTGGAAAACGCACCCTCATTAAACAAGGAGGCCAACCAATTGCCGCTGTATGTACGGATGCAGGGACGCAAGATTTACGAATATGCGCTGAAAAATGTTCCTGTGGCTATGAAGGCCACACTGGACAACGCAGGTCTTCATATAGACGATATTAATAAGATCCTGCTGCATCAGGCGAACGCCAAAATGGACCATGCGATAATAGACAGACTTATGAAACTGTATGACCGCACGGATTATGACCAGATTATTGCCCCGATGACCATCCAATATTTAGGCAATTCTTCCGTTGCAACAGTACCTACAATGTTTAACCTTATTATAAAAGGTCAGATGGAAGGTCACAGCTTCAGGGAAAAAGGTAATATTCTGCTGGCATCAGTTGGTGCAGGCATGAATATTAACTGCATCGTTTACAGATTTCCATAAATAATATTTAATTAACTCATTTTAGGCACAAAATTTTCTAAGTTTTGTGCCTTTTTAGTCTTTAATCATATGCAAAGAAACTTTCTGATATTCACCGTCCTGATTTTTATTCTTGAATTCTATGTCTTTCAGGCCTTCCGGAATATTTTTGATAAAAGCGCGGCCAAAACAATGTACTGGATAGTTACCGTACTCACCTATGCAACACTAATTTATCTGATACTCACAATGAACCGGGCGGACCGCGAGCATCACAGGATACAGATTATTGTTTCCGTTTTCCTCATTTTCGTCCTGCCTAAGCTGTTTGTGGTGCTTATGCTCCTCATAGACGACATTTTGAGGCTGTTTCAGTTTGGTTACCAATATGTCACCTCAGATCCGGCGTCTGAATATCCGGGTCGCCGGAAATTCCTAAGCCTGGCCGGCATTGGCCTGTTCGGACTTGCTGCAGGTCTCTTTACCGACGGAATCATATTCGGGAAGTACAGACATAAAGCGAGAAAAGTGAAGCTTAAAATACCGAATCTGCCTGAAGCGTTGAAGGGATACCGCATTGTACAGATATCTGACCTGCACAGCGGCAGTTTCTTTAATCCTGAAAAGCTGCGTCCGGCTATAGAGCTTATTAACAGTCAGCAGCCTCATCTTGTACTTTTTACCGGCGATGTAGTCAATAATTATGCTGAAGAGTTTTCACGATTCATACCGCTGTTCTCAGAAATAAAAGCGCGCGACGGAAAGTTCACAGTTTTGGGAAATCATGACTATGGGCATTATGGAGAATGGGCTTCCAGGCAGGAACAGCAAGCAAATATACCTACGCTGATTCGATTACTGAAACAGGCAGGCTTCGAAACACTGCTTAATGAACACAGAAAACTGAATATTAGGGGCGAAGATCTCTACGTAATCGGCGTTGAAAATTGGGGCATCAAGCCGTTTCCTCAGTATGGAGACCTTAATAAGGCAACCTCCGGAATACCGTCCGAAGCTATAAAACTATTGATGAGCCATGACCCGTCCCATTTTGATGAAGTGGTGAAAAATCATCCGTCCAATGTACAGCTCACCATGTCGGGACATACACACGGGATGCAGTTCGGACTGGATCTGAAGAATATTAAATGGAGTCCCGTACAGTACCGCTATAAAAAATGGGCAGACCTTTATGAAAGCAATGGAAAGTACCTTTACGTGAACCGCGGTTTTGGAGTTATAGCCTACCCTGGACGTGTCGGTATTCATCCCGAAATTACAGTTTTCGAACTTACATAAAGTAGGAAATAGAAAGGGGAAATGCATTCAGCATTCCCCTTCTTATTAATTTGATTCTACACTCAGGTATATATCAATTGTTAAAGTACATTTTACTTTAAACTTACAATTAACTCATTATCATAATTATAAATCGGTTGTATTAAACCAATATTTAACTTCCGAGTTTAACCTTAAGATTCTTAAGCATATCTTTTGTCATGTCCGTAATATCGAAATCATACTTGAGACCCCAATCCTTTTTAGCTACAGAATCATCAATTGAAGAAGGCCAGGAATCGGCAATTGCCTGTCGAAAATCGGGCTTATAATCTATTTCAAAATCTGGCATTTCTTTTTTGATTTCTTCGGCCAGCTCATGCGGAGTGAAGGACATTCCTCCTAGATTATATGATGAGCGAACAGTCAGACTTTCCTTTGGTGCCGACATTAACTTCAGTGTAGCATTGATAGCATCATCCATATACAGCATCGGCATAGCAGTATCTTCGGAGATAAAACTGGTATATTTACCTTTCTCTACAGCTTCATAAAAGATTTCCACCGCATAATCTGTGGTTCCGCCACCTGCAGGAGTTTTCCAGGAAATCAGTCCGGGATAACGGATACTCCTGACATCCACACCATATTTATCAAAATAGTATTCACACCACTTCTCACCCGCCATCTTCGAGATTCCGTATACCGTAGTTGGATTCAATACCACATCCTGCCCTACATCATGTTTGGGAATTCCTTTACCGAATACGGCGATGGAACTGGGCCAGAACACTTTTTTCAGCATACCTTCACGCGCAAGTTCACAGAAATTAAGCAGAGGCTCTACATTCAGCTTCCAGGCGAACAGCGGCTGCTTTTCCGAAGTTCCGGAGAGCAGGGACGCCAGATGATACACTGTCGTAATTTCGTAATCCTTAACTACCTGCCTTACAAGCTGCGTATTGGATACATCCATCCTTTCATAGTAACCTGCCGACGTAAGGTTTTTGTCATAGCGGTCCAGTCCCGAAGCCACCACATTTTCGGCGCCATGTATTTCAACAAGTCTGTTTGTGAGCTCAGTTCCAATCTGGCCAAGGGCACCTGTAATAAGGATTTTTTCCGTGTACGACTCCATGTATATTGTTTAGAATTAGATGTTGGCAAATTTAGAAAATTTGATACGTTAATAAAAGTATTCTTTACTTTTGATAAAACTTCATGAGATGAAAAATACACTTTTCTTTATTCTACTTTGGCCGTGTGTCGCCTTTTCGCAGTTTACACAGATTAAAATTGTAAAGGAAGTCCGTACTAAAGACAAGGGCCTGATTGTAAGCGCTCATCCACTGGCCAGTGAAGCGGGTGCACTCATGTTAAGGAAGCAAGGCAATGCATTCGATGCCGCCGTAGCCACCCAGCTGGCGCTTGCCGTTGTCTATCCGCAGGCAGGAAATCTTGGCGGGGGCGGTTTTCTGGTCGCAACTAAAACAAATGGCGAAAAATTCACGCTCGATTACCGCGAAACTGCACCGTCAAAAGCTTACCGGGATATGTATCTCGACAAAAAAGGTAATGCAGATACCGACCTTTCGCAAAACGGAAGACTGGCGGTTGGAGTTCCGGGCTCAGTCGCCGGTTTTTTCGCCACTTTGAAACATTGCAAACTTCCAATGAAGGTTCTTATTCAGCCTGCAATTGAACTGGCTCAGAAAGGTTTCGCCATAACCGATCGCGAGGCATCCTTACTAAACAGAGAGATGCCGTCCTTTGAACGTCACAATAAAATACAGACCGTTTTTCAGAGAAAAAGTAAATGGAAGAAAGGAGATATATTAATTCAAAAAGATTTGGCAGAAACACTGAAACGTATTCAGAAAGAGGGTGCTGAAGGATTTTATCAAGGCGAGACAGCCCGGCTTATAGTAGCTGAGATGAAACGGGGCAATGGTATTATTGAGATGGGAGATCTGAAGAATTACAGAGTTATAGAAAGAAAACCCATCATGTTCAACTATAAAGAAAATGAGATTCTGTCGATGCCATTACCATCAAGTGGTGGTATTTTACTGGCGCAAATGCTGAAAATGTCGTCTTTTGAAAATCTTGGAAACCACAGGCATAATTCGCCGGTAGCGGTTCAGATCATGGTAGAAGCCGAGCGCCGCGCCTTTGCCGACCGCGCGGAATATATGGGAGATCCCCATTTCATTGAAGACAGGACACAAATGCTTATTTCCGATGACTATCTGAAAAAACGCTGGAAAAGTTTTGACAGAAATTGGGCCACCCCCAGTGCGGCAGTCGGCAAGATTACAAAGCAGCCGGAGGAGTCTACCGAGACCACACACATCTCTATTCTGGACCGTGAAGGCAATGCTGTGGCTGTTACCACAACTCTTAACGGGCTTTACGGAAGCAAAGTGGTCGTAGCGGGCGCGGGTTTTTTCCTGAATAATGAAATGGATGACTTCTCAATAAAACCCGGTGTGCCCAATATGTTCGGTGCAGTGGGCGGTGAGGCAAATTCGGTTCAGCCCGGAAAGAGGATGCTCAGTTCAATGACACCTACAATTGTTTTGAAAAACGGTAAACCTTTTATCATTGTAGGAACTCCGGGCGGCACAACAATCCCTACATCAGTTTTTCAGTCGATAGTAAATATTGTGGATTTTGGATTGAATGCCGCCGATGCTGTAAATTCACCAAAATTCCATCACCAGTGGCTTCCCGAAGGTGTTCTTGTTGAAAGGACGTTTCCAGAAAAGACAATAGAGTCACTGATCAAAAAGAATTACAGTTTTGTTAAAACGGAACAGATTGGCAGGACAGAATTGATCGTCATTGATGAAAAAGGTGTGGCCACAGCAATTGCAGACAGTCGCGGTGATGATTCTGTAGGTTTAGAGTAGAATTAGTTTATAAAATAGATTGAATATAGAGCCCTTATATTTTAATGTCTTACATGGTTAATGTCCTCCAAACAGCAAGAAATTATTTTAAATGGATTTTAATACTTGGTCTTTTGCCATGCATTCTATCATTTCTGCTGTATCTTCAAATCAACGATATCTCAAAGAGCAAAGATGATTTCAATATATCAACAGGAAAAATTGACATTGTGGGCTTTACAGAAAAAGTTCATAAAGGGAATGCTTACAAAAGACTTCCTATTAAAAGCAAAACTAAAGTTCTTTTTGTTAAATTAAAAGGAAATGGCAACTTGTATTCCTTCTTATCAAAGGATAAGAAGCAATATGACAAAATTTTCTCCATCCTTAACGAGGACGATCTGGTGAGAATTTACCATAGTCCACCCGTTAAAACTCAGAATACCATTGACATTATTCAGCTTGAAAAAGATGATAATGTTTTAATTGACAAATCTATTTTTGACGAAAAAAGGTATGTACAAATAAAAATCACTTTAATAATTTTAGCCGTGTACTTTGGCTTTCCGCTTTTATTTTTTATTCTATCGGTTATTGAGCAACGAAAAATACATGGTAAGCAATAAAAGACTTTTCTTGAAGTATGTTTCGGGCAAATTTTGTTACGCACCGGCAAGTTTTCGCAGCATCCCGTTAAAAATAAGCCCGTGAAAGGGCAGAACCGCATACCAGTACAGTCTTCCGGACAAACCCAACGGTCTGAAAGTAGCTTCCTGATGCAGGACACCATCCTTAATCCGGAATTCCAGCCACGCTTCACCGGGAAGTTTCATTTCGGCAAAAAGCAAAAGTCGCTTTTCATTCTTATCAGCATAAAGAACCCGCCAGAAGTCTACTGAATCACCGGCTTCCAGATCATCAAAATTCCTGCGGCCGCGGTGCAGGCCTACGCCCCCGAACATCTTATCCAGAAAACCTCTGATTCTCCAAAGGAAATCAGCATAATACCAACCTGTATTTCCACCAATGCTGAAAACACGGCTTATGGCAGCATTTTCATCATCAACCTTCATTGAACGGATATCTTTAAAACAACCCTTCGAGGGAACTTCAAGGTACTGCCACACATTGCGTGCATGAAACGGGCCGGTGAATGAATCGTACCAGCTGGACAGTACGTTGTTCTGCTTTATTTTGTCGAAAGCCATCTCAATGGCTTCCCTATACGAAAACAGCTTAATTCCAAGCTGTTCAGAGAGCGTATTCGGTTCTGCTATTACATTTATTTTCATACTGTCCACCAGATTTTTCGCTAAAGGATAACTGGTGCTTGTAATGAAGTAAAGCCAGTAGGAAGACAGTTTTGGTGTCATAACCGGAACCATATAAATTCTCCTTGTCAGGCCACGGACGCTGGCGTACTGCAGCAGCATCTGTTTATACGTCAAAATATCCGTACCCGCTATGTCGTAATTTTTATTGAAGGTAAAATCTTTGCCAAGTACACCTACCAGAAACTGAATCACATTCCGGATAGCGACAGGCTGACATTTTGTGTCGAGCCATTTAGGTGCAATCATCACCGGAAGTTTCTCTACCAGATCACGTACAATTTCAAAAGATGCGCTGCCGGAGCCAACAATGATGCCTGCGCGCAGACTTGTAAGTGCATATTTATGACTTTTGAGAGACTCTTCTACCCTTTTACGCGACTCTAAATGTTTGGACAGTTTTTCTTCGTTTACGATACCCGTCAGGAAAATAACCTGCTTTACCTGTGTCTGTTCCATGGCTGCCCGGAAATTATCCGCAGACTGCTTTTCCTTTTCAGCAAAATCGCCCTCGCCGGAGGACATGGAATGAACAAGGTAATAGGCTACTTCTACATCCTCAGGTATATTGTTTAATGTTTGGGAGTCCAGGAAATCATTCTCAACGATTTCCAATCGCTCCATGTGATTTTTGTAAAGGCGCGTACCAAACCTTCTGCGGTCGCGCACAGAACATACCACGGTGTGACCTTCTTCCAAAAGCTGGATCAGTAAGCGCTTGCCAATATAACCTGTGGCACCGGTGAGAAAAATCTTCATTATATGAACAGTTGCTTCAAAATTTTATGGCGGCTTTCGAAAATGAAAACCACCCGGTTCTTCACCACTTTACCTGCAAGTATATCGCCAATAATTCCAAAAGGCATCTTAAAGTTAACAATATCTGTCATCACTACATTTCCATCTTCAGTTTCCGTAAAATGGTGCTCATGATGCCACATGGAATACGGTCCGAACCGCTGTTCATCAACAAAGAACTTTTTCGGTACAAAGTGCGTAATTTCTGTAATCCAGTTGCTTTTCACAAAAGGTAATATCCCAATAGTATAGGTAATTATCTGACCCTGATAGGTATGCAGACCCGGATTATTGGTAATGCTGAATTTCATTTCTGCAGGAGTAATGCGGTCCAGATTACCGGGAACCGTAAAAAAAGCCCAGGCCTCATCAAGTGAGATCGGCAATAGTTGCTCAGAAGTCAGCGTGTAAATTCCGGACTGTTTGCTAATTTTCAGATTCATTCTATCATTGTTAAAGGATTCTGCCATTTTTTTTTCAGATACTCAAAGACCAGTACAATACCGTACAAAAGTGCGAAACAGTAAAAACTGTCTTCCAATGGCATGGTTCCTACGCGGATACCTAAATTTTCCGCATTATCATAGAAAACCACTGGCTTTACTGAATAGTTGCCTGTAAGAGCATTATTAACGAAATAGAACGGAATATAAATTACCAGGAAGCTTATATAAAAACGAGAAGCATACTTCCACCTGAAAATAATCTGCAACATCAGAAGCAGGGCAAAAATGCCGAAGGCAGTAAACGTATAAATTTTATCAGTGTTGAAAATTGCCACAACCGAACTCAAAACAAAGAGGAACAGTGAGAGATACTGAGAAACCGATTTACTTAGTACAACCTTAGGCAGAAAATACTCCAGTGCATAGTGAATAAATACGCTGGCATACGGAATCAGCAGGAAAAACAGATACTCTTCCAGCGGCATTTCCGCAATGCGGACGCCGATGAGATAGTCATCATTAAAACCCCAGACACCCAGATGAGTGAACCAGATGTCCCACGCAATGAAAAATAGACCAACAATAAGGATTGCCGAAAAAAAAGGCTTCCAGTACTGGATAAAATGCATACGTTTCCTTTCAAAACTGAAAAGGAAGGGAATCAGAAAACTAAAAACGTCTAATAACAGATAGTAGTAATGCTGCAAGATGAATGATTATTTAGTGGAAGATTTTGCCTCGCGAAAATAGCGCAGCGGCACGAAGAGCATACCGAAGCATTCACCCTGTTCCCTGCCCAAATGTTTATGATGGATTTTGTGTGCTTTCCGCAAACCGCGGAAATACCAGTTATTGGTATTGTCGAACCATTTAAAGCGGCGGTGAATAAGCACATCGTGTACCAGAAAATAGCACATTCCGTACAGAAAGACGCCCAAACCTACGAAAAACAGCCAGTTCAGTCCGTACCAGCTTCCGAAGTAGCAAAGTGCCATACAAGGCACCGCAAAAACAACGAAGAAGAAGTCATTCTTTTCAAAAACATGAGGATAACCGGGCTGATGGTGATCTTCGTGAAAGTACCATCCCAGCCCATGCATGATATATTTGTGCGTAAGCCAGGTTACACCTTCCATACCGATAAAAACAGCAAGTGTAATTAAAATATACAGCAGTATTTCCATTGTTTACATCTTAAAATAAGACTTGATTTTGCTGATCAGGTAAGGATCTGATGTCCTTTTCACTTCAGAAAGAATGAACTTTTTGTCCGAGGCCAGATCAGTGCGGTATCCGAGCGCGGCAGGCGCCTGGTCCTGACTCATAAAACGCATAAACCGTATTTCCAGATTTTTAGGGTCTTTTTTGACCGCTTCATTCAAAGCTTTTCGGCCTTTATTGAAGTAAGAATATTGGGTAATCGGGTTAGACGAATGTTTTGCCATCAAAAAATTTCCCAGCGCAAAGAAGGCCAGCGAAATAGGTTTACTGCCGGTATCGTAACTCTTTCGCGAATCTTCAAAAAGAGCTTTGGACGCCGCAGCCGAATGTTCACCCTGCTGCATCAGTTTGCGGAAACGGTCTACCTCCTGCCCGCTTAAAGCGGCAAAAGCACAGAACAGCGCTATCGTATATAATCTTTTCATAATTTAGACCAGATTCAAATTCTTGTTTAGCATCATTTCGCCGAAAAGATAAAGTTTTCGCGCATTAGACACCCGGATTCTTTTGGTGAGTAACATATCAGGCTCCGTATTCCGTATTTTCCTGAACAGGTTCATATAATATTTGTAAGCCATGAAAACTGCAATCCTGCTGGAAATAGGCAGCATTTTAATCCCCACAAAGGCATGTGCAAAATCTTTGGCAATATCTGCCTCAATCTTATTCTTATCGGCAAGGCTAAATTTACGGAAATCTACCTCAGGAAAATAGGTTCGGTTAAGATCGTTATAATCTGGCGCGATATCACGCAGAAAATTAATCTTTTGAAACGCCGCGCCCAGACTTTGCGCGTAAGGTTTCATTTTTTCGTACTCTTCATCGTTACCATCCACAAAAACCTTCAGACACATGAGGCCCACCACTTCCGCACTGCCATAAATATATTCATTGTATTTGTAATCATTTAGATCCCGTATTTCGCCCAGGTCCATACGCATGGAAGCCAAAAATGAATCTACCAGATGCTGGGGAATATTTTTTTCCTGCTGAGTTCTTATGAAAGAATGCAGTATCGGATTCAGCGATATCCCTTTGGAAATGCCGCTACTGTAACTGTTTTCAAACTCGTCCAGAAGCTGCGCCTTGTCGTAACCGTGAAAGGTATCCACAATCTCATCAGCAAATCTTACGAAACCATAGATATTGTAAATATGCTGCCTTATCTCCGGTTTGAACAGCGTGGAAGCCCTGGCGAAGGAGGTACTGTATTTTTCTGTGACCATTTTAGAAGAGAGGCCGCAGACCGCATGGAAGATGTCTAAATTATTCATATTGTGCTGTTGGTGATTTGTTGTTTTCGGTCTTCAGGATATACTCAGCTACAACCTTCCCGGATATCAATGCCGGAGGAACACCCGGCCCTGGCACGGTAAGCTGTCCTGTATAAAAAAGGTTACCTAGCTTTCGGTTATTAATTTGGGGCCGCAATACCGAAGTTTGCAGCAACGTGTTTGCAAGTCCATACGCATTTCCCCTGCACGAATGATACCGTTCCCTGAAATCCTGCACTCCAAAGCTCTTTTTAAACACAATGGCGTCGCGCAGGTCCTCGCCGGTGTTGGTTTTTATACGTTCCAGAATCAGCTCAAAGTAACGGTCATGTATCTCCTGCGAATCCTGCAGATCCACCGCCACCGGAATCAGGAAAAAGCCGACCTCATGACCTTCCGGACAAAGTGTTGCATCCGTTTTGCTGGAGAAATTGGCATAGAAAAGCGGTTTTTTGGGCAGGGTGCCTGTGTCGTAAATCTCTCGTGCATGATCTTCGAAATCTGTATCGAAGAAGAGGTTATGGTGCTGAAGTTTCGGTACTTTTCTGTTGAATCCCACATAATATAAAAACGATGAAGGTGCGAAAGTCTTCTTCTGCCAGTATGATTCTGAATAATTCCGCAGGCTGCTGTCCAGTAAAGTTTCTGTATGAGCATAATCGGCACCGGAGATTACGATATCTGCCTGGAAAGTTGAGTTCTTTGTAAGTACAGATTTTGCACGGTCGCCATCATATTCAATGGAAACCACTTCTTCATTAATCAGAAACTGTACACCCAGTTCCTCAGCTAATCTGTGAATCCCTTTCGCCACCGCATTAAATCCACCTTTGGGATACCAGGTTCCCAGCCCGAAATCGGCGTGGTTCATAAAATTATAAAAGGCCGGCGTATCAGACGGTTTTGCTCCCAGAAAGAGCACAGGGAACTCCAGAATGCTGCGCAGTTTGGGATTTTTGATGTTCCTGCGTACCGTTTGAGAAATGTTTTTAAAAAATAAAGGGAGACGTGTGGCAGTTTCGAGACTTACCAGTTCCAGCAGCGATTTCCCTGGGTTATAAACCAAATCCGTCATCGCGATTTTGTAATTGGACTGCGCTTTGGTCATAAAGTCCCGAAGGTGGGCGCCACTACCCTTTTCAATCTGCTCAAATGTATTAATTATCCCTTCCGGATTGTCATCAATATCCACATAATCATCCTGTCCAAAATAGACGCGGTAAGCGGGGGAAAGCTTTTCCAAAGTATAGTAATCCGACACCCTGCGGTTAAAATCGGCGAAAAATCTTTCAAAAATGTCCGGCATCCAGTACCAGCTGGGACCCATATCAAACCGGAACCCCTCGGCCTCCAGCAAAGATGCACGGCCACCAATCTGCTCATTTTTCTCCAGGACCGTTACACTGTAACCCGCATTAGCCATATAACAGGCGCAGGCAAGCGACGAAAATCCGGAACCTATTATAATTACTTGTTTCATCAGGTTAATCAACTAGTACAAAAATATACTTTTAAAATACATTTAGAAATATATTTGCCTATATTTACTATAAGCATTTTCAATAATAAATATATGAATTTTTAACAAGCTGAATTTCAACTGATAAGTCAAATGAAAAAAGATGTACCTACTTTCTGTATCCAATTTTGGCATAAAGTCCCATTCTCAGTATCTTTGTATATCTAACTAAGCCTGCTGCAGTAAACCAGTAGTAAAAACTAAACCGCAATAACCAGCAGGATCAGTAAACCATGGAACTTCACCTAATTATCGAAATTCTGACCGAACTGGATGCATTTCAGCAAAATCATCCCAGCAGCCAGCCCAGTCTGGAGGATTTCCGAATGCACCTTAACCAAAGAGCCTACCAAAAAGAGAATCCCAGGAACTTAACTGATAAATTTGACCTGGATGTCTATGATTTGGAGAATGAAATTGCCAAACAGGTGATTATGCTTGGGCGCTATTCAAAACAGCTGATCCGCAAGTCACTGGAAAATCACGCGACACTGGTGAACGAGGACTTTACCTATCTGTTCCGCATGATGGATTATGACAGCCTTACAAAGATGCAGCTCATTGAAAAAAATGCGCACGAAAAGCAAACGGGTATTGAAATAATAAAACGTCTTGTAAAAAACGGCCTCTTTGCCGAAAGCCCTGACGAAAACGACAAACGGAGCACAAGAATTTCGGTGACTGAAAAGGGTAAAAAAGTTTTCCTGGAATCAATGCAGGACATTACCAAGGTTTCCAAGATCATGTGTGGCCGCCTGAACCAGAAAGAAAAGGAAAGCCTGCTTTCGTCACTTAAAAAACTGAACACCTTTCATCACACGGTTTATTCCAATTTCAGGAATGAAGATACCAACGAGATTCTGAAACTGATCTAGTCCACGTAGCAAACAACGACAATTAAACTAAAATTTTCAGGCTTTTAGGCAATATTTTGATGTGAACAGGTGACTTAATGTTCACACCCTCACCATCCAGATGCCAGACTTCCGTATCTGCCTCGAAACGTATTTCGGGTACCGATAGATAGCTGATATACTGATTGGGAATCAGCTTCTTTGTAAACATTCTGTACGCAAATAAAGGTGCATGTGCGAAGGGAAACTTCTTCACTAAAGCAATTTCCAGCAGTCCGTCGCTGTGACTGGCTTGGGGTGCGATGAAGGCATTATTACCAAACTGGCGCGTGTTTGCAACATTAACCATAAGGTACTGGCCATCATATTTACTGTATTTCTCCTCAAACCGTACATTTACCGGCTCGTAAGTCCTGTATTTGGCAACAGAGGTACGGATGTAATTACCAAATCCTCTGGACGTTTTCTCGAAAGCCTGGATTATTGCACCGTCAAAACCGGTACCTGAAACATTAACTGAAAACCTGCCGTTCACCGTAAAGGTATCAACCTCGATAAATTTTCCGTTCAGGATTTTTGTCAGTAAGCTGCCGAGATCTTTAGAAAACTTCATCTCGCGCGAAAATCCGTTGCCTGAACCGGCCGGAAGTATAGCCAGAAGTTTCTTCGTATTAATAAGTGCGGAAGCCACGCTTGAAATTGTTCCGTCGCCGCCTACGGCCACAAAAACATCTACATCTTCGAAATGCTCTAAAATAAAATCATTTGTTGAATGCACCGAATGGGAAATATGATACAGCGGATCTGACACCCTGGACCTGAGTTCCCGGAGGAAATTGTCGGCATTGTTTTTAGCGGAATTCGGATTGATGATGAATGCGAAGCGGTACATACGCACAAAAGTAATTAAAGAAACGTAGAATCCTACTTATTTAATTCCTATCCTGGCTTTAAAATCAGGTCGTAAAGCAGCGGAGATTTTCGCTAACGGAACTGCAACAGGAATTATACCGGAAGCATACGGACCAATTTCGTACTGTCCGTACACGAAAGTCAGATGACGGTCATCAAAAAAGAAATTTTGGCTATAGGTTAATGTTGCCGGTTCAAAAAGTTCCTCCTTTCTGGATCCCACAGCTTCCAGCAAAATCTTATTCCACTGCACCGCTTTTACATCAACAATATCCTCCAACACCATATTTTTCTGCGCCATAAGGTCTACAGTTCGGTAGTTCTCAAATGCGTAGCCATGAGCACCGCCCGTATATCCATAACCTGTGTACTGAACAATCAGGAAGCCGTGATGATTGCTGAATAATGTCATAGCAGAATGCTGGTCCCACTTCTGCGGACGTTCCGGCATAAAATCGCGGTACTCATTTTTTGAATCGTAAAAGTACTTTTGCATGCGTGCCGTGGCAGATTTCTGCAGGGTGGATAAAGAATAATCGGAAAGTACTTTTTTATCATTAAAAAGAACATCAGAGTATAAACTGTCAAGAACCGGTTTATTAACGCCGTTAAAAACCAATAATTTCTGACTGTATTCCAAGGTAAGTGTTGGTGAAATTACTGCAGAATCTGCAACAATAAGTGAATCTGCAGAAAATGCAGTCGGTTTGTTGATGTTTTCATCTTCGGTGTTCACACTAACATCCGACTGCGATTCAGCGGAGGCCTTTTCGGAGCATCCCACAGACATTAGCGCAGCCACAGCAAATGCTGAAAGTAATCGTTTCATTGTAATTGTTTGAGCTGTAAAAGCAAAAAACCGTCCAAGCGGGACGGTTTTGCATATTGCAGTGATTGTTATTAAACATCAATCCGCGCATACTTCGCGTTCTTTTCAATAAAATCCCTTCTTGGCGGCACCTCGTCGCCCATAAGCATGGAGAAAATACGGTCTGCCTCGCCGGCATTATCAATAGTTACCTGTTTCATGGTACGGTGCTCGGGATTCATTGTGGTTTCCCAAAGCTGCTCAGCATTCATCTCACCAAGACCTTTATAACGCTGTACATCAACGCCTTTTCCGTCCGGAGCTATTTCCAGAGTATACTCTTCACGCTCCTTTTCGTTCCAGGCATAAATTTTCTTATTACCTTTCTTCAGCAGGTATAATGGTGGAGATGCAATATAAACATAACCCTGCTCAATAAGTTCCTTCATATAGCGGAAGAAGAAGGTAAGAATCAGTGTGGAGATATGCGAACCGTCCACATCAGCATCCGTCATGATCACCACTTTATGGTATCTCAGTTTGGAAAGATTAAGTGCTTTACTGTCTTCTTCAGTTCCTACCGATACGCCGAGTGCCGTATAGATATTCTTGATTTCCTCATTATCATAAACCTTATGGATCATGGATTTCTCTACGTTCAGGATCTTACCACGCAATGGCAGGATCGCCTGGAAATGTCGGTCACGGCCCTGTTTGGCAGTTCCACCTGCGGAATCTCCCTCTACAAGGTAAATTTCAGAAATCGCAGGGTCCTTGGAAGAACAGTCTGCGAGTTTTCCCGGAAGTCCGGCACCACCCATCGGTGATTTTCGCTGCACCATTTCACGTGCTTTCTTTGCTGCCTGTCTGGCTTTAGCGGCCAGGACCACTTTCTGCACAATCAGTTTTGCCTCGTTGGGATGTTCCTCCAAGAAGTTAGTAAGCATTTCGCCCACAATCTTATCTACTGCACCAGCAACTTCAGAGTTACCCAGTTTGGTCTTGGTCTGACCTTCAAACTGAGGTTCCATCACTTTTACAGAGATAATCGCCGTAAGTCCCTCACGGAAATCGTCACCCGTAACTTCTACCTTTTCCTTGGCCGGAATACCCAGTTCGTCTGCGAATTTCTTCAATGTTCTCGTAAGTGCACGTCTGAAACCAGTAAGGTGCGTACCACCCTCATGGGTATTGATATTATTTACATAGGAATGAAGGTTTTCGTTGAATGACGTGTTATAACGCATTGCAACCTCTACAGGAATATCATCCCTTTCGCCTTCCATAAAGATCACATTATCCATAATGGCTTCACGGTTTCCGTCGATGAACTCAACAAATTCCTTAAGACCACCCTCAGAGTAAAATGTTTCATGCTGAAGCGACCCGTCCTCATTCTTTACCCTTTCGTCTGTAAGTGTAATGGTGATTCCGCGGTTCAAAAATGCCAGCTCACGTAAACGGGTTGCCAGCGTATCATAATTAAACACGATTTCCTGAAAAATCGTATCATCAGGTTCGAAGAAAACCTCAGTTCCTCTCTCAGTTGTGGTCCCTATTTCTTTAACAGGGGCCAGTGCGGCGCCGCGTGAATATTTTTGCTGATAAACTGTGCCGTCGCGGTTTACAGTAGCAATCAGAGAAACGGAAAGTGCATTTACTACAGAAACCCCTACTCCATGCAATCCACCGGAAACCTTGTAGGAATCCTTGTCAAACTTACCACCTGCACCAATCTTGGTCATTACCACTTCCAGAGCCGATTTCTGCTCCTTCTCGTGAAAATCTACCGGAATACCACGGCCGTTATCCTTTACGGAGATTGACTCACCTTCATGAATCGTAACGGAAATAGTATCACAGTGTCCGGCCAGTGCCTCATCAATGGAATTATCCACCACTTCATAAACCAAATGATGCAAACCTCTTAATCCTACATCTCCGATGTACATAGATGGCCTCATCCGCACGTGTTCCATACCCTCAAGGGCCTGAATACTGCTCGCTGTATATTGTTTCTGACTCATACTGCTTAATTCTTGCTGCTGCGATTTAACAGACAGCAAAATATTTGTTTAATATATAATTTAATGATTGTTTTTGCGGTTTGCAAAGACTTACAAATATCGCGATTTTTAGCCGGATATAAAAGTTAAAAAGTGTTATTTAAAACGATATGAAAATCATCAGAAAAGTCCACTGTAAAAACCACAAGGAACGATCTACTTTAAACAAAAATAACGGACCAAGGCCCGTTACTATCTGCATAAATATTTTCTAAAGCGACTGAATCAGGATATTATCACCTGACTTTTCTACCTTTATCATTTCAAATTTTGTGAGGTTTTTTGTGGCCTTATCCCACTTTTTTCCGGAAAGCTGTGCACGCTCCTTCACTTCTGACAACTGCATCGCGTCTTCCTGAGAATTGAGAATCTCTAAAATCACCTTTTCGTCCTCCCCTAATTCAATCTGCGGGACTGTTTTTTCCGGTTTCATCTGGGGGAAGAAAAGCACCTCCTGAATTGAAGCATTATTGGTAAGGAACATAATTAACCTATCCATACCAATACCCAAACCTGAGGTTGGCGGCATTCCATATTCCAGTGCACGCAGGAAGTCATTGTCAATGAACATCGCTTCGTCATCTCCACGTTCCGAAAGCGCCAGCTGCGCCTCGAAACGTTCGCGCTGATCAATTGGGTCATTAAGCTCCGAATAGGCATTGGCCACCTCTTTTCCGCAGATCATCAGTTCAAAACGCTCGGTCAGACCTTCTTTACTCCGGTGTTTTTTTGTTAAAGGTGACATTTCCACAGGATAATCGGTGATGAAGGTAGGCTGGATGAAGTTACCTTCACATTTCTCGCCAAAAATTTCATCGATGAGTTTTCCTTTACCCATCGTTTCATTAACCTCAATGCCAATGGATTTCGCAAATTCAAATAGTTCCGTTTCGGATTTTCCGGTTATGTCGAATCCGGTAAATTTTTGAATGGCCTCCGTCATCGAAATTCGGGCAAACGGTGCCTTAAAACTGATCTGATGTTCACCGAAAGTGGCCTCGGTGGTTCCGTTTACCTGGAGGGCACAGAATTCCAGCAGTTTTTCTGTAAAAGCCATCATCCAGTTATAGTCTTTATACGCCACATAGATTTCCATCACTGTGAACTCGGGATTGTGCGTACGGTCCATGCCTTCGTTTCTGAAGTTTTTGGAAAACTCATAAACACCATCGAAACCGCCAACAATCAGTCTTTTCAGATAAAGTTCATTGGCAATTCTTAGATAAAGCGGGATATCCAGTGCATTGTGATGCGTGATAAAAGGACGGGCAGCCGCTCCTCCCGGGATGGGCTGAAGCACAGGTGTTTCCACTTCGAAATAGCCTGCATCATTAAAAAATGAGCGCATGGCGGTGAAAAGTTTGGTTCTTTTCACGAAAACCTCCTTCACATGCGGATTAACGATTAGATCCACATAACGCTGGCGGTACCGCAGTTCGGCATCATTAAACGCATCGTGAACCACTCCATTTTCGTCGGTACGGGGTTGTGGCAGCGGACGAAGGGATTTTGTCAGAATCCTGAAATTCTTCACCATAACGGTCTTCTCGCCCACCTGCGTATTGAAAAGTTCACCTTCGATACCAATAATATCACCGATATCCAAAAGGTGTTTATAAACTTCGTTATACATGGTCTTGTCTTCGCCCGTACAGATTTCGTCTCTGTTAAAGTATACCTGAATACGGCCTTCAGAATCCTGAAGCTCAGCAAAACTTGCTTTACCCTGAATTCTTCTGGACATCAGACGGCCAGCAATCTGCACCTGTTTACCTTCAGAGAAATCTTCCTTTATACTTTTGGTAGTCGCTGAGATTTTATATTCCTCCGCCGGAAAAGCGTCGATTCCCATTTTCTTCAGGGTTTCCAGCTTCTCTCTTCTGATGATTTCCTGTTCTGATAACTGCATGTTTGCTTGCTTTTTAAGTGTGCAAATTTAGTTAAATTTCTGCAGTAATCGGAACAGCCGGGCATAAAAAAGCAGCCTTGCAGGCTGCTGAATATTGCTTTGCTAAGGTCTAATTTACCCGCAGACTCAGTATATATTCCACCATTTTCTTTGCGTTGTCGCGGCTCATGCCGGGGTGCGCAGACATTGGCACACTTCCCCACACACCGCTGCCGCCATCAATTATTTTGCCGGCAAGCAGTTCAAGGTTTTGCGGATTATTATCATAACGCCCTGCAATCTCCCGGTAAGAAGGACCAATCAGTTTATCGTCTGTTTTATGGCAGGTCAAACAGTCAGTTCCTTCAATGAGTGATTTACCTTCTGCAATTCTGGCCGACGGATCTACCGGTACCGTTTCCTGTACCTTCTCCGGCGCGGATGCGGGTGGTGCATTGAAGTCAGGCACCGATGAGCTTTCCTGTTTACCGCATGAAGTCATCAGTAGACCTGCAGATATACAGGCCGTGAAGAATTTAGTCATTTCCTGACGGTTTGGATTTATCTGTCGCTCCCGTAGATGTAGTTCCGGAAGGATATGGCTTTATGGTATCGCCACTGGCATTAGGTCCGGGACCGTCGAAGGTAGAAGTAGCGGTTGGTTCGGAGATGGTCTGGGTAGTATCCATTTCAGAAACTTCCGGCTCTGCCAGCATTGTGTTACTGTCTTTTTGATAAGAATCCTCTTTTTTACTGCAGCTCGCCGCGATCAGTGCAACTGCGAAAGTTAAAGTAAGTAGCTTTTTCATAATGTTCAAATTTTAACAAAAATAAGACTTTAGGTTTTAAATTGGGGCCGAACTGAGAAAAGTGGTAATAAATAATGTCTTATTTTTAATTGTTATAATTATAAATATATCAGAGTCAAGAATTTAGACAAAGTGCTTCGTACCTTTGACTCGTGAAACGGCTGACCGTCTTTTTGTTTCTGACAATTTACCTTCTCTCATTTACGGAGGTACAGCAAATAATGAAATTCCCCAACCTTGTTTCGCATTTTCTGGCGCATAAAATCATCAACAGCAACACGACCGTATTTTCCTTTTTAAAGATGCATTATGTTGATGAGCATCCTGTGGATGCTGATTACGACCAGGATATGAAATTACCTTTCAAAACTCACGAGACAAATTCAGTAGTCGTAAATCCACTTACCATCCCGGGAGATTTTACATTTTCGCTGTTAAGTCCTGCGATATTCAGGGAGCGAAAAGGTATTCTGTCCCGTAGTTTCATTTATGCTTCCAATACGCTGAACAGCATTTTCCGCCCACCGATTTTTGTTTAAATAATCAGCAGAAGAAACCTTTTCCATTAATCAATCGAAAAGTGTTTCGCATTTCTCCATTACTTAAACTTTAAATCATTCAAAATGAACAATACACATCTGCATTTGGTGGTTAACCATTTGCCTATTATATTTCCTGTTGTAGGAATAATTCTTCTTGTCATCGGTATTTTCACAAAAACCGAAGTATCAAAACGCAACTCCTATTTCATTTTCATACTGGGTGCCCTTGCCTCAATTGCTGCCATGGCTACGGGTGAAGGTGCCGAAGAAGGTGTAGAAAACCTTCCGGGCGTTGCCGAAAGCCTTATTGAAACCCATGAAGAAGCAGCTGAACTTTTTGCCGGTCTGTCTTATATCTTAGGCGGAATAAGCACAGTAGCGCTTTTTGCGAGCTTCAGGAACTATATTTTTTCCAAAATAATGCCTTTTACTGTAGTTTTATTTGCCCTCGCGACATTGTTTTTCGCTCAGAAAGCCGGCACAACCGGTGGCGAAATCCGTCATACGGAAATCAGTTCCACCGGTACTTCGCAGATCATCGGGGAAGACATCAAAAAAGAAAGCAATCATCATGATAAAGAATAAAATAGAACTTAGGTCATAGTAACAGTTTTTGACAAACCTGATAATTGTCCGGACTTTGCCGCGCAATCCGGCAAAGTCTTTTTTTATACTTTTGTGCGATGAAGATTCTGATTCTGGATAATTACGACAGTTTCACCTACAATTTGGTCCAGATGACGGAGCAAATCACGGGCAAGAGGGTTCATGTAGCCAAAAACGATGAAATCAGTGTGGCTCAGGCAGCGAATTTTGACAAAATCATCCTTTCACCCGGTCCTGGAATACCTTCTGAAGCAGGAATACTTGAAGAACTGATTCGGGACCTTCACCAGCAAATTCCTATACTTGGGATATGCCTGGGTCTTCAGGCCATTGCAGAAACCTTTGGCGGAAGCCTTATCAACCTGAAAGAAATATTTCATGGCGTAGCTACACCGGTGACTATTCTGAATACCGAATGTAAACTTTTCACAGGTATTCCTCAAAATTTTGAAGCCGGACGATACCACAGCTGGGCGGTACATCCTGAAACATTTCCAAAAGAACTTGAAGTTACCGCTGTAGATGGTGACGGAATAATTATGGCGCTGCAACACCGGAACTTAGATGTGCATGCGGTGCAGTTTCACCCGGAGAGCGTTCTCACTCCGGAGGGAAAAAAGATTATTTCTAATTTTCTGCGTAGTTAATATTCACTGCATAGGATAATAAACATTAAATTTGTACCTTTAAATCAGACCATGACAGCAACCCAAAACAGAAGCCTCAATTTTAGTGACCTTGGTTTAATGGATTATCTGCCCGCTTTTGAATACCAGGAAAAGCTTATGAAGGAAATCATCGACATTAAACTTGCTAACCGCGAAAAAAGTGAAAGTGAAACTGTTGAGACGCCCAATTATCTTCTGTTTGTTGAGCATCCGCATGTTTACACCATCGGAAAATCAGGTGATGAGCACAATATGCTGGCGAATTCGGCAAAGCTTAAGGAAATTGATGCTACCTATGTGAAGACCAACCGTGGCGGCGATATTACCTATCACGGTTTCGGCCAACTCGTGGGCTATCCTGTTCTGGACCTGGATAATTTCAAGTCGGATATATTCCTGTACATGCGTAATCTGGAAGAAGTAATCATCCGCACGATCGCAGAATACGGACTGACCGGCGAGCGGAGTGAAGGTCAGACCGGTGTCTGGATGGACGTGGGAAAACCCTACGCCAGAAAGATTTGCGCGATGGGAGTAAAAACGTCCAAATGGGTTACCATGCATGGTTTCGGCCTGAACGTGAACACCGATTTACGCTACTTCGAATACATCATTCCCTGCGGTATAAAAGATAAGGCTGTTACTTCACTGCAGCGTGAACTTGAGAGGAAATTTACCGACGAAGACATAGCTGAACTGAAGGAAAAAATCAAAAAGCACTTTACCGAGGTCTTTGAAGCTACGCTGATCTGATTTACACAGCCAGTTAACTTATAATGTTTTGTATCCTTTGTAAACCTGCACGGAATCCTGGAGTAACGGAGCAGCCTGCTTGCGGAAGTCCATCAGATGTTCGCTCACATTATGCTGTTGGTGATGTTCTGCCGAACGCCAAAGTTCAACAATAAAAAATACACCTTTCTGATCTGCATCTTCCACCAGGTCGTACTGCAGGCAACCTTCTTCTTTACGGGTTTCGTAAACGAGTTTGTTCAGGATCTCTACCGCGTCCATCAGATAATTTTCCCTGAAACGGAACAGGGCAACAATATAAAGTTCTTTCATTTTTTAAATCTGCGCACAAAAGTAAGCAAAAAGGTAAGCCCTGCACGGTGTCAGGCATGAATAAAATCCTTATGTTAGTGCAAATAATGTTTAGACTTTATCACTTATGTTTTCAAAACAGGAAGCTCAGCAGTTAAAACAGGAGTTCTGGACCGCCTTCGGCAAAAGTTTTCCGAGAAAATGGATCCTTTACGATACCAAGATCAAGGATTTCTCCTTTAAATTTTTTGCAGACAACAAGAAGGCAGAGGTCTCACTTGACCTAGAAATGAAGGACGAACTGTTCCGCAATGCCTATTATGAGAAAATATGGTCTCTGGAAAACATGCTGGAGGAACATGTAGGCGAGTTTTATAAAGACGAATTCTATACCCTTGAAAACGGCAAAGTAATCTCGCGGATATGGGTATCAAAGGACGACGTTTCCATTTTCAACAAAAATACCTGGCACGAGATCTTCGAATTCTTTGTCGAAAAAATGGAAGGCTTTGAAAGGTTCTATTATGAATATGAGGATTTTATAAAGGATGTATAGCTTTATGAAAATCTGCGTTTCCTGAACCAGAAAAACAAGGCACCTAGCGATCCTATCACAACCAAAGGTAGCAGTAAATTAACCCATTGCCAGTAGCTTTTGTCGTAATCGATACGCTGGCGGTCCAAAAGACGGGCCTCAATATTCCTGTTGCGGAGCTCCATAAGGTTAGCATCATCCAGAAGGAAGTCCAGCGCGTTACTCAGGAACTGTCCGTTGCCGTAGCTTTGTTTCGTAAGCAGATCTTCACCCAGTGGAAGTGGCTTGCCTTTCAGGACCTGGTTCCGTCCAACATCACCGTCTGAAATCACGATCATTTTATTTTCCGAACTCTGCTTCCTGAAACCCGGATAAGACCTGGACTCGATACGGTTGGCATAAGCTGAGGTAAATTTTCCCTGAAGCGAGACCGCAAATATCTTAGGTGTGCTTGGCTTTTCGAAAGCGGCAACTGAGTCTGCACTTACGATTTCCGAAAGGGACACATAGTTAGGAACCGGCTTTACAAAAGTCCTTTCACTGCTTTCAAAAAGCACTTCGGTCTTAATGCCGGGGCGGCCCAAAGTATCAATAGCAGTTGGGAATTCAAATTTAACAGGATTGATATTCTTGGTAATCGGGTTATTCCTTTCGGCGATCCCCAATGGGAAATAAGGCCAGAGGAATGAGCTGTACTGCGGATTGCCGGCAACCTCACCGGAAACTATACGTAGTAACGCTGATTTCTTCATGTCCTTCACCAGACCCGGATTAATACGGACGCCATAATTGAAAAAGAAATCGTTCATATTGGTCTCAATGGGATAAGCCATGATCTTTTTCGACCTGTAAAGTGTATCCATTTCAGCATTCACAGCATCCATCATCCAAAGGGTCTTCCCCCCATTCATAATGTACTGGTCCAGCACCACCTTTTCACCGTCAGTAAAAGGTTTGCGGGGCTTCGCGATCACCAGTGCGTCCATCTGCTTCAGCCTGGGAACATCTGCCACGGTAAGTTCGGTTCCGCTCTCGGGAATGATTGGCCCCGCGTTGTAATTCTGAAGCGCCATCTGCATAAAACCCTGAAACTCTTCGGGTCTCAGTTCGTCCTGGTTAATCAAAATACCCACATTCTTGCGGCTGTTGCGGGTGATGTCTTTGATATTTGAAATCAGGCTGTATTCCAGACCTTCGATTGATTTGCTTAGCTGTTCTACAGGATCCAGCCCTGCCTGGTTTACGATAAGCGGAATTGAAGAACCGTAGGTTTCGTATTTCAGGACTGCATAGGGAAACATGACGATCTGACGGATTTCGCCATCCTTCATATCCGGTAACACCGAAGGCTGCAGACCCATGGCCATCAACGTATCCTGTGATATCTTGGTTTTAATAGGGTCGATGAATTTATAGTCAATCTTAGGATTTATCTTGCGGAATTCTTCCAGCATAAAGCGGGTTTCATTCTGCAGCTGTCTGAAACTTGCCGGGAAGTCACCTTCCAAATAAATCTCTACCATTAGTGGCTTATCTACAGATTTTAAAACTTCCTGAGAGGATTCAGAAAGTGTATACCGTTTCTCTTCCGTAAGGTCCAGCCTGAAACTGAACAGACCGTAGGCACCCAAAAGCAGAATTACCGCTGCAATGATATATAAAACTGTATTCTTTTGCATTTTCAACTTCATAACAATTACTTATTCTTTTCAACAAAAACTTTAGACAGAAAAAGACAGATGCCAATAACCAGCAGAAAATAGCAGATGTCCCGCAAATCAATCAGCCCTCTTGTAAAACCCAGGAAATGCTGGTAGAAGCCCAATCTGGACAGGATATAATCTGCGCCGCCAAGCAGTTTATAACTTGCGAGCTGCTCTATACCAAAATAAAGGATGAAACACATAAAGACACCGAGCAGGTAAGCCATAATCTGGTTCTGCGAAAGGGCCGAGGCCAGGATTCCCACCGCAGCAAAAGCCGCGACCAGGATAATCAGTCCAAAGTAGCTTCCCATGGTTGCTCCCATATCCAGATTTCCCTGGGGCACACCCAACACGTAAACCGTGTACAGGTAAACCAGCGACGGTAAAAGGCATAGTACTCCTACAAACCAAACCGCAAAAAACTTAGCGGTAACGATTTCCGAAATGCGAACCGGTTGCGAGAAAAGCCACTGAAGTGTCCCGCCCTGTCTTTCCTCGGCCAATGACTTCATGGAGAGCGCCGGAATGACAAACATCAGCAGCCAGGGAACCAGCACAAAGTAACTTTGCAGTGTGGCTGTACCGATATCGAATATATTTGAATCATTTTCAAAAAAGAAGAGAAAGAGAGTCCCGATTAAACTGAAAGCCGCAATAATGACCCATGCGCTCCAGTTGCCGAAATAAGTCCAAAGTTCTTTTTTAAATATTGCTGTCATTTATATTGAATTATAATGATGTTTTTATCCGTTAAGCTTTTTTTTCCTGCTGTTCACCAGCTTTACGGTGAGCATAATGGTCAGAACCACTACCGCAAATCCGGCCAGAAGCTGCCACCAGTACTCTATTACCATTGATTTTAAAATTACAGTGAAAACAACCAGGAAGAGTATAAAGGTTGCGACTTCGTTGGCCTGCCTCAGTTTAATGTTGGCCGTAGGAAAAGTGGCTCCTGCCAGGGTCTTCATTTTCAGAACCTGTTTCCAGGACCAGTAATGATAGGAGCCCAGGGCAAGCAGGAAAGTCAGTTTAAGATGAAACCAGGGTGTTTTCATCAGGCCAAAATTCAGAATGATAAGTGTAAGACCACTAAGCAGCATAATGATTCCCGCGGGAACTGTGATGATGTTCCATAATCTGCGCGTCATGAACAGGTATTGCTCGCGCAGGATCTTCTTCTTTTCATCCTGAAATTCGTCAGTATCTTTATAGTACACAAAGAGTCTGACCAGATAGAAAAGTCCGGCAAAATAGCTGACCATAAAAATGATGTGAACGGCTTTGATGACGGTGTAGAGCATCCAAAAAATTTAAGCGCAAAGATATGAAATTGAAGCTAATTAAAACTTGTACACCAGTTTTATATCAATATCAAAATTGAACTTTGTCCCTTCCCTGGGAGCGTCAGATATAATCGGGAATCCATCTATCGGAGGTTCCGATTCCGTTAGATTGACAGCGTTCCTGTATTTTTCATCAAGATATCTTAGTCCAAACCCAATTTTGGGCATGAAGGCGATTCTGGAAGTTTCTTTGTGCAGTAATATGCTGTAGGTCAGATTTGCACCGGTTTTCGATCTTTCCACATTCGCAGCATCTGCCCAATAGTACTTGTAATCATCGAAAAAATAACTGTGGGTAAGTGTACGGTTGGCACGAATGTAGAAAAAATCGGCGCCTACAAAATGTTTCAGAACGGAATCGGGTGCCAGACTGTAATAAAACGCAGGACGGAGTTCATAAGAGGTAAAGTCCTCACCTATTTTAACCGGGGCAACTACAATACCTTTTGCACCATATCCCATGTCGACTCCTACGCGAACGCGGTCACTAATTTTATGAATGTACCCTAGTGTCCATCGCTGGTTAATAAATGAACTCATAAGACCGAAAGTGGCCATCGATTTCTTTTCTTTGTCCTGTGCAGAAAAACATCCGAAAAACAAAAGAAAAATGAGGAAGTGGAATTTATGCTTCATAATCTAATTAGATTTTGGGAAGAATTTATTTATTAACGATTCAGAATATCAAGATTCCTGCGGAATGACAAAGTTTCTGCTTCTTTATGTTATGGTAAAAGAGCAACGGAAAACAAAAAAAATCGCTGTCCTGGAGACAGCGAAATTATAGACTATTTGATTACATTAAGTTCCTTTCCTACTTTCGTAAATGCTTCAATGGCTTTATCCAGATGTTCGCGGGTATGCGCTGCGGAAAGCTGCACCCGGATCCTTGCCTTGTTTTTAGGAACCACCGGATAGAAGAATCCGATCACATAGATCCCCTCCTCCATAAGCATTTCGGCCATTTTTTGGGACAGGGGTGCATCGTATAACATTACAGGAACAATGGCTGCATCGCCGTCCGGAATATCAAAACCACGGGCTTTCATTTCGGTGCGGAAATATTCGGCGTTTTCCATCACTTTATCACGAAGCGAAGTATCATCGGAAATCATATCAATCACCTTTGAAGCTGCGCCTACGATGCCTGGAGCCAATGAATTTGAAAACAGATACGGTCTGGAACGCTGTCTCAGCATATCAATGATTTCCTTTTTACCGGAAGTAAAGCCACCCAGTGCTCCACCCAAAGCTTTGCCCAAAGTGGAAGTAATGATATCTACCCTTCCCATTACATCATTTGATTCATGAGTACCGCGGCCGGTTTTACCTATGAAACCCGTAGCATGCGAATCATCCACCATAACAAGACAGTCGTACTTATCAGCAAGGTCACAAACACCTTTCAGATCTGCTACAATTCCGTCCATGGAGAAAACACCATCGGTTACAATAATGCGGAAACGGTGGTTCTTTTCGGAAGCCGCCTTAAGCTGTGCTTCCAGATCTTCCATATTGTTGTTTTTATAACGGTAACGGGCCGCCTTGCAAAGACGAACACCATCTATAATAGAAGCATGGTTTAATTCATCTGAAATAATAGCATCTTCTTCGGTGAAAAGCGGTTCAAAGACACCACCATTGGCATCAAAACAGGCGGCGTACAGGATGGTATCCTCCATGCCAAGGAAATTTGAGATTTTAGCTTCCAGCTCCTTATGAATATCCTGAGTTCCGCAGATGAAACGTACGGAAGACATACCGTAGCCATGACTCTGGATCATATCCTGTGAAGCTTTCATCACTTCCGGATGGTTTGAAAGTCCCAGATAGTTGTTTGCGCAGAAGTTAAGCAGCTTCTTACCGTTCGCTTCAATTTCCGCTGATTGTTGAGAAGTGATGATTCTTTCGGTTTTAAAAAGACCGTCATTCTTTATATTGGCCAGTTCCTGCTGAAGGTTGTCCAGATACTTTTGTGAAATCATTAGTAGAATTTTTAGAAGTGCTAATTTAAGAAAAATAGAGGCAGGATACTAACCCTCAGGCATTCGTTGCGAATTTTGCCAAAACAATATTCCGCACTTTACCACGGTTACCTTATGGTGTTAGTTCGATATTCCGGTGTTATTTTTTGATGAATTTATAGTTACCATCCCCAATTGCAAGAATATAATTGCCCGGAACCAGTTCGGAAATATTCAAAGGTTTACCCGGTGTATAATTGCCTGCCTTAACCAATTTGCCGTCTGTAAAAAAGATCTGGAAATCCGCCGGACGGGTTAAACCTGAGATATTGATTTCATTGCCAGCCGGCACGGGATAAACGGATATATTTTCCTTTGCGGTTTCGGCTGTTGAAAGGGATGCATCCATCACCACAGTTGAATTTTTTTCCAGAATCTGGTGTTCATAATTGAACTGCACGGACGCTACTGTAAAGTTCAGCGGAAAATTGAAATACTGCCCGTTTGCGGTATGTTCAGGCTTCAAATAAACGACCTGACCGCCTGTACCGTTCACCTTAATGGGAAGCGGCATTTCATAGAAACTTACTGAAGGATGGCTGGTAGTCTGTAATGCCTGAATGGTAATGGACTGATTGGAATTCTGCTTCCATCTGATATTATAGGTAGGATAACCCTGACCATACACCCAATCATTAAAGAATTCAGTGAAATCCTTTCCGGTTGATGTCTGAAGTGAGGTATTCAGGTCTGTTGTTCGCACATAACTGTAAGCCAGATCAGGCCGTTGGTGGTAATCTTTAATTGCCTGATAGAAAACAGGATCGGTAAGAGCCCATTTAAGCATGCGGACTATATAACCGCCCTTCGCGTAGCTTAGTCTTCCGTTAAAAATGGCATTTACACTTCCCAAATTAGCGTCTGCCACATAGGTACTTCCACCGGGTGAGGAGGTGATGTAATCCTTTTGGTCCTCCAGATAATTCATAAACTGAACAGGTGTCATAATGAGTTTCTCGTTCACAAGATGCTCGCCAAAGGTTGCGAAGCCCTCGTTGAGCCAGATGTCATTCCAGGCGCCACAGGTTACTTTGTCGCCAAACCACTGGTGTGCCAGCTCATGTGCGATCAGTTGCTTTGAAAATCCGCCCATTGATGACATGGTCTGGTGTTCCATTCCGCCACCAAACTGAAACTGCATATGACCGTACTTTTCGTTGCGGAAAGGATAAGCGCCAAAATAAGTTTCAAAAGTGTTCATGGCCTGCTTGGTCCATTCAATGTTGGCCATTGCGGTTGGGTCATTTACTGTTGAAGGATAAATATAATTGACGAAAGGAAAAGGTGGCGAACCGATTACATCATTCAGTTTCGTGTAGTTGGTTACAGCAATCGCTATAAGATAAGCAGCTGTTGGATATTGAGTCCGCCAGAAGGTGCGCTTTTGACCGCCAGTCAATGCAATTTCCGACATCAGTGTACCGTTCGAGGCCACATTGTACTGAGCAGGTGCAGTGATTTTTATGTCAAAATTTTCAATTTTGTCGTTAAGGCTCTGCTTGGTCGGGAACCAATCCTGCGCGCCATAGGGCTCAGACAGTGTAGAAAGCAAAGCAGTGCCGTTCTGGGTTGTGGTAGTAAACGCATTATAGCCCGGCGCCGGTGCACCTGAATAATGGATGCTTAAGGAGTCCAGCACACCCGCGGAACGTACTGTGGGAAAGTCAATTTTCACTTCGTTGCTTGCAAGTTGTTGAAAATTTAGGTTGGCACCTTGGTAAACCACCTGTGAAACTGTCAGTTGAGTCGTAAGGTCAAAATAAATACTGGAGATATTTTGGTTCGGAATAAAATGCGAAGTCACACTGCCCGACACGTAATAAACCGCGGGGTTTATGGCAAGGTCCATGCGCTGATATCGAAGGTCGTAATTCAGCGTATTGGGATTCACATTTCCCACATTCATTTTATTAAGAAAAGCCTTTTTTTCTTTTCCGATAAGGGCAGAAGTAGCATCGGGAACAAACTGCGCATTAATTTGAAAGATAAATGAAGTCAGGAGTAATAAAAGTGCTTTTTTCATTTTGATAATTAAAGCATTAAAGATATAAAAAAACCTTCCAGGTAATTTCCGGAAGGCTGTTGTTTATAAATAATGATGTTATAAGCTTAAGGTGGGTGCCAGGATGCTTTCCATGCGCTGTTTCACCTGGTCCACAGAACCTGAATAATTGTTCACCATCAAGGAAAAAACAAGGGTTCGTCCTGAATTTGTTTTTAAGTAACCTGCCAGTGTCTTCACTTTGTTCAAAGTGCCCGTTTTTGCAAAAACCTGTCCGTAGCCGCTCCCCGTAAATGTCTTCTTCAGGGTACCGGTCTGTCCGGCGATTGGAAGTGAGTCGAAATACACCTTATAGTAATCTTCCTTCATCAGATCTGTAAGGTATTTTACCTGAGCGATTGGTGTAACATGGTTATTTCGTGAAAGTCCGCTGCCGTCATAATAATTCAGACCCTTCATATCAAATCCGCGGGCAATAAGATGGCCGTTTACCACATCGCGGCCTGACTGCAATGTCTGGTCTCCTTTTTTCTGAAAACCGGCCATTCTTAACAGCGCTTCTGCAAGTGCATTATCACTACGCTGATTGGTATCATAAACGATCTGGGCTAATGTGGGCGACTTATAAAAGGTGATGAATTTTCTTTCTTCCGGATTTAAGTCGGCTGTTCTTGCTTCCACTTTACCTGTAACAGCAATGCCGCTTTTTACCAAAGTTGTTCTAAGGCTGTTTGCGAGTGAAAAAGGTGCGTCCGGCAATTTAGTTTCAACAGGATTTCCTTCAAATTTCTCTGCATACACCATCTTATTGATGTAAGGCGAAACATAAAAATAGCGCTTGTTATCTTTCTCGAAAGGGCTGGGTTTTTTAGCGATCAGCTTTTCATGGGCAGGATTGATATTCGCAGTTGTACCTACAGGAAGGTAATAATTATGGTGCTCCAGCCACACAATATTTTCCGGCAAAACCGCTCTTTTATTTTCTTTAAAAACAGCGTTCTGGATAATAATACTTCCGTTCACTTTACGGATACCCAGATTCTGCACAGCCGACAGAAAATCTGCTGAAATCCGGCTGTAGGTGCTGGCACCTGCTTTACCTGTTCCCAGGGAAGGGTCACCACTTCCTACTATATAAAGGTTGCCGTTCAGGTTGCCATCAGCATCCAGTTCACCGGAATACTCCAGTTGGGTAATCCACCGGAATTTTTCACCCAAAAGACCCAAAGCAGTTTCTGTAGTTAAAAGTTTTGTGGTAGAGGCAGGAATAAGGGAAGCTGTTTCGTTATATGAAGAAATGACTTTCCTTGTTTTGGGATCATAAATAACGAACCCCCAGTCCGCATTTCTCAGAACGGGGTCATTCATCATACCATTCAGGTTAATGTCAACCAGTTCTTTGGCAGAAAGTACTACTTTTTCAGCAGTAGCGGAAGTATTTGAAGGAAGGCTGGCAGCCTGGTTTTCATACATTGTCGGATACTGCTTAACGGAACTGTTGCCCGACTGTGCAGCCATCAATGCTGAAAACATTACCGAGACACCGGCGATGTAGTTTTTCAGTTTAATCATCATAAATATTGTATCACTTTATTTTTGATTAATGCTTTTCAATATGGTTAAAGAACGTCTGCGATATTTTAAACATCACATATATAATGCGCCAAAAGTATTAATTAATATTGAATATCAGACATTTAAAAAACTTAAAAGGCCTAAAAAGCTGTTAAAGTTTGTTAAAAATCAACATAAATATACCGCTTTACACTTCGGTAAGCAGTTATCTCTTCGAATTCTTCAATACTTTCCTTTATATAATTTTTATAAATTTTATAGAATTTTCCACGCGGCAGTTTAATTAGAATCTGATATTGATACAGCAGATTAATCTTACCCACGGGCGATTTCTCAGGTCCTAAAATGCATTCCGGCGGCAGATATTTTCGTAAGACAGAACCCAGGAATTGCGAGGCCCTGTCAGCCTTTGCCTCGTTCCGGTGCTTCAGTTCAATCAGGATTGTTTTGGTGTAGGGCGGATAATTGAACTTCTTTCTCTCTTCCAGTAAATAGGTATAGATTTCACGCGGATCATTTTCCCGGATCAGCTGAAAGATGAAGTGCTGCGGATTATACGTTTGAATAAGAACCTTTCCCTCACCTGAAACCCTACCAGCCCGACCTGAAACCTGGGTGATCAGTTGGTAGGCCCTTTCTTCGGCCCGGAAATCCTGCACATAAAGCATATGGTCCGCCCGCGGAATGGTTACAAGTTCAATATGGTCAAAATCAAGCCCTTTTGAAATCATTTGGGTGCCAACGATGATATCCGTTTCTCCGCTTTCAATTTTTTCGTAGAGTTTCTCATAGGCAAATTTCCTGCGCATGGAGTCCACATCCATCCGGTCCACCTCCGCATCCGGGAAGAGTCGTGAGACCTCTTCATGAATCTGCTCTACACCAACACCGCGGGTATTCAGGTTTTCCGCATTGCATTTAGGACAGTTACTTGGTTTGGAAGATTTATTACCGCAGTAATGACATTTCAGTTCATTGGAAAACTTATGGTAAGTCATGATCACATCGCAGTTGCTGCAGTAGGAAACGTGTCCACAGGTCTCACACTCCACAACGTTAGCGTAGCCACGGCGGTTGTGAAGGATCATCACCTGATTTTTTTGCTGAAGGTTTTCAGTAATCTCGTCCAAAACATGCTGGGAAAAGTTACCGCTTACTTTCTTTCTTTGCTGTGCCTCTTTGAAATCGATAAGTTCAAACTGAGGCAGACTCACTTTGCCAAATCTTTCGCTAAGCGTAACAAGTTTCAGCCTGTCGTTCTGAGCCAGCCAATAACTCTCAACAGAAGGTGTGGCAGATCCCAGGATAACCCTTCCGCCATAAAATTCAGCTAATATCAGACTGGAGTCGCGGGCATTGAAGTAGGGCGCGACTTCGCGGGGACGGTACGCCGTATCATGCTCCTCATCTACCACAATTAGTCCCAAATTTCGGAACGGCAGAAAAAGTGCATTTCTGGTGCCCACCAGTACTTTGATTTCATTGTTGCGGATACGGCGCCACACTTCTACCCTTTCAAAATCCGAGAGTTTCTGATGGTAAAAACCAAGTGCCTGACCGTATTTTTTTTCCAGGCGAACGGCGGTTTGCTTGGTAAGTGCGATTTCGGGCAACAGCAATAAAACATTGAGCCCCGCTGCTACCGTCTCTTCTATGTTTTCCAGATAAAGATGCGTTTTACCGGATGAGGTTACGCCATGCAAAAGCACATTCTTTCCTTCCTCAAAGGCAGCCACTATTTCGTTGCGAGCGCGCTTCTGCTCTTCAGTCAGTTCTTCCAGCTGCTCTGTTTCGCCTTCGTACGATTCAAGGCGGTCTACCTGCAGAAAATATTCTTCAACAAGGTCTTTTTCTACAAGGGATTTAAGTTGTGAGTGCGCAAAATTGCCGTCGTCCAGCAGATGGGATTTGCGAATCTGTGTCTCCGGATTTTCGGTATGCATCTGCAGGATCATCATAAACAATTCCTGTTGCTTGGGCGACCGTTTCAGCTGGAGCAGGATTTCCGGTAGTTGAGCTCGGACGGCTTCAGGATCTTTGATCCGCACATAGGCTACTTCTTTCGCTTTATATTTCTCGGTAATTTTCTCATCTACCTCAATATACTGAAGGTCTATAAGCGAATTAATGGTTTTTATAATTTCCTTTTTAGGGATAAAGGCTTCAATTTCGGACAGATTAATGAGTTGTCTAATCTCCAGCGCCTGTATAAGGTACATCTCGTGTACATCAAGGTTCTCGAAGTCCACAACTACGTTTGGCTTGAGTTTCAGGTAGGTCTCACTTTCCAGTTTAAGAGACCCAGGAAAAGCCAGCCTGTAAATCTCACCCATATTACACAGGTAATAATCCGACAGCCAGGCCCAAAATTCCAGTTGCTCCTGAGGCAGAATGGGAGAATCATCCAGCATGCTGATGATTTCCTTTGGCACAAATGCATCCTGAGCCTCATCGTGAGTCCTGAAAACGATGCCGGTGTAGATCTTCTTGCCGCCAAAAGGCACCAATACGCGCATGCCGGGCAGAAGCAAGTCCGTGATGGCTTCCGGAACAGAATAGGTAAATGTTCCCTGCAGATTGAGCGGAAGAATTATTTGTGCAAACTTCAAGGCAGTGCTTTCAGGATTGGTGGTGAGGCTTAAAACGTAAGTCCAAAAATAAGGATTAATTCTAAGCTTCCCGAATCTGAACATGAAAAAGAGGGGATCTCAGTCCGCTCTGTATAATGATTTTTTCTAATAAATTTATCAGTTATAACTGCGTTTTCTCCTTTCCAATTCTTTTGAGATAAGAGCCAGTTCACGACCTGTCTGTCCTGCAACGGAAGTATTTTCCTGCGCACGGCGGGTCAGGTATGGAACAACATCACGTACCGGTCCGTAAGGCAGATATTTGGTGGCATTGTATTTATTTTCGCCTAAATAATAAGTGATATTATCACTCATACCGTACAGCTGACCAAAGTGGATTTTCTCATAATCATTAGGCAAAGATTTATCACGCATCCTGTCCATCACCAGCTCGGTAGATTTTTCATTATGTGTACCGAAAAAGGCTGAAACACGGTCAGTATTCTTCATCACAAAGTCGATGGCAGCGTTAAAATTATCGTCCGTGGACTGCTTATCCGGCTGTATCGGATCGGGATAATTAAACTGTGCGGCACGCTCTCTTTCCTTCTCCATGTAGGCACCTCTTACGAACTTATAACCCAGAAAATAGTTACCTTCAGTGGCTTTCTGCAAATCATCAGCAAGATATTCCATGCGTCCGGTCCGGTACATCTGAACAGTATTCCAAACAATCGCTCGTTCGCGGTTGAATTTCGACATCATTTCATTAACTAAATCATCCACTGCAGTCTGAATCCACGTTTCTTCGGCGTCAATCATTATGACCACACCTTTTTCATACGCCAGGCGGCAAACGCTTTCGTAACGGTTTACCACCCGGGCCCATTCCGATTTCTCACTGGTTGTGAGTTCGGAACCCGACTGAATCTCCTCATAAATACCCATACGTCCGAATCCTGTAGGTTTGAAAACCACAAAAGGTATGGCGGGATTGCCTTCAGCAAAATTAATATTGTGCTTTATCTCCTCACAGGTGAGGTCAAAAGTAGCCTCATCTTCCTTACCTTCAATGGCATAATCAAAGATACTTCCAATGTGGTGTTTGTACAGTTGCTGCACGACCTGCAGACTTTTCTCCCTGGTTTCGCCGCCGGCAAACTGTTCAAAAAGCGTATTGCGCACAATGCCCTCTACTATGGGAAATCTGTTATGGATCGTAAAGTTAAGCGCCTTTATTCCAATATTGGTCAGTGTAGGATGCTCAATTGCTTTAAACATCCAGTATGCTTTCCGGAGTTGGTCTGTTGATTTTTCCTGAAAAGCAATTTTGGTATCGTTGAAGATGGACATAAAATGGGTGGAATTAGTGCCACAAATTTAACAATAGTTTGCGGTATACAAAAGGTTAATACTTCAATATAATTCCGTCTGCAAGCATAGCCAGGATTCCCACAAAAATCCAGATCCGGAGAATATTGAGGGCATAGGAGCGCGACCTGTCTTTAGCCTGGATCATATTGTAAAAGGCTGCGGCAAGCACCGCCATACCGGTAAGGAAATACCATCCCATAATCCTCTGAAGTCCCAACCATTCGGTGATTATAAGTGATACACCAAAAGTGAGCAGGAGCAAGGTCGAGATTATCACAACTGTTGCTTTTGAACTCAGACTGTTGGGTACAGTGAAATAACCGAACAGGCGGTCGGCTGTTTTAGTGAGGGTGTCCTTTATAATATCTGTAAGCAGTAACATAAGTGCAAGATAAAGCGCCATCATGAAAATCTGAACGGAAAATGTCCTGTAGTACACCAGCATCCCAAAAAACGGATACAGGGTAAGGGCAACGAAGGTAATATTGTTGATGATCAGCATCCGGCTGAGCCGGTGACTGTAGAACCACATCATGAACTGATAGATCAGGAAAAAGACAACCACTCTGGTTGAAATAAACAGTGCGATGCCCAGAGAAAGTGTATTCAGAACCAGATAGGCGTAAAGGAAATATTTCTGCTTCAGGAAGGACTGAAGTCGGCTCCGGAAGGGCTTGACCAGCTGGTCTTTTTCGCGGTCATAAAACTGATTGATAATGCCGCCGGCCAAAATACTCAGCAGGCTGCAGAAAATGATCCCGTGCACCCGGAAATCAAAGACAAAAGCGCGAAGACTTTCTTCCTGATTAAAGAGAAAAAATGTAGAAACATAAAGTGCAAAAGCCAGTAACAAAGTCATGAAAAAACGCGCTCCCAGAAGAAAGCCCGTCAGTTGTGAAATTCTGTAGATTAACGGTTTTTTTTTCATAGACTAAAAATCAGGCAAGCCCACTAATGGCCTATAATTACCGTACAGAAACTGCACTGCACAAGTTAGAATCTGTATATAACTTCCTTATTGAAGCCGTGCAGCATTTTTTCAGCTTTTTCGTAGTCTCTGGTGAAGCCCAGGATATAACCGCCGCCACCGCTGCCGCAAAGTTTCAGATAATAAGCGTTGCTGTCTATACCCTTTTTCCAGATTTTGTAGATGCTTTCCGGAATCATAGGTTTAAAGTGTTCGTATGCCCAAACCGACAGATGCTTCAGGTTTTTAAAGAAAGGATTCATTTCCTTTTTAAGGAATGCATCAATACAGGCGTTATTATATCGGATAAATTCCTCCTTCAGGGTCTTGCGGAAACCTTCGGTTTTCATCTTCTCAAAAAAGATCTGTACCATAGGCCCGGTTTCTCCCACCATTCCACTGTCTATAAGGAAGATGGCTCCTTTCTGGTCTTCCAGACTGGCCGGAATAGAAACTTTATCTACACTTTCGCGGTTTTCAATCAGTATCGGCAGATTCATATAGCAGATCAGCGGATCAATTCCAGAACTTGTACCGTGAAAATAACTTTCTAACAGACCGAAAACCTTTTTAAGATCTTTCAACTCAACCTTTGAAATCGTGTCAGGGTTGTATTTTTTCAAAGAATATTTTTCGAAAATTGCAGCTACAAGGGCACCGGAACTTCCTACACCATAACCCTGCGGTATATTACTGTCAAAGAAGAGTCCGTTGTCGATATCTTTTAAGAATGCGTCTAAGTCAAGCTGATAACCTTCCGGCAATGTAAGTGCAGATAAATACTCGGCATACAGCCTGAGGTGTTCATTGGATTTTTTCTCGAAATCGGAATCCGTTGCTGAAAACTTGAGCGTACCCTTATAGAAACTGTAAGGAACTGTAAGGCCCTGAGAATCTTCAATGATGCCATATTCACCAAAGAGAAGGATTTTCGCGTAAAACAAAGGATTCGTCATATATCTTTAAAGATCACATTTCCAATTGCAAAGATAAGAAAAACGCAGTGACCTGTTGCTGTTTATTTAGCAAAAGCCAAGCCATGCTGGTATGAATAAAATCATCCTATAAAGTCTCCTTTTTGTTAATGATCTGAAGCTTCATAAACCTGATAAGTATAAGTCCAACGGTAAAAAACAGCGTCATGGAAAGTGCTGCATACCGCATATTGTCGAACCTGTCAATCAGTGTAGCAAAGATGAAGGTTCCTAAAATAATGGCCAGTTTTTCCAGAACATCATAAAAACTGAAGTAGGTCGTATTGTCATTACTTTCTTCGGGCAGCAATTTGGAGTAAGTAGAACGGGACATGGCCTGCAAGCCACCCATAACCAGACCTACAATAGCCGCAACACCATAAAACTGATATTCAACATACGGATTTTCCTTGTTCAGGAAATAGGCCGAAAGACACGCTACCATCCAAAGGACTATGGCGATCGAAATAACATTCTTATTACCGATCCTTCTGGACAGTCTCGAAAATATGATGGCACCTATAATGGCCTCAATCTGGATAATAAGTAATGTGGCGATGAGTTTGCCCTGCTCCAGGTTAATTTCACTCTTGCCAAAAAGAGTCGCCATCAGAAAGATGGTCTGCATTCCTACACTGTAAAAGAAAAAACTGGAGAGGAAATATTTCAGGTTCGCATCTTTAAAAAGCGTGCGGCCTACTTTGAACAGTTCGTTAAAACTTTCCTTGGCAACATCCACATAAAAGCTCACGTTGTCTTTCAGCACCTCGCCAAAGCCGCCCTGCTCTTCATGTTTTTTGAAAATATTCTTATAGTTAAGCAGTACAAGATCCTTGGGCAGCTGGTCTTTCACCATCCCAAACTGTGGCAAGTGGCGGAAGGTATACTGTGCAAAACCAAACCACCAGGCACCTGTAAGCAGAAACGAGATACGGGTGTACAGTTTGGCCTGTTCAGCATCTTTGGCAAGTACCTGGATCAGGATAAGGCAGATAATCACCAGCACCACAGAACCTATATAACCATACACATAACCGCGGGCCGAAAGTGCGTCCTGTTTGTCCCGGGTCGCAATATCGGGCAGGAAGGAATTGTAAAAAACCAAACTTCCCCAAAAACCTACACTGGCGGTTATGCTGAAAAGAAGACCCAGAAAAACGTTGTTCATGCCGGTAAACATAGCCAGTCCCATACATGAAGTGGCGCCCAGATAGCAGAAAAACTGCAGGAAAGACTTCTTGTTACCGATAGTATCCGCCAGCGACGACAGAAATGGAGAGAGCAGGACCACAATGAAAAACGATATCGTAAGTGAATAACCGTAAATTGCGTCCGGGTGATAACTTTCGCCGAAGACCGTAATCTGGTTTCTTACCGGAACCATAATTGACTCACCCGTTTCTTCTACAAAAACCTTCTTCTCCGTTACCGTAGTAAGTATCGCATAATAAATCGGGAATATGGTAGAAGTAATAACCAGTGAATAAACTGAGTTTGCCCAGTCATATGCTGCCCAGGCCTTCATTATTTTAGGGTTATTCTTGATTCTCCTGGTCGTTGTCTGATTAGTTTCCTGCATGGATATGAAATATTAACAAAAATAAAGAAACCATTAAGAACACGGTTAAAAATAACTGTATTTCTTAATGGTTTAAAGTTAACTTACAGTTGTTCTTACTGCATATTTTCGATAACGATAGCAGATGCTCCACCGCCACCGTTACAGATAGCAGCGGCACCGTATTTACCGCCGTTCTGCTTCAATACGTTTATAAGAGTAACGATGATTCTTGAACCTGAACTTCCCAGTGGATGCCCCAATGAAACAGCACCACCGTTTACATTCACTTTAGCTGAATCAAGACCCAGGATTTTGTTGTTCGCAAGTCCTACTACCGAGAAAGCTTCGTTAAATTCGAAGAAATCTACATCAGACACTTCAAGACCTGCTTTTTTAAGAGCTACAGGAAGTGCTTTTGCAGGCGCAGTAGTGAACCACTCAGGCTCATGAGCCGCATCAGCATATGAAACGATTTTTGCCAATGGCTTAAGACCCAGTTCGTTCATTTTCTCGCCCGACATCAGGATCAGTGCAGAGGCACCATCGTTAAGTGTGGAAGCATTTGCCGCTGTTACTGTACCGTTCTCTTTCTGGAAAACCGTAGGCAAAGTACTGATGCGGTCAAAATTTACTGACTTGTATTCTTCATCTTCAGCAAAGAGTACAGGCTCCCCTTTTCTTTGCGGAATCTCTACGGGCACTACTTCATCACTGAATTTTCCGTCGGTCCAGGCCTGAGCGGAACGCTTATAAGACTGAACTGCAAAATTATCCTGGTCTTCGCGGGAAAACTCGTGTTCTGCAGCACATTTCTCGGCGCAAACGCCCATGTGCACTTTGTTGTAAACGTCTGTAAGTCCGTCCAGTACCATTCCGTCCTGCATTTTTACATCACCTAGTTTGGTCGCGTTTCTCGCACTGAAATAGTGAGGAACCGCAGACATGTTTTCCATACCGCCGGCAACAATAACATCCTGATCACCAGCTTTAATGGACTGTGCAGCCATCATAACCGCTTTCATACCGGAAGCGCACACTTTATTGATTGTTGTAGAGGGCGTTTCATTGGACAGACCCGCGCCCAAAGCTGCCTGACGTGCTGGTGCCTGACCTTCGCCGGCCTGCAGCACATTACCCATATATACCTCCTGAACCTGCTTAGGATCCAGGTTGATTTTATCTAATGCTCCTTTAATCGCTGTAGCTCCTAATTTTGTAGCAGGAACCGTGGAAAGACTTCCCATAAAACTTCCGATAGGAGTTCTTGCAGCAGATACGATAAATACTTCTTTCATTTTTGTTAAATTATTTAATTTATGGTGCCCGCGGCCGCCATTTAATAATAGATTTTAGAAGGCGCAAATTACGAAAAAAAACACACTCGTAAAAGTGTGTTTTCTTTGTATAATTTTGATTGAGCGTTTCTAGCCCGCTGCTTCTTCAGTCATTTTGGTGTATTGGAATACCAGCCAGCTGAAATACTCCCACTTCACGGATTCAGCAGGAAACTTCGCCATAAATTCTTTGTTATCGCCAAAGAGAAAGTTATAATTTTCCTCGAAATCGGCTTTCTTCAGCCAGATTACACGGTCACCTTTGCGTACATAAAATGATTTGGTCACTCCGCCACCTACCTGAGGGCTGCTGATTGGTCCCATAGAAAAAGATACACCGGTAGTTTCTGAGGCCACAGGATCTGCATAGACCTCAATAATGCTGCTGAAATCGGGGTTGATAAGCTGCATCAGGTATTCCTTCTCCGCTTTTTTATTCTTGAGGGAAACAGTCTGGTTACGCAGATATACCTCGTCTTTGCTTGTTATTTTAGAAGGACTCTTACTGTTCCAGTTATTGATTTTGTTGAAGTAATTTGCTGTACGCATTCCTTTTTCGAAGCCTGACACCGGCAGGTACATCTCGGCGATATCTTCTGCTTTAAAAGTTTCGTCCTTGCCTGTGGAACTGCTTTTTACTTTAATTGAGTAAATCTGTCCCTTTTTGCGGTCCACATCGCGGGCAGTTCCCTGAATATTTGTAGCATCTTTCAGCAGTATCCGCGTTTCCTTTTTAGGAGAGAATCCTGTGAACATCTCTTCGAACATATAATTGTCCATTTCTTTAATTTCCTCCTTGCTGTATTTCACCTTTTGGCCGAAGGACAGACCGGAAACCAGCATAAGGGTAAGTGCTGTCAATTTAAAATTCATCATGTTTTTATGTGCTTTTTTTAGTGCTTTATTGCCGCGATGGCTTCCGGATTGTGTTTATGTTTAAACATGATGGCAAATAGTACAGCCACAATTAGGGAATATATCGCGAAAACGAGCCAGATCTCATGCCACATCTTTCCGCCGCCGTCGGTGGTAAAAAAGGAGGTAATCAGCCAGCCGCTCACCGCACTGCCCAGGATCGCACCAAAACCATTCGTCATCATCATAAAAAGTCCCTGCGCTGAAGAGCGGATTTTACTGTCTGTGTTGGATTCCACAAAAAGAGACCCAGAAATATTAAAGAAATCAAACGCCATCCCGTATATGATATTAGAGAGGATGATCAGCAAAAGACCAAAACCTTCCGGTTCTCCAAAAGAGAAGAAACCAAAACGCAGCACCCAGGCGACCATGGAGATCAGCATTACTTTCTTAATACCGAATTTATAAAGGAAAAAAGGAATGGCCAGGATGAAAAGGGTTTCTGAAATCTGCGAGATGGAAATGATCATGGTGGAATACTGTACTACAGCCGAGTCTTTATACGCCTCCACTGAGCCAAAATCCTTCAGGAAGGTGTCGCCATACATATTTGTAAGCTGCAGCGCCGCGCCCAGGAACATTGAAAACACAAAAAACAGCGCCATCTTTTTTTCCTTGAAAAGCTTAAAGGCGTCCAGTCCTAATTTCTGGGCAACGGTAGCATTATTACTGATTAGCCTTGGCGGTGGGCATTTTGGAAGAAAGAAGGAAAAGATCCCTAAAACGACCGCAAATATACCGGCAAAATAAAACTGATTCGCATTGAGTGAGTTACCAATCATGTTTGCTACCTTCTGACCCACGCCGATTCCGAATGCGGAGAAGGACTGCTCGTCACTGAAAATATTGGTACACCACATGGCCGCAATAAACCCTATAGTTCCCCACACGCGGATGGGCGGAAACACCTTTACAACATCATAATGGCTGTCCTTCAGTAATTTATAGGATATTGAATTGGACAGTGATAAAGTAGGCATGTAGAAACACATACCCACCAGCAGGATCCAGAAAAAAGTAGTGGGATCATCGGTCAGCGCCAAAAGAAACAGCGTGAGGCCATACAGAATATGGAGCGTTCCGTACAGTTTTTCGGCATTGATCCATTTATCTGCTACAATCCCCATCAGTGCGGGCATAAATATGGACGCTATTCCCAGCGTAGAAAATACAGCGCCGAACTCGGCACCACTCCACTGTTTATATGAAAATCCGTAGGTACCTAATGTTGTAAGCCAGGCTCCCCACACAAAAAACTGCAGAAAACTCAGGATGGTGAGTCTTAATTTTAAATTCATAAAGTCAGTATGATTATTCAATTTTCTTTTTCCTTCTCTTAATCTCCTCCTGGATTTCCATGGCGGTATCGAAGTCTTCATCCTTTACAGCGTCCTCCAGTAATTTCTGAAGGTCCTCCATGGACAGCGAACTCAGGGACTGGTCCGAAACCAACTCGCTGAATTCGGGATCTTCCGGCCGCTTCTCCTCTATCTCAAGCAGAATCCCGGCTTCACTAAGAACATCTTCTGTGGTGAAGATAGGAGCATCAAACCGCACAGCCATCGCTACAGCGTCGGAGGTCCTGGCGTCCAAAACCACTGCCTGGCCGGTTTCATCATTCAGAAGATTAATATTAGAAAAGAAAACACCGTCCACAATCTGGTAGATAATGACGGAAGCAATAGAATGCTTTGTATCACTTATGAACTTTGCAAACAGGTCATGGGTTAGTGGTCGGGGCGGATGTATGTCCTTTTCCAAACCCAGGGAGATAGACTGCGCCTCAAAATTCCCAATTACTACCGGCAGTTTCACATTGGTTTCTTCGTGCTCCAGCAGCAGCGCATAGGCGCCGGACTGCGTCTGGCTGTATGAAATTCCGCGTATGACGAGTTGCTTTAGATCCATAAGCACAAATATAATTAAATTTAATATTTAATCTGAAACTTTGGTTTCAGGCCCAGATAAAAAAAGTCCGGACATGGCCGGACTCTGTTATATCAAAGGGTTTTATTTATCCTTTCAACGCTTTAATCTTCTCTGTAAGTGCGGGGATAATCTGGAAAGCATCGCCCACAACTCCATAATCTGCCGATTTGAAGAAAGGAGCTTCTGCATCACTGTTAATTACCACAATCGTCTTAGAGGAGTTTACGCCTGCAAGGTGCTGGATTGCTCCAGAAATTCCTACTGCGATATACAGGTTAGGCGAAATTGCTTTACCGGTTTGTCCCACGTGCTCGGAGTGAGGTCTCCAGCCGATATCGGACACTGGCTTGGAGCAGGCCGTGGCTGCACCCAAAGTGTTCGCCAGATCCTCAATCATACCCCAGTTTTCCGGACCCTTCATCCCGCGGCCTGCCGATACCACAACTTCTGCTTCTTTAAGATCCAGTTTGCCTGAACTTTGCTCATGAGAAAGTACTTTGGTATCTTCATTTGCAATCGTTAGGTCTTTAGCTTCCTCTGTTCCTGCCACAGCATTTTCCTTAACACCGAATGCATTTTGGGAAACAGTGATGATCACACCCTGCCCTTCAGCTTTTGCATGCATAAAACCTTTGCCGGAGAAGGCTCTTCTCTTTACCTGGAAGGGCGAAGTACTTTCGGGAGCCTCAAGTACGTTGGTAATCAATGCGTAATCCTTCATCACTGCAAGCATGGGTGCTACAGAGGAAGCATCTGTAGTGTGTGGGAAAATAATTACATTTCCATCAGCTACGGCATTCATTGCCTCGGCATAAGCACGCGCACTGAAGTTCTTCAGACCATCGTCTTTAATGTTAATGACTATATCTGCGCCATATTTATATAATGAATCTGATGCATCAGTCGGGTTCACGGAAACTGCGGTCACTGTATCACCCATTTGGCCGGCTACAGCTTTAGCATAAGAAACAGCCTCAAAAGCGGCTTTCTTATAAACTCCGTTTATATTTTCTGCATATACGAATATTGCCATTTTAAATCTTTTTAAAATTAATTTTTCAGAATTAGATCACTTTTGCCTCCTCGTCCAGCAGTCTTACAAGTTCATCAATATTGTCCGGTGACACCATTTTCACCGCAGCCCTGGCCGGTACAGAATCGTAAGAAACGCCTTCCACTTTTGCCTGTGCAGATGTTCCTTCCTGAACGTTTAATGGTTTTGTCCTTGCCGACATAATGCCTCTCATGTTCGGAATAATAAGTTCTTTTTCATCTACCAAACCTTTCTGTCCCGCAATAACTGCCGGAAGTTTTACAGAGATGGTTTCCTTACCACCTTCAATCTCGCGGACAGCCTGAGCTTCAGCACCGTTTACTTCCAGACCTACACAAGCATTAACGAATGGCTTGTTCAGCAATTGTGCCACCATTCCCGGAACAGCGCCGCCATTATAATCAATGGATTCCCTTCCGCAAAGGATAAGATCGTAACCGCCCGCTTCAGCCACCGCAGCGATTTCTTTAGCTACAGAAAAACTGTCTTTTGGTTCAGCATTGATTCGGACAGCATCGTTGGCACCAATCGCCAGTGCTTTACGGATTACAGGCTCAGTACCGGAGTCACCTACATTAAGTACAGTTACAGTAGCGCCCTGGGATTCCTGCAGCTTAACTGCCTTGGTTAATGCAAACTCATCCAGCGGATTGATTACCCACTGGATCCCGTTCTTGTCCAATGCAGATTTGTCTGCTGTAAAATTAATTTTGGAAGTAGTATCCGGAACACTACTGATACAAACTAATATTTTCATGTTGAAAGTTATTTTTAAATTGAAACCGCGTACGGCCCCGGTTGTGATTTTTATTTTTGCTAAGATAAAAAAAATAAATATTATGCATGCATAGCACTATGCGGAATAATATTTATAACATAATTAACTGTTTGGTTTAGAGGGTCTGATCTCTATTTTACTGGGTAAGGTACGCGGATTCATTTTCAGTATGTCCAATACAAGTTCACCCAGATCTTCCGGCTGTATTTTCCAGGCGTCTTTTTCCGATGGTTCGTTTCCGTTAAAATTGGTGGAAACAGATCCCGGCATAATGGTGGAAACCTTAATATTGTACTTACGCAAATCGATCATAGCCGCTTGGGTAAAACCTACCGCGCCAAACTTGGAGGCATTGTAACCGGCACCGTTTTCAAAGAAGTTGGTCCCGGCCAGGCTGGAAATGGTAATATAATATCCTTCTGATTTCTTCAGTTCATCAACAGAAGCTTTCAGGGCATGGAATATGCCCGTCAGGTTGGTTTCAATCATGCTGTTCCAGTCCTCCAGTTCCATTTGGTCTATCGGTTTAAACACGCCAAGACCGGCATTGGCAATAACATAATCCAGTCTGCCGAATTTGTTAATGATTTCTGATACTGCTTTCTGTTCATCTTCAAAATTCCGAACGTCAGAGGCAATACCAAAAGCCATGGAGCCGTCATCAGAAAGAATTCTGGCAGCCTCCTCGGCATCTTCCTGTTTTCTTCCCGACACCGCTACTTTAATTCCGTGCTTCAATAAAACTTCGGCGATCCCAAAACCAATACCCTTGGTTCCGCCTGTTATATAGGCTACTTTATCTTTAAACATACTTTAATTTTTGGTGGCCTAAAGATAGCAAAAAGGCTCTGGAAAGGAGCAATTTTAAGAGATTTATTACCAGCCATAGCGAGGGTGGGTTTAAAAAATCCTGCGATTCCACCTAAGTGAAGATCAATAAACAAAAAAAATTCCGCACCGAAGTGCGGAACCCAAACCATTAAGTCTTCACCTTATTTTTTAATAAACTTTTTGCTCACCATGCCCTCTTCAGTCTTTAAACCGAGGATGTAGTTCCCCACTGGCAGACTTCTTACATCGATTTTACCATCCACCATTTTTGCATCCATCCTGATACCGGAAAGGTCGTAAATGTAGGTGTTCAGAATCCGGGCCTTGGAGTCCACTCTCAGGTAGTCGGCGGTTGGATTTGGAGAGACGGAAATACCCATTTTCTTTAAGGTAGCTTCGCTGGTACCCAATAGATTCACTGCTGCAACTGCCCGTACAGCAAGGTTATCAAACAGCGCATTGAAACTTGAGGTATTTCCTGTAGTTTCAAAGTTTTCCATTGTAAAATCCAACTCGTAAATATCAGACACTGCCCCAGCAATGGTTCCTTCGAATCCGGGACCTTTAAAAGTTATAAGACCTGTAGTGGAATTATATGCCCAACCTACCCTAACCCACTGGTTGGCAGGCAAAACAACAGGCGTAGCGCCCAGGTTAACCAATGATGGATTTATGCCGGCAGCCGTGGTGTATATACCATTCAAGACTTTTGTATCGGCCCGCATTCTGAAACCTCCTAAATACTTCGCGTATGCTGTATTATAAAGTTCCATTCCCACCGTATTTTTACTTGTGGAAGTTGGTCCGGTAAAGAAATCATATTCAATCTGTATAATGTTGTTTCCGGGAGTTCGTGCGGCCCACAAAGCAGCAAGACCATCCTTCCACATATAGCGCGAAGAGGTTGCATCGCCCGCAGCCCCGGTTATCTGCAGGTCCTTGTCGGTCCCTGAGCTAATAATCTGAAAATCGGCGACCGAAGGACCATTAATGGACCAGCCGCCCTGACCGGGAGTAAGACCTGTGGCATCTGCTGATACGTTACCAACTGTTAGGGTCTCAAAATTTTCCGTCATTAAAGTTTGCGAATTGGCCACCGTGGCTACCACTATCAATGCAGTAGAAAGTAGAATTTTTTTCATGTTTTTAATATTTAAAGGTGATGTAAATTTAAAAATAAATATACAAAGTTGTATTTTTTTATTTCCTCAAAATAGTTTCGTCTGGAAACGAAAAACGCCCCCAATTGGAGGCGCTTCGCGTTTTGTTAATAAGAACTATTTCTTAATGAATTTCTCAGTAGAGATTCCGTCCTTGGTTTCAACGTTGATTAAGTACGTTCCAACCGGAAGTGCGCTTACATTAACTTTGTCACCTTCTAATTTAACATTGATCTTTCTTCCCGTCATGTCTACCACAGAAACCGCATTGATTTTGGAGTCCGTTTTAATGTTCAGGATGTCAGAAGTTGGGTTTGGATAGATTAACAACTGCTGATCAACATTCTTAATCTCCGCAGTACCAAGTACAGCTGTAGTATTAAGATTAAACGTATCTAATCCTAATGAAACACCCGCAGTCGCACCTGGCGTTGTGTGATGGAAACTGAAGTAATGGGTACCCGTTGCAGTTGGCACATAAGTCGTTGTAAACTGGGTCCAGGCTGTAGCTGCAAAAGTGGTAGAACTCCAAACTGTAGTAGTTTGTGCAGCTGGTGTATTCTCTGCCCCAACCTTAAGTGCAATACTTTGTGGAGCGACGATTGGAGCAGCACTAAAGTTCCTCAGGTAAAAAGTCATTGTGTATGATTCTCCAGCCACAAGATGCAAAGGCCTAGTATAAAGATAGTTATTGGTTGGAGTCGCTGCTACAGTGCTACTGTTAGAAAATGCCATTTGTGCACCACCCTGCGGGTTTCCTACTGTTGCGTTAGTTGACCAATTTCCAGACCAGCCATCATTATGGAAGAATCCTGCTGCTGGGTTGTCAAATCCATAGGAATACGGGCTTGCATTGGAAGGTCCATGCGCGGTAAACAAAGAGTACGGACCGACCCAACCGCCGTTGGTGGCTCCATTCTTACTTCTTACAAAATACTGATAGCGTAAATTGGCATTTAAACCCGAGAATGTTTGGGTTAATGTCGCGGCGGCCGTTGTCCCCGTAACTGTTGGGATATGCCCTACTGCCCCAAAAGAATAATCATAACCTGTGGCACCTGTGGCTGCTGTCCAGTTGATCGTCCCTTGATTCCTTGTAATGCCTGAAGTTGTAACCGCCCGACCTACATTAGGACTTACACCGTTAATCACATGAACATTGTCAATGGCACCCAAAAATGCATCATTAGAAAAATTCTGGAATGCTATGTAAACTGTTTGACCACTATATGCACTTAAATCTAAACTTTTATTTTGCCATGTGGCTTCCTCTGCGTTCACGGTAAGCAGTGGTGTTGTAAAATTAGAAACCGCATTACCGGTGGTCGATACATAAACTTTGTATGATTCCTTATATAATGGGTCATATGAACGGGCGTGCCAGTAAAGATTGTTTGTACCGGTTGGAAGTGTAATTGCAGGAGAAACCATCCAGTCATTGGATGCACCCGCGGGAGTGTAATATGAGGTACTTAAGGCAACATTGTTATCAAACTCCTCGATGCGTTGAATCCACGCATTATTCACGTAAGCAACTTGAGTAGCCGGCGTTTTGGCATCTACATTATATAAAGTCCAATTAGATAAAGGACCTAGTGTTGGTTCAAAGTTGCTGCTGTGAACCTGCGCAGTACTCACCAGCGAGGCAAGTACAAATAAAGAAAGTAATGTTTTTTTCATGTTGAATATGTATAAAATTTAGTGATAAAAATAGCACAGTTTAACTTAACAGCCAAATACCATGATATATTTAAATTTAAAAAGCCTGACATTACATCAGGCTCTAGAAATTCAGGTTGTAAAAAAACTATTTTTTAATAAATTTCTCAGTTGAGATTCCGTCCTTGGTTTCAACGTTGATTAAGTACGTTCCAACCGGAAGAGCGCTTACATCAACTTTGTCACTCTCTACTTTCACATTGATCTTTCTTCCCGTCATGTCTACTACAGAAACCGCATTTATTTTGGACTCCGTTTTAATGTTCAGGATGTCTGATGTTGGATTTGGATAGATCGCAAGACTACCTTTAACATCTACCGTGTTCACCACATCATCTGTTGAAAGTGATCCAGCGGTACCAAACTGTGCCATGATATTATCTACGCCAATTACATTACTTACCGTATTTGTAGGTGCGGAATTATTGTAGAAATAAATATCTTCAGCTGTCATACCCGGCATTAATAAACTTGTTGTACCTGTAGTCGGCGTGGAACCAGATCCTCCCGGATGTCTCCAGGTAGATACACCGGTCGTCTTATTATATTCATAGATAAGGGTATACCAAGTGTTGGCAGTTAAGATAACTCCAGGTCCAGCAGTTAAATTGTAAGTGAAGGTCCAAGGACCCAGTGCTGGCGTTGTTGCTGGAAAAACAGGAGCCACCAAATTATTTAATGTCGCAAGTCCATAAAGCGTTTTTGTGGCAAAATCATAATAATAACCTCCAATAGTTCTGCTTGTCGCTCCATCCATACCCCAAACCCTCATTTGAGCAGCACCCGCACCCGTAGAATTACCTGTGTACAGTTCAAATTTAACCTGCACAATATTGTTACCCGCATTTGCTACGGCACTTGTTAACTGAGCTGCAAGCCGTCCGTTTAATGCAGGTGTTATCGCATTATAACTGTTGGATCCTATAATCTGCATGGATTTTCCGTGGGCAGCATCAATTGTTGTAACCTGATAATCCGCATTTGCACCACCTAAGGTAAACCATCCATTCTGTCCGGCAGCGGTTCCCGCAACATTTGTTCCCAGATTACCGTTGTTTAAAGCGTTAAAATTTTCGTTAAGGATCACCTGTCCGAACATCATCATTGTTGCAGAAGTTAGCAACAGAGAGGATAAAACTTTTTTCATATTTTTTATTATAAATTATTTTGATTGCTAAATTAAGACAATATCTACAATTACGCCATTTTTTTTTAATAAGATTGTAGCGTGCTCGTCCTCTTTCTGATTCCATACCCCGGGGTTGAAATCCGGTCGAGCTGTCTATTCCCTCAAACCTAATGGGCATAAAAAAACCGGCTGCCGCCGGTTTCCAAACTTTAATTTACTTCTTAATAAACTTTTCTGACACGTTACCGCTATAGGTCTCTATGTCAATAATATATGTGCCATTAGACAGGCTTGTTACATCCACTGTATTTCCTTTTACCGTAACAGCTACTTTTCTGCCGCTCATATCATAGACAGCGACGGATTGCAATTTATATGCACCGTCAATTTTAATAAAATCAGTTGTCGGATTAGGATAAACGGATAATTTATTTCTGGAAACTTCGCCTATAGCCATCGTAGATCTGGTTACCTGGAAGCTGTCAATTCCAATAATATCTGAATTAGTACCACTTGGTCCAGCGCTGGTAACAAAATACCTGAAGGCAAATTTCACAGGAACCGGTGTTGAGCCAACTCCTGTAATATTAAAAGTATATTGAGTCCAGGTTTGAGGGTACACAAAACCTACCGCCTGATTTGGATTTACAGAAACTCCCAGGTTAGTAAAGCTGCCCACATCGGTTGGACCCGTACTTGGTACCACTGTAGTAGCTGCGGAACTGTATCTCAACTCTAATCTGTCCGGATAATCAGTAGTCCCGTCTGTACCTTTGCGCGTATAAAAAGTTACAACATCTCCATCCTGCACGTTGACGGTGGGAGTAATGAGCCAATTACTGATGGTACCGGTGTTTGTACTGGTATAATTAACCAGTGCAAAGGAATTCTGTCCTCCAGCCTGCCCGGAAGGTACCCCCCCAATCCCGCTGCCGAAAATAGAGGTGGTTTGTGCTGTATAAGTTGCTTTACTCCATAATGTTGGTGTAGCGGGTGGTGCTGTGCTTTGGTTGGTCCTTGTCCAGTCTGTGCCAAAATCAGTATCGAAACCATAACTATACACATTGGTTTGCGCATTTGCGAATGAATACACCGCTAAGCATGCAGAAAGTATGATTTTTCTCATAATATTTTATTTTTTAGTAATGATAAACATACAAAAAATTACGGAATCACCAAAAAATCTTATCACCAACAAAGTAATAAATTACAAAGCCCCGCTATTTGCGAGGCTTTACATTTATTTGAATGTCCTTATCTTCCAGCATAGTTCTTAAAGAACAACGGTATACTTTCTATGCCTTTGTAAAAATTATAAAGTCCATAATGTTCGTTTGGCGAATGAATGGCGTCGGAGGCCAGACCAAAGCCCATCAGTACAGATTTAGCCCCAAGGACTTCTTCAAACATGGCCGTAATCGGGATACTTCCGCCGCTGCGGAAGGGCAGCACCTCTGTTCCGAACGCAGTCTCCATTGCTTTTTTTGCTGCATTAAATTCCTTTGTATCACTTGGTAAAACGTAAGGCATACCTCCGTGATGTGGGTTCACTTTCACCTTTACATTGGCGGGAGCAATCTTTTCAAAATACTTTGTAAACTTTCCGGTGATCTCCTCCGGAGTCTGGTAAGGAACCAAACGCATGGAAATTTTGGCAAAAGCTTTAGACGGAATTACGGTCTTGGCACCTTCGCCGGTATAACCGCCCCAGATTCCGTTGCAGTCCAAAGTAGGACGGATGGAAGTACGTTCGAGTGTAGTGAAACCTTTTTCTCCCTCTACTCCGCTAAGTCCGATTGAGGATTTAAAAGCTTCCTGATCGTCCTTCAGTTTGTTCATCTGGGCACGTTCTTCAGCCGGTACTTCCTCCACATTATCATAAAACCCGTCTATTGTAATATGTCCGTTTTCATCTATGAGGCCGGCAATCATGCGGCTAAGGACATGGATCGGGTTCGGAACCGCGCCACCGTACAGTCCGGAGTGTAGGTCTCTGTTCGGTCCTTCCACTTCTACTTCCACATAGCTCAGGCCGCGCAGGCCGGTAGTCACCGTAGGCTGCTCCGTGGAGTACAAACTGGTATCAGAAATCAGGATACAGTCGCAGGAAAGTTTCTCTTTGTATTCATTCACAAAATCGCCAAGACTTTTAGAACCCACTTCTTCTTCACCTTCAATGATGAATTTTACGTTGCATGGTAAACTGTCGGTTTTCATCATTGCCTCAAAAGCCTTGATGTGCATGAAGAACTGGCCTTTATCATCCGCAGCACCACGCGCGAAAACAGCGCCGTCGGGATGTAAGTCTGTTTTTTCTACATACGGTTCAAAAGGCGGCTTGGTCCAAAGTTCCAGCGGATCTGGTGGCTGCACGTCGTAATGACCGTACACCAAAACGGTCGGAAGGTCCTTGCCTACCATTTTTTCGCCATAAACAACAGGATAGCCTTTGGTTTTGCATACTTCAACCTCATCGGCACCGGCGTTTCTAAGGTGATCGGCACAAACTTCAGCACATTTCAGGACTTCATCCTTATAAGCAGGATCTGCCGATATGGACGCGATTTTAAGCAGTTCGAAAAGCTCGTCCAGGTAGCGTTTTTTATTTTCGCTGATGTAGTTCAGTGTTTCTTGCATGTTATCTTGTTGAGTTGTTAAGTCGTTAAAGCGTTAGGTTGTGAAATTGTTATACTGTTAAGGTGATTGATGATTGGTGATTGGTGATTGGTGATTGGTGATTTGGTTTGGTTTGATTTGATTTGATTTGATTACTGTAAAAATAAAAAAAATGCCCCGCGTAGGCAAGGCATTGTGCTTTTCAGTCAAAAATGCAGCAGCAAATTAACGAGTTTGGCTTGTCTGCACACGGACAGAATCGCTCATGATTCCGGTTTCCGGCGCGGTGGCTAATGTATCCGGAGCAGAAGGTGTTGCCACCGCTGCTTCAGGAAGTGCCGCTCTGTTTTCATGAGAATCGTACCGTTCTACATCATTTTCCAACCTAAGAACGCCCTGATTTCCGCCTGCCTGTACCTTTTTACAGCTCACGGCCAAACCTGCAACAAACAGTACCAATATCAATTTTTTCATAGTTATATTTCTTCCTGGATTATTGGCATCAAAAATAAGAAAATTTGCCTCCTGTAACAAAACTTTTAGGAGGATTTCAGGATTATTTTACCCTTTACGGATTGGGTAAAGATCAGATACTGGCTGCCGCCGTCGGAAATCTTATATTTTTTTCTGATTTGGTCGGGAGTCAAAGGATAATTTTTTGAAACGATATTGAATTTTCCACCTTTCTTTATTGATTTAGCCTCCACAGTGTCCACCTGCATTACCCTGCCCGGGAAATCATCCACCTTAACAGCCGAGGTGTAAACATGTGTATTCGGATGAAGTTTTTTTAGGTTAAATCGGAATGCAATAAGGTTGAAGGCGCCCGATTTCAGGACGGCGGTATTAGGCAGATACAGAAACTGTTCGGGTTCGGAATATTCAACACTACAGGCCGCCTCGCTGGCTGCTTTAAATCCAAACGAAGGTTCCTCGCTTTCCAGATTGATAGCTTCAATAAGCGGAACTGCAGCGGCATCCGTCCGAAGATGAAGTACCAGTTCTTTAACCTCATTGCGTACAGCTATAATCTGTATTTTGCTGATGTTCCGAACGGCGCCCAACAAATAACTGATATCAATAAGCGGCGAAAGTTTAATAATAATATGGTCTGAAATACGGAACAGATCTTCCTGAATTTCCAGCAGGTTAGGTGAAAGATCTTCGAGCAGGAACTTTTTATTTTTATGCTGGTCCCGGCGCGCCGGATCCAGATACACTACATCAAATCTCTCACTGTTCCTCTTTAGAAATGATTCCAGGGAATCATTAACAAAATTCGCTGGCCGTCCAAGTATTTTCCAGTTATGCTGAACAAGATCAATAAGATCCCGATCCTGTTCTACAAGAGTAATATCCCTGAAATCCTCCGACATAAACCAGGCATCGATGCCGAAACCGCTTGTAAGGTCCAGATACTTTTCACCACTCAGACCGCATGCTTTAAACTGTGCCGTTGACTGAGACGAAGCCTGCTCCAGGTTGAGACCGGGCGGAAACTGTATACCTTCTTTCAGAAGGAAAGGAAACTTTCTTTGCGCCACTTTCAGACCTTTTACCTGCTGAGCAATTTCCTGAATGGAAATGTCGTCGAAAGGTGACTTCCGCAATAGTAATGCAGGCAGGTCCGTATTAATGTTCGCGCGGATATAGTCCTGAATCTCTTTTCTAAGCATAGTAAATGGAGGCGACAGAAATAACCGGACGACTTTTGGAAAAGAATGCTGTTAAAAAAATGTAAATTCGAAATACTACTCAAACATCTGCGCAAGCCTTACCGCGCGGATTTCAGTTGGACTGTAAAGTTCCCCGGCCTCCCTTGTCTTTTCCAGTTTTGGGTACATATTGACACCAATCAGCTTCAGACGGCCTTCTTCCAGCCATTTCTGCTCTTCAAGAGCCTGCGTATAAATCAGTTTTTGCAGTTCACCTTTCATCATCATTTCGGCATAACCACCAGTCTGCTCCATTTCAACGAAAAAAGCCCAGGCTTTCGATGCCAGTTGTCGGGTAATGTCTTCCACAAAGTAGCTGCCGTTGGCACCGTCCTCAAATACATTGATTATGCTTTCGTAGGCAAGAACGATCTGCTGTTTGAACGATACTTCTTTGGAAAGTGAATTCCCGCTCTCTAACATATAGTCATTCGAAAATACAGCATCGGCACCGCCAATCATGGCCGCAGACAATTCCACGGTGGACCGTATCAGGTTGTTTTCAGGATCATTTTTGGATTTATTCCGCAGGGAAGTTTCCACAAAAATATAGGGAATACTTTGCAGGTCAAATTCTTTTGCCAACTGGGCAAACAGCAGTTTAAAGGCACGGATTTTAGCAATTTCAAAGAAATAATCCGCACTTACCGCAAACCTAAAAACCAGTTTATTAAGTACCTCCGCCCCGTACACCTCCACCATATCCTTTGTCTTAGCCAGTGCGATAGCAAGCTGCTGATATATTGCAGCGCCGGCGTTCTGATGCAGTGAAATATCTACACAGAGATTTCTGTTAAAAGCCTTGGCCAGCAGTTCCGTTCCCAACTGCCGGTCCATTTCGCCGGTAGATTCAGAAAAAATATCAATAAGTGAGTAATAACTGTTGGTTTCTTCGGGTGAGATATGCTCAGCAAGATCTTTATTGTTGATGTAAATATTTTTTTCCTCCAGATTCTCCACATTCTTCTCCAGCAAAAATGCAATAACATCTTCTTCCAGACTTTCAGCGTATCGTGATACCAGCTGGGTGGACTCCTCTACTTTCGGCAAAAGAGAAAGCGGCCTTGCCACCGAACCATGATAGGGCTTTACGGTGATGCCCTCCAGATTCTCCTTTTGCAGAACGGAATGTATATCATCTGTCTTAAGCTGTTTCTGAACTAAATTTTCCCAGTCAGTGAGTGTGGTCTTTGCAAACATTCTGATGTTTTTTTTGAATTAAAATCGCCTTTAAGGTTGTGCTTTTTTAAGATGGGTACTGTCTACCACCAAAATAAAGATCTCTTCATTCGGTTTTTTCATGAAATAGTTTTCGCGGGCATACTTTTCCTTTTCATCCTTATTATTCATGAGTTTACGGTAGAACTCGTCGTTTTTGCGGTACTCCGACTGATAATAGTTCAGCTGTTCTTCGTACTTATTGATCTCGGTATTCAGTTCATTAATGACCAAAAATGAGGTACTGTCAAAGAAAACCATCCAGACCAAAAAGCTGAAAACGGTAACGAAATATTTGTCAATTACATACCTGCGGATAAATTTCTCCAGCGGGGATTTGGGCCTGATGGGCTTTATAAGTGGATCATTCTTCTCCATGTCAGTGTACTTTTTTGAGTGAATTATTAATCACTGTTGAAAGAAAGTCAATAGCCACCGTGTTCTGTTTCATATTAGGTACAATAAGGTCGGCTTCGTTCTTTGAAGGTTCAATGAACTCGTGGTGCATTGGCTTGAGTGTGTTCTGGTAACGGTGCAGCACTTCCTGCAGATCACGGCCCCTTTCCTGAGTATCGCGGCGGATGCGGCGGATAAGTCTCTCGTCTGAGTCCGCATGTACAAAGACCTTCAGGTCATACTCTTTCAGAAGTTCAGGATTGGTAAGCACCAAAATCCCTTCTACAATAAGGACATTCTTGGGTTCCACAAGAACGTGATCGCCCGTTCTGGAGTGTGTTACAAAGGAGTAAATGGGCTGTTCAATCTGCTCATTGTTTTTCAGCATCTGAACATGACGCAACATGAGGTCGAAATCAATGGATTTTGGGTGGTCATAGTTCAGTACTTCCCTTTCAGCTAAAGTAAGCGACTGGTTGTCATGGTAATAGTTGTCCTGAGAAAGCACGTTTACCCCTTCAGTATTCAGCTGCTGCATAATTTTGTTGACAACGGTTGTCTTACCCGAGCCTGTTCCGCCTGCAATTCCGATAACCAGCATAGAAAAATAAATTTTTACAAAGATACTATTTTCAGAAAGTGAACAGACGGTACAGGAGAAATTTTCGCGGCTGACACCTATTTAGGAGTGTCCAGGCTCAAGCCAGATGATTTGTAAACAAAAAGAAGGACTATAGCCCTTCCAGTTTCTTAAGTACCTTTTTCAGATTAATTCCTTTGCCTAATACGGGTTTGAAGATATCGCCTTCACTTTCCATTCGCTCCAGCGCATTGAATATGGTAAAGTCCTTCATCTTCAAACCTTTCTTTACTTCGTCCCAGTGCAATGGCATAGAAACGGTGGCTCCGGGTTTTGGCCGCAGCGAATAGGGTGCTGCAATGGTAGCGTGTGGGCGGTTCTGCAGAAAATCGAGATAAATCTTTCCTTCCCGCTTTTTAATTATGCGTTCGATACTCGTAAGTTCAGGAAGTTCCGCCTGAACCAGTTTTACAAGAATACGTGCAAATTCCTTAGACTGTTCATACGTGTACTTGTTATTAAGCGGAATGTAAATATGAAGTCCTGTGGAACCGCTGGTTTTGCAGTATGAAGGAACATCCAGGTCATCCAGCAGTTGCCGCGTTACCTGAGCTGTTTCAATTACATCATTGAAAGAGTTTATATCCGGGTCCAGATCAAGTATGCAGAAGGTAGGATTATAAGGTTTCTTCACTGTGGAATTCCAGGGATTCATTTCTATGCAGCCAAGATTAGCCATATAAAGCAGTGCTGCTTCATCCGTCCCTACAAGATACTTTCGGGCACGTTTATCGGAATCGCTGGTATAATCGAATGTTTTGACCCAGGAAGGGGCACTGCCGGAAACATCCTTATAATAAAATCCTTCCCCTTCTATCCCGTCCGGGTAGCGGTTCATACTTTGCGGTCTGTCTTTCAGATACGGCAAAATGAACGGTGCGGCGCGATAATAATAATTGATGAGGTCCCGCTTTTCCAGTTTTTCGTCCGGCCAGAAAATTTTATCCAGGTTAGTGAATTTCAGTTCGTGACCATTAACTTTTTTTACCTGACTTTTTTCTGTAGGATTCAGGAGTGTCTTCCGGCCCGGATCTTTTCTTGCAGTAACCAGAGGTTCAGCTTCTGGCACCACTTCCTGCAGCGGTTTTTCCTGTTCCAGAACTACCTGCGCCGGCTTTTTATCGGACCGCATTCCCTTAAACGAAGGGTGACGCATAATTCCGTCCGATGTCAGTTCGGTATAGTTAACCTCACAGATTAGTTTAGGTTTCAGCCAGGTTACCGTAGCGTTAGGCGGGTTATGGCGGAAGCGCGAAGGTTTGTTTACATCAGGTTCTTCCGTAAAGGGATGCTTATCTGTAATCAGCGGTTTGAAGAGTTCCATCATGTCCTTCTGCATCTTTGTATTGAATCCTGTGCCCACCTTCCCACTGTATATGAGTTTTTTATTGTCGTAAACACCTACCAACAAACTGCTGAACGCCTTTTTTGTATCATCATTTATTGTAAAGCCCCCTATTACAACCTCCTGCCTTTTATTGGCTTTAATTTTCAGCCAGTCTTTCGTTCGGTTTTTTGTTTGATAAACGCTGTCCTTACGCTTCGCCATAATGCCTTCCAGGTCCATATTCCGGGCTGCTTCCAGAAATTCAATTCCGGAGGTATGAAATTCCTGACTCAGCATAATTATGTCTGATTTTGGCAAAATTTGTGAAAGAATTGCGCGCCTGTCGGTCAGCGGAAGTTCTTTGAGATCCCTGCCCTGGTACCAAAGCAGGTCGAAGACATAGTAAACCAGTTCGCCGTCGGATTCGCTGCGCCAGTTCTGCAGTTTACCGAAGGCTGCTTTACCGTCTTTATCCAGAACCACGATTTCACCGTCCAGCACAGCATCCAGTTTAAGTTTGGAGAGTTCCTGCTGAACAGGATAAAATTTTTCGCTGAAACTCTTATTGTTACGGGATTTCAGGGTTACATCACCCTCATTCATAAAGGCCACAGCACGGTAACCATCCCATTTAATTTCGTACAGCCATTCGTCACTGTCGAAGGGTTTATCTACCAAAGTGGCAAGCATTGGCGCGACTTCCGTATAAAAAGCCTGCTTCGGTGCTTTTGACATTAGTTTTTCCACAGATTCTTCCCGCTTCTTTACCGCTGGTTTATTCTTTTCGGTCCCGGCAGTTTTCGTTTTTGAAGTTTTGGAGGTTGTCTTAGCTTCAGTTTTTGTTTTTTTTGCTTTCTTCTGACCGTACACCTCCACCGGGGATTCTTCCATTTCGGCTATGGTTTTATCAGAAAGTACGGAACGGTCCTTTAGTGTAATATCTTCAGTGTCGGCATATTTATCCTTTAGTTTCATCAGCAGCCAACCGTTGTCGCCACGGCCATGCGCTTTTACTAAGGCAAATTCGCCCTTCAGTTTAGTGCCGTTAAGTGAGAATTTAATTTTTCCCGCTTTCAGTTGTTCCAACAGTTGCTGCTCCTGTTTCTTACGGCTTTTTTCCGGTTCTGAAGGAAGGTAAGCTCCCTCGTCCCACACGATAACTGTGCCGCCGCCATACTGTCCTTTGGGAATAGCACCTTCAAAATTGCGGTAATCAAAAGGGTGATCTTCCACCATCATGGCAAGACGCTTAACAGACGGATCCATTGAGGGTCCTTTTGGTACTGCCCAACTTTTAAGCACTCCGTCCATTTCCAGCCGGAAGTCGTAATGCAGATGTGAGGCATCGTGTTTCTGAACCACAAACCGTAGTTCCCTTGCGGTTGATTTCCCACCGAAGGGTTCAGGTGTCTTTTCTTTCGAGCGTTTTTTGCGGTATTCTTCCAGTGCCATAATTGTGATTTAAAAGTGAAACATGAACAACCCCACCAAATAATTGACGGGGTATAAGGAGAGTTTTACCATTATTTGCTGTGACGCTTTTTAAGGTAGTCTTCCAGAACTTTTCTGTCGTTAGATCCGGTTGCGCGGATGGCACCGGTTACTGCCTGTGAACTTACGCCCATTTTCTCTTTAAAGTACTGAATCTCGTAGTTCTCTGAACCGTTTACCTTGTTACGGTCCTGCTTCCCTGTTTTAGATTTATTATCGGCCATAATATTTGTATTTGGAAAAATACGAAGTACAAAAAGTTTGCCTGTGTGGTTGGAGGAGCCGAAAGAGCAAAGAGAACAGAGGAAACGAAAAAGGAAAAAGTGAGGCAGTGTCAATTCCCAAGATAGGTTCATACGTTACTTTTTTGCCTCAGCTTTTTTATAATTTTAATGGAATCGGCGATCCTTCTGCGAAGGATTCAAGACTTGGATCTTTGCCAGTATATGTTTATTTTTTTTGTGCTATTGGCGAAACTCCTTCGTCGTTTTTTAGGATTGGTCAAGATGAAGGGCGAGTTTATAAGAGGAATAAGGAATGTAAAACCAAATTTACATAACAGTCTTAACAACATGCTAACCGCAGGAGCTAGTTGGCAAACTCATGGTCGGTACTGAGAGCCGTGTCAAGGTTTAGAACACACGCCTGATATGCAGTGGTTGATGCGCAAGTGCGCACGGCAGAGGTCAGATATTTGGCCCAGTTGGTTATAGCTGGTATACTATAGACGTAAGACCAATGTATACCCGGAGAGGCCCCGACTTATCTGTGAAGTATCCGGCGGGTATGTATACTGCAACTACGGTGGAAGGTCGGGGACGTCTTTAGATAAAGGGGCTGGGAAGAAATTAATGAGTTAAAATATGCAAATTTCTAAATGTTTTGGCATTTTTGTCTTTTGAAGTCTGCATTAGAAATAAAAGTAATAAATTCTTGAAAACCAAGCAAATATTTTCTATAATTATTAAACTTTTCACCTAAACGTATGCGAAAGCAGCGGAAATTACAATAATCTATTTGGTAAGCTTAGAGTGACCGATCAGCAACTCCAGATCAATGTCGGTTCCTGCTGTTGTGGCAAAGAGCACCAAGGTTTGAAAGTCGTGAGGTCGTAAAAACGCAAGTCTGAAATCTGAAATCCCGCATCTTGCGTCTATTATAACCACAGCGGGCACGGAGGTTTTCGCCAAAGTGTACGGAAAAGAGATTCTATCTTAACGTGGAAAAACAAAAGATCCACAATTTAAAATTTAAAATTTGAAATCTTGCTTCTGTTGTAACCACAGGGGACCCGGAGGGCACAGAATTTAAGTGTCTGAATCTGCGCGCATATTTGTGAAATGCGGTCATATACTCGTATACTTTAACCCCAGCGCGCACAAAATCCAAAATCCAGCATCTGCCATCTGAAATCTTGATTCTTGGCTCTTGGCTCTTGCTTCATAGCTCTCTCCCTGACTCTTGCTTCTGCCCCTCTCTAAACCAGCTTATAACTTGTTGCCACCGCCACGGCCTGCGAAATATTGACCACCTCCAGTTTTTCAAAAAGGTTCTTGTGGTGAAATTTTACGGTGTCCGAAGTAACACACATTTTCGCGGCGATTTCACTTACCGAAAGGCCCTGCGAGGCAAACACCAGAATTTCGGTCTCCCTGCTGGTCAGGCACACCTTTTCCCTGCTTTCCCAACCGTCTTCTGCCTCATTGTACACCCAAATCATGTTGCTGCCCTGACGCTGTATCTGCACATTGCCCGCGCTGCTCTTGTTGGACAGCGAAAAGAGGCAGAGCGCTTTCCAGATCTGCCCTTCGTTGGTCAGGAACAGCGGCGTGTATTTATGGTTAACCAGGACTTTCCGGTTGTCGCCCATAATCAGGTGAAAATCGTAGGTTATGGAGTAGTGCCGGCGCTCTTCCAGAGGCGTTTTTTCGTAGAATTTAAAGCCGGCCTCATTTATTTTCAGCAGCAGTTCCAGGTCTTCCTGCGGCACGTGTTTCATATAGAAATCATAGCCCATGGCCACAAATTCCTCCGGCGTGTGCCCGCACAGGAACAGGCGGTTATCCGACACATAATCAAAACCTTTTTTCAGGTAATCAATAACATACATGCTTTGGTAGGTGGTATTCTCTACGGCTTTTATAACCTGCAGAAAATTAAGCGACTGTGCGGCTTCTTCTTCGCTTAGGCGGGTAACTGTGTTTTGGGGAATAAAGAAATCTTCGGTTTTGGGGTGCATCATTTGTGGGCTTTTTAGGGTAAAACTACCCGAAAGGGTAGGACGGTGGTACCCAAAACTACGTAATTTTACGGAGATGGCTCTTGTTGTGTGTCTTCCTGGAACGGCTTTACAAAAAATAGCACAAGAAAAAGGTTCAATTTTAGTTCCGAACAATACTTTACCTGCATTGATTTACAAAAGTTGATTTAAGTGGAAAAAACCTAAAATTTAAATTATGAGAAAAATATTTACATTCTTTATTACTGTTTTACTGTCTGGGAACGCATTTTCGCAATCATGGGTTTCAATGCCTCAACCTTTTGCACCCAATAGATCCCTCGATGTTCTTTCTTTGAATAGTGCAGATAATTTTTGGGCCTACTCCAGTAACACACCTAAACAGTTTGCAATAACTACAGATGGGGGCAGTAACTGGACCATGGGAAATACCAATGATATCACAGCAACCTACGGCCAGTATAATTGGAATGTTAGTGCGCTCACCAGTGTAAACGAAACGACTGCGTGGGTATTAACGTTGCATGGTTCAAATTTATATGATGTCTGGAAAACCTCTGATGGAGGAAATACATGGCTTCATCAACTGAACTTGGCCCCCGGCGGCGCAAGTATCCTTTATTTTTTCAATTCGGATACGGGTATAGCTATAGGAAATCCTGTGGGTTTTAATTACAGGTACAGAATATACCGCACCGTGGATGGTGGAGCTACATGGAGCCTTCTGCCGGATAGTAGCAGTCCTCATACTACTGGTCTTGCAAGGCCATGGATTAGTTTTGTAGACGGAGTGTTTTATTTTATTGAAGAGTATTTCCTTGCAGGAGCAGGCTTCAGGCAAAGAATTATTAAATCAACCGACTTGGGAATAACTTGGTCGGCTCTTCCTGCTTCATTTCCGGGGAGACAATGCTTAATGGCATGGAGTGACACCAATAAAGCTGTCCTTGTTGACCAAACGCAACTTTCCGGATATCCAACGATGCAGATGCATAGAACTACTGATGGTGGTCAAACATGGTCTGCCATTCCATTTTCAGGTCTGCCTTTATCCTGGATAACGGATATTTCTTATGTTCCGGGTACAGATATATTATTGGCTACAGGTCAATATTATGGTAATGATCCCAACGCCCATGGATCATGGATATCTACCGATAATGGAAACACATGGAATGCGATTGACCCCAATGTTCGTCATTCGTTTTTGAGGTGCTATAGTGTGGGAATATGCTATTCGGGAGGATTCAATGTGGCAACAAACACTGCTATGCTTTTCAAAATGAACCTCGCGGGATTAAATACGCTGGAAGTAAATTCTACATTGGTCGGGATTCACCCAAACCCAACATCAGGGGAATTAAATATAGTGTCAAAAAACAATATAAAAAGCACAGCATTGGTTGATTTAACTGGTAAATTAGTTATTAAGGGCATTTCCAAGAAGATGGATATTTCATTTCTACCGAAGGGAGTTTACGTCCTAACTATTCAATTTGAAGACGGTAGTGCGGTAACTGAAAAGGTGATTAAAAAATAAAGTTTCTTCATAACGGCCTTGCACATGGCGGCCAAAGCGGCCGCCGGACTGCGGGGAGGTAGTGAAGAATGCATTAAAAAAATAAACAATATGAAAAACAAACTTTACTTATTACTCTGTACCACCCTGCTCACCTTTTCCTATGCCCAAACCTACCAATGGCAGTGGGCCAAAGCAGGGGGCGGCGATACAGGGTCGTCTGCAATAATATTTGCTGAAACCCGGGACGAGATGATCCGCGATGTGGTGGTGGACAATAATAATAATTCCTATTATCTCACCACGATCTATCCGCAGAATCCCAATATTAATGGCAGTACTATAACCTCTTATCATTCAAAGGATCTTCTCCTATTCTCTCTGGACTGCCAGGGGAATCTGCGCTGGAGTCAGACGATCGGAGGTTATAATGACAGTGAGCATGCATGGAATCTAGAGGTTGACAATAACGGAGGATTATACATGATGGCTCATGTAACGAATCAAGCGCACATTACCGCTCCAACCATATTGCCTGTCCGATGGGACCCCAACCATGCCCGGCCACTTTCCAGTGTGGATTATTCGGACACGACAACGCCTGACCCGGGGTTAAACAAAATTTTCTTGTTAAGGTACAACACTGCCGACGGAACCTTGGATTGGGAAAAACCATTGCAGAATCCACTGGGCGTATCACGATCCACCGATAGGGGTGATAATGGGGTGTGGACCATGGACAACTCCTATAATATCCATGCTATTTTGGGTTTTGAGGCGGGCACCCATTTAGGAGGATTAATTACCGTACCCAGTTCTTTTACCACTACCTACCAATACTATCTTGTAAAATTTAACTATAGCATCGGCACAGGTAATGTTGTGAATATGATTCCGCAGCCTAACCCACTGTTATTGCCCATTACAGGAAATTTAGAGTCCGGCGTTGCCGGAGGCAAAGTTCAATTTCTTTATGATGAAACTTTAAACCGCTACTATCTGGCAGGAAGTACCAGCGTATCATTTCAGGATTATCTACCTCTCGATTACAATGGCACACCCCTTTCAAATGACGGTTACGTGCTGGCAATTGACGGAACCACGGGGGACGTATTTTGGCGCCGCGAGTTTACCACGTTCATTGGGGGGACCGCAAATCAGTCGCCAGATGAGAAAATATATTCCCTGATAAAAGATTCTGATGGATCCCTTTATCTCTCAGGGAGATATACAAATGGGGATCCGGCTCCTACTTTATCCGGTCCCGGTTACAGTTATACACTGCCCACCAATCCGCCAGGCGCCCTAACCAATATTAATTTTGTGATGAAACTGAACCCTTTGGGTGCGGTACAGTGGGTAAAAGCACCCACCTCGTCCAATACCAATTTTTTTGGCACCCGCTCTATGAGAGCCAGAATCGCCTTAAACGGTAATGAGATCGCCTTTGTAAAGGGCACCCGAAGTATTGAGACATGGGATTCATTTACCGTTACCAACCCGGTTAATGACCAGGCCAACTCGCTGCTTGTAAGACTGAACAAGGACACTGGTAACGCCTTAGGCCTGAACCCCATATTAAGCGGTTACGGAACTGATGACGAACTTACCTCCGTAGCGGTAGATAATGACGGGAACTATGTGGTAGGAGGCTATTTTAAAACGGATATTTTCACTGATCCCAATGATAATATCCCCACTATCTCATATGGGTCCAGTACCCGCTCCCAGTTTTACGTAGCCAAGCTGGCCAAATCGGCCTGCAGCGCCATGGCTACTACCGAAACAGAACTGGACAGCCATATTTCCTTCTACCCCAATCCCACACAGGATGAAGTGCAGGTTAGCACCAAAGACACCCCAAAATCCTGGGAGATCTACGGCATGACGGGACAAATCGTAAGTAAAGGAGCCTTCAGCCGTGGCAGCAACCGGATAAACATGAGTCAGTTGGCCACAGGCACTTATATGGTAAAGGTAGAAACCGAAAAAGGTACCCTTACCGGCAAGGTGATTAAAAAATAAAGTTTCTTCATAACGGCCTTGCACATGGCGGCCAAAGCGTCCGCCGGACTGCGGGGAGGTAGTGAAGAATGCATTAAAAAAATAAACAATATGAAAAAGAAACTTTACCTTTTACTCTGTACCACCTTAACCACCTTTGCGACTGCCCAAACCTACCAATGGCAGTGGGCCAAAGCCGGGGGCGGCGATACAGGATCAGGGGGTGGATCCGGGTTTTACGAAACCAGAGACGAGATGATTCGCGATGTGGTAGTGGATCATAATAATAACTCCTACCATCTTACCGCTATATATCCACAGAATCCAAATATTAACGGTACTGCTGTAACCTCTTATCATTCAAAGGATCTTCTCCTATTCTCACTGGACTGTCAGGGGAATTTACGCTGGAGTCAGACGATTGGGGGATATGGCACAAGCGAGTATGCATGGAACTTGGAAGTTGATAATAACGGAGGATTATATATGATGACTAATGTAACGAATCAGGCCCACATCACTGCTCCAACCATATTGCCTATTCGGTGGGACCCCACCCATGCCAGACCGCCCATCACTGTGGATTATTCTGATACGACAACCCTTGACCCGGGATTGAATAAAATTTTCTTACTGAAATATAATACAGCAGACGGTACATTAGCCTGGGAAAAACCATTGCAGAATTCTTTGGGAGTATCATGGCTAACCGACAGAGGTGATAATGGGGTGTGGACCATGGACAACTCCTATAATATCCATGCTATTTTAGGATTTGAGGCGGGAACGCATTTAGGAGGCTTAATTACCGTACCCAGTTCTTTTACCACTAGCTACCAATACTATCTTGTAAAATTTAACTATAGCAGCGGCACAGGTAATGTTGTGAATATGATTCCCCAGCCTAACCCACTGTTATTGCCCATTACAGGGAATTTTGAATCCGGCTTTCTTGGAGGCAAAGTTCAGTTTCTTTATGATGAAAATTTAAACCGCTACTATCTGGCAGGTAGTACCAGTACCACATTTCAGGATTATCTTCCTTTAAGTTATAACAGTATCCCACTTTCTAATGACGGTTATGTGCTGGCAATTGACGGAACCACCGGGGACGTAGCCTGGCGAAAGGAATTTTCGACCTATAGTTCAGGTTCCGCTAATCCTTTTCCTGATGAAAAAATATATTCTCTCATAAAAGACTCTTCTTCAAATATCTACATTTCAGGCAGGTACACTCAGGGTGGGACACCAGCCGCGACCTTTGGAAATTACACCCTGCCTGCTACACAGGGTACTGATATTAATTTTGTTATGAAAATAGATCCATTAGGAAATGTACTATGGACAAAGGTGCCAGGCAGTTCTGCGACTGAGTATTCAGGAACACGTTCCATGAGAGCCCGCATTGCCTTAAATGGTAACGAAATCGCCTTTGTAAAAGGTACTCGGAGCAATGAGATCTGGGACAGTTTTTCTATAACGAGTCCGCAAAATGACCAACCCAACTCGCTGCTTGTAAGACTGAACAAAGATACAGGTAATGCCGTAGGCCTGCATCCTATATTGAGCGGGTACGGTACTGCAGATGAACTGACCTCCGTGGCGGTGGATAATGACGGGAACTATGTAGTAGGAGGCTATTTCCATTCCGAGATTTTCACTGATCCCAATGACAATATCCCCACCATTTCCTATAACGCAAACGGCAAGTCCCAGTTTTACGTTGCCAAGCTTGCAAAATCTGCATGCAGCGCCATGTCGACAAACGAAACCGAACTGGACAACCATATTTCCTTCTACCCCAATCCAACGCAGGATGAAGTGCAGGTAAGCACCAAAGACACCCCAAAATCCTGGGAGATCTACGGCATGACGGGACAGATTGTAAGTAAAGGAGCTTTCAGCCGTGGCAGCAACAGGATAAATATGAGTCAGTTGGCCACAGGCACCTATATGGTAAAGGTTGAAACCGAAAAAGGTGCCCTTACCGGCAAGGTGATTAAAAAATAAAGTTTCTTCATAACGGCCTTGCACATGGCGGCCAACGCGGCCGGCGGGGCAATTCAAATAATAAATTCAAAATTTAACCTCACGCCCTTAGTACCCTACCCTCTAAAGAGTCTTTAAGGTTAGATCAAACACTAACCTTCAACCGGTCTACATTAAGGATTTTGTAGGTAAGTTCTCTAAGCAGCTCGGCATCATCTATTTGGTTGGCACCCAAGCCCTTGTTCTTAAGGTCGGCTTCGCGTAGCAGGGAAATGATTCTGGTGGCATGTTTCAGAGGATAGAAGCGCGCGGATTCAGCAAAATCCTTTATAAAGTAGGGATTCACATTCATAGCAGCGGCCATAACCTGCGGACTCTGTCCATGCATGGTGTGATAAATAATGATGTTCGAAAAATAATTGTACAGGTTCCCAATAATCATAGGGAAGGGATTGGTCTTGGGACTTTTTCCCATAAAGAAGGCAATCCTGAGGGCGGCTGCGTGGTTTTTGTTGCCTAAAGCTTTCTGAAGTTCGAAGACGTTGAAGTCCTTGCTGATCCCAATATGAGTTTCCACAAGCTTTTCATCTAACTCCTGCCCTTCCTTCATTACCATTTTCAGTTTGCCCAGTTCATTGGCGATGCGTGAAAGGTCATTCCCAAGATAATCTGCCAGCAGGTGAGAGATATTGGGTGCCGTTTTTATTTGATTGGCTTTACATTCGTCTGCAATCCACTTCGCCAGCTGATAGTCTTTTACTGGCTCACTAAGAAAAATCCAGTTGTTTTTGGTGAGGATCTTTGTTATTTTCTTACGGCTGTCCAGCTTTTTATGTTTGTGAGCAAAGACCAAAACAGTTGTAGGAACAGGGTTTTCAACATAGAACTCCAGAGATTTAAGCTCATCTTCACCCAATTTCAAGTCTTGAGCTTCTTTTACAATGATAAGGTTCAACTCGCCAAACATCGGAAATTGCTGCGCCAGGGAAATAATTTCGGGAATACTGGTATCCTTACCGTACAGAACAGTTTGCCCAAAGGATTTCTCATCCTCAGTTAGGACATCGTTTTCCAGACTTTTTACAGCTATATCAATATAATAAGACTCCCCACCATGTAAAAAATAGACGGGAAGAAGTGCTTTATTTTTAATATTTTTGAGCAATAATTCTAAATCTTTCATACCAGCTTGCAACTGCCAAAACTTAATTTTCGGGAAAACTTTAACTTCCGTTTCAGGAAAGACAAAGATAACTTATTTATTTATGACCTCACCCGGAAAAGCTACCTGCTGCTTACTCCTGAGGAATGGGTACGGCAGCACTGGATTCATTATTTCCTCAGTACCAAGGGCTATTCAGCATCGGCATTAATATCAGAAAAGAAGCTGGTTCTGCATGGACTTACAAAGCGTATAGACCTGCTTGTTACGGAGAAAACCGCTCCAAAAATCCTGATTGAATGTAAAGCGCCGTCCATAGCGCTCACCGAAAAAACATTTGAACAGACAGCGCGCTATAATTCTGTAATCGGTGCTCCTGAAATAATCCTTACAAACGGACTGCAGCATATATGTGCGCGGTTCTCAGCCAGCGGTTACGAGTTTTATCAGTTTGAATTTTAATTACAGTGCCCACCTTTAAGCAGAAAATACATTTTCTTATTGTTAACAATCCTGTTGCCTGCTTCAAAGCATCTTATAAATTACTTTTCGCATTTCTTTCAAGTTCAAGAAGTTTCTGCTTGCGCCATACGCCGCCTCCATAACCTGTAAGGGTACCGTTGCTTCCGATTACCCGGTGACAGGGAATGATGATTGAAATCCGGTTAAAGCCATTGGCATTTGCCACGGCACGCACCTTCTTTACATCACCCAAAAGCGCGGCCTGACGGCTGTAAGTCCAGGTCTCTCCATAAGGGATCTGACGCAGAACCTCCCAAACCTTTTTCTGGAAATCTGTGCCTATAGGCGAAAGCGGCACTGTAAAGACTTTTCTACTGCAGTTAAAGTATTCTGCCAACTCCCTCTCAAGCAAGTCAAAGTGGGGATTATTTCCCGGCACCACCCTGCCGTTCAGCGCAGTAGCTATTTTGGTAAGTGTGGATTCCAGCGTGGAGCGGTCGCCAAACTCAAGCATACAGATACCTGCCTCAACCGCAGCGGCGTACATGCTTCCCACGGGTGTCTTAATTCTTTTCAGGTCAATGATTTTTTGCTGCTTCGCACCCGCAGGCGAATTACCGAAAACATTTCTGAAGCCTTCACTGAAACCGCTCAAACTTGCAAAGCCACTTTCATAGGCGCTATCCATCACGGTGCTGCCCTGCTGCAGTTTCTTAAATGCGGAATTCAGCTTTAGCATACGCTGGAAAGCCTGAAAAGTCATTCCCTGGTGTTTTGTAAACCACCTGCGTACGGCCACGGGCTCCAGCCCTCGGGCAGATAAATCGCGGTCTGTAATTTTAACTGATGGATCGTTCGCAAGTTCCTGAAGTAGTCCGATGATGCCGACCGGAGTTTTGTCCGGGTTTTCCAGAGGTTTACAGACCTTACAGGGACGGTAGCCATTGTTCAGCGCTTCATGCGTACTGTGGAAGAACTCCACATTTTCCGGTCTTGGCTTTCGGGCACGGCAGGTGGGCCGGCAAAAAATGCCGGTGGTCTTCACACCCATCCAGAAAACTCCTTCGAAGTCAGGATCTTTATCCACTGAAGCCTGGTACATGATTTCGTTTGTAAGCTGCATTTTTTTCATTTAACAATACAAAACTAATTATAAAACAGCAACCACTACAACCGCAAAACGGACAGGTAATTTTAAACAAAAAAAAGCCGGACAACATTGCCCGGCTTTCCTTTGATAGTCTCTATCTGTTAGTGACCATGCTGCCTTGGAGGCTCGGGTACGCCCGGTTTTGCCAGGTCGTCCATCTTCTGGGTCGCCGCCATGGATACCACAAGGTCGTTCAGCATCGTACTTGCCGATGTAGGTGTATTAGGTAAAAGAACAAGGTTACTTCTGTTGCTTGCTCCAATTGAATGAAGTGTGTCATAATGCTGAGTAATGATAATCAGAGCAGATGCTTCCTGCGAACTGATATTGGCTGAATTCAGCATTTTTACAGATTCCTCCAGACCTTTGGCGATCTCACGTCGCTGGTCGGCAATACCCTGACCCTGAAGTTTCTTGGATTCTGCCTCTGCTTTCGCTACTGCTACGATTCGGATTCTCTGTGCTTCAGACTCGTACTCGGCAGCGGTTTTTTCACGTTCGGCAGCGTTTATCCTGTTCATGGCATGCTTTACCTGCTCGTCCGGATCAATATCGGTTACAAGAGCCTTGATGATGTCGTATCCATAACTCTGCATAGCTTCCTGAAGCTCACCTTTTACAGCAATTGCGATATCATCCTTACGAACGAACACATCGTCCAGTTTCATCTTTGGCACTTCTGCCCGTACCACATCAAATACATAGGAGGTAATCTGATTTTCAGGATTCTCCAAACGGTAGAAAGAGTCAGCAACCTGCTCCGTTATTACCTGATACTGTACCGATACCTTCATTCGAACAAATACGTTGTCCAGTGTTTTTGTGTCGATGATTACATCAAGCTGCTGGATACGCAGATTCATCCTTTTTGTCACCTGATCGATGTAAGGAATTTTGAGGTGCAGTCCCGACTGACGCACCGAATGAAATTTACCAAGTCGTTCTACAATCGCGGCCGTAGCCTGCTTCACCGTAAAAAATGAGGCGAAGAGCGTGATAAGCGCGAGAAAACCAATAATACCTAAAAAAACCATGTTTTAAATTTTGTCTGTGATTAATAGTTGTTTGAGCACTAAAGATAAACAAAAATGTGGTTTTTTCCTCACAAAATCCTGGCTTAAAAAAAATGATTGTCCTACTAAACCGTCATTCCGATTTCAATTCCTTTAATCTTACGGTAAAGGTCGGTGGCATAATTGTCCGTCATGCCTGAAACGAAGTCTATTACACCCAGAACCTTCTGGTAATCGCTGCCGCTTTCGTAAACGAACTGCTCTGGCAAAAGTTTCAGAGCCATTTTATCGTAAGATTTACGTTTGTCTTTAGGCTTCAGAACTGCAGGTACAAAATGATCCAGCAACTCATACATTACATTGTAACCGGCATTTTCAATTTCGACCACAGCTTTGTGGTTGTAAATCTTTTCGATGGAGAAACTTTCGATTTCCTGCAGCGACCTGTTCCCGGATTTATAAATATCCAGCAATGATTTGTCCAGAGTCCCAGCCATAATTTCTGAAAAATTTGCCTGGTAAAGCTGTATCGATTTATTGATCAGCGCATTGATCACTTTCGCTCTTAAGTAAGATATTCTTTCGTTGGCATTCGTCAGTACGGCCAGCTTGTCTTCTACCCTTCCCGTATTCTGATTTTCTGAGCGGATAAGTTCAAAAAAAAGATTTTCACAATCGGAGGTTGATACAATTCCGAGACGGTGTGCATCTTCCATATCGATAATGTTATAGCAGATATCATCTGCAGCTTCAACAAGAAAAACAAAGGGATGCCTTTTGTAGACTGTAGGTTCGGAACTTTCAGCAATCATACCTACGGAGGCGGCGATATCAAGGAAAGTTGACTTTTCATTCTGGAAAAAACCGAACTTTTTTCGGTGCAATATTCCCTTTTGTCTGGCTACCGATTCGCAGGGATATTTGGCGATGCTGGCAAGGGTGGCATAAGTAAGCTGAGTGCCGCCTTCGTCTTTACCGTTTTGCTGATGAGTGAGAACCCGGATTGCGTTGGCGTTTCCTTCAAAATTAACCAGGTCTACCCATTCTTTTTCGTTAAATTTAGGTTTGAGATCTCCTTCATTTTTTTCGAAATAGCTGGCAATGGCATCCTCGCCTGAATGTCCGAAAGCGGGATTCCCCACATCGTGACAAAGACAGGCTGCGGCAATAACGTTCTGAAGGTTATGCTGATAGAAATTCTGAGCAGTTTGGTCTAGTTGGTTACTATATTCCGACGAAATAAAATCGCCGACGGCGCTGCCCAGGCTCCGCCCTACTGAGGACACCTCAAGAGAATGAGTGAGCCTGTTATGTACGAAAACACTTCCCGGAAGCGGAAAAACCTGGGTTTTATTCTGAAGTCTGCGGAATGCGGCCGAAAAAATAATACGGTCGAAATCCCTTTGGTAGTCTGTCCTTGATGCGGAAGTTGCCGCTATATTTCCTGTTCGTTTATTGGTGAAAATGCTGTTTAAGTCCATCATTCAAAAATACGGATTTTATGACGCAGCTTAATGGTTTAAGATTTGAATTCAACCTAAAAAATAAACCAGATGCCTGAAGGACCGTCTATATTAATCCTGAAAGAGAAAACCGAGAAATTCATAGGCATGAAAATTATTTCTGCTTCCGGAAACGCAAAGATTGAAATGGACAAACTACCGGGATTAATCTTTGAAGAGTATAAAATTTTCGGCAAGCAGTCTTATCTGGTAGTTGAGCCTTTTACAATCCGGATTCATCTTCTGATGTTTGGGTCATACTCTGTTGATGAAAACAGTAAACCGGAGCGGCAACTAAGACTGCATCTTAAATTTGAAAACGGCGACCTTTACTTCTACTCATGCTCGGTAAAACTGCTGGACAGTGCAGTGCTGAAGGAAATTGACTGGAACGCAGATGTTCTGAGCGACGACTGGAAACCTCTGAAGGCAAGAAAGAAACTGAAATCGCAGCCCGACACTCTGGTTTGTGATGCACTGCTGGACCAAAATATTTTTTCCGGTGTTGGCAACATCATTAAAAATGAGGTCCTGTTCCGGATCGGTGTCCATCCTGAAAGTTTGGTAGGCAAGCTTCCTCCGAAAAAGCTTTCGGCACTGATCTTTGAGGCCAGGAATTACAGCTTTGATTTCCTGAGGTGGAAAAAAGAATATGTACTGAAGAAAAACTGGCTGGTCCACACAAAGAAAATCTGTCCCAAATGCGGTGAGCCACTTACCAAAAACCACCTGGGCATAACCAACAGGCGTTCGTTTTACTGCGAAAAAGACCAGAAATTATATGTCTGATGAATTGTGAAAAAAAAAGTTCCCGGCCTTCGGCCGGGAACTTCAATATAAATGTAGCTTAAACAGTTATTACATATAAGCTTCAATCGGTTCGCAGGTACAAACCAGGTTTCTGTCGCCATAAGCTTCATCCACTCTGGATACTGACGCAAAGAATTTATGGTCGCGTACCCACTCCAGCGGATAGGCAGCTTTCTCGCGGCTGTAAGGTTTGTCCCAGCTGTCTGAGATCACCACCTGCTCCGTGTGCGGAGCATTTTTCAGTACGTTATTTGTAGCATCAGCTTCCCCATTCGCAACCTCATCAATCTCCTTCTTGATGCTGATCAAAGCTTCCGCAAAACGGTCAATTTCGGCCTTACTTTCAGATTCTGTAGGTTCAATCATCAGCGTGCCGGCTACAGGGAATGAAACAGTAGGCGCGTGGAAACCATAATCCATTAAACGCTTGGCCACATCAGCCACCTCAATACCTAAGGATTTGAACTGACGGAAATCTACGATACACTCGTGGGCTACACGTCCGTTCTCGTTGCTGTAAAGGATTGGGAAATGCTCGGCCAGAACTTCTTTCAGATAGTTGGCGTTGAGGATGGCATGTTCAGTAGATTTCTTAAGTCCGGAAGCACCCAGCATCTTGATGTATGCATAAGAGATATTCAATACCAGTGCGGAACCATAAGGTGCAGCAGAGATGGCGTCAATAGATTCCGGAGAACCAATCTTAATGTTCGGGTTGCTTGGAAGGAACTTCACCAGGTGGGAAGCTACACAGATGGGTCCAACACCGGGTCCACCGCCGCCGTGAGGAATCGCGAAGGTCTTATGCAGGTTCAGGTGACAAACATCGGCACCGATAAGTCCGGGGCTTGTAAATCCAACCTGTGCGTTCATATTGGCACCGTCCATATATACCTGTCCGCCATTGTCGTGAACCGTCTTGATGATTTCCTTGATATTGGCATCAAAGAAACCGTAAGTGGACGGATAGGTGATCATAGCTGCGGAAAGGTTTTCCTTATGCTGCTCAGCTTTGGCTTTCCAGTCTTCAGGATCAATCTCACCGTTCTCCAGATTTTTACAAACCACCACCTTCATACCGGCCAAAACCGCAGATGCGGGGTTGGTGCCGTGTGCCGACTGTGGAATAAGTACGATGTTACGGTGATCCTCTCCATTCGCTTTATGATATTCACGGATAACCATAAGTCCCGCATATTCGCCCTGAGCTCCCGAATTAGGCTGTAGTGAAGTACCGGCAAAACCTGTAATTTCAGCCAGATCCTGCTCCAGTTCCTTAATGATTTCCTGGTAACCGCCTGCCTGCTCAGTAGGAACAAACGGGTGAACGCTTCCCCAGCCGCTCCAGGAAATCGGAAGCATCTGCGATGCCGCATTGAGTTTCATAGTACAGGAGCCCAATGCGATCATGGAATGGGTAAGCGAAAGGTCTTTACGTTCCAAACGTTTGATATAACGCATCAGTTCAGTTTCGGTATGGTACCTGTTGAATACTTCTTCGGTAAGGATTGAGTCCTGTCTCAGTAATTCTGCCGGGATGCTGTGATTTTCCTTGATCTCAAGCTTGAACGCCTGTTTTTGCTTGAAGTTCGCAAACGCTTCAACAAGACAGTCAAGTTTTTCAAGGGTGGTACTTTCATTAACTGAAATACTCACTATACCTTCAGAAAAATAATTCAGGTTGATCTTGCGATCACGCATCAATCGCATCAGATTTCCCTTCTCGTCTTCATGGATTCTCATCTTCACCGTATCGAAGTGAGGCTCCTCTACAACGTCATATCCCAATACAGAAAGTGCATCCGAAAGTGCATTTGCTTTAAAATGAATCTGGTCTGCGATATAGTTCAGCCCATCAGGACCGTGGTATACACAGTACATACCGGCCATTACGGCAAGCAGCACCTGTGCGGTACAGATATTTGAAGTTGCTCTTTCACGCTTAATATGCTGCTCGCGGGTCTGAAGTGCCATTCTCAGGGCTCTCTTACCGTACACATCTACAGACACACCTATAATTCTTCCCGGAATGTCACGCTTATATTCTTCCTTACAGGCAAAGAAGGCCGCATGCGGGCCACCGTATCCCATTGGGATTCCGAACCGCTGGGAAGTTCCCACGGCACAGTCGGCACCCATATCAGCAGGTGATTTAAGCTTCACCAATGCCATTGGGTCACACGCAACTGCAACCTGCAGGTCCAGTTCCTTGTAAGATTTAATATCGTCTGTATAATCCAGAACAATTCCGTTTTTTCCCGGATATTGCAGCAGCACACCAAAATACTGGTTGCTGAACTGGTGGTTCTTGTGGTTACCCTCTACGATCTCAATCCCTAAACCTTCTGCTTTCGTACGAAGTACAGCTACTGTTTGAGGTAATACCAAGTCGGAAATAAAGAACTTATTGGCTGTTTTCTTCTGCTCTTTGGTTCTGTTGGAAAAGAACATATTCATAGCTTCTGCTGCTGCTGTACTTTCGTCCAGCAAAGATGCATTGGAAAGCGGGAAACCTGTTAAGTTAGCAATTACAGTTTGGTAGTTAAGCAAAGCTTCAAGTCTTCCCTGAGCAATCTCGGCCTGGTAAGGCGTGTAAGCCGTATACCAGGATGGGTTTTCGAGGATATTCCTTTTAATCGCTGCAGGAAGCAGTGTGTTGTGATAGCCGAAACCGATATAGTTGGTATAATCGGCATTTTTTGCAGCCAAAGCTGTAGACTGACGGATCAGTTCATATTCGGAAAGCGGCTCGGAAATGTTAAGTTCCTTATCCGCTCTGATGGAATCCGGGATGGTTTGTGAGATAAGTTCATCGATACCGGACACACCGATCTTGTCCAACATCGCTTTTTTGTCGTCCTCATTCATAGAAATGTGACGGCTAACAAACTGCTGTGTATTCATTTTTATTTAAGATTTATTTAATGGGGAGAATAGGATTGTAAAATTACGGATTTTATGCATTTTGGGCAACCCTGTATTTAGTCAGCTAATAATTTAAATAAAGCTTATTTGTAATTAGTCTAAATTAATTATATTTGCCCCATGAAAACAGGTATTGTTCCTTTCAAGATCGCTCCGCTACCTCCTGCCGGTTCTTTTTCAGAAGAAATGTACTGCGGAAAGAAGAAATGCTGTAAGAAATTCAAAACCGGCAAACGCTGCAAAAAGTGTCCCGGCCGGCTGAAAATGGCCTAAAATTCCTGCAAAATGAAATATAGTGCGGCTGCCAGCAGTAATATGGCAACCACTATTTTTGCCCATCCTGAAATATTGCTTCGGGCCGTTCCTGATGTATCTCGCTGCTGAAAGAGGTCTTCCACATTGTCCCGGAAACGTTCACGGTCATTGTTAAATACCTCCGTTATGGTAATTCCCTTTACCGCTGTCTGCCGCGTTAATGAATTGGCAGCATGCAGGATGATGACAAATTTCCCGTTTTTGAATTCTGTGATCCTGAAAGTACGCTCGCCGTAGGCCTTTTCCAAACCAAAGGGAACGATCTTCACCACGTCGGCATTCAGCGTATTCCATTTAATAATTACTTCCTCGCCTTTCACCGCATGAACCTTGTTACTGGTGAAGCTCTTAACGGTTGGCGGAAGCGAACTGCGGCTACTGCCTCTGCCGGAAACTATATTGTGGTCGTAATTGCGGCGCAGCTGCGGATCACTCAGTGTTTCGTAGGCCTCCTGAATTTCCATAAAGCGCTGCGCGAAGAAGGCGTCATTGTCATTCTTATCCGGATGATATTTCATGGAAAGTTTCCTGTAGGCCGTCTTGATGTCCTCTTCCGAAGCATCGTCCTTAATTCCCAGAAAATAATAGTAGTCCTTCAAAAGCTGAATATGGTTTTGACAAAAATAAAAATTAAAACTGAGGAGCCCATTGAAAAATAAAAAAACCCGGTCGCCCGGGTTAAATTTTATGTTTCTGCGCAATTACATGCCTATAACGGGCATAGACAGCATAAGAAGGTTTTCATTGTCTTCCAGCCCGTCCACAGGTTCTATGATGCCCGGTCTGTTGGGTTGCGACATTTTCATTGTAATATCATCGGCACGAAGAACGGATAACATCTCTGTCAGAAATTTTGAACTGAATCCAATGTTGATATCCTCGCCGTTATAATCGCAGGGAATCTGCATATCCGCTTTGTTTGCATATTCAGTATCCTCAGCATGAAGGTGAAGCACATTTCCGGAAAGCTTGAAGCGAACCTGATTTGTGGATTTATTGGACATAATTGATGCCCGGCGGATTGCACTAAGAAGCAGGTTACGGTTTATCGTAAGTACATTTGGATTTTCCTTCGGAATAACTGCTGAATAGTTTGGATACTTGCCGTCAATCAAACGGCAGATCCATATATTATTTCCAAATGTAAACTTGGCCATATTGTCGTTGAACTCAATTAGAACATCGTCATTGGTACTGGCCAGGATATTACGGAATATGCTCAAAGGTTTCTTCGGCATAATAAATTCCATAGGCTCGGAAACGAGGTCTTTTCTCTTGTACACAACAAGGCGGTGAGAATCGGTAGACACAAAGTTGGTTTCATTTTCTCCAAACTGGAAAAGTACACCCGTCATTACCGGACGAAGGGAATCATTGCTTGTAGCAAAAAGAGTATTGCTAAGTGCTTCCGAAAGAACTCCTGATGGCAGTGACACGCTTTGAGCGCTTTCGAACTCAGGAATTTCCGGGTAATCTTCAGCATTATCCAACGCTACAGAGAAGTTATCCTTTTCATCCAGAATCTCAAGAACATTACCGGCAGCATCTGCGGACTCCTTCACGGAAAGTGTCAGTGGCTGCTCACCGTAAGTCTTCACAAAATCCTGAAAGATCTTGGCAGGTACGGCAAATTTGCCACTGTCCTCTGATTTTACTTCCAGGGAAGTAATCAGTGTCGTTTCGCCGTCGGAAGCAGTTATACGGAGACTGTTGTTCTCTAATTCAAAAAGATAGTTTTCTAAGATGGGTCTTGACTGGGAGGTTGAAATTACTCCACTAACGGTTTGCAGGGCTTTCTGCAACTCTCCACTTGACACAATAAACTTCATCTGTACAAATTATTTGGACAAATATAATGAATTGGCTTAAAATTGCGAAACTAAACCGGATTACTTATCAACAATTTTGATAAATCTCTATCTTTGAAATTCAACATCAGCAATGCGAAAACCCCCACTTTACAAAAGCTTTCTAAACGCCCTGCACGGGATTGGCCACATGGTTCTGCAGGAAAGAAATTTCCAGATAGAACTGGCCGCTTTAGCTATAAATCTTGTTCTGATCTTTTTTTTGAAAGTACATGCAACCGAAGCAGCTGTGATTCTTGCGATCTGCGGTGCCGTTTTAGCAGCAGAACTCATGAATACGGCGGTGGAGAAGCTCTGTGACTTCATCCACCCCGAATTCCATGTTAAAATCGGCCTTATCAAGGATATTTCTGCCGGCGCGGTAATGCTCCTGGCTTTAACCGCCCTGATAATCGGTCTGGTTATTTATCCAAAATACTTTTAGCGAACTTCTATTTGAAATACTCTACGCCGTTTTTAAAGATGTTGTGGTAGTTCGCAGTCGGGATATTTCTGAAAAGCCCTTCAGCAAAACGCTCCGGGTGTCCCATCCGTCCGAAAATCTTGCCTGACTTACTCGTAAGTCCTTCAATACCGAACAGGGAATTGTTTGGGTTATGAGGCATTCCATGTGCAATGTTTCCGTCCAGGTTGATATATTGTGTTGCCACCTGACCGTTCTGATACAATTCTTTCAGAACCTCCTCTGAAGCCATGAAGCGTCCCTCGCCATGCGAAATCGGGATTGTATAAACTTCATCCTTCATCCCCCGAAGCCATGGAGAATTGTCATTTACCACTTTCACATCTACCATCTGGGAAATATGTCTGCCAATGGCATTATGCGCCAGTGTCGGTGAATTTTCATCAAGGTCGCGGATCTCGCCGTAAGGAAGCAGTCCGGATTTTACCAAAGCCTGGAAACCGTTGCAGATTCCCACAATCAGACCGTCGCGTTCCAGTAACCTGTGAACTGCATTTCTCATCTTTTCGTTCTTCAGAACATTTACGATGAACTTGGCAGAACCGTCGGGTTCGTCGCCGGCAGAAAAGCCACCGGAGAAAGCCAGGATTTGTGACTGTTCAATTTCCTCAATCCAGGCATCCAGGCTTTCGTTCAGCAGGTCATGGTTCAGGTTGATAAGCGGTAAACTTGAAACCACAGCACCTTCCTTACGGAAAGCATTCTGAGTTTCATACTCACAGTTGGTCCCCGGAAATACCGGAAGAAATACTTTCGGACTTGCTAAATTATGCTTGCGGATACTGAAAGATTTAGCCTCGCTGGCATTCAGATTTGAATCTATTTCCACTACAATCTTTTCCTTTTCAGCAGTCGGGAAAAGATCCTCGAAAGTTCCGGTCCAGGCTTCAAGCAGTTTTGAAATAAGAACTTCTAAACCGTTAAATGACAGTTTATTCGTGTCATTTACTTCACCTATTTCCTGAAGTGAAGGATGACTAAGGTCTGACGTTGCCTCAATAATCAGGCTTCCGATATTTTTGCTGAGAAGCTCCTCTTCAGCCAGGCTTACTTCCACTCCGAGTTTGTTACCGAAACTCATCTTGGCAAGCGCCACAGCTGCTCCGCCATCCTTAATGGTTTTTACAGAAACAATCTGACCGTTTTGAATATTGGAATAAATGAATTCAAATACATCTTTTAGCGCGCTGTAATCCGGCAGTCCGTTTTCCTGTGGTGTATGCCTGAAGTAATACAGTCTGTTTCCAGCCTTCTTGAACTCAGGAGAAATGATGCTGCTTTTATAACCGTTCGCACATGCAAAAGAGATCAGGGTTGGCGGAACGTTAATGTCCTGGAAACTGCCGCTCATGGAATCCTTACCGCCGATGGCTGCAAGTTCAAAATTCATCTGTGCATCATAGGCACCCAGCAATGAAGCCAAGGGCTTACCCCAATTCTCGGGAACTGCGCCCAGTTTTTCAAAATATTCCTGAAAGCTGAGACGTATATTTCTGTAATCGCCGCCCATAGCCACGATTTTAGCTACACTTTCCACAACTGCGTTGGCTGCGCCGACCATTGAGTTTTGGGATGAAATTTCCGCATCAAATCCCCAGCTGGCCAATGATACTGTTTCAACATCTGTTGCACCAAGTATAGGCAGCGTCTGAACGCTTCCTTCCATTTCAGTAAGCTGATATCTACCTCCATATGGCATGGCGACAGTGGTACCGCCCACTGAAGCATCAAACATCTCTGTAAGACCTTTTTGTGATGCCGTATTTTTATTTGAAAGTGCACTTAACAGATTCTCTTCTGAAAAGACAGTAGTATCAGTTTGCACTTGCTGCAGGTGGGAAATACAGGCATCCTGACGTTTAGCACAACCGTTGGTATCCAGGAAATCACGGCTGAGATCCACGATCTGCTGTCCCTGCCAGAACATTTTCATTCTGCCGGAATCTGTGACTTTGGCTACTTCAACAGCCTTTAGATTCTCCTTCTCACAAAAGCTGATAAACTTATCCCTGTCGTTTGCATCAATCACGACTGCCATACGTTCCTGTGATTCGGAGATGGCCAGTTCAGTACCGTTCAAACCTCCATATTTCAGCGGAAGGATATCAAGATTGATTTCCAGTGACTCCGCAATCTCGCCGATAGCAACAGAAACGCCGCCTGCACCGAAATCGTTGGACTTCTTAATAAGTGTGGTTACCTCAGGATTTCTGAAGAGACGCTGAATTTTACGCTCCTCCACCGGATTACCTTTCTGAACTTCGGTAGAAAGTGTATGGATTGAGGTCTCGTCCTGCTCTTTGGAACTTCCTGTAGCTCCACCCACACCGTCGCGGCCGGTTGCACCGCCCAGAAGAATTACAAGATCACCTTCCTGCGGCTGTTCACGTTTCACGGCATCTTTTTTCACAGCACCAACTACAAAACCAACTTCCATCCTTTTGGCTTTGTAGCCATCGTGATACACCTCATTTACAAGTGTTGTTGCAAGACCAATCTGGTTACCGTAAGATGAGTAACCGTTGGCTGCCTGTTTGGTAATGGTCCTTTGCGGCAGTTTACCAGGTAAAGTTTCAGATATAGGTTCCAGCACATCGGCGGCGCCGGATAATCGCATAGCTTGGTAAACGAAGGCTCGACCGGATAACGGATCTCTAATCGCACCGCCCAGACAGGTAGACGCACCACCGAACGGTTCAATTTCTGTTGGGTGATTATGGGTTTCATTTTTGAAAAGCAAATACCACGGTTCTTTTTTACCGTCGAATTCCGCTTCAATTTCTATTGTGCAGGCGTTGATCTCATCTGAAACCACAAGGTTGTCCAGTTTGCCGGTCTTATGGAAATAGCGCGCACACACCGTAGCAAGGTCCATTAGTGAAATGGGTTTTGCCTCGCGGCCCAGGAATTTTCTTTTTTCAAGGTAGTCGTTGAAAATGTTTTCCAAGGTTGACTTAAAATCACCGGAGAACTGTATATCCGTAAGTTCAGTTTCAAATGTAGTGTGACGGCAGTGGTCGCTCCAGTAAGTATCGAGTACCTTTAGTTCAGTTTCGGTGGGATCGCGTTTCTCGGACTGGAAATAATTCTGGATAAATTGAAGATCATCAAATCCGAATGCAAAACCATGATTTTCATAGAAGTCTTTCAGTTCTTCTTCAGTAAAATCTATAAACCCGGAATGTGTAATAACGGGAGAAGGCTTCTCCTCTGCGGGAATCTGAAGCACCGAAAGATCTTTTTCCTGACTCTCGACGCGGTTAATCAGATGGTCTTTCACCTTGTCCAAATCTTCTTCGGATATTCCGAAAAGCTCGATGACTTTCCCACTGCGAACAGTGGAATTTTCATTTCCGGTAAGGAGCGCGATACACTGCTGGGCAGAGTCGGCGCGCTGGTCATACTGTCCCGGAAGGAATTCCGTAGCGAAATGAAGCTGCGCCGCAGGATTATTTTCGTGCAGGATATCGGTAACAGGATCCACGAAGGTGTTGTTTACAACGAGTTTGAATCCGTTCTCATCAACTCCGAAAATATCATAGATGTTATACACTTTTACGTCCTGAATTGCCGGAACCACATTTTTGAGTTCGCTGTATATTTTAGGACTTTCAACATCGAAAATTCCTCTTTTTTCTACGAAAATTCTTTTTTTATTAGACATTAGATGTCAGATTTTAAAATTTATAGATTTTGGCGGAGGCCAAATATTTTTCTGTTGCAAAATGGGCTAAAGGAAGTTCTGAGTAATTGTATACAAAATATAAATCCTACCAAATTAAGCTGTATAAACAGTTAGTGGAAGATCTTATATTTAACTCTCCAATAAACAGGTACAGTAGCGACCGCCGCGGGGCCGAACATTAAAAGGTAAATTGGTAAATATCTGGCCTGGAAAAAACTCTCTGTGAAAAGATCAGTGATAGCCAAAGTCAGTAAGGTAAAACCTACAAACCATATCATACCTAAAATAACAACGGCTTTTTTTGATATGAATTTAGTAAAAGTTCTCATTGCAATTAAACGATGTTAGACGAATTACACTTTCAAATCCGCTTCCATGCCTATAAGACCGGCATATTTATCCAAAATTGGCTGCACCTCATTCTTAACAAACTCTTCTGTCTGAATTGGCGCGAAGCCAACAAAATTCTTAGGATCAAGAACTTCCATCAGTTTGGATTTGTCCATTTTAAGTGTCGTATCGTTAAGTATGCGTTCCAGCAGGTCATTTTCCTTACCTTCTTCCTTCACTTTCTTCGAAGCTTCCATTGAATGAACGCGGATGGTTTCGTGAATTTCCTGACGGTCACCGCCGGCTTTCACTTCTTCCATAATGATATATTCGGTGGCCATAAAAGGCAGCTCATCCATGATATGTTTGTTGATGCGGTTTTCATACACCACGATTCCGTTCATAATATTATTCCAGATCAGAAGGATTGCGTCCACTGCCAGGAAAGACTGCGGAATTGCAAGTCTTTTATTGGCTGAATCGTCCAAAGTCCTTTCAAACCACTGAGTTGCAGCTACCATTGCGGAACTTGAACTCAATGACATCACAAATTTGGAAAGCGCACCGATTCTCTCGGAACGCATCGGGTTTCTTTTATAAGCCATTGCCGAAGAACCGATCTGGTTTTTCTCAAAAGGCTCTTCTATTTCCTTTAAGTTCTGCAGAAGTCTAAGGTCGTTGGTAAATTTATGTGCCGACTGGGCAATATTGGAAAGCAGGGACATCACTTTCGCATCGATTTTACGGTCGTAGGTCTGACCTGAAACACCGAAAACTTTATCGAACCCAAAACGCTTTGAAAGTTCTGTATCCAAATGCTTCACTTTAGCATAATCGCCTTCAAAAAGCTCAAGGAAGCTTGCAGCCGTTCCGGTAGTACCTTTTACACCACGGAATCGAAGTGTCTCAATGAAAAACTCAAGTTCCTCAAAATCCAGGATTAAAGACTGCAGCCATAACGTAGCACGCTTGCCGACAGTAGTAAGCTGGGCAGGCTGGTAATGAGTAAACCCGAGCGTGGGTAGGTCTTTATATTTCAGGGCAAAATCGGAAAGATTTTTAATTACATTCACCAACTGTTTTCTTAAAAGAAGCAAACCGTCGCGCATCTGGATCAGGTCGGTATTATCGCCAACAAATGCCGAAGTTGCCCCCAAGTGAATGATTCCCTTCGCAAGCGGAGCAGCATCGCCGTAAGTATGTACGTGAGCCATCACATCATGACGGAATTTCTTTTCATATTCGGCTGCTTTATCATAATCGATAATTTCAGCATTTGCCTTAAGTTCAGCTATCTGCTCATCGGAAATCTCAAGACCCAGATCTTTCTCAATCTCTGCCAGAGCGATCCAAAGCTTACGCCAGTTTCTGAATTTATTGTTCGGGGAAAAATTGTAAAGCATTTCCGGGCTTGAATACCGTTCCTCAAGTGGATTTTTGTACGAGTCCATTCTTTCTTTTTACTTTTTATCGTCACAAAAATACGATTTTTAGTGGGAAACAGCGGTGCGAACTACAACAAAAAAGCAGGGTTATGCCGTGATTTCATTGTGGCAGAAAGGCAGAGACGGTGCACACCTTAACCAGATACCTGTATTTGGCGTAATATTTGAGATTGCACCTTAGTTTTAAATCAGACATCATGAAAAAGATCATACTTTCCGCAGCACTTCTAATGGGAACCGGCGGGGTTCTGCTCACTTCCACTCAATCCTGTATGGCCCTTGCAACCTCGGACCTGGGTCTATCCGTAATAAAACGTGTTCTGCTGGGCGGAGTATCACAGATGGCCAATATTTTTGGTAACAAACAGGCCTTTCTTCAGAATGACCTGATTGTACGCGCTTTGCCGGAAAACCTTAGGAGCGTTTACAACCTTCTCGACAGAGTGGCACCAAACCTGGCAACCACGGGCAAGGAGTATGTAGCCGAAAGTGCTGCATACACTGTTAATATATCACAACCTATCCTTCAGAATGCGGTAAACAGTTTGACAGCCAATGATGTATCCCGCATTATGCAGGGTGGTCAGGGAATTGCCACGCAGGTGCTCAGAGAAAAAACCGAGCAGCAGTTAATCCAGGCCATTATGCCGCAGGTAGACCAGAAACTTAATCAATTCGGCATTGTAAGGACCATAAATACAGCACTGCAGGGTACCAATATGCTGGGAAGTCTTTTTGGCGGGCAGAGCAGTACCAGCAATCTGGGTGGTAACGGTTTAAGCAGACTGGCATCTGAACAAATGGTAAACGGTATTTTCAACATCATTGAAGATTATGAGCAAAAAAACAAGTCAAGCATGTTAGGCGCCTTCAGCGGCAGTGCAGAATCAATCAAATAATGCTATCTTTAGGGTTCTTTTTTAAGGACCTTTTTTCATCAACAAAATTATCAGAATGGACCCATTATACGTCGACGCCAGCGGACAAAATCAGGATGAATTTTACGAATCACTGAAGACTAAACTGGAAGAGAATCATAATTTTCCCGAAGATTATCTGTACAAATTTATCTTTCCGAACGATAACCTTAAACTGACGGAACTTTATCAGATTTTTGACAAGATAAAATACACCATTTCCACCCGTGAAAGCAAAAACGGCAAATATATCGCTGCCAGTATGACCGCTTTCGTGATGGATGCCAATCAGGTGGTGGACCTTTATAAAAAGGTTGCCAAAATTGAAGGCGTTGTTATGCTTTAAGGGCGGCTATGAAAATTCTGATCACCGGAGGCACCGGACTTGTAGGTACAAAACTTGTTAAGGAGTTGCGGAAACGGGGCCATACTGTAAATGTTCTGGTAAGGAAAAAGAGCAATAAGCCTAATGAATTTTATTGGAATTACAATAGGCGCCAATTGGACAGTGAGGCACTTGAAGGCGTGGAAAGTATTATCCATTTGGCAGGTGCAAGCATCGGCAAGAAATGGACATATGAATACAAGCAGGAACTGATTTCCAGCCGTGTGGACAGTGCGAATTTTCTGTATGACCACTGTACTCTTGCAGACATAAAGTTAAAGTCATTCATCTCTGCTTCAGGAGTCAATTATTACGGAACCTTTATTTCAGATGATATTTTGAATGAAGAAGCCGGTATAGTTAAACATGATTTTCTCAGTGATCTTTGTCTTAAATGGGAAAGTGCCGCACTTCATTTTGGAAACATCGCAGACAGAACTGTTATACTCAGAACCGCACCCGTTCTGTCAGAAAAAGGGGGCACCATGGAAAAACTTAATATGATAACCAACCTTAATCTCTCCAGTGCTATTGGTAAAGGATCACAGTGGTTTAACTGGATTCATTTAGACGATCTGGTGGATATGTATGTTCAGGCTGTAGAAAACCCTAAGTTTGAAGGTGTATTTAATGCAGTGGCAGATGAGATACCCACCAATAAGGAATTTATGAAAAGCCTGGCTAAATCAAGATCGAAATTATTTTTGCCCGTAAACGTACCATCATTTCTGTTGAGGATGGTATTTGGGGAAATGAGTGTAGTTATCCTGGAAGGAACACGCGTAAGAAATAAAAAAATCAAATCCCTGGGATTTGATTTTAAATATCCTGAACTGAAGCAGGCCCTTAAGTCATTTGTAAAAGCCTGACTTCTTATTTATCAATAAAGAACCTTACGTTCTCGACAGGACGGCCAACCATCGCAACAGATCCTTTAATCAAAATAGGTCTTTGCATTAACGAAGGGTTTTCACTTAAGACGTGAATCCACTCTTCTTCAGATAATTCTTTGTCGGCATATTTTTCTTTGTACAGCTTATCATTCTTACGGATGAGACCGTCTATGTCGGTATTCAGTTTTTTCAGGACGGTGCGAAGTTCAAGTTGGGAGAGCGGATGCTCTACAAAATCTATGATTTCGAATGCGACATTATTTTCGTCCAGATGCTCCAGGATTGCCCGGGATTTGGAACAGCTGTTATTATGAAGGACTTTAATCATGGCTGAATAGGATGTAGAGATTAGTTAATTAAAATAGGCCATGCATTTCTGTTTCGATGCGCTGCAGGATATATCCAAAATCCTCAGGCCGCTCCACAAAATCCAAATCATCAACTTCAATGATCAGTAGTTTTCCCTCTTTATATCCGGAGATCCAGCGCTCGTACTTCTGGTTAAGCCTGGACAGATATTCTATACTTATAGTGGCCTCATAATCGCGACCACGCTTGTAGATTTTTTTTACCAGATTCGGAACATCTGATTTAAGATAAATCAGCAAATCCGGTGCCGAAACGAAACTCCGCATTAAATCAAAAACTGCTGAGTAATTATTAAAATCGCGGTCAGAAAGCAAATTCATATCATTCAGATTCTCCGCAAAAATATGTGCATCTTCATAGATCGTGCGGTCCTGAATGACGCTTCTGCCACTATCACGGATTTCCTTCACCTGGCGGAAACGGCTGCCTAAAAAATAAATCTGGAGTGCAAAACTCCATTTGCTCATATCGGCATAAAAATCTTCCAGATAAGGATTATGGTCCACATCCTCAAACTGAGTATCCCAGCCATAATGTTTGGCCAGCATGGTCGTTAACGTAGTTTTGCCTGCACCTATATTTCCTGTTACCGCAATATGCATCGTGAATGGTAGTGATTAATTAATAAAAGACTGTAAAACCAATGCGGTCTGTTGTTATACCCTATTTCTCACATTAATTTTTAACGGGGTAAAGATAGAGGTTGTTGCCTTTGATTACAAAGTAACGTGTTGAGTTTTTATCCACAATCGCGGCTGTGGGATCGCTGAATATCCGGACAGTCTGCCCTTCGTTATAGAGCCATACTGCATTGTCTGCAATAATGTAGATTCTGTCATTTTCACGTCTTAACCTTTTACCATTTTGGAATGGCAACTCCACCAATTTTTCAGATTTAAAATTGTAAACAGCCAGGTGGTTATCGGTAACAATATATATCAGACTGTTAAAAACCAAAAAGTCGCGTACTGTTTCATATTCAATATTCAGCGGAATGTTTTGTGCGGTCTTATTTTCTCGGAAATTGTACCTGATCAGGCGCTTGGTACTGTCATCCAGCAGCCAAACAAACTGCTGATCTTCGGCGTAAGCTGCCCGTATATATCCGAAATGGTTACGGAGATCTACGGTCTGGATTTCGTTAAGGTTCTGGTCATAGAAGCGGAGAACCTGTGCATTTTCGGAAAAAGTGGGAATATTAAGCGGGTTTTGAACGGACTGTATCCGGAAGGGCAATGTAAGCATAAGCCGTCCTTTCTGAATGCCCAGCGAATCGTATTTGGTAAGGCTGAAATCTTTATTCTGATACAGATAGATATTGCCGTAATCATCGGCAAAAAGTTCCTTTGTTTCCCGCAGATGCAGAGTGTCCATAGGCAATATATGCTGCGCGTGGGCCCTGCAGCATATAAAGAAAAGGATATAGATAAGTCTCTTCAAATTTCAGGACATTTATCGCTGCTGTGCAGTTTATTTAACAGAAACCTCATAGATTTTAGGCCAGTTCTTACCGGTGACAAGCATATTATCCCCTTTGAAGGCAATACCGTTCAATACATCGTCATCCCCTGTGGTATGCTTTTTCGCTAACTCTGAAAAATCAAATTTGCCGGTAACTTCTCCGTTTTTAGGATTGATCTTAAGGATAATAGGCTTCTGCCAAACATTGGCATAAACAAACCCCTTGTGGTATTCCAGTTCATTCAGACGGTCATATGCAGTAGCATTACCGGCAACGGCTACATACCTTACTAGTTTGGATGGATCTGAGGAATCAAGGAAGTAGAGATTCTTCGTTCCGTCTGAAGCGATCAGGTTTTCACCGTCGTACGTAAGACCCCAACCCTCGCCCATTACATTTGGGTATGGAAATTCGCCTAAAAGCTTTAATGAAGATTTATCGTAAATAAAACCTTTTTTGTTTTGCCAGGTGAGTTGATACACCTTGTCGCCAATGATTGTACTTCCCTCAGAAAAAACATCTGCCGGCTGCTCAGTAAAGGCAATCGGAGTAGTAGTTCCAAGTGTGTATTTAAGAATTTTTGAAGAACCGTTCTGTCCGTCAGATTCATAGACCGTATTTCCTTCCAGCTGAAAGCCCTGTACAAAATTGGCTACATCATGTGGATATTCTGCAACAACCGTATAGTTCAATTGCTCCTCGGCTGTTTTTGCGAATACGTAGATAGTGGCATCCTGGGTCAGGACCTCGCCATCTTTCTTTTTTATATTAAAGGTAACTGCATTGTCGCCAAGCGTAAAGAAATTAGGATCAACTATAAGTGCAGAAGTTTCCTTATCTCCAAAGCTGATTGTTATTTCAGCGGCATTTTCCATCACTTCTGCCGGAAGCTGAAGTTTATCGCCAAAATGATAGCCTTCACTCTCCATCTGAAGGTTGTAATCGTTCAGTGTATTAAGAATTTCCTTGTCCTTATTACAGCCCGTCAGTACGAAGAGCGCAAACAGTGCAACGGCGAATTTCCTTTTCATTCTTTTTTTTTTCAAAAATAGTGATTTTAAAGGACATATGCAGGAACCGGAGTTTGATAGGAGGCAATAAGAAACTGAAGTATAAACCTTTTTAAGCAAACACCGTAAAGCCTGTCCCCCAGTAATTTAGACGTAAATATGGACTGCAGAAATATACCATATTAATTTATATTTTATAATTTTACTGTAGCAGAAGCGCAGATCAAATGAGTAAGTCTCTACACATATTAACCTTATAATATATTGATTATGAAACAGTCTTTACTTCTCAAAAGTGTGCTGCTGGTGTGCACCAGCCTTGTCATTAACTGTTCACGTGACTGTGGTCCAAAGCCCGCCGTATGCAGCGAAATTCCGCCAGCAAATGAACTTTGTGCCGCCAATTTTACGCGCTGGTTTTATGACGAGGCCAGTAACAAATGTGAACAGATTACCTACACCGGCTGTTCCCAAAAAGGGTTTGCCACGGTTCAGGAATGTGAGGCGTGTAAGTGCAGGTAAAACGGATCTGCAAATACATACCTTTTCTCAGTTGGACGGTTTGTATTCTTATTTCGTGAATTGTGCTGACAATTCTGCAGTCTTACTTGGTGTTTACAAGAATCTCCACCAGGTCCTGCAGAACCCGTTGTGAGACAAACTGTGCAAAATCGTTCCGGTGAAGATGTGGGAGGTGGAGTTTCTGTGTCTTTTCGAAACTTTTAGTGCGAATGGAATAGTAAACGGTGCCCACTTCATTATCAAATTCATCAGTAGAAGGACCCGCCACTCCTGTGGTGGAGAGGGCAATATCTGTCCCGAAAAGAGTAAGACAACCCAAGGTCATTTCCTGTGCTACTTCAGCGGAAACCGTAGTTTTTTCTGAGATAGTCTGTGCCGAAACACCAAGGATTTCAATCTTTTTGCGGTAATCATAAGGAATGATGCCACCCAAAAAATAAGCAGAACTGCCCGGTACGGACGTTAAGAGCCTGGCCACGGCACCGCCCGTGCAGCTTTCAGCCGTGGAAATTGTAAGTTGCCTGGTAATCAGTATTTCCTTCAGTATTTCCTGAATTTCATTCCCATTCCAGGAAATTACATGGTCTCCTATCAGCGGTTCAAGCTTTTTCACTTCGGTATCCAGCTGCGCGCTCAGCGCCTCCAGGTCGGAGCCGCTGCAGTTGAGCCGTAACTTTATTCTGCTGCCCACAGGAAGGTAAGACAGAGAAATGGAAGGTGGCAAAGCCAGTTCCCAACTCTCAATCTGTTCAGAAAGCAAACTCTCCGGGATTCCAACCACAGAAACGGATCGTGTTACAAGATGGTTTACAGAATTACGTTCTGTAAGAAAAGGGATAATTTTATCAGTCATCAAAGGTTTTACCTCGTAGGGAACGCCCGGCAGGCAAAACACGAGTTTACCCTGCTCATCCATCATCATGCAGGGTGCGGTGCCGTTTTCATTCTGGAAAACCCTTGCCCGCGAGAGCACCATAGCCTGAGGTCTGTTCAGTTCCAGCAGATGTTCGCGTTTCCGTTTGATGAAGAGATTTTTTAAATGTTGAAAAGTGGTCTCGTCGAGAGCAAGTTCATCGTTGAAGAACTGAGCGAAAGCAGTTTTTGTCCTGTCGTCTTTTGTTGGTCCCAGCCCACCAGTGGTGAATACTAAATCTGCCAGGGAACAGGCCGTCTGAAGAGCTTTCCTAATAATGTCAGTTTCATCAGCAACAGTAAGAATCTGAACCACCGGAATCCCTATCTTTTTCAGCTGCCCCGCAATAAAGGTGGAATTGGTATCCACGGTGTCCCCGGACAGGATTTCGTCGCCAATAGTTATCAGAACTGCTTTCATTAAATATAATTTTGCCCTAAATTTAAAGTATTCGCCGAAGAATGAGGGCATATTCATTAAAAAACCGGAAGACTTTTCATACGAGATATTAATCGGGTGGTGAAAATCACAAAGTCCTGTTGGTTCAATTCTTGTTGACCTGAGATGAGTTTAACTAACTGAAGAATAACACTAAATCCTACAATATGATCACCGTAATTCCCGATGTACCCGAAAATGTAGCCGCTTTTAAGGCTACCGGCGAAATTTCGCAAGCCGACTTTGAAAACCTTGTTTTACCGCACGTACAGGCAAAAGTAAATGCTTTCGACGAACTGAACTATCTGCTCTTGCTGGATACTGACCTGGATAACTGGACGGCCGGGGCCTGGTTCCAGGATGTCCTTTTGGGCCTGAAAAATCTGACCAAATGGAACCGCGCGGCTATTGTAACAGATAATAAAGGTGTACAGAATTTTACAGATATCTTCAGTGTCCTGATGCCGGGTGAATTCCGCTCTTTTCCCACAGAGTTTATTCAGAATGCGATCTTCTGGTGCGCCAATGGTGACGAAGTTGACGCCGATTAAACGTATGAACTCTACGAAAATGAGTATGCGCCGAAACTCTGTTTCGGCGCATACTCATTGCTATAATTTCCAGGATTCTTTATTTCAGCACACCGGCCAGAAAAGCTTTCATCTCGTTCCATGACTTTTCATCCGCTGCCTTATTATAGGCTACGGGAATATTAAACTTTTTTCCTGTTGCAGTTGCCTCCGGGTTTGTGAAAGCATGAAGCGCGTCCAGATAGTTTACAAATTTGTAATCAATTTTTGCACTGTCCATCTCTTTCTTATAATTGGCAATCTCTTCCTGTGGCACCAAAGTATCCGCCGCGCCGTTGAGAACAAGGTATTTCACCTTATTGTTTTTTGCACGTATCCCCGTTGTCAGGTTTCCATGGAAACTCACTACTCCCTTAAAATCATTATAGGTCCTTCCCATATTCAGAGCCTGTGCTCCCCCGAAGCAGTAACCGACAATGGCCATCCTTGTGTGGTCTGCATTTTCGGCAATGATCACCTTATTTTTGGCTGCATCGAACATCCGGCGCGCATCAATCGGGATTTTGTAGAAATGAGAAGATAATTTCTGAGCTTCTTCAGGGGTCTCAACCACTTTTCCATCGCCATAATAATCCACTGCTACCGCATAATAGCCCAGTTCTGCCAACTGCTTCGCACGGTTTTTAACATAGTCATTCAATCCCCACCATTCCGGAAGCACAAAGACTACGGGCAGCGGTCCTTCTGAATCTGTTTTATAGGCAGCAAAGGACCGGTGGGTAACGCCGTTTATGCCGTAAGAAAGATCTTCGGTCTTAATCATTGATTTCTTGTCCGTCAGTTCAGTTGTAGACTTCTCCAATGTTGATTTATCAGTGCATGAGAAATTGAGGAATGCCAGCATGGCAACCGAATAAAGAGCTAATTTCATATCATACTTTATTTTGCGTTACTAAAAATAGAACATTTCTTCCACCTAACAACCTAATAACAGTGATGGAATACAAGCCAAAAAAAGCTGCATCTCTGCAGCTTATATTTTGTTTGGATTCTAGTGGATATGCTTTTCCGCGTGGTAAGAACTACGCACCAAAGGTGAACTTTCCACATGTCTGAAGCCTAAACTTCTGGCAAAATCGCCAAATTCCGTAAACTCTTCCGGAGTAATGAATTTCTTTACCGGCAGATGTTTCTTTGTAGGTTGAAGGTACTGCCCAATGGTAATCACGTCCACATTTGAGTTTCTGATATCTTCAATAGTTTGGAAAACCTCGTCGCGCTCTTCGCCCAGTCCCAGCATAAGACCGGTTTTGGTCCTATTCTGTCCGGCTTCCTTTAGATAGCGCAAAACTTCAAGACTTCGCTCATACTTTGCCTGTATCCTCACCTCGCGGGTAAGGCGCTTTACGGTTTCCATATTATGCGAAATAACCTCCGGAGCAACTTCAACCAGGCGGTCTATATGTTTGGTGATACCCTGGAAATCAGGAATCAGGGTTTCCATAGTGGTTCCTGGTGAAATCCTCCGAACGGCATTCACCGTTTCGGCCCAAAGTATGGAGCCCATGTCTTTAAGGTCGTCCCTATCTACCGAAGTAAGTACTGCATGCTTGATTTTCATCAATTTAATGGACCTGGCCACCTTTTCCGGTTCGTCCCAGTTTACATCCAGCGGTTTTCCGGTTTTCACGCCACAAAATCCACAGCTTCGGGTACAGATATTCCCAAGGATCATGAACGTAGCTGTACCTTCGCCCCAGCATTCGCCCATATTAGGGCAGCTGCCGCTCTGACAGATGGTATTCAGCTTATATTTATCGACAAGACTACGGAGTTCACGGTAGTTTTTCCCGGTAGGAAGTTTTACGCGGATCCATTTCGGCTTTTGAATAGTGGTATCTACAACAGTGTCGTTCATCATTAAAAATAAAGAGCAAATTTACGAATTTAGAAATTGCCGTGTTCAGTCTTCATATTCATCGGTTTTCAGCAGTGCCGAAAGGACTTTTTTAGCCCGCATGATCCTAACTTTAGTGTTTGAAACTGTTAGATTAAGTTCCTCAGCAATCTCTTTAATGCTTTTCTCTTCAAAAAAACGCAGGCGGATAATTTCCTGATAATTAAGATCCAGTGTGGCAATGACAGCCAGAATTTGCTTCTGCTCCTCTTCGGAAATCAGAAGTTCTTCCGGTGAACGCGCAAACTGGTCCCGGATTTCGTCGAAACTGTTTACGGCATCTTCATTTTCACGGTTTTTCCTTCTCCAAAAGTCAATAACCGTATTCTGAGCAATGGTTAGAACCCAGGTCTTAAACTGGAAATTGGGATCGTAAAGATCAAGCTTGTTCAGTACTTTGGAGAATACATTTACAGTAATCTCGTCTGCGTCAATCTCATTTTTAACTTTCTTCATCACAAAAGAAAAAACATCCACCCAAAAAAGGTTGATGAGGTGAGTCTGCGCTTTCTGGTCCTTTTGCTGAGCTCTGCGTATGAGCGTGATAAGTTGGCCGTCTTTCATTGAAGAGGTAAAAATACAAATTTATAAGGATGATTAGGAGCAATTTCAGCAATAATATGGCCGAATTGCTTACCGTTTTATTTGTTATTTTTGATGAAATTTACCACAGATGAAAACTTCGATTTTCCTTTTCATGCTTTGTTCCTTAGGTCTAGGCGCTCAGAATTATACCAAAACAGATTCGCTGAAAGGATCCGACAATGCTTACAGAAATTTCTGGGATGTTAAAAGGTATGAACTGACCGTAGAAGCAGATTTTGACACAAAGATGGTCAGCGGAAGCAACCTAATTCAATTTGATGTAATCAAAAAGGTTAAAGACCCAATATTTCAGATCGACATTCAGGAGCCGATGAAGGCAGCTGTGCTTAAATCTAATTTTAAGATTATAAAAACTGAGCGGGAAGGAGATTTTCTGTGGATACACGCGGACGGAACTTTTGAACCTACTACCAAATACCAGATGGAAATTTCCTATTCGGGGAATCCCAAAGTTGCAAGGAATGCACCATGGGACGGAGGATGGGTATTCACCAAAGACGATACCGGAATGCCGTTTATGAGTGTAGCACAGGAAGGAATCGGCACGTCGGTGTGGCTGCCTGTTAAGGATCATTGGGCAGATGAACCAGACAATGGAATAAAGATGAAGATCATTACGCCGAACACCCTGTTGGGCGTAGGAAACGGCCGCCTGATCAGGACCGAAACCTTTAATGATAAAAAACACTATACTTGGGAAGTAAAGAACCCCATCAACGCCTATTCCATAGTGCCGAACATTGGCAATTATGTGAATTTTAAAGACACCTACAGCGGTGAGAAAGGCCAACTTGATCTTGATTACTGGGTTCTGAAAACCAATCTGGAAAAAGCCCGGACGCAATTCTCCCAGGTAAAACCGATGATGAAAGCCCTGGAATATTGGTTTGGACCCTACCCTTTTTACGAAGACAGTTTTAAACTTGTGGAAAGTCCCTACCTGGGCATGGAACACCAGAGCAATGTAGCCTACGGAAACGGTTACGCCAATGGTTATCTGGGGAGGGATTTATCAGGAACAGGAGTTGGTTTAAAATGGGATTTCATACTTATCCATGAAAGCGGACATGAATGGTTTGCCAATAATATTACGGCCAAAGACAAAGCAGATATGTGGATTCACGAGGCGTTCACATCATACTCCGAAACTCTTTTTACCGAAAACTTCCTGAACCGCACGGATGCGGACAGATATGTGCAGGGAACCCGTAACAACATTCAAAACGACCGGCCTGTAATCGGGGATTATGGCGTTAGGAATACGGGAAGCAGCGATATGTATTATAAAGGTGCCAATATGCTGCATACGATCAGGACCATCATAAATGACGATGTAAAATTCCGGAGTATCCTGCGTGGAATTAATAAAGATTTTTATCATCAAACTGTGACCTCTGGGCAGATTGAGAATTATATCTCTGAAAAATCCGGACTGGACCTTACTACGGTTTTCGACCAATATCTTCGTACGACCAAGATACCCGCTTTTGTTTACAGACAGAATGGAAAAATGCTGGACTTCCGTTATGAAAATGCGGTGAACGACCTGCAGCTGCCATTAAGGATTAACGGAAATCAGCTGATCCGGCCTACTGAAAGTTGGCAGCAGGTTGAACTGAACTCTCCTGCCCCTGTGGTTTTTGACAATAATTATTTTGTTGATTACAGGAAATCAAACTGAAGTATCTATTTCCTAAGGACAACACGGAAAGTAGTTCCCTTTCCGAGGTCAGTTTGCGGTATCCGGATATCGCCGCGGTGGTATTCCTTAACCACGCGTTTTGCCAGACTGAGTCCAAGTCCCCAGCCACGCTTCTTGGTTGAGTATCCCGGCTTGAAGACATTTGCGGCCTGGCGGGCGGTGAGTCCGCAACCGGTATCGCGGAAGTCAATGATAATATTCCGTCCGCGCTCATAAGCAAGGATTTCCAGCTTACCCTGACCCTTCATGGCATCAACAGCATTTTTAACTAAATTTTCAATTACCCAGCTCAGCAGAATCCGGTTGTGTGGAATAATAATCTGTCGGGCCGGAAGGTTCAGTGTGAAATTCACCTTGCCGGAAATCCGTTTTTTAAGATAATCATAATTCTGATGTATGGTCTCAGAAAGATTCATATCATTTAGTTCGGGAACCGAACCGATCTTGGAAAACCGTTCGGAGATTGTCATCAGCCGGTTCACATCCTTTTCTATCTCAGCGGCTTCCTGGGAGTCGGGATTGTCCATCCGCATAATCTCAATCCAGCCAATCATTGAAGACAGCGGCGTACCTATCTGATGTGCAGTTTCCTTTGCAAGGCCCGCCCACAGAAAACCCTCGTCAGTTTTCTTTATTGTGCGCAGAAACCAGAAAGAGAAAAGCAGATAAGCAAATATGAAAAGACCAAGCACATAAGGCGACCAGCGTAAATCATTGAGCAGGCGTGAATTGTCGTAATAGACAAACTGGTTGTTGCCGTCTGGGAACTTAAGTTCAATGGGCGGGTAGGTCTTACCCATGTTTTTAGCCAACTCGGCAATTGCAGCGGCGTCGTTCTCTATCTCGGGCGGAATATTTCCATGGAACATAGGTCTGTTCTCGCGGTCAAGTATAATTACCGGAATGGTGCTGTTAGAACTTGTGATTTTAAGAAGTAAGTCCTGAACATCAGGATCGGGTGCCACGACATTCTGCTGGAACTTAATCGCGCTCGCAAAAAGGTCGATCCTCTTTATCTCCTCTTTACGCAGATAATCGATCAGGATTACGGATGAAACCACGATCGCCGATGTCACCACGGTGAGTAACCCAAAGACAAACCACTGATTGAGCCTGGAAAGAAGAGGTCTTTTCAAGAATATTTTATTTTAAGACGTTTAAGACTTTGTAGAGCGCATCACTTACATTGCCACCCTGATAATTGTTGATGATGACGGAATATACATACCTTTTTCCGGCTCCGGACGTATGATAGCCTGCGAAGGATTTTATGTTCCTGATGGTGCCGCTTTTCATCTTCATACCGTTCTGCTCCGGGAAACCCTCAATATAACTGTTGAACCAGGCTTGTTTTTGGGACCATAGCAAAGCCTGAACTTCCGCCCGTGCTGAAACGTAATTCTGAGGTGACAGTCCGCTGCCATCGGCAAAGTTAATCATCGCCTCATTAATGCCTTTATTTTTCCAGAAATCCTTCATATAATCAATACCCGCATCAAAGCTTCCCGAGCCTCTTTTATCTTTAGCCATGGTCTTTACAAATGTTTCGCCGTACAGATTTACACTCTTCTTCAGAAACCAGTATACGATCCTGTCAAGTGTGGGCGACTGCCAAGTAAAGAATATATTGGACTCGGGCGCCTTCATTATTTTCAGACCTTTAATAAGCTGTCCACTGTTGGTTATAACATTGCCGGTAAGCGAGATGCCGCTTTCGCTGAGCCAGGATTTTATTTCCATGCCCAACTGCATGGGTGGATTGGGTAGTGCTCCGGAGACCGTCATCGCTTTGGTCGGTAAGGTACCGTTTATCAGGGCTACCTCTGAATGCGGTGCGGTGAAAATAAGGCTTTGGTCTGAAATTCCACCAGTTTTCACCTCGTTAACCCACTTCACATTGTGCAGAGGTATATTAAAATCTTTGATTTCACCATTACGCAGATTCACATCAAACTGATTTTCGCGCCAGTTCACACTCCAAACACCCGCGCCGTAATAGTTTCCCATATCATCCCAGGGCCAGCCACCCGGAACGGTTTGAAAATCAAAATAGGTATCATCAATAACCAAATCTCCTGAAATGAAGGTAATACCCTGCTTTTTTAGTGCATCAATAAGTTTTCGGCGGAAGTCCTCCGGCTTATAACCATCGTAGCGCCAACTGCCCAGGGTTGGATCTCCGTTGGAGCTGATAAAAAGATTTCCATCAAGTTTACCGGAGATTATATTGCCGGAATAGGAGGCTGTAGTTTTATAGGTGTAGTTTTTGCCTAAGGTTTCCAGCGCAGCTGCTGCCGTAAATATTTTCTGGGTTGAAGCTGTAGACAAACCTTTATTTCCCTGATATTCATAAATGAACTTACCGGTTTCATCGGCCACATAAAAAGACAGGTTAGCCGAATAGGCAGCGGGAGTTTCCAACAGATTTTTAGTGGCGGCATCCAATTTCTGTGCGACATCCTGAGCGAAAAAAAACTGGCCTCCCAGCACTGCAGCAGCAATCAGGTGTTTCTTTTGAATACTAATCATAGCCAAATATAGTAAAAGCGGTATCAATATATAATTTTCCGGAATTTCTGTGAACAAAAAACCCTTTCAGCCTGTGTGGTTGAAAGGGTTTATTATGCTGCGTGAAGGTGTTAGTTTAGACTTACCACTTCAGTAATTTCGGGAGCATGCTGCTTAATGGTGTTTTCCACACCCAACTTCATTGTCGAAAAGCTCATAGGACAACCGTTGCAGTTACCCTGAAGCTTCACGATCACCTTACTGCCTTCCACATCAATAAGTTCAATATCTCCCCCATCCTTATTCAGAAAAGGCCGGATGCTTTCCAGTGCTTCCAGCACTCGGGTTACAGTTGCCTCGTGTACAATATTACTTTCCATATTATTTTGCGGGCTTAGGATTTCTAAAGAAACCTTTGCCTTTTATTTTTTCTTTGGTGAACAACCGGCCATGGTTGTAATCTTTACGGCTTCGGTAGGCGGAAGGCTTTTATTTCTTTCCACCAGACTTTCGATCATACTTTTTGCGGTCTCAATATAGATATCCGCAATCTTGGAACCTTCCTGCAGTGCGGCGGGACGGCCTACATCACCTGCCTCACGGATGCTCTGGATAAGAGGTATCTCACCAAGTACGGGAATTCCGATATCTTCGGCGAGGTACTGAGCGCCCTGCCTTCCAAAGATATAATATTTATTTTCCGGAAGTTCATCCGGCGTGAAATAGGCCATATTTTCTATCAGTCCTAGAACAGGAATGTTGATGCTTTCCATCTGGAACATAGCGATACCCTTACGAACATCGGCCAAAGCCACATGCTGAGGCGTACTTACGATTACAGCGCCTGTAACCGGTACTTCCTGAATTATGGATAGGTGAATATCTCCGGTTCCCGGCGGAAGGTCAATAAGAAGGAAATCCAGTTCGCCCCAGTGTGCATCACGGATCATTTGGTTAAGGGCTTTTGAAGCCATTGGCCCACGCCATACCACTGCCTGGTTGGCTCCGGAAAAATATCCAATGGACAGCATTTTCACACCGTAATTCTCAACAGGCTGCATAAGATTTTTACCGTCTATTTCCACTGAAAGGGGTTTCGCACCTTCGGTATCAAGCATTGTCGGTACAGATGGACCGTAGATGTCCGCATCCAGAAGACCTACTTTGAAACCCATATTTGCCAACGTAACGGCAAGGTTAGCGGCAACTGTGGATTTACCTACGCCCCCTTTTCCGGACGCTATGGCGATGATATTCTGAATTCCCGGAATCTGCTTGCCTTTGATCTGGTTTTGCTGAACCTCGGTTGGCTCAGGCGAAACTATTTTTAACTTCAGCACCACTTCCTCCCCAAACTGAGAGGCAAAGGCCTGCTTCATAGCTACTTCAAGTTTTTTCTTTTCGTGCATGGCCGGCGAGTGCGCGGTCATATCTATATATACCTCATTGCCCATAACCTGAAGGTTATTTACGAGGTCTTCCACTTCAATCTCTTTCAGGAATTCCTGAACCTTTACTTTCGTCAACATAATTATATCTGAATATTGAACAGCAAAGTTACGGAATAAACGCCAATTTAGACTTAATAAAAATAAGGTTTTTCAGCAACTGCTGTACACCTGATGATCTTCATAGGAAGTTTCGGGAATGAATGGGAATTACCGAAGTTAATGTAAATTAATGCAGTAGAAGAGATTACTCTTCTTCAAAATTCAGCGCGGCCTGCTGGTCAAACTCGCCTTCCCATTTGGCGATAACTACAGATGCGAGACAGTTTCCGATTACATTTACAGAAGTACGTCCCATATCCATCAGCTCATCAATTCCCAGTATGGCGGCTATGATGAAGACCGGCAAACCAAACTGGTCCGCCGTGGCGATAAGGATAATTAAGGAAGCTCTTGGTATGGCCGCCACACCCTTGCTTGTAATCATAAGGGTAAGACAAATGAGCAACTGCTGACCGAAGGAAAGATCCATACCTGCCGCCTGCGCGACGAAAATTGAAGCTAACGAAAGGTATAGGGTGGTTCCGTCCAGATTGAAGGAGTAACCCGTGGGAACTACAAAAGAAACAATCTTCCTTGGAACACCGAATTTCTCCATGTTTTGCATTACCACAGGCAGTGCAGCATCCGAACTTGTGGTTGCAAAGGCGATTGAAACCGGTTCCTTTATAGCCTGAATGAACTGTTTGATCGGCACCTTCATATAGAGCGCAATAGGCAGGAGTACCAGCAGCAGGAAGGCAATCAGTGCGCAGTAGAGCGTAAGCAGGAGCATAAATAGATATTTGAGGATGTCAATGCCCATATGTCCTACGGTATACGCCATGGCAGCACCCACACCAATCGGCGCAAAATACATGATAATGTGCGTATACTTGAACATCGTCTCCGCCAGACTGTCCACAAAATCCACCATAGGTCTTTTCTTGCGTTCGGGTAACTGCGCAAGGCCGATACCGAATATCACCGCAAATACCACAATCTGAAGAACCTGGTTATCATAAATTGACTTGATGATGTTTTCCGGAAATACATCGCGGAAAAATGAAGTTGTCTTAAAGATCCAGTGGTTTTCCTCCGGAATAGATTCCAGTGCACGCTGGTCTGCCTCCTTTAACGAAGAGGTTGCGGGAAGATCGTGATGCGGTATTTTGGAGGCATCAATCCCAACTCCCGCCTGCGAAATATTGATGGCGGCAAGTCCAATGAACAGTGCGATTGTGGTTGCCGTGTAAAAGTAAAGTAATGATTTCCACGCCATACGTCCCACCTGCTTCAGGTCCGAATGTCCGGCAATTCCATATACAAGAGTGGCAAATAAGATAGGTCCCACAATAGTTTTCACTAAACGGATAAAACCCTGACTGAGTGGCTGCAGCGAGAGCGCAATTCCCGGATAATCCCGGCCTACAATAACACCCATTACAATGCTGACCAAAATCCATGTCGTAAGGTTCTTTCTCTGCAAAGCGTAGGTTATCATACCCAATACAAACAGCAGGTGACCAAAAACCAGATAATCAGGTGGCAGTGAGTTTAAAAGATTTATTCCGTGCAGCAATACAGCTACAGTGAGTGTGAAATAAGGAAAGATCCTTAGGAGTGTAGGACTCATATATTTTTTATAACGGCTACAAATATATAATTTTTCATCAGAGTGTTAATAAACATTAAAAATAGGGCTGCACTAAACACGAAGGATGAACTGATAAGGCAATCAGGAGCAGAGAGGGCGGTCTTCCTTAAAATTTAAGAAACATTTAGCCTTTAGCTGAAACATCGATAGACTAAATATTCCTAAATTTGAGAATATAATTCTTAACATTAAATAATTTACTATGAAAAAAATGTTTGCAATGGCTACCCTGGCACTGGCGATTTCCTTTGGTTCGGTTGCCTGTAAAGAGAAAGTGTCTGATGCTGAACTCACTACTCAGGCTACTACTGTGGTTACGAGCAATCCCGGAGCTACTGTTGAGGTAAAAGACGGAACCGCACACCTGAGCGGCACTTTTCCTGATGAAGCTTCACGCGATGCTATGATCAGCCAGCTGAAAGCAATTCCTGGAATAAAGGATGTAATGGATATGACCCGCATTGAAGCGCCGGTAGTTGAAACTGTTTCTGCAGTAGACCCAGCGGTTCAGCAAAAAGTTCAGGATGCGGTAAAGGATTTCCCGTCAGTAAAGGTTGAGGTGGTGAATGGCGAACTTACACTTACAGGTGACGTTTCTCCGGCTCAGGCCAGAAAAATAAAGGAATCTGTAGATGCGCTGCAGGCCGGAAAAGTAAATTACAACTATAACGTTAAATAACAGTAATAATATGAGTGCATTACAGGATAAATATGCCGGCGTGATTTCAGCAGCACAGTCTGCGGGTATTTCCGGATTACAGGTACGTGAGCAGGACGGGATATTATATGTTTCGGGCTCTGCAGGCAGCACGGCGGCGAAGGATGCCGTATGGAACGCTTTGGGTGCCATAGATACTACCTACTCCGCATCAGACATTAATGTTGATGTGCAGGTGGCCGGACTTAGCACAGGAGCAAACCTTACGGTAAATACGGAAGAATCCAGTCTGAACATAAGACAGGAACCATCTACCGAGGCTGCCATCATTGGAAAGGCTTCCAAAGGTGATTCCGTAACTTTGGTTGAGCAGTCCTCAGATGACTGGTGGAAAATCAGAACTTCCTCCGGTGAGGAAGGTTATGCTTACGCAAGGTATTTGAGAGCGTAACAGAAATATTTAAAATGATTACCCTTGAAGTCCCCGAAATATCGGGGATTTCTTACTTTTCGATAGTTCGGAAAGTCAGGTTGATCCGAGGGGTCGCTATTTTCTTGGTAGGTGGTAAACGGTGAAGCCAAAAGCTTTGCGTCTGGTCTTTCATTACCAGCAAACTGCCGTGTTCCAGTATCAACTCCACTTTCTGGCCGGTGTATTTATGTTTGAATGAAAATTTCCTTTCAGCACCAAAACTCAGTGAGGCAATTGCGCCATTTTTCTTAAGGTCCTTTTCGCCGTCGCTGTGATAGGCCATACCCTCTTCGCCACTGTGGTAAAGGTTGAGCAGACAAGAGTTATAGGTTTCACCCGATTTCTGTTCAACTATACTCCTCAGTTCCAGAAGATCATCGGTCCACGCCAATGCAGTTTTTGTAGATTTGGAGTAAGTATATTCAAAATCCTTATCACCATACCAGGCCACCTTTCTTTTGGTGATGATCTTTTTGCCGAAAATCACGGCTTCATCGTTTTTCCAGTCGATGTTGTGTAGCAGACTGTTGTAAAATTCATCTGCCAGCTCAGGTTCCAGCACCCTGCCATAGTAATTCACCGTACCGTCCAGCGGCAGCAGATTTTTTTCAGGATCAAGATTTTGGTCAAAAAACAGATTTAACATAATTCAGCAACTTAGTATAAAAATAAAAACTTCCCGGGAGTCCGGAAAGTTAATATCTATAATTTTAAAAAATCCTTATTTATTCAAATGATAATAAGCCAGCATCTTGTAGTAGAGCTTGGCCGCGAGGAAAGCTGTAGGTTTGGGCATAGGTGAATCCATAAGCTCCACGATATCAAATGCTACTACATTGCATTTCTCAAATACTTTCTTAAGCAGTTCTAAAGTTGGATACCACTGCAGTCCACCCGGCTCCGGGGTACCTGTAGAAGGTGCAATAGAAGGATCGAAAGCGTCCAGGTCTATGGTGATATATACATTTCCTGAAACTTTAGCAAGAACATCGTCTATCCAGTTTGGATTGGTCGCGATTTCATGTGCCCAGAAACACTGTCCTTCCGGAACATACTGAATTTCTTCGGCATCGCAGGAGCGGATGCCCACCTGAACCAGATTCAGCTTCTGCGAAGCTTCAAAAACCGCGCAGGCATGATTAGAGGTGGATCCGTGAAACTCAGGTCTCAAATCCGTATGCGCATCCAGCTGCAGAACAGTAAGATTTTCATACTTCTCGCCTACCGCACGGATAGAGCCAATTGAAACCGAATGCTCACCGCCAAAAAGAGTGAACAGCTTACCGTCATTCTGAAGAAGTTCTTTGGTTTTCTGATAGACCGCCTCAGTCATAGCCTCCGGCGAAGAGTTTTCAGAAATATCACCCGCCAGAAATACCCCTTCCAGGTAAGGCTCCGTTCCGGTTTCAATATCATAGAGTTCCATATTCTCGGAAGCATCCAGGAAAAGTTCAGGACCTTTGTCGGCACCTTTGCCCCAGGTTGATGTTCCGTCGTAAGGCACGGTCACAAGCATTACTTTCGAATTTTCCAAAGTAGCATTCTCTTCGGGTATTGCAGCATATGTTCTCATTTATCTTCTTCTGTTTTTAATGTTATTTTTTGAAATCCAAAGATAATAAATTGCAGTGACAAGCGGTGGGTGCCTATATAAATGCTGCTGGATGCCGAACTGTTCGCAGCCCTGATTCGCTTAAATTTTAATAGTTTTGCAAAAAAAAATTGAAATGCCTTTAAAAGCTGTTTTATTCGACATGGACGGAGTGATTGTGGACACTGAACCCCTGCACAGGAAAGCTTATTTCCGGATGTTTGAGGATTTCGGGATTGATGTCTCGGAGGAACTCTTCACCACCTTTACGGGAGCCTCTACAAAAAGGGTTTGCAATACGCTCATAGATACGTTTGGTCTTGAGGCCGACCATGAGGATCTGGCACGGATAAAAAGGCATCATTTCAAAAATTATTTTGATACAGATCCGGACTTCGACCTAATTCCGGGAGTGAAAAGCCTGATTGAGAACTATTATGACAACGGGATTAAGATGGTACTGGCTTCATCGGCACATATGAATACGATTAACTGGGTGTTTGAGAAATTTGAGCTGGAGCCCTACTTTGTCGGGAAAATTTCAGGTGCCGACCTGCAGGAATCCAAACCCCACCCGGAAATCTTTGAGCTCGCTGTTCAAATGGCCGGTGAACACAGAGAACATTGTATGGTGATTGAAGACTCAACAAACGGTATTGAAGCCGCACATGCAGCGGGTATTTTCTGTACGGCTTATCAAAGCGCACATTCCAAGAATCAGGATTACACCAAGGCCAACCTGTCAGTATTTGATTTTGCAGATATTGAATTTGAAAAGGTGAAGAAGTATTTCTAATCACTAATGTCCGATACTGAGCCTCTTTGGTCATCCTACATCCTAAAAGCGAAAAACTCCCTAGACTGCTGAAATCCTCATGAAAAGCTGCCGAAAGTTCCGTTCAACGGGCTTTCATTATTGGATTTTCAAGCCCAAGGAAAGCTTAGTTATTAGCAGTAGTTTTCTTATTTATTTTTTGTTTTAATTATTTATTGTATTCTGTTTCTAAAATTATATTTACTCTATTTTCACTTTCATTTTTATCCAATATTTTTTCATCATAAGAAGTTTCGATTTGTGTCTTTTTCCAGAAAGGATAGAATATTACACTTGAAGTTCCAAAATTTACTGAGTTGGAATTTGAATGCTCAATTTCAATAGATGTTTTAAAAATTGTGTTTCCTTTAATGTAATTTGTTGTTTTAATTCTGTTCGTTAATAAATCAAATGTTTGAAATATTCCTTCATCTAAATTATTATATTCTTCACTGAAATGCTTATGAATAAAACCGTAGCCTACAACTAATTCTCCAAGAGTATTTGAAATCCAAAAGCTTGAATTTTTAATATTCAAATATTCATTTCCATCTTCCTCCTTTGAATAGTCTATTTTATCTCCTAATTTCTCGATTAAAAAATCTTTAATTTCTTTAAATTTCTTTTGGTTGCGGTTCATTTTCTAAAATTCCGACTAGGTTAATTTAATACATTGATCTTCGGTTGGTTAACGTATTAATATCTTTATCAGTCAGACCAAATTTAGTGATTTGTTTTTGTATTCTTTTCACTGCGGCCATTTTTCTTTTCTCATCCAGAAAGAGGTATTGTGACGGCGGGTTGTAGGCTTAGTTCTTTACCAGCATGTTCCAGATAATGACGGCGAGTTTCCTGGCCAGTGCGGAAACGGCGCTTGGCCTCCCTTTTTTGTAGCGGAGTCTTTTGAAGAACTCTGCCAGCCAGCCTTCCATTAGGTAGCCGATGGCATTGGCCGTGTTTCCGAGTGTTATTATATGCCTCTTTTTTTTCCGAATAGTTGATGAAATGCCTGATTTATGGCCGGCGCATGCTTGCGCAAGTTCATTAGATGTTACATACAGCAAAATCTTTCCTAAGCTTTTGCGGGCATGAGTCAGCTTTGATACAAAGTACTGTCGTGATTTTTATGCATAGAATTAAGGTACAATGATGTCAAACAGGTACACTTCCTTGTCTATAGGATTATTAAATTTAGAAGTGATCTTTTTTATCAGTTGTTCCTGCTGCTTAATTACAGAGGGCGATGCGGTTTTAAAATTGTAGTGAAATGTGTCGCCCCAAATGTTTTTGTACATTATGCTGTGATGTCCGGGGTTTTCCAGAAACTCTTTAATCTGCTTTGCATACTTTTCTTTGGTGATATTTGATTTGGGTAACTTGATTTCTTTAATCTGGTTGGTCTTTTGGATTCCTACAAATGAAATCTCATAATCCAAATCGGTTGACAGAACTCTATAGACCATTCCAGGTAGTCCGGAAAAAAGATAAGGTCCCACAAACAGAGGCACATCTTCGGTATAGAAAATTGCCCACTCCCGACCTCCTGCATTTGTCCACGCCTGTTTTATAGAATAACCCCCCTGTTTATCCACTTTCGTATTCAATAACTGATATTTGAGTGACGGCTCTTCATATGTATAAGTTGCACTGTTAAAGTCAGCTGAAACCCATGATTTTTTTGTCCCAAGATCTTTGTAAACCTCAAACTTTAAATTTGGACTTTCGTAGCTGTCTGAAAGCGCAGGATCATTGGCCTGCACCATAGAATCAAGTTTCTTCTGATCCAGGCTGTAGAACCGGCTTTTGTGATTATTGACCTCCAACATCATGTACTCAGTTTTTCTCTCTTTGAGATCAGCAACCGGCTGGTAGCTTACTTTATAAAGTATTGAATAGGATTGTCCAAATAAAAATGAACTTACAACACAAAGGAATAACGTAAGTAGTGTGGAATATGGCTTCATAAGGAGTTTATTAATAAATCTAAACCGGTGATGACGAATATAAGATTAATTACACAAACAGAACCAGCCTATAATGTCTTTGAACTAAGTTTTCAATTGTCGTTTCACTGAAACCATTATTAACAGCGCGGTGCGGTTGAATACCTGAGGAATGACATTATCTTGGCTCAAATTACTGATAAATTGAAGATTATCAAAGTACCGATTAATTCCTCCGTCAGAGAAGGTAAACTCCGGATCTTAGCCCCGATTGCAGTGGAAATCCTTTTAATATTTGGGTTACGGCGGCGAAGCCGCCGCAACCCAAATATTAAAAGATTGCAGCGTAAAGCGGGATCACAAATGAAAAAGAGCAACTCACGTGTTGCTCCTTATTTTAATATCCTAAAAGTTTCAGCACCTCCTCGGGCTTCTGTTCCTCGCGGAAAACCTCGTAAGTGAAGTTTCCGTCTTCATCCTTATTGATCAGTATATGCTTAGGCTGTGGCATCAGACAGTGGTGAACGCCGCCGTAACCCCCAATGGTTTCCTGATAAGCCCCGGTGTGGAAAAATCCAATGTACATGGGCTTGGTCTCACTGAAAACCGGCAGGTAAATGGCATTAGTATGCTGCTCGGAGTTATAGTAATCGTCTGAATCACACGTAAGTCCACCCAGGAATACACGCTCATAGGTATCGTCCCAACGGTTCAGCGGCAGCATGATAAATTTACGTGAAATAGCCCAGGTATCCGGCAATGTGGTCATAAAACTGGAATCAATCATATTCCATTTTTCCCTGTCATTCTGCCTTTTCTGCGAAATCACTTTATAAAGATGGCCACCGCTTTCACCCACGGTGAATGATCCGAATTCGGTATAGATATTCGGCTCTTCCACACCCTCTTCTTCACAGAATTTCTTGATCTGCGATACGATCTCGTTTACCATGTACTGGTAATCATAATCGAAGTTGAGGGAGGTTTTAATAGGGAAACCACCGCCGATGTTCAGTGAGTCCACTTCCGGCGCAATCTTCTTCAGCCTGGCATATACACGCAGACATTTATAGAGTTCATTCCAGTAATATGCGGTATCCTTGATACCGGTATTAATGAAAAAGTGAAGCATCTTGAGCCTGGCATTGGGATGTTCGGCAATTTTCTGACTGTAATACGGAATGATGTCCTTGTAGCCTATTCCCAGTCTGGAGGTATAAAACTCGAACTTAGGTTCCTCTTCCGAAGCGATACGGATGCCTATGTTAAAGGTGGTATCGATACTTTCGGTAAGCTTGTCAAGTTCGCGGTAATTATCCAGGATTGGAATGATGTTCTGGAAACCGTTATTGATGAGATCGGAAATCTTTGCCAGATAATCATCGGTTTTAAATCCATTGCAGATAACCTCCACATCCTTGCCATAATTCCCTTTATTATAAAGTGAACGGATAATATCCATATCGTAGGCTGATGATGTTTCCAGGGAAATGTCATTTTTAAGAGCTTCTTCCAGGACAAAAGCAAACTGGCTGGATTTGGTGCAGTAGCAGTAGGTATACCCTTTTTTGTAATCGTGCTTCTCAATGGCCTCCTTAAACCAACCTTTTGCGCGCTGGATATTTGTGGAAATTTTCGGCAAATAATTAAATTTCAGCGGAGTACCAAACTCTTCTACAATATCCATCAGCGGAATATCGTGAAACTGCAGACTGTTTTCAACCACATTGAATTCTTCAGTAGGGAAATACAGGGTTTGGTCAATAAGTTCTGAATATTTAATTTTCATTATAAGCTTTCGGTTTAAGTAATTACAAAATGCAAATGTGGTAAAAAAAGTTGATTTTAAAGAACAATCGACTCAGTTATCCCTCAGCACTGCCGTTCGCATCGCCGGTTGCCAGTCCCACGAATAGTACGAGCGCACCCCTCTCAAAATTAATCACAACGGAATCTTCAAGTGCCAGATTTCGTGTTCCGATCCGGTCTGTCATATTTAGAGTTTCGCCAGAGAGAGGCCACTTTAAGCCTTTTGTAGTGATTTGGGCCGCCTCGGGATAAGGATAAAGCGACACCATCCTGTTTTTTACATCGTTCAGTACTGTGTGCTCTTCTGCGAAAAAGTAACAGGCAAATTCATCATAGAAAGTGATTTTCAATTTGCTTTTGAACAAATAGGCAACGTGCAGATTCCCGAGAAAATGATCCATTTCGCCTCCGCTTCCGCCGTATACATCAACTTTTTGAATTCCGCGTTCCAGCAGAATCTCCAGCGATTTCTGAAAATCGGTTTTGTCCTGATCCGGTGTATAGATGAATCTCTGACTGTAAATATCCTCGTCCGAACCGTTATGGCTGTCGAAATCACCGGAAATAAAATCCAGTTGGTCCAACGGATAACCCTTTTCCTTCAGGTATCGAAAGGCACCGTCCGAACAGGCCACCATTTGGTATCCGTCAGTTTCCGGCAATTGGTTGGGTGGGACACCATTGATAAACAGAAGAGCTTGCTTCATTTATTGTCCGCGGTCGTTGGGGTTCCAGTATTCTTCCTGTTCGCCATGAATTTTGGAGACATATCTTGCCAAAACAAACAGATAATCTGAAAGACGGTTCAGATATTTAATCAGTTCTGGCCGAACTTCTTCGTGCCCATTCAGAAACACCAGACTGCGCTCGGCACGTCGGCAAACTGTGCGGCATATATGCAGCGATGTGGCGCCTTTACCACCACCCGGAAGAATAAAGTATTGTAATGGTTCCAGAGTAGCTTCAAATTCATCCATCCACTGCTCCAGCTCCTCTATTTCCGTTTCTGAAATCATCAGTGACAGGCGCGACTTACCGTTAGCAAGCATCAGTTTATCCGTTGGCGTAGCAGATTCTGAACCTACTGTAAAAAGGTCAAACTGTATTTTCTTAAGCTGGTTCAGGATGCGTTCGTCATTTATTTCAGCTTTGGCAAAACCGATAAATGAGTTCAGTTCGTCAATGGTGCCATAGGATTCAACCCGGGCTGAAGCTTTGGAAACGCGGGTGCCGCCGTAAAGCGAGGTTTCACCTTTGTCGCCGGTCTTGGTATAAATTTTCATACCCAAAGATAAGTTTTAAAATGGAAATTTTAAGTTGAAAGGCTATTTCACTACCTCCACGAAATGCCATACCGTCTGGTCCTTAGGATGATAAATGACGGTGCTGGAGTTTGGAAAACGGCTTATTTTATAATATTCAATTGTTTTATCGGTCCTGAGTTCGTTTAGGAACGAAACATTAACAAGATCGCCTGGGATAAACTTCTCAACGAAAGCAATTTTCTCGATGATGGACGAGCCGTCCACCTTCTTATATTCTTTAGCAGAACGGCTTTCATCGGTGGTCGGCTGTTCTGTAAGCGACTGTAACAGCAGTTCCTTTTCCGGAGCTTTATACTTAAAGACATAATAAGGCGAGCCATTGGGCGTTACAATCCTTTTGCCGGTTACCTGACTAAGCTTAAGGTCATTAGCCGCCGTAAAAATGCTATCGAAAGCCACATCCTCGGCCTTCACTACCCTGCTCACCTGCTCGGTGATGGTTTGTTGCACAGTTTCCATGGCCTTTTGCTGAACCTGGTCTTTGGTATCGGTCACAATAGTTGTTACACTTTCCTCAATTTTCTGACAGGAAAACAGCAACATCGCACCTGCAGCCAGAACCACTTTAGTATTAAATATTTTCATATTCGGATTAAACGTAAAATTAGTGCTTTTATTGGTTATCGCGGTAGGAACTTACCAGTTTATCAAGATTCAGGCTGCGGGCCGACGCGTCAAAAATCTCGCGGTAGGTTCCGTTCATATCTACGAGCTGGTCATGGGTGCCGTTTTCAACCACATGGCCCTTTTTCATCACATAAATCATATCACTGTCCAGAATCTGCGAGAGTGAGTGGGAAATAATGATTACGGTCCTGCCCTCTTTTATGGCATCCAGTGAGTTTTTGATCTGTTCTGTGGCAATGGCGTCCAGACTTGCAGTAGGTTCGTCCAGAAAAATAATGGGGGGATCCTTCAGGAAAAGTCGGGCAATCGCGATGCGCTGCTGCTGCCCACCGGAAAGTTGAGTAGCATCATGCTGATAGCCTTGCGGCAAATCCATAATCTGGTCATGCAGATAAGCTTTTCTGGCAGCCGTTTCAATCTCTTCAAAATTGGCATCCATATTTCCATAGCGGATGTTATCTTCAATACTTCCCTGGAAAATGTGGTTTCGCTGCAGCACCAGACCAATATCGCCGCGAAGAAATGAATTTTCATACTGATTAAGGTCGATGCCATCGAGCGTAATATTACCTTCGTCGGGAAGGTAAAACTTACAAAGCAGATTAATTACTGTGGATTTCCCGGCACCGCTTAACCCCACCAGGGCGGTAGTTTTGCCGTTTTCAATACGCATGGAGACATTATTCAGTGCCTTTGTGCCGTTGGGATAGCTGAAATCTACGTTTTTAAGTTCAAAAGTACCTTTTATATTACTGTCGACTACAGTTCCGTTGGGTTCGGTCTCTTCATCAGCATTTAAAATATCAAAATAACCTTCGGCATAGATGAAGGCATCATTCATATCATCATAAATCCGGTGCAGCTGACGTATGGGTGACGAAACATTATTGAAAAGCATAATATGAAGCATGATAGCACCAATGGTCATTTGCTGGTCCAGCACCAGATAAACAGTAAGCAGGATGATGAGCACGACACCAAACTGCTCAATAAAAGTCTTCAGGCCGTCATAAATGAAGCTGGTGCGGCGCGTGTAGAGCTGGCTGTCCATAAGCTGCATCTGAAGGTCGTACTGTTTCTTACCTTCAAATTTTTCGCGCACAAAACTTTTGATCACCATAATGGACCCTATCAGATTAAGCAAGCCTGATGTTTTCTGTTCGCGCTGATTTCGGAGCGTACGGCGCACCCCCGAAAGCCTTCTGGCCTGAAGTGAACTCACATAAAAATAAATGGGAACCACCACCGTTGAGACCAAACCCACATATACATTCTGCATATACATGATGATGAGGGCAATAATCGCGTTGGAAAACAATGGCAGTATGTCGATGAAAAAATTCTGCACCAGCTTGGTCAGACTTTCAATTCCGCGGTCTATGCGGGTCTGCAGTTTTCCTGTCTCGTGATTTTCATCGTTAAAATAGGCAATGCGGTAACGCAGGATCTTGTCAATCGCTGTTTGGGCAAGAACAGAACTTACACTGATTCTGATTTTTTCACCATAGAATTTCTGGCCAAACTGGATGAAGATATTTGCAAGTTCCTTACCCAGCAGTATGGCCGTTATAACCACCAACACATGGATACCCTCACTCATCGGGTCGGGCAGATTCACCAGTTCAGTTACCTCGTCCACCGTGTATTTCAGTACCAGAGGGTTTACCTGCGCCGCAAGAGCACCAAGGAAGGTAAGGAAGAGTGTACCGTAAATCATGTAGCGGTACGGCGAAATAAAAGGGCGCAGCTGTTTATAAATGCTGATCAGGTTAGTAGTGCGGGCGAAAGGTTTCGGCATAAATATCAAAAAAGGTTTCAGAAAATTCCAAAACCTGAAGTAAACAAAAATTCGACCAAAAAAGGATTAGCTCTTGTAGGTGTAGCTCGTCAGATAGTGCAGTTCCGGACGGCTGGCCGCGGTTGACTCGGCTTCTGCCATTTCCAGCGAATAGCGGCTTGTAAGCTCTTTCTTCTGAAAGAGGAAGGAATTGTTCGCATTTTTATCTACCACATTATTGAATATGTGCTCAATTTCTGAATTGGCCAGCGACGCAAAACTCATATCCTCAAATCCATACATTAACCTCAGATTATCAAGTCCGGAAAAATTCGCGTCCACATAATCGCGGAACTGATTTTTGGAGTCGAAATTTCCTGCCCAGATATTGTACACATAAGATTTCGTCTGTTCTTTGTTCAGAATATCCTGATACACAAAGTTTTCGCCCAAATAAGCTTCGCGAACCAAAGGATCATTGGCCAGATCGTGAGGCAAGCCTTCCTTCAGGATTTTACCTTCAAACATAATATAGGTTTTATGCGTGATGGCAAGCGTTTGCTGCACGTTGTGATCGGTAATCAGGATACCGATGTTCTTGTCCACAAGGCTGCGCACGATTTTCTGGATATCTTCCACAGCGATGGGGTCTACGCCGGCAAAAGGTTCATCCAAAAGAATAAAGTTAGGGCTTGTAGCCAGACAGCGGGCAATTTCGGTACGCCGTCTTTCACCACCCGAAAGCAGGTCGCCGCGGTTTTTGCGTACATGCTGAAGTGAGAATTCTTCAATAAGTTCGTCGCACTTCATCTGCTGTTCCCTTTTGGAAAGCTTGGTAAGCTGAAGAACTCCTAAGATATTTTCCTCCACAGAAAGCTTGCGGAATACCGATGCTTCCTGCGCCAGATAGCCAATTCCCTTCTGGGCGCGGCGGTACATGGCATCCGAAGTAATTTCCTTATCGTCCAGGTAGATTTTTCCGGAGGTCGGTTTTACAAGACCAACGATCATATAGAAAGAAGTTGTTTTTCCGGCGCCATTGGGACCCAGAAGCCCTACAATTTCGCCCTGTGAAACCTGTACAGAAACGCCTTTCACCACTTTTTTCGGTCCGTACTCCTTAATTAAATTTTCGCCCCTTAAAATCATGCAGCAAATATAAATAAAAATGGTGCACGACCTCGGTAAGCTCAAATATTTGAATATATCGGCACAACTCTTAAATATTTATGCAGAATTTCAATATTATTATTAATTTTAAATAAAAAAACATGGAAACCTACGGCTACAATAATCCCGATCCACAAAACAGAAATTCCAATTACCGCTCCGAAAAGAAACTGGCCACAGGGATTTTCGCCATTATTTTGGGTGCTTTGGGCATCCACAAGTTCTACCTTGGCTATACCAGTGAAGGTATTACGCTCTTGCTTTCCACGCTCATTATCCTGCCGCTGCTCACCATCATTACCTGCGGGATTGGAAGTGCCTTCTATCCTGTAGTTTTTATCGTACCTCTTATTGAAGGTGTCATTTACCTGACGATGAGTGACGAACAGTTTGACCGCACGTATGTTCAGGGACGCAAACCCTGGTTCTAAGTTTAATTTTTCAATTTGGACAGATTATTACAATACACTCCCCGTTTTCTGTTTCGTGCAATTAACTTTAAACGGGCTGATGTTGGGGTAAAAAGCGAACAATTTATTCAGATTTTGAATTTTGGATTTTAAATTTTGGATTTTAGATTTGCTCAACATTAAAATATGAACCTTCTCTCCGTGCACTTTGTGAGAACCTTTGTGAACTTTGTGGTTAAAAGTATTTAGATTTCAGACATCAGATTTCAGATGTTAGATTTATTCAAAAATGAAGTATAAAACCTCCGTGCCCGCCGTGGTTTAAATAGAAGCAAGAGCCAATCCGCAAGACGTCAGATTTTGGATTTTGGATTTTGGATTTATTCAACGCATCATAATATGCTCACAGATTACACTGATGAGCACAGATTAAAAATATTTAAGCATAACTAATAATGTTTCTGTGAAGATCAGTGAAATCCGTGCGAGAGGTAAGCCCGCAGATTACACTAATGAGCGCAGATTAAAAAAATTTAAGCATAAAAAGCACGGTTAAAATCCACGACATCGGGATTTATAAAATAAATATTCAGACTTTTGAGATTCCTGCGGAATGAGAAAGAGGCTGTTTTCTAGATGATGGATACTGGGTTTTCATGTAAAAATTTACAAAAGGCAAAGATTACGACCTTTCTTAAAAATAAAAGGGCCTCCATAAATGAAGACCCTCTGTAATTTGTGGTGAGAACTTATCCGTTCAGCAGGATGGCCGCTTCCTTGGCCGCATAGGTAAAAATCATATCGGCGCCGGCGCGTTTTATACAGGTTAGGCTCTCAATTACTGCTTTGTCATTATCCAGCCAACCGTTCTGTGCCGCCGCCTTCAGCATGGCATATTCACCGCTTACGTTATAAACCGCAATTGGCAGGTCAATAGTTTCCCGAACTTTCGCAACAATATCCAGATAAGGCATTCCGGGTTTTATCATAATGATATCGGCACCTTCGGCTACATCTTTTAATACTTCGTCAATGGCTTCGCGGGAGTTATGAAAGTCCATCTGATAGGTTTTCTTGTCCTGCGGGATTTCCTGCGAATCTACTGGCGCGGAGTCCAGGGCACTTCTGAAAGGTCCGTAGAAAGAACTTGCATATTTCGCCGAATAACTTAAGATGCCTACATCGGTAAAACCGCTTTCTTCCAGACCTGTCCGGATGGCGGCTACACGGCCATCCATCATATCGCTGGGCGCTACAATGTCGGCACCGGCTTTAGCGTGAGATACAGCCATTTTGGTAAGAGCCTCATTGGTTGCATCATTATCAACTTTTCCGTTCGTGATAATCCCGTCGTGACCGTAAATGGAATACGGATCCAGTGCAACATCGGGCATCACTACCATTCCGGGAACAGCATCCTTGATAGCTTTTATGGTATCCTGCATTAGTCCACTGTCATTCCACGATTCTTTTCCGGTATTGTCCTTCAGGTTTTCGGAGACCTTCATATACAGGTTAACGCCCTTCACACCCAGGGAATACAGTTCGCGGCATTCCTGCACGGTGAGGTCCAATGTTCTGCGGAATATTCCGGGCATTGAAGCAATAGCTTCCTGTTTGTTTTGGCCTTCCATTACAAAAACCGGCATTACCAGATCATTGGTGCTAAGAACAGTTTCCTGAACTAAGCTGCGTATGGCGGCGCTCACTCTAAGCCTTCGGTTGCGGGAATATATCATCATGATTTAAATGTAAAAGTGGTATTCTTTTTGAAAGTACAAATTTAATGATAGTTAATGATAAAACTATTGCCGGTTTACGGAAGTTTCTTATCTTCGTAAAGTATTGTATTAAAAAATGAAAAAACTTTTACTTATTATATTATTTTTCGGCCTTGGCTTCAGCTCCACTTTTACTGCTCAAAGCCGCGAACCTTTTGGGGTAAGTCAGAAAAATGACGACGGAACTCTGGTGGCCTACCCGAATCCTACACGCGATATCCTGTTGGTGAAAGCAAAAGACCCAATGGTAAAAGTGAGGTCGGTTTCTTTTTATTCCATTCTGGGCACTCAGGTGGCAAGTTATAATGTGAATATGAACGCTGCTGAGATTAACTTGGGAAACTTGAGACCTGGTAAATATCTGATGAGATATATACTGAGCGACAATACTCAGAAAATCAAGCAAATTATTAAGCAGTAATAATTACTTCCTTACCGGTTGCATATACATATCCGTTTCCGAACGGATATTTTGCTATATTTGAGTGTGATGAAAAGCTTTCAGAAAGTACATACCATCCTCTACGTAACTGATCAAGCAATAAGCCGCGAATTCTACCGGCAAATTTTGGGTCTGGAACCGGTGCTGGATGTGCCCGGCATGACGGAATTTCAGCTTTCTGATGTTTTCACACTGGGCCTCATGCCCAACAGCAGCATTAACAGAATTCTTAAAGGGAAAACACCTGACCCTACAAGCGGAACAGGAATTCCACGTTGTGAACTCTATCTTTATGTGGATGATACTGAAGCTGAATATCAGAATGCTGTGGCTCTTAATGCAAAGGTTCTAAGTGCACCTGCTGACCGTGACTGGGGTGACCGTGCCTTTTACTTGGCTGATCCTGACGGTCATATAGTAGCTTTTGCCAAACAACTTAAAAATTAAGCGCATGAATACCTGTCTGGAATGCAGCGAGCCCATACACGGAAGATCCGACAAGAAATTCTGCTCGGACGCATGCCGTAATGCCTTTAACAATAAGCAGAACAAAGACGCTTCGAATTTGATGCGCAACATCAATAATAAGTTGCGAAAGAATCACCGGATTTTAGCTGATCAAAAGTTCACCGAAGGCAAAGCCAAAACGACCCGCAATAAGCTCTCGGCTGAAGGCTTTGATTTTGAATATTTTACAAATCTGAAAATCTACAAAAACGGCGCTGAGTACCGATTTGTCTATGATATTGGATATAAATTTCTGGAAGAAGACTGGATTTTGCTGGTAAGGAAAGAATGATTACTTTTGCCCACGAATTCGGGATGTAGCGCAGCCTGGTAGCGTACTTGCATGGGGTGCAAGGGGTCGCTGGTTCGAATCCAGTCATCCCGACTGATAAAAAAGAGCAGTTCTTATCACTGCTCTTTTTCTGTTTACTGAGTTGAACGTTTCAGGCATAAAAAAGGACTGAAAATTCAGTCCGATATTTCTATTCGCCTTCGTTTACCAAACGTATTTTATCTTCGAGGATTTCAATCTTCTTGTCGCGGTAAAGTCCACCAATGGCTTTCTTAAAATTCTTTTTACTCATCTGAAGTTCCTGCTTAATTTCCTCAGGCTCAGATTTGTCTGAAAGATACAAAAGACCATAATTGCTTTCCAGCTTTTCCAGGATGACCTGCTGGAATTCATCGATATTATCATAACCTTCGGGCTGAAGGGAAACATCAATCTTACCGTCTTCGCGGATGGTTTTAATATAACCCACCTCATCAGACAGCGGGAAAAGCCTCTTATAAACATCGGACGTATAAATGAGCCCGATATATTTTCTGTTGATGATCACGTTCCAGCCCAGTTCACTCTCCCCCATGATGATAAGATTCACCTTATCTCCTTTGCGGAAAGGCAGATCCTCATACTGCGGATTCCTTTTGAACTTGGTAGTGCCGGTAATAAGACCCATTTTTTCATCCACATAAACATAGACAAGATAGCGCTTACCTTCAAGGATTTTTAGCTTCTGCTCCTGATAGGGAATGAAGAGATCCTTAATGATACCCCAGTCCATGAAAGCACCGCTGGGCAGCGCCTGTACACAGGTCATTACCGCAAACTCCCCTATCTCGGCGGTTGGTTTTTCTGTTGTAGCTTTCAGTTTATCATCGTCCTGATATACGAAAACTTCCATCTCGCTGCCAACTTCAGCATCTTCTGAAGCAAAAATTTTAGGAAGGAAGGCTCTTTCCCCGTTTTCATCTTCCAGGAAAAGTCCGGAATAATTTTTTTCTGCGATCTTAAGAAGTTGCGTTTGCCCTATGTTCATATATTCAATAATAAGCAGCAAAGGTATGAAATCTAAAGGAACAGATATTGCACCACACGCAATATGCCTTCGTCAGTCATCAGTAAATATTATTACAAGCCGGAACTCCGGATCCTGACCATCGTTTATATTTCCGGTGCCGTGTACGACTATTTGGACGTTCCCCAGGAGGTTTTCGACGAATTCCGCTCGGCCTACTCCAAAGGAGTATACCTGAACACGGAAATCAAACCGAGATTTGCTTTTAACAAAAGGGAATAACCAGTCAGCTTCCGGCAACTTCCAAAACTGCTGCGCTATACTGATCCTATTTGCTAGTACGACAGGGAAATTCCTGCGTTAAAGTACAGATTAGGCGTTCCCGGGTAACCGGTTTGATGCTGAAATTCCTTACTTATTGCGTACAGTGCTGCAAAACTGGTAAAGATCCTCAGATTTGTTTTTGCAGTAATCGGACTGTAAAAATTCAGGCCGAACTGCGGACCTAACTTCGTGGCTGAATCATAAGCGTAATCGGGCGCAATCACATTATTGAACATCAGGTCACTGGACGAGGCAGGTGTATAGTTCAGGCTTTGGGAAACCGGGATATAGGAGTTCAGCCCGGCTTCAAGATTAAGTTTAAAACCCGGTGAATAAAGCAGATCGCGGTTGGCTGTCAGATTTAATTCAATAGATTTGACGTACTTATAAGTAATACCCAGCAAATCGATGGCTGAAAAGTCTGTGTACGATGCACTCGTATTTAAACCAAGAATCACCCGCTTGCTGTCCTTCCACACCACCGCATTGGAAAATCCGGCCTGGTCTAATGTCATCCGGAAATTCTGCCCTTGTTCCGGCACACTGTAATTGTCACCCGTAATGCTTTTAAAATGTGCTGAGGAAATAATATCCTTTTCAGCTCCGCTGTGCAGCCAGTTGGCCTGTGCGTAAAAATTTCTAAGCCTGTATTTCATATTTTCCAGACTTTCGTCGAAATAGACGGCTCCGCCGGCATCTTTTGTAAATAAAGTTTCAATCGATTTTGAGTAGTCCGAATTAAGAGTTATCAAATCACGCTCACCGCGGAACGCATAACCGGCGCCATAGCCTCTGCTAAAAGTTTTATAGACAAAATCACTGTAAGACGGGAAGTTGATTATCCGGCCATATCCGGCCGAAAATCTTACGAATGTATCCGGGAACGACGGAGCGCTAATATATTCGTTGACCGAAATTATATCATGCTCTTCTGTCTTGCGGCCTAAATGTCCAAAAAACGAGATTTGATGTTTTCCCAAATTAAAACCTACAAAAGCTTTCCCCGAATAATCGGCTGAGGAGATGCCGGGGCGGGGATCAGTATCCCGGAAGGAGCTGCGGTTTTCGTAGTTAACGGCAGCACCAAAGTCAAAAAATGAAAGCCTGTAACTTGCGCCTCCGATAACGTTGTACTCCTGCGTTTCCCAGTTTCCGGCTTTTGGTACCAGCAGATAGTTGGGGTTCAGTATGAAATTTTCCTCAGTTCGCTGGGCAGTCAGGTTATAGGCCAGATCTTTTTCCGTTCTGAAACCGTAATTGAAGCTGCCAAAAAGCCGCAGTTTTTCGCTGATGTTATAAATACCGTCAGTTGCAAAACCATATTCGGTGATTTGCCCTGCAGTTTGAGCGCGTTTCATATTAAGATCCCGGCTTTCGAACTGCAGGGTGGTTTCTGTGAAATCGGCTAGCGGCAAAGTCACATACTGAACAGGATTTGATTTCAGATTCTCAAAATGCTGCCTGTAAATCTGGTTCTGCATCAAATCCAGGCTGTCCTGTTCCTGTGCGTGCAGAATGATACACGACAGTGTGAAACTTATTGTTAATGCTGCTTTAAACTTTATCATTGTGCAAAGCCACGAGGATTGGCCATTGAAAGTTTAACAAAATCATTAGCAGAATTATTGGTGTCTTCCAAAATGCGGCGGCCATCGGGCAAAACGGTTTTTGTTTTTCTGATGACAGACTGGGAATTAAACGCTGCATCTGTATTGATGAACGAAGCATCCACCGCAGAACCGAGCATCTTCGGTCTCTGGGAATTGGGATTAAAATGCTGAAGTTCCACTCCGTCTATAATTAAAGAGACCGGAATCTGCTTATAGAACTTAGTGTTAAAACCAATTACCGACACAGTTGGGTCTGAATAGTCCGGTAACGTATCAAAATCATTCATCCTGAATATTGCGAAGCTGTCCCTTCCTAAATTGTCTATGAGGAAATCATTATTGCTGTTCCAATAGCCTGTTCTGCCCCAGTAAGCAATGGTAAGATCTTTAACAGCAGGGTTCTGAAGATCGTATTTATAGACCGTATCTCCGATGGAGAGTTTGAAATCACCCAGATAGGCTTCAAAATCCGCTGTACTTAAATCCACAGTGAGCGAAGGATTCAGAACAGTAACCGGCACTCCCGTATTATCTACAAGCGGCGCCTTGTGATTGGAACCGTTTTGTGCAATTACCAGCGACTGTCCGGGCTGAATCGGATATTGCGTACCGCTGCCCGGAATCTGCAGTACATAATCTGCATATACGTAATCAGTATTAGCAGCACTTCCGGCAGTCATACCCAGAGATTTGCTCCAGTCGAACTGCCCGTTTGCAAGCGAAGTGGCGTTTACGGTCATATTGTTCTTCCCGTAGAGTTGCGCAATATAAAGCCCGTCGGCATAAATCACTTCATTGGAATTGTTATAAATTTCGATGAACTGGTCACGAAAGGAGGCACCCTGGGTGGCGTGTGAACCGGCATAAAATACCTGTTTGATCACAAGATCGCCCAATCGGGCCGATTTAATCTCAATAGTGGTTGCAGTCACATTCGCATTAACAATCACATTTTCCTGAACACCATTAAAATGTACGTCAGGCACCGGAGAAGCATAGCCAAAAGCTGCCAGGAATTCTGCAGCCTGCATTGTTTTGGAAACCGTGGCCTTATACGTACCCGGTATAACAGTTGCAAAAACTGCGGCACCGTTATCTCCCGTGGTTTGTGTATACGTATCACCCGAACTGTTATTTACAAGAGTTACCACGGCATTTTTAGACTGTGCATTGCCGAAGTTGCTGTCGTATTTTACCTGAACTGTAAAAGCAACCGGTGCAAGCATACCGCCACCGTTTCCGGAGCCAAAATCATCACTCCTGCAGGAGAACAGCATCAGGATTATGGCAAAAAAAGTTATAATCTGTTTCATATTCACAATGTTAAAATTCGTATTCTATCTTGGCACCAAAAGACAGATCCAACAAACCACCTTTAGGTCGTACTTTATAGACACCGGACTCAAAGTAGGTCTCAGTTTGTTTAAGGTCCAGGAAATTATTTGCGTAAAAGGAAAACTTAAACCCATTCCGGAAATCCTTGGAAATCTTAAGATTCATATTGTGGTATACCTTATCCAGGCTGGTATCTACCTCATCCACATTACCGGACTTGATATGAGCAAATTGGGAAGGGTCATCGATCTGCTGTTGGTTAAGTTCAACCCTGTTAAGATTGGCATCGATATAGGCGTACAGAAGACGGGGATTACGGATAAAGGCATCATCAACAATAAAATGCTGGGTGCGCAGCGTAACCAAAAGTCCGGCACCCGGCAAATGGTAATTCAGTGCGGCGCCAAACATCATCTGGCGGTATTTACTTGTAAAAGGCCGGTACAGACCGTAGATTTCATCTTGAGTAAGGTCTGTTGTTTTGAAGTATTTATCGGTTCCGGAATTGTTCGTGGTTTCCACATAACTTCCGCTCAGATCCAGTGAAAGATTACTTACAGGTAAGCGGTTGAACCCTATCATAAATTCCAGACCTTTATCGGTAGAGGTAAGTGCATTTACGATACGGTTCTGCAGAAAGAAGTAGTCTTCATAACCTGTAATCTGAAAATCGGGCGTATTGGTGCCGTCCGGCTGTACAGTAACAAGGGCTAAATCTCTTTTGGCCGCGAAGCTTTCGCTGGTGAAGCCATCTTCCAGTTTATTATAATAAGCTGTAAGACTTATATTTCCGAAAGGCAACCGGTAATCCACACCTACTTCCGAGCGGTTACTTCTTGTAGGCTTCAGATCTCTGTTATCGGAATAATCGATAAACGTTTGCACGATTCCAAAGTTATAAACTCCCGGTACCCGAACATCAGCCAAAATCATATCAAAATAGCGTGGACCTGTATAAATCATGTTGATACCGGGTGCTTTCGAGGCAATACCAAAGCCTCCCCGCAATTTCAGATTTTTCCAAAGCAGATAAGAATTGACCCTGGGCTGCAGAATAGTGCTTCCAGCCTGACGGTCGAGCCTGGCACCCGCGTTCAGGTTGAAAACAAATTCACCGAACTTTTTAAACATATTATCTTCGGCAAAAAGAGATAACTGATATTCCGCCTTTACATTTTCGCCAAAATTATAAGGCCTGAAAGCCTGACCGCCGCCCTGGAAAGGGGCAATAATCGTCTCAGGACTGCCCAAACGTCCGGCTCCCCGGTTATCACTGCCGCGTGCCGAAGTACCGACAAGAAAATTATGGATCCAGCCTTTATCGGTTTTCAGATTTTTCTTTATATCAGCGGAAAAAAACATGGAAATAGGTTTTCCTTCCACTTCTTTTGTCTGTCTGTATACTACCGGCGAATAGGTACCGAGGTAAACGCCTTCCACAAGACTGGTACCCACAACTTCACCACCCGAGTTGTAAATGCTGGATTCATGGGTATTCTGGTAGCCACGGGAATAACTTGCACTGATATTCAGGTTATCAATTACTGTATTTTTAAAACGCCAGTTGAAGCGGTTGGAGATCACGAAATCCCGTTTCCTGTTGTAAACGATCTTCTGGTTCTGGTCCTCAGCTTCGAAATTGGCGTCATCCAGATTATTGCTGTAATTTACCGAAAGAGAGTTGCTTATATTACGGTTACGACCGTAAACCGTCCATAACAGACTGCTGCCCAGCCTCTGATATTTGTTGAATTTGGTACGCGGATCTGAATTGGAACTAAGGTAGTTGAGGTTTACGTTCAGGAATCCCAGACGTTCGGTTAATTTAAAACCTTTGTTCAAATTATACTCCTGGGTTCCTTCGCGAACTGCCAGATAGGCGCGGTAAGGTGTACTGCCGCTTTTCTGGTGAATATGAACAAGGCCCGAAGTAAGGTCGCCGTAGCGTGCAGAAGGAATACCCTGCACAACTTCCACGCTTTCAATATTTTCCACCGGAATTTCACGAAGATCTGCACCGAAATTAGTATTTGAAAAATAACCGTTATAGCCGTTGGCAACCCCAAAGCCAATTGTATTAGGAGAAAATACAGATCCCTGATTCAGGAATGAGTTTGAATTGGGGGCGTAATTTCCCACATAGCTCTGCATGTTCTCGTTATTGGACACCGGTATACCGTCTACAACCACCGCCGTTCCGAAAGACTTATTTCCAAAACCTTCCATTCCGTTAGTGGCAATCGCGTTAGGATTTACCGACCGAAAAACAATGGGTTTGAATTCATTCAGTCTCAAGTCCTGAAGTTTCTGTCCCGGCAGCTGCTCCAGCACGTCACTTATAGAAAATGCCTGAATGTTTTTCAGTGCTTCTTCCCTGATTTCAATTTCAGAATAATGTTTCTTCCTCGCGGTAAGTGTCACTTCCTTGATGCGCACGGAAGCTACCTGCATTTCCACCGTCACCCTCTCCGGAGAATCCTGCGCGAAAGTTCTCTTTTCCTCCATCATTCCAACACGCGAGAAAACCACAGTCTCACCGTTACTGTACTTAATCTCGAACGCACCGGAATTGTTAGTCACAGTCCACACACCTGTATTTTCAACCATAACCCGTACACCACCAACAGGCTTGCGGGTATCGGACTCCACAACCACTCCGCTTAACTGTGCCAGCAATGTAGCCGGGAACAGGACAGGCAATAAAATGAAAAATATATTTTTGGTAAACCTCACAACGCAGGATTCGAGTTAGTCAATGAGTATAAACTACCTGCTGCAAACGTGGGTGAGACCCAATTGAGAGCAATGCTTCCTCCAGTAGGAAAAGGCCGGCGCGATAAGCTTGTATTGACGTATTCATAATGTTGAGATTCTGTCATAAGTCAGGTCATTTAAAGACGCTGCAAATGTAAAATTTTTTCTCTTATTTTTAATAATTCTAAATAAAAATTTGAAAACAAAAAAAAGAGGCAAAAAGCCTCTTAAATCCTGAATGGAATATTTTATCTTAGAATGGGTATCCGATTGCAATATTCAGAATCAGGTTATCCCGGCGCCAGGCACTGCTACCGAAGTTGATCCGGTCTAAAGCCCAACGCTCGTCCTCAGCATAATATGGTACCCTCAGCGGCATGGCCAGATCCAGTCTCAGAATCAGTATGGAAAAGTCTAAACGCAAACCGACGCCCGCGCCCACTGCAATTTCCTTCATGAAATCGCCGGAGAATTTACCGCCCGGTCTTTCCGGGTCTTCATTTACGAGCCAAACATTTCCGGCATCTGCAAAAACCGCAGCATTAAGAAATTTGTAAAGATTTGCCCGGTATTCCAGATTCATTTCCAGTTTAATATCCCCGGACTGATCAAAGAAGAATGAAGCATTCTGCGTGGTTGGGTCGTAACTGCCCGGACCCAGAGTCCTGGCACGGAAGGCCCGAATACTGTTGCTTCCCCCCACGAAAAACTGTTTAACATAAGGAATTGTGGTGCTGTTGCCATAGGGATAACCCAGACCTGCGATTACGCGGGAAGCGATTGAGGATTTGTCGCCCACTTTCCTATAATAACGGAAATCATGCTCCATCTTCGCATACTGGCTGAAAGGGATGCCGAACAGTTCCTTTTGCCTGCCTTCTTTAGCATTGGCACCGGTTACTAGACCGGCAATATTACCGGCGAGGTCCAGGAGTCCTTTATAATACATCGTATTTTTTTTGGGCAGCATGGTGTTCGTATAGGTATACGTATAAGTAGGTCCGAAGATTAACTGCTTGTCTATCACCCGTTGCAGCGATGGGTTTGCGGGAATTCCGGCAGCGGGATTACCTTCAATCTGCTCGCGGTATTTATCGCTGATATTCTGAGGGGCCACCAGGGTTACATCCAGAACTTTCAGATTATGCTCTTTTCTTTCATTTTCTTTCCACAAATAGCCGAAAGACGTATTAAAGTTATGCAGCGTATAGAGGCCTGTACGGCTCAGGTATTCATAGCCTAACTCAACATTGGTTCTGGGTACAAACGCGCTGGAAGATTCAAATCTGAACGGCGCCACAATCCTTGGGATTGAAAGCTGTGCATTGGCACCCACCCTGATGATATTATTTGCATCTTTCGGGCCTCCTACCTGTACATCAAAAGCACCGTAAACAGCACCCTTCAGCTGTTCGGCGCCACGGAAAAAGTTTCGGTGTGTCCAGTTCAGGTTCACCTCGCCACCCGTATAATTGGCAGAGCTTGTCTTACCTAAAGTTTCAAGTCTCAGGGATTGGAAAGGCCGTGGAGTAAGCAGATAATAAGCATCAAATTTATGATTGAGGGAATCGGACACGATGAATTCGTTTTTCACAAATTTGAAAACACCCAGACTGATCAGCCGGTTTAAAGAAAGGTTATGGTCCTTACGGTTGTAAAGGTCGCCACGGTCAAAATACAGTGCACGGTCAAATATTTTCGGCTTGAATTTATTCTCAGGATCAATGATATAAAGATCGTTTATCACCTCAACTGAATCCGTATTGTAGGGAATCCCATATTTTCCGACCTTGGCATCAGCAATATTGTAGTCCGGGAAAACGATGGTCTTGTCTATTGTAAACTGCTCTTTAGCCAGTTGTGGAGTGTTGTCTTTCAACTTAACAATAAGCTCCACTTTCGGATCCTTAGTTACAGTACTGTCGGCCTGCACCACAATGTTATCGGCACCGAAATAATAGAAACCTTTATTTTTAAGATGCTCGTCTATTCGCTCGCGCTCTGCTTTTATAACATCAAGATCAAATGGATTTCCAGCTTTGAGGAATGATTTGTCTTTTATAGACTGAATTTCTGCATTAACAATTGTGGAGTCCTCAGGATAAGTGACATTGCTGATCAAATATCTGGCCCCGGGCCTTACCGTGTAAGCCACTTTTGCTCTTTTGTTTTTTGAAATAGTATCTGAAGAAGCCCGCGCATTAAAAAAGCCTTTATTTTCCGAATAATTAACAAGGATTTTCTCATTAAACTCACGGTCTACATCCCCCAGAAGCACGGGTTTTTCACCGATTTTATACTTTAGCCAGTTCCTGAGACCTTTTTCCTTCTTTGGTTCTTTGGTTATATTGTAAATGTACAACTGAGGACGCAAACCCAGAAAAGAGGAGTTGGGTTTTGGCCGCAACTGGTCCTTCAGCGCATCTTTCAGATTCGATTTTTCCCTTTTGCTAAGGGTATCGTTCACGATGTCGATGGTGGCGCCTGTGTAGAGGGTTTCACCTTCTTTCAGAAAGCGCGTATTACTGCACGATGAAACTGCCAGGGCTAAGGCAACTGCCGCTACAGGCGAATAAGTTATTCTGGATTTCTTCATTATTTTGTAGTCGTGTTTTCGGTTTTAGTTTTTCTTTCTCTCTGCTTGCGGCTTCTTTCGAATATTTCCCTGAATTTATCGTAATCCAAAGTAATAATGAAGCCTACGCCAGTCTCGATAACCTGACCCTGCAGGGCTACCTGATAATCATTCTTGCGGTAAGCACGAAGCATATACCTGCCGTCTTTGGACAGGCTATAGTCCAGGGTTACATCGCCGGCAATATTGGTAGTCTGTTCATTCTGGCGGGTATCTCCCAAGATGCCGAAGTTATTTCCTACTGTTACTTTAAGTCTGTCATCGAATAATCTCTTGCTGAGATCCACATTAAGGTCAGTCCTTTCGTTACGGCTGCCGCTGGAATAATCTTCAGTAGATTCCAGGTCAAAGTTAAGTTCTACACCTCCAACCAGATCTGCTGCCAAGTTGTTAAGCTGTTCCGAAAGTATTCGGCTTACACTTTGTTTTGCCAGTGTTGAAGCCGATAGTCCGGTTTCGCTCTGGAACGGGTTTTCGCCGATAAAACGGTTAAGCAACAGAAGCGCGAAAACCTGTTTGTTCATTTCCGCTTCCTCACGTCTAAGCTGATCCAGTTTCGCTCTGGTATTGTCCAGCACCGTAGCCGAAACTGAACTGTTTTCCTCATCCGTTGTAATATCAAAAGTAATAACAGGTTTCATTAGCTCACCCCTCATGATCAGCAGAGTATTAAAAGGTATGCGTTGTTTATACTGATTAAGCTCGTTGCCGGTAACACCTGTGAGCTGCTGCTGCAGAAGGTCCAGCGGAGCCGCATCTGTTTTGTAGACGGCGGTAACATCCAGATTGGCGGTGGTTGGTTCGCCGGTCCAGGTTATTGTACTCCCCTTCTGGATTTCGAACTTCCTCCTCAGCAGACTAACCGACATCTCATAAGCGCCCTGGTCTACCTCATAAACTCCTACAAGCGTTGTCTTTCCTGATGGATCTATCCCGCCCGTGAGCTGTGCTTCGCCCTGAAGAGCCACAAAATCTCCGTTGGCCTTGTCAATAAGCAGCGATATCTTTGCTTCCTTAGTCACTTCAATGTTCACATTTACGTCCAGGCCTTTTATATCGCTCTGATTGGTAAGTGAATCTGCGGTTACTGTTTCGCGTAGCGCAATCTGGTCCTGGTCTATGAACTCTACTATTCCTTCCCTGTCTTCCAATGCTGGTGAGGACTGAGGCAGAACGAAGGTGAAGTCAGTAACATCTGTTACCGCTATGCTGCCATCTACACGCGGTAAATCCAGGTCGCCGCGGATACGAAGGCCGGCATCAACTGCAAGTACGCCGTACATAAGTTTGTCATTGTCTTTTTTGGAATCTACAACTTTAAAATCGTCTGCATCAACATCAAGATTAAATGCAAAATCGCGGTAGCTTTCTGTTAAAACCGATCCGTCAATTGTTATTGCGTTACCGCTTTCATCTTTAATTTGGAAGTCATCAAAATCAATCCCGCGAGTTGTAAAGTTGATCTCATCATTAATATTACTGAACTTACTACCGAGCTGGGTGATACCGAGACCTACATCATTAAATTTAACATCACCGAGAATAGAAGGCGCATCCAGATTACCCGCAATTTTCAGATCGCCCGAAAGATAGCCCTCCGCATTTTCAATGGCGTTAAGCGACAGCCCCTGAACCGTCTGCATCTGCAGCCTGTTCATGTCCAGATTCATATCAAGGTTTCCGGAGGAAGTATTGTAGGTACCCAGAAGCTGAACATCATTATCATTTCCGGAAATCTGCACATCGGCTCTCAGCAACTGAGAACTTTCGCTGTTCACCTTTACATCAACATTACCCACGGGGTTACCGTATACAAAAAGGTCTGTTACAGCCAAATCAGAAGTAAAGGTCATATTGTTCTTCAGGTCCCGCAACTGTGCAGTTCCGTTTATGTTTCCCTTTGCCAGAAGCGAGTCCTTTTTTAAGATTTCCGTAATGGATTCTATCTTAAAATCACGAATGGTCACATTTAGCGGACTGTTAGGAACATTAGTTTCGGACTGAAGACGTATTTCGCTGCCTGCGTTTGATACCGCAAAGTTATTGGCCACAATACCACGACTTCCAATCTGGAGTGAATTTTCTGCAGCGACCTGCCAGTTGGTATAATCCAGGATGAGTCCGTCTGGATTAAGGCTTATTTCAGTTAGATCACCTATTTTTTCCGCAGTACCTGCCAGGAGGAATTTGGTAGCATCCTTTTCGTCTTTTGTAGAAGCATTATAAGTGATCAGATTGTCCCTTACGTTACCGTTCAGGTTTACCTTCATCAACGCAATACTTTCATTTTTAAACTCGTCCAGACTCACATCATATACCAATGCATCGTCTGCGTTGCTTACGGTGATCACCCCGCCCCGTATATTGTTCTTTCCGTAAGTAACCTGCGGAATCTGTCCGTTTACCTGAAGCTGGCGCGTATCTGCCACATAATTCCCCGTAAGTACAACTGGTTCAAAGGATGTTAATTGCGGTACAAAACGTCGAAGCAAATCATCATCTTTTACTTTGGCATTAAAGGAAAAATACTGATTAGGATCAACACTGGCGGTCGCCGTACCTGGACTCTGGAACTGGTAATACTGGTTTACAGTCTGCATAAGTGAGCCGAAAATCTGTGTAAGTTTATATTTACCGGTAAGATCTACATCTGCAATCTGAGACTGCAGACTGATACTGTTACTGTCAGCTGTGGATCGTGCTGTAAGCGCTACTTCCTGCAGAGGAAATACATCTTTAGTATCTGAAACAGCAAAGTTGCGCAGGTACAGATATCCGTTTGGTGCGTCAGGATCCAGACTGGTAAAATCGCCATCCAGCTCACCGGCAAGAATCATCTGATCCTTATAAAAGCCGAGTTTATTAAGATCCAGTTTCTGAATATTGCCGTTCACCTTAATACTTGGATTTTTTTCGCTGAATACACCTGAAGCGCGGAGTTTTAAGTTGGCATTCGGATCTTTGGAATCCAGGTTAACGATGTAAGCTCCGCGGTTTACTGTGCCTGCAAGGTTCATGTTCCTGTAGGTATAGCCGTTATAATGGACTGAGGAAATATTTCCTTTCAGATTGGCAATAGCACGGTTCGGATCAAAACCTTGCCCTTTAACAGCAATCTGACCGGTGACGGAACGCAGATCTTTGTTCTGTATAATTGTTCCGATCTGAAGATTTTGCAGGTTCGCCAGGATATCATAACGTTCCTGATTTTTACGCCTCATATCAACAGAGGCCCGGATGGCGGCATTTCCAAGAGTTGTAGTTAACTTCAAATTGGTATTTACAACTTGTGTACTGCCTTTGGCAAGTCCTGATATCCGGAAAAAAGAAGGTAAAGTGATGTTGGACGGAAGCGTATTTTCAGGCAGCAGATTCTGCACGGTGCGCGCATCAGATGAAAGTTCGCGAATGTTGAGATCATAAAGCAGATTGTCCGGATTCATCGCATTCTTTACATTTCCCGACGCATTCACTTTGAGCCTGTCAATCCCTGAAAGTTGCAGATGCTGGATCTGTAGGTCATTCAGGCTGCCTTTGAGTCTTGTGTTTACATTTACAACGGCATTTGGGTATTTGTTAAAGGGAACAGTACTGCTTAACGACGGTACCAGCATCAGTATATCTGAGAAACCCACTTTGGAATTCTGCAGGTTAGCAGATATACGTGCAGCACCCGGATTCGCAGACAGCTGCTCAGGAGAGTTGTAGTTCAAGACAAGTTCGTCGCGCAGAAGTGTCTTTGAAGTTTGCAGATAAAGGTCCTTCAGATAAGCCTGTTTCTCACCGTAAACAAAATCGGTTTCGAAACGCCTGATATCCAGTCCGCGGCCTTCCCTAACCACCGCTGAATTTACAGTACCGGCAAAAGTTCCGTCTTTCATCTGAAAGTTACGGACTTCCAGATCAAGTTCAGAGAAGTTAAGATGGTTAAAATCCATACCGCGCCTCGTAACCGGTATTGCCGTATTGTCGTACACTACGCGCACATCGTCAAATGTTAATCTGTTAAGCTGAAGTGCGAGAGACTTATCCGTGTTCTGATTATTTGTCTCAGTGTTATCATTGGTTGCAGCGTCACCGGAAGCCGGCATAAAGAGTTTCGCATTGATGTCTGCACCTTTCAGGGTTACATTATCAACAACAAAATCACTGTTCTGAAGATCAAGTTTATTTACTTTAGAACTGAGTTCAGCAAACTTTACCTTCCCGAAGGTCTTTGTATTATCGTCACCATAATCTATGTCGAAATTGGTCAGCTTAATTCTGTTGAGTCCCAACTGCATGGGCTTGCGCTGATTCAGAGAATCTACGGTCTGCTCCACTTCTTCTGCCACTTCTTCCAATAAATCCTGCTTCAGGCGGAGCCGGAGCCCGTCCATTATAATATCATTTACGGCGTAGGAATTATTCTGAAGGTCAAAAGTGCGTACTCTTGTATCAAAGGACTTGAAATACATTTTCACATCGTTGCGCGCCTGCAGATCTTCAAAGCTGACGCCGATGTCATTAAGTTTTATCCTGTCCAGTGAAATTATAAAAGGCTTGGATTCGCTTTCCTCTGCATCTTTTGTGGCAAAGGCTTCAAGTATATAATCAAAATTAAAACTTCCGTCCTGCCTGCGCACGACGTTCGCCCGTACGCCTGCGAGGTCAACAGAGGTAAGGTCGGCGGTGCTTTTAAGAAGCTTGGGGATATTTAAGCCCACATCCATCTTGCGGGCAAAAAGTAAGGTATCCTTTTTTTGATCCTGCAGATAAAGGTTTTCCATTACAAGACTGTTCGGGAAGGCAACGAAGACACGGTCCAGCGTTACCTTAGTGTGGATCTTCTCTTCAAGATAATTTACAAGTTTACCTTTAACGAAATTCTGTACGGTGGGTAACTGCAGGCTCAGCACGGCCAATACAATTAACAGGATAAGCGATCCTATAGCTATACCTGCGTACTTTACGACTTTCTTGAAATTTTTCATGGAATATCAAACATTTAGCAACAGTCGTGATGACAGCTATATCAAAGATATCCTAAAAAAATTACAATTAATTCTCTGTTACACTTTTATGAAACAATTTATTTCAAAAAAGTTATTATAAAACAACCAGACACACACTCACGAAAAAAGCTGAAGCGTGCGCCTGGTTTAAGCAAAAAAGTAAGTCGGTAATTTTTTTATCATATCTTCAATTGTGACAAGCATGAAAACATCAGACCAAAATGGTCAGGAAGTGCGATAAAATCACGAATTTTTTAACATTTCAGCGGGCTGTAACCCGTGCTTATATTAAAAATATTAATGCTTCTTGTGCATTTAAATCAGTTAATGTTAAATTATCCGATCTATCAGCGCCAGAACTCATCTTTATAACCATCGGTTTGAGGTTGATGAATAAGGTCCAGCTGTTTGCCTACTTCCGCGAGTTCGGGTTCAGTGAGAATAGTTTCAAAATGAGGAAACAAAACCCTCTCCTCAAAACGGATGTGCTCCTGAAGAAGTTCCGAAAATTCCATCAGGAGAGTTTCCCGGGGATCATCCGTAATACGGTTTACCAGGTGTTCAATTTGCCTGTGCTCATCCAAAGCCTTCATTGTAAGCGCATCTTCTCTTTTAATGAAAAGCACTTCCTCCTCCTCCTTAAAATGAGTTTTGAGGTGAGTGTTCCAAAAATAATCCAGATAAACGGAAATGCGCTTTGGGTCAATCTTTTTGCTTAGTCCCTGACGGATTTTCCAGCTGCACAGGAGACCGAAATGATGATCACGGGACAGCGGGACGATATTGGAATTTCTTTTCATTTTTATTTTCTTTAATTCGGTACAGTCATCAGCAGAACGGCTTAACAGGTCATTTTAGAACTGACTCAACATTTTTTGCCAAAGTTTTGAAACGGACCCCACTATCCTGTACAACAGTAATTGTTAACTGACCTGTTTTACTGACATTGGAATCCTGCACACTACCGGATTTCCCCTTATGTGTACCTCCGGTCACCCGGCACTGATCGCCGTTCTTTATAATTGAAGGTTCTGTTGAGTTCATTTCAGTCTTGCTTTCAGTAAATCTAAGGAAAATTCTGATTCTAAATGAAATCAGATTTATACAGCGTTCACAAGGAAGCAATACATATTGTACGGCGTCCCGTTAAACGCTGGTAGTATTGTCAATATTTCAATAAATTTGCAAAAAATATTCTTGAAAGATCTTCTCTTAATCACTCCCCCTTTTACCCAGCTGAACACGCCTTACCCCGCCACAGCCTATCTGAAGGGATTCCTGAACACAAAAAACATCTGCTCATTTCAGATGGACTTGGGTATAGAGGTGATTCTTGAGCTTTTTTCAAAGGACGGACTGGCGAAAGTGTTTGAAGGTGTTAGTGATGTATCCGCTCTCTCAGAAAACAGCAGTCGGATTTTTGCGATGCGCGATGAGTATGTTAATACTATCGATCAGGTGATTCTTTTTCTTCAAAACAGCAATCCTACACTCGCCAGACAAATCTGCACAATGAATTTCCTGCCGGAGGCGTTCCGTTTCAATCAGCTGGATGATCTGGAATATGCCTTCGGGAACATGGGTTTACAGGACAAAGCGAAACATCTGGCCACGCTCTATCTGGAGGATCTTTCCGACTATATCGTTGAAAACATTGACCCTGATTTTGGTTTCAGCCGCTACGCAGAAAGGATCGGACAAAGTGCAAACTCATTTGATGAACTTTATGCGAAGCTGCAGGATGCTCCAACTTTCACAGACCACTTTACCTTAAAAATTCTTCAGGAGAAAATCGAAGCCGTAAAGCCAAAACTGGTATGCTTTTCTGTGCCGTTTCCGGGAAACCTGTATTCGGCATTCCGGGCAGCAAAATTCATCAGACAATACTATCCCCATATTAAGACCGCAATGGGTGGCGGCTTCCCCAATACTGAACTCCGCGAACTGAAAGATGCCAGAGTATTTGAATTCTTTGACTTTATTACACTGGACGACGGCGAACTGCCCGTTGAGCTGCTTCATGCCCAGGTTTACGGAGAGAACCATGATTCTGAACCGGAACTTAAAAGGACATTTTTAATGAGGAACGGCGAAGTGGTGTACCTGAATAACTCGCCGCGCCCGGATTATAAAATGGCATTTACCGGCACACCTGACTATAGTGACCTGCTGCTGGAAAGATATATTTCAGTCATTGAAGTAGCTAACCCGATGCACAGCCTGTGGAGTGACGGGCGGTGGAATAAACTTACAATGGCACACGGCTGTTACTGGGGCAAATGTACCTTCTGCGATATTTCACTGGATTATATAAAGACCTACGAGCCTGTTTCAGCGAAAATCCTGGTAGACCGTATGGAAACCCTTATTTCGGAGACCGGGGAATCGGGCTTTCATTTTGTTGATGAAGCTGCTCCACCGGCACTTATGCGGGAAGTAGCGCTGGAAATCCTGAGACGGAAACTGGTTGTAACCTGGTGGACCAACATCAGGTTTGAGAAAAGTTTCACTTCTGACCTTTGTTATCTGCTGAAACTTTCAGGCTGCATTGCCGTTTCCGGAGGTTTGGAAGTAGCCAGCGACCGCCTGCTGAAACTTATAGATAAAGGAGTTTCGGTAGAACAGGTAGCGAAGGTGACGCGAAACTTCACCGAAGCCGGAATTATGGTTCATTCCTACCTTATGTACGGCTACCCAACACAAACCATACAGGAAACTGTTGACTCGCTTGAAATGGTTCGTCAGCTGTTTGAAATGGGCATTGTACAGAGTGGGTTCTGGCATCAGTTCGCCATGACAGCACATTCGCCGGTGGGCCAAAATCCAGAAGAATTTGGTGTACGGCCTATTATTGCAGACATACAGTTTGCGAACAATGATGTTCAGTTCACTGACAGTACAGGTATAGACCACAGCCGTTTCAGTGCGGGACTGAAAAAATCACTTTTCAACTACATGCACGGAATTAATTTCGACATTCCGCTTCGTGAATGGTTCGGTTTTAAGATTCCGAACACAACCATCTCCCCCAACTACATTCACGACTGCCTTGTGCAGGAGGAGAATTTTATATTTAAAGGTAATTCAAAGGTGGTTTTCTCTATCAAAAATTTTGTTTCAGAATATTTCGTCAAAACAAAAAAAGGAAATTCAACCTCATTCACGCAGCTCACTTTCCATTTGAAAACCAATATTGTTAAAATTGAACTGGAAACCGAAAAAGCGGACTGGCTGACGAAGATCATTGGCGAATATTCCATTGAAAATGCACGCAAGACAACATTGGCGGAACTGAAAAACAGTTTTGAAATGGAATTTGAGGATTTTGAACTGTTCTGGTTTTCAAAGCCTATTCAAAAGCTAAAACAAAACGGTATTATTTTGCAGCTATAACCAGTTTGCCTACTCGAGATCTTAAATGTTAAATGCTGTCTGGTTCACGCTGATTCACGCAGATATTTATTTATTATTCCGCAGATATCGCTGTTTAAGCAGATTTTTCTGTGAACTGTATATTTCACGCAGATTATCGCAGATCTATCTTCCGGATTCCCGCAGATAGTACTGATTAGGCAGCTTTTCATCTGTGTAAATCTGTATAATTTGTGAGCTGCATATTGCACGCAGATTATCGCAGATCTATTCTTCCGGATTCCCGCAGATAGCACTGATTACGCAGATTTTCATCTGTGTACATCTGTATAATCTGTGAGCTGTATATTTCACACAGATTATCGCAGATCTATTGTTCCCGCAGATAGCACGGATTAAGCAGATACGTATTTGTAGGTCTAAAATTCATTAATCTAAAAGAAAAATCTGCCTCAATAAAGTATTGAGACAGATTTACTTATTTTATTACCGACTGATCAGCCTACGATTACATGTGGATGGCAATTTTTGCCGTAGCATCCAGTGCCGCTTCCTTAATGGCTTCAGCAAATGTTGGGTGCGCGTGAGACATTCTTGCAATATCTTCAGCACTTGCGCGGTATTCCATGGCAGTTACAGCAGCAGCGATCATGTCAGCCGCTCTGGCACCAATCATATGAACTCCCAGAACCTCATCTGTCTTTTCGTCCGCAATGATTTTAACAAAACCATCAATATCGCCAGAAGCACGGCTTCTACCCAAAGCACGCATTGGGAAATTACCTACCTTAACAGCTACACCTTCTTCTTTAAGCTGCTCCTCAGTCTTACCAACTGCGGCAACTTCCGGCCAGGTATAAACTACGCCAGGAATGAGGTTATAGTTAATGTGCGGTTTCTGTCCGGCAATCTGCTCGGCTACAAGTACACCTTCTTCAGATGCTTTATGGGCCAGCATGGCTCCGGCAACTACATCACCGATTGCGTAAATATTGGAAACGTTGGTCTGCAGGTGCTCATTCGTCTTCACGCGGCCTCTTTCGTCCATATCAACACCGGCTTTCTCCAGTGCAAGACCGTCGGTATAAGGTCTTCTGCCCACGGAAACCAAAACGTAATCGCCTTCCACAACAACCTCGGCACCTTTCTTATCTTTAGCAGTCACTTTTACAGTGTCACCATTTCTTTCAACAGCCTGTACCGCAGTGGAAAGCATGAATTTCATACCCTGCTTCCTTAGTACTTTGTTAAGCTCCTTGGACAAAGCTCCATCCATTGTAGGGATAATCTTATCCATAAACTCCACAACAGTAACTTCTGAGCCTAATCTCTTATAAACAGAACCCAGTTCCAGTCCGATTACACCGCCACCGATTACCACAAGGTGTTTCGGAATTTCCTTCAGTTCCAAAGCTTCTGTAGAAGTGATTACTCTTTCCTTATCCAAAGTGATAAACGGAAGTGAACTTGGCTTGGAACCGGTTGCAATGATTGTATATTTTGAGTCGACGGTTTCTGACGAACCGTCATTCTTGGTAATTTTGATCTGAGTCGCGGATTCAAAACTTCCCACACCTTCAAATACGGTGATTTTGTTTTTGTCCATCAGGAAGTTGATTCCTTTGGTTGTTTGCTCCACTACTTCATTTTTTCTCTCGATCATCCTTGCAAGATCAGCTTTAGGCTCATCGATGATGATTCCGTGGGATGCAAAATTATGTTTTGCGTTTTCAAAATGTTCTGAACTGTCCAGGAGCGCTTTGGAAGGAATACATCCTACGTTAAGGCAGGTACCGCCCATAGTTGGATATTTCTCAATGATCGCGGTTTTAAAACCCAATTGTGCGCAACGGATTGCCGCAACATAACCACCGGGACCTGAACCGATAACGGTAACATCAAATTGACTCATTTTATTTTGATTTGATAATTAAAAATTAAGTGGCACAAAATTACGAAAATTTTGAAGCAAAACTGTACGGTTACGCACAATTAACAAATGCAGGAGATGCTAATTCAAAAGTAAAAAATTCCGGCAGCCATGGGATACCGGAATAAATTTTTTGTCTTCCACTGGAAGCCGCGCACATTAATTGGCTACATCAGATATAAACTTGATGCGGAGGATGCGAACCTCATCGTCACTGAGGTCATCACCAAATTCATTCAGCAAAACCTTCATACTGTCGCTTTCGGAACCTTTCATAAAATCCATGAATTCCTCCACGATATCCTCATCAAAATTCTCGTCGATATAATAGTCAATCTTAAGTTTGGTACCCTGATAAACGATGCTTTCCATTTCCTTCAGCAGGTCGTGCATACTGAGGTTCTTGGCTTTGGCAATATCTTCCAGATCAATTTTCTTATCAGTACTCTGGATGATGAACACTTTATGTGAGGACTTATTGGCCACTTGCTTGATCACCATGTCCTGAGTGCGCTCAATGTTATTTTCCTCTACATAACGGCTGATGAAATCAGCGAACTCTTTTCCGTATTTTTTAGCCTTGCCCTCGCCTACACCGTAAATCTTACCTATTTCCTCAATCTTTACAGGATACTGCACGGTCATATCTTCCAGACTGGGATCCATGAATACCGTGTAAGGTGGAATTCCGTGTTTTTTTGCGACTGTTTTACGCAGATCCTTGAGCTGGGCGAACAGGTTCTGATCCAAGCCGCCGCTCTGCTGACCCTGCATCTGGTCTGAGTCAGCTTTGGTCTGCGCCAGGTCGTACTGCCGGTCTTCGGCGATGTGGAAGGGTTCGGTATCCTTACCTTCTATCATGTTCAGTCCTTTCAATGTCACCTTCAGTACACCGTAGGTTTCAATATCTTTCTGAAGATAATTCTGCACCGTAGCCTGACGGATGATGGATTTCCAGAAATTCTCCGGTCTGTCCTTACCTAAGCCGAAATGACTGACAGACTCCAGTTTATAGGATTTTGTTACCGAATTCTCCTTACCTACAATAACGGAGATAAGGTCTTTGGTCTTAAATTTTTCATCAAGTTCCTTTACCATTTCAAGAACCATGTTCAACTCAGCTGTGGCATCCACCAGCTTGGGTGGATTTACGGAATTATCGCACATTTGCGCTCCGTCGCCGTTTATGGGGTCAAATTTTTCGCCGAAATAATGAAGTATGTACTGGCGGCGGCTCATGGATGTTTCTACATAGCCTACGACCTCATTCAGCAGCTGCAGACCGATCTCACGTTCTGAAACAGGTTTTTGCGCCAGGAATTTTTCAAGTTTCTCAATATCTTTGGGATCGTAGAAAGCAAGGCAGATTCCCTCGCCACCGTCCCGTCCGGCACGTCCGGTTTCCTGATAATAACTCTCCAGCGACTTTGGAATATCGTAATGAATCACGAAGCGCACGTCCGGTTTGTCTATACCCATTCCGAATGCAATGGTAGCCACGATGACGTCGGCCTCCTCCATCAGGAACTTATCCTGATTGGCAACCCTGGTTTTCTGGTCCAGACCTGCATGATATGGGAGGGCATTGATGCCGTTTACCTGAAGCAACTGTGCAAACTCCTCCACTTTACGTCGGCTGAGACAGTAAACGATACCGGATTTTCCTTTATGCTGGTTAATAAAGCGAACGATCTCCTTGTCAATGTTAACCTTTGGGCGTACTTCATAAAAGAGATTAGGTCTGTTGAAGCTTTCTTTATATACTTTGGCGTCATTCATACCCAGAGTTTTCTGGATATCGTCCTGTACCTTAGGTGTGGCGGTAGCAGTAAGTGCAATTACCGGTACATCGGCGATTTTATCGATGATAAGCTTCAGATTGCGGTATTCAGGCCGGAAATCATGTCCCCATTCGGAAATACAGTGAGCCTCATCAATTGCTACGAAGGAAATCTTAACCTGTTTCAGGAAATCAAGATATTCTTCCTTGATGAGCGATTCCGGCGCCACATATAATAATTTGGTGCGCCCGGCAGTGATATCGTCAAAGACCTGCTTGGTCTGGGTCTTGTTCAGTGAAGAATTCAGGACATGTGCTACACCCGGATCAGAAGAAAGCCCGTTCACGGCATCTACCTGATTTTTCATTAATGCGATCAGTGGTGAAACTACAATTGCAGTCCCCTCTGAAATAAGGGCGGGCAGTTGGTAGCAAAGGGATTTCCCACCACCCGTAGGCATGAGCACAAAAACATCATTTCCACCAAGTAAGGTAGTAATGATCTCTTTCTGCTGGCCTTTAAATTTTGAAAAGCCGAAATATTTTTTAAGCTCGCCTGATAATTCGGCGGAAGTTGTTTTCATCTTATAATTCATTTTAAGACCGCAGTGAAGTTCAATTTCTGCGGGTCTTTCTACATCCGCCTGTATCTGGCCGGAGTAATTCGTCTAAAGTTTTCTAAATTTGCAATTAAGCCAAAGTTAACAAATTAAAATCACAAACTCCCTTATAAGGTTTGTTTTTAAAAACTGCTGGTAACAATTTTTAAATGATATTTATCATATAACATCTTCAATCTAATTTCTGAAAATGAATCCGGAAAAAATCCTCGACATTGCCAAAGCAGCAGTATCCACTGAAATACAGGAACTCGAAAATCTTAAAAACCGTCTGGACCAACAATTCCTTAAGGCTGTGGAGATTATAAACTCTGCTACAGGCAAACTTATTGTGGTAGGAATAGGAAAATCTGCACATGTAGGAAATAAAATTGTGGCTACACTTAATTCCACAGGCACGCCGGCTCAGTTTCTTCATGCTTCGGAAGCCATACACGGCGATCTGGGCGTTATCCAGAAAAGCGACGTGGTATTATGCATTTCCAACAGTGGAAATTCACCTGAAATCGTGAACCTTTTGCCGTTCCTTAAAGAATATGCGGCCTCACTCATTGGCATGACCGGTAACCTAAATTCCAAACTTGCAGAGTTTTCCGAGGTTATCCTCGATTCTTCGGTAGAAAAGGAAGCCTGCCCGATAAAACTCGCTCCTACAAGCTCCACTACAGTACAGATGGCTCTTGGTGATGCCCTTGCCGTTTGCCTTATGGAAATCAGCGGCTTCCGCGAACAGGATTTTGCCAAATTCCATCCCGGCGGCAGCCTGGGGAAAAACCTTACGGCGCGGGTAAAGCAATTCCTGTCGCCTCAGAAACCCCAGGTTAGTGAGGATTCTAACATCCGCGAAATCATTATATCTGTAAGTGGTTCCTCACACGGTATTACCGTGGTTACCCAGGGGGAAGAAATTGTAGGTGTCATCACTGACGGTGACCTGCGCCGCATGCTGATGCGTGAAGAAGATGTCTCAAAAGTCACTGCCAAAGAAATCATGAGCCACAACCCAAAAAGCGTCGACAAAGAAGAACTTGCCCGCATGGCCATGGCCATCCTGAAAGAGCGGAATATAGGCCAGCTTATCGTCACAGATAACGGTCAGTACTTCGGAATCATCGACATTCACAGACTTCTTGATGAAGGCATAAACTAGACTCAGGATTCACGGGCTCCAGCCTCCGATTATAGCGCAGAAATCAGTATTTTTGCAGCTTCCGATTTTACCTATTGCAAACCGGAACATAAAAAATGAGCGAAGGAAAAGACATGTCCTTTATGGGACACATTGGCGAACTGCGTGGGCACCTCATCAGATGCATCATTGCCATTGCCATTGGTGCATTTATCGTAGGATTCAATATTGAATGGATTATGGACCAGGTATTTTTTGGTCCGGTGCGAAACGATTTCCCTACTTTCAAAGTTATCAATTCATTGTCCAGACAATTCAGTGGCGTTGATGCCATGGTACTCCCGGATGATTTCCCAGTCCGTGTACAGAAGCTCTACCAGCAGTTTAATGTCATGATGTCCGTTTCATTTCTGGGCGGCGTAGTGTTGGCCTTCCCCTATATCGTGTGGGAACTTTGGCGCTTTATATCGCCGGCACTCAGACCACAGGAAAAGAACAATTCGCTGATGCTGATTAACTCGGTGTGGATTCTGTTTCTTACCGGAATCCTTTGCGGATACTATCTTATACTGCCCTTCGCCATTAATTTCGCGGTCCTCTTTAAGATTTCAGATATCATTGAGCCGCTTTACGACCTTTCTGATTACACCGCGCTGTTTTTTCAGATTGTACTAGGCATGGGAATCGTGTTCCTGTTCCCGGTAATCGTTTATTTCCTGACAACAATTGGAATCCTAACACCCAAATTCCTAAGGACTTACAGGCGACATGCCATAGTGCTCATCATGGTGATTGCAGCTGTTATTACTCCGGCAGATGTCATCAGCATGATGATGGCCGCGATACCGCTTCTGATACTTTTTGAATTCAGCATTGGACTGAGCGCCCGTACCTACAGGCGTATTCAGAAAGCTGAAATTACAGCGAAAAAGGCTGACTAAGCTTTACAGGCTGATATCAGCACCACAGAAATAGTATATTTACAAGAAATTATATAGAAAATGAATCCTTTTATTGAAGAACTGAAATGGCGTGGCCTTTACGCAGATATGATGCCCGGAACTGATGAACAGTTGAACAAGGAAGTTACGTCTGCATATATAGGTTTTGACCCCACAGCGGATTCACTGCATATAGGAAGTCTTATTCCGATAAAGGTTCTGGCCCATTTCCAGCAGCACGGCCATAAGCCTATCGCTCTTGTTGGTGGTGCTACCGGTATGATTGGTGATCCTTCCGGCAAATCAAGCGAGAGGAACCTACTGGACGAGGAAACACTGAACCATTATGTGAGCTGCATCAAGGCACAGCTTTCGAAATTCCTGGATTTTGAAGGCGAAGAAGCCAACAGAGCCGAATTGGTGAACAATTACGACTGGATGAAGGAATTCAGTTTCCTGGATTTTGTACGGGACATCGGCAAGAACCTCACCGTAAATTATATGATGGCCAAAGAATCCGTGAAGAAGCGGATTACAGGTGAAAACGGTGCGGAGGGAATGAGTTTTACCGAATTTACCTATCAGCTGCTGCAGGGTTATGATTTCCTGCACCTTTATAAAAATAATAACGTGAAGCTACAGATGGGCGGTTCGGACCAGTGGGGAAACATTACCACCGGAACAGAGCTTATCCGCAGAAAAGTGCAGGGCGAAGCCTTTGCCTTAACGGTTCCGCTTATTACAAAGGCTGACGGTTCCAAATTCGGAAAGTCTGAAAGCGGCGAGAATTACTGGCTGGATCCAAAAAGAACTTCTCCCTACCGTTTCTACCAGTTTTGGGTGAATGCAACCGATGAGGATGCTGAACGATTTATAAAATTCTACACCTTCCTGAGCAAAGAAGAAATTGAAAGTCTGGTAGAAGAGCACAAACAGGCTCCTCATGAAAGAAAATTACAAAAAAAACTGGCTGAAGAAGTTACCGTTTGGGTACACAGCCGCGAAGATTATGAAAAAGCAGTAAAAGCATCGGAGATTCTTTTTGGTCGCTCTACTGCAGATGACCTTAAAAATCTGGATGAAAATACCTTTCTGGAAGTTTTTGACGGGGTACCGCAGAAAGAAATCATAAAAGATGAACTGATCGGCACTAATATCATTGATCTTATTTCTGAAAAATCAGGTTTCCTGAAATCCAAGGGTGAGGCCAGGAGAGAACTGCAAAGTAATTCCATTTCCATCAATAAAGACAAAGTAAATGACACGTTTGAAGTTTCTGAACAGGATTTGATCGACGGAAAATTTATGCTGCTGCAGAAGGGAAAAAAGAACTATTTCATCGTGAAATCGGTGTAAAAACACGCATTAAAATACCTGTAAAAGCCGCGAATTTTTTGCGGCTTTTATTATATGCATAGCGTAAAGTGAAGTTCCAGACCACTATTTTGCCATATTGGGCGTAACTTTATCACTTAATAATATTTTTTTAGTTAATGACAATACTTATTTTTATCGCAGTCCTCTGGTATTCCGGACTGTTCTTTCAGACTTTTTTCCTGCACCGTTACGCCGCTCATCAGAGTTTTAAAATGTCCCGTTTTGGCGAAAAACTTTGCTATATCCTGACCTGGGTTACCCAGGGATCCAATTATCTGTCAGCCTATGGCTATGGAGTAATGCACCGTATGCATCATGCGTATGCGGACACTGAGAAAGATCCGCACTCACCCAAATACGACCACAACCTGTTCACCATGATGTGGCGTACGAAGTCCATTTATCAGCAGATCAATCAGCAGAAAGTGGCGATTGAGGAAAAATTCACCAAGAATGTTCCGAAGTGGGAAGCATTTGACCGCTTTGCAAGTTCATGGTTTTCCCGACTTGCCTGGGCAGTCGGATACACAGCATTCTTTTATATTTTCGCAACGGCCTGGTGGCAGTGGCTGCTATTGCCGGTGGCCTATATGATGGCACCTATCCATGGCGTGATCATCAACTGGTTCGGGCATATTTACGGTTATGTGAACTTTAAAGTTTCAGATACTTCCAAAAATCTTTTCAGATTTGACTGGCTTATGATGGGCGAAGGTTATCACAATAACCACCACAAACACGGTAGCAGAGCAAACTTTGGCGGCGTAAGATGGCATGAGATAGATGTAACCTACTACATCATGCTTCTGCTGGACAAAATGAGGCTGATTAAGCTGAAACCAGTTGCAAAGGTGGAGCGTGAACTTTAGATTAAAACAGCTATATTTAATATCCCGGAAAGAATATTTCCGGGATTTGTTATTTGGTCCTGCGGGCTACCTGTCAAAAGGATCATTGTGCGGAAATTAGATATAGAATGCACGAATTACAGATTCCGGCTTTAGGATAGCGAAAATTCTTTACTTGGTATAAACCACAGTAACAGAGACATAATAAACAATATCCTAATTACGATTAGTGCATGTCTCCCATCATCTTTATAAAATATGGTATTATTTGCAGAATCGTAAAAAAAATCACAGTCATTAAGTCCTTCAGAAATCTTATTTCTGGAAACATCAATATTTTTATACAATTCACCCTTATAAAAAATATCAGCAGTTGTACTTGATTTCGCATGGAAGGAGATGCTTAAAACCTTAACCCTTTTGGGTATGTTATTCCTGACTATACTCTGAAATCTATCGTACTGAATATATCCTCTACAAAGGAGGATTAATAGTATACTATTTATAATAAGTATTACATGTACCTTCAACATTAATGTATTCTTCATCCCTGACTTACTGGTCTATTCCGATATAACAAAACCGTTTGAGTTCCCCGCTGCGCATTCTATGACAAAAAACAACTCCCGGAAATAAATTTCCGGGAGTTTTATAATGAATAGGTAATTTCTTACTTATTGAAATCAACAACGGTCTTGGCCATCAGGTTGATTCCTTTGGCTGTATCTACGGCTTTCTGCTCGCCGTTTACAAAGATCCTTACGATCAGTCTGGAATCGGCACTTACACCCTCTCCGGTTGCAGCAAGATGTACCGCGCCCACAGAACTGTTTACGATCTGTGGCTCACTGGACCAGGTGGTTCCCGGAACATTGAACTTGGTGCTCTGTACTGTACCTACCTGAGTAACCACCGCATTAATGTCTACCAGCGGTGTGGCCTGCACGGTAAAAGCTACGCTCAGCGTTTCATTAGGGTCTTCTTCACGCTCCTTGCAGGAGGAGAACAGGCTTAATATAGTAACTGAAGCTATTAACGGTAACGTAAAACTGATCTTTTTACGGGTAAGGAGCGTTCTTTTCATGCCAAATTTTATTATTAACGGTCAAATATAGGATTTTTTAGTAATAAACTTTGACATTCTGCTCATTATTTGCAATTAAATTGCGCGAAATTTCGGCCTTAATGGCAATCCGACTGACTGGCAACAGATTTGAGTATATTCGCAAAAAAATTATGGACCTTCAATACCTCATCCGCGAACCGCAGAACATCACTCCCCAAACTACCATTATTTTTCTTCTTCATGGCTATGGCAGCAATGAGCAGGATCTCTTCTCCTTTACACCCACCCTGCCGGAAGACTGGATCGTGGTAAGTTTCCGCGCGCCACACAGTACAGAATTCGAAGGTTTTTCGTGGTATGATATCGACTTCATGGATCCGGAAAAATTTGTGGATACAGCACAGGCCAATGCGTCACTGAACGGCATCCTGGACCAAATGCTCAGGATATCCAACCAATATGGACTCACCGACAACAAAACACATCTGTGCGGATTCTCGCAGGGCGGAATTCTTAGCTATGCACTTGCGCTACGTTTGCCTGAACTGTTCAGCAAAGTAGCCTGCCTTAGCTGTTATCCTGAAGAAAAACTACTGGGCGATATTGTTAAGGACAAGAAAAAACTGGAGCACCTGCGGTTCTTCATCTCCCACGGTACCGATGACACCGTAATTCCGCTGGAATGGGGCCGCAAAGCAGCAGATCTGTTATACGACCTGAGCTGCTATTTCACTTTCCGCGAATATATGAGCGGACACGGAGTGAACCAGAAAAATTATATGGACCTGATGGAATTCTTCAAAAAATAAAATAACATCCTACTATACCAGGTTTTCTGACAGGACTGATCCACAAAACACATGCTGATGCAGCCGACAAATCCAATCCTGGCGCCGGCAATGCCACTTTCGCGCTAACCGCTGACAGGCTATTTGTCGAAGTTGTTAGGATGGCTTTTGCTGATTTCATCCACCGTTCCGAGAACCTTGTCTTTAAGTGATTCCTGGTATTTTTCAAGTCTTTCCGCAACGGATTCGTCGGATGCGCCAATGATCTTGGCGGCCAGGATTCCTGCATTCATGGCACCGTTCAGTGCGACTGTAGCCACCGGAATTCCGGACGGCATCTGCAGAATTGAAAGAATTGAATCCCAGCCGTCAATGGAGTTTGAGGATAAGATAGGTACGCCGATTACAGGAAGCGTGGTACAGCTCGCCACCATTCCGGGAAGGTGTGCGGCACCGCCGGCACCGGCTACGATTACCTTAAGTCCACGGCTTTTTGCAGATTTTGCATAATCGAACATACGTTCCGGTGTTCTGTGTGCCGAAACTACTGTAAGTTCATATGCTATATCCTGTGATTTCAAGAAATCTGCTGCCTGCTGCATGATGGCCAGATCGCTCTGGCTACCCATAATTATTCCGACCATACCTTGTAAAAATGAAGTTTAATTGAAGCCTTAAAGTTAGGAAAATTTAGGAAAAGCGACGGCATGACGTGCGGAATGGCTACTTTTGCAACGTGAAAATCAGCGCAGACATCAGGCTCATCATTGCCGTACTTACGGTGGCCATCGTTTGGGGAACCACCTTCCTGGGCATAAAGATCGGCGTGGAGACCATTCCGCCCTGGTTTGTAGCCGGATTACGGCAGTTGTTGGCCGCACTTATCTTAGTTCTTTTCCTGGTTGCGCGCCGACAGTTAAAATGGATCGGGCGCCGTAACTTCATGGTGCAGATCACCCTTTCATCGCTGATGCTAATCGTTGCCAACGGACTTACCACCGTGGCCGAAGCCCATATTTCAAGCAGTCTGGCCTCCCTTGTAAGTTCAATGTCACCCATAGCCGTTTTGCTTTGCAGTGTAATTTTCGGACTGGAAAAATTTACTTTCCGATCGGTTGCCGGGATTCTTTTCGGCTTTAGCGGCGTGCTGTTTATCTTTTGGAACGGAATGTCAGATTTTGCAAATCCGGATTATCTTTTCGGCATAATCCTGCTTTTCCTGGCCATATTCGGCTGGGCAGGCGGAACCATCTACACGAAGAAAATTCAGTTCCGCAACGATAATCTTTTTCTGAACCTGTTTTACCAGTTTGCCTTCGCGGGAATCGTGCAGCTGATTATCGCCTTCCTTTTTTCCGAAGAAAGTGATTACCGTTTATGGTCGGCCCGAAGTATCGCAGCAACGGTTTATCTGGCCTGTTTTGGCTCGGTGGCTGCTTATTTTGCGTTCAATTATGCGCTGAAGAGACTGCGGCCCACGCAAATATCAATGCTTTCCTACGTCAATACAGGTATTGCCATTTTTCTGGGCTGGCTCGTGCTGAATGAAGAAATCACCGTGAAGTTTATCATTGCAGCGATACTCATCATCACCGGAGTCATCATCATGAACTACCGTCCCGGAATGCTTAAACGGAAGTAACCTTCACCATCGACTTAATGCGGATCAGTTTTTCCATAAGTTCCTCGCGACTGGCTGCCAATACATTGATGTGACCCATTTTTCGTCCGGGTTTCGTGTTGGTTTTTCCGTATAGGTGTACATAAGTCTTTGGCAGTTTCATCACCTCTTCCAAACCTTCATACATTACCTTACCGGAATGGTTTTCATCGCCTACAAGATTCAGCATGCCAGAGTAACCCATGGCGTCTGTATCGGCCAGTGGTACGTTTTTCAGGATCCTGCACAACTGCTCAAATTGCGAGTTGGCATTTCCTTCCTGCGTCTGGTGACCGGAATTATGCAGCCTGGGCGCAGTCTCATTTACCCATACCTTTCCTTCCTTATCGAGGAAGAGTTCAATTGCAAAAAGACCGGCTGAGCAGGCGGCTTTGGTGAACTGCGCGGTGATGTCGGCGATCTGCTTCTCCACCTCTTCAGAAATATGTGCCGGGCAAATATTGAAATCCAGGAGATTCAGTTTTGGGTCTGCCACCATTTCGGTAACCGGAAATGTTTTGGTTTCGCCGTCTTCGCCAATCGCCACGATGATGGAAAGCTCTTTTTCAATATCAACAAGGCTCTCCAATACCGAAGATACATTCCAGAGTTTGGTTAAATCCCCTTCAGTTCGTATTACCTGAACTCCTTTGCCGTCGTAACCACCTGTATTCATCTTCTGCACGAACGGCAGCGGAAAGTCTGCTTCAGACTTATTCTGGATTATCTGAAATTGCGGGCTGGGAATACCATGTTTTTTGTAGAATTTCTTCTGCAATATTTTCTGCTGAATGACCTGAATTATTTCCGGGCTCGGGCATACTCTGATCCCGGAAGCTTTCAGTTCAAAAAGTGCATCAACATCAACATGCTCGATTTCAATTGAAACTACATCTTTTCCTTTGCCGAAATTGAATACCGTTTCATATTCATCAAACCTGCCCTGCGTGAAATGCGAAATAGAACTGCATGGCGCATCTGCAGCAGGATCCAGGGTAAACCACTCATCATCATACTTCAGACCCTCCTGAATTAACATCCGTCCCAGCTGTCCGCCACCCAATATTCCGATTTTCATATATGCTTAATTTTAATGAAGAATAATTCCTGCAGTTCCAGTCAATGGATTGCGCAGGCAGGCAAAAATACAAAAGCAACTACAAGGCACAAAGCACAACTGCGAATAAAATTGGGCGGGAAAGGGTTAATTGTAACTTTTTTATTTTACTTTGCATTAACTAAACTATGGAACTGTTTTTAAACGTACTGTCCGCGCTGCTTATCCTACTGAGCATCCTGCCCTTTATCAGGAATCAGCACTGGGTTTTCCGGGTACCGGAATTCATGAAAATACAACTGCTGATTCTGCAGACCGCTGTTTTCGCTCTAAGTATCATGCTGGTTAGCAAAGACCTATGGTTCTGGGTCCTGAATGCAGCACAACTGGGACTAATATGTTATCATCTGTACATTCTGATACGCTATACGAAGTTCTACAAAAGGAAGAACACGTCCAGGACACCGCAGTCATCTTCTACTGTGAAGGTTCTTTCGGTTAATGTACATCAGTTCAACAGGGATTTCGGGAGGTTCCATGAACTTATTGCCAAACACCAGCCTGATATTTTTATCACGATGGAAAGCGATTCCAAATGGGAAACCTCAAACCGTGTACTGGAAAGTGATTATCCGCACACCCAAAAGATGACGCTGGACAATACTTATGGAATGCATCTGTATTCCAAGCTGCCGCTGCAGAAGTCTGAAATTCATTTTTATGTAGCTGAGGACCTCCCGAGTTTTGAGTCTCATTTTAAAACTGAAGACGGCCGGGACTTTATTATATTCGGCGTACACCCGCCGCCGCCAAGTCCTACTGAAGAACGCACCTCGAAAGAGCGCGACGGTGACCTGCTGTGCGTGGCCAAGAAAATTCGGGGATCAAGAACTCCTACACTCGTTATCGGCGATTTCAACACTGTTGCCTGGTCCGATACTTCCATACTTTTCCGTAAGACCAGCGAACTGATTGATGCGCGTGTTGGCCGGGGAATTTTGGCCACATTCCATGCCAAATACTGGTTTTTCCGCGTGCCGCTGGATTTACTCTTCCACAGTTCGGATATATTTGTAGACAGGCTGGAAACCCTGGAACATATAGGTTCGGACCACTTCCCTATTCTGTGCGAATTCCATATCGATCCGGCCGCGAAATATGTGCAGGATGACGAAGTGAAAACCCTGAAAGAGGAAGAGAAGGAAGTTGTGGATGAACTCATAGTGGAAGGCAGAAAGGAGGAGTCGGACAACCGGGACAGAACCGAACATCCGCATTAGCTAATCAGCAACTTACAAATCAACTTGCTGAAAAGCTTTAAGCTTCGTAAAATTCAATAGGCAGACCGTCGGGATCCTGAGTAAAGAAGAACTTCTTTCCGGTAAACTGATCTGTGCGGATATCTTCGCAAGCCAGTCCTTTGTTAATTAATTCACTGTGTTTTGCTTCAATATATTCTACACTGAAAGCCAGATGTCTCAGCCCACAGCTTTCGGGCCGTGACGGCCGTGGTGGCGGATCAGGAAATGAAAAAAGCTCAATCACATACTGATCACCTATTCCCAAATCCAGTTTATAGGATTTTCGCTCTGCACGGTAAACCTCACGTAAGATCTGAAGTCCTAAAACTTCGGTATAGTATTTTTTGGAAACTTCATAATCCGAGCAGATGACCGCGATATGATGGATTTTCATCAGATGTCTTTTTGCTAGAACTTCATTACATCTTTAACAACGCCGTTATTTTGGGTATGCTGAAGTAGTTGAGCCTCTATAAATTCTTTTATCTGGCCCTCACTTCCATTGTTTGGAAAAAGTAAATGGACATTAGCTCCGGCATCCAGCGTAAAGAACAGCGGTAAACCTGTAGATTTCCTAAATTCCCAAATTTTGTTAATGACGGCCAGCGTTCCGGTTTTCATCAGGATAAAAGCAGGCTCGCTCATCAGCATCATCGCGTGAAGCGTCAGTGCTTCGTGCTCCACCAATTTTATAAAGCCTTCCATATCTCCATTTCGCAGAACTTCCTTCAGCAAAGTAAAATTTTCATGTGCCTCCTGAAACCTGCGCTCAGCGTAAGGGTTGGTATTCATAAGGCCATGACCGACAGTGGAGCTCACCGATTTTTCACCTTCATGAATCAACAAAACCCAATCGTTAAAATTTTTGAATACAGGATGAATATCAGCATCCGGGTATCGCACTGCGAAAAAGTCACTGCTGCCATCCACCTCAGACGTTTTGCCCCAAACCACAAGACCTTCATATAGACTTCTGCACGCGCTGCCACTGCCTAAACGGGCCAAGAAACTGGCTTTATTCACTTTAAATTCAGCCCCGCTTTCTCCGGAGAATGCTTCATCAACTTCCATCAGACATTTGGCAATGGCACCAAACCCCGAGGCTGAACTGGCAATTCCGGAACTGTGCGGAAAGGTATTCTCTGTCCTGATAATGTATTTCCCCTTCAGGATCCAGGGCAAATACGGCTCAATGCTTCTGAAATATTTCTCAATCTTTTCAGCGAACTTCAGTTCTTCTTTTCCTGCCAGGAAAGTTTGAACTGAAAACCCCTCGCCTGCTATAAACTCAAGTTCGGTATTTGTCTTACAATGATTCAGGGTATAGCTTATGCTTGGATTGGCCGGAATCTGCCCGGAATATTTACCCCAATATTTTATAAGCGCGATATTGGACGGACAGCTGGCAGAAACCGTAAAGTCCCTTAATTCAAATGACTGATCCGACAAAAATTCTTTTTCCATTTTATAGTAATCCATTAGGTATTAGCCCATTTTAGCATCGTACATGCTTTCAATAAGCGATTCGTATTTCCGAAGCAGGATATTTCTTTTTATCTTTAGTGTAGGTGTAATCTCGCCATTGCTGATCTCAAATTCAGCCGGCATCAGTTCAAATTTCTTAACTTTCTCAAAACCCGCCAGGCCACTTTGAATCTCTTCAAGTTTCTGGTGGTACAGGTCTTTGATTTGCTGAAGGTTCACAATTTCCTTCCACGATGAAAATGGAATGCTTAGCTGCTCAACATGTTGTTTCAGGTTCTCGAAGTTGGGGACTATAAGCGCGCTGACATAAGGTTTGCCTTCGGCCACTACCATAACCTGTTCGATAAGACTGTTATTGGAAAGCAGATTTTCAATTGGCTGCGGCGCCACGTATTTTCCGTTTGAGGTTTTCATCAGGTCCTTGATGCGGTCTGTAATCGTAAGGTTGCCCTGTTCGTCAAACTCGCCGGCATCACCGGTTTTAAACCAGCCGTCTGCAGTAAAGACCGCTGCGGTTTCGTCAGGTTTATTATAGTAGCCTTTCATAATGCCGCTCCCCTTCGCAAGAATCTCATTATTTTCGCCGATTTTAAGCTGTGTATCACCTAAAGAAATACCGGCAGTGCCATGCCTGTAGTGGGTAAACGGGAAAGCCGTGAGCGTGGCAGTGGTTTCGGTAAGTCCGTAACCAACTGTAATATGAATTCCCATCGCATCAAAGAAGCGGGTAACTTCCGGTGAAATGGATGCACCGCCGCAGGGCATAAACCAAAGTTTGCCGCCCATCTTTTTCTTAATCTTTGCAAAAACAAGCCGGTTAGCCAGTGCATTTTTCAAACTAAGTCCAGGCGGGACATTCTTAGCCTGTCTTTTACGTTCGGCAACCTGCGTTCCCACATCCAGCGCCCAGGCAAAGATTTTCTTCTTTGAGGCTGAGCCTTCATTCACCATATCGTTCACACCGGAATAAATTTTCTGGTAGAATCTCGGAACCGCACACATCATCGTAGGTTTTACCTCTGTGAGCGTATGAGCGATGAGTTTCGTATTCTCCAGAAAAGTCACTTTGACACCCCCTGAAAGGCAAAGCAGGGTCCAGCTTCGTTCGAAAACATGGGTAAGCGGCAGAAATGCAAGCGAATGCTCCCGCTCAAAATCGCGGAATTTAAAAAAGTCAAAATGAGCTTTGAAACATTCCCGGAAGTTTCCGTGAGTAAGCATCACCCCTTTGGGCACTCCGGTAGTTCCGGAAGTATAGATAAGGGTAGCGACGTCATCTTCTTCTTTAGGGCAAATCTCAAATTTAGGCGAACTTTTTTTGATGAAATCTTCGAAATAAACACTTCGGTCCTTCTTAATCCAGTCTTTCTTTTTGGCCAAAATGATCTGTTGCAAATCTGAGCTCTTCTCCAATATAGCATAACAGGAATCATACTGTTCCTGATTTCCTGCCAGCACCAGCTTTGCTTTGGAATCATTAAGGATGTAAGCGGCCTGCTCTCTGTTGCTGGTGGAATATATCGGTACTGTAACAGCACCTAAACTCAGTACTGCCAAATCCATTGTAATCCATTCCGCAGAATTGTCTGAGTAAATGGCTACACAGTCGTTTTCGGCAATCCCTGCATCGCGGAGCGCGTTTGCCGTCTTGAAAACCATGTCGCGGAATCGCGGCCAGTTCAGTTCCTTCCAGTCTTCCCTGACCTTAAAACCAATTGCAGCTTTATAAGGATATTTTTTTGCATTAACATTCAGAAAATCAGCGATATTCATCAGAACTATTATTGTTTGGTTTGGTGTGAAATATAATTTGATAGGTGGAATTCCAGGCTTTCACGGACCGGAATAAATTTCCAGTTAAGTTTTTCAATAATCTTTTTATTGGAAACATGACTGTTGGAGCTCACCGTCTGCAGGTTTGTTTTATTCATAATCCGCAATCCCGGGAAAAGCCCACCGAAGATCAGGTTAAGCAAATATCCGGCATTCAGGATGCTTTTGGTTATCACTTTAGGTTCCGGCTTACCCAGTTTCTTGCGTACAATGGTGGCAATATCCAGATATTTACAGTTTTCGGCAGAAAGAATAAATCTTTCGTTAAATATCTTTTCTTCCATAAGACGTACCGAAATCTGTGCAACGTCCCGGACATCTATGTAAGAAGTACTGCCGGGCATTGCAAAGGGGTACTTTTCAAGCCTGCTGAACAGTTCGCCACTGCTGGCATTCCAGTTACCGCTTCCCAGGATAATACCAGGATTTACAATCACTGTCTTCAGTCCTTCTGCGGAAGCGCGCCACACCTCCATCTCCGATAAATGCTTTGAAATGGCATAAGGCGAGTGTGTAAGCTTAGGATTGAAATCCGAACTCTCGTCCATAAGACCTTCATCATTCAGGCCGTCAAGCACTGCCACAGAACTGATGAAGCAAAACTCCTGCACCGACGAATTTTCGCAGGCATAAAGCAAATTAGTAGTACCAGTTACATTGGTCTTGTAAATCTCCTCCTCATCGGCTGGATAAAAACTCACTTTTCCGGCACTGTGATAAACGCTGGAAATACCTTTTAATGCATGTTCCAGGGAGTGAATATCTGTGAAATCTATATCCACCCATTCTATTTTATCGAAGAATTCATCCGGAGCGTCTGTATAATAGCGCAGTGATTCCCTTACCTCCGCGAGATCACTGGTGCTGCGCTTAGCGGCGCGTACCGTATAACCCCGTTTCAGGAGTTCCAGCATGATTATCCGGCCAAGAATACCTGTTGCGCCTGTGACTAAAACCATAAGGTGTGGTGATCCGTTTGCATCAGTATTTCTTAATGTTGAAAATGAAATCCTTTACTACCTCATTGAAATCTGTTGGATTTTCAGCCTGAACCCAGTGTCCGGCGTTGGCAATGGTAACTACAGCAGCGTGAGGAAACTGCTGCTTGATCTGAAACTCGTCCTGAGGCAGGATATAGTTAGATTTGGCACCACTGATAAAGAGTGTTTCTCCGGTAAAGACGCCAAATTTAATTGCGTTGGATACAAACTGGTCGTACTTTTCGGAAAGCGTTTTCAGGTTAAAGCGCCATGCAAGCTTTTTATCTTCGGTCCAGTACAGGTTCTTTGCGAGGAACTGAATGACCGATGTTTCCGGAATATATTCTTTAAGAGCATCCTCAACTTCCTGACGTGAAGTCAGTTTTTGAAAATCTACCGTTTGGAGCGCCTTAATTATTCCCTGATGATGAGGCGGATAGGCTTTGGGAGCGATATCTACAACTATAAGTTTTTCAACTTTCACCGGATATTTTACGGCGAACTGCATCACTGCCTTACCACCCAAAGAGTGGCCCAGAAGGTTCACTTTTTCCAGGCTATGGGCTTCCATATAATGCGCAATATCGTGCGCCAAGTCATCGTGCGACATATCCTCTGAATGGAAACTTTTGCCGTGATTTCTTAAATCGACCAGATGCACGGGAAAAAATTCGCCCATCACTTTCCCGAAACTCGCCCAGTTATCCAGCATCCCAAAAAGACCATGAAATACGAGCAATGGCATTCCGGATTTATCCTGTCCGTATATCTTTGAGTGGAGAATATTCATTCTAAAAAATTTTAATTCAAAAATAGCAATAAAATTGCCCCTTTTACCACTTAGCGAGCCTTTTCAGGTAGGCCTGTACCGTATTTTCCATTCCCATATAGAGTGCTTCGGAAATCAAAGCATGTCCAATGGACACTTCCAACAGTCCCGGAACAGTATCTGCAAAGTATTTAAGATTGTCCAGGCTTAAATCATGACCTGCGTTCACTCCAAGTCCGTTAAGGTGAGCTTCTTCAGCGGTCTTCACATAATCCTGAACGGCCTGCTCCCTGTTCACCGTATAGTTTTTTGCATACGCTTCCGTGTAGAGTTCAATACGGTCCGCACCTGTTTGGGCGGCATATTTTACCATTTCCGGATTGGGATCCAGAAAAATGGAAGTACGGATACCCGCATCATTAAACTCCCTGATAACTTCTTTAAGAAAAGCGCCGTGTTTTTGGCAGTCCCAGCCGGCGTTTGAAGTAATGGCATCATCGGCATCCGGCACCAGAGTTACCTGTTCAGGTTTCACCTCCAGAACCATATCAATGAAAGCGCGGTGGGGATTTCCCTCGATATTATATTCGGTTGTTACCAATGGCTTCAGGTCATACACGTCTTTTCGGGTGATATGCCTTTCGTCCGGTCTTGGATGGATTGTAATTCCCTGCGCGCCGAATTTCTGAAGTTTTACCGCCGCCTCGGTCACACTGGGCAGTTCTCCGCCTCTCGCATTCCGAAGTGTGGCGATCTTGTTTATATTTACACTGAGTTTAGTCATCGTTAATGTTTAAATTTTGTTAAACTGCATTACTTCCAGGTCAAATTCGCGGGAAGCTACAAGCAGATGGTCAAAAATATCAGACTGAATCTCTTCGTAATTGGTCCACACCGAATTATTAGTGAAGCAATAGATCTCAAGAGGCAGACCCTGCGGCGTATTTTCGAGCTGCCGAACCATCAGAGTACCTTCCTGATCTATATGCGCACTGTTTTTTAAGTAATTGAAAGTATATTCCCTGAAGACCCCAATATTGGTAAGCTGACGGCCGTTTATAAGAAGATCGGAATTCTGCAGACCTGCACGTTCGGCGGCAATTTCTTCTTTTTTCAGTTTAAGGTAATCTGCCACTAAATTTATTTTGGAGAACTTTTCAATATCTTCCGGACTCAGGAACCTGAACGACTTTATATTGAAGCTGATGGACCGCTTGATACGCCTGGTATTACTTTCGGACATCACCTGCATGTTCTTGATTTCAGTGGAAAGCAAGTCGTAGGTGGGTATGGTAGATTTGGTCTTATCGAAATTCTCGATCTTAGTCGTTAGCAAGTTGATCTCTTCAATAGTGCCTTCCAGATTGTATTTTGGGATACCGATCCAGTCGCCCACCTTAAGGTTTTTGGAGGTTGCTACGTGCAAACTGGTCATAAATCCGAGTATCGTATCACGGAAAACCAGCACCAGGACCGCCGTAATTGCCCCCAGACTTCCCAAAATGGTCGTTCCCTGTATTCCGAAGATCACCGAAATCAGCACCACTATGAAGATGAAAATACCTATTGTTTTAAGGGTTTCGGAAATGGCTTTAAGCGCGACAATCTTATAATAATCCTTTTTATAGAAAAAGTAATTCTCTACAGCCTTCAGTGCGCGCAGGCCCATTCTGGCAACTGCCACAATGGCAACCACGTTATACACCCTATGCAGTATACTGAAGGTTTCCTTATGATAAACGCTGAAAAAGGCCGTGAAAAGAATGTTACCAAGCAGGAGCGCAATGATATTAGCTACGGAGCGCGTAATTCCGGAAGTGTGCACCGCTTTGAAGAAGGGATATTTTTCCCCGTCGCGGTAACTGGAAAAGATGGGAAGCAGAATGATCTTAATCAAAAGATCCAAAGTAAATACGATCCCGAACAGCATCAGGAACTTTATGAGCACCTGCACCTCCCACTGGTCAGAAATATTTTCCGCGATAAACCGGTGAATGGTCAAAACCAGATCTGCCAGTAAAGTCTTGGTTTGCTGAATTTCCTCTTTCATTAACGCAAATTTACTAATTATTAACCATCGTAAGCAGTATCGGTAAATCACAAATGAATAGTCGATTGAAAAAATCAATAACAAATTTATATATATTTAATTTTTTAATTAACGCTTTACTAATAATTTTTTATATTTGTTACACAAATCACAATCATTAACCATTAAAAATTAATCTATGAAAAAAACAGTTTACCTTTTTCTCAGTATTTTGCTGCTGTCCCTCTACGGTTGTATACGCAGCGAAGACAATATAGTTGAAGTGACTAATCCCACTCCCATAAGCACCAAGAAAGGTACAGTGAGCGGTAAGGTGATGGCTAAAAACGGAATTAAACCCATAGGTGGCGCTCTGGTGTTCACCTTCGACAGCCAGAATAAACTATATCATACGTACTCCAACTCTGCCGGTGATTTCACACTTGAAGCGCCTGAAGGACCACGTAAGATTCATATCCAAACAGGCGATGGTTCAAATTTCAGATCTGAGTTTACTATTACCGTACCTAAAACCGATAATGTAGTCGCTTCGGCAAATCTTACCAAGTTGAATCAGGTAGCGAACATGGCCTATGTAAAAGGCAGCTATGATGAAATTGAAGATATTGTGACCGGTCTGGGATATCTGGTAACTGAAATTGATTATAATGATCTGAAAGTGATGAGTACGCTTTCGCAGTATGATGTTATTTTCCTGAACTGCGGCTCTCGTGGCCAAAGTCATTCCGGCACTTCAACACCGAATAATGACACTGAAGTTTATGACAACCTGGCTACCTTTGTAAGCAACGGCGGCAGTCTTTATGCGTCGGACTGGGATGTTGCGTATCTGCTCGGTGGGAATAACAATACACCGGCCTGTAACACCTCGGGCGGTTTTATTCCGGATGCACTTATGTGTTCCACCAGTACGGGTTCGGCTACAACTTATACCAACTGCGCTGTGAGCAACGTGAACCTTGCAAATGCTTTAGGTTTCAATACGCTGGACATCCAGTACGATTTGGGTTCATGGCAAAAGATTATCAGCTATGACGTTGCGTTCTGGGAAGTACTGGTACAGCGTAATAACGAAGCCTTAATGGTCCGCACCAATAAATTCCACAGCACCGGCGCACCTGCCATGCCTGTTGGAAACTCGGCAAACAGCGGATGGGTAACGATCTGTCATGATGATAACGGTACACCGGTTACCATTACCGTGAACCAAAGTGACCTGCAGGCACATCTAACCCACGGCGACTCTGTAGGCTCCTGCACGGGAGTATCTACCAGTGGAAATATCTACTATACCACATTTCATAACCATGCAACGGGCAATATTGGAAATACTGCCCCAATCCTTCAGTATGTAATTTTAAATCTTTAATTGAAATTATTATACTGCAAAACGGAGAGCGGCACTTAAATGGCTGCTCTTCTTTTTTTATAATTTAACAAAACACTATATGGATTACGGTCTTATAAGCCTTGTAAGCATTATTTTGCTTGTTCTTGGAATAGCAGGTACTATTCTGCCGGTTCTTCCAGGCCTTTTACTAAGCCTTTGTGGCGTTCTGATCTATAAATTCGGAACCGGTTCCGACCTTTCAATGGCATACATCTGGATATTTTCCATCCTTACGCTGGCCTCAATTGTTCTGAATTACTTGATACCGGCAAAGACAAACCGAAAATACGGCGGCACGCGCTGGGGCAGCATAGGTTCTGTAATCGGCACTATTGCAGGATTTTTCATACCTATACCTTTTGGTTTTCTGATTGGGATGTTTGCCGGTGTTTTTATAGGTGAGTTACTACATGATGCGGGCGACCGAAAGAAGGCCTTCAATTCCATGAAAGGAGCCTTTATCGGTTTTATAATAGGAACCGGCTTTAATCTCGTAGTAGGCGTGGCAATGTTTTTGGTTGTACTGTGGGATATCATTAATTCCTAAAAATCAACCAATGTACCATTTCCTCCTAGCCGGTCTCACTTCACTTTCCATATTGGCCTGTTCTACACAGGAACAACATCTTCAGGAAAAGAAAGAGACTGCGATACAAAAGCCTAATACTGTTTCTTCAAAGAAAACCGACACTGCTGCCATTCTACCGGCGGAAACTGTTGGCGATAATAAAAACAAAATTCCATCACAAACTGAAAAAATGTCGGGAGTGCTATATTTTAAAGAAGGTGAATCAGTTTTTCTGAAAAATCATGACATGACCTTCACATTTGCAAAGATGCTGGAAGACAGCCGGTGTCCTAAAGAGGTAAACTGCGTGTGGGAAGGCGTGGCCACCGCACAGATTGAACTGATGGGAACTTATACACGTCCGGTAAAAGTGAAACTGTCCACCCAGAGTAATCCGCAGAGAGGTTACGATAACAAGGCTTACTTTAACGGCTACCAATATACACTTGTGCAGGCCGACCCCTACCCAACAGCAGGAGCCGGATTTTCGGCCAATTCAGGTAAATATGTAATCGGAATTAAAGTGGAGAAAGTAGCGCAGAACACTGTTGAGCCATCTGTAAGATAACTACCACTTGATCTCCGGCAGGTTGTTCCGGGACAGGTACGCATTCACTTTTGAAAAAGGCTTGCTGCCGTAAAATCCCCGGTAAACGGAGAATGGTGAAGGATGTGCCGATTTTATTATAAGATGTTTGGAGGAATCTATAAGTTCCTCCTTTTTTTGTGCGAAGGCGCCCCACAAAATAAAAACAACATGTTCCTTTTTGTCTGCGATTTGGCTGATAACAAAATCCGTAAACCTTTCCCAACCTAAATCCTTGTGGGAATTTGGTGAGTGTGCCCTTACCGTTAGTGTGGCGTTAAGCAACAGCACACCCTGCTTTGCCCAATCTTCAAGGTCCTTTCGTGTACGTTCGATGCCGGTATCGGACTGAAGTTCTGTAAAAATATTCTTTAAGGAAGGGGGTGCGGACACACTTTCTGAAACCGAAAAGCAAAGCCCGTTGGCCTGTCCGTCATTATGGTAAGGATCCTGTCCAATGATAACAACCCTGACATCCTGAAAAGAAGTAAGTTCCAGGGCGCGGAAAATCTGTTTCCTGGGCGGAAAGCATTGCGTATTTGCATATTCCGACAGAACGTTTTTCCAGAGGTCTTCGAAGTACGCTGATTTTTTTATTGGGGCAAGGATTTCTTTCCAGTCCATTATTGACATTTTTTAAGTTGCAAATTTGCAGATAATTTTCTTTCGGGTTTGCCAGGATGTCTTAATTTTATTCAGGTACTGCGCGCAGATGCGATATTGCAACCGGAAAACATTTGGGGAATATTCTTTGATGGCTAGTTAAAGACTTCAATCGGTGCAGCAACAATATATTACCCCCCGAACTGCTCCCATTGCCTACCAACTTTTAACTTATATTTGCACTGTGCTGATACAACAAGAAGATTTAGATGAACTGGAATTTCCGGCGCTTTTAGCCGAAATCACTCCGTTCGCATACTCACACAAGACGCAGGACCGTATTATGGAACTCCGTCCGATGCCTATAGACGGGGCGGAACTTACCCTTAAAAAAACTGCGGAATTTCTTACTAGCTTTGAAAGTCATAACATCATTCCCTTTAACGAGTTTGAAGATATTGACGATGAGCTGAAACTGATGGTAATTGAAAACTTCCGCCTGGACGCGAAGTCATTTATCAAAATAAAAAACATCACAGCCCAAATTGGCCGACTGCAAAAGTTCCTGCCGAATTTCGCAGATACATTTCCACATCTGATCGCTGAAATCAAAGACCTGGATTTCCGCAAAGAAATCATTGACAAGATTGACAAGGTTTTTAACCGTTTCGGCGATGTAAAAAGTGAGGCTTCCCCTGTACTTAAAGAACTCCGTAACGAAATACAGCTTGCCCGAAAAGCCATTCAGGAAAACTTCAACCGGGCCCTGACCGCGCATGGGCAAAGTGATTTCCTGGACGAAATCCGCGAGACCATTATTGAAGACCAGCGAGTGCTGGCGGTAAAATCCGGATTTAAAAAAAGGATACCGGGACGGGTTTTAGGAATTTCCAAAACCGGGTCTATCACCTATATTCAGCCGGAAAGTGTACTGAAGCATTATTTTAAGCAGCGCGAAAATGAAGAGGAAGAAAAAAAAGAAGTAGACCGTATCCTTCGGAACCTGACAGCGGAAATAGCTGAATTTCAGCCACAGCTCAGCGAATATCAACGGTATATCTTTGATCTGGACCTTATCCGCGCCAAAGCCAAATTCGCTGAGCAGATTAACGGAATTCTCCCCAAAATAAACCGCCATCCTACCCTGCGGCTACGTGAGGCTTATCACCCGTTGCTTTTTTTAAGTAATAAGGCTGAGGGAAAACAGATATTCTCACAAACCCTGACCCTTACAGAACATAACCGGATCCTTTGTATTTCCGGACCGAATGCTGGCGGAAAATCCATCACGCTGAAGACAGTTGGTCTGCTGCAGCTGATGATTCAGAGCGGCATACTTATTCCGGCTCATCCAAAGTCGGAGATGTTTTTCTTCGACAAAATAATGACTGATATCGGCGACAACCAGTCTATTGAGAATCATTTGTCTACCTACTCCTCACGTTTGAAAAAGATGTCGGGCATCATAAAGGAAGCAGACGCCAACACACTGCTTCTCATTGATGAATTCGGTACGGGATCCGACCCTGAGCTGGGTGGTGCCCTGGCTGAGAGTTTTCTGGAATATTTTTACGGGAAGAAAAGCTTTGCCATCATCACCACGCACTACACGAACATTAAACTGGTAGTGGAACAGCTTCCGAATGCTGAAAATGCGGCGATGCTTTTTGATGAAAAAAGTCTGGAACCACTTTATAAACTAGAAGTGGGCCAGGCCGGCAGTTCATTTACCTTTGAGGTGGCCGAGAAAAATAAAATCCCACAGTTTATCCTGAGATCTGCCAAGAAGAAGGTTGAAAAAGATGTGGTTAATCTGGACAAAACCATTGTTAAACTTCAGCAGGAAAAATTCGAGGTTCAGAAACTGCGCACCAACCTTTCGGAACAGCAGGATTCAGTGGTGGACAAACGCGATCATTTGCAGAAGCTGAACGAGCAGCTGCAGCAGAAACTGTTTAACTTCCAGAAACTGTATGAAGAAGAGCACCGCAAACTGCAGTTCGGAAATAAGATTGAAGGATTTATTGACGCCTATATGAAGGGGAAATCCCGGAAAGATGTTGTCCGTGATTTTGTAAAGATTCTGGAGCAGGAAAAATTCAGAAAGCTGGGCGCGGATAAGGATGAAACCAAGAAACTGCAGGTCGTAAAACGCAAGATCACACAGCAGCTTAAAAAGGCTGACATTCAGGAAAAAATTGCCGAAACCCACGAAAAGATTGTGGAAAAGAAAAAGGAAGAACGCGATTTATGGCTGAAACCGGGACAACGGGTTCGCATCACCGGAAGCACAAGCGTTGGGACCATAGAGAAAATTTCCAAAAACAAAATAACGGTTAATTACGGCACCTTTAAAACAACAATCAGTGCAGATGAGCTGGAAAGAATTTAGCCTAATTCCAAACGAAAATCCAGCAATAATCCTTAGCTTAGCTTTATTTAGAACCGAATAACATGAACGAAATAATCTGCCCCCACTGTAACAAAGCCTTTAAAATTGATGAAGCCGGATTTGCCGATATTGTGCGGCAGGTACGCGACCATCAGTTTGAACACGAACTTAAAACCCGGCTGGCGCTGGCCGACCGTGAAAAAGAAAGCGCCGTAAAACTGGCGGAGGCTCAGGTAAGGCAGACACTTCAGGAAAACCTGGCAAAAAAAGACCGCGAAATTTCTGAACTTAAAGCTCAGAGCGAAGTGGCTCTGGCCGAAAAAATTAATCAGAAAGAAGCTGAAATCCTGAAACTAAAATCCTTCATCGATAATGTCGAGATTCAGAAACAGCTGGCCGTTAACGAAGCTGTGCAGAAGATTGAAAAGGAGCGCGATGCCCTCACACATGAACTCCGTACCAAGGATCTGGAGAAACAGAACCTTGAAAGTTCACTGAAACAACATTACAATACGGAACTTCAGAACAAGGAAGCCATCATCAAATATAAGGATGATGAAATCGCACGTGTACGTGATATGAAACTTAAACTCAGCACAAAAATGCTGGGCGAATCACTGGAGCAGCACTGCGAAATTGAATTCAACAAACTGCGCGCTACGGCTTTCCAGAAAGCCTATTTCGAAAAAGACAATGACGCCCGTTCCGGCAGTAAAGGTGACTACATCTACAAAGAGTTTGATGATGCCGGCAATGAAATCATTTCGATTATGTTCGAGATGAAAAACGAGTGCGACGAAACGGCTACAAAAAAAAGGAACGACGATTTCCTGAAAGAACTTGACAAAGACCGTAACGAAAAAAAGTGCGAATACGCAGTTCTGGTTTCATGTCTGGAAGCGGAAAGCGAATATTACAATTCCGGTATCGTAGACGTTTCTCACCGTTACGACAAAATGTATGTGGTAAGACCCCAATTCTTTATCCCCATAATCACTTTACTCCGTAATGCAGCTATGAACTCCCTTCAGTACAAGGCCGAACTCGCACTGGTGCGCAGCCAGAACATTGACATTACCCATTTTGAGGATAAGATGAATAAGTTCAAGGAAGGATTTGCACGGAATTACGATTTGGCCAGCCGCAAGTTTAAGGATGCCATTGACGGGATTGACAAAACCATCATCCAACTTCAGAAAACCAAAGAAGCGCTGCTTTCTTCAGAAAACAACCTCAGACTGGCCAATCAGAAAACTGAGGATCTTACCATCAAGAAACTTACGCACAACAATCCTACGATGAAGGCTAAGTTTGATGAACTGAAAGAAAATCCAAGCGAAAATCCGAATCTTTTCTGATTGGCAGGTGCTTAATCTTCATTGTTTATTTCAGTCATGATTTCCGAGAACAGACGTGCGGATTTTAGCCTGTCCTGAAGGTTAAACATTGTAGAAACTACGATGAGCTCATCCACCTGAGTTTCATCCAGGAACTGCTTGATTTCCCGTTTCACAGTTTCCCGGCTTCCAACAAACGAGTATTTCAGCATTTGCTGCACCGCCGGATGATGGAACATCTCCTCCAGATCGTCGGTCATGGGTCCGGGCGGATAAAGTGGATCTCGGGCGCCTGTAAGTATACCAATAAACATTCGGATCAGCGACGTAAAGAGTTCCTGCGCTTCTTCATCCGTATCTGCGACATATACATTCACACCAGCAATGGTGTAAGGTTTCTCCAAAAACTCTGAGGGTTCGAACTCGTCACGGTAAATGCTAAGCGCATTGTGCAGATGGGTTGTGGCGAAATGGCTGGCAAAAGCATACGGCAGGCCTTTTTGAGCCGCAAGATGTGCGCTGTCGGTACTGGAACCTAATATATAAACCGGAACGTCAGTTCCTTCGGCCATAGGCACGCGGACCTTCGCTGCTTTATTGTCCGCTGAAAAATACTGCTGAATCTTTGCCACCTCTCTTGGGAATGAATGTGCGGCCTGCATAAAATCGGAACGGATCTCACGGGCTGTTTCCTGGTCGGTACCGGGTGCACGCCCAAGTCCTAAATCAATTCGGCCCGGATAAAGATGCGCCAGAGTACTGAACTGTTCAACAATGATAAGCGGGGCGTGATTCGGAAGCATAATTCCGCCCGAGCCTACCCTGAGCTTGGAGGTGTTTTCGGCTACGTATCCGATAAGTACTGAGGTAGCACTGCTGCCTACAGATTCGGAATTGTGATGTTCCGCAAACCAGACGCGCTTATAGCCAAGTTCTTCGGCCTCTTTTGCCAGAACAAGGGAATTGTTTAAAGTTTCCTTAAAACTTTGTCCCTGCGAAACGATCGCGAGTTCCAGGATTGAGTATGATATTGTTCGGTTATTCATATTTATCATTTTCTGTTAAGTGAAATGGTTCTGCAAATTTACCAAAATTAACTTACTTTTGTATAGTGCTTTCCGAGAGGCAAGTGCTATCATTATAATAGATGGCTATGGCAAAGAGAGAATGCAGCAATTGTCTGGACACTTTAAATCCGGTGCGCGATGCACTTTATGTTATAAACGGTAAATGGAAACTGCCCATTATCATCTCTGTTTCAGTAGGTAATGAGAGGTTTAATGCCATACAGGAAAGTATCCCGGGAATCAGTGCACGTGTACTGGCAAAGGAACTGAAGGACCTGGAGCGCCACCAGCTCATCAGCCGGACGGTTTCGGATGATTATCCGTCGCGTATCATTTACAAAGCAGAAGCGTACGCTGACACACTGACGCCGATTATCTATGCCCTGAAAGACTGGGGAATTAACCACAGGAACAGAATGTCGGTTTCCGACAATTCTTCTGATGATATAGAATAAGGGCTGTTTTGGGGCCGTGCACTATCTGAAGCCGTAAATCAAATAAATTTATTAACTTTAATTACGCTGGGAACTGCGTTCGTGAATACGCGGTTTAAGATTCACTTAATTGAAACTTCCGGAACCTTCGCAAAAATTCCGCAATGATAATGTCGAACTTTTAAAACACATGCCATGACTTACCCACTAATTCCAATAGGACTCATCATCGTATTTATCATTTATGTGATTTACCTGGCCTTTGTGAAAAAGGACATGCAGATGCTGAGGTCTGTTCTGTACCCGGGATTATTCTTTATTACCGTTTGGGCATTGATTTACTATTTTATGCTGAGGTAATATGCCAACTTAATGCGCAACAGCGAAGTTATCAGATGGCCTTTCTCACAAAAACCATATAAGCCATATAGATAAGTGGTAGCGACATAATGCCCAGATAACGGATATTGCCCAAGGCAACTTCCGGCAGCAAACCAACAGCATAAACAAGTCCGAAAGCAGCACCACCCAGGTGTGCGGCATGCCCGATATTGTCGTGCGGTTTTGGGTTCAGCATCATATAAACGGAATACGCAAAATACAGGAAACCAAATATATAACCCGGAATCGGTATTGGAATGAAGAAAAAGTAAATTCCCAAATCAGGAATCATCGCTATAGACGCAAACAGGATTCCCGAAACTCCGCCACTCGCACCGATCGCCGAGTACCACGGTTGAGCTTTGTACAGATATAGGGAAAAAAGGTTGCCTAAAAGTATAGAACCGAAATAGACGATCAGAAACCCAATTTCGCCAAACGCCTGCACCACGATGGGCCCAAAAAAGTACAGGGTCATCATATTGAAAAGCAAGTGCATCATGTCTCCATGCAGGAATCCTGCGCTGATCAGCCGGATATACTCCCGGTTATTGGTGATCGCGCCTACATTGAATTTATATTTCTCGAACAGCGGCTGGTTGCTGAAGGCTATGAAACTTATAAGGGCTGTAGCCGCGATAATTATAATCAGTACTAAACTCATATATTTTTGTTGATGCAATAAGATGCATGCGTATTTTATTACTCTTCAAACAGACTTCCGATAGCACCCTCTTCCGGGAAATCTCCATCGGGAATGTCGTGGTCTATAAATGCCACACTGTCTTCATTCTGCTCCACTTCATCAAAGCCTGGATTCAATTCCTCAGGCTCGGGCAAAGTGATATTTATTGTTTTCACCTTACTTTTGGTAAGCTGGTTACCGATAGCCTTAATTCCTTTTACCGAAATAAAATCATCAATTATAATGGTTTCGGGCTCGCGCTGTTTGTCTTTCTCCTTGGCAAAAACAATCTCTGCCTGTGCCCTGTCCACCGTAATAATCTGTTCAATAAAGGTTTTAGGATGTTCAGACGGTACAAAATGCTGAATGTTGGGTGTATGATCCAGCAGGAATCGCTTGATGAAATAAATTCCTTTCTCACCATCAAAATAAATACAGGTGACCGGCTGTTCCGGATTCCACTTCTCCAGCACCAGATATTCATCGTCAAACCTGTTCATCAGGTCAAACGAAACAAGTTTCGCTTCACCGTTGCTGTTTATTGTAAGGATGCGGTCGTCACCTTTAAAGTTACCCAGCAGCGTACCTCGAGCATCGACATTCAAACGCCGAACAGTTTCGTCAAACCAGATTTTCCTTGGTGCAAGGGTGCTGTGACCTTCTTCCTTCAGGTCGATCTTTTTAATTGTATACTTGGTTACCAGGTTCCCGCGGGAGGCGCGGCCTTTTATGGCCAGTTCGGAGAAATCAATATCAATCCTGCTCTTGCGGACGCGAGCATTAGGCTTAAGTAAAACCGTAACCAGTTCTGCCTCGCCGTTCGGATTGGCCGAAAAATAAAGGAATTCTGATCCCTTTTTCTCCGAAGCCAGCGGATAATCGGTATTCCGCGTGATGCTCGTTACCGAAAAACGTTTCATATAATAAGGACCGTCGCGTCCTTCGCGGTAAATGGTATTGTAAACAGTGCGCGTATCACCCTTTTTCCAGATGCCTACGTGAACAATGTCTTTGCCGATAAAGGTCTTGGCTTCCACCTTCACTACCTTCATGGTACCGTCGCGACGGAAGGTAATGATATCATCAATATCGGAACAGTCGAAAAGGAACTGGTCCTTCTTAAGCGAAGTACCAATAAATCCTTCAGCAAAATTCGCGTAGAATTTCTCATTGGCAACAGCAACTTTGGAAGCATCAATCGTGTCGAATATCCTGATCTCGGTCTTTCTTTCCCTTTCCTTGCCGTATTTCTTCTGAATATTGAGGAAATAATCAATTGCGTACGGAATAAGATGCGCCAGATTGTATTTACATTTTTCAATCTTATCTTCAAGTGCGGCAATGGTTTCCTTGAACTTATCCAGGTCGAACCTTGATATTCTTTTGATCCTAATCTCGGTTAACCTTACGATATCCTCTTCAGTTACCGCCCGCAGCAAATGTGCTGTATGCGGTTTCAGACCGGCATCGATCGTTGTAAGTACTTCTTCCCAGGATTTTACCTCTTCAATATCATGATAAATACGGTTTTCGATGAAGATACGTTCCAGTGAGGCAAAGTGCCAGCTTTCCTGAAGTTCGTGCAGTTCAATTTCCAGTTCCTTCTTTAGTAGGGAAACAGTGTGGTCTGTATTCATCCGAAGGATCTCGGAAACACTGAGGAACATCGGTTTGTCGCCAACAATCACACAGGCATTGGGAGAAATGGACACCTGGCAGTCGGTAAAGGCGTAAAGCGCATCAATTGTTTTATCCGGCGATACATCGTTGGCAAGGTGAATCAGGATTTCAACCTTATCCGAGGTATTGTCTTCAATCTTTTTGATTTTGATCTTACCTCTTTCAGTTGCCTTTACAATACTGTCAATAAGGTCTACCGTGTTTTTGGAGTATGGAAGTTCGGTAATGACCAGCAGATTTTTTTCCCGCTGAACAATCCTGGCTCTGGCTCGGACTTTGCCGCCCCTTTCACCGTCATTATACTCGGCCACATCCAGCATGCCGCCGGTAATAAAGTCGGGGAATACCTGAAATTTCCGGCCTTTCAAATGCGCCACAGACGCATTAATAAGTTCATTAAAATTATGAGGAAGGATTTTTGTTGAAAGTCCAACCCCAATTCCTTCCACGCCCTGTGCTAGCAGAAGCGGGAATTTTACGGGCAGGTCGATAGGCTCGTTATTCCGGCCGTCATACGACTTGGACCAGTCGGTAGTCTTTGGGTTAAAAACGACCTCCAGTGCAAATGGTGTAAGCCGCGCTTCAATATAACGTGCGGCCGCGGCAGAGTCGCCGGTGTAAATATTTCCCCAGTTACCCTGGGTATCGATCAGAAGTTCCTTCTGGCCTATCTGAACCATCGCGTCAGTAATGGAAGCATCGCCGTGCGGGTGATACTTCATGGTATTACCAACAATATTGGCTACTTTGTTGTACCTGCCATCCTCCAGTTCACGCATAGAGTGCATGATCCGGCGCTGTACAGGTTTAAATCCGTCGTAGACCGATGGAATGGCACGGTCCAGAATTACGTAAGAGGCGTAATCCAGAAACCAATCCTTATACAGCCCCGAAACTTTCCTTAAACTTTCCCCTTCATGGAGGTTTTCTTCAGTCATATATTGGTCCGCGTTTCCGCGAAATTAATTCTCTATTAATTTAAACAGTGCTGATTTTCAATCTGCTGTCAGGCTACTACTTCTTCAAGCTTCTCCTTTTTGTCGATTTCCGGATCCTCTACCACAAGATTTTCCAGGATAAATACCTGGCGGTCCGGTGTATTCTTGCCCATATAGAACTCCAGCAATTGTTCAATGGTCTGATCTTTCCCGATGACGACAGGTTCTAAACGGATATCCTTACCGATAAAGTGCTTGAACTCGTCCGGAGAGATTTCACCAAGCCCTTTGAACCTTGTGATTTCAGGATTTTTTCCCAATTCATTCAAGGCTTTAATCCGCTCAGCATCAGAATAACAGTACCGTGTTTCTTTTTTGTTGCGGACTCTGAACAAAGGTGTAGAAAGGATATACAAATGACCGTTCCGGATAAGGTCCGGGAAGAACTGCAGGAAGAAGGTAATCATCAGCAATCGGATGTGCATACCGTCCACATCAGCATCGGTGGCTATAATCACCTGGTTGTAGCGGAGGTCCTCCAGCGAATCCTCAATATTTAAAGCGGCCTGCAGAAGGTTGAACTCTTCATTCTCATACACCACTCTCTTAGTCAGGCCATAGGAATTAAGAGGTTTTCCACGCAGCGAGAATACCGCCTGCGTATCTACATCTCTGGATTTGGTAATGGAACCGGATGCTGAATCTCCCTCAGTGATAAAAATCTGCGACTCAGATTTCCTCTCGGCTTTCTGGTCATTGTAATGCTGACGGCAGTCGCGAAGTTTCTTATTGTGCAGTGAAACTTTCTTGGCCCTTTCCCTGGCCAGTTTCTGGATACCTGAAAGTTCTTTTCTTTCACGTTCTGAAACCAATATCTTTTTGTGTACCGCTTCAGCTGTCTCAGGATTTTTATGCAGGTAATTATCCAGTTCCTTCTTCAGGAAATTACTCATAAAAGTCCGGATGCTTTCCTTACCCGGCTCCATATCGTTGGATCCCAGTTTGGTCTTGGTTTGGGACTCAAAAACAGGTTCAATAACCTTTATAGAAACAGCTGCTATAATGGATTTACGGATATCGGATGCCTCATAGGTCTTATTCAGATATTCACGAATCGTTTTCACATATGCTTCTTTGAAGGCGTTCAGATGAGTACCACCCTGTGTTGTATTTTGTCCGTTAACGAATGAAAAATACGTCTCCGACTGTGATTTATCCGAGTGGGTGACAGCAATTTCAATATCCTCGCCCTTTATGTGGATGATTGGGTAAAGAATGTCGCCTTCCAGCTCTTCCTGAAGAAGATCTTTCAATCCGTTTTCGGAGAAGAAGGTCTCTCCGTTGAAGATAATTTTAAGCCCGGGATTCAGGTACACATAGTTGCGTAGCATCCTTTCGATATATTCTTTCCTGAATTTAAAATGCGGGAAGATCTCATGATCCGGAATAAAGGTGATTTCAGTACCGTTACGGTCCGAAGTCTCAGCCTCATCATGGTCGTGAGTGACCACCCCTTTGGAAAATTCGGCTACCTTCATCCTGCCCTCACGTACAGATTTAACTTTAAAAAAATCTGAAAGTGCATTAACAGCTTTGGAACCTACTCCATTCAATCCAACCGACTTCTTGAAGGCCTTACTGTCGTATTTACCGCCGGTATTCATTTTTGAAACCGCATCCACTACTTTCCCCAGGGGAATACCCCGACCGAAATCGCGGATCACTGCTTTACCTTCGTCAATCTTGATTTCAATCCGCTTACCGGACTTCATCACAAATTCATCAATGGAATTATCGATGATTTCCTTCAGAAGGATATAAATACCGTCATCGGCGGAGGATCCGTCGCCCAGCTTGCCGATGTACATACCGGGTCTCTGGCGCACATGCTCCTGCCAGTCCAGTGTCCGGATATTGTCTTCTGTATATTGAAAATTGTTGTTTTCGCTCATATAAATTGCTGCGGGTACCACATTGCAGCGTTGTTCATGTTTTCAGTAATTCACAAAAATACTGATTTTTAAATTTTTATGCAAAAATTTAGCATCCTGATTCGGGCTTTCCAAAGTAATTGAGAGCGGAAATTAAAAATGAAAAAAAGCGGACATTTGTCCGCCCTAAAATTCTGTAAAGTGAATTTTATATTAAAATCCGTCGCCATCCAGAAGGTTACCTAATTTTCCCAAGACACTTCCTTCTTCACCTTTTTTACCGGTACCGAACTGAAGTATACGGGCAGCAAGCCTGGAAATAGGAAGAGTTTGAATCCACACGGTTCCGGGACCCCGCAGTTGAGCAAAGAAAAGTCCTTCGCCACCAAATATTGAATTCTTTATGCCACCCACAAACTGGATGTCATAATCCACCTCTTTTGTAAATGCCACAATACAACCAGTGTCAATCTTGAGAATTTCGCCAGGTTGCAACTGCTTCTCGATTACATGTCCGCCGCTGTGCACAAAACTCATCCCGTCACCCTCCAGTTTCTGCATAATAAAGCCTTCGCCACCGAAAAGGCCTGTACCAAGTTTCTTCTGGAATTCAATACCTACCGATACTCCTTTGGCTGCACACAGAAAACTGTCTTTCTGACAGATTACCCGCCCTCCCAACTGCGACAGGTCCAGCGGAATTATTTTACCTGAATAAGGTGCCGCAAAAGACACCTGCCTCTTTTGGCTGGAAATATTGGTATAAGCCGTCATAAAGAGATTTTCGCCCGTGAGAAGCCGTTTACCGGCTGAAAACAGTTTACCCATAAGGCCTTTCTCGTTACCGTCGCCAAACATGGTTTCCATCTGTATGCCGTCGGTCATCATCATAAAACTGCCGGGCTCGGAAATCACGCTTTCGTTAGGATCCAGTTCAATTTCTACACACTGCATTTCTTCACCGTGTACTTTGTAATCAATTTCGTGGTTGTTCATAGTTTATTTTTAAAGTTTAAAAGTAGTAAAAAACCACTTGGATTCAAATTTTGGCTATAGAAATCAGCATGATTCTGTACGAAACTGTATATCAGAAAAATTTCCATGAAATTTTTTATGTTGATAATCAATACTTTAAATATAATATCTAAAATATTTCACTACTTTGTATTGCATATTACTTAAATAATAACATATCTTTGTATAGTTAAGTTATAACAGATTAGAAGTATTAACCAAATCAACATCAAAATAGATGAATACCGAGAACACGAAAGCGCAGATGCGCAAAGGAATTCTGGAATTCTGCATTTTGAGTCTGATCCATGAGCGTGAAATGTATGTTTCCGATCTTATAGATGAGCTTAAAAAAGGAAGACTGGATGTGGTGGAAGGAACATTGTACCCACTGCTTACCCGACTGAAAAACGGCGAGTTTCTTTCCTACCGTTGGGAAGAATCTACCGGAGGGCCGCCAAGGAAGTACTACCAGATTACTGAAAAGGGAAATCTCTTTCTGGCAGAACTGCTGACTACCTGGCGCGAGCTGAATGAATCTGTAAACCAAATCACAAAAAACAATCCGACAAACGGCACTGAAAATCCGTTTCAAGCAAATTCTTAAAACTATGAACAAGACACTCTCAATTGGACTCGCCGGTTTCTCATTTACGATTGAGGAACACGCCTATATAAAGCTCAGCGATTACCTGGCAGCCCTAAGAAGTTCTCTGGAGCCTACAGAAGCTGACGAAGTGATGCACGATATTGAAATCCGGATGGTGGAAATCTTTAACGAGACTCTGGGTAGAAGAGAAGTTATTAACGATGCTGATGTGGAAAGGGTTATTTTCCAAATTGGCAAGCCTGAAGTTATTGAAGAGCAGGAAGAAGCGTACTATTCTGACTCTAACCAGAAAACCAACCGCAAATCTTTTGGAAATCCAGGTGCCAAACAGCTTTTCCGGGATCCTGAAAGACAAAAAATTGCCGGCGTATGCGCAGGTTTGGCTCACTATACCGGTCTGGACATGACTGCGATGCGGGCAATTTGGCTCGGAATCGCCATCCTTGGTATATTTACAGCAGCAATTTCAACCACATTAATCGTTTTGGTTTATATTATTTTCTGGATCGTTCTGCCAAAAGCTCAGACCGCCGCAGATTTCCTGAAGATGAAAGGTAAACCGATGAATTTTGACAACCTTAAAAATGAATCCAATAAACTGGTACAGTTTGCAAATGAATCCACGCAGCGTGTTGGCGAAATTTACACCGAGAATAAGCCTTATATAAATAATGCCGGAAACGGTATCTGGAACGTAATCCGCTATATACTTGGAGGAATCTTTGGTCTGATCGGACTTTCCATGCTCCTGGCATCAATAAGTGTCTTTGGACTTGCAGGTACCAGCAATATCAATTTCTTTGACAATTTAGGATTTTATCTGCAGGACAGCAATCTTGGATTTCTGGCTCTGGCGCTCGCATTCCTGACGGTTTTCATCCCGGCACTTATCTTCTGCTATCTGGCAATCAAGCTTTTTTCACCAAGAACAAAACTGAACAATACGGGTTACGTAATTGGGGGTCTGGTCCTGATTTGGATTGCACTGGCGGCATTTACCGGCGTGAGCGCAATAAAATTCAACACACAGTATAGCGGAAATAATGACGAAACCGAGAATGTAGCCATAAATTCTACTTCTGATTCAATACTAGTGGATGTGAAGAAAGTGATTATTCCGCAAAATTTCAAATCCTACTGGGATGATGTCTATTCGGACGGGAAAACCATCTACAAGCAGGACTATCCTGATATTCATGTACGCAGGGAAAATGTAGCTGCACCCTATCTGGAAGTGAAGAAAAGAGCAGATGGTTACAATCTGCCCCTTAAAATGAATATTCCTGTTGAGATTGTAGGCAATAAAATTCTGCTTCCAAATTACTACGCTTATCCGTATGAATACCGGTTCCGCGATTACCGTGTAGATTATGAGCTTGTAGTTCCACAAAACATGACTGTAATTGCTATGAATGACGAGCGTGGCTTCTCGCTCAGCGACGATCTGGATAATGATGATGACCAGTATGGCACAACAGTAACCTCTGGGCAGAACAGTATCGTTGTATCTTCGGACAATGCAGATTCCATTATAGTAAACGGTAAAAAAGTTTCAAAGGAGGAAGCAGAACTGATGATAAAAAGGATGAAAATTGACAGCGACAGCGTAAAGGACATTAATATCTCTATAAACGGAGAAAAGAAGGAGGTTTCCATCAAGACCAAATAGAATGTGATTTGGCAACGGGCAGAGTTTTAAGGGCTCCCTGTTCAGTTTTATCTGCCCGTTCCTTATCATTCAGATTATTAATTAAAATTTTAACATCATCTGTTTTTTAGTTATTTAAAATAAAATTGTAAATTCGTTTCACCAAAACCACAAAAAATTTGACCTATGGTACAGCTCGTTTTAGAAATCGTATTTAAGATTGTTTATTTAGTAAGCAGTTTGTTTTAGGAGAGTTAATATTTCAATATATTTGTAAAGTATAGCCTTGCTGGTTATACTTTTTTGTTTTTAAACAATACACTTCATGAAGAAAATTATTGGTGCGCTGGCACTGAAGATGCTGGGTTGGAAAGTGGTTTTGCACGGTGACTCCAAAGTTTTGGAACGCTGTATCCTGGTAATCGCCCCACACACCCACAATATGGAATACATCCTGGGTAACTTCGCTTACTGGGCGCTGGGTAAACCATTAAAAATTATAATTAAGGATTCGCATACCAAAAGCTGGTATGGCGGCATTGTAAAAGCCCTGGGGGGTATTGGTATAGACCGTAGCCAGAAAAACGATTTGGTAAAGTTTGTAGCCAGACTGTTTGAGAAGGAAAATTTCAGTCTTGTAATCACTCCTGAAGGCACAAGAAGCTGGGTACCTAAATGGCGCAAAGGATTTTATTTTATGGCGCTTGAAGCAAAATTGCCAATTGTTTTAGGAGCAGGTGATTTTAAACGCAACACGGTTTATCTGGGCCACACCATACCTTATGAACAACTCTCAAAAATGAGCTATGAGGAAGTCCTGCAACATATTTCAAACTATTACAGAGAGCATGATATTACTCCAAAAATTGCTGAAAACTGGAACCCGGACATCGTCTGATTTTGTGTGAAAACACTTCAAATTCATTATGGAAGAGAGCAAAAGAAAAGAAATCCTGGACAGGCTGAACAACTGGAGCCAGGACAACCTTGGGAAAACCCTGAATATAAAATTTACTGATGTTGATGATGAATCACTAACCGCTGAAATGCCTGTTGAGCCACGTGTTCATCAGCCTTACGGCATCCTTCACGGTGGCGCCAGCGTAGCGTTGGCAGAGACACTTGGATCCTGTCTGTCTGTACTGCATGTAGATATGGAGAAGGTGGCTCCGGTGGGTACAAACATCAACTCCAACCATTTACGGGCTATCCGTACAGGCACAGTAACGGGCAAAGCAACTTTTATAAGGAAAGGAAATACGGTGCATGTTTCCCAGATTGAAATCCGTGATGCGAAAGGCCATCTGATTAATCACACAACCATGACCAATAATATCATTCCGCACAGCAAGCTTTCGTAATGATCTTTTTCAAATTCCCTTTTAAACCTGAAATTTTCTCCGTACAGGGCCCGGCAAAAGAGATTCCTGTACGTTTTGTTTCTTTTGATGAAAAGGAAACCGTAACGTTCAGCGGCATGCTCACTGAAATCTCGGAAGATGACTTTCTAAGGATGGAATTAACAATGGCTGATGAAAAATCCAATGGATATCTTCAGTTTCGGGAAGAAAGCAAAGAGGAATATCAGGGAAAGATTGAGCAGGTCATTACCTTCGTAAAGGAGAATAATATCCCAAAACTGGTGCTTTCCAGGCAAAAATATATGCCTTACCGCAGCCTTTCGGGAAGTGGGGAAATTGATTTCACTAAAAGTTTTCTGAAGCTCTGCTCAAGTTATCCCAATGCATTCGCCTATATCTTTAAGGATGGGGGCAAGAGTTGGATGGGCGCTTTCTCCGAACTACTGGGGCGCTTTAACAAAAATACGTCAGCATTTGAGACTATGAGTCTGGCCGGAACACTGCCGCTGAATGATGAATGGACCGAAAAGGAAATCGAGGAACAAAAGCCGGTTTCGCTTTACATCGCCGATATCCTGAAAAAATACAGTAACACTATCCATATTTCGGAGACTTATGATCATCATTCCGGAAACATAAAGCACCTAAGGACCGATTATAAGGCAATTATAAAGAAAAATGACCTGGATCAGATCATCGCGGACCTTCATCCAACACCTGCAGTGTGCGGCATCCCAAAAGAGTTTTGCCAAAAAGCCATCGCAACATTCGAAAAACATCCGAGGTCCTTATATGCAGGCTATATACGGATTGAAACTGATGAGGAGATACAGTATTTTGTAAACCTGCGCTGCGCCAGTTTCACGGAAAGTGGCGCCCACCTGTATGTAGGTGGCGGAATTAACGCGAAAAGCAATGCGGAAAAAGAATGGCAGGAAACCGAACTGAAAGCCGCCGCCATCCTAAAAAATCTTATAACTACGGACGTGATTTAAGCTTGCTCCAGGTATGCAGCACAAATACCAGCAGAAGTCCTACGATACCGGCAGAAAGCGAGAATACATATTTAAGATTCTCTTCATTCATCAGACCTATTCTCCAGTCAACCGCATAGAGGTTAAAGGCGATAAAAATAGCGAACAGAATCAGGAATATCTTATAATATAGCTGCATGATTATTTATTAAAAATGAACGTAGGTTTGAAATAGCTGTGCAAAGTTAGCGGTAAATAATTTAATGGAGATCGCCAGCAGGATAATTCCGAAAACTTTTTCGACAACCTTAAGCGTTCCGGTTCCTAACTTTCGCTCTATCCAGTTTGCAGATTTCAAAACAACATAGACAAATATTGTGTTGAGTACAATGCCGAAAATAATATTTATATCATGATATTCGGCTTTCAGCGACAGTGTGGTAGTCAGTGTACCCGCTCCTGCAATAAGCGGAAAGGCTATAGGCACAATAGAAGCAGAGGTGGCCTCAGTATTTCGCTGTATCTGCACACCTAAAATCATTTCCAGGGCGATAATGAAAATAACAAAAGCACCTGCGATTGCAAACGAGTTTACATCAACCCCAATGAAATTAAGGATCTTGTTTCCTACAAACAGAAACACAATCATCAGTAAACCCGCGACAATAGCTGCCTTTTCAGCCTCTATCCGGCCAAATTTCTTCTTCAGGCTTACAATGATTGGAATCGATCCGATGATATCAATTACGGCAAAAAGAACCATCGAACAGGTTAGAATCTCTTTCCAGGAAAAATGCTCAAACATTATAAGTGCTTTTAATAATTTCGCAAAAATATGAATAATTTTTATTTATTTCTTAATTTGCGAATATAAATTAACTGCTTCGTCCAATAGTTCACTTATATACTCGTGTGTATGTACAGGCGCATACTTTTCAATCTGTATGCGTTGCCGCATACTTCGGTAGTTTTCAGCAAGTTGCCGACCCCGGGTTTTCTCGAGCATAGTCTTAAATTCTTCATTCGATGCGGCTCCGTAATCCTTACGTAAAGCGGCGTCCATTTCTTCGATGGTCTGGAAGAACCGGTCGTATTGTCCGTCCTCGTTTAGTTGACGGAGATAAGGTTCATATACACCTATATCCGTCAGTTGCCTGGCGCGTATCTCGCTTTCAGTTTCGGCTATGGTTCCCAAATCTTTCCTGCGGTTATTTTCTGAAGCAGCCGCTGCCCTGCGCATCTTTCGGAACAGCAGGAAGCCCAACACTATGGTCAGCATAAGTCCTAAATTAATCCAGACCGTATTCCAGTTCAGCGTTTTTCTTTCTTCAACCCGCAGATTTGTAGTTTTCAGAACGGGACTGTCTACCGTTTCCAAAACAGTATTTGTATAATCATTCACCTTTTCAAGCGGTGTACGGGCGGCCAAAATTTCGTTATGCGTAAGTGCCTCCAACAGCACCTCCCGACTGCCCAAATCAACATACTTTCCTGTTTGGGGATTAAAATATGAAAATGGATCGGTAAGCACCTTTATAGGACCTGCTTTCTGAGGAATTATCAGATAGTCGGCAGTTACTTCACCTGTAACTCCTGCTCGTGAGGCTTTGGTATTGGTTATGACCTTTGGCGTATAAAACCGGTAGTCTACAGATTCCTTAATCCGCGGAAAGGTCATATTATCAAAGTTGCCCTCGCCACGCACTTTAAGGGAAACTTTAACAGGCTTATCCACCTCGGCTTTTTCGCCGGGGTGCGACAGCAATACCTCAAAATTACCTACCGCATCTTTAAAACCTGCGGGCGCACTGGCAGGCAGACTTTTCACCTTGATTTTGGATTTATTGGAGAGTATCTTACTTTTTTCAGACGAGAGGTTTGCGGTCACAGGCTTGATATCCAGCCTGCCTGATTCGGAAGGATAAACCAGAAAGACAGCCAAAACCTGACTGGATATATTACCCGCAGGTTCAATTTCAGACCTTGCCGAGCTGATCTGCCGCACGGTCAGATTATCCTGGTCCGGAAATGATATATTACGGACTTTACGGAAACTGTTCAGGTTCCTGGAATACGCACGCAGTACAGCAACGGTAGGCTGATTTTTGTATACCTCATTGCCTTCAAATTCTACATTCAGATAAATATCACTGAAGGTTTTATCGGCAATCACCTTCTTTTCGGTTTCACTTACAAAAATATCGAAAGGCTCAGTGTGGTAAAGTTTATCATTAACGATCACAGAAGCCGATCCGATCTTGAGTTTTCCGGATTTCTTAGGTTTAAGGACATACTGATAAAGTGTCCGGTTTACGCGGAAACCCGTTTTGGAGTCAATTAAAGTATTCTGTTCGGACCCGCTGGCTACCACTTCGAACCTGGAGGTATCGAACATCCGCAGCGGAGTCTGCTGTATCATATCCTTACCGGCAACTTCCAGCAGAATATTCACTACTATTGGATCGTCATCGCGAAAATCCCGGTCGTTTTTATCTGTTGTAACCACCAGGTTAACCTGCGCATAGGAAAATGCGGCTGCTAAAATAAAAAGTATGGGATATAATCTACTCATTACCAATCCTTCTCGTTGCTCTCGGGCATCGAGTACGAATCCTTATTCAGAATTTTCTTCGCAGTTTCTCTTTCTTTTTCTGAAACCCGGTTAAGGATGGCATCCTGCATGCCCTTGGGCAACGCACCATTATTATTATCTTTATTCTGGTTAGGGTTGCTTCCGCTTTTGTCATTACCCTCATTGTCCGGACCGCTTCCGGAGCCCTGCTGTCCATCCTTCTTTTCATTGCCCTGGCCGGACTGATCCTGCTTTTTATTACCTTCACCACCGCCACCCTGGTTCTGCTTATTCTCCTGCTCTTTCAGTTTGGCTATTTCATAGTTTTTACGGGTCTGTTCGTTGCGCGGTTCCTGCTTCAGTGACTGTTTATAGAACTCTGCTGCCTTTTCAGGTTTATTTAACTGCATATAAGCGTTTCCGATGTTGTGAAGAGCAGCTGCCTTGTCCGGTAAGTTCTGTGAAAGTTCGCTGGCCTTAGTATATTGGGTGATAGCCTCTTCATATTTCTTACTGCGGTAAAGAGCATTACCCAAATTATAATAACCTGTATAATCCTTACTGTCAGTTTTTATAGCTTCCAGATAGGAAGATGCAGCAACTTCATACTTATTCTGTTCATACAGCCGGTTCCCTTCATGCACCAAAGCATTATAACTTTTCTGGGCAGAAACCAAGGTTCCGCAGAAAAGAAGAGTAAACATGGTGATAATGAAGGTACTGGATTGCATTCTACAAAAATATCCCTTTATCTGTTAATAAATTGCCCCGCTTGCGTTAAAGTTAGGTTAAAAGGGCTTTCAGGGCTGTTTTTAACAAAATCCGGACCTAAATATTGAGATCGCGCTTAGGGTTAAGCAGAAAAATTAAACAGAAGAAAAAAAGGCTGATTGCAAGGAAATATTGATAGTAAAGGACTGAGTTCTGTGACCGAACCATGGTGGCGGAGCTGGAACCACTTCTGCTCAGCGCATCAATAATCTGTTCTGAGGCGTCTTCCAGATTATTGCCGTCTATAAAAGTACCACCGGTGCCTGAAGCTATTTTTTCCAATGCGCGGGTCTGACGCTGCGAAAGTACGGCCTGACCGTTGCGGTCGGTCTTATACCCCATCAGCTGTCCGAAGATATACTCGGGCACAGGTGCGCCCTGCTCAGTTCCAATGCCTACTGAAATTATAGTGATACCTTCATTTTTTGCCAACCTGATAGCTCGTTCTTCATTACCCTCATTATCTTCACCATCGCTTATAAGAATTGCTTTGCGGGAGCCCTTTGGAATGTTTTTGAACTTGCGGGCCGTCTCCTGAACAGCTTTCAGAAAATCGGTACCCTGAATCTTCATCATTCCTGTTTCGATACCGCCTATATACGTTTCTGCTGCCGAATAATCCGTGGTCAGCGGCATAATTGAAGTAGCCTCACCTGCGAAAACCACGATGCCCACCCGGTCATTCGTCATTTTCTCCATACTTCGGATCATTATATTCCGGGCCAGTACAAGCCTGTTAGGCAAAACATCTTCCGCATTCATGGAATTGGAAACATCCAGGAGAAACATTACGTTGTTCAAATTCTGTTTGGTTTCTACCTCTTCACTGCCGCCGCGTACATCTATAGCCGCTAACAAAAGGAACGTCACGGCTGCAATATAAAAAGCAGGGAAAAACCGCCTGAAACCTGAAGAGGATTGAAAAAGAGTTTCATGAAAGCGCGATTCTGCAAAACGTTGCTTAGCCCGATGCCTCCATTTCATAAAGCCAAAAAGCATAAGCAGCAACACCGGCAACAGCAGCAGCCAGACTAAATACCAATAGTTCCCTATACTAAGGTCCGTTAAATTCATGCCTGATTAAACATTTTATATTGCCACCAGCGTAGCATTGCGTCCACCAGAAGTAAACCAAGGGCAAACCACAGGAAATATATGTAGAACTCCGTATAATTATACAGTTTAGCAGCCTGATTTTCAGATTTCTCCAACTGGTTGATCTCATTATATACATTTTTCAGGGATTCGGTGGATGTAGCCCTGAAATATTTGCCGCCGGTAGCTACCGCAACCTCACGAAGCATTTCTTCATCAATCCTTACCTCTGTTTCTGTAAACACCAGGTCCCCAAAAATATCGGTCCCTGTTGGCATGAGTGCAAAACCATTCGTTCCTATTCCTACGGAATACACCTTGATTCCTGCTCCTTTTGCCAACTGCGCGGCGAGCAGCGGGTTCATTGCATTTGGAATGGTATTCACGCCGTCCGTCATCAGGATGATTACTTTACTTTTAGCCCGGCTGTCCTTCAGGTGATTTACTGCAACCGACAGACCTTCACCAATTGCCGTTCCGGGTTCCAGTTCCAGCGGGTTTAGTACTGACAGTTCATCGATGACCACCTGATGATCGCTGGTAACAGGCACTTTAGTAAATGCCTCACCGGAATAGGTCACGAGGCCCAGCCGGTCATTTGGACGTTGCCCTACAAACTGGATGGCGATTTTCTGAAGCGCGGTAAGGCGGTCGGGCTCCAGGTCCCGGGCCAACATACTCAGTGACACATCTACGGAGAGCATGATATCAATTCCCTTGGTTTCATCGCGGTCCTGCGAAACCGTGAAAGTGCGTGGACGTGCAAGTGCAATAATAATCGCAGAAAGGATTAGGTATTTAAAGAACTTCAGCAGGAAAAACACAAATTTATGTCCACCGGTTTCTTGCATCCGAACAGTAGAGGGCACGGCGGTTCCCTGTTTTGGGCCCGAACGAATATCCCGGATGATCAGCGGGATAAAGATCAGAAACAGCAGGAAAAAGTAAGGGCTGTAAAATTCGAAATTAAAAAAGTTGAAGTCCATAGTAATTATCAAACTCCCGATCTTAACTGTTCTGTTTCCAGGTCCCGGGTAGACCTCTTCACAAACTCGCGGATATCATTAAAATCCTTTTCCATCACTTCTCTGTCGGGGAATGTTTTGGCAAATTTCACCAGGTCACCACGTAAAAATACATCTTCAACAACCGCCTCATTCTCCGGAGAAATGCTGTTCGTTCGTTTCATCACCTCAATAAGGTCGTCTGTAAGAAGCACATCTGCGGGAATTGAATATTGCCTGCTGATGAAGTTACGGGTAATGTCAATAAGTTCAACATAGTAAGACCTGTAATCGCCTTTCTCTATAAATTTCTTTTTCCTTAAATCATCCAGTTCGCGCATGGCCCTGTTCGTCCTTACCTGGGGTGAATTTTTCCTGGCCGCGGCATATCTCCTGAGAACGATAATCATAATAAGCAGTGCGAGAAAGACAAGTATCCCGATAATATACCATTTGTACATTGCCCAATAGTCCAGAGCATCCAGCCTGACTTCTTTATTATTTCTGATATCGTTAATTACATCCCCTTTCTGGGCTGTATTTACGACCTTAATTTCGTAGGGAACCGTTTTCTGTACACTTCCGTCAATATTGAATTCCAATGCAGGAACCGTATATGTTCCCTCCTCAAACACAGTAAACTGTATAATCCTTTCATACTGCTCCGCTGAGACGGCTATGGAATCTGAAATTTCTTCGAAATGAAAGGGCAACAGTTCATTTTTTGGAGCCGATTTCACAACTTTACCCTGCAGCCCGGATATATAAACCGTATAAGTTCCGATTTCGCCAAGAGCAAGGGTTTCCTTATCCACCTTAGAACCTAAGGTCTGCGAATGCATGGTTGCACCCAGGATAAGAAGTATAAAGAAAAAAGCTTTGTTAAAAATCATATTCAGAAAATGAATCTACTATTTATTTCGGAAATATTGGTAAAGGTGTTTGGAGTAATCTTCACCCGTATTCATGTTAATGAATCCTGCAGAGGCATTTATAAAGTCCTGCTGGACCTGCCGCTGCCATTGCTGCTGTGATTCGGCAAACTCATATCTCCACCTTTTACTGGAAGTGTTGCCCCAAACCTGGCGCCCGCTTTCAGCATCACGAAAGAGGGCGTAGCCAACATCAGGGATTTCTATATCCTTATCATCGTAAACCCGTATACCCAGCATCTGATGTTTCCGCGCCGCAATCTTAAGCGTCCTGGAATCGTAACCGTCATTGAAATCAGAAAAAAGGAAAACGAGTGATTTTCTTTTGAAAATACCCAGCATATACTGCAGGGCACTGTTCAAATCTGATGCTGCGGGTACATAATCAGCAGTAAGAATATTGGAGATTATTGCTAAAATATGCTTCCGCCCTTTCTGAGGCGGAATAACTTTATAAACCTTGTCGGCAAAGAGTATCAGCCCAACCTTGTCATTATTGCCAGCTGCCGAAAACCCCAAACTGGCCGCAATTTCGGCAACAAATTCTTTTTTTAGCTGAGTTTTAGTGCCATAATTCATTGATGCCGAAATATCCACAAGCAGCATCATAGTAAGCTCACGTTCTTCCTCCATCACCTTTACGAAAGGCTCACGAAAACGCGCTGTTTTGTTCCAGTCTATTCTTCGGATCTCATCGCCGTACTGATATGGCCTTACCTCCGAAAAAGTCATTCCCTGACCTTTAAATGCGCTGTGATACTGGCCCATAAGCGTAGCTTCAGACTTTTTCCGCGTCCGTATTTCAATCTGCTTTACCTTTCGTATGATATCTCTTATCTGCACGATTTAGAACAAATATTTCAGAATTAGGGAGCCTGAATTCTGGCTAAAATGCGGTCCACCACTTCATCCGCAGTTACCTCTTCTGCTTCAGCCTCAAAGCTGAGACCGATCCTGTGACGCAAAATATCCTTAGCCACATCCTTAACATCTTCAGGAATTACAAAGGCCCGGTTTTTCAGGAATGCCATGGCACGCGAAGCAATGGCCAGGTTAATGGAAGCACGCGGTGATGCCCCAAAACTGATAAAATTCTTTAGATCAGCCAGACCGTATTTTTCCGGATAACGTGTTGCAAAGACCATATCCAGAATATATTTTTCAATTTTTTCGTCCAGATAAATCTGGTTAATCAGGTTTTTGGCCTCAACAATAGTATTCAGTGAAATTACAGGCCGGATCACAGGCTGATGCGAAGAGGCTACCATTTTCATAATAAGCCTTTCATCTTCCAACGATGGATAGTCTATTCGGCATTTCAGCATAAAACGGTCGCTTTGTGCTTCGGGCAGGATGTAAGTACCTTCCTGGTCAATAGGATTCTGGGTGGCTAGCACTAAAAAAGGTTTTGGCAATGGCATCGTTTCGTCACCGATGGTGACCTGCTTTTCCTGCATGGCTTCCAGCAAAGCCGACTGCACCTTGGATGGTGCACGGTTAATCTCATCAGCCAGAACAAAATTAGCAAATATGGGCCCCCGTTTAATCGAGAAGTCATTTTCCTTAATATTGTAGATTTGAGTACCGATTACATCGGCCGGAAGTAGATCCGGAGTAAACTGAATCCTGGAGAATTCGCCCTGAACAGCATCGGCAAGGGTTTTAATCGCCAGGGTTTTGGCTAAACCGGGAACGCCTTCCAGCAGCACATGACCATTGCCCAGCAAGCCGATCAGCAGACGGTCTACCATATACTCCTGCCCTATAATAGCCTTATTGATTTCCTGTTTCAATAATGAGAAAAAGTAATTCTGTTCCCTTACTCGTTCAGTTAATTGCTTTATATCCTCTGCCTGATGTAATTCTGACATGTTTATTTAATATTTGACGGTAAATTTCAGATAATTCCCCACACCAATCAACACAATCAATGCCAGCTACAAGTTAAAGTTTGTTAATCTTTAGAGGCTTGCGGTCCTACTGCTTCAATTCCAAGCGGTTTGATGTTTGGAAGCCTGCAAAATAACGATTGCAAGCATCAATACAATTGTGATTTCACTTTAATACACTATTTTTGACAATTAAAGTAAACGCAGATGAACTATCACTTTCAGGCTCACCGCCAGGTACGGAACAACCTGCTTGTAATCCTGCAGGAAACCTCTGTACAGGACCTCACACTGATTCCGGATGGATTTAACAATAACATCTACTGGAATATTGCGCACACGGTGGCGACCCAGCAGTTATTATGCTACTATCTGAGTGGAAATCCATTTAGGATTGATAAATACTGGATTGAAAACTACAAAAAGGGAACCCTTCCTAATATGGATGTCCAGCAATCCGAGGTGGAAGATTTGGCATTCCTTCTCACAGAGACTTCCAGGATTATGATGAAGGACTATGATGCAGATTTTTTCTCGGATTACACACCTTATACAACGAGTTTTGGTCTGGATCTAAAAAACATTCAGGATGCCATTATCTTTAATAATATGCACGAAAGTCTCCACTACGGTTACATTATGGCCCAGAAGCGCGCCATTTTAGGAGAAAAATTTTAGTTATGACAGATAAGAAAGACGATTTTATATTTGGCCTGAGGCCCGTTATTGAGGCCATTGAAGCCGGTAAAACCATAGATAAGATATTTATGCAGAACGCGCTTCAGGGCGAAATTTACCACGAACTGAAGCAGTTGCTGGCCAAGCACAAAATCAGGCCGAACTATGTTCCTGTAGAAAAACTGAACCGTTTTACACGGAAGAACCACCAGGGCGTGGTGGCATTTATCTCTGATGTGCCCTTTGAAACAATTCAAGATGTTCTGCCACAGCTTTTTGAGGAGGGCAAGACTCCTTTCCTGCTGATCCTGGACCGACTTACAGATGTCCGTAACTTTGGAGCCATCTGCCGCACCGCAGAATGTGTAGGTATTGATGCCATCATTCTTCCTGAAAAAGGTGCGGCGCCAATTAATTCAGACGCCATAAAGACCTCTGCAGGAGCCATTTACAATATCAGGATTTGTAAGGAGAAAAACCTGGCTCATGCAGTAGATTTCCTGCAGCAATCCGGGGTAATGGTATATGCAGCAACAGAAAAAGCTGAAAAACTGGTATACGAGGCAGACTTTTCTGTGCCTTGCGCCGTTGTAATGGGTAACGAAGAAACCGGTATTTCCAAAGAAGTGCTTCATCATTCGGATGAAAAAATTAAATTGCCCATCGGGGGTAAGACGCAATCGCTGAATGTTTCTGTAGCCTGTGGTGCCATCCTGTATGAGGCAGTAAGGCAGAAACTGGTTTCAGAAATCTGATAAGCAATAACTGTCAACCCGGACTAATTAAATAACAATGAGAAACCACCTAAAATTACTCTTAACTGCAGGCTTGTTTACTGTTAGCTTTCTGTGTACGGCGCAGATGAGCACCGGGGAGGATCCAACAAAAATAAAAAGCAGAGGATATTCGAAAACGGCGAATCCCTTCACACATTATCTTTATAATAATGGTTTCCGCGATTATTCTGTTACAAAAATTGAAACCAAAACTGAGACGGAAACCAAAAGTTATAATGAGCTTCGCTTCCACAGTGTTTATTCTCAAAACTATACCAAAATACTGATGTTTAACGGTTTTGGACAGTGGGACCGTGCAATGGAGTCCACCGGTAACAATTACACTTTGGTATGGCGCGACGTGAAACTTTTGCTTGGTTCAGCAGAAAAATTTACCGTATTTACGAACGGTGTACGCAGTTTCCGGTATATGTATGCAGCAGTAAATGTTTTTGATTCCGAAAACCGCGATTGCCTGGCAGAAGGACATCCAATGCGAGAAAAACTGATAAAGCACTTTTCAGAAAAGATCTGGACGCTGGGCGACGGCAAGGCATTTGATGAGGCCTGGAGCCGCTACCTGCTTGCACAAAAAGACAATTAAATACTATCAATTATATGAAAAACATCGTAACCCTTGCGCTTATAACTGCAGCGCTGGTTGCCTGTAAAAAGGAAAGCAAAACAATCACTAAAATAGACCCCACAACAGGCGACACTGTCCGCATTGAGGTAAATGCCGAGGACTCTGCGAAAGTGGCCAAAGAGATGGCAGCCATGGCAGCGATCAAGGACTCAGCTGGTGTCTACAGTCAGACCCTGAAACTGGAGCAGGGTAAAACCTATCCCTTCATCACCCAGCAAAAAGACGTAGCTACTTCCACTATGCCTGATGGTAAATCACAAAGCATGACCCGTGAAAATACGGACGAGATAAGCTTTACGGTAAACAGCCTAAAGGACAAGGTATATGACCTGACCATCAATTTCGTTTCCAAGAAGACATCACAATCCGCGCAGGGTCAGACACAGACAGTAGATACCAAGGCTGCCGCTCCGAAAGATGAAGCGCTGAAAAACAGATGGGTTATTGATAAGGCCATGACCGGCAACAAACTCAATATGAAGATTGATGAAAGGGGTAAGATTTTATCAATTACAGGTTTCGAACCTATATACGCAAAGTTCTCGACCACGGTTAACGGACTTACTAAAGACGCCAATGAAAGAAAGGCAATCCTGGAACAGCTTAAAGCTTCCTTCAATGAAGAGGTCCTGAGAGACCAGTTCTCCAAAAACATCTTCATCATGCCTAAAAAAGGCGCAAAAATAGGAGAAAGATGGACTGTTTCAGAAAATGCTTCACCAGACGGTAAAGTTAAGATCGTTTCCAACTACACTCTGAAAAGCGTGAAAGACGGCGTGGCTGAAATTACAGTTTCCGGCGGAATACCAAAGCAGCAGCAGAAGGAAACACAGGGCGGAATCACCCAGTCTCTGAGCTCCGAGCTTTCACAAAACGGTAACTACCGGTTCGATGTGAACTCAGGCTGGATCCTTGGACAGAACATCAATGTGAAGACCGCGCAGAGCCAAACTTTCAGCGACGGTAAAAAATCGGAGACCATGAAAAACACGACCAATTCCAACGTAATTGTAAATCCGGGTAAATAAGAGTTCATGAAATTCATTCTTTTAACGATATTAAGCACCATTATCATCTTTTTTGTGTGGAACATCATGAAGAAGATTTTTTTCACCAAATTTTACGGCAACCTTCCACCACGACCTGATGCTTCTACTGCCAAAAGAGGAAAAGTGGAGCAAAAAGTGAAGTGGGATGCGGAAACTGTGGATTATGAAGAGGTGAAGGATAAGGAATCAAACAACTGATTTATTTGATAATTAGAGATAATGGCCAAGAATAAAAACATCATTTACATTGCAGCCTGTCTGGTGCTTTTCATCATATTGGGACTTCTGTATGCCAATCCTGTACTTTCGGGCAAGCAGCTTTTCCAGCATGATATCGTACAGTACAAAGGTGGCGCAAAGGAACTTCTGGACCACCGTGATCAGCATGGCGAAGAGACGTACTGGAGCGACAGTATGTTCGGCGGCATGCCTACCTATCAGATGGGATCGCAGTTCCGCGGCGATATCATCAAACAGGTGGACAATATTCTGATGTTCCTGCCCAAGCCGGTTAATTATCTCTTCCTCCTTTTTTCCGGGTTTTTCCTTCTCGGAATGGTAACTGTCCGGAACTGGAAATACGCGCTTCTTGGCTCACTGTTCTTTGGCCTTTCAACTTATTTCTACATTATCATCGCTGCCGGACACAACGGTAAGGTGCATACAATTGCTTATTTTGCGCCGTTACTGGCCGGAATCTTACTGGTTTACATCCGAAGGAAATACATAATAGGCTTTATTGTAACTGCCCTGTTTATGGGACTTCAGATGGCTGCCAACCATCCGCAGATGACGTATTACCTCTTTATCGCGCTGGGCTTCCTGTTTCTTTCTGAACTAATCCGTGCTGCGATGGGCAAAACTGACTGGAAACATTTCGGTATTTCTACCGGCGTTCTTGCACTGGCATTTGGGTTAGGTGTGGGAATGAACTCACAGCGAATCATGGCCAATGCTGAATACGTAACCGAAACCGTAAGAGGAAAGCAAATCCTTACCCACGAAACTCATTCTGCGGACAAGTCCGGAATGGATAAGGAAAGTATGCTGATGTGGAGTTACGGCAAACTGGAAACTTTCAACCTCTTCATTCCGAGGCTGATGGGCGGAGGAAGCAATGAACAGGAAGGCGAAAAAATGATGGGCGAAATCCAGCAACTCGTGCAGGACAATGCCCGCTCGCAGGCCGAGGTAGATAATATTGTTAAAGGACTAACTAGTGCCACCTATTGGGGCGAGCAGCCCGGTACTTCCGGACCGGCTTATCAGGGTGCTATCGTGATTTTTCTGGCTGTACTCGGATTTTTCTTTGCCTGGAAGAAATACCGTTACTGGATATTTGGTGCTTCGGTACTTACCATTATGCTGGCCTGGGGCAGCAATTTCATGATTCTTTCGGATCTTTTTATAGACCTGGTTCCGTTCTATAATAAATTCAGGGCGCCGTCTTCAATCCTTGTGGTAGTGGAACTTTTGTTCCCACTTATTGCTATCATTGGATTATACCGATTTTTTAAAGATGAAGAACTGGATGAAGAGTACAAAAAGAAAATCCTTACAACTGTAAGCGGCGTGGTACTGGGAAGTCTTGCTTTGCTGTTGGTGTTCGGAAAATCCGTTTTAGGTTTCCATACAGCTACTGAGAAAACATACCTTCCACCCTATCTGCTGGATTATCTGGTTGATGAAAGATTCAAAATGTTCCGTGCCGACGCTCTGAAAGCACTTTTATACGTGGGCATTTGCGCCGGCGTGCTGTTCCTTTCATTAAAGAAAAAACTCAGACAGAATATCGCGCTGATTGTTATCGGAGCCGTAAGTATGCTGGATCTGTGGAGTGTGAATACGCGCTACCTGAACAGTGAGAATTTTGTTGATGCGGCTTTCGCCGAAAATCCTTTCCAGACAGAAGTTTCTGAACTTATGGTTGAAAAAGTGGGCGATAACCGTGAGCTTCAGTCCTTGCTTATGAATGCGAACGTTAACAAAACTTTGGAAACCATCGCCGAAAGAGACAAGGGACATTACCGAATTTACAACCAGACCATCAATCCCTTTGGCGAGACCAATACTTCTTACTTCAAAGCGTCCGTGGGAGGATATCATGCCGTAAAACTCCGCCGTTATGATGATCTTATCGGTGAATATTTCAGCAAAATGGATACGGTAAGAATCCCCAGGATCCTGAATATGCTGAACACCAAGTATATGATCTTTGGCGACACCCAGAATCCGGAAGCAGTTCCAAATCCGCAGGCCAACGGGAATGCCTGGTTTGTATCTGATGTAAAATTTGTGAATACACCCAACGAGGAGATCAAGCTTATTGGTGAAGTAAATACCAAACATACCGCTGTTATTGCAGCTGCAGACCGTAAGTACTTTGACGGAAAACCTTTAGCGGCCGACAGTACCGGAATTCTTAAACTCACAGGTTACCGTGCCGATGCTCTGGAGTTCCGAACCGAGAGCAAGACGCCACAACTGGCCGTTTTCTCCGAGATCTATTATCCGAAAGGCTGGAAAATGTTTATCGATGAAAAAGAGGTTCCATACATCAAAGCCAATTACCTGCTGAGGGCGGTTTACGTTCCCGCTGGAGTTCATACAGTACGTATGGTTTTTGAACCGGAGGTTATCCAAACTGGTAAAATCGTTTCAATGATATGTTTTGGACTGTTCCTCCTGTTAAGTATTGGCGGAATATACTTTCTTTACAGAAATAAGAGCGCTGGAGAAATTGTAGATGATGAAAAAACTGTAAATCAGTAAATTTTGGACGACAAAAAAGTTCTCATAATCACCTATTACTGGCCACCCGCCGGTGGTCCGGGTGTGCAGCGCTGGCTAAAGTTCGCAAAATACTTACCTGAAAACGGCTGGACACCTACTGTTTTTACGCCTGAAAATCCCAGCTATCCGATTATTGACGACACACTGGCAGATGAAGTTTCTAAGGATCTGGAGATAATAAGAACCAAAATCTGGGAACCTTACCAGCTGGCAGAGATCTTCGGTAAGGACAATAAAAAATTTAAAGCCGGCCAGTTCGACGTGGGCAAAAACCAGAACTGGAAGTCCAAACTCTCCATCTGGGTCAGAGGAAATTTCTTTATTCCGGATGCACGTGTTTTCTGGGTAAAACCTTCGGTAAAATACCTGAAGAAATATCTGAAAGAAAATCATTTTGACGCAATAGTTACCACCGGACCACCCCACTCACTGCACCTGATTGGACTCGAGCTGAAAAAAACATTTCCGAAACTGACATGGATTGCGGATTTCCGCGACCCCTGGACCGAAATTTCCTATTATAAACATCTTAAACTTACCGAAGCAGCAGATAAAAAGCACAGCAAACTTGAAAAACAGGTTTTTGAAGGTGCTGACCTCACCTTGGCTACCAGCTATACCGATGCTGAGAATTTCAGAAAAAACGGCGCCAACGCATTCTGTATCACCAATGGTTTTGATGGGATGGCAAAGGGTAATAGAGCACGAAACCAGAATTTCACACTGAGTTATATCGGTGTTTTGGAGCAGTTGAGGAATCCTGAAATACTTTGGGATGTTTTGGAAGATCTTGTGAAATCTGATTCCGAATTCAGATCCAATTTTGAACTGAAATTTGTAGGCCGAATTGATGATAAGATACTCTCAAACATCGCCACTCTGGAACTCAATAAATATGTACGGAACTTTGGCTATATTAATCACGCTGCCTCGCAGCAGGAAATGCAGACCTCACACTTGCTGCTTATCACCAATTTTCCGAACGATCAGTCACAGGGAATTATTCCGGGAAAAATATTTGAATATCTGGCCACAGGAAACAGCATACTTTCTTTTGGACCAAAAGAAAGCGATGTAAGAAGCATACTGACTGAAACCGGCGCCGGCAGCCATTTTTCTTATGATGTTACACATGAGGAAATTAAAACTTTTGTCCTGACTGAGTTCTCAAAATGGAAGAACGGAGAAGTATCTGTTATAAACCGTGATGTATCTAAATTCTCCAGAAAAAATCTCACAACCAAGTTGGCTGAGTTACTGAAGAACGAAACTCAAAAGTAAAAAGTCAGATGGTCCATTCATCGTTAATTACGGCCACCAGATAATATCTGCCGTTGAACTCCTCGAAAACTAGCCGCAGTGCATTCCAGTCCATGCCGCCGTATTTTTGTGAACCCTCAATATAATTTTCAGTAAAATTAAGAGCCGGATAAATTTCCTTCAGGTTATTAAGTGAGTTCCCAGTTCCGCGGAATGTATTTTCGTAATACGTGCCAGTTGCGAAATCTCGTTTATAAACCCATTTATCAAGATAAGTCTTGAGCGTAGCTACATATAGGTCACCGCTCCCGTCTTTTTCGCCAAAAGTAAATTTCACTTCAGTATTGATGTACCTGCGGTAATCGGCTAAACTGAAAACTTTGTCTTTATCAGGTCTCACATAAGCATACATTGTAAACCGGACCCCTTTCTCGGGATGAATATATGAGCCGAGTTCCCAATAATCTTTCTGTTGAAGAATATTCAAGATCCTGTCATTCGCACTCTTAATGGAACTGGCTGACTGAATTTCAGCAGTTTCATTCTCGCGCAGGTTTAAGGTGTCTGATTTTGCAATCGCTGGGTCACCAACTGTTTGCACAGTTCCGGATGCTGCAGCTTCTTTTTCGCAGCTGATCAGCATGAATACGCCAATTATAGGCATTAACAGCTTTTTCATAGGGTTAGGTATGCAAAAACTGTGGCAATCAGAAACGGAAGCGGATGCCGGCTGAAATATTCCTCTTTGCAGCAGGATTATAAAAACGGCTGCCAAAAGCATTGATATCGTGCCCTAAACTGTACTCACTGTTATATAAGTTCATAACAGTAAAGTTAAGATCTGCCTTGAAAAAGGATGTACTCCACGGAAAACTAAGAGTGATATTTGATACCAGAGAGGGTTCGGAAACAACCGTATTACTGTCATTCAGTGCAATTTCAGAAGTGTAGTAGTGTGCCCAGTCGATTCCTATATAATGCCATAATTTTAATGAAACAAGGCTTTGGACAGTTTGCATGGGAACACCGGTAAGTCTGTTCCCGGAATAATCATTTTCATTCTGTTTGAAATCCTTAAATCTGAAATCATAGAAACTGCCGGACAGCCAAAACTTAACGGACTTTAAAAGTTGAGTATCCAGTTGAAACGGTTTCGTCTCCAACACCGTTTCCAGCCCCTGCTGAACGGTGGATCCCGCGTTTAGGAAATATTCCTGCCCACCGTCGGTCTGGCGGCGGACAATGGCATCTTTCAGGCGGAAATCAAAAAGACTTACTTCCAGGAAGAGACTGTTACCAAACTGCTTCCGAATTCCAAGCTCACGGTTCCAGCCGTATTCTGCTGCCAAATCCGTGTTAAACCGTTGTGTGGATGACCGTAACTCTTCTATTGTCGGTGCAGAGTTGCCTTTACTGATCTTAGCCCGAACGGACCAGCCGGGCATCAGAACGTAAGAAATTCCGAGACTTGGCAGAACTTCTGTATCCAGTTGTCTCACGGCGGAAATATGGTTTGGAAAGATTCCTTCCCAACGGTATCTGGTTATGTTGAGACTAACAGAAGCGTCCAAAAAAAGTCGGTCAGAAAATTCAGCCTTCTGACTTAGATAGATAAAACCGCTTTCGGCGGAGATATCATCAAAGTTTTGAGGAGCACCGGGAATTCCGGCATCATTATCAAAATTCCGGATTACTGATCTGTTGCTACCACCTTCTGCACCTACACGTGTCTGAAAAAAACTGTTTGAAGTGGCTGTTTCAAAATTAAAATGGGTCCGGAAGGCCAGATTACGTTCGTAACGCTGCTCATAATTGGTGATGAAAGGATTCCTGAAGTCAGTATAGCTGCCCTGAACCGATATGAAATGGCTGAAGGCTGGCGTAATTCTGTAACGGTGCGAGATGCCCCCTAAAACCATTCTATTATAGATTCCGGCCTGCTGAGACAATGCTCCGGGCATAACGGCGGTACCGGGTCTGGCCTGCCGCCGGTTTGCCTGCTTCTGTTCAAATGTAAGCCCACCTGGAGTTTCGTAATGAAGATCTGAGTTAAGGAACATGAACCCTAAATTTCCTTTGTCTGAATACTGAAACCGGTCCGTAAGATAAACTATCCTTCTTTCCAGTGCCGACTGCTCGCGGTAGGACTGAGTGCTCTGGTAGCCGGTAAAAAGCTGATACGTATGTTTCCCGGCTTCATCAGCAAGCCTCAGACTGCCTTTATAATTTTGAAATTCACCACCGGAAAAGGCCACACTTTTACCGCTTGCTCTCTGTGTACTCAACTGAACTGTGCCACCAGTGACCGAACCAAATTCACCACCTTCAGGGCCTTTATAGACTTCAATTTTGCTGATTATTTCTGGATCAAGAAGATTAAGATAGGTATTGCCGCCGGCATCTGTAAGCAGAAAATCGTCCAGATAGATCTTTACGTTGCGTACACCAAAAGGAGACCTCAAAGCGCTTCCACGGACAGCAAAACGGTAACTTCCGGGTGATCGTTCTTCCATGCGTGCTCCCGGAAGCAGATTAACCGACTCCAACAGTCTGTCCGGTGGATTTTGATTTAATAAAGCCGGTCCGGCAACTGAGACAGATTTTGTTGATGCAATAAGAGACACAGGTTTACGGTGTGCCTCAATCTTAACTTCTGATATTAATTGTGCAGAATCGCTTATCTGGGCGCATGAAAAGAGGGGTAGCAAAGTAAGCGTAAGGCGGAAAATTTTTATCATAGAAATGAGTTAAAATTCAGGATTATTCTATTAACATTATGTTATTATAAATTTAAAATAATACAATTTGCAGTATAATTAGAAATCACTATCTTTATACGACAAAAACATACAATTATGAAAACTTCACTTTACACTAAAATCCGCGTTGGCTACAGGCTGATGTTCAGAAAATTACGACAACAGCTCTTCGTGAGAGGTACCGTTTAATAAAAGAACTCCGGTTAATTCCGGAGTTCTTTTATTATGCTGGTTTATAACCGTCTTTCAGAGTAACGGTTCTGTTAAAGACCAGCTTTTCCGAAGTTGAATCTTTGTCTTTGGTGAAATATCCGATTCTCTGAAACTGGTAAGGGTGCCCTATCGCCGCGTCCTGCAGACTTGGCTCCGCAAAACCTTCTACAATTTTAAGACTGTCCGGATTTATGAATTCCATAAAATCAGTCTCTTTTTCAGCATCGGGTTGCTGAGTCGTGAAGAGACGGTCGAAGATGCGTACTTCAATGGGTAATGCGTGCTTTGCCGACACCCAGTGCAGCGTCCCTTTTACTTTTCTCAGGCTTTCCTCGGTGCCGCTTCCGGACTTGCTTTTTGCATCGTAAGTAGCGTAAATGGTAATGATTTCACCATTTTCGTCCTTATCCACGCGCTCAGCTTTAATTATATAGGCCGATTTTAGCCGAACTTCACCACCAAGTTTGAGCCTGAAGAACTTTTTATTAGCCTCTTCCTGAAAATCTTCACGCTCAATATAAAGTTCTCTGGCGAAAGGAACTTCACGGATGCCCGCGTCTTCCTGCTCAGGATTATTCTCCGTTTCCAACCACTCTTCACCATCTTCGGGATAATTCTCAATAACGAGTTTCACAGGATCTACCACTGCCATCACTCTCGTTGCTACTTTGTTAAGATCCTCGCGAACGGAGAATTCAAGTAACTGGATATCTATAAGGTTCTCTCTTTTTGCCACACCTACCCTTTCAATAAAATTCCTGATTGAAGTGGGTGTATATCCAAGCCTGCGCATGCCGGAAATGGTGGGCATACGGGCGTCATCCCAACCTGTAACCACATTTTCAGCTACCAGGCGCTGAAGTTTCCTCTTGGAAGTTATCATATAGGATACATTCATTCTGGCAAACTCGCGCTGCTTGTTACGAACCGTATTGTCCTCATAAACCTGATCCAGATACCAGTCATAGAGCGGACGGTGGTTTTCAAACTCCAGGGAGCAAAGTGAATGGGAAATCTGTTCTATATAATCAGACTCACCATGTGCCCAGTCGTACATAGGATAGATCTTCCATTTCTCACCTGTTCTGTGGTGCGGACGCTTCAGAATCCTATACATAACGGGGTCACGCATATTCATATTTGGCGATTTCATATCGATCTTTGCCCGTAAAGACATGGCGCCTTCTTCAAACTCACCGTTTTTCATCCGCTCAAAAAGATCAAGACTCTCTTCCGCAGGGCGGTTCCGGTACGGAGATTCAACACCGTCTTCAAAAGGATTTTTACGCTGTGCCGTGATATCCTCAGAAGGCTGCTCGTCAACGTACGCCTTACCGTCTTTTATCATTTGAACTGCCCAGTCGTAAAGCTTATCAAAATAATCTGAAGCGTACAGTTCCTTATCGTATTTGAATCCCAGCCAGTCTATATCAGCCTTTATAGCATCTACAAACTCCTGCTCTTCTTTTTCCGGATTGGTATCGTCGAACCTTAGGTTTACCGGGGCGCTATATTTTTCGCCAAGGCCAAAATTTATGCAAATGGCTTTGGTATGTCCAACATGCAGATAACCGTTTGGTTCCGGCGGAAAGCGGAACCTCAGCTTTTCTTTCGGCAGTCCGTTAGCAAGATCCTCTTCTATAATTTGCTCAATAAAGTTGAGTGGTTTTTTTTCTTCGTCCATGGATATTGATTGTTCCTACAAATTTAGGTAAATAAAAGAGTTTATAAAATAGCAGAACCACCTTAACTGACGCCTGAGGCTGTACGGCCTTCATGTTCCGATATCTCCTACAGGAAGAAGACCATTTGAAAACGGAACACAATAATAATGCGTTAAATCTTATGCCTAAGGCCTAATTTTTGCGTATTTTGAGCCTGCAAAAACCAAAATAAGCCAATGAAAATATTCATGACTGGTGCTACGGGCTATATCGGTTCATATGTTAAAGCCATGCTGCTGGATAAGGGCGAAACCGTGCATGCACTTTGCCGGAATCCAGATGATCTGGAAGACCACATTAATCTGGTAAAATTTAAAGGCGACATTACCGATTCAGATGCAGTTGCTGCTGCGATGCTGGGTTGCGAACAAGTTTATCATCTGGCTGCTTATGCAAAACCCTGGGCAAAAAACCCGGATACCTACTATCAGATTAATTTGCGTGCTGTGCAGAATATCCTGGATATTGCACACCGTCTTGGAATTCAGAAAACACTTTTCACATCTACCGCCGGTGTATTGGGACCTTCAGTCAGCAGACCGGTGAAGGAGGACGACGAGCGGATTGGTGAGATAATGAACGAGTATGAAGATTCCAAAACGCAGGCTGAAGAACTTTGTCTTCAGTATGTAAAAGAGAAAAACATGGATATTGTAATCGTGAATCCCCCGCGGATCTATGGTCCGGGAGTAGATCAGGAAAGCAATTCCATTACACGGATGCTTAAACTTTACGATGCTGGAAAATGGCGGGTTATTCCGGGTGACGGCAAAGGAATCGGCAGCTATGTCCATGTAGAAGATGTGGCCGCAGGTCATCTTTTGGCAATGGAGCACGGACGGCCCGGCCAGCGTTATATCCTGTCTGGAGAAAATCTTTCTTACAATGAATTCTTTGGCATCATGAAGAAAATCACCGGCAAAAACTACCGGCTTTTCCATGCTCCGCTACCAATAATGTTATTGGGGGGGCATCTTATGGTTTTAAGGGAGAAAATAACAGGAACACCACCGCCGATCACTCCCAAATGGATAAAGAAATACAGCTATAATTACGCATTGGACGCTTCAAAAGCACAGAACGAACTGGGGTACAGATACCGTAACTTTGAAGAAGGCCTAAAACAAACCTATGACAGCATTACAGACAATGAATACCGACAGTAAATTTGCACTGATTACAGCAGGAAGCTCGGGAATCGGCGCAGCCTTTGCTGAAGAGTTGGCATCACGTGGACATAACCTTTTGATCGTTGCACTGCCGGATGAAATACTGCATTCCTATTCTGAAAAAATTCAGGAACGTCATGGCGTGATCTGCCACACACTGGGTCTGGATCTTTCTGAGGAAAATGCACCCGCTGAAATTGAAAAATGGGTCACCACAAACGGATTCAGCATCAATATCCTGATCAATAATGCAGGTATAGGTTCCAAAGAAATATTTGAAAACCTGCCACCGGAATTTTACAGAAAGCAACTTATGGTCAATGTGGTAAATACTACAATTATCACCAGAGTACTGCTCGGCAATCTTAAGAAAAGCGGCCCATCCTATATTCTGAATATGGGCAGCCTGGGAGGCTTTTTCTGCATTCCGGAAAAAGTAAGTTACGTTGCCTCAAAAGCATTTATCCATTCTTTCAGCAATTCCTTACGGTGCGAATTGAAAGGATCAGGTATAAAAGTCGTTTTGGTTTGCCCTGGTGGCGTTACGAGTAATCCTAATTCAACACAAATAATTTCAGAAATGAAAGGTCTGGCCCGTAAATCTGTTCTTAATCCTGAAAAACTTGCAAGAGTAACAATAGACCGTATGTTCCGAAACGAAACAACAATAATTCCCGGATTACTGAATCAGTCCTTCTTACATGCAAGCCGCTTTGTTCCGCCATTTCTGAAATCACTTGTCATTAACCGTCAGTTTGAACGGAAAAGCCGTTACGGCGCATAAATACCTATTTTATAATTCTTACTGATTAAAAATAAGCGTAGCCATTCAACATAAATCTGTAATTTTAAATAATGAAGGTTTACTACAATGGGATTTTTGGTCAGCAGGACATAAAGCTGGTTCGCGACATCATCAATATCGTGTCACTGGACGAAATGTTCTCACTGATTGGTTATTCTATTTCATCCCACGCGCACAGAAATCTGTTTCAGATCTTCGTAATTGAGGAGGGAACAGTAAGACTCACGGCCAATAATGAACATTTTTATGTGAATAAACCTTCCATAATTACAATACCGCAATCGGTAGTTCACGGACTGGAGTTTGAAAGCGGGTCCAAAGGCCATTTGGTTTCACTTTCGGCAAATGCAGTTGAAAAAATGCTTCGCTACGATGTGGAGGTGATCTATGAACTGGACACCATAAGCATTACAGAGACAGCACAGGACATTTCTGTGGTCAATGATGCCTACGCTACCCTGCAGAAATGCATACTGGAATACCAAAGTAATCTGGCAGGCAAAGACCTGGCACTGCAATACCTTGTTGGGATGCTCTTGCTGAGACTTTACAGAATCAACCATTCCCATCAAACGGTGATTCATACGTTAAATCAGAATGAGCGCAGTATTTTCAGAAATTTCAGAAAGCTCGTGCAGGAAAACAGTTCTATAAAGAAGCGGATTGAAGATTATGCTCAGGATCTGGGCATCACGGTGGCGTTACTAAGTCAGATTTGTAAAGCCATAGCGGGCAAATCCCCAAAAGAAGTTATTCTGGACTTCTTAATCCTGAATATTAAAGCTGCGCTTAAAAATCATGACCTGAGCATTTCTGAGGTCTCTTACAGGTTTGACATCGATGATCCCAGCTATTTCTCGCGCCTGTTCAAGCAGAAAACCGGTTTAACGCCGAAGGAATACCGTTCCGGATTACGCTGAATAACACTTCAAACATTACATTATTGCCTTTTTTTGAATATAAAATTCAGCAGTTTTATAAAAAGTCCTATTAATCGCTGAATAAATCCTATTCTCCCACCGGCAAAGTTGGTAATTTCGGGTAATGAATTGTTTATCAGACTAAACGGTCTGTGCAAATTACCTTACTTATATGCTGAATTATCCTACCATAACCGCGGTCGAGACGTTTATCGTTGACCTTCCTACGATCCGTCCGCACAAACTTTCCATGGCCACCATGATGCACCAAACCATGGTCGTTATCAAAATACGCTCATCTGACGGCGTGGTTGGCTGGGGCGAATCTACAACAATTGGCGGCATGTCCTACGGACCCGAATCGCCTGAATCCATCCAGTTGACCATTGACCGTTATATAGCTCCGCTAATCATTGGAAAAGAGGCTGCCAACATTAACAGTGTTATGAAAACCATTAATAAGAATGTGCAGGGAAACACCTTTGCCAAAGCCGGGATTGAAACAGCACTCCTGGACGCACAGGGTAAAAGGCTCGGCGTGTCCGTTGCGGAACTTCTTGGAGGATCAGTTAATGAAAAACTGCCGGTTTTGTGGACGCTGGCAAGTGGTGATACCGACAAGGATATTGAAGAAGCCCAACATCTGACAACCATCAACCGGCACAATACTTTTAAACTGAAGATAGGCAGTAACGAACCGAAAAAGGATGTGGCTCATGTGGTGGCAATAAAAAAGGCCCTGGGATCGGATATACGGATCACTGTAGATATTAATCAGGCATGGAGCGAATCTACTGCCAGGACGTGGATCACGGAATTACAGGAAAACGGCATTGATCTGATAGAACAGCCGATCGTGAAGACCAACTTTGACGGTTTGGCAAGACTTACGGATTTCTTTCATGTGCCAATCATGGCAGATGAAGCGGTAGCGACTACCGGGGACGCAATGAAACTCTGCAAAATAAGAGGTGGAAGCGTGTTCGCTGTTAAAATTATGAAGAGTGGCGGCCTCTACAACGCTGGCAATATTGCTGCAATGGCAGACGCATCTGATGTCAGTCTCTACGGCGGAACCATGTTGGAGGGAACCATCGGGTCGGTAGCGGCAGCACATGTATTCAGCACATTCCCTAACCTGGAATGGGGAACTGAACTTTTCGGACCGATGCTGCTAACCGACGATATCGTGGTCAATCCTATTATTTATAAGGATTGCGCACTTGAAGTTCCTAAGGGTCCCGGCTTGGGGATCGAAATTGATGAAGATAAACTTAACCACTTTAAAAGAAAATAAAAATGATATACGTAGTTGAAATGGATGTTCGCCTTCCGGATACCTGGGACGAAGACAAAGTGAAATCCTTTATGGAAAGAGAGAGGGAAACCTCGCAAAAATGGCAAAAAACCGGCAAATGGAAATACCTCTGGCGGGTTGCAGGACGGTATTCCAACATCAGCGTACTTGACGTAGAGAGTCCGGACGAGCTGCATGAGATATTAAGTTCGCTGCCGCTTTTCCCATACATGGATATTAAAGTGACCGGCATCTGCAGACATCCCAATGCGATAAACGAAAATTTACTTTAAAATATTAACACTAAAACAAAATAATTATGATGACAAGAGAACAGATAGATGAGGTTTTGACAAAAATAATCTCCAAAGAAAAAGAAGGCGAAGGGAACCCACGCGTAAAGGAAATTACCAACAGACTGCTTAAAGATCTTTTCTATGCCATGGTAGACCTGAATATTACCTCTGAGGAAATGTGGCATGCAGCAGATTTCCTTCGGGAAATTGGTGAGACCAACCAGTGGGGACTTATTTTCGCCGGCACCGGAATTGAGCATTTCATTGATGTGATGGAAGACCATGCCGATCAGGAGGCGGGCATCCAGGGGGTCACTCCGCGCACAATTGAAGGACCGTTATATGTGGCAGGTGCGCCGGAAACAGATACCTACGCAGAGCTTGAAAATAATACTGAAGAGAACCGGCACCTGGAAAGATTTTATATGGAAGGCGAAGTGAAGGATATTGATGGTAATCCTGTGGAAGCCGCCCTGCTGGAAGTGTGGCACTGTAACGGAAACGGAATGTATTCCTACTTTGACACCAGCCAGACTGCGTTTAATCTCCGACGAGCTATTAGAATTGGCGCTGACGGAAAATACAGATTTAAAACTGTACTGCCGCCTGGGTATGCCTGCCCTCCGGGAAGCCCCTCGGAGCGTTTGATGACTATGCTGGGAAGGCATGGCGCCAGACCTGCACACATTCACTTTTTTGTAAGCCATCCGGAATACAGAAAACTGACTACACAAATAAATATTGAAGGTGACCCATTGACTTATGACGATTTCGCCTTCGCTACCCGTGAAGAATTGGTGCCGCATATTACCAGACATACTGCCGAAGAAGCAGAAGCTAAAGGCTATGAAAAGGAGCCATACGCACAGGCCACCTTTAACTTTTCGGTCATTAAAGAAAAGGTTGCACCTGATAATGGTGAAAATCACCGTAAGAGGGCAGCCTACCAAACCGCTTGATCTATGAACTGACACGTTCCAAACTCTTCATTTCAGGATGTGGAGTTTTGGCGTTTAATCCATAAATTTCATCATGCCCAAAATTACCGTCAACAACGCAGAGATTAACTACAAACTGATTAACAGTGGAAAACCCGAAACATTGGTTTTCTCCAATTCACTGGGCACACAGTTCAGCATGTGGGCCGGCCAGGAAGAAGCGCTGTCGGCACATTTTAACCTGCTTTTTTATGATACCCGCGGGCACGGACATAGTGAGGCTACTAGTGGGGATTATTCTGCAGAACTTCTCGGAAACGACATTTTGCAGCTTACGATAAAGCTGGGAATTGATAAATTTCATTTTTGCGGACTGTCCATGGGTGGACTTATCGGTCAGTGGCTGGCCATTAATGGCGGAAGCAAGGTGGAAAAGGTTATCCTGTGCAACACATCACCTAAAATCGGTGACGAAAAAAGCTGGAACGACCGTATCGACCTGGTTGGTCGCGAAGGTCTGAAACCTGTGGCAGATGGAACTGCAATCAAATGGTTTACTGATGATTTTATTCAAACTGAAAAGGAGGAAGTTTCAGAAATATTATCTCGTTTCATGGATAATTCTCCTGCCGGCTACCAATCCAACTGTGCGATGGTACGGGATACTGACTTCCGGGAGAATCTTAAAGAAATTGACCAACCTGTGTTAATCGTGGCTGGCAGTGGGGATCCGGTAACCACAACAGAGGATGCCCGAAATATGCACAGTCAAATAAAAAATTCACAGCTGGTAATCCTGAATGCACGGCATCTGTCCGCATTTGAAAGACCAAAGGAGTTTAATGAAGCAGTGCTTCGGTTCCTTGGTAGAGGCTGAATGTAAATATATAATTTTTATGAAAAATGTACCCCAAATAACGGCGCAGGAGGCTGCAGCATTTGTGAAGAACGGTGACACTTTATTACAGGGTGGTTTCGGAATGACCGGAAATCCTGTGCACCTGATGCATGCCCTGGCTGAAACTACAACAAAAGATTTGACCTTCATCGGAAACAATGTAGGTGAACCCGGACTGGGCGGAGGCAGACTGCTTCGGAACGGGCAGATCCGCAAAATGACAGGCTCCTTTTTCACCTCAAATCCTGAAGCAGTAAAAGCTGCTCAGGATGGAAAGGTAGAGTATGAACTTATCCCTCAGGGAACTCTGGCCGAGGCGGTGCGTGCCGGCGGCGCAGGTATTGGCGGCTTCTATACCGTAACTTCTGCGGGGACTGATATTGCCAAAGGCAAAGAAACCAAGGTAATTAACGGCCAGGAGATGGTCTTTGTACCCGCAATACGCGGAAACGTAGCTTTTATACGGGCCTGGCGTGCCGATACGGCCGGTAATCTGCAGTACCGCATGACAGAACAGAACTTTAACCGCGCTTTTGCAACCGCGGCCGACCTTGTAATTGCTGAGGTGGAAGAAATAGTGCCGGTAGGCGGAATAGCGGCCGAAAACATTCACACCCAGGGTTGCTATATTGACTATCTGGTAGAAGCACATACCACTTTAGAGGAACTCGGAAGCTCAGGTTCCGTAAGCAAATCCAAAGTGGTTTCAGAAAAAAGAATGAACATGGCCCGCCGCGCCTTAGCTGAACTGCAGAAAGGCGATGTTGTAAATTTAGGCATCGGTATTCCGACCTTGGTTGCCGACCTGATCTCGCCCGAACATGAAGTAATTCTGCACACGGAGAACGGAATGCTGGGCGTTGGTCCCGCACCGGCTGATGGTGGCGGTGCGATGGATTATCCTGTAAACGCAGGAAAAATACCGGTTACGGCACTGCCGGGAACATCTTACTTTGACAGTACTGATTCCTTCGCTATGATTCGTGGTGGACATGTGGATACCGCGGTGATGGGTGGCCTGCAGGTTGATACTGCCGGTAACCTGGCAAACTGGGCCGTGCCCGGCGAACCTCTGCTGGGTGTGGGAGGAGCTATGGACCTGGCTTCAGGCGCGAAGAAACTGATCATTACAATGATGCATACAGAAAAAGACGGCACCTCTAAAATCGTACAGGACTGCGATTTACCTTTAACAGCTTTAAATGCTGTTGATGTGCTGATTACCGACCTCGCTGTTTTCCGGTTTATTGAGGGGCAACTTACTTTAACTGAAATAATGCCCGGATCTACACTGGAGGAAGTCCGGCGAAAGACGGCTGCAATTTTTAAGGAAGACATATCTGGATGATTACATTTAGGAGCGTACGGAAAGCGGCATTTTCGCCGACTGTCATTTATATCCTGCGGTGCATCATCGGTTTCTCCGCAGGTTACTTTCTTATGCTTACATTTCCGCGTTTTGATCTCTTTTGGGCGCTCCTTTCTATTGTACTTGTTATTTCGCCGGAAGGTAAAGATTCCAAGAGGCTGTCAATGGAACGGGTGAAAGCCAACCTTATTGGTGCTTTCTCGGGTTTTCTTCCTATTTACCTGCCACTCGGCACATATTATAAAGTGCTGGCAGGAATTACTCTTGCGGCAATACTGTGTCGACTTTTCAATCTGCTCACCGTTGCCAGGACTGCCGTTGTTGCCATGATCATTATCCTGATTGAGAAGCCAAATGATGGCTTCATGGCACCAGTTGACCGTTTTCTCAGCGTACTTGCAGGTTGCCTGATTGGACTGCTGATCACGCTGATAACAGCCTATATCATTAAGTTTGCGTACAAACGCGTTCTTATGTTTGAATATAAACTCTTAAAATAGCGGCGGTTATATGGTTGCAGGAGAAAAATTAAAAGTTCGTATCTTTTTGACCTTAAAAAATGATCTATTAAAATGAATAAAGAAGCATATATTATTGACGGTACCCGAAGCCCAATCGGAAACTTTAAAGGGAGCCTGGCGGCGGTAAGGACCGACGATTTGATGGCCACCGTAATCAAAGGATTGATGGATAAAAATCCAGGCTTACCTCAGGACAAAATTGATGATGTAATCATAGGCTGCGCCAATCAGGCCGGCGAAGACAACCGGAATATCGCAAGGATGTCACTGCTTTTAGCAGGCCTGCCGGTAACAGTTCCCGGCGAAACTGTGAACAGACTTTGTGCTTCCGGAATGAGTGCCGTGGTACAGGCAATGAGAGCCATACGCGCCGGCGAGGGCGATGTATTTATTGCTGGCGGAGTAGAAGGTATGTCCCGTGCGCCCTTTGTGCTGTCCAAAGCGGAAGGTTCCTTTGCCACCGACCAGAAAATGTACGATTCCAGTTTTGGCTGGAGATTCATCAACCCGGAAATGGCAAAGATATTCGGAACCGAAGCAATGGGTAAGACCGCTGAAAATCTGGCAGAAATGTATGGCATCTCCAGAGAAGAGCAGGATCAGTTTGCGCTAAATTCTCAGATGAAAGCCACTAAGGCCCGCGAAAGCGGAAGATTTGCTGAGGAAATTACAGATATCGTTATTCCACAACGTAAGGGTGAACCCAAAACTGTAAACACAGACGAATTTATAAAACCCGCTACTTCCATGGAAGTTCTTGCAAAACTGAAGCCTGCCTTCGTGAAGGAAAACGGATCGGTGACTGCCGGAAATGCTTCCGGACTGAATGATGGTGCAGCTGCGGTACTCATCGCTTCCGGCGAGGCGACCAGAAATTACGGTCTAAATCCACTGGCGCGAATTGTAAGCTCCGCGGTTGTTGGTGTGGAACCCCGCATTATGGGAATCGGTCCGGTAGAAGCTAGTAAGCTGGCATTAAAACGTGCCAGACTTACACTGGAAGATATTGACCTTATTGAACTTAACGAAGCCTTTGCTGCACAGAGCATTGCCTGCCTGAAGGAACTGGGAATTGCCAGCGATGATGCGCGGGTGAACGTGAACGGAGGCGCCATCGCCCTGGGCCATCCGCTCGGCATGAGCGGAGCCAGGATTACCTATTCCGCGGCACTGGAATTAAACAAGACCCGTAAGAAATATGCACTGGCTACCATGTGCGTGGGCGTGGGACAGGGCTATGCCGTGATCCTGGAAAATGTGAACGTGTAGAAACACTTGGTTTTCAAGCAAAGATCTGGGTGCGGAATTTATTTCTGCACCTTTTTTTTGGAAGAAGTTTATGGCGCATTAATAAAATGAAAACAAAAATTTCAGATTTAAAGCTCCAAATCCTAAAACAGGATTATTGAAACGATTAATGTTCTGATTTCAGTTATTGAATCCACACACATCCGTCATAATTAGTATGCATATTTAGTTATTCAGGGCAAATTTTCATAACTTTACTATACAATCAGTTTACTATGCAGAATTACCGCTCGTTTTGCCCCCTGGCCCGGGGTCTTGATGTTTTTGGAGATAAATGGACACTGCTCATCCTGCGCGACATTGCATTTTACGGTAAGACGACTTTTGGTGAACTCTCCAAAATGGAGGAAGGAATTGCGACCAACACGCTGGCACAAAGACTGGAGAAACTGGTGAACCAGAAACTGCTGACAAAAACGAACAGCGAAACAAATAAACTGATTTACCATTACCGAATTACAGACAAGGGCCGCGACCTTATACCGGTGCTTCAGAATATCCTTCAGTGGAGTGAAAAGCATCTTTTCGAAAAAGTGAATTAACCCTGCCTGATTTTTTAACAAAAAAAGACTGCTCCCAAAGGAACAGTCTTTATATTTATAAGTAAGGTTTCTTAACCTAACACCTTAGCTACTGTAACACCGATATCTGCAGGAGAATCTACTACGTTAATACCGTTCTCACGCATAATGGCCATTTTTGCCTGCGCAGTATCTTCGTCGCCACCAACAATCGCACCTGCGTGACCCATTGTTCTACCTTTAGGAGCAGTTTGACCTGCGATGAAACCAACAACCGGCTTAGTAGAACCGCTGGCTTTGTACCATCTTGCAGCTTCAGCTTCAAGGTTACCGCCAATTTCACCGATCATTACAACCGCTTCAGTTTCCGGGTCGTTAATGAAAAGTTCCAAAGCTTCTCTTGTAGTTGTACCAATGATTGGGTCACCTCCGATACCAATCGCAGTAGAAACACCGTAACCGGCTTTCACCACCTGGTCAGCAGCCTCGTAAGTAAGGGTTCCTGACTTGGAAACGATTCCTACTTTTCCTTTCTTGAAAACGAAACCTGGCATAATTCCGATCTTAGCTTCATCTGAAGTGATGATTCCAGGACAGTTAGGCCCGATCAAACGGCAGTCCTTATCAGCAAGGTAAGATTTCACTTTCACCATATCAGCAACAGGAATACCTTCAGTAATACAAACGATCACCTTGATACCTGCTTCAGCAGCTTCCATAATCGCATCAGCAGCAAACGCCGGCGGTACAAAGATAATGGATACATCAGCACCTGCTTTCTCTACAGTTTCGGCAACGGTATTAAAAACCGGTTTTCCCAAATGCTCAGAACCACCTTTACCTGGAGTTACACCGCCAACCACGTTGGTTCCGTACTCAATCATCTGTTGTGCATGGAAAGTCCCTTCATTCCCTGTAAAACCCTGTACGATTACTTTAGAATCTTTGTTTACTAATACTGACATGTTATATTGTTTAATTAATTACTTATTTTTTTGGACACACAAAATTAGTCAATAATATTGGATTTTTTGTCGTCTTCTGTACTATTTTGCCTGAGGAAAAATTAGTTGATCACCAATAGGCTTTTATAAATTCTTAATCTTAACCTCCTTTCTTAAATACTGCCTGAACTCTTCGGCCAGCGGTCCGAAGTAAGTTCCTTTCGGCAGGTCGCGGTTCACACCGGATTTCGCAAGCAGAACTGTTCCGGAGGCTACACGTACGCCGGAAGCCATACCTACCTGACCCCAAACAGTTACATCGTCCTCAATGATACAGCAACCGGCGATTCCGGTTTGTGAGGCAATAAGAACTCTCTTTCCAATCACCGTATCATGCCCGATTTGGATCTGATTGTCCAGCATCGAACCTTCACCTATGATGGTTGAATCTGTAACACCGCGGTCAATGCTGCAGTTATTGCCGATTTCAACGCGGTCTTCTATTACCACATTACCAACTGAAATCAGCCTGTCATAGTTACTGTTCAGTTTTCTGTAATAAAAAGCATCACCACCCAAAACCGTATTGGCCTGGATGATCACATTGTCGCCGATCACAGTTCTGTCGCCAATGACCACATTGGGATAAATAATGCAGTTTTTACCGATCCTGATCTCATTTCCGAGGACTGCCGATGGATGAATACGACTACCCTCTCCTACCTCTATATCATGAAGTTCCTCCTGAAAGTTAGAGATTTTCGTGAAGTGAGTGTTGATAAGGTTGAAATCCCGGAAAGGATCATCTGAAATCAAAAGAACCTTCCCAGCCGGACAATCCACTTCTTTATCAATCAGGATGACTGTTGCGGGCGAGTTAAGTGCAGCATCATAATATTTGGGATGGTTCACGAATACGATCTCGCCGTTTTTCACGCGGTGGATCTCGTTCGTTCCGTACACAGCAAAGTCTGCATCGCCAACCATAGTGGCGCCTGTTAACTGAGCAATATCTCCGAGAGTCTGAGGTTTGTTAAATGTCATTGATCAATTTTGGATTGGAATACGGTAGTTATTACACCTCCGAAGCTGAATTACTTAACGCGCTCCAGGTAGCTGCCGTCTTCGGTATTCACTTTAATCTTGTCACCAGCTTCAATGAAAAGCGGAACCATAATACGAGCGCCGGTTTCAACTATGGCATTTTTCAAGGCGTTTGTTGCTGTATTACCTTTTACACCAGGATCAGCTTCAACCACATCAAGAAACACAGTTGGTGGAATCTCTGCAGAAAGTGGAGTTTCATCAGAATCTTTAAGGATGATGGTTACCTCCTCTCCTGCTTTCATGAACTGAGCATTCTCGATCATCTCCTTGTCCAGATAAATCTGGGCAAAATCGTCGTTGTTCATAAAGTGGAAACCGTTATCGTCTTCGTACAGATACTGGAATTTACGGGTGATCACTTTTACTTCGTCGATCTTATGACCTGCAGAAAAAGTATTTTCAAGAACTTTACCGTTGGTTACGGACTTCATTTTAGTCCTTACGAAAGCGGGTCCTTTTCCTGGTTTAACGTGCAGAAATTCAATGATCTTGAAAATATCATTACTGAACTCAATACACATTCCTTTTTTAATATCGTTGCTTGTTGCCATTAATTATTTAGTTTGTAAATTATTGTACATTTTGTGTGTGGTGGACTGACTATTTGTCCAAAATCTGTATTTGGAGGAGCTGTCGTGCGGCTGGCACGTGTTCAACCGTTGCTCTGTTAGGGAAAGCCGGCATAAAGTTTTCGATATGCTCGCCAACAAACAGACTGCGGTTCAGGGTGTTAAAGTTGTAGGTATTTCGGTTAAGTTCTGAAACATTTAAAGCGGTTTCGGACACATAATATGAACTGAAACTGCTTTCTATAAAGTTTTTTTTTGCGAAGTGTAAAACAGTATTGACATTTTTTTTCGCCAGTGAATCGTTTGCCGCTTGCGTCATTAAAGATAACTGCTGCGAAAAAGCGAAAACCGGTAAAAAGAATAAAATGAATGCTGTTTTTTTCATTGGTATACCACTTATTCTTTTCCCGTTCCGTAACCCTTTACGATTCCGCGGGGCGAATTTTTAATGAACTCCAGGATTTCGTCACGCTCCACGGTGGGCAACATTTCCTTCTCAATAAGACTTACGGCCTGTGACACGTTCATCTTCATCTGGTAGAGGTAGCGGTAAATCCTCTGAATTTCAAAAATCTTCTCATTGGTGAATCCCCGTCTTCTGAGGCCAACAGAGTTGATACCGGCGTAGGACATGGGCTCGCGCGCCACTTTGATATACGAAGGGATATCCTTACGCACCAAAGTACCACCCGAAATCATGACATGCTTCCCTACTTTTCCGAACTGGTGAATGGCTGAAAGTCCGCCAACTACCGTATGATCACCAATTTCCACATGGCCGGCAATACCGCAGCCATTAACAATGATAACGTTATTGCCTATTATGCAGTCGTGCGCAATATGGGAAGTTGCCATAATCAGACAGTCTTTTCCCAGCTTAGTATAGCCGAGTGCTTTAGTACCTCGGTTGATGGTCACCGATTCGCGGATGGTAGTACCGTCGCCAATGATTACCTGAGTATCTTCGCCATCAAACTTAAGATCCTGCGGAACAGCAGAAATTACAGTTCCGGGAAAAATGCGGCAGTTCTTTCCAATGCGTGCGCCATCCATGATGGTCACGTTGGGTCCGATCCAGGTACCTTCACCAATTTCTACGTCACCCGCGATTGTTGTGAAAGGTTCAACAATCACATTTTTCTTTATTCTTGCCCGCTTATCTACGGCTGCTAACTGGTGAATCATCTATGTGGGTGTATTTTTAGCTACCTGAGCCATTAACTCTGCTTCCACCACAATACTGTCGCCCACATAACCGAAGCCCTGCATATGCACGATGCCGCGTCTTATCGGCGAGATCAGGTCAATCTTGAAGATAATAGTATCTCCGGGAATAACTTTCTTCTTGAATTTCACCTTATCTATCTTGATGAAGTAGGTGGAATAGTTTTCCGGATCGGGTACGCTGGCCAGGACCAGGATACCACCGGTCTGGGCCAGAGCCTCTACCTGAAGTACACCCGGCATCACCGGTTCCTTGGGGAAATGTCCTACAAAAAAATGTTCGTTAAAGGTTACATTCTTTAATCCTACAACATGCGTATCCGAAAGCTCCAGAACCTTGTCGATCAGCAGGAATGGGTAACGGTGTGGCATCAGCTTCATGATACCGTTAATATCAAAAACAGGTGGTTTATGGATGTCGAAATCCGGCACGTTTTTCTTGCGCTGCAGTTTCCACTGACGGTTCAGTTTCTTGGCAAACTGCGTATTTACAAAATGTCCGGGCTTATTGGCAATAACTTTTCCCTTAAGTTTTACACCAACCAGAGCCAAATCACCGATCACGTCCAGCAGTTTATGTCTGGCCGCCTCATTGGGATGATTCAGGGTCAGGTTATCCAGAATGCCGTTTGGCCTTATGGCAATATCGTCTTTATTGAATGCTTTCTTAAGTTTTTCGGCAGTATCTGAGGTAAGCTCTTTATCAACATACACTATGGCATTGGAAATATCGCCGCCTTTAATAAGTCCGGCATCCAAAAGCATTTCCAGCTCATGGAGGAAACTAAAGGTACGGCTTGAAGCTATTTCTTCCTTGAAATCGGAAATATCCTTCAGGGTAGCATTTTGTGTTCCCAAAACTTTGGTACCGAAATCCACCATAGTGGTGACTTCGTAATTATCCGACGGGATCATCGTAATTTCGGAGCCTGTAGCAGAATCTACATAGGAGATCACTTCTTTAATCACCAGATATTCGCGGGCAGTTCCCTGCTCCTCGATACCTGCATTTTCAATAGCTTCTACAAAAAATTTAGAAGAACCATCCATAATAGGCGGTTCGGCACTGTTCATTTCCAGGACAGCATTATCTATATCGCAACCTACCAATGCTGCCAGAACATGCTCGCAGGTATGGATACGCACTCCCAGTTTCTCCAGCGTGGTACCGCGGTCGGTAGTAGTCACATGATTCACATCTGCCTCTACGTGCGGGTGGCCTTCCAGGTCTGTACGTACAAAAACAAAACCGGTATTTTCCTTTGCCGGTTTAATGGTTAGTGTAACTTCCTTGCCTGTATGTAATCCCTTGCCGGACAGAGAAACCTCCTCTTTCAGGGTTTTTTGCATATCACTCATTGGATTGTTCTTTTGAGTTATTTTCAAGATTATTAATTCGTTTTATGATATCGGTGAAGTTGCGGAAGTGCACGTAATTGCGACGGTAATCCCCGGCGTTGATAGCTGGCGAGCCATAAAGGACTTCACCGTCCTTCGCATTGGAGTTCACACCGCTCTGTGCCTGCACTCTCACTTTATTTCCGATATTGATATGGCCTACAATTCCCACCTGGCCACCAATCATATTCCAGTCACCAATAGTTGTAGAGCCTGCAATTCCGGCCTGCGCCGCAATCACATTATTTTTTCCGATGTTCACATTATGAGCAATCTGGATCAGGTTATCGATCTTCGTACCGCGTCCGATGATGGTAGAACCGATGGTACCACGGTCTATGGAGCAGTTGGAGCCAATTTCAACATCGTCTTCAATAACCACATTACCCAATTGGGGAATCTTGGAATAACCGTCAGCAGAAGGCTGGAAACCAAAACCGTCGCTTCCGACCACTGTATTTGCATGAATGGTGCAGTTATCGCCCACCACTGAATAATCGTAAATACGGACACCACTGTCTATGCGGCAGTTTTCGCCGATCTTCACATTTTTACCGATATAGACCTGCGGATGAATCTGAGAACCCTTCCCGATCCGGGCTTTTTCTGAGATATAGGTAAAGGAACCGATGTAGACATCCTCGCCGATGACAGCTGTTTCATGGATATTGGAGCCCTGCTCAATGCCGGACTTCCTACCGCGCATCTGCTCATAAATATTCATCAGCACCTGAAAGGACAGGTAAGCATCCTCCACCGCAATGATTGTAGGAGCATAGTTTTTGTCTGAAAGAAGCCGTTCTGTAACGACAAGGACCGAACAGGCGGTAGTTTCCAGATAGGGTGCAAACCTTTCCTGCGCTACAAAGGACAAATGGCCTTTTTCACCGCGTTCTATGGGAGAAACACCGGAAATCAGCGCATTCTCGTCGCCGATTATTTTTCCGTCAATAAAACCCGCAATCTGGGAGGCTGTAAATTCCATATCGTGCAAAGATAATAAAATCCCGAAAAGGCTACTGTTCCGGAACTAATTTATTTACCTTATAAGCCCCGCGGGAAGGAGAGGATATAGCGCGTGGTAGGTTCTGCTATGAATGAGGAAAGAATCTGGCCCTCAAATTCATTCAGCAGCATTCTGCCACCGGTTTTACCAAGTAAGAAGATAGGCTGCTTTACCGGATTGTAGGGCAAAAGACTGCGTGAGATCTGATGGACCAACTTATCGCCGCAATCGATACCCAGACTGTAGTTTGCGGCCTGAACTTTTTCATCAATAAATTCCTGCGAAAAGGGTGTGGAAGATATTATAGTCTTTGGAAACTTACGCTTCATAAGCGCGGTACAGTAATACGACAGTACAAAATCATCGGCATCCTGCCAGAGTTTCATGGCAGCAACGAGATCGGTATCATCCAGTTCGGTGAAACGGCTGATATCTTCCTCAGTCGCACTCTCGAACTGGTTTTTATAGAGGAAATAAGCAAGATTTCCGGACGCAGGCAGCTTCACCCCTTCCAGCACCAGCTGTTTTGCACGCTGCATGATTTTCACCAGAAGGAATTCGGCCAGCGCCGCGGTTTTATGGTAATACACCTGCCAGTACATAAACATGCGGGCGGTAAGATAGTTCTCAACCGAATAAATACCCTTATCATCAATCACCAGTTCATCACCAGACACGTTCATCATGGAGATGATTCGCTGCGTGTTCACATTACCTTCAGACACGCCCGTATAAAAACTATCGCGTTTCAGATAGTCCAGCCTGTCCACATCCAGCTGCGAGGAGATCAACTGATTAAAGAACCGGCGGTGGTAATTGCCTTTAAACATTTCAATTGCTGTATCCAGCTGCCCGCCAAGTTCAGTATTCAGTTTTTCCATCAGCAGCAGCGAGAGTTTCTCGTGATGCCAGTTATCCATCAGCATACTTTCCAGGGCGTGCGAAAAAGGTCCATGCCCAATGTCGTGCATCAGAATTGCGGCCATAGCCGACTGCTCCTCCTCCTTTGAAATTTGTACTCCTTTTAATTTCAGGGTTTCCAGGGCTGTAAACATCAGATGCATAGCACCAATGGCGTGGTGAAAACGCGTGTGGGTAGCTCCTGGAAATATCAGGTTCAGGAGTCCGGTTTGCGAAATCCGCCGCAGGCGCTGCAGGTAAGGATGTTCAATGATATCGAACAGGAGTTCGTAGGGAATTTTTATAAATCCGTGTACCGGATCGTTGATGATTTTAAGTTTGTTCTGCATGAAGCCTGAAATGTAAAGCCCAAAGTTAGGGATTTGTACTGAGAGCTGCCGGAACTGGAATATCCGCTTAATCACCATAAGTTACATTAACTGAACTTTAACGTTCCAGCCAAAAAATTTGGGCAAAACTTATGAAGCTTTGGTCGTATTTTTGAAGCTTGTAAACAATACTAATGCCGGCATCCGGCTATAAATAAATCTACCCAATTTTATGTCAGGAAAAATACTATGGATTGATGATGAAGTGGACTTACTGAAACCTCATATTGTCTTTTTAGAGAATAAAGGTTACAGCGTTACTCCTGTAAACAACGTGAATGATGCCCTGGAGCTCATTGACAATGAAAATTTTGCACTTACTTTTTTAGATGAAAATATGCCGGGAATTTCCGGTTTGGAGGCTATACCCATGATCAAACAGCGGGATAACGCGATTAAGATCGTTATGGTAACCAAAAGTGAGGAAGAGCATATTATGGAAGAAGCCATTGGCTCGCAGATCGCAGATTACATCCTGAAACCTGTGAACCCCAGTCAGATCCTGCTTTCACTGAAGAAAAACCTGCAGGAAGACGAATTGGTAGAGCAGCGCACGATCCAAAGCTATCAGCAGGATTTCCGCCAGCTGTCGATGGAACTTTCCTACGTAAGGACCTATGAAGAATGGGCCGAATATTACAAGAAAATCCTGAACTGGGAAATCCGGTTCGACAAGGTGGCCGATAATGAATTTGCCGACCTGCTGCAGAGCCAGAAAGAGGAAGCCAATATCCAGTTCGGCAAGTTTATCGAGAACAATTATGAAGAATGGCTGCACGGTGCCGACAAGCCCATGATGAGCCACACCGTTTTCAAGGAAAAAGTAAAGGCAGAGGTGGAAAAGGACAAAGTCCTGCTGCTGATGATCGATAACCTGCGCTACGACCAGTGGAAAATGATCGAGCCGCTCTTCACCAAGTTCTATAACAAAACCTCCGAGGATTACTATTACAGCATCTTGCCCACCGCTACCCAATACGCGCGGAATTCATTTTTTGCGGGTCAGCTTCCTTCGGAAATTGAAAAACGCTTCCCGGACAAGTGGTTTAACGATAATGAAGACGGCAACAAGAACGAGCATGAACGCGAATTCCTGGAAGACCAGATGAAACGTCTGGGCCTTTCATCAAAATCAATGAAATACCTGAAGATCCTGAACTCGGATTTTGAGAAAAAGGTTCTGGAGGAATTCAATCAGCATAAGAACAACGACCTTTTGGTGATCGTTTACAACTTCATCGATATCCTGAGCCATGCCAAAACCGACAACCACATCATCAACCAGCTGATACGTGACGATAAGACTTTCCGTTCGCTTACCTATAACTGGTTTGAGAACTCATCCTTACTGAAGATTGTTAAACTGGCGGCAGAAAGCGGATTTAAACTGGTGATCACGACCGACCACGGAACCATTTATGTGAAGAAACCCAGCAAGGTGGTGGGTGACAGGGAAACATCAACCAATATCCGATACAAGACCGGGAAAAGCCTGACGTATGAAGACAATGACGTTTGGGCCATAAGCAATCCGGAGAAACTGTTCCTGCCTAAGGGAAACCTGAGCTCCAAGTATATTTTCGCAAAGAACAATATGTTCCTGGCTTATCCGAAGAACTACAACCATTATGTAAACTATTATAAAGATACGTACCAGCACGGCGGCATTTCACTGGAAGAGTGTATCGTACCGTTCAGCATATTGGAGCCCAAATAATTTTTTTTTCATAGTTTATTTGATTTTTGGGCTCTTGGGCGGAGGAAGTTTTTACTTCTTCCGCCTTTTTTTGTTTTCAACAGGAAATGCAGCGCGGTGAAGTAATTATATTATATTTGGTAAAATAAAGTATAATGATGCAACATTAACCGGTTGGATTTGTATGCTTTTGGTGTGCCTATAAGTAAGTGATGAGCGATTTTAAAGTAAGAACAATATGAACAAAAAAGTATTTATGGTAATGCCTTTTTCAAACAAAGTTGCAAAAGATGCTTACGACTACTCAGTTAAGAAAATATGTGACAAACATAATTTAGAGATAAGAAGAGCGGATGATATCTTCTCAACTAAGCCAATTTATGACGACATTGTTAAAGAAATAAAGGATGCATCAATAATCATCGTTGATATTTCAGACAATAATCCAAATGTGTACTATGAATTAGGGATGGCGCATACATTAAAACAAAATCAAACAATCATAATTACACAAGGAGAATATAATAAGACACCATTTGATATTGCACACTTTAGAATTATTAAATATGAAAACTCAATTGAAGGAAAAGAAAGTTTAGAAAGACAACTTGATCTTACATTAAAAACATTATTGACTGATTACAAAGCCATAAATAGAAAAACGTATGAATTAATTTTCAGTGTTTTAGTGGCAGGTAAACGACAAGACCATTTAGCGACAATTTTGGGGATTAGAGATTTCAAAGGAGTTGTAAAGTCAACTGACCGTTTAGATATGGAATATGGCGATGCTGAAAAATTGAGTACACAAAGGACATCGGTACAAAACAATATAAGCACACTGCATAAATTAGGTTATTTATCAGTTGATAATGAAATTGTAAATTTAACAGAAGAAGGTAAAGCATTTGCTGAGATAGTAGAAGTAAATGGAATTAAATGCTATAGTTTTAACGGACAAACATTTGAAGAAAACTATATTTCATTTGCTGAAAAATGGAAAAAACAAGATGCTGATAAGGAAAACCGCTTATAATAAGCAAGCTTTCGTTAGGCTTGAAAAGCCAACAATGAAAGCCCGTTAGATCCTTCGCTGCGCTCTGGACAGGCTCACCTTCGGAAGCTTTTCAGCGGAATTTCAGCAGTCTATGGAGTATTTGTTTTTACATTTTGGAAACCATCGTTGCATTCACACGATGTTTTTCCAACTGCCGCCTTTGACACATTCCGTTTCGGAGCAAAATAATATCGGCCCAATATACACTTCGTCAGAACTTAAAAAGCCTCATAAATATTTGGAATAAAGTAAACTAATTAGTTAACTTTGTTATGTGGCAAGAGAAATTATTTTCTTCGGGGACAATGTAATTGACTTTTATAAATCTCAGGATTCAAAAGTTCAGTTAAAAATTGAATATGTTTTGGATCTGGTTCGCTTTGAAAGGCAGATTCCAATCAAGTTCTTTAAGAAACTGGAAAGTACGGATGGAATTTATGAAGTTAGAATAATTACATCACAGAAAAGCATTCGAATCCTATGCGTCCAGGATGAAGGAACATTGGTGATTTTGACAAATGCTTTCGTTAAGAAAACCCAAAAAACTCCTAAAAATGAGATCAATCTTGCAGAGAATTTGAAAACGGAATATTTAAAACAGAAAAAAGATGAAAGACGTTAAAACTTTTGATGAACTCCTTGACGAGAAATACGGTAAAAAAGGAAATAATGAAAGAGATCAGTTTGATGCGGATTCTCTTGCATTCAGATTAGGCGTTATGTTGAAAGAAGCGCGGATTGAAGCGAACTTAACTCAGGAAGAACTTGCCGAAAAAACAGGGACGAAAAAAAGTTATATTTCCAGAATAGAACGTGGACTAAGTGATATCCAAATTTCTACCTATTATAAATTGATTGAACTTGGATTAGGGAAACATCTTAATATTTCAATTGGATAAAAGGCATAAACCGATGGAAGCGCCAGTTCAGGATCTATTTCGAGAAGCGGGGGGGAAAGCTGGGCGGTCATTATGAGCAATTAACATGAAAATAGGTGACGTTTTTAAAATAAAGACTAACATAGGTTTCGGATACTTACAGTATGTGGAAACAGATAAATTAGGAATTGATCTTGTACGGGTTCTGGAACCGATATCAGCAAATGGAGAAATAACCTAAGCTGGCGTGGATCAAACTGAAAGATGGAATATTGGATTCCCTTTGAAGACAGCCGTAAGGAGAAAAATTGTGGAAATGGTTGATAATTTTGAAATTCCTAAAACATTTATCAACTCTGAATTTGCTCGCAGTGAATACAATATCCGAGGAGAATTTCTTGGATGGCATATTGTACATAAATCAACTCTTAAGAGAGAACTAAAGTCAGACCTGGATGAGAAGAACTTAAAACTATCACCACACGGAATAATGAATGACAGGTTGATGGTCGAACGACTGGAACAGAACTGGAGATTAGAAAACTGGAAATAACTGCTCCTAATAATACTTAAGCTTCACTCCATTCCGCTCCCCCTGGGCCCGTTTTGTCTGAAACACACGAATCCGAAGGTGAGGCAAACCGAAGATTTCACAGAGATTCACAGTTTGAACTTACGGTAACTTTCTACGTTAATACGTCACCTCCACAATCTTAAACTCCTTCTCCCCTTTTTCAAGTTTCAGTTTTGCAGTTTCGCCCACTTTTCGGTCCATAAATATCTTCGCAATGGGCGAGGTAAATGCAATTTTTCCTTTGGCAATATTGGCCTCGTCTACACCTACGATCTGATAGTGCTGAATTTTTGGATCTGAATCTTTCGTAAAGAACACCTCCGCGCCGAAACGTACTTTGTTTTTTGGCTGCTTTGAAAGGTCTACCACTTTCGCGCTGGAGATGCGGTCATTGAGCAAGTCTAATTTGGCATTGATGAAATTAACGGTGATGCGCTTTTCGTTTTCATCTGAAACTGCAAGTGTGTCGCGCTCATGAATTAGCTGATCGCGTTCTGCAAGTAACTCTGCGTAACCTACCTCAGTAACGTAATTCACCATGCCGGCGGGTAAGTCGGCACGCGGCGGAACCATTGGCAAATCTTCCTGATCGCTTTCCTTTACAAAACCTCTGCTCATAATACATTCTTTTAAATTCAAATTGATTTCCATCTTCGCACTAAAATATAAAGTGCGGCAACGGCCCAAACCATGGTGAGCGTCACAATGAAAACCGTGTAGATATTGCTTAAGGAATAGTCGTCAACAAAAAATATACCTGTTACAAATAGGATCAGTCCTGAGATTAACATACGTGCAATAAACTTCTTCTCTGTAGTTCCGACCGCTCGTTGAAGCTGGTTTTTTGACTTTAACAGATACGACAGGGTGAAGATTCCAAGAATTAGTTGAATCCAGTAGAAGTATTGTGGCAGTTCCATGGTGACTGATTACAGTTATGTTACCTGCTAAGTTAAAAATATATGTCTAAGATCCTAACTTTTTCGTAATATCGCTCAGGACTCTGCCCTAAAAAAAGAAAAATAGTAACGGAAAATTTAATATCTACGAGTACCCGGGCAGCAATGAAATGGCTGCAGAATATCTTCAGGCCGTTTTGGACGGGTGAATGAGAAGCGAGTTACCGCAGCCAATGGGAATCCTAGATTGAAAATAGGACATAAATAAACAGATGAAAGAAATATATTCAAACAGGATTTTCAACTATATAGTCTTGTTAATATCTGTCTTAGGTATTATTGATACCTATATTAGCTCAAAAAGTGAAGTTGACTCCTTAAACATCGCTTTACTCAATATTGTTCTGATAGTTTTGCCGGGCTTGTCTGCTTTATCATTTTTTGTAAAAAGACTGAATACTGAGATTTACTCAAGGCTATTTATAGTCGGCAGCATAATTATGTTACCACTTTCAATTTATTACACTTTCCTTTCTGATTTAATTTTATATTCTTTTAGCAGAACATATCTAATATCAAACCCCATAATTCTAGCGAACTTACTAATTGGCATCATACTCTTCTATTATTCACTAAAGTTTTCTAAGCTTGCTAAAGTGCAAAGGGAAAGTGAATATGGAGCAATAATAATGATTTTAGGAATTTTTCTGTTGTTACTAATCATATCAAAATCTTTAGATCAAGAGCCGATCCAGGTAGTACAGTATATTATCGGATTACTACTGAGTGCAGGAATTACTTTTATAGGAAACAGATTGAGGCTCAAAAAGCTTAGATTGAAAACTGCAGTCATCACCACAATTTTAATAACTTTAATAATTGTCGAAGTGACTTGATATGCAAATGCAGTTAAATATCCTAAACTTCACAATCTATTTTAAAAAATAATTCTGTTAAACTTAAATCTAAAGGAATTTTGACAAAAGAAATATATCTGTTCAGCGGATTGGGTGCAGATGAAAGAGTTTTCCAAAAGCTGGACTTTTCGGGTTTCCACATAACGCATATAAAATGGATCGATCCACAAGGGCCGGAAACAATTGAAAGCTATGCATCCAGGATTATTCTGCAAATAAAAACAGTTAAACCAATTCTGATCGGACTGTCCTTCGGGGGAATGATGGCTGTGGAAGTGGCAAAACAAATCGACACCGAAAAAGTTATCTTAATCGCATCTGCAAAAACAGGAACGGAAATACCATTTTACTTCCGCATAGCCGGACAACTCAGGCTGCATAAACTCCTATCTGAAAAACTTTTAAAAAGGCCTAGCTTTTTCATAAACTGGATGTTCGGAGCAAATTCGGAGTCTGAAAAAAGACTTTTAAAACAAATCCTTGCAGACACCGACGGGACTTTTCTAAAATGGGCAATTGACAGTATCACCCGATGGAAAAATTATACATCCACAAAAAATGTGTTTCATATTCATGGAACACACGATAAAATATTACCTGATTGGTTTGTTAAATGTGACGCAAGAGTGAAAGATGGTGGGCACCTGATGACGCTTAATAAAGCTGAAGAAATAAACAGCATACTACATCAGCAACTGAAAAATTTCAGGGGAGCGCCATAATTCCTTCAACCAAAAAAAATCCGCCTAAAAGACGGATTTTATTATTTCTACAAAAAGTGTTTTACAGCATTTTAAGGTTATTCACCTCCAGGTCTGTAAGGATGCGCCAGTGACCACGTTTGATGTTTTTCTTGGTCAAGCCTGCAAACATGACACGGTCCAGCAACTCTACTTCGTATCCGAGTTTATGGAAAATACGTCTTACAACGCGGTTCCAGCCAATGTGCAGCTCGATGCCAATCTCATTCTTCGGCTTACCTTCAATATAGGAAATGCTGTCTATTTCGGCTATGCCTTCTTCCAGACGGATTCCTTCAGCAATGGCGTTAAGGTCCGCACGGTCCAGTTTTCTGTCCAGCGTAACGTGGTAGATTTTCTTGGCATTGAATGAAGGGTGCGTAAGTTTCTTCGTCATGTGCCCATCGTTAGTAAGGAGGATTACCCCTGTTGTTGAACGGTCCAGTCGGCCCACTGGATGTACTTTGTAGGGCGAAGCATTGGCCACGAGGTCCATTACGGTTTTCCTGGCCTTCTCGTCCTTGGTGGTGGAGATGTATCCTTTAGGCTTGTTCAGCAGTACATAAACCGGTTTTTCCGGCGTAATACCCTGGCCGTCAAAGACTACTTTATCGGTTTTCTGCACCTGGTAGCCCATTTCGGTCACTACCTGGCCGTTCACCTGCACAAGTCCCTGCTCAATCAGTTCGTCGGCTTCCCTGCGGCTGCAGATTCCACTGTTGGCGATATATTTATTAAGGCGGATGCTCTCTTTCGGAACTTCCTTGGATATCTTTTCAAGTCTTCTTTTCTGTACAAAGGTGCGGGTTCTTTCGGCATCGTCATTTCTGTTGATGATCTTACGGCCCAACTCTTTACCGGCAGTATTTCCACCTCTTTTGGCGGCCGGCATACGTTCAAAATTGCGGACTTCACCCTGAGTGAAAAGTCGGGGTTCGCGCGGCTGCTCCAGTTTGGAAGTTCTGGATTTACCGGCACGCGGCTGGGATTTGGCTCCCAATGTATCTGCTTTCGGCGTACGGGGTTTGTCGGCGCCTGAAGAAGGTTTTGATGCTCTTGGTTTATCGGACTGGGGCGCGCGAGATTTACCTGCACCGGATGATGATTTGGAACCTCCCGGTCTTTGGGATTTTCCTGAATTGCTGTTATCGCGGCTCATATTACTAAAAAATTTACGCAAAGATACGGTTTTTTGGGTTGAGGTGGTGAGTGGTGAGTGGTGAGTGGTGATTGGTGATTGGTGGATGGTGATTAGTGATTAGTTAATGCGGAGACAGGTGTTACGGGAGCGGGTATAGGTTTGGGTTGAATGTGACAAGCTTTGGTATTCTAAAACTCACTTTTTCCTTTTTCCTTTGTTCTGTCGGTGCGTACTATGCTTTAAGCTTTATGTCTTCTAACTGGGACAAAACCCAGAAAACCCACTTTTTACTTTTTACTTTTGCCTTGAATCTTGGCTCCTGGCTCTCTGCATTCAGCTCTGTGCTCTCAGCTTTCATCTAACCACAAAGTTCACAAAGTCTTTCTCAAGGAACACAAAGAAAGCCGCAAAAAATCTCCACGGCCCTATCTTTTTTCTTTCCTCGTTCTTCTTTCCTCTTTCTTCCAAACTTTTTACTTTTAACTTTTGCCTTGGCTCTTGATTCTTGATTCCTGGCTCTAACCTCCTAACCACTTTTGCCCTTTTTCTTTTTCCTTGGTTCGGGCTGTACGCACCATGCTTAAGCTTTATGTATTCTAACTAGAGAAAACTCATAAAACTCACTTTTTACTTTTGCCTTGGCTCTTGGGCAGGCTATAACCAATACGCTTTAAGCTATACGCCCTGCTGTCAAAGAGCAAACGCCTTAAAGCTCACTTTTTACTTTTGCCTTTTTACTTTTTACTTTTTCCTTGGCTCTTGGCTCTTGGTTCTTGATTCTGAAATCTGACATCTGACATCTGACATCTGAAATCTCCCATCTAAACTCTAATCCCTAAATTTGCCAAAAAAAAACAATGCTCACCTTCGCTGATACCGATTTCTCACAACTTAACTCTACTCTGGAAAAGCTGAAGCCTTCCAAAATCTTTATTTTGGTCGATGAAAATACGCATGAGTATTGCCTGCCTACCCTCCTTGGAAACATGGAAACCACTGTACCTTACGAGATTCTGGAGATAGAACCCGGCGAAGAGATGAAAACGCTGAACACGGCTGCGCAGCTTTGGGAAGTCCTGGCCGAATTTGAAGCCGACCGTAACGCGGTACTCATTAATCTGGGCGGCGGAGTAATCACCGACTTGGGCGGTTTCATAGCTTCAACTTACAAACGCGGCATCCGTTTCATCAACATACCTACTACTCTATTAGGCATGTGCGACGCTTCAATTGGCGGCAAAACAGGTATAGACCACGGCTTTATCAAGAATATCATCGGGACCTTCGCGGAACCTGAGTTGACTTTGATTTTCCCCGACTTTCTAAGGACATTACCTTTCGAGCAATTAAGAAGTGGTTTCGCCGAGATGCTGAAGCACGGACTAATTGCGGACAAACAGCATTGGGAACACTTAATAACTCTGCCAGAATTGAAAGCGGAGCAACTCTATCCGTATATCCGCCGTTCCTGCGAAATAAAATTGGATGTGGTGAAGGCTGATTTTCATGAAAAAAACATCCGAAAAACCCTGAACTTCGGACATACAATAGGCCATGCAGTAGAAAGTCTCTTTCTGGAAACGGGAAAGCCAATTCTACACGGCGAAGCGGTGGCCTTGGGAATGATCTGCGAGACACGGCTTTCACTTTTGCAGGGATTGATCAGCGAAGAAGACGGTGAGGCCATTATCCGGAATATCTGTAAATTTTTCCCACAAATATCTCTTGAAAACATCAGCCACGAGCAGTTGTTAACCCTGATGAAGTCTGATAAAAAGAACTCTCACGGCCAAACCAACTTTTCATTGGTAACTGCTCCCGGCACTTGCAGCTACAACGTATCCGTTAAGGAAGATAACATTTGTAATGCTTTGCATTATTATCAAAATTTGTCCTGATTTTTACGCATTTTGGCAGGCAGTCCATCATTTTAAAGGTGTTAAAATAAAGACTGCCAAAGCAATATATCATTCTGATTTCCAATACTTTATATTTTCTTTTTTTTAAACTATTGTTTAATTTAACACCTCTCCATCTTTATTTGGCACAGCGTTTGTGTACTTGGTATCCGTGAACAACAAATAGGAACTCCAGTAATAGTGCAGGTTTATGAAAATTGTATAAGTTATTTCAGCAATTGTATAACAAACCAGCTTACATAAATTACAAGCATTATAAAATTGGCAAAAATTTAAGAAAAATTAAGACAATTAAAATTAAAAGTTATGAAAAAGTTATTTTTAAGTGCAGCCGTGGTAATGAGTACATTAACATTTGCACAGCAGTTTGGTGTTAAAGCGGGTATGAACGTTTCTTCATTATCTGAGGATTCAAACCTAAGTGACCAGGGATCTAAAATTGGATTCAACGCAGGTGTGTTTGCTAACATTCCAATCGCAGCGAGCTTTTCCGTTCAGCCAGAGTTGATCTATACGCAGTATGGTGAAAAATATGACTACACTGTTCCTTCAACAATTATTACTGACGAAACAAGATATTCCGGCGCAACGCACCTGGACTATGTAGCTCTTCCTGTTATGCTGCAGTACAATGTTACTCCATCTTTCTACCTTGAAGCAGGTCCAGAATTCGGACTGTTGGTTTCAGCTAAAGACAAAGCTAAGAACGAAACTACTGGTGAAACATTAGCAGAGTCAGATAACTACAAAGACAGCCTTAACGGTTTTAACTTTGGAGCTGGTATCGGAGCTGGTTACTTCTTCACACCTAACATCGGTATTACAGCAAGATATGTTGCTGGATTTACAGACATCTATAAAGATGGTCAAAACTCCGGTGATGCAGTTAAGAACAACGTCTTCCAGGCTGGTTTGGCTTACAAATTCTAAGCATACCACTTAAGCAAATAAAGAAAGGTTGAGAAAATTCTCAACCTTTTTTTATTCGTCTGTGTAATCGGAACTCGGTCCGGGCGGTACAGGATATACTTCAGTAAAGCAGCCAAAGCAGTGGTTGCTGCTTCCAAGCAATACTTTAAGGTTATCCATGCTCAGGAATTCAAGTGAATCTACACCTAAATAATCTCGTAATTCGTCCTTAGTCATATTGGCAGAGATCAGATCATCCTTAGACGGCGTATCTATCCCCAGATAGCATGGAGCAATAATTGGCGGCGAAACACTTCTGAAATGGATTTCTTTCACCCCGGCATCTTTCATTATCTTCACCAGTCGCTTGGAAGTGGTCCCACGAACGATGGAGTCGTCAATGATCACTACCCTCTTCCCTTTTATTTCGGAGATGATTGGATTCAGTTTCAGGTTAACGATCCTTTCGCGCATTTCCTGAGTGGGAACAATGAAACTGCGGCCAATATATCGGTTTTTAATCAAAACAGGACGGAAAGGTATTCCGGATGCCTTGGAAAAACCAATTGCCGCCGGTACACCGGAATCCGGCACTCCAATTACGATGTCTGCCTCAACCGGCGCCTGCTCCCAGATTTTCTCACCGGAGCGTTCACGGATCTCATGAACATTGATGTTCTCCAGCAGGGAGTCGGGTCTGGCAAAATAAATATATTCGAAGGCACAGATCCTGTTTTCACAGTTTTCCTTAACAAGGAAAGATTTCAAACCGGTCTCATTCTCACTTGTATATACAATTTCACCCGGCAGGATGTCGCGTAAATACTGTGCACCTACGGCATCAAGTGCCACAGATTCGGAAGCGGCCACGAACGTTTTTTCGTCTATCGCACCCAGAACCAATGGGCGGATTCCGTTAAAGTCGCGGAAAGCGAAGAATTTATTACGTGTCATTCCTACCACGGAGTAGGCACCTTCAATCTTCTCCATGGTTGCCTTTATGGCACCTCGCAGACCCAGATCCAGATTTTTCTGGATAAGCCTCAGGATTACTTCTGAATCCGAAGTAGCACGGAAAACCACCCCTTCGGCCTCCAGTTCCTTCTTAAGAATTGTGGCATTAGTCAGGTTTCCGTTATGTGCGATTGAGAGCACAATCTGGTCATATTCATTTTTGGCGAAGAAAGGTTGGTAATTGTATTTTTTCTTGTCGCCGGCAGTTGTATAGCGGTTATGGCCGATGGCCGAGTTGCCCATAAACATTTCAGGATCGCGGATTTCCTTGTACACATCCAGTACAAGACCTTCGTCCTTAATGTTTACAATCTTGCCATTTTTCATTACGGAGATACCGCAAGCCTCCTGACCTCTGTGCTGCAGGGCAAAAAGCCCAAACTGCGAAAGTGAAAAGGTATCCAGATCGGTATCTGAGTAAATGCCGAAAATTCCACACTCCTCCGATGGGGCATCAAAAGGGTCTTCAGCCTTCAGCAGGTTCCTGCCATAGGTCCTTTCTTTAAACTGCGCTAGGTAATCTTCCTTAAACTGTTGTAATTCTGTCATTTTTATAAGCTGAAATCTCTATTTATCCAGCACTTTTTTCAGTCGTTCATAAATTTCTACGTACGCCTCGGTCACCTCGCCCAAATCACGGCGGAAACGGTCCTTGTCCAGCTTCTTCATTGTATCCTTATCCCACAGTCTGCAGGTATCCGGTGAAATTTCATCAGCCAAGATAATGGTTCCGTCGGCAGTTTTCCCAAGTTCGATCTTAAAATCAACAAGTATGATATTCATTTTGTCAAAAAGTTCAATCAGTATTTCATTGATGCGCGCCGTAAGCGTGTACATATCCTTAAGTTCCTCATAAGTTGCTGCACCCAGAAACACTGCGTGGTGGTCGTTGATAAGCGGATCTCCCAACTCATCTTTCTTGTAGCATATATCGAAGATGGTCACAGGAGACTTAATGCCTTCCTCCACACCTAAGCGCTGCGCCATGCTGCCTGCCGAGTAGTTACGGACCACCATTTCCAGCGGAATGATATCAACCTTCACCACAAGCTGCTCGCGCTCGTCCAGTTTCTTTATGAAATGGGTTTGGATTCCTCTTTCATTCAGATATTCAAAGATCAGCGTGGTAATGGCATTATTCATCTCGCCTTTCAGATCCACATTACCGCGTTTTTGGGCATTGAATGCCGTGGCATCGTCCTTAAAGCGTACAACTACCTGCTCCGGATTGTCGGTAGCAAAAACCTGCTTGGCTTTGCCTTCGTATAACATTGCTCCTTTTGTCATCTTTCTTTTACTCTTTATAATTGAACTTAACTTTTCTTATTTACATTTTAACCAGCACACCGGTCAGTACCGCAATCCCAAAACTCAGTAAGGTTCCTACCAATACATATTCTGTAAGCTTACGCTGTTTGGCTTCTGCCAGATCACTGAACCTGAAAACCGATTTTGCGGCAATCATAAAACCAACGCCTTCCCAATGATTTACTACAATGAAGGTGAAAACTAACAAACGTTCCAGGATACCTATATATTTCCCGGCATTGACCAGGCTGTCCGTCTGCACTTTACCATGTTCCATGGCTACTGGTGTCCAGGCGGAAAGCAGGGTCCTGATCAGGATAGAAACAGGTGTGGTAAGAAATACCGCACCGGTAAGGAATATCAGTGTTTGAGGACTCATGAGAAGCTTCATATCCAACTGGTCCGTAGCTGCACCCACTCCCAGGATGACCATCACATGCAGTGCCTGATCTGTGATGAACCAGCTTTTTTTGGTAGTAGCTTTCTGCAGATGGAGTTTCAGTGCATCTATAATAAAATGGCTTCCTCCCACAAGCACCGCGATCCACCAGAGATCCAGGTCCCAAAGGAAAAGCATACAGAGTCCGGTATGGATCAGCGTATGAAGATAGAGGTATGGACTTGCGGTTTTTTTTGCTTCTTTATGAGCAACCCATTTGGTAGGCTGTAAGATAAAATCTCCGATAAGGTGAGCCAATATGAGTTTAGTGAGTATCATGCCTTTAGTTCCGAAATTCGTTTGCGAAAAATCCTGTCTGTCTGCATAATCAGGTCATAGTTTGCGCGCTTCAGCCGCTGACTGACTGATGACTGGGAAACATTAAGCTGCTGAGCCACTTCTTCCTGATTCAGGTTATTGTCTTTGATGAAGATCTGAACAATCGCGGCCGATACTACAGACCAGCTGTCCAGGCTTGAATTCATCCATTTGAAGGTAATGTTCATCACCTCATCAAAATCCGGAAAGTCTGAGGCAATACTTAGTGTAATTTTCTCGGCTTTAATCTTCTCGAAAGTACGTCCGGAATGTACGAATGCACTACCGGTGGACTGCGTTACTTTTGGCGCCTGGAAATCCTGGTTACCTATCCCTATGGAAAGACGTACATCCAGTCCAGGTATACTTTTGATACGTGATTTTATTTCGATGGCTTTGCTGAAAGAATCTGCAGCATTGTGCAATAGTAATTGAAATTCATCGCCACGGTAGATTTCCCAATTTTCGCTGTTTTCCTGCCCGAAGACGCCGCGCAGCGCATGGTGCCAGGTTTCGGACGGGATACTTTGAGATTTGATGATGTCTCCGGTGATAACCGCTTTCATGATTGCAAAGATACCACAATTAAATCAGCAGGCAAATATAAATTCATTTGCTTATAAACAGGATTATTAGTGATATAGCTTATATCAAGAACAAAAAATATTTTTCTTACCAGGCAGTTTCACGCCGGCGTTCCAGCATACTGTCAATGGAATAGCGGCCGGGTCCGAAAGCAAAAAGCATCAGATATACAGACAGGTAAATAAGACTTGCCTCGCGCTTGGGAAAAGGATCAGCACTGTGTACAATAAGCCCTGCTATCGCCATTGTAATTATAAGCAGAAAAACAGCTGGACGGCTGAAAAGGCCGAGGATAATGAAAATGGAACCTACAAATTCTGCAATCACAGCCAGTATCAGGGAAAAACGTTCGCCAAGACCCAGAAAATTGAAGAACTGAATTTCCTCTCCGGACGTAAGCTGCATCAGTTTGGGGAAACCATGCGAAATCATGGCAAAACCAATAAATATCCGCACCACTAAAAGTACTATATCTGCAATAAGTGGGTTTACTTTAACTGAACTGAAATAATTCATACAAATTAATTTACGTCCAAATGTAACGAAAAAAACCCGTTAAACCTTAGCGCAGTTAGCGGTACCCGAAGTTCTTCAGGTCGCGGTCATTCTTACGCCAGTCCTTTTTCACTTTTACGAAAAGATTAAGATGAATTTTCTTTGAAAAGAATTTTTCCAGATCCAGTCTGGCCTCAGTACCTACTTTCTTGATGGCATCACCCTTATGACCTATAATGATTCCCTTCTGTGTATCGCGTTCCACATAAATAATGGAATCGATGAAAATAATACCTTCCTTTTCCTTGAACATTTCAGTTACAACTTCCACGGAGTAAGGGATTTCCTTTTCATAGTTCAGGAGGATTTTCTCACGAATGGTCTCATTTACAAAGAACCGCTCAGACTTGTCAGTATACTGGTCTTTGTCATAGTAAGGTGGATTTTCCGGAAGCAGGGATTTTAGTTTTGGCAGAATGACATCTGTGTTGAAAGCCTTCAGTGCAGAAATCGGGAGGATTTCAGCCTTTGGGATCCGCTCATGCCACTGCTGCATGATTCTTTCCAGGTCTTCCTGGTTGGACTGGTCTATCTTGTTAATGAGAATAAGTACCGGAACGGGAATTTTGTTGAGTTTCTCTACCAGAAATTCAAACGGCTCCGTTTTATCAAGGATATCTACGATGAAAAGGAAAACGTCGGCGTCCTGAAGGGAATCCTTCACAAAATCCATCATCTTTTCCTGCAGACCGTACTTGGGATCCAACACGCCGGGTGTATCTGAAAATACAATCTGAAGATCCTCTTCATTATAAATTCCAAATATCCTGTGACGCGTAGTTTGCGCTTTCTGAGTAACAATAGAGAGTTTTTCGCCCATCAGCTGGTTAAGCAGCGTGGACTTTCCGGCGTTTGGTTTGCCTACAATATTTACAAATCCTGCTTTATGCATTCAAATAAAATTAAAAAGTTTAACCGGAACAGAACGTCCCGACCACAAAGGTAATGATAACAATTGACTACTTTTTATAAACCACCGGCAGAATTTCATTCTCCATCAGCCCATATTTTTTCCGGTCAGCTTCTGAAAATGTCCTGGAGTAAAAATTGACCTCTACTTCAAATCCTACACTTTCCAACCTTTGGAAATAATCCATTCCGTACCAGCGTACATGGTCATACTGCCCGAAAAGCCGCTGCCTCTCCTTAGGATCCGTAACAGAAAAATCTTCATAGGTTTCCTGCAGCGAGGTCTTCATAGGTACCTGCAGAATTCCCCATCCGCCTTTCCTCATTACGCGGTATAGCTCACTCATTGCTTTGCGGTCATCCTGAATATGTTCCAGAACGTGGTTGCAGAAAACGATATCATACGATTCATCTTCAAAAGGTAAATCCAGAATGTCGGCTTTTACATCTACAATCGGGGAAAACAGATCTGCGGAGGTGTAGTTCAGATTCTTCATCTTTTTAAACCTTCTCAGAAAGTCCTGTTCGGGAGCAATATGAAGAACTTTATAATTTTTACTGAAAAAATCGGTCTCATTCTGCAGGTACAGCCACATCTGACGGTGCCTCTCCAGACTCAGCGTGCCCGGCGAAAGTGCATTTTCACGCTGCCTGCCATAACCGTAGGGCAGGAATTTGCGGTACGACCTTCCGTCGATAGGATCAGTAAAACGGGACCCTTTGAAAAAAAGATAGATGAACGGCCTGAAAAAGACACTCAGATTTATGAGCACCGGCCGCGGAATGCGGTTCAGAAGAATTTTAAAGATTTTCTTCATTAAAAATCCAAAGTAAAACGGTCCTCCTCATCACTTACAATACCAAGCGCTTCGTAAATGTATTTATAGGTCGATAGTAAAACAGGCTTTCCTGCAATAACACACACATCATGCTCAAAATGTGCAGATGGTGACATATCCAGTGAAGTTACCGTCCAGCCGTCATCGTGAAATTTCACTTTCTCCGTACCCATGTTTACCATTGGTTCAATGGCGATTGCAATGCCGTCTTTAATGACTTTTCCGCTGCCTTTGCGTCCGTAGTTGGGAACCTGAGGATCCTCATGCATTTTTCTGCCAAGTCCATGGCCTACAAGTTCGCGCACAACTCCGTAACCGTGCTTTTCGCAGTGCTGCTGTATGGCGTAGGAAATATCGCCGATACGCTTACCGCGAACACACTGTTCAATGCCTTTGTACAGTGATTCTTTGGTCACTTGAAGAAGTTTTTGTACTTCGGGCGCTACCTCGCCTACCTCAAAAGAATAGGCGTGGTCACCATAGAAGCCGTTCATAAACACGCCACAGTCTACAGACAGGATGTCGCCTTCCTTAAGCGGCGTATCATTTGGGATACCGTGTACTACCTCGGCATTAGGAGATATACAGAGGTTCTTGGGGAAACCGTACATTCCAAGGAACGCGGGTTCGCCACCATTGTCGCGGATATATTCGCCGGCAAGTTTATCCAGGTGATTGGTTGTAGCGCCGGGTTTTATTTCTTTTGCCAACAAACCAAGGGTCTTAGAAACCAACTGAGCACTCTCGCGCATCAGCCTCAGTTCGGGAAGGGTTTTCAGATGAATCATAGTATTACCAGAAAAGGCCTTTTTTCTTGTCTTTTTTAATTTTTGAATATGCCAGCACTTCTCCACCATCCACACGGAACTCAATCCGCTGATTGATGATGTTGTAGATTTCGCCCCAACCCGGGAATCCGCCCAGGTTCCTATCATCTATAAACAGGTCTGCATCAATTTTCCGGGAAGCATTTTCACTGTCGAATATCTCACCTTCAAAACTGGAATTAACAGCGTAAAACTCCACGCCGTTCTTTCTGCAGAACTCTACAGCTTCCTCCAGGGATTTACCGTGTCTGTAGGTCCAGAGTATGAGGCGATAACCCTCTGACTGTAGTTTCTTAAGGGTTTCAAAAGCGAAAGTCTTTGGCTTACCGATGCCGGGATAGGCATCATCAACCACGGTACCGTCAAAATCTATCGCAAGTTTTTTATTGTTAAGCATTATAAATCTTAGTTATTTAAGAGTGCAAAGATATAAAAAGAGCCGGGAAAAATCCGGCTCGTATGTCTGTTGCGTTGTAAACTAGCTTTTAACCCACTTGAACTGATACTCCTGATCCGGAGTGGCAAGTCTGTCGGTGATTCTCTGAAGTCTGCCCGGAAGTTTCATAAGATATTCCTGCGCTTTCTGAGCCTGCTCATTAAGGCCGTCTACATGTTCAATTTTCCAGTCGTCCAGCAGTTCGCTGAGGATGTTTATATAATCCTGCCCGGTGTAAACCATCGCTCTTTGTGCAGCATCTGAAAAATGGCCCCAAAGCTCGCCTGCTTTCTGCCCGGACTCACGCATGAGGTGTGCCGGCATCACGATTTTCTTGCGCATCATATCTTCAAAGGCAAGCATCATCTCCGATGGATCCAGTTCAAAGATTCTGGTAACAAAATGCTTATAAGCCTTTGCGTGCCTGGCCTCATCTGCAGCAATCACGCCGCACATTCTGGATAGTTTGGTATTACCGGTCTGCTTGGCCAGAGACCCTACCCTGCGGTGAGAAATATTGGTTGCTGTCTCCTGGAAGCTTGTATAAATGAAGTTTCTATAAGGGTCCATAGATGTTCCCAAATCAAAACCATCCTGTATGAGATAATGAGTGGTAATTTCCATTTCACGCATGTTTACACGACCACAAAGATAAAGGTACTTATTCAGCAGGTCGCCATGACGGTTCTCTTCGGCCGTCCAGCTTCTCACCCACTGCGACCAGCCACTCCGTTCTTCCTGGTCTACACCGTCAATACCCATAATCCATGACTCGTAACTTGGGAGTGCCTCTTCCGTAATACAGTCACCAATCAGTGTAACGAAAAGGTCATAGCCCATCTCACGTGCATAGGTTTGCAGTTCTTCCACATCATATTTGAAACTTTCGGCAGAGGGATCCGGCAAAAAGTCGGTAGGCTGCCAAATTTTTTCAACGGGAGTAAGGTATGAGGCGATAAAATCGTTTACCTCCGTACCCAGATTCTTCATTACTTCCAGTCTAACCAGTTTGTTGTACATTTTTACTATTTTATAGGGTGCAAATATAGGTCAAAATACTGCTATTTATCACATAAGTCCTTTCATTTAAGCGCTGTTTGACGCAAAATACAGTGGAGCATGGATGATGTTAACAGTAAGATATTTAATCCGGATGACCGGACTTATCTTTAGCAATTACTATTCCACCAGGATTTCACCGGTCATGGCTGCGGGTGGCTCAATGCCCATGACCTTCAGTATAGAAGGTGCCACATCACCAAGTTTTCCGGGGGAAAGTTTCCACGTTTTTTCCGGATCCATCACAATAAGCGGTACCAGATTAGTCGAATGCTGGGTATTAGGCGATCCGTCCGGATTGATCATAAAATCTGAATTACCGTGGTCTGCCATGATAAAAACCGCATAACCATTTTCGTAAGCCGCCACAGCTACTTTTTCAATGCATTGATCCACGGTTTCTGCAGCTTTAACCGCTGCTTCGAAGACGCCTGTATGACCCACCATATCTGCATTGGCGAAATTCAGACAGATAAAATCGGCAGTTGCAGCTTCTATTTCAGGTAGTATATTTTCAACAATATCATAAGCCGACATTTCCGGCTTGAAGTCATAGGTCGGCACATCCTTCGGGCTTGGACAGAGAATACGCTTCTCATTTTCAAACGGTTCTTCGCGACCGCCGGAAAAGAAGAAAGTTACGTGAGGATATTTTTCAGTCTCGGCTACACGGATCTGTGATTTTCCGTGTCTTTCCAGAACCTCACCCATCGTTTCCTGAAGTACCTCTTCGTTAAAGACCACCCTGACGCCTTTGAAGTCTTTATCATAGTTGGTCAGCGTTACATAATACAAATCCTGCCTGTGCATCCCAAAATCCGGAAAGTCCTTCTGACAAAGCGCCTCAGTGATCTCCCGTCCGCGGTCGGTACGGAAGTTAAAGCAGATAACCACGTCGCCATTCTCGATCTTAGTCATCGGAAGATGACTTTCTTTAAGGCAAATAAGCGGTTTCAGGAATTCATCCGTTATTCCTGCCTGATACGATTCCCTCATGGTTTGCAGGACGTCGCGGGTACGGATACCAACGCCTTTCACCATAGCATCATAAGCCTGCTTTACCCGTTCCCACCTTTTGTCGCGGTCCATAGCGTAATACCTGCCTGTTACAGAGGCCAGATGGCCACCGGTTACTTTCATATGGTTCAGCAACTCCTCTATGAAACCTACACCCGAATGAGGATCGCAGTCCCGTCCGTCTGTAAACGCATGTACAAAGGTCTTGTCGGCAATGCCGTTTTCAAAGGCTGCGGTAAGCAGACCTTTCAGATGGTTGATATGGGAATGGACGCCTCCGTCTGAGCAAAGTCCTATAAAATGTACGTTTTTGTTATATTCGTTGGCATACTGGAATGCTTCGGTAATTACGTTTTCCTTGCCAAGGGTGGCATTTTCAACTGCCATATTCAGTCTCACCAGATTCTGGTAAACCACCCGGCCGGCGCCAAGATTCATGTGGCCCACTTCTGAATTGCCCATCTGTCCGAAAGGTAATCCTACAGCGATACCGCTGGCTTCCAATGTTGTATTGGGGAAATCACGCAGGCAGCGGTCAATGAAAGGAGTATTTGCCTGAGCCAGTGCCGAAACCGCCGGATCTGTACCTAAACCCCAGCCGTCAAGTATGGCTAACAATGCTTTTTTTGACATTTTTTGATTTTTAATATCTTACAAATCTACTTATTTTATGTAGATTTGACAGTGAAAAAGCAGCGAATTATTGCTTCTGCACCTAAAAAGAGAACCAAAGATGGATATACGGGATCAACTGAAAAATCTCTTCCCAGATCACGATGAGCAGGATTTTACAATGCCTGAGGAAAAGTTTGTACAGCGCGAACCACTCATCTGCAAATTTGAAAAAAAAGGCCGGAACGGAAAACCGGTGACGGTTATTGAAGGTTTTGAAGGTTCAGATTCGGACCTTAAGGTCATTTCAAAAAAAATAAAGACCACATTTGGGATCGGTGGCTCTGAAAAAGACGGAACCATAGTTATACAGGGTGATAACCGTGACAAGATAATGAAAATGCTTCACGATATGGGTTACAAAACAAAACGCGTTGGCGGCTGATCTAGTAAGCGTTCTTCATGCCTAAATCTTATTCAACTTAAATCACAGTATCATGATCAATAAACTAGCGGCTTCGGAACTGGTTCTTAATGCAGACGGAAGTGTATACCACCTGAACCTTTTGCCGGAAGACCTGGCACCAAAAGTGATCCTGGTTGGGGACCCGGACCGGGTACCAAAGGTTTCAAAGTATTTCGATACCATTGAGATTAAAAAAAACAAAAGGGAATTTTACACACATACCGGAACGCTTCGCGGTGAACGGATTACTGTTATGTCCACAGGGATTGGAACAGAGAACATCGATATCGTGATGAACGAGCTTGATGCGCTGGTAAACATTGACCTGAAAGCAAAGGAATTCCGCAGCGAGCATCAGTCGCTGGAGCTTTTCCGTTTGGGAACCTGCGGCAGCGTGAACCCGGACATTGAAGTAGATAATATGCTTGTAACGCAGAATGTGGTAGGTCTGGACGGACTGCTGCATTTTTATCAGGACTACTCCTTTGAAAATGAATTTTCGCGGAACTTCATGGCCAAATTCCCATATGATAAAATAAAACCCATGCTCTACTTCTCTGATTGGGCAGAGGATATTTCTGCATATTATGCAGATGCCAAATACCATGGCAATACGGCTACCTTCCCGGGTTTCTACGCGCCACAGGGCAGGCAGCTGCGTCTGAAAGCACTGGATGACCAGTTCCTGGAAACACTGAATGAACTTGGCGTAAGTAATTTTGAGATGGAAACATCAGCAATCTACGGTCTTTCAAAACTGTTGGGGCATAAGGCAATCACCGTTAACTGCGTTATCGCCAACAGGCGTCGCGGTGAATTCTCTGCAGATCACCAGAAATCGGAAGCCAATATGATAGAATGGGTACTGGAACGGATCATTAAATAAAAAAGAGGATTTCAAAATTGAAATCAATTTTTTATTATGGGCAGGATTTCTCATACTCGTTCAGTATACCGAGAAAAATTTCCATCTGGTGAGCCTGCACGCGGCCGGCAACTTCATCAAAAAGATAACGGGTTTGCTTCATAGCTGCCAGTTCTTTCATGGTTTCCTTAAATATTGACTGATAGTCTTTCTGCAGTTTTTTATCCAGCTGCTGCTCTTTAATCACTGTCTTATCAAAGAAATCCAGGTAGTCATTGAAGGCAGCACACTTGCCTCCTACCATTCTGAATGCATCCACCGTATTTTCAATGGACGAACCTAATTTGAAACTGATCTGACTTTTAGGTTTTACAGCGAGCACAGCATAGGGATCGGCGCTTTTTTTAAGGTAAAAGTTACTGTGCGTATAGTAGCATGACATATCTTCGCACCGGAACACATTGGAACCGTAAAGCTGAATCTTGCCGTCACGAAGCAGGAACTCAAACTCTTCATCGGTTTCAGCGCTTAGTTTAAAGTTATTGGTAACCTGCTTCACCTGAATTTTTTCCTGAACTTTAGCTACATCCCCGCCGTTATAGTAAACGATTCTCTTAACATCACGGGAGTTCAGCCTTTTTCTTTTTTTAGTTTCCATGTCGGCGTACTGAAAGGCAGCAATTCTGTTGCTCAAAATAAAACCTCCCATTGATGTTGAGCGGGTTACTTCTCCTATATAATGACCTCTGAATGTGCTTCCGTCCTCCATGGCGAACTCGGCAATATAGTCCTTCCTGTCAGCATATTGCGAGAAGAGATTTGAGGATAAAAGCAGCATCGAGCTAAGTAGTAAAATTTTCTTCATTCGGTTTTTGTTATTCAGACAAAACTAACAATAAAAAGAAACGGGGCAACCTATTTCTTACAATGGCAGGAAATTAAATGATCGTCCACCATTCCCGTGGCCTGCATGTGTGCGTACATCACTGTAGAACCTAAGAATTTAAATCCACGTTTCTTTAAATCTTTGGCAAGAGCATCCGAAACTGCACTCGTAGCAGGCACATCAGCAAGGGTAATGGGTCTGTTTATGACCGGTGTTCCGTCTACAAATGCCCATATATAATCCGAGAAGCTTCCGGATTCCTGCTGTACTTCCAGAAAACGCTGGGCATTATGTACAGTGGCCAGAATCTTTAGCCTGTTGCGCACAATACCCTGATCCTGCAGCAGTTCAGCAGTTTTAAGTTCATTATATAGAGCAATTTTCCGGTAATCAAAACCATCGAAAGCCTTTCTGAAATTTTCGCGCTTTTTAAGAATTGTGTACCATGAAAGGCCGGCCTGAAAACTTTCGAGCACCAGGAATTCAAAAATTACCGAGTCATCAAAAACCGGCCTTCCCCATTCCTCATCATGATATTTTCGGTAAAGGTCATCCTTCTCACACCATGGGCACCTTATAATTTCCATCTTAATTAATTTATCGGTTAAACACCAGGTTCAAGCTATTACAATTTTTCTTGCTGGATAAAACTATTGATTTTTGTAATGAGTGGCACTGTAGATGAACACTTTTGACAAAAGGAAGCACTAAAGCAAGGTTAAATGAGTTTAACATAACATTAACGAAATTCGGAATATTAATTGTTACCTATGTAATCACAAACACCAAATCACAATTATTAATTTAAAAAATCAAAAAAATGGACAATCAAGATTACAACAAAGCAGAACACGCAGTAAACAATGCAAAGTGGACGGTAAATGATTATGCAGACAGAGCAAAGGATTACATCCGTGAGCAGAAGCGTAATAACAGAGAGGCTACTGCAGAAGGATGGATGGAAAGAGCTAAAGATAATGTAGCAGATGCCTGGGAAGATACAAAAGATGCAGTTTCCAGCGCCTGGGAAAAAACAAAAGACTGGACAGAAGAGGCCTGGGAAGACACAAAAGATGCAGCCGATGACGCTGCAGATACTACCAGAGATACCTGGAATGACACAACAAGATAATAAGTAACCAAAGGGAGCCGAAGTAATTCGGCTCTCTTTTTTATGTCCCGAACAATTAATTTCTTACTTTTGTTAATCAAAAAATAAATTATGTCATACGGATTATTAAAAGGAAAAAAGGGGATTATTTTCGGTGCTCTGAACAACCAGTCGATAGCCTGGAAAGTTGCTGAAAAATGCCATGAGGAAGGTGCTGAATTTATTCTTTCCAATGCTCCAATTGCGCTGCGGATGGGCGAACTTAATGAACTTGCCGAAAAGACCGGTTCTGAAGTCATTGGTGCAGATGCGACTTCAGTAGAGGACCTTGGAAAACTCTTTGATGCAGCCGTTGAAAAATTCGGTAAAATCGACTTTATCCTACATTCCATCGGAATGTCCGTAAATGTAAGAAAAGGCAAGCACTACACGGAAATGAATTATGACTGGCTGGAAAAAGGCTGGGACATTTCTGCCGTTTCCTTCCATAAAGTGATGCGTGTGGCGTGGGAGAAAGACTGTATGAACGATTGGGGAAGCATTTTGGCACTTAGCTATATCGCAGCACAAAGAACCTTCCCGGATTATAATGACATGTCCGATAACAAAGCCTATCTGGAGAGTATTGCCAGAACGTTCGGTTATTATTGGGGCGAAAAATCAAAAGTTCGTGTGAACACCATTTCGCAGTCGCCAACAATGACCACAGCGGGCAGCGGTGTGAAAGGCTTTGGCGGTTTCTTTGGATATGCAGATGATATGTCTCCGCTTGGCAACGCATCTGCTGAGGACTGCGCCAACTATTGTGTATCCATGTTCAGTGACCTAACCAAAATGGTAACGATGCAGAATCTCTTCCACGACGGCGGTTTCAGCAATACGGGAGTTTCGCAGAAAGTAGTAAACAAGTACGATATGAACGCTCCTGAATAGTACATTCAGAACTACTATATAAATCCGTTCCTCACCGAACGGATTTTTTTTATCTGGATACTTTTGGAATTACCGGCAGGCTTACATTTCCTGATTCCGATACGCTTTGAACGGCGAACAGAAAATTGTCCTTCGAAAATAGAAGGGTTGCCGATGTTTCCTTTATAAAAATCTTCTGCGTCCAAACCGGACTGTCGGTTTCCCGTATAAGTACATAATAGCCTTTCACTTTTCCGGATGCAGGCCTTTGCCAGGTGAGTTTTGTGGTATTTGTCAACTCCTTTACATCCATAAAGACATTTTCAGGTTTTGAAGGCGCTTTAGCCAAATTAGCCAGTACCGCAATATTTACTGCAGTATTGGTTTGAAGGTAGCCAAAATCCATAAATTCGATAAGGTCGCCGAACTTCTTTCCTCCCTCCGACCTTACATCCTGATGCTGATGGTCGTAATTTTCATAATAATCTGTTAATCGAACGGCAGTAATACCATGATTTACAAATGGAGTATGATCACCGCCACGCAGAAAGCGGTCGTTACGGTAAATCAGTTTAATGTCTATATCATTCACATACTTCTCTCCGGTTTCTTTAATATACCGTGCGAGCTGTCTTGCATCACCATCATTTTCCAGGCCCAGACCTCTGATGCCGGCGGCACTTTTATCCGTTTCGTAAGCGGATAACCCCTCGCTGAACACACGCAGTTTGGGAACGCCGGAATTTTCAGGGGCATCAAAACTGTTATTGCCAATCATATCATTATTCAGGAGCGCTTCTATCTGCCACTTTTCTGCTACGGCTTTATCTGCCATCATCTGTGCGCCCAAAAGTCCCTGTTCCTCACCGCTGAAAGCCACAAAAAGTACTGAAGTGGGAAATCGGGAAATGCTTAATATTCTGGCGCTTTCAATTACCGCTGCTACTCCACTGCCGTCATCATTGGCACCCGGAGCTGCAATTTTCGCATCCATAACATCTGAGGCTCTTGAATCAAGATGTGCGGAAATAATGAAGATTCTTTTGTCAAGTGGATCTGTACCTTTCAACAAAGCCACCGGATTGCCGAGATTGGTTATTCTCTTGATGCGCTTCCCGTCGGGTTGTAGCTCCCGGTTCTGAAGAAATACTTCCATACGTCCACCGGAATTAGCGGCATAAGTCCTGAACTTGGAGAGCACCCAGTTTCGCGCAGCGCCAATGCCTTTCACCGGATCGGTGATAGAACTCATAGTGTGCCGTGTTTCGAAACTTACCAGTTTAACCACATGAGACTTAAGTGAATCACTACTGACCATTTTTACCAGGCCAGAAATTTCGGGGTCAAGATCGGTGTTCTGTGCGTCAAGGCAAGTTGACAAAAGAAAAAGAAGGAGAACTGCAGTGCGTATCATTTGACGTGATTTTAAAATTTTACTGTTGGAACAGGTATATAAAAGTATGTAAAAATAAAATGCTGGGATTAAACAAGGTCCGGCTATCTACCTGAAGTAGTGTGCCGGCACCTTTAGATCTTTTTTAACCCTTAAATATTTCCTCACGTATGCGAAAAATCTTAATTTTATCAAAATCAAAAAAAACTATGTCATACTACCCGCTTACCACTATTCCGGACTATTTTTTAATGGACAACATGCTCACGGATGAGCATAAGTTAATAAGACAGTCAGTACGTGATTGGGTGGAGAGTTTCATAATGCCTAAGATTGATGATGCGGCACAAAATCATACAGACATCCCCAACCTGATGAAGGAGTTGGGTGCAATAGGCGCTCTGGGGCCTTATATTCCTGAAGAGTACGGAGGCTCCGGTCTGGACCAGATTTCCTATGGCATTATTATGCAGGAACTGGAACGCGGCGATTCGGCAGTCCGTTCCGCCGCATCTGTACAGAGTTCTTTAGTAATGTTTCCTATTAATGAATTCGGTTCTGAGGAACAAAAGAAGAAATTCCTGCCGGGCTTGGCTAAAGGAGATTTAATTGGAGCCTTTGGACTTACAGAACCCAACCACGGTTCCGACCCGGGCTCTATGGAAACGTATTTCAAGGATAACGGTGACCATTATCTGCTGAACGGTGCTAAAATGTGGATTACCAATGCGCCACTTTGTGACCTGGCAGTAGTTTGGGCTAAAAATGAAGAAGGAAAAGTTCAGGGGCTAATCGTTGAAAGAGGCTTTGAAGGATTTACAACACCTGAGACACACAATAAATGGAGTCTGCGGGCCTCTAAAACAGGTGAGCTTGTATTCAATAATGTTAAGGTTCCGAAGGAAAACCTGCTGCCCAAGGTTACAGGTTTAAAAGGACCGCTTTCCTGTCTGAATTCTGCACGTTACGGTATCTCCTGGGGTGTGATTGGTGCCGCAATCGACTGCTACTGTACGGCGCTTCAGTATTCCAAGGAAAGAAAACAGTTCGGAAAACCAATCGGTGGTTTCCAGCTTCAACAAAAGAAATTGGCTGAGTTCCTGACCGAAATTACAAAAGCACAGCTTCTTTGCCTTCAGTTAGGCAATCTGAAAAACGAACATAAAGCGACGCCTGCACAGATATCGATGGCCAAAAGGAATAATGTAAAAATGGCAATTGATATTGCCAGGGAAAGCCGCCAGATTTTGGGAGGTATAGGAATTATGGGTGAGTTCCCGATGATGCGTCACGCGGCAAATCTGGAGTCAGTAATTACGTACGAAGGCACACACGACGTACACCTGCTCATTACCGGGATGGATGTGACGGGGATTAATGCTTTTTCATAACAATTACAGTAAAATATAAAAGCTGTCTCACGCAAGTGATGACAGCTTTTTTTCGTCAAATATCCAACCTGTTTGCTCAATGTCTGAATACTTCGTAATGAAAAAAAGGACCCCAATTTGGAGTCCTTCTGCTAAATAAATTGCTTTAATTATATCTTAGTTTTCTTGCTGAATGTTCTGAATTTCAAATAAGAAACCAATGCCAGTAAGATCATTCCGCCGGAACCTATATATACCCAGGCCGGAACAGGAATCGGATCGCCCGCTGCGTAAGAGTGCAGACCGCTCAGGTAATAATTCACCCCAAAGTACGTCATAACAATACTGGATATAGCCAGCATGGTTGCCACGTGATAGGCCCAACGGCTTCTTAGACCCGGTACCAGACGCATGTGCAGTACAAAGGCGTACACCATTACGGAGATAAATGCCCATGTTTCCTTAGGGTCCCAGCTCCAGTAACGTCCCCAACTTTCATTGGCCCAGATTCCACCCATGAAGGTCCCGATGGTTAGTGCGTACAACCCTATTGTTAATGACATCTCGGAAACGATGGTAAGTTCCTTCAGACTGCGGTCGTTATGAGCTTTAAAATCTTTCTTACGTGCCAGGATATAAAATACCAGACAAATCAACGCTATTACAAATGACAAACCGAAGAAACCGTAGCTGGAGGTGATAATCGCAACGTGAATAATCAGCCAGTAGGATTTAAGAACAGGTACAAGGGGTGTAATTTGAGGATCCAACGCCGATCCACCATGAGCAAAGCCCATCATAATTACAGCAACCGTGAATCCTGCCGCCGGAATGAGCGCATTGGAATTCCTGTACAGCACAAGTCCCGACGTAATACCTACCCATGAAATAAATACGATTGCTTCGTAACCGTTACTCCACGGTGCGTGGCCGGAAATATACCATCTGCCCATAAGTCCGAGTAACTGCAGTACCCAACCGATAAGACCTGTAATAAGTACTATTTTTATAATCTTATCCAGCATGCGGCCTGGGCGGAACAAATGTACAAACCCGAGCACTACAAGGAAAAGCGCAATAAACGTATAGAATATTAGCAGGCGGAAGTTGATATCCACCTTGGTCATGAACACCTCCAGGTCTACCTTTGATTTGGCAGGCACCACGTTTTTACCCCAGTTTTGCTGATAGTCGCTTAGCTTCGTAAGTTCAGCGTCGGCCTGAGACCAGTTCCCGCTTTGCTGTGCAGCAACTACCGCCGCAAAGTAAGGACCCATCACTTTCTGGCTTTCCATATCCGGTTCGAAGTTCTGGTCCAGCCAGGAATGCCATGTGGAGTTGGGATCATTCTTTACCGGAACCATTCTCATAAACTGACCACTGAAGAATTCATTGAAAATCTGTACGCGTTCGTTTACAGAAATTACTTCTTTATCATAATTACTTTGCTCAGCCGGTTTCTTACGAAAGGCGAGGTTATAATCTTCTTCCAGTACATATTTTAGATTCCCGCTTGCATCAGACGGGAACAGGCTCATCAGGCTTGCATAACCCTCATCGTTGGCTTTGGTTTTTCTCTTAAGCTCTTCGCCACCTTTTGTTCCGATTTTAATAAGCGGAACCATGGTCCAGCTTGGAGTGTCTGTATTTACAGAAAGGAACCACTGCTCTGCAGTCAGGTAGTTGTCGCCGGTACCTTTAAACTTATCTTTTTTATAAAGTTTCCGGAGGACGTCGGTAGCCTGTGTGCTCATAGGAACAATACGTCCGTCGTAATTCTGTACCAGCAGATAAGCAAATTTTTCGGCATGTTCCCTGGAAATTCGTGTTTTGGCAATTGCCTCATCAGCGCTAATCATCTTCATTGTGCTGAAGGAGCGCGCTACTGAGTTCTGCGACTGCTGTTCCTGTGCGGGTGCGGGTGTAATCTGTGCATGACCTTCGCCCGGTGCATGATTATGTCCGTCGTCCGCAGAATGCTTTACCTGTACCCTCTCCCGACTACCGTCTGTGGTGCTGTGGGTTTCTATTTTCTGCGCATTTAAACCCAACATCAGAAACAGAGCGATGGCACTTGCTGAACGGGTCTTGTTGATGTTCTTCAGCATCTTATTCAGTTTCCAGAAATGAGTACCCTTCCAGAAGAAAATGACAAACATCGCTGTAAAAAGGAAGAAGTAACCGATATAAGTGATAAGGGTACCCCAGAAATCATGATTTACAGAAAGTACCGTACCCTGTCTGTCCTCATCAAAACTCGCCTGGAAGAAACGGTAACCTTTGTGGTTCAGTACATTATTCATATAAATTTTATAGGGAGTTTCCTTGCCCTCGTCTATAATTGAAACGTGGCTTTCATAAGCACTTGGCGAAGAGCTGCCGGGATAGGTCTCCATAACGAAATCCTCCAGACGCAGGGCGAATGGTGTGGTATAAACCTTTGGCCCAAAGCCAAGCATAATATTCAGACCGTCTATAGAAATCTGCTTAAATAGGTTAGGATTGCCACGTTCTACCACCAGTTCTACCGTTTGTTTGGTCCTGGGACCCTGTACCTCCATTGTAAGCGCGTCCGGCAGAGCCTGGTCCTTCTTCTTATCTCCTTCAAATGCTGTCAGCTTACCTTTTTTAAGACCTTCCGGAACTACGATTCTGATGTCATTAATGGTATAAAGGCTCCTCAGCGCCAGCGGTTCGTAAACATTCTGCTTTACACTGCCGCTGTCCTGTGTTGCCATCACCATATAATCAGCGTCTACCGGCGTCTTGATAAACAGTTTACCGTTTTCGCTTTTAAATTCTATGGCGCCGTCAATAGGGCGGTTATAACTTACCAGTGTACCCCCTAATGATTTGCTTTCACCCGGTTTCAGATAATAGTTTACTCTACCCTTTTCGCCGGCAGAAACGAAATGAAGATATTCCACACCGTTTGCATCGGCAACCAGACTGTCTTTCTTGCGCTGGATAAAATCAACAGTCTTTACAGAAATTTTACTGTCGTGAAAATTATAGGAAGCTTTAAGGTTCTTATTCAGGGGGGACATTAAATAAGAAATATCCTGATAACGAAGTACGTCCCCTTTATCTTCAATCTGAATCTTGAGGAAATGTTTATCCGTTACAATTTCGTTGGAAGTTTCACCCTCACGGATATGCATAATACCCTCGTAGCTTATATAACGGGTAATGGCACCGCCAATGAACAGCAGCACAAATGAAAGGTGGAAGATAAGTACCGGCCATTTTTCACGTCTCCACAACCGGTAGCGGGATATATTCCCGATGAAGTTCAGAATGAGAAGGAACATTACAAGTTCAAACCATTTGGCTTCATATATCAATGCCTTTGCAGTGGGCGTACCATAATCATTCTCAAGAAAGGTAGCGTACCCCATCGCTGCGGCATAGACAATCATAAGGACTGCCATTGTTCGGGTATTGATAAGGATGTTCTGGATCTTTTTCATTGTTATGCAGTTAAATATCAATGCAGAAAAATTCTGAATTGAAAATCTTCAGTGTATCAATCCGCAAAAATACACGCAATATATTAGAAAAGCCAATCCGATAGCTGATATTTATCAAGACCGCTAGTTGTTAACAATAAATTAATGCAGAAGTTAATTATTCAACTGAAAATATCAGTAAAAACGATTCTAATTCATGAACAATGGCATTATTTCGATTCCAGCACCTAAAGAAATACATCCTTTTTTTACTAAATTTGCCGGCACTGACCTATGGAAAAGAACACAAAAAATCCGCCGGCTGCTACGCCAGAAGCGGGCAAAACACTCTCAAAACCGCGTATATTCTTTGGAATAATATTACTGGTACTTTCGCTCGTAATGGCTGGCTCCTTTGCCTCCTATCTTATGAACTGGAAGGCAGACCAGAGTCAGGCAGGCACCATGCTTGACCGCAGTGTTAAGTCTTCCAATCTCTTTGGAAAGGTGGGAGACTGGTTTGGCAAAATATTTATTTTCGACAGCATTGGGGTTGCAGCATTTATAGTGGCTTTTCTATTTTTTGTTGTTGGAATGCTCATTTTAAAGAAAAGATACTTTAAGCCGTGGAAAACTATAGGACACTCACTTTTCTTTATTTGTTGGCTTCCAATCTTTTTTGGTGCAGTTACCCAGGGTGTAGGTACACTAAGTGGCGTTTACGGATATCAAATCGTAGACTTCCTGACTTCCGTAATTGGGCTCGTAGGTCTTTGGGCAGTGATTGCGGTAAGCATAGGTATGTATTTTATCCTTGAGTTTAATATGCGTCCCAGCGCAATTAAGAACCGCCTGAATGATATCAATGATAAAACCGTTGGCAAAATTAAGGGCATGATGCCAAGCTCGGCCGAGGACTTTGAGGCAGATACCGAACTGGAGGAACTTGCCGGAAACGGAAATGAAATCAGCAATGTAACAGTAACCGAAGATGTTCCACGAGCCGCAAGCACCATCACTGAAGTACCAAAAGGTTTTCCTGAAGTGGAGGTGAACAATGATCTCGAAACGATTACCACACCGAACAGAACTTCCTTTGAGGAGATGGACGAAGCAGCTTCCACCACTGTAACATTAACGCCTTCGGCTCCGATACCAAATTTACCTGCCTCATTTCAGTCAGAGGCAGACAGTTTCGAATTTAAAGTTGAAGTAGCTCAGGAAATTGACGAACCGCAAGATGAGGCAGACATAAAATCTGCAGATTTGGTGAAGCAGCATGGTTTTTATGATCATACCCTGGATTTGGCAAAATTCCAGATGCCGCACATTAACCTTCTTAAAGATTACGGATCCGAGGAGATTTCCATCAACAAAGAAGAACTAGAGGAGAATAAAAATAAGATTGTAGGTCTGCTCAAGAATTTTAACGTTGGTATTGCGGAAATTAAAGCCACTATTGGCCCAACAGTTACGCTTTACGAAATAGTTCCGGAAGCCGGGATTCGTGTGGCAGCTATCAAGAAACTACAGGACGACATTGCCCTTAACCTGTCGGCGATGGGCATTAGGATCATTGCACCTATGCCTGGTAAAGGTACCATCGGGATTGAGGTTCCCAGAAAAAACCCCACTATGGTATCGATGCGAAGTGTACTGGCTTCGCATAAATTCCAGAATAGTGATATGGACCTGCCGGTAGTCTTCGGAAAAACAATTTCCAACGAGATATTTATGGCGGATTTGGCCAAAATGCCTCACCTGCTAATGGCCGGAGCTACCGGCCAGGGTAAATCTGTAGGTATAAATGCCATACTTACCTCCCTTCTCTATAAAAAGCACCCAAGCGAGCTTAAGTTTGTTATGGTGGATCCTAAGAAGGTTGAACTTACACTGTATTCTAAAATAGAAAGACATTATCTGGCTAAATTGCCGGATTCCGATGATGCCATTATAACGGATACCCATAAGGTGATTAACACCCTTAATTCTCTTTGCATCGAGATGGATAGCCGGTACGAACTGCTGAAAAATGCATTCTGCCGGACGATTAAAGAGTATAACGGTAAGTTTAAGGAGCGAAAACTGAACCCTGAGAACGGACACCGCTACCTTCCCTATATCGTTTTGGTTGTAGATGAATTTGCCGACCTAATCATGACTGCCGGTAAAGAAGTGGAGCATCCTATCGCCCGCCTCGCGCAACTGGCAAGAGCTGTCGGAATCCACCTGATTGTAGCCACACAACGTCCTTCCGTTAATGTAATTACGGGGATGATCAAGGCTAATTTCCCGGCCAGGGCAGCTTTCAGGGTAATTTCCAGTGTCGATTCGCGCACCATTCTGGATGCGACCGGTGCAGACCAGCTTATTGGCAAAGGAGATATGCTCTATTTTAACGGAAATGAGATTCTGAGGCTGCAGTGTGCTTTTGTAGATACTCCCGAGGTTGAGAAAATTGTTGATTATATTGGTGCACAAAAAGGATATGCGTCTGCTTTCTTACTTCCTGAAGTTCCAAATGAGGAAGGACAAAGCGGCTCTGCGGCATTCGATCCGAATGAAAAAGATGCACTTTTTGAAGATGCGGCCAGAATTGTGGTCTCTACTCAACAGGGATCTACCTCCATGCTTCAGCGCCAACTTAAACTGGGTTACAACAGGGCCGGCAGGATTATGGATCAGCTTGAAGCGGCCGGTGTGGTAGGTGGTTTTAACGGTGCCAAAGCACGTGAAGTACAGATTACCGACCTCAATTCCCTGGAACAGTTCCTGCAGGACCTCAGAAGATAAGAAATAATTAGCTGCAATAATGGAATGCTTTTTGAGTTTATAGAGAAGATTCAAACAAAAGTTTAATTTTTTAAACAGACAAAACATGAAAAATATATTTGCGAAGGCGGCAGCGGGTGCCATGGTACTGTGCGCAGCAGCTATGATGCAGGCACAGAAAATAGACACAAAATCCAGACAGATTCTGGACGCCGTAACAACAAACTATAAGGCAAAGAAGAACTCCTATTTTAAATTCACATTTGGTTCTGGTGTTAACGGACAGGTAAATAAAACCGAAACCGGTATTTATTATGCTGAAGGACCTAAGTATAAACTGAAGATCATGGGTACCGAGCAAATATTCGACGGTAACAAGATCTATAATGTAAATGATGATGAGAAGGAGGTAACCATTGCAAAACCTAACGGCAGTGATATCATGTTCTCGCCAACCAGCTACCTGACTTCTTATAAGAAGGATTTCAATGCGACATACTCAGGTAAGAGAATGGTAAACGGCGTTAACACGGATTTCATCAAACTTACACCGGTTAAATCCAATGGTCTGAAACAGGTTAATCTGTATGTAGATTCAGCAAACAAACAGCTTGTAAAGCTTGAGCAGCACGGCACCAATAAAGATGTAGCGGTGATCGCCATACAGGAATATAAAGTTAACCAAAATCTAGCCTCCGATATGTTCACATTTAACAAACAGAAGTTCCAGAATTACGTAATTACTGAACTTTAGACTATTAATAATAAGAAATCTGAAAGTCACAAAGCAATTCTTTGTGGCTTTTTATTAATTTTGGAGGATGTTTAAATTATTAGACCGTTATATTATAAAGACATTTTTCGGTCCGTTCTTTTTTATTTTCAGCGTCCTTTTTTTCATATTCATCGTTAACATCGTGTGGATACAGCTTGGGCAGTTTATGGGAAAAGGCCTCAGCTACTGGGAAATTATAAAACTGCTTTTCTACTACGGTGTAGGTGTTATTAATCTGGTATTGCCTCTAACTATCCTACTGTCCTCCATCATGACTTTTGGTGAAATTGGCGAAAGGTATGAGCTCGCCGCTATGAAGGCTGCAGGAATCTCACTTACCAGGGTGATGACTCCCCTGTTTTTTGTCTCAGTACTGCTCTCATTCACCTTATTTCTCTTTCAGAATAATATTACACCGGACTTTCAGCGTAAGGCCAAGAATATGCTCTATAATATTGTGCAGTCGCGGCCAGCCTTAAATTTTACACCCGGACAGTTTATAGATCAAATTCCGGGGTACCTGGTAAAATTCGACAAAATCACTGGAGAAAACGGTGAAAACCTGGAGGGAATTTACATTCATAAAAAAGCCAATTCCTATGAGAACCAACAGTCCATCCGTGCACACAGGGGCAAACTGGTACCGTCTACCGAAAATCAGAATTACCTAAAACTAATACTTTTTAACGGTTATGTTTTTGAAGACCAGATTGCCAACCAAAATTTCGCAGCACGTAACAAGCAGCCGGACCAGGCCATTAAATTTGATACTCTTACCTCCCATTTCGATATCAGTGAGATTATCAACAAGGCCATCGAGGAGGAAAAGATAACCGACGATTACCGCTTTCAGACCTACACCCAGCTCACTAAAACAATAGCTAAGTCGCAGGTTGAAAATACAAAGACCTTTAACAATATAAATGTTGACCTTGTGAGCCAGGTGAATCCCTATATCACCTATATTGACAGAAATAAAGTACCGGTAAACAAACTGGAGCAGCAGGTTAAAATGGATACAGTTAAACAGGATCAGCAATTACGGGCACTGACCGGTGCCTACAATAAAATTGAAATTCTGAAGGTAACAGTACAAAACCGCGAACAACAAATGCTGCCTACTATAAAGAGTTTCAGCCGCGTAGTTCTCTATCAGCAGCGGATCATTGCTTATTCTGTTACATGCATTATTTTTTTCCTTATTGGCGCCAGTCTGGGGTCCATTATACGTAAAGGAGGGATGGGACTGCCGGTAGTTATTGCCATTGTGATATTCATTGTCTTTTATGTAATGAACATTTCGGTGGAAAATCTGGCCTGGAACGGCACATTAAACCCTTTTGCAGCAGCCTGGATTCCCAATATGATTCTTTTACCTTTCAGCATCTGGCTTACCTATAAAGCGCTTACGGATTCCCAGCTTTTTGATGCGGAGAAATACAAATCATTGTTTAAGCCGCTTACCAAACTGTTCAGTAAAGAAAAGGAGCACCAGCGCTACCAGTAAATACAACGGAGCTGCACAATAATGTGCAGCTCCGTTATATTTACATCCGTAACAGCAGTCCTTAGACCTTCATTATATCCGCTTCTTTCACCTTCAGGTGCTCATCGCAAAGTTTAACATAGTTATCTGTCATGTCCTGGATCTGGCTTTCCATATCTTTTACAAGATCCTCGGATACGCCGTCCAGCTTTTTCAGTTCCTTCATACCGTCCTGACGGGCATTTCTAACCGTAATCTTTGTCTGATCTGATTCGCTCTTTGCCTGTTTGGCCAGGTCACGGCGCCTTTCTTCAGTAAGTGGGGGTACATTAAGGATTATCGTATCTCCGTTGTTGCTGGGTGCAAATCCCAGGTTAGAGTTTACGATTGCTTTTTCAATGGCACCTACAGCACTCCGGTCCCACGGTTGTATGGAAATGGTCATCGCATCCGGTACGGAAACGTTTGCAACCTGATTTAGCGGAGTCAGGGCACCGTAATATTCTACCATTACATCCTGCACCATAGATGTGGAGGCACGTCCGGCACGTATTTTCTGGAAAGCGTGGTCCAGGTGCTTAATCGCTGCATCCATTTCCTGCTTCACCATATCCTTAATCATATCCAATTCTTCCATAATAAAATATTTTAGTTTATAGGTCTACAAATCAACCAGAGTTCCTACCCTTTCGCCTTCAACAATTCTAAGCAGATTACCGGCACGGTTCATATCAAAGACAACAATAGGCAATTTATTTTCGTGACTCAAGGTAAAGGCGGTCATATCCATTACCTTCAGATTTTTATCGAATACTTCATCAAAAGTAAGGGAGTTGAAACGTTTTGCATCAGCATTTTTTTCGGGGTCACTGTCATAAATACCGTCCACACGGGTTCCCTTCAGAATTACATCAGCACCAATCTCGATAGCCCGTAATGTGGCAGCCGTATCGGTAGTGAAGTACGGATTACCCGTACCGGCCCCAAATATTACCACACGACCTTTTTCCAAATGTCTTACGGCTCTTCTTTTAATGAAAGGTTCGGCTACCTTGTCCATTTCAATAGCACTCTGAAGCCTGGTTTTTACACCTGCATCTTCCAGCGCACCCTGCAGTGCCATACCATTAATCACGGTGGCCAGCATTCCCATATAATCACCCTGCACGCGGTCCATACCTTTGGCTGCCCCAGCAACACCACGAAATATATTGCCTCCGCCTATTACAACCGCTACTTCACAGCCTACATCCACAGCCTGTTTGATTTCCTGTGCGTAGTCCTTCAGTCTTTCATTATCAATTCCGTACGGAAGGTTGCCCATTAGAGCTTCACCGCTCAGTTTCAGCAAGATTCTTTTATATTTCATTTTCAATTTGGTCTCGGGATGGATTATTGTCAATTTTAGTGGTGCAAATATAACGAAATGAGTATAAATTATTTCGTAAAAATCCTTAGTTTAGACCAAATAATTTGCTAAAAATTTTGATAAGTATATAAAAGAATTATTTTTGCATTACATAACAGCATTTTGAAGAAGATATTTATTTCTGCTTTGCTCCTGGCGGGCGTCATTGCAACAGCACAAACTGGTGAGAACGTGTATCCTTTTCTCAATTTACCGGTCTCCGCCCGGCAGGCTGCATTGGGTGGTGATGCCGTTTCGGTGCGCGATCATGATGTCAATTTTGCTGCTGTGAACCCAGCGCTTCTGAATGTGGATATGCACAAACAGATTTCGGTTAATGCCGCAACCTATCTTGCAGGTTCGAAATATGGGACAATAAACTATGGACATGCCTTCGAAAACGGACATCTGATTACTGCGAACGCCCGATTTATGGATTATGGCCGGATGCCAAGAACCGACGAAGCGGGTTTCGAGAACGGCGAATTCGGTGCCTATGATGCCGCTATCGGTGCAGGCTACGCCTATCAGTTTGAGGACGAATGGACGATTGGCGCCAGTGTAAACCTTATAAACGCAAAAATAGACAGCTATACATCCATGGCTGTGGCGGGAAATTTTGGTGTTTCATATCACTTCAAAAAAACGAACGAGACGATCGGTGTGGTGGCAAGAAATTTCGGTTACCAATTCAAGTCTTTTAATGGTGAAAGAGAAAATTTACCTTTTCGCGTAGACCTTGGCTATACACGTATCCTGAAGAAATTCCCGGCTGCGATAACTGTTACGGCACATGACCTTCAACAGTTCGATATCTCTTCGGAATATGACAGTAATGGCCAGGAAGTAGGATTCGGCAGAAAAATTCTCGATCATATTTCGATAGGCGCTGAAATCTTTCCGGAAAGTTCATTCAATATACGCTTAGGCTATAATGTGAAGCGCGGCAACGAATTATCAGTGGTGGACCAGCGCAGCTTCGCAGGCCTGTCTGCAGGTTTTGGAGTAAAGTTCAATAATTTCCGTGTAGACTACTCTCATGTCCGTTACCATTCTGCAGGCAATATGAATATGCTTGGCATCTCTCTGGACATGAGCGGAAACAGATATTAATATTTTCCTGCGACTCCAGGGTTGCTATAGCATTTCTATAATTTAAAATTTTGGCCGATTTTTGCAAAATGAGAAAACCTGTAATCGCGATAGACGGTTTTTCCTCTACGGGAAAAAGTTCCATCTCCAAAGCCATTGCTGCCAGGCTTGGGCTAGTGCATATGGATACCGGCGCATTATACAGAGCTGTTACCTATTACGCTTTGAATCATTGTGTTAAAAACCACGAAATTGATCTGACCTGTTTATTTAAAGCACTTCCTTCCATTAATCTGGAATTCCGCAATATTGAAGGCACACTTGTATTATTTCTGAATAATAAAAATATCACTGCAGAAATCCGGGAACCTGAAATATCGGGTTTTGTCAGTATTATAGCCAAACAACCTGAAGTGCGCAGTTACCTGTTGGACCTTCAGCGAAAAGGTGCGGCGGCGGGCGGAATGATTATGGATGGCCGTGACATAGGCACCGTAGTGCTTCCGGACGCCGATTATAAATTTTTCCTGACTGCCAGTGTAGAAGAACGTACAAAAAGACGGCACCTGGAATTGACAAATCAGGGTGTTACCATCGACAGAATGGCAGTGATGGATAATCTGGTCACCCGCGACAAAATTGACAGCGAGCGTGAAACCGCCCCGCTGAAGAAAGCCCCCGATGCTGTGCTTATAGACAATACCCACCTGAACAAAGAGGAAACAATTTCGCTTATAACGTCCTACATAAAGGAGTTTTAACGTTTTTTTATGAGTGACATAACATCCTTTGGTATATATATTGTTGAAATAGATATGTTCAATTAATATTCTAACAATTTAAAATTAAATAAGATGTCGAAAAAAGGTAACAATGCAGCAGCGGTATTAGCAGGATTGCTCGCAGGTGCTGCAGCAGGTGTGGTATTGGGTATGCTTTATGCTCCGGAAGAAGGAAAGGAAACCAGAAAGAAAATAAAGGAAAAAGCAAATGACCTGAAAGACCAGGCCGTGGACCAGTACGGAAAAGTTACAGAAAAAGCGAAAGAGAAATATACTGAAGTATCAGGAATCGTGAGAGACCAATACGGTAATATTTCCTCCACCTTTAAAGAAACAGTTGATAATGTAGCTCATACTGTTCGCGACGGGTACGACAAATACAAAGATCAGGCAGTAGCACAGGCTACAGATGTAGTGAAAGATGTTGAAACTGAACTAGACGGTCTGAAATAACTGCTTTGCACTCCAATATAAAAGGAACAGTAATGTTCCTTTTTTTTTAACTGAAACCCATTTACTATGCTGGACCTCTTAAAAGATTACGCACTTAAACGTGTAGACCTGCTTAAAATGGAAGCAACCGAAAAAGGTGTGCTCACGGTATCAACTATCATCTTATCCGTAGTGATGGCCGTTTTTGCGCTTTTTTTTCTTATACTACTTAATATTGGAATCGCCCTCCTGATTGGCTCTGCGCTGGACAGTAACGCTTACGGTTTCCTGATTGTTGCAGGATTTTATTTGCTGATTATGCTGATCCTTGTTTTTGCGGGCAAATCAATCAAGGATATGATTTCCAATAAACTGATAAAAATGTTTAATACACCGGACTAATGGGCACGAAATACAGTAATCTGGAAGAACTTAGACGAAAAAAAGCACTCCTGAAGAAAGAGGTTTCCGAAATGGAAGACCTTCTGACCTTTGATAATACGAAGGAGAGCCTGAGTGCATTTACAAACGGTTTTACCGATCAGTTCCTCAAAGAGGAAACAGATGAAAACGGTGAGAAAACCCTTGCGGTAAAAAAGGAAGAGATAATGCGCCGGATCAGTTCTGGGGTGAAGGAACAGCTTCTAAGCAGAAATGCGGTATTGGGTTTTGCAGACAGCGCAGTAAAAGCTGGGGCTGTAGAAAATGCGCTAAAACTAGGCGTGGTTGCATTGGTCGGGAATTACGCAAGAAAAAATCTCCGAAGCACCAGTTGGAAAAACAAACTTATTGGAGCAGCGCTGATTTATTTAGCACCTTTCGCCTTGAGATTTATACGCCGAAAACTCGTAGAATACCAAAAGAACAGGAGTGTTTCCAGTATGGAACAGCTGATTTGATCTGCAGACAGTAAAATCACAGAATATAGCCGCCATTCTTTTAAAATGACGGCTTTATTATTATCTCCACTTCTCCAGAAAAGCGATAACCTTTTCTTTACTGTATCCCTTTTCCTCTTCCAGCACCGCACTGTCCTGGGTATGGATGAGCTTTCCTGAGCTGTCCAATACTATAAAGACCGGATAACCATATTTTTCACCAGGATTGCCATACCTGCTGAAAACCTCTTCATTTTTATTCTCCGGCGAATAATTCAAATGATAATACAGATAGTTTTGGTCCACAATGGACTTTAGTTCCGGTGTGGTCTGAATAAAATTATTAAAGCGAAGACACCAGATGCACCAGTTACCGCCGGCCTGCAATATGATTTTCTTGTCTTCCTTCCGTGCCTGCGCTATTAGCATTTCAATACGTGCTGAAGCATCTTCATCCGCATTATAAGGTTTCGGAAGCTTCCCCTTTTCAGCGTCCGCCATCTTTTTGTCTGCCACAGCTTTACTACTGTCCACCACCGCTGTGGTTTCCGCTGCTTTGTCAGATTCATTATTTTTGGAACACGCCGTCGCAAATAGTGCCGCTAAACAGACTGCGCTGATATTTTTGTAGTTCATGATCTATAATTTTGCTGAAGCTTATCGCTCTGCAAATTTCTGTCCATTTCCTTAATATGTAGTACATTTGCAGGCAACACATGAATCTAATATTTAAAATTGCACTTCTGTTCTCGCGACTCCCAATGAGGGTTCTCTACCTTTTTTCGGATGTCATCTTCTTTATCATTTTCTACCTGATAAGATACAGGACAAAAGTTGTACTTCAAAACCTCAAAAACTCGTTCCCTGAAAAAAGTAACACGGAACTTAAAAAGATCAGGAGAAAATTCTACCGCAATTTTGCCGATTACCTTGTGGAAACTCTTAAAGCATTCACTGTATCCACAAACGAACTAAAGGTGCGTGTGCAGCACATTAACAGGGATGTTTTCCGGAACGCACATGCCGAAGGCAGGAATATTATCATGCTTACAGGACATATTTTTAACTGGGAATGGTTTACCGCACTCGCTACAATGGTTCCGCAATCCAGTTGCCGTCCGGTGTACCGGCGGATGCAGAATTCTTTTTGGGATAAGAAGATAAAATCCATACGCAATGCTCACGGTAATTTTGCCCTGGAAGCAGGCGATGTAATTCGTGATGTACTGAAAACGCCTAATAACGGGGACACCATCTACATGTTTGTGGCCGACCAAACTCCCAATCATCACCAGGTTGACATTGGAATCGGATTCTTAAACCAACCCACTCCTGTCTTCCGCGGATATGACAAGTTGGCTACACGTCTGAACCTCCAGTTTGTATACTGTGAAATGAAAAAGGTGAAGCGAGGATTCTATCAGGTAAACTATCATACGATAGAACCGGACGGCGATAAATTCATTGAAAATGAAGTTGTTCTGAAGTTCCATAAAATGCTGGAAAATACAATCAACAAAAACCCCGATAATTATCTTTGGTCACACCGTAAATGGAAATACTCGGGACTGATTAAAAGTCTTCTGAGCACGGAATCATTAAAGAAATCGACCGCGTGAGCCAGTTAGCAATTGTAATCCTGAACTGGAACGGCCAGAACTGGCTTCAGAAATTCCTGCCGGATGTTGTAAAATATTCTCCCGGTGCAGATATCTTTGTAATAGACAACGCATCTACAGATAATTCCGTGTCATTCCTTAACGAAAGTTTTCCCATGGTTAAAGTTGTTCAGAACGAAAAGAACTTTGGTTTCGCGGGTGGCTATAATGAAGGTTTGAAAAATATCAGCGCTGATATTTACTGCCTGCTTAATTCTGATGTAGAAGTTACTGAGAACTGGTTGCAACCCGTTTTGGATCTGTTTAACCGAGATGCGAAAATTGCTGCCATCCAGCCTAAGATCCTGGACTATAACAGGCGTAGCTATTTTGAGTATGCAGGTGCTGCCGGCGGAATGATTGACAATTTGGGTTACCCGTACTGCAGAGGGCGCAAGTTTGAAAATATTGAAACCGACAACGGACAGTACAATGATGAAACCCAAATATTCTGGGCTTCGGGATGTTGCCTGTTTGTAAGGTCTGAGGTGTTTTGGGCAGCAAATGGTTTTGACGAAAGGTTCTTTGCGCATCAGGAAGAAATAGACCTTTGCTGGAGGTTGCAAAATAATGGCCATAAGATTTTTTATACGGAAAATTCCACGGTATACCATGTTGGTGGCGGCACACTGAATAAACAAAGTCCGCAGAAAACATTTCTGAACATGCGTAACAACCTGACCATGCTTCTTAAAAACCTTCCTGTGGCTCAGTTACTGTGGATCATTCCGGCCCGAATGATCCTGGACGGTTTTGCAGCTTTCTATTTTCTGATTAATCAGGGGCCCTCTCACTTCTTGGCAGTTTTGAGGGCACATTTTTCTTTTTACGCTCAAATACCCGGAACACTGAAACTTCGGGGAGAAAAACAGATCAGCAGGTTCTTTCAGACTAAATGGTTGATATTTAAGCATTTTACAGGTAAACATTAAGCCACAAACTACCTTCAGTCCTTCTGACATCGCTAAAAGAAAATTTTAGCTACATTTATATTGATTATGAATGTGGATGTTTACTTTATTTTAACTGTAGTTACGGTGGCTATCCTTGCCATCGGTATATTCATCTACCTCTTTCAGCACAGATTTTTCTTTCAGCCTGAGAAACTGCCACCCGACTTCAAATTTGCCTATGAACATCTGAACGCAGAAGAAATGTCTGTATCGCCTGAATCGGGAGCTACAATCAGTTACCTGCACTTTCATGTGGATGAACCTAAAGGGGTGGTTTTATATCTGAAAGGAAATACCAAGAGCATAAAAGGTTGGGGCAAATTTGCTATAGATTTTACACGACTAAACTACGAAGTAATTATGATGGATTACCGCGGCTTTGGCAAAAGTACCGGCCGCAGAACTTCAGACGCGATGAAGCGGGACTCTCAGTTTATCTACAATATTGCTAAAAAACTTTTCACGGAAGACAAGATCATCGTCTACGGCCGATCTCTGGGAAGTGGTTTCGCAGCGCGTTTGGCATCCAAAAACAATCCGAGGCTTCTAATTCTCACCTCGCCGCTTTACTCTCTGCAGCGAACCATACAGCGCTATCTGCCTTTCATGCCGGCCAAACCTTTTCTGCGGTATAATCTTCCAACCTTTCATTATCTTAAAAATGTACGCTGCCCTATAAAGATCATCCATGGCAGTGATGACAGGTTGGTACCGATTAATACTGCGGTAGATCTTTCCGAAATCAATCCGCAACTTACGCGTCTGTATGTAATCCTGCGTGCCGGCCATATTGATGTGCATCAGTTTGAGGAATACCACCGTGTGATGGAAGAGATCTTTGAAGAAAGAAAGGTCTTCATTGATGCAGAAAAAACCAGTCTTTCCTACTCACACCGAAAAGATTAAAAGCTGAATGCGGATGCAATAAATTATATTTGCAAAAATAAAATTTCTGAATGGAGCTCCTCATCATAGTCTTACTTGTTCTGCTTAACGGCATATTTTCAATGTCCGAGATGTCATTGGTCTCTTCACGAAAGTTTAAACTCGAAAATGCCGGTAAAAAAGGAAGCAGTGGCGCAAAAAAAGCACTGCAGCTATCCGAAAATCCGACCAGGTTTCTGTCAACCGTGCAAATTGGTATTACGCTTATAGGAATTCTTCTCGGGGTCTATTCGGGCGAGAACCTGACCACGGATTTCCAGAACTTTCTTGCAAAAATCCCAGCCCTGGAAGCTTATTCCAAGCCGCTCGCTACAACCGGTATCGTAGTTTTCATTACTTACCTGTCTATCCTTCTCGGTGAACTGTTACCTAAGCGGATTGCAATGACTTTCCCGGAGCGCATAATTACGATGGTAGCCAAACCAATGGACCTTCTGTCTAAGATTACCTCGCCGTTTGTATGGCTGCTGAGCACATCAAACAATCTTATATTGAAGCTTTTAGGGATAAAGAGTAATTCCGACAGTATCATCACCGAAGAGGAAATTAAATCTATCGTAAGAGAAAGTGCGCAGGAAGGAGAAATAGAGCAGATAGAGCATAATATTGTAGAGCGGGTGTTCGAACTCGGCGACCGAAAGATCAACACCCTCCTTACTCACAGAACCGCGATGACCTTTTTCAGCGTCGAAGACAGTCTGGAAGAGATCATGGCCGCCATCCGTAATGATAAACATGCGGCCTATCCTGTAACCCGGGGAAATAACCTTGATGACATCCTCGGAATTGTATTGCTGAAGGACCTTTTCCCAATAGACAATCCTGAAACATTCAGTCTGGAAAAATACCTGAAGCAGCCGGTTTACCTTAATGAAAACTATTACGCCTATAAAGTGCTGGAGCTTTTCAGGAAACAGAAAAATCATTACGGCATTGTAATAGATGAGTATGGAAATACAGTGGGTATCGTTACGTTGGATGATGTTCTTGATGCGCTGGTTGGCGATACGGTAACTGAAGATTATTTTGACTACCGCATAACTGAAAGAGACCAAAACTCCTGGCTGGCCGACGGGCAGTTTCCGATTGTTGAGTTCCTGAAATACTTTGACCTTGACTATGAATTTGACAACCGTGACCACTATACTACAATGGTTGGTCTGTTCCTTAGCGAAAACGGCGGCACCGCCAACGTGGGCGACAAAATCCGTATTGAGGACCTGGAACTGGAGATCATAGATAAGGACGGACAGCGGGTCGATAAAATCCTGATCACGAGAGACTAACGTAAATCCAGTATGACCAAATTGCTCCAGTATTTCCAGGAAAAGGTGGTTTTTCTGCCTACACCTTTGGCAAAAGAATATCAATTTGATTTTGATGTTCCTTTTGACGAGCACTTTTGGGAAACCCCGTATGAGGGCCTGATTAACGCACTTCATTTCCGGGTGCAGCAGCCGCACGGCATTATTGTTTACTACCATGGCAACGCAGACAATCTGAGCCGCTGGGGAAATATCGCCAAAGAGTTAACCTCCTACGGATATGATGTTTTGTTAATGGATTACCGCGGATACGGCAAAAGTACCGGTCCCCGCAGTGAGAAGGTCCTGTATGCTGATGCACAGTTTGTATATGATTATGCCAGAGAAATGTATGGCGAAGACAGGACTGTGGTCTACGGCCGTAGCCTGGGTGGAGCTTTCGCTGTAAAAACAGGTGCCGACAATAATCCCAAAGCTGTGATTCTGGAAGCTGCCTTTTACAATTTGCAGGATGTGGTGAACCAATGGCTTCCCGGTAAAGTTACGGACAGGGTTTCGCCGAAGATGACTTATCATTTTCTTTCAAACAGAATAATAAAGCAAGTGTCTTCGCCCCTTTATCAATTTCACGGGACAAAGGACCGAACAGTGCCGCTGCGTTCCGGTAAAAAGCTATTTGAACTTTTCGAATCTGCGCATCCTCACCTTCCCAAGAAATTTATTGAAATAGGCGATGGACATCATGACGACCTGTCAAAATCTGAATTATATCAGCAGGAACTCCAGACTATACTTCAGGAAAAGCCATAACGGTAAGTGAATACATTTTAACTATATGATTGATTTTTGCGCGATAGATTTTGAAACCGCTACACATGAAAGAAATTCTGCCTGTGAAATGGGCATCAGTGTGGTAGAAAACGGCGAAATTATTAAAACGCAGACCTGGCTGATAAAGCCTCCCAGTTTTCCCTATTTTCATCCGCGGAATATTGATGTGCACGGCATCACGCCTGAGGATGTACAGGACTCCCCTACTTTTGAGGATATCTGGCATGAGGCAGAAAATCTGATGTACGGAAATCTTATGATTGCGCACAACGCGTCTTTTGATGCCGGTGTATTACGCAGCTGCCTCGATTACTATGGATTCTTCAAGCCAAAACTGAACTACCTGTGCAGCATATCGCTGGCCAAGAAATCATGGAAAAACCTGCCGAAATACGGTTTGAAAAGTCTGGCGGAACAGCACCAACTTTCATTCAACCACCACCGTGCCGGAGATGATGCGGAGGTATGTGCGAAACTGTCACTGCTGGCCTTTAACAATCTGATGGTCACGCGAAACGACGAAATTCATGAGGTAATGAAGAAAAGTATAAAAATTCTGTAAAATTTACGAATCCTAATTACTCAGGACCTGCGCCATCAGGTTAAATTTGGGGATTTCAATTTCAATGGGCTCGCCGGTTTCAGTATTTATACAGTAATACTTGCCGGTCATATTCCCAACACCTGACCGAATCATCACATTAGAGAAATATTTGAACTCCTCACCTATCGCAATCTCCGGCGTCAGGCCTATGACGCCATCACCGTTAACCTCGGTAAAGCCAAATCCGACATCATAAATAAGCCATTGTCTTTTCAGGATTTGTACCGGATGGGTACTCAAATTTTCAATGGTAATATTGTAGCGGAAAACAAAACGGTTATCCGAGGGGAAACTGTTTTTCGCATCATATTCAGGTAATACGGTTACCTTAATTTCAGAAGTAATTTTTGAATACATAATTATTACTTTCAACATATATTACAAAAATCCCGCCTTTATCTGGCGGGATTTAATATTTAATGGTTTTCACTGATACCCTAAAGTTCAAGAGCCTTTCTTTCGTCTCCGTTCATAAGGTGTTCTACAGGATTGTCAATACCTTCTTTCACTGCAACAAGGAAACCTACTGATTCTCTGCCGTCAATGATTCTGTGGTCGTAAGACATGGCAAGATACATCATCGGACGGATAACCACCTGCCCGTCTACAGCTACAGGACGCTGGATAATGTTGTGCATTCCCAGGATTGCAGACTGTGGTGGGTTAATAATAGGTGTGGAAAGCATGGAACCGAATACACCGCCATTGGTAATTGTGAAGGTACCGCCGGTCATTTCGTCTACACTGATGCCTCCTTCTCTAACCTTATCAGCTAAAGATTTAATATTGGCCTCAACACCTCTGAAAGTCATATTTTCAGCATTCCTCAATACGGGAACCATAAGTCCTTTTGGACCTGAAACAGCAATCGAGATATCGCAGAATTCATAATTTGTCTTGAAATCACCGTCAATTGATGCATTAACATCCGGATACATCTGAAGTGCACGGGTAACTGCTTTGGTAAAGAAAGACATAAAGCCTAAACCAACACCGTGCTTCTGGCTGAATTCATCTTTGTACTGCTTTCTGATTCTGAAGATTTCAGACATGTCCACCTCGTTGAAGGTAGTAAGCATTGCTGTTTCATTCTTTACAGAAACAAGTCTTACTGCCAGTTTCCTTCTCAACATGGAAAGTTTGGTCCTGCTGGCCGCGCGGCTTCCACCAGCTGATGCTGACCCCATTGCAGGGACTGCAGCAGTTTCTGCATCCTGTTTTGTAATCCTGCCATCTTTGCCGGTACCGGATACCTGCGTGGACGTCATACCTTTTTCATCCAGAATTTTCTTGGCGGCAGGAGACGGAGTTCCCGCGGCATAAGATGCAGCAGCAGGTTTCTCTTCTTTCTTAGCTTCCTGTACAATTTCCGGTTTTTCAACGGTTTTCTGTTCTGCCTGTGGTGCCTGTGCGTTTTCCGCAGCAACCGGCGCATCAGATGCAGGCTTAGCCGCATCTACATCAATAAGGCAAACAACCTGTCCAACCTGAACAACTTCCCCCTCCTCAGCTTTCAGTGTAATAATACCGCTCTGCTCTGCAGGGAGTTCCAATGTTGCTTTATCGGAATCTACTTCTGCAATAGGCTGGTCTTTTTCTACATAATCGCCGTCCTGAACCAACCAGGTTGCAATTTCAACTTCGGTGATGGATTCTCCCGGGGAGGGAACTTTCATTTCTAATATTGACATCGTTGATATTTTTGTTAATTTTTTAATCGATTAGGCAGTTACCGGTCTTTTTGAAGGTTCATCCTGGCGGTCAAAAACCCTGTTTATGATAGTTGCCTGGTTTCTTTCGAACATTTTGTGGCTTCCCGGTGCAGGTGTTCCGCTTTGTACCGGTGCTATAACCTCAATACCATGAGAACGGAAATTCCTGAGTATATAAGACCATGCGCCCATATTTTCCGGTTCTTCCTGAACCCAGATAACCTGTTTGCGGTTGCTGTATTTCTCAAGGACCTCATCTACTTTATCCTGCTGAAGCGGATAAAGCTGTTCAAGTCTTACGAGGGCTATATTTTCGCAGGCCAATTCTTCTTTTTTGGTCAGCAGCTCATAATAAAGTTTACCGGAACAAAGTACAAGTTTTTCCACTTTTGACGCATCAGCCTGTGTATCATCCAGAATTGGCTGGAAGCTTCCCTGAGCCAGATCTTCCAATGGAGATACTACGCGCGGATGTCTTAGCAGAGACTTTGGAGTCATCACCACCAGAGGCTTGCGGAAGTTAAACTTCAGCTGTCTCCTGAGCAGGTGGAAATAGTTTGCCGGAGTGGTACAGTTGGCAACGATCATATTTTCGTTTGCACAAAGGGTAAGGAAACGTTCGAGACGTGCAGAAGAGTGTTCGGCACCCTGACCTTCGGACCCGTGAGGCAGCAGCATCACCAGACCGTTCTGTATTTTCCATTTTTCTTCAGCTGCAGCCAGATACTGGTCTACTATGATCTGCGCACCATTGACAAAGTCACCAAACTGAGCTTCCCAGACCGTAAGTGTATTTGGAGATGCCATTGCATATCCGTAATCGTAACCTAAAACGGCATATTCAGACAGATGCGAGTTATACACATCGAACCTGCTGTCAGAGATATGTCTCAGCGGAATGAATTCCTCTTCTGTATCCTCGGTTTTAACCACTGCGTGACGGTGGGAGAAGGTTCCTCTTTCCACATCTTCGCCGGATATACGTACATTATTGCCTTCGGTTAGCAGTGTGGCATACGCCAACCATTCGCCAAGAGCCCAGTCCAGGGAATTGGCTTCAATCATCTTCTTACGGGTTTCGTAAAGACGTGTAATTTTGTTGATGAACTTCTTGTCTGAAGGAAGTGTGGACATCTTAATGGCAAGTTCTTTCAGCTGACCCAGATCATAGGTAGTATCTACAGAATTCTGCATAGCCCCTCTTGGACATATAGGAAAAGCTTTCCAGTCATCCTCCATGAAGATGTCCATCGTGTTTCTTTCAATTTCCTTCGAAGCATCAAAATCCTCATCAAGGAGTGCCTTGAACTCGGTTTCCATTTTCTTCAGAACTTCATCAGAAACTATATTCTCTTTAATAAGTTCTGCTTTGTAAATTTCCCTTGGATTAGGGTGCTTGGAAATGGATTTATACAGATTAGGCTGGGTGAAACGTGGCTCATCGCCTTCGTTATGACCGTATTTTCTGTATCCTAGAAGATCTATGTAAACATCTTTTCCAAACTGAGCACGGAAATCGGCCGCGAAACGCATGGCATGAACAACAGCCTCCACATCATCAGCATTAATGTGCATTACAGGAGACTCGGTCACTTTTGCGATATCTGTACAGTAGGTGGATGAACGTGCATCCAGGTAGTTAGTTGTAAAGGAAACCTGATTGTTTACTACGATATGAACAGTTCCGCCGGTTTTGTATCCTTCCAGCGTCATCATCTGAGCAATTTCATATACGATACCCTGACCTGCAATCGCTCCATCGCCATGAATTACGATTGGCAGGACTTTTTTGTAGTCTTTGTATTTGTCATCTACCTTGGCGCGGCAGATCCCTTCAACCAAAGCGGCAACTGTTTCCAGGTGCGATGGGTTTGGCGTAAGGTTTATAGAAACTTCCTCACCGGAAGCTGTTTTTACTTTTTTGGATGAGCCTAAGTGGTATTTCACATCACCGGAGAATACATCTTCCTCAAATTCTTTACCCTCAAATTCAGAAAAAATCTGCTTATAAGACTTCCCGAAGATATTGGTAAGTACGTTCAGACGGCCACGGTGTGCCATACCCAGTACAACTTCGTCCACGCCCAATTGTGAGGAGCGGCTGATAAGCTGGTCAAGAGCAGGGATCAAAGATTCGCCACCTTCCAGTGAAAACCTTTTCTGACCTACAAACTTGGTGTGAAGATAATTTTCGAATGCAACAGCCTGGTTAAGCTTATGCAGGATTTCAGTTTTCTCTTCGGCGGATAGTTTCGCATGATTTTCGTTAACCTGCAGCCATTCGCGGATAAATTTTTTCTCGTCCACGTTGTTGATGTGCATATATTCCACACCGATGGATTCGCAGTAGATTTTCCGGAGGTGATCGATGATCTGCTGAAGAGTAGCCGCACCGCTAAGTCCGGTTTCCGCTGCCGAATTGAACTTTACATTGAGGTCAGCCTGGGTAAGTCCGAAATTCTCGATATCAAGAGTCGGTTCATAATGTCTTCTTTCGCGTACAGGATTGGTATTTGTAAACAGATGTCCGCGGTGTCTGTAAGCTTCAATCAGATTGAGAACCTTGAACTCTTTTTTAATGTCTTCCGGAATTTCTGTACCTGCGGCTGCATTGGAAACTGCCGCCGAATTTGCGGACATTGCCGGAGCAGCTGAAGAATCATCATCAGCATAGTTTTCCAGCGCAAAATCAAAGCCCTGAAAAAATGATTTCCAGGAGGGTTCTACAGAATCGGGATATTTTAGATATTGTTGGTACAGGTCTTCAATTAACTGCGAATGAGCAGCGTTCAGGAATGAAAATTTATCCATTATGACAGTAAATCTGTGTTAGTGTTTATAATAAAATATAAACGTCAAATTTAATAAAAAAAAGCGACTTGTAAACCGCTTTCAATCAAATTTATCTATCGCACCGGTATAGCGCAGTCCGTTACCTGAAAACCGGCAAAATCAGTTTGATACGGACACTGTTTTCGCTTTCAGGAACCTCCAAAAATACCTGCTGAATGTCTCCGTACCGTACATTTTCCTTTTTGGCATTCTGAAGCAGTTTTTGAATTGAACCGACCCTGCCACTGTACGAACCTTGATAATAAATCACGTACGACTGAGTTTCATTTATGGTTCTGAATGAAAAACTGTTGTCCGAAACTCCCACTCTTTTTGAAAGGGGAATACCTAAAAAATAGGAAACATCCTTGTCCTTATAATTGTCTGCACCCGTTACTAATACTGCATAGCCAAATTCATCCTCACGCTTGTCCAGATCATTCAGTACAAAGTTATACACCTTGTTGTGGTTCATCACAATATTGCGGAACAGCGCTTCCCTGGTATTGGTAGCCGAGACATTGATACCCAGGAGCAGTTGCCCCTCCTGCTTCTCCACCATCAGGCTGTCATATTTAATACTGCTGATCAGATACTCTTTTTCCACTTTATTTCCCAGTAAAGCATTGAGGTTAGCCATGCTTCGGTTCAGGTTTTCAGTGAATTCGTCCTCTGTCCACAGATTTGTAATTCTTGACAGCAGTTTGCGTTTCGGCGTATGTATATTCCAGATAATGCGGGTCTGTTCGGGACCGGCTTTTACAAATTTAACATCCACGAGTGTTGGATTGCTTTCTTCACCTTCAAACACCTGCATCCTAAGTGTGCGGTCGGGATTATGGTAGCGGATGAAAAGCTCGCCGGATTTTTCATTTTTCGGATCATCAAAACTGATGGCCGCTCCCTTTCCTTCGTAAGGTTTGTAGTATTCAATCCGCATTGTACGTGAGGAAGAAAAATAATCATTCCAGCGCGTGAAATTCTGCAGCTGGTTAAACTGTGGATACACTTTCTCCACTGGATAATTAATTTCCTTTTCTATTGTGAAACTGTTACTTTCATCTACGAGGCTGTACATCACAGCAGCATAGATTGCGAGCACCAATATGGTGATGAGTAAACCGAACTTAATAAAACGCATGCGCAAAAATAGGTATTTTTTTAAGGCATCTGATAACTCAGAATTCAGCCTCTAATGCGATCCCACATAAAACGCACTAAAAGCGGTACAGAGGCACCGTGTCGCACTTTCAGGTTGAAAGGTTTAAGTAAGGTTACGGGATATGCGTGCCGGCGGGAATCACTGCGCCTTTCTTCAGAACCACAATACCTTCTTTGATGGAATGGGTTTCAAAATCACCGTCAGGGATGTGATGACCGCCGATAATCCTCACATTATCACCGATAGCACAGTTTTTATCAATAATTGTCCTGTCTATATAACAGTATTTTCCGATACCTAAATTAGGCCTGCCCTCCTGGTCATTTTTAACTATTTCATCTGTAGGCTGGTAATAGTCGGATCCCATAATATAAGAGTTCACCACGGTACTTCCTTTATCGATCCTGGTACGGTTCCCCACAATTGAATTTTCAATCTTATCAGCCATTACGATACAGCCGTCACCGAAGACCGCTTTGCTCACATATGAGCCCATAATCTTTGACGGTGGCAGCATACGTGCCCGAGTAAAAATGGGTGATGTACTGAAGAGATTAAACTTTGGGAAGTCCTGACAAAGGTCAATATTGGCCTCGTAAAAACTTTCAGTAGTCCCGATATCCGTCCAGTAACCTTCGTACTGATAGCTTAGGGTCTTCAGTTTGCCAATCGAAGCCGGGATGATGTCCTTTCCGAAATCATCGCCTGAATTTTCCTCGAATAAAGTGCGTAGAACGTTCTTGCTGAAAACATAGATGCCCATTGAGGCCAGATAGTCCTTACCTTCACTGTGGCTTTTCTCGGAAACCTCGGATTTCCAGTCCGCCAGCATTTCCGGCGACGGTTTTTCAATAAATGAGGTAATGTCTCCGTTCTCATCTGATTTCAGGATGCCAAATCCCGGCGCATCCTTCGCATTTACCGGAATGGTTGCAATAGTTATATCCGCCTCATTTTCACAGTGAAAATCAATCATCTGGCGGAAGTTCATCTGGTAAAGCTGGTCGCCCGAAAGTACCAGAATATAGTCGTAGTCGTACTTGCTAAGATGTTTCATGGACTGACGCACCGCATCTGCGGTGCCCTGATACCAGTTTTCATTTCCCACGTTCTGCTCGGCGGCAAGAATATCAACAAAGCCTTTGCTGAAAATATCAAAATGATAGGAGTTCTTGATATGTGAATTCAGCGAAGCTGAATTAAACTGTGTAAGTACCAGAATTTTATTGTAGCCGGAATTGAGGCAGTTAGAGATTGGAATATCAACCAGCCGGTACTTACCTGCAATCGGCACTGCAGGTTTTGAACGGGAATCCGTTAAAGGAAAGAGACGGGTACCGCGACCACCTCCCAAAACGATCGATATTACATTTGCTTTCATATTTATATTTTTTTTGATGCTGAATCTTATTCAGCCTGTAGTTCCTGCGAACCTATTTTCTGTATAAATCTACATAATTTCCCGCAGATTTGTCCCATGAGAAATCGAAATTCATGTTAGTACTGATCAGATGCTGCATAAGTTCATGGTCATGATAAATATGAACAGCCCTTTTCATTGCATGTACCGCAGCATCGGCAGTAGCCTCACCGAAATTAAGACCGGCTCCGCCCGTAGAAATATCCTGTACTGTATCACGCAAACCACCGGTGTACCTTACAATTGGAACAGTACCGTAGCGCATGGCGTACATCTGGTTCAGTCCGCAGGGCTCTACGCGCGAGGGCATAAGAAGGAAGTCGGCAGAGGCATATATCTTATGAGACAGGTACTCCTTGTAACCAAGATCCAGAGCAAAATTGGAAAAAATCATGGCCAGTTCGCTCAGCCTGTTTTCAGTATGACTTTCACCTGAACCTAAAATGATGATGTTTAAGGCCCCGTTTGTTTGCTGAATACTCTGGACAACAATATCAGGCAGCAGATCTGCTCCCTTTTCGGCGGCAAAACGGCCAATGAATCCAAACAGCGGTAAATCCGGATTCAGACCGTATTCTGCACAGAGTTTCTTTTTATTTTCCCATTTGCCCTGACCCGCATTAGCTGCGCTGAAGTTATCATCAAGATACATATCTGTGACCGGATCCCAAACCTCAGTATCAATACCGTTGATGATGCCAAACGCTTTCTGATGTTCCTGCTGTACAAGATTTTCCAAACCTCTGAAATTCTGATAAAGTTCAGCAAGGTAACCTCCTGAAACTGCATTGAAGGCATGGCAGCATTTGATCATGGTAGCCAGTGGATTGATATAACCATCCCAGTCCAGAATGCGCAAATCGGTGCTGCCGTCAATCCACGGAAAATAATCAAGCATTTCCCACCTCATCTGGCCCTGGTACTCGCCGTTATGGATGGTACCAATGGTTTTAACACCTTTCAAAAAATAGAATTCCGGACAGTTTTCTATCATAAACGGCACAAGTCCGGTATGATAATCGTGACAGTGCAGAACGTCCGGACGTATTTTGGCCGTAGCTAACCAGTGAAGCACCGCGTGCTGAAAGGCCAGGAACTGATAGCTTTCATCGTGATAACCGTACGGATTGTCGCGGTCCAGCAGACCTGGTACCTGCACAAGGTACAGTTCGAAGCCGAGCGTATCATTCTCTTCTTTCAGAACGTGAACCCGCAGTTGGTTAGGTGCCTGGTAAATGTATCCGTCAAAGACTGTTTCAAAGTTCCCATTTTGAACGTAGGGCTTATTATACCACGGGATCACCACCCTGGCGGTAACTCCCTGAAGTTTATTCTGATATTTGGGCAGCGCTCCAACCACATCAGCCAGTCCGCCCACTTTGGCTACCGGGAAACATTCCATGGAAAGATGATAAACATCCATATATACTTTTTCGTTTTATTATAACAGTTCAAGCTAAAAGAGCTTTTGCGGCAACACGCGGGAATCTCTACTTTTTCCTACCGGTTTTCGCAGACTTTACAGGTTTTATCACTTCTCCTTCCGCAGAGGTTTCCGCGCCGTTGCCCGAATCCCGGTTTGCCTCAAGTGTTTTGGCGTCAATTTTCTGTTCAGTATTACTGCCCAGCACCGAACTCGAGGAAATAAACGCCGAGTCAGACTTTTTATCTACACTCTTTTTTGTTGTTTCTTTTTTTGATTTCCCCGCTTTTGGTTCGGCGGGCTGACGTGCAGGTTTTTTGGACTGCTGAAAATCTATGGTTTTAGCATCAATTTTCTTTTCTGTATCTGCAGTACTTTCTGAGCCTGCAAAAAGACCTGGTCTTTTCTCTTTTTTTGGTAAGGACATCTTTTCCGAAGGATTTAGGGTTTTATCAGATTTGTTAATTGTGCGCCGCCGATTGGGAGGAGAAACTTTTTGCTGCTGCCGCAATACCACTGCCGCAAGCGGAGGCAAACTTAACACGATTGCGTTAGGCCGGTACATCCATTCATCATCTTCCTCATCTGTTACCAGTGCCGGCGCCCCGCTGCCGCCATATTTTTGGTCATCGGTGTTCAATACGGTTGCCCAGGAGGTGCCTTCGTTAACGCCGATTTTATAGTCCAGCACATTGGGAGTGAGATTTAAAACAATCATCAATACCTCTTCATCCTTCCTTCCTTTACGCAAGTATACGAAAACAGAGTTCGCATCGTCATTTGCTTCCACCCATTCAAACCCGGAAGGGTCAAACTGACTGCTGTAAAGTGCAGGTTCATTACGGTAAAGGCGGTTCAGATCTTTAACCAGCTGCTGCATCCCTTTATGATAGTTGTGCTCCAGCAAATGCCAGTCCAGTGACGCAGCAAATTTCCATTCTGCGGTTTGCGCAAACTCATTTCCCATGAAAAGAAGCTTGGCTGCGGGATGCGTGAACATATAAGCGTAAAGTGCCCGGAGATTGGCAAACTTCTGCCATTCGTCGCCGGGCATCTTATAAACCATACTCGCCTTGCCATGCACCACTTCATCATGAGACAGAGGCATCATATAGTTTGCATTGAAAACATAGGCCGACGAAAATGTAATTTTATTGTGTTCGTATTTCCGGTTAACCGGGTCCTCTTTAAAATACTTCAGCGTATCATGCATCCAACCCATCATCCACTTCATCCCGAAACCGATTCCGCCGTCATGTACAGGCGTGGTAAGCAGGGGAAAGTCCGAACTTTCCTCAGCAATGGTAAGGATTTCCGGAAACTCGCGGTAAACGGCAATATTGAATTCCTGCAGAAATTCCTTGGCTTCAAGATTTACATTACCTCCGAACAAATTGGGTATCCACTCGCCCACTTCACGTGCATAATCAAGGTAGAGCATGGACGTAACGGCATCTACCCTCAGGCCGTCGGCGTGATAGCGGTCCAGCCAAAACATAGCGTTGGAAATCAGAAAAGATTTTACTTCGGGACGGCCGTAATTGAACAGATACGAGCTCCATTGCGGATGAAAGCCCTGGCGTGGATCTTCATGTTCATAGAGGTAAGTACCGTCAAAAACATGAAGCCCGTTGGCATCGCCCGGGAAGTGCGACGGCACCCAGTCCAGTATGACACCTATATTATTTCTGTGCAGTTCATCAATCAGGAACATAAGGTCCTGCGGCGCTCCGAAACGGGAATTCGCAGCAAAAAAGCCTGTGATCTGGTAACCCCAGCTTGGCTCGTAAGGGTGCTCCATCACGGGCATAAATTCCACATGAGTAAAACCCATTTCTTTAATATAGGGTACCAGTCGCTCAGCAATTTCGCGGTAGCTCAGGAAACGTTCGGGGTCTTCAGTACCGCGCATCCACGAACCCAAATGCATTTCATATACAGAAATCGGCGCCTGCAGACTGTTGTTTTTATGTCTGCCCGACATCCATTCAGAGTCATTCCACTCGTACCAGGTGGTAGAGACAAGTGATGCTGCCTGTACATTCTGCTCGAAACTCAGGGCATAAGGATCGCTTTTTTCCAGCAGCGCACCGGTTTTTGTCCGGATTCCATATTTGTAAGGCGCACCCCATTTTACATCAGCAATAAAACCCTCCCAAATACCGGAGCCGTCCCACCTGGGCAAAAGTCTATGCCTTTCAGAATCCCATCCGTTAAAATCAGCTATTACCGAAACCTCCTCGGCATGTGGAGCCCAGAGTGAAAAACAGGTCCCGGCCTTACCATCAAGTTCAGCTTCGTGTGAGCCGAATTTATCGTACAGCCTGTAATGTTTCCCTTCGCGGAAAAGGTAGATATCATGCTCGGTGAACCGTGAGTAAGGATGAACATTCTGCATAATAAAAAGGGAGTATAATGTGTGTAAAGGTGCCTGAATACAAATTAAAGCATATTCTCTCAAAATTACACATTAAATTTCTAAGTACAGCCACAAAACAGAAGCGGAACTGTATGAGAAACGCTTTGTTAATTTACGGCGAATTATATTTACTTTTGATACCGTAACTGATGCTGATGAAATTCAATCTGATTTCTGCCGAAAATGATGAGCGGCCCGTATACATAACCGGAAACTTCAATAACTGGGATTCCCGGGACGGGGATTTCATGCTGGAGAAACTGGAAGCAGACACCTATTCCATTGATATTCCTGCGCATTTACTTCCTGACAACATAGAGTATAAGTTTACAAAAGGAGGCTGGGAAAATGTGGAAATTGACCGTTACGGCAACATCACCCGAAACCGCAAGGCCTTAAAAGGCGATGAAACCAATGACATGGTGGAGAAGTGGCGCACAAACTGGGGACCGTTCAAGGATGAGTTTTTTCCGATTATTGAACTCATCAGTGAAGAGTTCGCGATACCGCAGCTGGACAAAACACGCAAAATATGGGCGCTGCTGCCGCACAATTACTATAAAACAGACCGCAGCTACCCCGTACTTTATCTGCAGGATGCTCAGAACCTTTTTCATGAAGGTTCGCCGTTCGGCAACTGGGAGATTGATCGGAAAATGTCTATTTTGGCTGAATACGGACGGGGCGACCTCATCATCATTGCTATTGAAAACGGTCATCAGGACCGCATCAGCGAGTACATTCTGGACTCCGACTCCATAGCACAGAATGCCGAAGGTAAAAAATACGTCCGTTTCCTGGCAGACACTCTGAAACCCTTTGTTGATACAACCTACCGAACACTGTCGGAGCGCGAATTTACAGGCATAGGTGGCAGTTCACTCGGAGGGCTTATCAGTATTTACGGTGGATTTCTATATCCTGAAGTATATTCCAAACTGATGATTTTTTCACCCTCGCTGTGGGTGAACCCCGATTATGATTTTCCAATGATGAATTTCAAATCGCCATACAGCACAAAAGTATATATGTACGGCGGCCTGCAGGAAGGCGCCGATATGGCAGAACGGATGCGCGAATTCGAAAAACGGATGGAAGGGTCAGAAAACCAATATTCCGTACAGTTTGATTTTAAACTGAGCTTCAATCCCGAAGGCCGGCATCAGGAATTTTACTGGTCTCAGGAATTCCCGCGTGCGGTGGAATGGCTTTTCTTCGACTCCCATGAAGATCCAAAAGAGCTCTCCGAAAGAGCAGTGGCAGACAAAACGAAGGATATCAGCCAGTCCTAAATCTTAATCATTCATTTCGGCCGGCACTAATCCGGTTTAAAAACAAAATACAGCATATGCGCATCAATATTAAATCTTTTGCAGAACAGAAAAATATAAGCCAACACTTTATCTTCACTACTGAAAAGGACTGGAAAGAGCTGGGCGCAACGTACAGAAAATCAACCGGTGATCAGTTTACAGGAAAGAAAGGCGAAACCTTCATCACCGTTAATGAGGACGATGTAAAATTTTTTATCGGTCTTGGCGATGATCCAAAAGACTTCGATATTCAGGAAACAGCAGCGAAATTTTCGTGGAATTTCCGCAAAAAGATAAAGCCACAGACTACGAATCTGATCTGCATGAACAGTATGGGTGAAAATCTAAAACCGATACTGACAGGCCTGTATCTTGGAACGTACGAGTATCCGTTTGAAAGTAAACATCCCTTTTTTACTGAAGGTTTCGAGCTTATCGCAGAAACAGTTGCCGATGCCCTGGAAACCGCCGCCTTTGAGGCAAAAGCTTTATGCGAAGGTGAATTTGCCTGCCGTGAATGGCTGAACAAGCCTCAGAATCACAAGAAAGTACATCACCTTTTGCAATATCTTTCTGAGATCTCCGAGAAGTATGGTTTTAAGAAAATTTCATTTAACCGCGAGCAATGCGAAAAGTTAGGATTAGGCGCGTTTCTGTCCGTAAACCAGGGAAGTGTGCAGGACTGTGCTTTTACAATCCTGGAATATAACTGTGGAACTGCGGAGGCTAAGACTCTGGGATTAGTGGGTAAATGCGTACTTTTCGACACAGGCGGAATTTCCATTAAATCTTCGGACAATCTCCACTATATGAAATCGGATATGGGCGGTGCTACTGCGGTGATCGGAGCAATGATTACGGCAGCGGAACGGAAACTTCCTGTAAACATCATCGCTGTTCTACCCATCACAGACAATGCAGTTTCAGCCAGCGCCTATGTTCCGAGTGATGTAGTGCGTGCCTATAACGGCAAGACCATTGAGGTAATCAACACAGATGCGGAAGGCCGCATGACGCTGGCAGACGGGCTTTCTTACCTGGCCGACAATTACAAAACCGATATCATGATAGACCTGGCTACACTTACAGGAAGTTCAGTAAGGATGTTCGGCGGAACCTGCGGTGCTCTCTTCACTAATGATCAGGCACTGGGCAACCAACTACAGGTCGTTGGCGACCGTACTAACCAGCGCCTGTGGAATATGCCGATGTGGGACATCTGGAAGGAAGACTTCAAATCCGATGTAGCGGATTTTAAGAATATTTCACTGAAACCTGTAGGCGACTGTATAGTGGCTGCAAAATTTCTGGAGCAGTTTATAGGCGGTCATCCAAGATGGGCGCATCTCGATATTGCGGGTGTGGCATTCGGTCCTGTTCCTTATGCAAAAGAAAAAGCCGCAACGGGTTACGGTGTACAGCTGCTCATCAACTTTATGGAAAATATGAGCTAATATATTCCGCAGTATAAAAAAAAGCAGTATTATTGATATGTATTTCTGAATCAGCGCCAAATACCGAAAACAGGTACGATTTTTAAATACAGAAGGAAGTATTATTTTAAATAATTCAACCTTTTCAATAAAACACTGCACATGGAGAAAAAAACGATTGTCTGCATTTCCTGCTATTTCAAGGGAGCCGATTTTATGGATGAACTCCATTTACTGGGCAACGAAATCATCCTGATTACTTCGGAAAATCTCAAAGACCGGGCCTGGCCCTGGCATGCCATAGCAAAATCGTATTATATGCAGGAGGTCAGCTACTCGGTGTGGAACCTGGATCATCTGGTGCAGGGGTTCTCCCATCTGATGCGGACTACAAAAATAGATGCAGTGGTGGCTTTGGATGATTATGATGTGGAAAAAGCGGCGCTTATACGCGAAAATTTCAGAATCCCCGGCATGGGTCAGACTACGCACCGGTATTTCCGTGATAAGCTGGCGATGAGACAGCGCGCTTTGGACAAGAGCATCAGTGTTCCGGAATTTACTGCGATTTTCAATGATAGCGAAATAGATAATTTCGCAGCCAAAGTACCCGGGCCGTGGGTGCTGAAACCCCGTTCCGAAGCTTCCGCGACCGGGATCAGGAAAATAAGTGACCGCGAACAGCTGTGGGAAACCGTAAACAGTCTGGGCGAAGAAAGATATCTTTTCCTTCTGGAAAGTTTCAAACCCGGCGATGTCTATCATGTAGACAGCTTAACCTATCAGGGAAAAGTAATATTTACCTCCGCGTCCAAATACCTTTCGCCACCCATGCAGGTGGCACATGACGGCGGCGTGTTCCGTTCGCAGACGCTGAACCGAACCTCAAAAGAATTTAAAGAGCTTGAGGCCCTTAACAAGAAACTGCTTCAGGGTTTTGGCCTCATGAACGGCGCGACCCACAGTGAATTTATAAAAGGTAAAGACGATGGCAAATGGTACTTCCTGGAAACTTCGTCACGGGTGGGCGGCGCTCATATTCCGGACCTCGTAGAAGCCTCCACCGGAATCAATATCTGGCGCGAATGGGCACGGATGGAGGATCATCTGCTGAAAAACATCCCTTATAAACTTCAGAAACCCACGTCCTTTGCCGCGGGACTTCTGGTTGCCCTTACCAGCCGTAAAAATCCGGAGTACACAGAATTTATGTGCGACGAAGTATACAGATTCCTGTCCATTGAAAACCACATTGGAATCGTATACCGGTCACAGGATGAACGGCAGGTCTTGAAACGGCTGGATGAAACCGCCGAAAAAGTGACAGAGCAATATCTATCGGTAATTCCGCCGAAGGATAAGCCTTCCTCATAAAATCATACTTTTAATCATGATGGAAATGCGGCCATCAATCCTTTAAAACCGGCTCCATTCGCTTAAATACAGAAAAACCTATGACTACAGCTGAACATACCGATTATTACTCTCACATCTTGGGTATGAGCCTGAAAGTGGAGGTTACAGGACATTACGGGTTTCCCGTTATTATGTTTCCCACCTCCCGCGGATCATATACCCAGAATCATGATTTTAAGCTGAATGAAAGTATAGAGGCACTTGTAAGCAGCGGCAAAGTAAAACTCTACAATATTCAGACGCTGGATTCGGAAAGCCTGTATGACAAGACCATCAGTCCGCAGGAAAGAATCAGGATATATGAATTATGGGTTCAGTTTATGAGTCAGGAATTCATTCCCTTTATCCAGAAATCACATCAGACTGCACGTGTAGCACTGGCCGGCGCAAGTTTCGGCGGTTATCATGCTGCCAATCTGGCATTTCGCTTTCCGGACCTTGTTTCTCATCTTTTCTGCCTGAGCGGCGCTTTCACAATCAGGAATTTCATGGACGGATACAACAGCGACCTCGTATATTTTAACTGTCCGCGTGAGTTTGTACTTAACGATGAAGGCTGGAAATACAGGCATATGCATATTGTTTTAAGCACTTCGGATCAGGACATCTGTCTGGATCAGACAAAGGAAATGTCTGCCATATTAAACCAAAAAGGCATTAACCACTGGTACGACGAGCAAAAGTGGATCTCGCACGACTGGCCGCTTTGGCGCATGGTTTTTCCCACGTTTGCGGGAAGGTTTTTTGGATGAAAGCAGACAGGAGGCAGTTTGATAGTCTGATAAAATCTCACAGTCAAACAGTTTAGCAGTTTAGCAGTTTAGCAGTTTTACATAAATCAACATTCAAATAGTAAAGACACAATATTATGGCAAAAAAAGTAGGAATATTATTCGGGATGGAAGATACCTTTCCATGGGAATTCATCAATAAAGTAAATGAACTGGGCAAAGGTGAAGTTATCGCCGAACCCGTTATGATAGACAAGCTGGAGCAGGGCGCCGATTACGGTTATGCCGTCATAATCGACCGTATTTCTCAGGATGTCCCGTTCTACCGGGCATATTTGAAGAACGCCGCGGTTTGCGGCACGTACGTCATTAATAATCCGTTCTGGTGGAGTGCCGATGAGAAGTTCTTTAACAATGCACTTATGTCCAAGATTGGCGTACCGCTTCCTAAAACAGTACTCCTGCCGTCCAGCGACAGGCCGTCCGAAACCACAGAGACTTCTTTCCGGAATATGAAATTCCCGCTGGACTGGGAATACATATTTGACTATGTAGGTTTTCCATGCTATATGAAACCGCATGACGGTGGCGGCTGGAAAAACGTTTACCGCTGCACGGACAAGGAGGATCTTTGGCAAAAGCTAAGCGAAACCGGTGAACTTGTAATGATGGTACAGGAAGAGATCGTTTTTGATGATTATTACCGTGTGTACTGTCTGGGGCAGAAATACGTGCACATCATGCCTTATGAACCCCGCAATCCGCACCATTTGCGCTATGCTACCGAACATCAGACCCAGGGCGCGCAGCGCAAGAAACTTCTTAAGACCATAACCGATCTTACGCTGAAAATGAACAAAGCCCTGGGCTATGATTTCAACACGGTGGAGTTTGCAGTGCGCGACGGTATCCCTTACGCAATCGACTTCTGTAATCCAGCTCCCGATGCAGACCGCAATTCGGTGGGAGAAGAAAACTTCGCGTGGATCGTGGAGCATGCCGCAAAACTGGCCATTGAAAAGGCAAATGAATATGTGCCGGGCAAGACCAATATTGCCTGGGGCAATTTTGTTAAAGATGGGCTTGGTAAAAAATAATCCGGCTGATCCCGACTTTCGGTGAAATCAGTCTAAAGCATCACAAAAAACACAAATCATGCATAAATTTACGATTGGCGTCGAAGAGGAATACCAGATCATTGACGCCGAAACCCGCGACCTGGTCTCACACGTATCCAAAATAATCGAGGGCGGAAAAGCCACACTCGAGGAGCATCTGAAACACGAGATGCACGAAAGCGTGGTGGAAATGGAAACCGGCATCTGCAATAATATTCAGGAAGTGAAGGCCGAACTTACCGATCTCCGCAAACGGCTTATAAAGGTGGCCCACGAAAATAACCTGCGCGTTGCGGGTGGCGGCACCCATCCCTTTTCCAGGTGGGAAGACAACCCGATCACCAAAGCCGAACGGTATGACAAAATAGTGAGCGACCTCGGAGATGTTGCGCGCTCCAACCTTATCTTCGGACTTCACGTTCATATAGGCATTCCGGACCGGGAAGAGGGCATACGGATCCAGAACATCATGCGGTATTTCCTGCCTCACGTGTATGCGCTTTCTACCAACTCGCCCTTCTGGGTGGGCAGCAAGACAGGGTTCAAGTCCTACCGCCAGCATGTTTTTGTTAAATTCCCGCGCACCGGAATACCCAGTTATTTCAGCTGCGTTGCCGAATTTGACGCTTACATAAACCTGATGATCAAGACCGGCACCATAGACAATGCCAAGAAAATATGGTGGGATCTGCGCGTTCATCCGTTCTACCCTACCATTGAATTCAGGATTTGCGATATGCCGATGCGAATTGAGGAAACCGTTTGCCTGGCCGCCATTATGCAGTGCCTGGTGGCCAAGATCTACAAACTTCACCAACAGAACATGAGTTTCCGCAGCTACCGCCGACTGCTTCTTACCGAAAATAAATGGCGTGCATCCAAGGAAGGCATCCATGCGCACCTGATTGATTTCGGCAAAGAAACAAGCGTACCATATGTAGATTTGCTTAAGGAATTATTGGAATTCATTGACGATGTGGTAGATGAACTTGGCTGCCGCGCGGAAGTGGAATATGCCTGGGAAATTATGAAGAACGGCACCGGCGCCGACCGCCAGCTGCAGGTTTATGAAGAAACCGGATGCCTGAAAGCCGTGGTGGATTATATGATTGCCGAAACCGAATATGGAATTACGCATCACAATGACCCTCAATTAATTATATAAGCGTAATTTTGCAGGTTCTAATAATTGCACCCCTATGAAAAAGATAAGACTGGCCCTGCTAGACATGAATAACAACCACGCAAACCAGGGAATGCGGAATATTAAAGAGATTGCCGACACTTTCAAACAGAACTCAGATGAAGATGTAGAAATTGAGGTTTTTGATGTCCGCTATAACAATGAGATGCCGCGGGTACAGGATTTCGACATCTTTATCTCCTCCGGTGGGCCGGGCGATCCGTACAGGCAAGGACATGCCTGGGAACAGCCTTATGCAGATTTTCTGAACGAAGTTTGGGACCACAATAAAAACAATACAGAGCGCAAATTCCTTTTTCTGATCTGCCACTCTTTCCAGTTGGCCAGTATTCACTGGAAGCTTGGTAATATCTGTAAGCGAAAATCCTATTCTTTCGGGGTGATGCCAATTCATAAAAATTATCAGGGTGAAGAGGATTTCCTGCTGAAAGGACTCCCGGAACCTTTCTATGGAGTGGACAGCCGCGCTTATCAGTTTATAGAACCCAACCTCCGCAAAATGGAAGAGTTAGGAATGAGGATTGTGGCCCTGGAGAAAGTGCGGCCGCACATCCATCTGGAACGTGCCGTAATGGCCATCCGCTTTTCTGATGAGATTTTCGGAACGCAGTTTCATCCCGAAGCAGATCCTGAAGGAATGATTAAAAGTCTGGAAATAGCCCAGAACCGCGAGGCCATGATTGAAAGTTACGGTATGGAAAAGTACCTGGAAACTGTGGACCGCATGAACGATCCCGATAAAATCCTGCTCACCCAGGCCCAGATTTTGCCGCGGTTTCTGCAGCATGCTGCCAGGGAAATCGTTCGCGACCTCACTCCTGCGTAAACCCACTGAAAATGACCGGCTTTTAAGCCGGTTTTTTTTATTCGGAAAGCTAAAAATCCATATATTTAAGTACCAAAAACACAAAGGATGATCGCAAAATACAGAGAACAGTTCAACAGGGAATTCAATGCGGAAAAATACAATCAGGTTATAGAAAGTCTTGCAGAAAAAGGCGGCATAAAACCTCCGTTCCGGGTTTCCGAGAGTCCCGTTTTCCTGACGGAAGAATTCCGGTCTAAACTGCAGTTGGCGTGCGACAGTATTATCACGCAGATTAAAAATATGTCTGAAGCCGAACTAGGCAAAGCTGTTCCTGAACAGTATCACGTACCTAGCGATACCGCTCAGCCGCATTTTTTCACCATTGACTTTGGTATCTGCCAAAATAGTCAGGGCGACGTGGAGCCACAGCTTATCGAACTTCAGGCCTTCCCTACCCTTTATGGTTTCCAGCGCGAACTGCAGAACACGCTTTGTGAAGTCTATCCATTCCTGAATGAATTAAAACCCGAAATGACTGATGAGGAGTATTACAGCGAACTCAGTAAACTGTTAATTGGAGGTGAAAATCCTGAGAACGTGGTCCTGCTGGAAATCCACCCGCATGAGCAGAAAACCAATATCGATTTTTACATCACCGAAAAAAAGCTGGGCATCAGGCCCGTGTGCCTTACTGAAGTAAAGAAAAAAGGCCGCGAACTGTTTTACGAAAAAGACGGGCGGCTTGTTCAGATTAAGCGGATTTATAACCGTGTAATCTTCGACGAACTGGACCGTATGGAAAATTTGGTTACTGAATTTGACTTCCGTGATGATGTTGATGTAAAATGGATTACCCACCCCAACTGGTTCTTTAAGATTTCTAAGTTCCTGCTGCCAAAACTCAACCACGAATACGCACCCAAAAGCTACTTCCTGAATGATTACCCGGGAACCGAAAACCTTTCAGACTTTGTACTGAAGCCGCTCTTTTCATTTGCCGGCGCCGGAGTTAACCTGAACCCCACACCGGAAATCCTTACTGAAATCACCGACCCGGAGAATTACATACTACAGCGAAAGGTAAATTATGCACCCCTTTTCAAAGACATCAACGGCGATTTTGCCAAAGCCGAAATCCGCCTGCTTTACATCTGGCACGAAGGCGAAGACCGCCCCCAACTTATGGAGCACCTGGTGCGCATGACCAAAGCCGATATGGTAAACGTAGATTTCAATAAAAAAGACGCTATCTGGATTGGCGCGAGCACGGCGTTTTTTGGAGAAGCATAAACTTACTTAAAGCAAAAAAGTGCAACCTGAAAACACCAGATAATATGGACGATTTAAAACGGTCTAACTTTAAACCGGGAAGGTTGTGGTTGAACGGACAGTACTCTCATTTAAGCACCAAAAGTTTGCAACAGATTACATGTCCATTTGATGACTTAAAAACAAAATTAAATTATATTTGAATTAGCAGATAAGTATCAAATTTGTGATATGCCTTCAAGATCGGATTGATAAGTATCACGTTAAGATACATATATACAAAATAGCAGAGATTTAAAACAATATATATTAAAACCACTTTTGATTATGAAACAAATAATTACAAGTTTATTGGTCTTTTCGAGTATCACACTGTTTAGTCAGCGTGTAAATTTCAAAAAAAATAAAGTTTTCTTTGACAAAAAGGAAATCTTAGATTATGAAATAGGAGGTACTTTTGGCGCAACAAATTATGATTTATATGAAATAGAACCTCATAAAAGAATAATAGTGCTTATCGATAATAATGGCGGTACCCCTAGGGAACATTTAGATGATTATGTTCAAATCAAGTTTATTACTTCAGGCACCAATGCTGATGTAAGAGGTAATATTATAGACGCGATTAAGTTATTAGTAAAAAATGAAGTAATAACTGAAAATGGAAAGCTTGATGAAAGTAAAATTGAATTATTCGTAAAAAACTATGATGAAAATATTTCTAACAGAACAATAATTTCAAGATAAACTTCTGCTAATAACTAAGCTTTCGTTGGGCTTGAAAAGCCAACAATGAAAGCCCGTTAGATCCTTCGCTGCGCTCTGGACAGGCTCACCTTCGGAAGCTTTTTTCAGCGGAATTTCAGCAGTCTAAGGTGTTTTCGTTTTAGGAATTTAGATACAAAGCAGTTTTTTAGAAGGACTGCTTTTTTGTGGTATCTTTAACTGACCCGCTTTTGCCCGCCTGCTAAAGCTGTGTCCGGAAAAAAAAATGAAAAATGGCCGCAGCGAAAAGAATACAGAAACAAATCACTAAATTTGGTCTGACTGACAAAGATACTGAAATTACATCTATCTGATTATCAACATACTAATTTAATGTTAGTCAGAATAATATGACAAACATAGAACTACAAGACCGAATCACGACATTAATAGAATTTGGAAATTCACTTTATGACAATTTAACATATGATGAACCTTATTCAATAGGATTTATTAAGGATGGTAGTTTTGTTGGATTTAAAACTTTGTCCTTATCTTTTATAAAAAATTTATATGGTGAAAATCATCTTTATTTTAAAGAATTTGAGGAAGCTGCAAATGGAACATATAAATTTAATGTTGATGAATCATTGAGTATATTAAGCTCAATAAAATTCGAAATTGAAAACGGATGGCTTTATAATTTAAAACAATTAGTAACAGCAGAATTATTTTCTGATTTTCTTGAAATGAGTAAATATTTACTAGAAGAGGGTTACAAAGATGCTGCGGCTGTAATGATAGGATCCACACTTGAAGAACAATTAAGACAATTATCCATTAATAATTCAATAGAAATATCATCAATTAGAGATGGAAAAGAGATACCTAAAAAAGCAAATCTATTAAATGCAGAACTCTATAAAGCAAACATTTATAATTCATTAACAAATAAAAGTATTACAAGTTGGCTTGACTTAAGAAATAATGCCGCTCATGGTCATTATAATGTATATAGCAGAGATGAAGTCAATTTGATGTATCAAGGAGTAGTGAATTTTATTTCAACAATTTAATATTTAAATATAACTTCTGCTAATAACTAAGCTTTCGTTGGGCTTGAAAAGCCAACAATGAAAGCCTGTTAGATCCTTCGCTGCGCTCTGGACAAGCTCACCTTCGGAAGCTTTTCAGCTGAATTTAAGCAGTCTATTGAGCAGTCGTTTTAGGAATTTAGATACACAATTTAGAAGGACTACTTTTTTTGTTGGTGGCTTGCACCCTGAATTAGTTTTTTGACATTCGTAATAAAGCTTTGCAGCAATTCACCAAAACAACTAACTTCGCTACTGGCGCGCTTCAGAAATTTGTTTACCCCTAACTCCTGCGGAGACTTTTTTTTGTAGGCTTTTAAAGATTTTATTGCTGTTTTGCCAAATTAATAAAACAGAGAGGAGTAAAGCTACCGCAGGTTTAGTTCAACAAGGAATTTCTACTAGCGTGGTTGACGTTTACATCATAAGGATTTCGCGAGTTGTTCTTTTTGTTATATTAACAAAGACCAGTAATAATAAGCCCCGACAAGAGAAACACCCAACTGTTACCTGCCACTGTAATGGAATGTCAGGATATCATTAGAATGAAATATAATATTACTCAGACCTCGCAATTTTTATATACAGTAACATTTTTAATCACATTGTTATCTGGAATTTTTACTTTAGTTCTTTTGGTTCCTAAAGGAGTATCATTTTTGATTTTTTTGGCACTTTTTGCACCAATTTTTATTCTGGCTTTTTATTTACCAAGATTTACTTCTACTGCTGAGATTGAGATTATTATGGATGAGAAGGGTATGGAAAGAAAATGGATAAAGCAATTTCTTTTTCAAACGAGAGAAGATGACTATATACATTGGATGGATATAGAAAGTTATATTTTTCAACCAAATTCGCAATTTGATAAGTTTAAATTGAACCTCAAAAATGGAAGTAATTTTGCCTTTTTTCACAATAATGAGTCTAGCAATACAGATGACTTTAACCACTTTCTACGTGATTTCATAACTAAAGTTGAGGAAATCAACACTAAACCGGGAGATAAAAAACAACCAATTCGCATTGGAAAAACCTTTTACGAAACAACTTTGGGTTTAGTGATTGCTATTTTTTTTGTGATAATCATTATTGCTGTACCAACTGTACTTATTGTTGTGCCTGGAAAAGATAAAGCCAGTTCATCAACAATCTTGGGGATTATTTCATCATCGGCACCTATTATCTTTTTTATTTTTCAGGTTTACACTCATCGAAGAAAGAGGAGACAAATTAAAAAATAAAACAAGTAATTCAGCGGCAGGTAATAACTAATCTTTCGTTGGGGTTGAAAAGCCAGCAATGAAAGCCCGTTAGATCCTTCGCTGCGCTCTGGACAGGCTCACCTCCGGTAGTTTTTTGGCAGTCTATGGAGTTGTCGTCATAAAGCAGTTTTTACAAGGACTGCTTATTGCAAATGCCACCCTGCGATTATCAGTTATTGTGTTTGCATAACTCATTTCGTAACTTTACGTAAATATTAAGGTTATGAAAATCACCTGTTTAAGTGCTTTCCTACTGCTTAATATGGTGCAAATGAAGGCCCAGAAAGTTTTTGACACCCATATTCATGGCGACAGAGACATTAAGATTCAGACCTCAAAGTTAAGGAAGGCGGGAGTTTATAAGGCGGCAGTCAGCACGTCGTGGGCCGCGCAGGAAAATTATAAAAACAACGACAGCATCCAGATCTTAAAAGGTTTGATGCTTCCCTGCCCAAACGGCAAAGTGCCCTACAGCCTCCAGAAATGCTATGAAAGCGGTCAGGATTTTCCGGATCCCGGTTGGGTGGAGCAGCAGATCAGGGAAAACAGGATTCACTTTATAGGTGAGGTATTAAGTCAGTATTACGGAATTGCGCCATCAGACAAAACGCTCTACCCCTACTATGCCCTGGCACAGAAATACGGCCTTCCCGTTGGGATCCATTCCGGTCTGGCCGGTCCCAATCATGGAAGTCCGCACTTCAAAGTAAGCCTTGGTAATCCTATGCTGCTGGAACCTATGCTGCAGGATTTCCCCAACCTGAACGTCTGGATCATGCACGCCGGCGCCCCTTTTATGGATGATACCATTGCCATCATGACTTATTACCGCAACCTTTATGCGGACCTTTCGGCTGTTTCAAATCCGGATCTGTTTCCAACTGAAGACTTCCGTTATATAATGAAAAGACTGATCAATGCGGGACTTGGAGACCGCCTGATGTTCGGGTCGGATAATGGTGACATTGAGAAATGTCTGGCCAGTATTAAAGCCCTGGATTTTCTTTCCCAGGAACAGAAAGATGCTGTTCTTTACAAAAACGCCGAAAGATTTTTTCAAAATCCCGGACAGAATAAACGATAAAAGATGTAATTCCCTGCAACAAGAAATCTAAAAATTATTTCCGATGGACCTGAACACGCAGATTAAGGATTTCATAGAAAGTCAGCCACAATCGAAACGCCGTGACGTGGAAATTCTGCACACAGAAATACAGAAGTTGTTATCTGGAGCGAAACTCTGGTTTTTTGACGGCAAGGATGAAAACGCCAAAATAGTGGCTAATCCACAGATTGGATACGGCACACAAACTATGACGTATGCAGACGGGAAACAGAAAGAATTTTACCAAATAGGCCTCAGCACCAATACCACCGGAATTTCGGTTTATATAATGGGCTTAGAAGATAAAAATTACCTCCCCAATGTTTATGGCAACCTAATAGGAAAAGCAAAGGTCACCGGCTACTGCATCAAATTTAAAACGCTTAAAGACATCAATAAAGATGTGCTGATGAAGGCCATAAGCTTGGGCATGACCGGAACTGATTCCAGATAAATACCACCAGCGCTGAAATTCAGCAAAAAACCTCTTTCGATGAAGAGGTTTTAGCTTTTTTATTCAGTGCGGTGAAACAGAGCAATTTTACTTCTTGATGAATTTTTTAATGATCTCCTGACCTTCATACAGCACTTTAATATGGTAAACGCCTTTTTGGAAATAAGAGACATCAACCTTTCCTTCTAGCGTATTTCCTTTGAGAATAAGTCTTCCCGCCGAATCCCAGATGGTATAATCAACGTTAGTCCGCTCGGAGTTGAAGTACAGATAATCAACCGTTGGAATTGGATAAATCCCAAAGTGAAATTCGGCCGGAGTCGTGGGTGGATTGGCAGGTCCGGTTCCGGGCTGGCCGGGTGTACCTGGACCTCCCGGCGTGCCGGGATTACCGGGTGTTCCGGGCGAGGTAGGAAGGCCTCCACCAAGTTTTACGATCCGCCAGTAATCATCATTGCCGCCGGTACCGTCCCACCCGTGCGCTATAGTCATATTTAAACCAGCTGATCTCGGGAAAGCCCTGCCTACATTACTAATGAGGTGCCAGGTTACACCACCATCTGTACTGTATTTGGAACCTCGCGAACTGGTGGGTCCGTAGGAAGCGCCGGTAGCCAGCAGTATGTCTGTATTCGGTATTTTCTCAAGATAAGTCTGCTGCCCAAAGCCTGGATTTCCAACGTATTGTTCTGTGGCAAAGCCATCCGTAGTTTTGTACAGTTTGCCGTCGTTATAATTGGTATATAATGCAGAATTTGCTCCAGTAATCTGAAAATGACCTAAACTTTTGGTTCCGAATTCATAATGGGAGGAATCGTACAGAGTCTGCGTAACTGTCCAGGTCACGCCCCTGTCATTGGTCCTGATCATCTCACCCTCACTGCTTCCAAACCAAAACGAATCTCCCAGGTCATCGTGGATATAGCGGGGAATTTGGTTAGGTTTAGATGAAGTAAGAAGCGCACCGCCTTTGGCAACCCATGTTACACCACCATCCGCTGTGCGGAAAATTTCTATCTTCTTAGAACTGTTGGGACTGTTGTCCGGATAGCAGACCACAATTCCCGTATTCGCATCCCAAAAATGAACGTAGGTCAGAATCGTTTGAAATTCCTTAATCACAGTCCACGACTGTCCGCCGTTCTGGGTTTTGTACAGACGGCCCTTGCCGGTATTCAACTGATATCTGGTTCCCATATAAGCCAAATTTTCAGACACGGCATGTAAATCTGAGACGGCAAAAAACTGGTCACTATAATTCTGCAGATTTGGAACTGCCTGCCATGTAGCGCCACCATCTGTAGTTTTGGTAAAAGCCACTTTACCCTGATCGTTCCAGTGACAGGCCCATACCACCTGCTGATCCGCAATGCTGTAATTGATCGTGGCATTAGCCGCCGTGGCAGGATACACCGTATTCATATGCAGCCAGTGAAACTGTGCGTAGCTGCTGGATGTCATTACGGAAAAAAGGAATAGAGAAAGTAGTTTTTTAATCATATAAAAATATTTGAGTTAGTATCAAATATATAAAATATATTGTCTGTATACTTTATGTTCCTAATTAATTATCATTTTTAATGCGGAATACACAATGTAATTAAGGCAAACCGTTCATTAATTGCTGTATTTGCGGAGATTTCACGTCTTCCTTACCTTCAGCAACGAAACAAGGAAGATTAATATCAGACAATTTCATCCTTTTTAGTCACATATTTTTTGTAGATTTGGTTAAAACCTTAGCCTATGTTCACCAAAGAAATCCTGCAGAAAAACAAGATTCCGAAGCATACCTATAAAAAGAAGGATGTGCTTTTCCGGGAAAATGAAAGGGCTTCATCGCTTTACTATCTGCTAGAAGGTGAGGTTAAGATTTATAATACCGACTGCGAAGGCAAGGAGTTCCTGATTACCAAAGTGACAGACCACCAGTTTATGGGCGAGCCGCCATTTCTGCTGAATGAGAGGTATCCCGCTACGGCCAACATTGCCAGCGATACGGCTCTGATCTATATTTTCAGCCAGGAACTTTTCCGCAAATTTCTTGATGATAATCCTGAATTTCATTTTGAATTTCTAAAAGAAATTGCACAGAAAGCCTATGACAAGACCATCAAGCTGAAATCAATCGTGCACCAGAATCCCTGCGAACGCATTACTGCCTTCCTTAAAACTCATAAGAAAAGCTCAGGCATTGAAGAGCATGAGAAAACAATCATCGATGTCACGCGCAAGGAACTGGCAAATTCCACCGGTCTGGCCATAGAAACGGTTATACGCACTGTAAAAAGGATGGAAAGGGAGCAGAAGATTGAACTCATTAACCATAAAATCTACTTCTGATGCCGCGTACGCTCTGGCTGAAATTTTCAGTCTTCAACTTTGTGCTGGTCGCACTTTTGGGTGTAATCATGAGGTATAAAATCCTGTACTCGCTGCCCTTTCTGGAGCAGAAACATTTGCAGGAAGCTCATTCACACTTCGCTTTTTACGGCTGGATCACCAACGTACTTTATATTCTTATGGTTATCTACCTGTCCAAAGTGCGGCCGGAGATCTCAGTTCGTAAATATAATATCCTGATTATCCTAAACCTGATGGCCTCCTTTGCCATGATTGGCACCTTCATTTACGGCGGCTATTTCTGGGGGTCCATTGCAGCGTCTGCAGTGGCACTGCTCGTATCGTTTGTATTTGCTTTCTTCTTTGTTAAAGATTTAAAATACCTGCGGGAGACATCAAAAATATGGTTTCTGGGCGGACTTTTCTTTGCTGTAATTTCGTCGGCAGGTGTTTTCAATCTGGCATATATGAAGAGTTCGGGCAATATAACCCAGGACCTCTATCTGGCCTCGGAGTACTACTTCCTCCACTTTCAGTACAACGGATTTTTCATTTTCGCATGCATAGGTCTGCTGCTGTATTCTCTGAAAGAGGCAGGAACATTAATTATTGAAAAAGAGAACAAACTGATGTTCTGGCTGATGTTTTTTGGCTGCCTCATAGGCTTCGGGCTTTCAGTGCTGTGGCTCAAACTTTCCATGCCCGTATTTGCACTTATCATATTGGCTTCACTGGCGCAGACGTATGGCGCATTTCTGCTTTACAGGATTGTGAGACGCAGCTGGACCAACCTCATCCTTAAATGGTCAGTCGTGCAGCGTTTTGTCGTGATTTTTGTCGGTTCTGCGTTTGCTGCCAAGATTCTGCTTCAACTGGCGTCTAATGTGCCGGCCGTAAGCCAGTTTGCGTTTGGTTTCCGCAATGTGGTTATTGCTTATCTTCATTTGGTCCTGCTCATGTGCATCGCAACGTACCTGCTCAGCCTGGTACTGGCCACTAATTATTTCAACATCTCTAAAAGTCTGATTACAGGCCTTAAACTTTTTCTGGCGGGTATATTCCTGAATGAATTTATGCTGGGACTGATGGGCGTTTTTTCAATAAGGTACATCGCTGTTCCGTATGCAAATCATTTTCTGCTGGCTTTCTCGGTGCTTATTCTCGTAGCCCTGCTTATGATCTTCGTATCCCTTAGGAGAAGGAAGGAAATTTAGCATCTGTATTTGAAAACAGCTTTCAGAAAAATATGAAAGCTGCAATCAACATTAAATATACACTATGAAAAATCTATTCAGGCAGTAAAACCTCATCAATGGCATATACAATACCGTTGGAGGCAGGCACCGTAGCCACAATTCTGGCTTTGCCGTTAATCATTGGTTTACCGTCTACCATTGTAATCTTTATATTTTTTCCGTTTACCATTCCTAATGTCTGTCCGTCACTCATATACTCTTCCTTTATTACGCCTACATAAGTGTGGTAACCAAGGACATCAGAAAGTGCATCGGCCTGGTCAGGCTTCAGCAGTCCATCCACGGTGCCGGCAGGAAGTTTCTCAAAGGCTGAATTCAGCGGAGCAAACACGGTGAAAGGTCCTGCATTACTGAGGGAGGTCGTAAGGCCGGCAGCTTTTACGGCTGTTACCAGCGTAGACAGGTCCGCATTTCCGGCAGCCAGCTGCACAATATTTGGGTTGGAAACATCGTCCTTTACGGCTTCCTGTCCTACAACAGTCATTTCACTTCCGGAAACTTTACTTTCCGCTGCCGCCGGTTCGTTTTTGACGCAGGAAACTACAGCGAATGCCAAAAGCCCTAATACAAAATTGTTTTTTTTCATCACCTTTAATTTTACATAAATCTACGGCGAATTGTATTGCCCTGCACATGACTTCAGTCATAATTACTCTGCTGAAAACGTGACCTTTATCATGCATTTCACCTGCTGAATTTAGAGATCTTTTTTGTTAAACCTGATCAGTGATAAAACAAAAGGTATGGTGGCCCAAATAAGGAGTACAAGCATTGAAATTCCCATGCCGCCGCCTGAGCCGAACACCTGTTGGAAAACTGCGCCGGAATAACCCAGCATGGCTGAAATATTTAGTTGAAGTAGAACGAAAATCCGTGATAAACCCACAGGATTAAGACCAGCCAACGTGGCCATGATTCCCTCGATTGGGTAATCGGCGAACTGAAACATCATTACAAGCAGGATGCCGTCGTAAATAATGCTGAAGAACATCCAGATAAAGATGGATATTCCGATACCCTTGGCGCGGTCGCGGCTTGCAATGGCTGCAAGCATCGCAAAGGAGGTAAAGATTATTGAAAGTAATATACCTATAAGGATTAGTGAAAAGCCGGTTTCAATGGAAGAATAAAGCAATATCGGAATCCCGCAACCCAGCAGGAAAGCCAGCACAAGCGCCGCGGAAAGCCCCAGGAAGATGTTGGACCAGACCTTCACACGCGAAACCGGCTGACTCAGAAGCAGTTCAATAAACTGACTGCTGTTGTACACGTAAATTGTTGAAAATATAATGCTTACAAGGGGGACTACCAGCAGAACAACGTTCAACAGGCTCAGGGTAGCTTTTGTATAATTATTTTCCAATCCCAACACTGACCAGGAAATGATGAACAGCAGCACCGTGTAAAATATCACAATCTTGTTCTTCAGAATATCAAAAAGGATGAAGCGTGCTATCTTGTTCATTTTTTCATTTCTTTTAGGATGCTTATAATGGATTCTGATATCCGTTCCGATTTATGCTCAGTCATCAAATCTTCCACGGATTGCTGTACAATTACCCTACCCTCATTCATAAATACAATGTCGCTCACGATATCGTCCAGTTCGCTAAGCAGGTGGGATGTGATGATGATTAGTTTGCCTCTGTTTCTTTCTTTAATGATCTTGTTTTTCAGGATTTCAGATGCCAGTGGGTCCAGTCCCGCAGTAGGCTCGTCCAGAATAATTATTTTAGGGTCGAACATAAAGGCCAGCACAGCACTCACTTTCTGGGTTGTTCCGCCGGACAGGTTGCCCATCTTCTTGCCGAATATCTTTGTAAGCTCAAATGCGTCCAGAAGTTCGGTGTCCAAATCAGCATCCTTAACATTACGGGTTTCACGGATCATATTGACAGTTTGCTCAATGGTCATATTCTCGGGGTACCGCCCGATTTGCGGCATATAACCGATGTCTTTTCGGTAGCGGAAATCTTCTTTTACACTCCTGCCACCCACCATTATGTCACCGGTTTCAATTACATTCAGACCCAAGATGCACTTTATTAAAGTAGTTTTGCCGCAGCCATTGGGCCCAATCAGGGCAATTGATTTACCGTTGGTAAACGATAAATTCAGATTTTCGAGTGCGGTAAATTTGCTGAATTTTTTAGTGAGGTCTTTTATCTCTATCATATCTTTCAGTTATAGCCAAAAGGAGCAGCTGCATCAGTTTTCCACTTTTCGCATCAAAGGCTGTTCATCAACAAAGTTCTCGGGAGTCAGGCTGGGAATAACCTTCTCGGTCCTGTCCAGCAAATCCACAAAAAAAGTTTTGAAAAGCAGCATAATGGACGGATTGTTTTCCACCAGCACTGAGTAAAGGCTAAGCGGATGGAAGGGTACGTCCCCAATTTTATCTTTATCCAGATCATACCCCTCGTATTTGTCCCAGTAGTTTCTGCGGAAGTCGTTCATCGTCATGGATCCGCTCGTACTCACATCAAAGGTATTGTTGATGAAATTATTGTTGATGATCCGGTTTTCCATACAGTTCGAATTGATCTTCATACCCCAGCCATTGTCTGTAAAATTGTTCCTGAAAAGGTCGATTTTGGTAGCACCGTCCAGGAAGATAGCCGTAGTATTGTTTTGAAAGCGGTTGTTCCTGATCTTACTGAAGCTGATGTCCTTCAGCAGCAAGCCATAATTGGAATCACCCCAGTTATTGACGAACTTATTGCCCACCATGCCCACATTATTACTGTACATCACGGCAACGCCGGCGTTATTGTTGTCAAAGGTATTTCCAACGTAATCGCAGTCATTAGACGACATAAAATGGAGGCCGTATCTTAAATTCCGCACAGAATTATTCCGGTAGATATAGGAATCAATCACTTTTTCCAGATAAATACCGTCCTTATGACCTTCGATGTAATTGTTTTTGATCCAGATTTCTTCACTGACCCAGGCATGAATCCCGTCGCCGCTGCGTTCCTCCGAAGTGGCACGTTTGGACGTGATCCTGTTGTTCCGGATCAGACATCTGTAACCACGCTGAATATAAATCCCGAAATAATTATTTTCAAAAACATTATTCTCAATGGTGGAATATTTACTGTCATACAGCCGCACGGCACCAATGTTTTTAATTTCGTCTTCGCCGGAATTGATGATCTTAAAACCCTTCAGCAAAATATTATTTGCCCGGAACGAAAGGATCTCGTATTTCATCTCACCATCCAGGACCGGCCTGCCCTGCCCAATAAGCGACAGCGGATGTGTAATGCTGATATTTCCCTCGCGATAGGTGCCCGGGCCTACGAGAATGCTGTCTCCGCTTTGTGATGCGGCCACAGCCTGCCTGACAGTCGTGTACTGCTCTCCTTTCCCTACCCTCAGGGTCTTTGAAAAGATGAAAACAGGGATGAGAAGAAATAGCAGCCTAAGCATTGAGAAATTTATTTGGTTAAAGTTGCACCTGTTGCTGCCGCTGCCTTTTGGGCTGCCGCTTTATCACGGAAGGCCTGAGTATTGCCGCCCATTGGTGATTTTATGCTGCCGCCTTTTATGAATGTAGCGCGGGATTTCTCCAGAAACTGTCCGCTGGCGAAATCCACCACATACGTTTTGGCATTGGTAGCTTTTTCCGGATTGGAACTCTCGTACATCGTCATGCAGCTCAGGTCGTCAAACTTATAGGTGCGGCCTTTGTCGGTAATCAGCTGGGTAGCATATTTCACGTCGGTGATTGTCATGCGGCAGTTATCGCACTGGTCTTTGCCAACTGCGATGTCTTTGGGACCGCTTTTTTGGCAGGACATAATTGCAAGAACTGAAGCTGATATAAATAATATTTTGCTGATTTTCATTTTTGAGGATTTTAAGAGTTTAATGACTTTATAATTCAGATTGCTTAGGTTTTCTGTACTCAATAAAGGCTAAGATAGCCAAAATAAGTGCAACCCCAAACATGATTCCGCCTCCGATATTCGGGTAGGAATAAGCCCCAAAATTCAGGAGCTGCTTAAATCCGATCAAAGGTGGCTGGTAGGACATGCCGGGAACAATAATTGGCGCCGTAGGATCCAAGTTATGTCCGTAATCGTATTCCCACAACCAGAAATCTACCATAAAAGCCACACCAAAAATAAGAAACAGAACCAATGTTAGGTAAAGCCATATTTTCCGGTTAAGGAATGCGGTGAGAAAACACAGAAATGCAAAGAAACCAAGTGCATAAGGCAGGACCTTAAACTCCCAGAAATCGTCCGGATGTATGGTCTTCATGCCGATGTAATGGTTAAGGCCGTTTATGATCTCGTATTCGCCGGTAATTTTATTGGGCCACAGATACATTGCCAGGCCTTCGGGATACTGTGGAGCTGTAAGATAAATAGACCACAGCGGCACGAAGAGAGAGACTACCAGTGCACAGCCGCAAAAGACCAGTGCAATCCTCGTTATCTTTTTCAATGAATTGTTTTTCATTTCAGGTAAATTAAAAAGGGCAGAAACCTCTGCCCTCTTATTTAACATTATTTGGTTTCTCCGGCTTTCACGGGGCTTTGTGCATTGTCTTTCTTATTGTTCAGGGAGTAAATGAGAGGTGTATTACTGCCTGCCGGCGACACCCGTACATATCCCTGCATTTCCTGATGCAGCGCACTGCAGAAGTCGGTACAGTACATTGGGTACATTCCCGGTTTCTTCGGAATCCATTTCAGCGTGCAGGTTTCCCCGGGCATTATGAGCAGTTCAGCATTTTCGGCGCCTTTAATGGCGAATCCATGCGGAATGTCCCAGTCCTGTTCCAGGTTTGTGACATGAAATAAGACTTCATCACCCACTCTTATTCCTTCTATATTGTCCGGTGCAAAGTGCGAGCGGATAGACGTCATATATACATGCACTTTATTTCCTTCCCGAACTACTTTACTTTCGGCCTCACCTTTGGTGGCATACGGATGCTTATTGTCCTCGATGCGGAAGAATTTCACCTGATCTTTCAACATTTCAGCGGGTAAAGCCTGCGCGTAATGGGGTTCACCAAATGTTGGGTAATCCAGCAGGAGTTTCATCTTGTCACCACTAATGTCATAAAGCTGCGCGGACTGAGCTAACTCCGGACCTGTGGGCAGGTAACGGTCTTTCGTAATCTTGTTGTAAGCTACCAGATATTTTCCGAACGGTTTGGCAGAATCGCCGCCAGGGATCATTAAGTGTCCAACAGAATAGAAAGTTGGCTGTCTGTCCAGTACTTTAAGGTCTTTTATGTTCCATTTCACCACCTCAGAGGAAACGAACATGGAAGTGTAAGCATTTCCTTTGCCGTCAAACTCGGTATGCAATGGTCCAAGACCCGGTTTCTGAACTTCGCCGTGCAGTGCCGCTTCGTACTTGATCACCTTGACACCGTCAAACTCACCTGCAAAATTCTTGTCAGCAATAGCTTTAATCATCTTGTCGAAGCTGAATACCGGAATCAGTGCTGCCAGTTTTCCGGAACCTACGATATACTCCCCTGTAGGATCAATATCGCAGCCGTGTGGCGATTTTGGACATGGAATCATAAACATGGCGTCCTTCATATCTTCCACAGACAGTACAATTACTTCCTTTTTCATTGTAGATGTTGCTGTATGTGTGCTTTCATCAAATTTATTGTGGGCATACTCTGTTACCACCTTGCGTCCTTTTCCGGCTTTCACCAGTTCAGCGGCTTTTTTCCAGTTTACAGCCATAATGAAATCCTTATCATTCTGCGATGCATTAACCTCAAGAAGCGTGTTTGCTTTTTCAGAATTATAGCAGGAGAAGAAGAACCAGTCGCCCGATTTTTTCTTACCGGCATGAGAAAGGTCAAAGTTAATCCCCGGTGCCTCAATCTGAAAGGAAAGATCCATATCGCCACTTTGCTTGTCGATGCCGATAAAGGAAAGCACCCCCTTAAAGTTTGATTTAAATGACTCAATAGGAACATCGCCGTTTTCATCGTCCATCGGAACAGCGAAACGGGTTCCGGCAACTACATATTCCGTATTCTCTGTTAGAAAGGGTGAGGAGTGATTACCGGCCGAATTCGGGATTTCGAGAATTTCTACCGTCTTAAACGTTTTCAGATCCAGCCTTGCCACACGCGGTGTATTGTTGGCATTGGCAAAAAGCCAGCGTCCGTCCACCTCACCGTTAGTTTGCGACAGCGACAGGTGGTGCTGGTCATCCCATGGAATAAAGCCGTGAGAAGTCTGCAGCATCGGTTTTGTTTCTTCACTGTAGCCGTAACCGTTTTCAGGATTAACCGAGAATACGGGGAGCACTTTCAGGAGTCTCCCGCTCGGCAGGCCATACACATTAACCTGTCCGTTGAAGCCGCCGCTCACAAAATTGTAGAACTCGTCATATTTGCCCGGTGCTACATATACTCTCTCGGCTGCATCGCCTGTTACAGCGGTTTCCGTGCCTTTTGGTTTACATCCTGAAAGGAGAAGTAAAGCCATTACGGATCCGAGTCCAAAAAATTTAAGACTTTTCATTATTGATAATTGAAGGGGTTTCCTTATAAAATTATTTCGCGCCGTCGATTTCGCGCATGTACTCCAGAATCTGTCTGGCTTCATTGTCTGCCAATCCCTGGTTAGGCATTCTTACCAGACAAAGCTCCAACTGTTTTTGAAGTTCAGGATCTACATCGATCATAGGATCCGGGTTGGATATGAAGTTCATGATCCATTCAGGAGTTTGTCTTTGCGTAACCCCTTTCCAGCCAGGACCTACAAGTTTTTCCTCGGTGGGCTTATGGCAGGAGGTGCATTTCACTTCCGCCAGTTTGCGGCCTTCTGCAGCCATTGCCGGGTCGAAAGTGCTAACATCAACATTCTCATGTTTACCAATACCCCTTTTGGGATCATAGGCATTTGCGGTGGAAGTCTCGGAGGTTGCAGTTTCCGTGGACGCCGCAGGTACGGAATCTGTTTTCTTGTCGCCGCCGCAGGATAGTAAGCTTAAAGTCAGACAGGCCGCAGCGATTGAGTGAATAGTTTTCATGTTTGAATTATTTATACCCAAATGTAGCCACATCTGCCCGATTAAGAATATGATTACAGTCATATGGTTTGTATGACATTTATCGCCAAATTTGACCTCTCAAACCCAGAGTTATTGAATAATTTTGATAAAAAATTTGCATAATGAAAAAGTATATCATCGTATTTGCAGCGCTTGCATTAGCGGCCTGTTCCAAGAAACCCATAAACACCGAGGCAGAAAGCAACGTGATGCTGGATGAGCCGGTAATTAAGACTGTAGATTCTGCTTCTGCCGGCAAACACCCTGGTCTGGCCCTGATCGAGGGCGCGGACTGCCTTACATGTCACAAAGAAGACGCCCGCCTGGTGGGACCTTCCTATCAGGAAGTAGCCGACAAATATACCGATGGTGATCTGGATATGCTGGCCACTAAAATAATTGAGGGCGGAAAAGGCAACTGGGGCGAAATACCAATGACACCACACGCCGGTATGAGCCGTGAAAACGCTAAGAAAATGGTGGAATATATTTTGACGCTAAAAAAATAGTTCTAAACCCCTTTATTTTCCTAAACAGTCAAAATGAATAAAACCTTCCTTATCCTGGCGCTTTCGGCCACAATAACCGCCTCATGTTCCAAGACAGAAAAGCAAAATGCTGCAGATTCTGAAACTTCACTTGTGCAGGAAGCCCAGATCCTTAAATGCGAAAATGGGAGTACTCTTACAGCCATTTATTTTGCTGAAGGCGACATGGTGGCGGTAAGAATAAAAAAAGATCAGGAAGCTGAGCAAAAGCTTTCAGCCAAAGGAACCAATCCGAACGGCGATCCGTATTTCAGAAACAGTACTTATACATGGGAACTGCTGGAAGACGGCAAGGCCGGCCGCCTAACCCATAAAGGTGGTTCCAACTGCATCTACAGATAATACATAACTGTTATCTTATACGGGCACTTCCAACGGGAGGTGCTTTTTTGCAGGGGTTTCATCAGACAAACAGAAAGCCCAAATTAGGTAGACGCAAGCTTATGATGTCAATTTGTCACTATTTTTCTCTTGGTACAGATTTAGAGAAATTGACCACAAATTGTAAAAAATAAAAATAGATACTATGAGTAAAATAATTGGAATCGATTTAGGTACTACCAATTCCTGCGTAGCCGTAATGGAAGGAAAGGACGCGGTAGTAATCCCAAATGCTGAAGGTAAGAGAACTACACCTTCAATTGTTGCCTTCACAGAAGATGGCGAAAGAAAAGTAGGTGATCCTGCAAAAAGACAGGCCGTAACCAATCCGGAAAAAACTGTTTACTCCATAAAAAGATTTATCGGAACACATTTCAAGGACGATGCAAGCGAGATTAACAGAGTTCCTTATAAAGTTGTATCCGGTCCTAATGATACTGTAAAGGTAAAGATTGACGACAGAGAATATACGCCTCAGGAAATTTCAGCGATGACACTTCAGAAAATGAAGAAAACTGCTGAAGACTATTTGGGTCAGGAAGTGACCCGTGCGGTAATTACTGTACCTGCTTACTTTAACGATGCCCAGAGACAGGCTACAAAAGAGGCCGGTGAAATCGCAGGTCTTACTGTTGAAAGAATCATCAACGAGCCTACCGCTGCTGCTCTTGCCTACGGTATGGACAAAGCGCATAAGGACCAGAAAATCGCAGTTTACGATTTAGGTGGTGGTACGTTTGACGTTTCTATCCTTGACCTTGGCGACGGTGTATTTGAAGTGCTTTCTACAAACGGTGACACGCACTTAGGTGGTGATGATTTTGATGATGTGATCATCAACTGGATGGCAGATGAGTTTAAAGCAGAAGAAGGTGTAGACCTAAAATCTGACGCAATCGCTTTGCAGAGGCTGAAAGAAGCGGCTGAAAAGGCGAAGATTGAACTTTCATCTTCCACACAGACTGAAATCAACCTTCCATATATCACTGCTACAGCTACAGGTCCAAAGCACATGGTAAAAACACTTACCAAGGCTAAATTTGAGCAACTTTCCGCTGATTTGGTAAGACGTTCCATGGAGCCTTGTAAAAAAGCTTTATCTGATGCAGGACTTTCAATCTCCGATATCGACGAGGTAATACTGGTTGGAGGTTCTACAAGAATCCCGATCATTCAGGAAGAAGTTGAGAAGTTCTTCGGTAAGAAGCCTTCTAAGGGTGTAAACCCGGATGAGGTTGTTGCCATTGGAGCAGCTATTCAGGGTGGTGTACTTACAGGTGATGTGAAAGACGTACTTCTTCTGGATGTAACCCCGCTTTCACTAGGGATTGAAACTATGGGTTCTGTGTTCACCAAGCTTATTGATGCCAACACAACCATTCCTACCAAGAAATCTGAGACTTTCTCTACAGCAAGCGATAACCAGCCTGCAGTATCCATCAGAGTTGGTCAGGGTGAAAGACCGATGTTCAACGACAATAAAGAGATCGGAAGATTCGACCTTACCGATATTCCACCGGCACCAAGAGGTGTACCACAGATCGAAGTAACATTTGACATTGATGCCAACGGTATTCTACATGTATCTGCAAAAGATAAAGGAACCGGAAAAGAGCAGTCTATCAAGATTCAGGCAAGTTCAGGTCTTTCCGAAGAGGAAATTGCAAGAATGAAGCGTGAAGCTGAAGAAAATGCTTCTTCTGACGCGAAGAAAAAAGAAGAGGTAGAAGTACTGAACAAAGCTGACGGACTGATCTTCCAGACTGAGAAGCAACTGAAGGATTTTGGTGATAAACTTTCTGCTGATAAGAAAGCAGCCATAGAATCTGCAGCAGCAGAGCTAAAAACAGCTTTCGACGCTAAAGACATGGAAAGCATCAAAACTAAAACTGAAGCTTTGGATGCAGCCTGGATGGCCGCTTCAGAGGAAATGTACGCTGCAGGACAGCAGGGACAGCCAGGTGCCGAGCAGGCTCAGAATAACGCTGCCGGAAACGGAGGTGCTGACGATGTTCAGGATGCCGATTTCGAAGAGGTGAAGTAATCATTCCACATCATTATACAACTGTCCCCGGGCTTGCGCCCGGGGACAGTTTTTTTTTATTCAGAAAAATAATTATTATTAAGCGTACATCGTCTCTATCTTGTCTGTAAGTGCATTCATAAAGTTCTGAAGCGGCTTTTCCACCATCATCTTGATGAACGGATTAAACTTCCCCTCAAAAAACATCTGAACCTCAGTCTGATTTTCGGATACCGCATTCATATTCGTAGTTAGTTCAAAATCCATACTGGAACTTGCAGAACGCAAAACTGCTTTCTGCTCGGTAACCTCACCAAGTTTTAGGGCGATCTCAGGCATTCCTTTCAGTGAGAATTTAAACCCGTCGGCAATCGCATCAAACTTCTGAAGACCTTCCGGCATCAGCTGTTTGTAATTTTCAGGATCCTTAAGCAAATCCATTATTTCAGATACCGGTTTATTAAGCAATATTTTTCGTCCTTCTAAATTCATTTTTCTATTTTTGTAAGATTAAAGTCTTGCAAATGTATAAAGTTTTTGTTAACGAAAAAAAATTAACAATAAGTAAGTATCCTGAGGATATTGAAAAAAACCTGCGCTACGAAGGCTTTGCAACTCTTGAGATCGCAGTGGACCTGCTGCAGAACACCTCCTGTCCGGAACTTAATGTGTACGGTGACAATATAGAGGAACTCTGGGAAGATTTCACCCATATGTTTCACGTAATTGAAGCGGCTGGCGGAATAGTAACCAATCCCAACAAAGAAATCCTGTTCATTAAAAGACTCAGTAAATGGGACCTCCCCAAAGGTAAGGTGGAGAAAGGCGAATCCCTGGAACAGGCCGCCTTGCGTGAAGTGGAAGAAGAGACAGGTTTAAGGGAACTGATCCTGGAAAATTTTATCAATAATACATTCCATATCTATACCGAAAGAAATGGCGACCGCGTACTGAAGACCACTTACTGGTTCAAGATGAGCTACGTAGGCAGCGGTACAGCCACACCTCAACTGGAGGAAGGCATTACGGAAGTAGACTGGAAAAGCGATTCCCGCATACGGCAGGAAGTTTTTCCGGCCACCTTCCACAATATCAGGATGATCCTGAACGAAGTTTGGGAGAAAAACCTCTAGAGATATTCCAGCACCTTTTCAAGTCCGATTCCCCGGGACGCCTTTAGTAATATATTTTTGGATGTAACCGGATTTTCTTTTAGATAATCAGTAAGCTCCGCTGTAGTGGTAAAGGACAGAGAAGATCTTCCCGCAGCTTCAAACTGATCACCTACTGTAATGGTTTGGTCAAAATCCATATCTAAGGCCATTTTTAGGATTGCTGTATGCTCAGCCAGACTCTCGGGACCAAGTTCCCGCATATCACCGATGATAACCGTTTTGGAGCCTTTAAATGTATTAAAATTCTGAAGTGAGCCCGCCATGGAACTGGGATTTGCATTATAAGTGTCCAAAACCAGCGTTATACCGTTTTTTACCATTACCTGGGAACGCATATTGGTGGGCTGATAACCTTCAATTGCCTCCTTAATTTCCTGTGGCTGTAGACCAAAATGTAAACCTAAGGTGGTTGCTGCACTTAGATTGGAGAAGTTGAAGGCCCCGGTCAGCTGGCTGATTACTTCAGTGTTGCCGAAACTGAGCCCCACGAAATTACCTTTATTAATACTGGCAAAATGATAATCAGCGTCCTCTGTTCCAAATGAAACAACAGGTTCGTATCCGGTGGTCTTTTGCACCTGTAACGGATCTTCCCCGTTTACAATAATGGTCCGCTTGTTTTCCTTCAGGTAGGTATATAATTCGGATTTACCGGCAATCACGCCTTCGAAACCACCAAACCCTTCCAGATGGGCTTTACCGAAATTGGTTATATAACCGTAATCAGGCTGAGCAATTGAGCAGAGAAATTCTATCTCCTTCTGATGATTTGCGCCCATTTCAATGACCGCAATTTCGTGTTCGGGCTTCACGGACATTATTGTTAACGGCACACCGATATGATTATTCAGATTTCCGTGGGTATACAGTACATTAAACCTTTTTGAAAGTACAGCTGCTATAAGTTCCTTGGTCGTAGTTTTACCGTTACTTCCCGTGAGTCCTATTACGGGTATTTTCAGGTTGTCCCTGTGCAGACGCGCGAGGTCCTGCATGAACTGCAGAGTAGAGGGTACGTAAAAAATGTTTTTTGTAGAATCTTCAAATTCCTTCCGTTCCACTATCACGGCTAAAGCTCCTTTGTCCGTCGCATCCCCAGCCAACTCGGCAGCATTGAAATTTTCTCCGGAGAAAGCAAAGAAAATGTCACCTGGTGCTATGGTCCGGGAGTCTATTGAAACTTTAGTGCACTGCTGCAGATAGGGATAGAAAAGTTCTGGATTCATGGGGTCAAAAATAAATAAATCCTCCCGTTAAACGGAAGGATTTATTAGTATTTATTAAATCTGTTGTTATCTTCTGGATCTGTTGTTCATTGAACCTCTGGCATCCTGAGCTACACGGAAACCAATCCAACCGTAACCGCCGCTTTGGCTCTTGAACCTTCTCTGACCCGGATCCAGCCAATAAGCTGTATCCTGCCATGAACCTCCTTTTACCACTCTGATCTCGTTAGTAATCGCTGATGTTCTGGCTTGAGAATCCTTCTGCACAACCACTCTACCGCTTCCATCTACGAAGAAATTTTTACGTGGTGCGTTGTACATGTTGAAATTCGCATTACCTGCACTGTCAGTATCACCGGCTCTGAAGTTCAGTGAGGACTGTCTGTCGCCATCTCTGAAGTTGCTGTAGTTAGCAATCTCTTCTCTCTGGAACTGACCTGGCAGATTTTTATAAAGAAGTCTTCCATCAGCCAGCGTATCGTACTGGATGCTTCCATCGTCTACACGGGCGTAAGTGCCGTCTCCATTTCTAAGAATCCTTTGAGGCGCATTACCTCTATAGTAATTAAAGTCATTATACTCGGAATCAATAACAGGACGGTATACATCGGCAGTCCATTCAGCTACGTTACCGAACATACCATACAGTCCGAGGTCGTTAGCCGGGTATTTCTTAACGTCAGCCGTTCTTGCAGAACCGTCATTTTCCCATCCCGGTACACCGGAGTAATCACCGGCACCGTATTTGAAGTTTTCCAGGAACATACCTTCAGTGCGGCCTTTCTGTCCTCTCAAACGTTCAATTTCAGGAGTTTTTCCAAGTACATTGTTATACTCTCTGTTTTTCATCGTACCCAACGCTGCAAATTCCCACTCAACTTCTGTTGGAAGTCTGAATTTCTGAACCATTGCTGCGCCAGGAGACCTGTTAGCAGCCAGAATCCGTTGGTTTGTAGTTCTCATACCGGATTTCTGAGCCAGTCTCTGCTCGTTGATGTATGCTTCCATATCCGGATCGTTCGCCTTGAACTTATCCATATTGAAGGCAGATCCACCCACGTTATTCGATTCGTTAATATAAAGATCCTTAGCTATGATACCGGCATCCATCAAGGCCTTTTCATTTGCCCTGTCGGTAAGCCATTCGGTATATTTGTTAGCTTGGCTCCAGCTTACGCCTACTACAGGATAGTAGTCATATTCCGGAGATCTAAAATAGGTTTCAGAATAATCATTCCTTGAAAGTTCGTTGTCCCAAAGAAGAGTATCCGGTAAAGCTCCGGTATAGATTTCTCTGAAGCTTGGGTCAGACGGAGGGAAAACGTACTTCAACCATGTTAAATATTCACGGTATTCATAGTTTGTGATTTCAGTTTCACCAAGAAAGAATGAACTTACCTGCATTCTGCGAGGTGTGTTATTCCAGTCATGCATTACATCATCTTTCACTAATCCCATTGTAAAAGTTCCGCCCTCCACATATACCATTCCTGGCCATCCTTTCAGTTTTTGCTGCTTGCCTGCGTAGAACCAACCTTTGTTATCGTTGGGTTTCCAACCGGTTTTAGAAACGAAACTCTTGGTTCCGCCACCTTTACCGGATCCCCCTCCACAACTGGTCAGGACGAAAGCTGAACTTAATGCAATTAATGAAAACAACTTTAGTTTTTTCATAGTCGGTATAAATATTTTCAAAGTACAAAGAAATAATAATTTTATTAATTAATCAAGTAATGTTTTGATTTTTTTGAAACGAAAGCAATTTTATTTTATTGTATCGCAGGATTTTTTTAAAAATTTCGTTTAATTTGTATTCTTGAAAATTAATTCAAAAATAATGAAACGCAACCTCTCCTTTCTGTTTATCTTCCTCTTCACGGCCTGCTTTTTTTCGCAGAAAATCTCCATCAATTGGGAAGGATCCAAAATCCGCGATTTCGGTGAGGTAAAACTGAATTTACCTTCCTTCAGCAACCCCGGCTTTTCATTTGACCAAAATAATATTTTTATCAATATAAAACACAGTGCGGGCGAAAAAGATTTAAAAATCTCCGGACTGCAGTGGGAAACCATCACTGCCCGGGACCTGTACGACCTTCAGAAAGACCAAATCATCCCCTTCGAAATTAAAGATGTGGCTTACACTACACAAAAAGGTATAAGAACAGCTCATATTAATGTTTCACTTTTTAAATCTGAAAACGGACGCATCCTTCGACTTTCCTCATTTAATATCGAAGAAACAGCAAAGCAGAATTTCAGCACCCAAAAAGTGGGTACTACCAACAATCCTTTAAATACCGGCAATTTCTATAAGATAAAGGTGGATAAGTCCGGCATATTTAAAATTACCAAAGAATTTCTGCAGGCCAATGGTCTTAATCCGGCAAACATTAATCCGAAAAATTTCAGAATTTACGGTAACGGCGGAATAATGCTGTCAGAATTTAATCAGGATACCAAATACGATGCACTGCAGGAAAATGCAATACAGGTGGTAGGCGAAGAAGATGGTGTATGGAACGACGGAGATTACGCGCTTTTCTATGCGCAGGGACCGAACGGTTACAATCTTTATGACCCGGCAAACGGCAACGGTTATAAACGGACAGATACCCGCACAGACAGAAGTAACAACCTTAAAAATTTATATGATGACTTCTCCTATTACTTTATCAATTTTGACAAAGGGCCGGGTAAACGTGTGCAAAATGCGGACGCCGCACTAACCGCAAACCCGATTACACGGTATGATGACTACCAGGTGATAAATGATGATGAGAAAAACCTGCTTAAGCTCGGTAAAATATGGGTGGATGAACAAAGTTTCACCTCGCCTCAAACCTATACAATTACCACTAAATCTCCTGCACAGCCCGGGGACATCATAACCTACCGCACCCAGGTGGTGGCTTACAAATCCCAGGGCAACACCCTGGCTTTCAACATCAATAACCAGAACAGTTCCGTACAGAGTGCCGCACCCGGAGGCCTGGACTTTGTACAGATGAGATTTCAGGGTACGCTGAACAATATTTCCGGAAACACATTTAACTTTAACTTCACCCCCAATATATCTGCAAATCCTAACGGAAGTTTTTATTTTGACTATCTGGAAATACAGTATAAGGAAAACCTGACCTTTAACGGCGGGCAAATGAATTTCCGCGATTTTTCACTTCAAAGCGGATCGGGCCAGGCTTACAGTTTTGCCATTAGCAATGCTTCAGGCGCAGAACAGGTTTGGGACGTTACCGATATCACTAATGCCTCCCGCCGCATCAACAAAAATGCAAACAGCAGTACATTCAGTTTTGGCTACATTGCCAACGACCCCAATTTCAACAATGAGTTTGTAGCGTTCCGCGCAGATGCTGCCTATTCCCCAACTTATGTAGGTAAGACAGATAACCAGAACCTGAGCGGCATGCAGAACATCGATTATCTGGTTTTAACCTCACCGGAAATGATGGCCCACGCCCAGCGTATGGCCAGCCACCACCAAACCCGAAATAATTTCACCACAGCGGTTGTCGATATTAATAAGATATACAATGAATTCAGCAGCGGAAGGAAAGACCTTACGGCAATCCGCGACTTCGTGTCCCACCTTAACAGTCCTGCAGGAGCATTAAAGTATGTACTTCTTCTGGGAGATGCGACTTACGATTTCAAGAACAGGATCCCGAACAATTTCAACATCGTTCCGGCCTATCAAAGTGAGGAAAGCGGAAATTACGTAAGTTCCTTCGTGACTGACGACTATATAGGCATGACGGCGCCGCAAACGGCCACACACCTGCCAAGTATGCTGGCAGATGTACCTGTGGGAAGACTTCCTGCTGCAACCATTCAGGAAGCCAAGCTTTTGGTAGATAAAACCCTGGCCTATTACAATAACCTTCCCGGACAGTCTACTCCGTTTGGAATCTGGAGAATGAAGCTGGACTTTGTGGCAGATGATGATAAGGATGGAGGAACGCCCTTCCACACCATTATGGACGAAACATTAGTAGATATTTTTGAGGCAGCTACGGACAAACCGGAGTACAATGTCCGAAAACTGTATATGGATGCTTTCCCTGCTGTTAATACGGCGGGCGGACAGCGGTATCCGCAGGTGAATCAGGCCATAGCAAATGATGTGGGTAACAGCCTGTATATGTTCTATCTGGGTCATGGTGGGATAAATGGTTGGGCCCAGGAAAGAATCCTGACTTCCGATGAGATTGAAGACTTCAATAATTACTCAAACATTTACAGCCGTTTTCCGCTGGTCTCCACAATCACCTGCGAATTTACACTTTGGGACGAGCCCGGAACTTTTTCGGCCGGTGAACAATTCATGAAACTGCCAACCGGTGGCGCTGCAACTATGATTACTTCCAGCCGTGCCATCGATGTAAATTATGGTGTTCTGTTTACGGATACTTTTACAAAAAACATATTCGAACTTAACGGAGAAGGCTTTGACACTCTTGGCAACTCATTCCTGCAGGCAAAATTTGAGTTTGGAGGAAATCCAAATCACCTGAAGGTTAATTTCCTCGGTGATCCCGCCATGAAACTCAGCCGACCAAGAAAATTGCTGGCTATAGATAATGTAGAAACTCCTGTACCGGGGCAGATCCGTGCACTGGATTTTGTGAAGATTACAGGCCACATCAACAATCCTAACGGCACCCTCAATACCAACTTTAACGGAAGGGTTGTCATTAACATCTACGACAAGCGGCTTAACAAGACCACCTTGAATAATGACGGAAGCCTTACGCCGATACTTACCTATAGCGAAGAAGGCAGCCCGATTGTAAAAGCATCAGGAACAGCAGTGAACGGCCTCTTTACTGTGGAGTTTTACGTTCCTAATGACATTAACTACACAATGGGAACCGGACGTATCCTGGCCTATGCTGATAATAAAGTAGAAGATGTATTCATCAACCAGCCGGTCCAGATTGGCGGCATTAATCCAAACGGAATAAACGACAGTGAGCCACCAAAGGTGAAACTCTATATGAACAACACCAATTTTGCGGATGGAGGCATTACTGACCAAAACCCTATGCTGCTGGCCTGTATAACCGATGATACAGGAATCAATTCCACCGGTGCAGGCGTAGGTCACGACATCGTAACCTATCTGGACGGCCAAATTATAAATACGGTAGTTCTGAATGATTTCTTCTCCAGTGGTGATGGTAACGGCTGCGTAAACCCCGGTCTGGCAGATTATCAGAAAGGTAATGTCACTTACCCTTTCAGAAACCTGACTCCAGGCGAACACACGCTTACGTTCAAGGTTTGGGACATCAACAATAATTCAACAACCGAAACGTTACGCTTTATAGTAAAGGATGAGACCAACCAAAATCTGGTCATCAACAGACCACTGAACTGGCCGAATCCCTTCACCAATAAAACATATATTCATTTCGAGCATAACTGCGACGATATTTTGGACGTAAATGTGCAGATATACACCATTACCGGAAAACTGGTCCGCACGCTTAGCCAACCTGTTGTTGCTGAGCCGTTCCTGCAGGGATTCCGGACTCCAAGACAGGCAATTGAATGGGACGGACTTGATGATTATGGTGATGCTGTAGGTAAGGGCACCTACATATTTAAGATCTTCGCGCGCAGCCAAAATCAGGAAAAATGCAAAGGAGGAGCTACAGCGGTAGAAAAAATGGTATTATTGAGATAAAAACATCAAAATAATTTATATATTTGGAAATTAAATATAACTATATGGATTTTACAAAAAGACTTCTTTTAGGTTTAGGTTTAGGTGCAAGCATCACTGCTTTTGCACAGGATTTAAGTAAAATCAGGCCGGTTCTTACCGGTGCGCCTTTCCTGAGAGTTGCTCCAGATGCACGTTCCGGAGGTATGGGTGACCAAGGTGTTGCCACCTCTCCTGATGTCTATTCTCAGTTCTGGAACGCGGCAAAATATCCTTTCTCAAGAAATTTATCGGGAGTGGGTGTTAATTACACACCTTATATGGGAAAACTGACCAATGATGTTTTCCTGCTCTACGGTTCTTATTACCGTTTTGTTGGTGAAGAGGAAAGATCCACCATTGGTGCAAGTATCTATTATTTCAATATGGGTGAGGTAAACCTTACTAGGCTGGTAGATAACAACGCTGTTGCCGACGAAGGAACAGCTAAACCAAATGAATTTGCCATTGACGTATCCTACGCCCTGAGACTTGCAGATTCGTTCTCCGCGGCTGTTACCGGTAGATTTATTCGTTCCGACCTCTCCGGCGGATTCAACACAGACACGACACTGAAGCCTGCAAACTCGTTTGCGGTAGATATTTCTGGCTATTACACTACACCTCGTTTCTCCGGTCTTGGAGGAATGGATAATAAAGTCAATGCAGGTTTTGCCATCCAGAATTTAGGCCCTAAACTTGATTATACAGGTGACGAGGATTCCAGGACTTATCTTCCTACTATCGCAAGATTTGGTGCGGGTTACGATGTATACATTGATGATGTAAACCGGGTTGGAATCAGCGCGGAAGCTTCTAAACTTTTAGTGCCGGGTGCAGAGATTACAAGAATAGATCCACTTACCCAGCAACCCGTATATGAGGTTCCTAACGTAGGTGTGATGGAAGGCATTGGAAAATCTTTTAACAACCCAAAAAGCTTAATGTTGTCGGGGGCGCTGGAATATGCCTATGATAATGCATTCTTTGTTCGAGGTGGGTATTTCCACGAGAGCGAAGAGCAGGGAGCAAGACAGTTTGCAACCGCGGGTATCGGTCTTAAATATAACGCCTTTGCGCTGGATGTTTCCTATCTGATTAATATGTCCAAGCTCAATTCGGCGCTGGACAATACACTAAGGTTTGGTCTTACCTGGAATATTGGTGATGAAACAATGAATGCAACGGATTATTAATCCAGTACATATCACTCTATAAAGACCTCCCAGTGAGGTCTTTTTTTTGATCAAACTGCCAGCCCGGCACCTACCCAATTCATGAGTTACGCATCCGATCTCCGAAAATTTATTAGCAGTCAATATCTTTACTCCGCAGTAAGGATCGCCCTTGCTATTGTAATACCCAGCATTGTACTGGCTTATTTCGGTTTACTTAAGGAGTACTTCCTCTTTCCGCTGGGCACCAGTTTCGTAGGACTTACAGATATGGCCGGGCCATTTACCCGCCGGCGCAACGCGCTCGTACTGGCCATTTTCACCTTTATTCTTGTGGCTGTTCTGGGAAGCGCTGTTCACGGAATACTGCCATTAGCTTATCTGGGACTCATCCTTGTCGGAATGTTCTTCTCAATGGTCGGCGTTTACGGACAAAGACTTGCCGCTGTGGGTGGACTCACCATGGTGGTGTTCTCCATTTTTATAGACGGTAACCTTTCCGGCGGGCATGCACTGCGGGATTTACTTATTTTCACGGGTGGCTGTGTTTGGTTCCTGGTTGTTTTCCTGGTGGTATCAACCCTTCAACCTTATAAACTGGCGAGCCAGATGATAGGTGAGAATTACCTGCAGTTGGGCGTATACCTGAAAATCAAATCAAGATTCTACGGAAAGGGAGCAAGGGTGGATGATCTGTACCGTGAAGTCATTGCAAGGCAGGTCATTATAAAAAACCTGCAGGAAGAAACCCGCGAGGTAGTCTTCAAGACACGGATCATTGTAAATGAAAGTACGACAACAAGCCGCCTGCTGATGCTGATGTTTCTGAACTCTGTGGACCTGTTTGACAAATTATTCACGTCCGATCAGGACTACAGGAAAATCCATGAGGGCTTCGGTAATGCCGAAATCCTTCAGGAAATCCAGTCCTATCTGCTTTTGTTATCCGAAGAAATATCCAACATCGGAATTTCGCTGCAAAGCGGTGTGAAGAGCAAGCCCATACATCCGTTTAAAGATAAACTTGCTGATCTTCATGAGAACTATTTTGACCTCAGAAACAGGAATCTGAACGCCACCACACTGGAGAATTTCATGGCATTACGGCTTATCCTGGCTCGGGTAAAGGATATCACCGATGATATTTCAATTATCTACAAAGTATTTACCCAGGACCTTAGAAATGCCAAAAGTCTTTCCACCGGGTTGGATTTTGACAAGTTTGTGCCACAACAGGAGCGCCTGAATATCGGAGTTCTCCTGAACAATCTTTCCTTTAAATCTGCTCATTTCAGACATGCAGTACGTATTACATGTGCACTTTTAGCAGGTTATACAATCGCGAAGCTCAGTTTTCTGGATATTGGGCATTCCTACTGGATCCTGATTACCATCATTGCCATTATGAGGCCCGCGTACAGTACAACAAAGTACCGGAACCTACTGCGTCTGTACGGCACGGTGGCAGGAGCCGTGGTGGCTTATATAACTCTTATTTGGATAACGGATGAGGTTGTACTTCTAAGCCTGCTTTTCACCTCAATGATCCTGTGCTTTGCCCTTTTAAAAGAGAAATATGCCTGGGCCGTGTTCTTCATGACCCTCTACATTTTCATCACCTTTAATTTCCTGAATCCGGGAAATGTAAACTTACTGTTTAAGGACCGGATTCTTGATACACTCATAGCGGGACTCATCGCTTTTTTGGTCTCCTACTTCGTTCTGCCTGTTTGGGAACATACCCAGAATGTGGACCTGATGAAGAAATCCACAGCAGCAAATATCCGCTACTTCCAGACGGTCATCAACAAAATCCGGCAAGTGGGTGAGGTAAATGAGGAAAACTACCGCCTGCAGCGCAAGGAAGCCATCATCAGCCTGGCTAATCTTTCCGATAATTTTCAGCGTATGCTTTCGGATCCAAAAAACCGTCAAAAGCAGCTGGAAAGCCTTCATCAGTTTGTTACCACCACCCACCTGCTTACAGCCTATACAGCATCATTGGCACAATACAACAGTACCGAAGACGGTTTTCCGGAGATCGATACTGAAAGCTGGAACCTGAAGATTACCGGCGAACTTACACGTATAATTTCATTGCTGAATAATGAAACACCGGATAATGAAAGTATCATCAACAGCCGAATGAAGCCTGAAGGCATTGTGGATGAGCTAATTGAAAAAAGAAAATCAGAGATTTCTGAAAACGAATTTTTTGACAACCGAGATCCTAACCGGCTGACACGCCTCACGGTACTGAGCAGCATTACTGAAATTCTGGAACTTATTTTCGATGTAGTGCTTGAACAGCGCAAGGTTACTGAGGAATACTGTAAACTTCAGGCGGAAAATTGATCCTGAGAACCAAGATCATTCAGAACGGGCTTGTATCCGGAATCCTGAAGTTAAGAGAATGATCCTCCTCCACCACTGCAAAATAATAATCTTCCATTTTGGTTACGCGTGCGGTGTAGGCATCTTCAAAATCCATATCAAATACCCGGCAGCATATCTCGGACAGAGCATTTAAGGAAAATTTTTCAACTTCGTAATGCTTCTTCAGTGACCAAAGTTTAGAAGGATGAAGTTTGTACAGTGCTTCCTTCACTGCCCAAATTACGGTCAGCAACTCCACTTCATTTTCAGTTTCCGTCCAGGAAAGCTCAGCTTCATTCAGGAATTTATGCTTTACCCTAACGATCTTGGGCTGGATGCGCTCCATATCTATCCCAACTCTTTTCTGCGAAATGGCAAGTGCAGCAAAAGGATATGAATGACTGATAGAGATAAAGGCATCCTTCGGAAAAAGATAGGGCTGGCCGATGGTTTTGTAAAGGATCTTATGGTCCGGTTTCAGCATTTTCAGCATCTGGCGGATCATCAGATATTCAATAAGTTTCTTTGGATGATAGTGCTCTACTTTGGCAAAATCTTCCGGATTAATCAGATCTGTGTGATCAAATACATCGTCTTCATTATATTTCCAAAATTGAATAGCGGCATTTTCGTCGGTAAGGTCCTGATAAAAAGGCATGTTTTGCGGTAAAGGAATTAGTTCGTAAATTTGCACAAATATTTTCAATAAGATGGAAACTACCACACAATACGTCCCTTATAAAGTTAAGGATATCTCATTAGCTGAATGGGGCAGAAAAGAAATAATGCTTGCCGAGGCTGAAATGCCGGGTCTTATGGCCATCCGCGAGGAGTATGGTCCAAGCCAGCCACTGAAAGGTGCAAGAATCGCGGGTTGTCTGCACATGACCATCCAGACTGCGGTTTTAATTGAAACTCTTGTTGCCCTGGGTGCCGATGTAACCTGGTCTTCATGTAATATATTCTCTACTCAGGATCACGCTGCTGCTGCAATCGCTGCCGCAGGAATCCCTGTTTATGCCTGGAAAGGAATGAACGAAGAGGAATTCGACTGGTGTATTGAGCAGACTTTATTCTTTGGCGAAGACAGAAAGCCTCTGAACATGATCCTTGATGACGGCGGCGACCTCACCAATATGGTTTTCGACCGTTATCCGGAACTGACGAAAGAGATCAAAGGTCTTTCTGAAGAAACCACCACAGGTGTACACCGTCTGTACGAAAGAATGGCCAACGGAACTCTTGTAATGCCGGCCATCAACGTAAATGACTCCGTTACAAAATCGAAATTCGACAATAAATACGGTTGCCGGGAATCTGCTGTAGATGCGGTAAGAAGAGCTACCGACGTGATGCTTGCAGGTAAAAGAGTAATCGTTTGCGGTTACGGTGATGTAGGTAAAGGTACAGCTGCCTCATTCAGAGGTGCAGGTTCTATTGTTACTGTAACTGAAATTGACCCGATCTGCGCGCTTCAGGCTGCGATGGAAGGTTATGAAGTGAAAAAACTGGACACCGTTATTGAAACGGCTGACATCATCATTACCACAACAGGTAACTTCAACATTGTACGAGGTGAACACTTCGCTAAAATGAAGGACAAGACCATCGTTTGTAATATCGGTCACTTCGACAATGAAATCGATATGGCCTGGCTGAACGAAAATTATGGTGATACCAAAAATGAGATCAAACCTCAGGTAGATCTTTACAATATTGACGGTAAAGACATCATTATCCTGGCAGAAGGCCGTTTGGTAAACCTTGGTTGCGCCACAGGACACCCAAGTTTTGTAATGTCCAACTCATTCTCCAACCAGACTTTGGCGCAGATCGAACTCTGGACCAATGCGTCCGCATACAAAAATGAAGTTTACACACTTCCAAAGCAACTGGATGAGAAAGTAGCTATGCTTCACCTGAAAAAAATTGGTGTTGAACTGGAAACTCTTTCCGAAGAGCAGGCAAAATACATCGGTGTAGAGGTCGCAGGACCATATAAGCCCGAGTATTACAGATACTAATCTGAATTTAAAATACATATCAAAAAAACTCCGGAATTCCGGAGTTTTTTTTATTACCGGGTCCCGCCCAATCCATCCCGTAGCGAATCAACAATTCTGCGCCATAAAACACCTTTGTGGGAAAAAGCATTTTCTGCGGGTAAGTCAAACGAAAATTTCACCCCGGTTTGCTTTCTTAAAAAATGCTGTCTAAACACTATATATTACTACATTTGAGATACAAATTGCGAAATACGATGAATTTTAGAAAATTACTTTTTACCCTCTGTCTGCTGGCATTTGGTTTTGTCATGGGACAGAATGAGTTTATAACGGTGTGGAAACCGGCTAATGCAAGCACCCAGAATATTGCCGGGAATATAGTGTCCACCAATACTCAAATTTGGTTTCCGGGAAAGGGAACAAATTTTAATGTGTACTGGGAGGAAATTGGTTTTCCGGCTCATAACGGAACCCTTAACGGCATCACATCCACGGCTCATTTCCAGATTGACTTTGGCACTCCGCTAAATCCCAATTCCGCTGCTGCAACTTACGAGGTTAAAGTATCCAACGGAAACGGCAGTTTTGATGCAGTAAAATTTTATGATCATACTTTCGTATCACCCAATATAGGCATACCTGTACTTATGTCTCCTTTAGGAGACTTCGAAAAAATACTTACGGTGACTCAATGGGGAAATATTAACTGGACGAGTATGGAGGCTGCATTTACCGATTGTTTCAATCTGAACGTCACCGCAACAGACATTCCCGATCTGACAGGCGTTGCCAGCACATCCCTCATGTTTCACAACTGTTTATCTTTACTGGCAAATCCGACAGTCAATCTTTGGAATACCTCCTCAGTAACAAACATGAGCTATATGTTTTCCCAGGCCGGAAATTTTAACCAGCCACTAAACAACTGGAATACTGCGATCGTTACCAATATGGACTGGATGTTTCATTATCTGACTCAGTTTAATCAGCCGCTTTCTAACTGGAATGTTTCTAACGTTACCTCAATGCTTCATATGTTCCATTTATGCACGGCATTTAATCAGGATTTGAGTAACTGGAATGTTACTGATGTACAGAATATGACCGATTTGTTTGCCGGTGCAACCTCCTTCAATCAGGATCTGGGAGACTGGAATCTGCAAAATTTAACAACTGCTAACAACATGTTGCTTAATACTGGTCTTTCATGTGCAAACTACGACCGAACCCTGTATGGCTGGAGTAACAACCCGAACACTGTAAATAACCTGTCTATTGGAAATGTTGCCCCGTTACAGTACAAAGATCCCCTCGCCATAGCCGCAAGGTCCCACTTAACAGGGGTGAAAGGATGGACAATCATGGGTGATCAGCCTGGTGGAGAATGCGAGTCCTTCCTGCGTACAAATGAAACACGGAATCCGGCATCTGTCCAGATCTACCCGGTTCCTGCGCAGGAGTACCTACATATCGTAACAGCGCATCGGATAGAAAAGATTAGCATTTTGGATACTTCAGGCCGTCTTGTATACAGTGCAGATCAAGATATCAGAAAAATTCCGGTTTCACACCTTTCTCCCGGCACCTATGTCATTATCATTGAGACTATATCCTCTAAAGTCACTAATAAATTTATAAAAAAATAAAGTATTGTTTGTGAACTCTGCATAATCGTAAACTGACGCACAGCAGATCATTTCTTCAGTAATTGATGATTGATTTTTCATTGTAACGAGCAATGTAACCGATTCAAAAGATTTTGTAACTTCATAAAGTGAAAACTGTCCTGCTGCTCGTTTTACTTATTACTTCCCACGCCAGCGCGCAGGATGGTTTTAGCTTAGCAGATGAAACAAGGCATGAAACGTTTGCCTTTCAGTTAATTAATAACCTTATCTTCATCCCGATCACAGTAAACGGAGTAGAGTTGACATTTCTGGTAGACACAGGGGTTGCGGAGACCCTGCTTTTCAGTCTGGAAGATAAAGAGCTTAAGCTGGCGGATTCTGAGAGAGTAAAATTTTCAGGATGGGGCGGAAACCTGGAAATCGAGGGATTAAAATCTGTGAATAACAGGGTGCAGATTGGTAAATCCTTACTGGATCCGGGTCATACGATCTTTGTTATACTTAATGAAGAATTCAACTTTTCCTCACATGTGGGAATTCCGGTAAACGGAATAATTGGATATCATTTCTTTCGGAATCATCAGATAAAAATAGACTATTCAACAAAAAAAATTACAGTATTTGGTAGCGGCAAAGGTAAAAAAGCCCGGGGAAAATCCTTTACAGAAATCCCCATAAGTCTGGAACTGAACAAGCCTTACGTAATTGCTGGAGTTGAGTTGTTATCCACCAGGTCCGAATCTAAACTGCTGGTGGATTTGGGTAACAGTGATCCCCTCTGGCTGTTTGCAGCTACCATTGATGGTTTTCAATACCCCGCGCCCAATATTGATGATTTTCTGGGTCGCGGTTTTAACGGCGATATATTTGGTAAAAGAAGCCGGATACACCGGCTGTATCTTAATAAATTTACATTCGAAAAGCCGCTCGCTGCACTGCCAGATGCAGAATCAGCTCAACACCTTACTTTGGTTCCGGACCGAAAAGGCAGTCTGGGCGGGGAAATTTTGAGACGATTCACGATAATATTGGATTATCCGGGCAGCAGGATGTATCTTAAGAGGAACCGTAGTTTCAATGATGCTTTTCATCTGAATATGAGCGGGCTGGAAATAAAACATGACGGCATGTCATGGGGCCGGGAATTTGTGAAAGTAGAAAACCCATCTCCGCGACATTCAGCAGCTGCCACAGGATATGCTGCGACCACCAATGAATTTCGGTATAAGTTCACCTTAAAGCCTGATTACTCAGTTTCAGGAATCCGCGTTTACTCGCCGGCTTACCGTGCAGGTTTACTAAAAGGGGACAAACTGCTGAAAATTAACAATAGAAGTGCTGGGGAAATGAATCTGGAACAAATAATGCAATTAATGAGATCCGAACCGGGAAAAAAAATCACAGTCGAAATCCTTCGACAAGAACAGAAACTTAAAATGTCATTCTACCTGGAAGATCCCGTACCTTATACCGAACAAGAATGAATACTGAAGAAACTACTCTGGACAGAATGAGATCCAGACCCCGATTTAAGATGTATACTTCACTGACACCTGAGGAGTACTCACACAATTTAAAATCCTATCTGAAAAAACATAATAAGTATTTTGTGGGTAATATTAATCCGCAAACTGCGGTTATTACTGTCATCACGGAGTACGACAATTACTGGAAACCCAATCTGGCGCTGCGGACGGAACTTGAGGAGGGTAAAACTGCGGTTCGCGGCATCTTCGGTCCCAGCGCAGCGGTGTGGACATTCTTTATGTTCCTTTATTTTCTGTTTGGCATTCTCTGGATGGTTTTTATTACCCTATGGTTTGTGGGAGAGCAAATAAAGATTGACGATTATAAATGGGCACTTCCGGTATCATTTGTGACGCTGGGATTAATACTGCTTACCTATGCCGCCTCCTTATGGGGGCAGAAAAAGGCAAAGCATGAAATGAAAATGTTAAGAAAGTTTGCCATCAGTTCCACACTCCTGCATGAAGCTGATAGACTTATGCCTGAGGAATAGATTCTTTGGTCATCCGATTGGAAAGTGATGTATTGCGTATAGCCTTAGCCTGCTGCTGCGCCTTAATAATTTCGGAAAGATGAGGAACGAACACCTTATTCATGTCGCCTGCCGACAAATCATTGGCTGCCGGATCTGACTGCAGCTTAATCCAGGGACGGCTTTTAAAGTCTGATTCGCCAAAAACAATAACCGGTGTACCCTTTGCCGCTACGGTCTGGCCCTGATCCTTCAGAACCCACGTATCCGCCCAGGAGTACATCCATTTCGCATCTTCTTCCAGCAGTCTAAGACATGAGTGTGAGGCGTGGTACCCCGGCAGATCATATTGGTGCCAGCCTATACCCGCAGTATTATGAATATTAAAATTCCAGCGTAAAATCCATTCTGAATTTGAAGTTGAAATCGCTTCCTCCTTTTTCCAGTTGGCAAACATAAGTCCCGTTTTTGTTGGTGTGGCTTTTTTTCCCATACTGCTGGGACCCCATTTTATAAGAGTCCCATTCTCATAAAGCGCATAAGCGTGTATCGCATAAGAAAAGAAAACCATTTTGTCCACGTGCTGAAGAGAATCAAGAGATTTTGGAAATGGTGAATACTGCAGGAAATCTACAGCAAGTTTGTCCGGTACGATAAGAGAATCTGCCCTCCAGCTGTTTTTTTTGTCCAGACGGTTTAGTGCTAATATCGTATACTGTTCCTTATCGGTGAATTTCTCCCTGAAAGCCGCCATGGCAGAATCCTTCTTGTTTTTTGGAAAAATAAAAAAACTATATTTCACTTTCTCTGCTTCATGGCGAAGCGAATCTTCTGTTTGCTGTTTTTTCTGCTCTTCCAGTACCTGATCCATACCGGCTCTACTTTCGGCAGTAGGTTCATTCTTCGTACAGTGTATTAGATTTATCATTAAGAAACCCGCTAATGCGGTATATCCATGCTTCCGCAACATTCCCTTCATATCTATAATCTTTGCGGACTGCTGGTCAAGAATGGTACCAAAAGAAGGAATAATCCACTTTTACCCTGAACCTAAAGTAAAAATGCTGATGTTATGAACAGCTAGCTCAATAATTTTCAATTATGCTGATTTACCGTAAATTTACAGTATGAAACGCAGAGTACTCCTTATATATACCGGTGGCACCATCGGAATGGAAAAAAATTACGAAACCGGTGCATTGGTTCCCTTTAACTTCTCCAATATATTCAGCAAAATTCCAGAAATGAGCCTCATCGAATGCGAGGTATCAGTTAAGGCTTTTGAAACACCGATTGACTCCTCCGATGTTGGACCCGAAGAATGGAAAGAAGTTGCGCATTATATTGAGGAAAATTATGAGTTTTATGACGGATTCCTAATTCTGCATGGAACCGATACAATGTCCTATACCGCTTCGGCATTAAGTTTTATGCTCAAAGGACTGCGGAAACCGGTTATCCTTACGGGCTCGCAACTTCCGATTGGTGACCTGCGAACTGATGCAAAGGAAAATCTGTTAACAGGCCTTTACTATGCCAGCCTGTATGAGAACGAAGAAGCAGTAATCCAGGAAGTTGCCATTTACTTTGAATACAAACTGTTGCGCGGTAACAGGACGCTTAAATATTCAGCTGAGTATTTTGATGCCTACCAGAGTCCTAACTACCCTACGTTAGGTCAGTCGGGAGTACATCTAAAAGTTGAGAAAGATTTTTTATACCGCAGCCCGGCAGACATACCGTTTACTGCGGACATGCATATATCGCGACAGGTTTTGTTTTGGAGAATATTCCCCGGGATGACCCTGGACTACTTCACTGAAATACCAAAAATGAAAGTTTTAATATTGCAGGTGTTTGGGAGCGGAACTATTTTCAGCAGTGCCAAAACGGAACGTACACTACGTAAAATCCGCGATAACGGGACTGAAATTGTGGTGGTAACCCAATGCATTTCCGGAGGAATCAGTTTTGGCAAATACGAAAACAGTAATATCTTTAAAAGAATCGGTGCCATCAGCGGACATGATATGACAGCAGAAAGCGCAATTACGAAAGCCATGCATCTGCTGGATAATCCAAACTACTCCGGGACCTTTGCTGAAAACTTCGCCCTTAATCTTAGAGGAGAATTCAGCAATATGATTAACAGATAAGTCCCGAAATATATAGCATTGACAACCTGATGTTTGGATAATATTTCCAGGCAATATTAAAATTAAAATACAGGCGGTATTTTCTGCAAATCCCCCATTAAAAGGTCCTCAACAGCAATTTCCGTAGTGTTAAACAATGTTAATGACATTATTTGTGGCATCGTAATTGAATTTTAGGAAGCACAAAACAAATATTAACATTTAAAATTTTACTATTATGGAAAATCAACCTTTCAGACCAGAATTCAGAAACGATTATGTATCCAGAGTATTCAGAACAAGAGAAGAAGCCGACAGAGCATATGAGGATCTTCATGGAAGAGGATACAGCAAAGATGATGTAAATGTGCTGATGTCTGATAAAACGCGTGATACATACTTTACCAACTCTGACCATGATACGGCACTTGGCGACAAAGTTGCGGACAACGCAGGAACAGGCTCACTGATTGGTGGCGGAATTGGTGCGGTAGTTGGCGCAGTTGCTGCAATCGGTTCTAATGTCCTCCTTCCCGGTCTGGGACTGGTAGTAGCAGGTCCGTTGGCTGCAGGTCTTGCAGGCGCAGGTGCTGGTGCAGCAACCGGTGGTCTTGTAGGAGCTCTAACAGGCGCTGGTGTTCCTGAGGATGAAGCCGCACGTTATGAATCTGATATTAAGGATGGCGGTATCTATATGGGTTATAAGCCTAGAAATGAAGAGGATGCGCGCACCACTTACGACCGTTGGTATAACGACGACACGGAAGCCAGACTGTAATACCGATATTTATATTTTCAAAAATCTGCTGCCGGCACCTTTGGTGCCGGCAGTTTTAGTATTCTCTACGCAAAGCAGAGATGACCTATAAATGAACAGCCTGCTGGAATAAACCGGCAGGCTGTTTGAAATTGCAGAGAGGAAGGGATTCGAACCCTCGATACAGTTACCCGTATACTAGCTTTCCAGGCTAGCTCCTTCAACCACTCGGACACCTCTCTTAATGGTGGGCAAAAATAGGATTATTTTGGTTATAAACAAAATTATCTCACGGTAAATCTTTTTAAATCCACTTCAGCAGGTAATGGACTCCCGGATTCTGTATGCTGGAAGAGGACTTTGGCAAAATAACTTCCGTTAAGGATACCGCGGGCTCCCAATCCATTGAAGACGTACATATTTTTATATGTTTCATGCGCGCCTAGAATCGGACGTCTGTCGCCCACTGTTGGCCGGAAACCGTAATTGATTTCTGTCGTTAAGTATTCATGAGGATACATTTGCTTCAACCCTGATTCCAACTCCTCAACCGCTGATGGGTTAATACCCTCATCCAGCTGGTGCCTGTCATAGGTTCCACCATAATAATAGTTCCCGTCACGAAGAGAAAAAAGGAAGTGTTTCTTCTTTAAGGTTGCCGAAATATTAAGTTCAGAACTGAGTTTCACCTTTAAATGATGTCCTTTATTAGCCTGAACCGGTAGTTGACAGAAGAATGGATTTTTAAGGACACCCATTCCTTCGCAAAAAATAATCTTACTGTACTCTAAGTTCATGTAAACTGATGAACCTGCATCCAGTAATTTATAATCAAATATTTCATGCTTAAGGTTACCGTTCTCATTCAGGAATTCGGACAGCGAACTGAAGAATGACTGTACGTCCAACCTACCCGACTGCAGTACAGTCCCAATACCATACTCATTATTTACGACGTCCAGTTTTGTGAATTCCAGTGATAAAAACGGACTGAGCGCATCGGTCGCCTGTTTTTTCTCCCACAGCTTCTTTTCATTGTCATCATGGAATATCCGGCACACAGGTTCGTCAATATGAAACTGCTTGCCTGTATAACTCTCCATTTCTGTGATCGTCATCTTTAAACAGTTAATCTGTTCCTGAGCGAGCCAAAATGTAGTAAACTTCTTAAGTACAACAGGATTTACTACACCCGCCGAAACATGTGAAGCTCCCTGAGCACCTCCAGCAAATAATTTGAAACTCTTTCCGGCTGTAAGCAACTGGTGAGCAAAGAAAATTCCTGCATAGCCACCTCCTACAATAATATAATCAACTTTCTGCATAAAAAAAACCTGAGTAAAGATACTCAGGTTTATATAGATTTGAAAGTTCTATTTTAATAATGCCACATTTCGTTCTCCATGGCAAGGATCTGACCTTTAATACGGTTACTTTCTTCAATTTGCTCTTCAGCATTTCTCGGAATATAATCCTTAATGGTACCTTCACCCAGACCACTTGATGACTTGTAAATAACTGCCGAAAATCTTCTTGCATTCATCAGGTCATCAAAACTCAGGTCTGCAGCGGTATTTTTCTTATTGTACACCATATTGTTGGCCAGCACTTTTCTTGCATCAGGATAGTAAATCCAGAACAGGTCTATATAAGCATCATCACCACCAATTGGCTGTCCGTCTGGACCTAATTGTCCGGCAGTCGCAGGATCGGGACCCATGGCTGCAATTCCCAATGGTCTGTACTTCATTTGGCTGTCTCTTTTGTCAATGAACCACATGCCCATCACCTTCAGAAGCTGTACTTTATCAGATGTAGTACGGATCCTGTCGGTATATCTCTCGATTTCTTCCTGAGTAGGAGTTCTGCCTGAGTTATAGATGTCAATAAGCGCGTCATCTACCCTGGTAGATTCCAGTCTTTTCAGGATTCCTTCCGGAGAAAGTTTAGTCAGAAAATCTTCTTCTTCGTAAACTTCTGAAATCTGACCGGACAAAGCTGCATCTAGCAACACCTGATACATAGACTTAGTCTGGTTGCTGAATCCAATTTCTGTATTATAGTAAAATGGCTGATTGACTTTGTCGTTTAGGTCTATAATTTCCCACACATATACACTTTTCAAAATATCCTTTTCATCTACATAACCGTAGGATAGCGGGGTTATTTCAGCGGAAACAATACTGTCTCCTACTATGCGCATATTATCGTCCCGGAGTTTTCTGAACTCCTCCGGCGATTTAGCATTAAGAATAGTCTGGGCAAATGCAAACCCTGAAACTACTACTAATAAACTGCTAATATATTTTTTCATGTTAATGAATTTAATACAATTTAAAAATTTTACTGAACATTGATTACTACAGGTGTGATATTCTTCAACCTTTGGTTACCCAATCCGCTGGCCGTAGCTTCGATATCGAATATCCAGGCCGCATCTCCGGAGCGCAGTGACTTAACCATACCGTCTACAGACTGAAGACTGTTTCCTGTAATATACGTTGCGGCACGTCCGGCAATCTTGAACTTAAATCCTGTTACAGTAAATGTAACCGGGAAATCAAAGTCTGGAATTGTAGCTGTAACCAACTGCTTGCTGATTGAAGTTGCAGGCATACTTACTACATTCTTGTCTCTGATCTGTCCCTGAGCATTTGGAACGCCTTTCACACGGAAGTCAAAACTCTTGGACTGTGTACCTCTTGGACCCGTGCCTGATACAGTAAGTTTGATTGTAGTTCCCGAAGTAGGGGTTACGATCCACTTTCCTGCTCCTGCACTTTTCACATTAGCACCAGGTGCAGAAAGTGAAAGTCTGGAATTGTCCACACCCAGGATAGCTCCTGAAATCGGATTCTCAAGTCCGCGGTAAAGTACATTCATCTTATCCGCAGAAACTGTAGCCCCTGTTTCAAACTGAACTTCTTTCTGACCTGCGATTACATTATAGGTGTGGGTATAAGGTATTGATACCGGTTCACCGTTCGCCATCTGTACTGTAATTGTTCCGCCAATTTTTCTTTCACCAAGACCACCGGTGTTAAGACCAACGATTCCTTTTCCGTTTTCAGTTCTGCTAACTCCGGAAATACGGATTTTATCACTGTTGGAATAAGATGCCAAATAAACCGTAGCTTCTGCTTTAGTACCCTGAACAACATCAGTAGGCGCTTTAACAATTGCATCGTACTGATTAAACTTAATACTTGCATCTACCTTCTCCTGAAGCATCAGTGCTAAAGCGTCCGACTGAACGTTACGTGCGTCATTCTGAATAATTTCCAGGTTGGAGATAGCAGCGATAAGCGGCTGGTTATAAAACTTAGACTGCAACCAGTTTTTATCATCAAGCTTATTTTCTTTTGGATACTCCGTTCTTAACGATTTGTCAGCACGGTCTACTAATGATTTCATATTAGCGTTATTCCCGAATGTCTGAGTAATATAATTACGGACATCAGTCATCTTCTGCTTCAGAATTTCAGCGTTCTTGGACGGTACGGTTTCGTCACCGTCATTAAAGAAATACTGAGTTGTAGCTGTATTATTATTTAAAGCAGTAAAGTTCTCACTGATATCAACCGGCTGGTTCGTTTCAGGATTGATTTCGAAAAACTCGGAGTCCTTCTTTACTTTATCTTTCACCTGGTCTACATGAGCTACCAGATCATCAATCTTACCTTTCAGCACCTTGTACTGTTCCCAGGGCTGTGCATAAGTATCCGGAACGGTAGCAGCTTTGGCCGCCAGAGTAACTTCGAATATTTCAGTATTCTTATTTTCTGTAAGCATTCGCGTATCCTTCAGCGACTGTGTGGACTCATAATAAGATCTGATGATTTCCGCATCAATATTTAACGCCATCATCGCGATGAACACTAAATACATCAGGTTAATCATTTTCTGACGTGGAGTCTGTTTTCCTTGTGCCATTTTCTCTTTCTTTTTTTATATATAAGTTAAAATGTACCGGAAATTAGGACTTCATCGCAGTAAGCATACCTCCGTAAACTCTATTAAGGTTGTTCAGATTAGAAGTTAGACCGTGTAGTTCTTCGTTAAACTTAGCAGAATGCTCAGCTGATTTTTCAAGGTCAGCTACATATCTTCTGTTGAATTCAGACTGCTTCTGTCCCTGCTCTAACTGCATAGCGTAAAGCTGGTTCATACTTTCCATATGCGAAGCTGCTCTGTTAAGCTGCTCGTTATACTTGTGCGTAGATGCAGAAACGTCAACCGTTTGGTTAATCTGGTCTACAGAGTTTGAAAATTTATCGATACCTGTTCTCAGCCTTTCAAAAAGTCCAACATCCAGTCTCGCATCTTCCAGCATCTTATCCAGTTTGCTGCTCAGAGAGTTCTCCATATCCAGCATCATCTGCTGCTTGCTTCCTGAAGAAACATTAGCGTGCAGTGGGTTTGGCTTCGCATGCTTATCCAATAACTCCGGATATACATTTTCCCAGGCATAGCTTTCCTCAGACTTAGGAGGGTCGAAGGCGAAAATTACGAAGATGATAGCTTCTGTTACAAGACCGATGGTCAATGCAACGTTTCCTGTAATAGGTCCGAAGCTAAGGTGTGTAATCTTAAGCCACGCTCCTAAAATTACGATAGCAGCACCAAATGAATAGACAAAGTTATATATACCGTCCTTTGTTCCGAAAACTCTTCCGATCATTATTTTACTTTTTTAATATTAGAAATCAATTAGTTATTAGTTTGTTCTTCTTTTTGGCTTTACAGCAGATTCCGGAATATCCTGAACAGTTCTGAAACCGATATAGCTTCTTGCTGAATCTTTTCTTTCCCAATCTCTGGCTCCAACCATAAGCATTGCGCCTATATCTTTCCAGGATCCACCACGTACTGACTTTCTTGTATCTGCAGTACCTTTGGTTGTTGGGTTAAGTGTATTTGAGAATCCGTAAGATGAATTGTTAAAGTCTGATACTGTCCATTCGGAAACGTTTCCAGACATATCAAACAGACCGTAACCGTTCTTTCTGAATTTCTTTACCGGTGCTGTGTAAGTGTATGTTCCTAATTTCTCATCTTCAATATAGCTACCTCTTTTTGGCTTGAAGTTTGCCAAATAACAGGCTCTGTCGTCCATCAGATAAGGTCCGCCCCATGGGAATGGCGCATTTTCCAGTCCACCTCTTGCAGCATATTCCCATTCCTGCTCAGTTGGCAAACGGAATTTCATTGGTCTCTGCTTTTTTCTCTTCAGGCTTTCATTATAATCAGTCTTCAGTTTGGAACGGAAATCGCAGTATGCTCTTGCCTGATCCCAGGTAACGCCTACGATTGGGTAATCTTTATAGGAGTTGTGCCAGAAATACTGTTCAAATAATGGTTCGTTATAAGAGTAGTGAAAATCTCTAACCCATACCGTTGTATCAGGGTAAATTGCAAGACTTTCTCTCTTAAGGAAATTTGCTCCTCTTGCATTCTCGGCAATTGCGGTATTGTGATCTTCCCATACATAAGAATATCTTAATTTGGAAGCATCAATCACTCTCTGGTTACCAACTCTTTGAGAAGCAGGCAAATACATTGATTCCAACACTTCTGCGTATTCTACATCAGGATATTTTGCTGTGCTCCAGTGCAAAGGAATACTCCAGTCCAGCTTTTTATTGGCATCGTAGCCGGATTCATCCCTGCCACCCTGAGATTCCTGCCATTCCTGGTAAGGCGTCATTTCTTCATCTTCCTGGTAAGCCTGATATGCATAATCGCCGATGCTTTCCCCTCTTCCGCTTCCATCACCGCCTTCACCCGCAGCTTCCGCCAAAAGGGATCTCGCTATGGAATCACGTACATAATTAATGAATACGCGGTATTCCGCATTGGTTGTCTCGGCTTCATCCATAAAGAATGAAGAAACTGTAACTGTTCTTAATTGTGCTTTTTCAGGTTGATTGGTCATATCCTGATCTGCAAGACCTACAACAAATGAACCTGAAGGAATGGATACCATTCCGTATGGTCTTTGTGCAACAAAACTTCTTGATCTTTCCTTTGGTATCAATTCTCCTTTTGTTCCTGGTTTACCCGCAGAGCTTCCTCCGCCTGAACAAGATACCGTTGCAGATACTGCTGACGCTGATAATAATAAAAGAAATATCCTTTTCATGTTAATTTTTATAATTAAGCCGTAAATATATAATTTTTTTAAGAAACTTTTAAGATTTTTTTTGAAAAACGAAAAAAATCTTAGAATATTTTGTTTGCCCTGTTTTTATTCAACTGTTACTGATTTCGCCAGGTTTCTGGGCTGATCCACATTAGCTCCCCTGTAAACTGCGATATAATATGCCAGCAACTGTAACGGGATTGCTGCTATGATTGGAGAGAAACATTCAGATGTTTCAGGAATTTCGATCACGTAATCGGCCATCGCACTTACCTGCTGGTCTCCTTTATTAACAACAGCAATTACTTTTCCTTTACGTGCCTTAATTTCCTGCACATTACTCACAAGTTTGTCATAATGACCCTTCTTGGGAGCGATGATTACGATTGGCATATTCTCGTCAATAAGAGCAATTGGTCCGTGCTTCATTTCTGCTGCCGGATAACCTTCTGCATGAATATAGGAGATCTCCTTCAGTTTAAGAGCACCTTCCAATGCGGATGGGAAATTATATCCACGACCAAGATAAAGGAAGTTTTGAGTTTCTACAAAATCTTTTGCAATTTCTTTAGTGATATCGTGAGTGCTTTGAAGGGCTTCCTCAATTTTCTTAGGCAGCAGGTCCAGTTCCGTAATAAGGCTCATGAACTCGGAGTTGCTCAGTGCACCGTTGTGTTTGCCCAGTTTCAGAGCAATTAGGGATAACACTGTAAGCTGTGCTGTAAATGCCTTGGTAGATGCTACCCCGATCTCTGGTCCCGCGTGTGTATAGGAACCGGCATCTGTTATACGGGCGATAGAAGAATCCACTACGTTACAGATTCCATAGATAAAAGCTCCTTTCTCTTTCGCAAGTTTAAGTGCTGCCATTGTATCAGCAGTTTCGCCGGACTGCGAGATGGCTATCACGACATCCTTCTCAGTGATGATAGGATTTCGGTATCTGAACTCAGAAGCGTATTCAACTTCCACATTCACTCTGGCAAACTCTTCAATAAGATACTCACCTATAAGACCTGCATGCCACGAGGTACCACATGCTATAATGATGATCCTGCCCGCGTTGTTGAACCTTTCAAGATGATCAAAAATACCGGCCATTTTTATAATGCCTTCTTCCACCAAAAGCCTGCCCCGCATTGTATCGTGTACAGACTTCGGCTGCTCAAAAATTTCCTTCAGCATAAAATGCTCATAACCGCCCTTTTCAATCTGTTCAAGACTTAACTTCAACTCCTGGATTGCAGGTACAACTTTAACATTATCAGTTATTGATCTGATATCTACACCATTCTCCAAAGATATGATGGCCATATGACCCTCCTCCAGATAAATGGCGTCTTTAGTAAACTCCACAAAAGGTGATGCATCAGAGGCAATAAAGTATTCCTTGTCGCCAAGACCGATGGCAAGTGGAGAACCGAGACGGCCTACAACAAGCACTCCGGGGAAATCATCGTGCATAACTGTAATAGCGTAGGCTCCATATACCTCATTCAGGGCATAACGCACTGCAGTAGGGAAATCTATAGCGGCATCCACATCCATAAAATACTGGATAAGGTTTACAAGCACTTCAGTATCGGTTTCCGAATGAAAAACAAAGCCTTTTTCGGTAAGCATGGTCTTAATGGTATCATAGTTTTCTATGATTCCGTTATGAACAAGTGCAATTTTTCCGTTATTGGACAAATGGGGATGACTGTTCCGGTCACTGGGCACACCATGTGTAGCCCAACGGGTATGCCCCATGCCGATCGTTGCTGTACCTTTCAGGTTTTCAGAGACAGCCACCAGATCATCTACCTTACCTTTGGTCTTGGCCAATTTAAAAGATGAATCTCCGTCCAGTACGATTCCAGCGCTGTCGTATCCTCTGTATTCGAGTCTACGCAAACCGTTGATCACTACAGAATAAGCATCCTGAAATCCTGTATATCCTACAATTCCACACATAGTTATTAGTTTTTTTTTATTATTTGGTTCCGTAAATTACTTTGAGCTGGATTCTGTTGGCACGGCTTGCATCTGTACCTACCAATACTACTCTGTTCGGTACAAAAGACCTGGTATCGGCTTTGTAACCCATCAGTTGGTTAGCTTCATTGGATTTAAATGCTCCTGCATTAACAACAAAATCTTTATTTGCAGCTTCAGCTTCTACGATATCCTTCAGTGATTTGGTTACAGTGAATTCGTAATAAGCGGGATTCTTTTTCAGGTCAAATGCATTTACCAGACTGAAATTTGGTGCTGCAGTAAGTGCACTGACTTCCGGCAGGAAGCCTGTAGCGTCTTTTTGCAGGAACACAAATGCTGTAGGTTTCTCGTAATTATTGTTCCAAACGGTTTCGTCTGTGTACACACGGATTTTGGCGCCCATAATTCCAATTTTGTCCTGGCTGAATTTTTCTTTTAGAGCAGCAATTTCAGCATCAGGAATTCTGAACCCAAAACCGGGACCGCCCATACCCTGAACAAACAGTCTGGCGTCTCCTGAAACAGGATTTGTGGTTGCAAGAGCAGCACTTATCGGCGCATCGGTTCTGTTGTAGGTATACTGACCGAAACGTACATTTGGATCTCCCAATGTAAATTTCTTCATCAACTGCGGACGCGTAGTTGTTCCGTTTTCAACTTTGTCATATTTATAATAAAGTATGATTTCAGCATTAGTAGGTGTAAACCTGAAGATGTAGCCATCATTTTCATCAACTGAAATTCTTACGCCGCGAAAATGTCTGATAAAACTTGCCGCATCTTTCAGTTCTGCCGAACCTTCCATATCCACAATTTTCTGCTGGAAAAAGGAAGCACTCATAGGAATCCTGAGGCTTATATCATTTGTCCACAGGTTAGTATTGTCGGAATCTTTGGTAATTACAGACGAGCTGACATTACCTTTAAACACCCTTGAGCCAAGTTCGGTTCCGTAGGCAACCGTACGGTCAGAAAAACTGATCTGGCCGGCACCGCCTAGGAAATCAGTAACTTCATGAACACGAAGCGTTAAATCTCGGTTATGTTTCCCATATTTCACTACAGGGTAGGACGTGACCACTTTCTTTGCCGGTATGTTCTGTTCTGAATAAAGGAAATTATCATCCGTAGTCACAGTAGCTGAATCCGGGACATAAAGTGGTTTGATAACAAGTACCGCAGAATCTACCACAGCATTATCGCCAAAAACCGGATCATACTCCATTGGTCTTACCTGCGAGACATATGCGGCCTTCTGCATACCAAATGCCGATTCCGAAAAAGCACCGAGCGGAGCCAGGCTAAGCTCTGAAGCATCCGTGCGGATGGTGTCGTTGTTATTTAGGTTATAGGCAATAATATCAAAGCTCTCCTCATTAAGCTGAGCTCCGGAAAAGAGTTGCTCGCCCAGGTTATCAGCTTCGGGTTCACAGCTATATAAAAAAACACTTCCGAATGCAATTACAGAAGCGATTTTTGTAATGTTCTTAATAGTACTTATCATCAAATTCAGGTTTAATATATATTTTCAATAGACTGCGAATCCAGATATTCAGATTTTTGTGTTTTTGTATCAGTAAAGGCCTGGTTTAGGTCGGCGTCCAGAAACTCATCTCCTTTTATAACCACGTCCACATACTTGAGGCTTTCCACTACCACATCTCTGAAAGCAGGCGATTCAGCTTTATCAAAGTCTGTAATACTGTCGAATTTCAGTTTTTCAGCAAAATCCTTTTCAAGAGGTAAATTCTCCTCATTATAAAGGGACATTACCATTTTGGTATCTTTAAAATAGTTGTCGTTCCTGTAGTAGGTTTTCAGATAGATTGGAATCATGGAAGACATCCATCCGTTCAGGTGGATCACATCCGGAACCCAGTTAAGCTTTTTGATGGTCTCAATTACTCCCCGTGCAAAGAAGATCGCTCTTTCACCGTTATCTTCGTAATTCTGTCCTTCATCATCTTTATAGAATGTCTTTCTTTTAAAGTATTCTTCATTGTCAATGAAATACACCTGCAGTCTTTCGCCTGGCAGAGAGGCTACTTTAATGATGAGTGGCTGGTCCAAATCATTTATAATGATGTTCATACCGGACAGCCGGATAACTTCATGAAGCTGAAACTTTCTTTCGCTGATGATTCCAAATCTGGGCATAAATACCCGTACATCGTTTCCGGCACCATGCATCTTAAGCGCCATTTTGCTGGCCATAGCCGCTATACTGCTATCTTCCTGATATGGAGACATTTCGGTAGTAATGTACAAAATTTTCTGATTGGGCATAATTTCTTTTCGTATGAGCTTTGAGTAATTTCAAAACACGTTATTCTGCAAATTTACAAATTTCTGAGTTAAAACATTTTTATTAACACATATTAATACAGTTCTGGCCTTATATTTAAGGCAGATTCAAATTAGCAGGGCAGACTTCCGAAATTTTCCAATTATTTTATAAATTTACCTCCACACTAAAATACTATGGAGATATTCAGGAATAAAGCAGCACTTGTAGCTTTTGTAGAGCGTAACAGAGAGATGGGAAAAGTGATAGGATTTGCGCCTACAATGGGGGCGCTGCATGAAGGACATATTGCGCTTTATGAATCAGCTTCAGCAGAAAATGACCTGATAATATCCTCTATATTTGTAAATCCCACCCAGTTTAATAACCCTGAGGATCTTACTAAGTACCCACGCACTATTGAAGCAGATCTTGAAAAACTTCAGGACTCAGGAGTCGTTCATGCAGTTTACCTGCCGGAAGCAGTGGATATCTACCCTGAGGGAATTAAAAGTAAACATTATTCTTTTGACGGTTTGGAAGACCAGATGGAAGGAGCCTCCCGTCCCGGACATTTCGACGGCGTGGGCACTGTAGTGGAAGAACTGTTGCGGCAGGTGCAGCCGGACAATGCTTATTTTGGCGAGAAGGATTATCAGCAGCTGGCAATAGTGAAAAACCTGGTTAAGCAGAAAAATTTGCCGGTTACTGTAAAGGGAATACCAACCCAGAGACTGGAAAATGGACTTGCCAGGAGTTCCCGCAACTCCAGACTGACACCGGAACAGCGTGAGGCAGCTACAGTTCTGTACGAAACCCTGCTGAAAGTGAATGACTGGTTCCGCGTGGTCAGCGTTCCGGAAATTAACAACCGCGTCACTGAAATCTTCAACAGCACGCCGGGAATGGTTATGGAATATTTTATAATTGCCGATGAAGAGACGCTGAAGGAAACGGATTTCTTTTATAAAGACCGGTCCTACCGGGCATTCCTGGTGGTATTTGTAGGAAACGTACGTCTTATAGATAACCTGCATCTGGATTAGAAACATCCTGAAATATCAAAAGCCTCCCGTAAGGAAGGCTTTTGAACACCAAATCACAAAATATTAATATGAAAAAAATTTACTTTGCAGCAAATCTGTGACCTGGCTGGGGCTCGAACCCAGGACCCATACATTAAAAGTGTATTGCTCTACCAGCTGAGCTACCAGGTCGGTCTGTGATTGAAACGGTTTACCGTCATTTCTTGTGTGCCTGCGACTGGACTCGAACCAGCACATCCATAGGAAACCACCCCCTCAAGATGGCGTGTCTACCAATTTCACCACACAGGCAAAAAATCCGTCATTGCTGCAGGAATTCTTGTTTGTGACTTGGCTGGGGTTCGAACCCAGGACCCATACATTAAAAGTGTATTGCTCTACCAGCTGAGCTACCAAGTCGGTCATTTTCATCCCAGATATCCTGTTCTAAAAAGTGGTGCAAAGATATGATTTTTTTTAAACTCTCAAAATAAATTTACAACTTTGTACAAATTAAAACTATGATCATCAGTCTGCTTGGATACATGGGTTGCGGTAAAACTCACGTATCCAAATTATTAAGTGAAAAACTGGATTTTGAGTATGTGGATCTCGATGGCGAGATTTCTAAAAAAAACAGGATGCCCGTCAGTGATATCTTTGAAAAAAAAGGTGAAATCTACTTCCGCAAACAGGAAAGAGAAGTACTGGAGGAATTGCTTGCGGCTAAAAACAATGCCATTTTGAGCCTGGGGGGTGGTACACCATGCTACTACAACAATATGGAAGCTCTGAATCACCGGTCACTCACTTTTTTCCTGATGACGCCCGTACCGGTTCTTACAGACAGACTGCGCAGGCACAAGATAAAAAGACCGCTTATTGCGAAAGTTCCCGATGAGGAACTTCAGGAGTTTATAGCTAAACATTTGTTCGAACGCAATCCCTGTTACAGCCAGGCACGGTATACTATAAACTGTGCGGGCAAGTCTCCGGACCAGATTGCTGAAGAAATTACCTCGCTGGTTTTCTAGTCCTCTTCTTCCTCCTCCAGACCGCTGAAGAAATCACCCCATTCTGTATCTTCAGTCACATCATTATCATCATCGGTAAACTCATCTATACTCCGGCGGTCTTTCTTTGTAGGCCTACCCTCTCCCTTCAAACGGTAGTAATTCTGCTCGTCACGGCGCAGTTTCAGCAGTTCATATTCCTGTTTGTCTGTCTGATCAACGATATGCAGGGGAACAAGCTTGGCACCTAAACGGCTTTTGGGTACCTGCAGAATCTTGATTTTATAGTTGATCTGGTTTTTACGGATCTTGATTACATCTCCCTCCTTCACCTCTTTAGAAGATTTTACAGTGTTTTCTCCAATGAAAACCCTGTTCTTCTTTATTTCGTCTGCCGCAATGCTGCGGGTCTTATAAAACCGCACACTCCACAAAAACTTATCAATTCTCATAATTTTTTATACTTTTGTGTCAAATAATTTTCAGCAATTTAACCAATAATTTAAAATGAAAAAAATTCTGCTATATAGCACTGTCGCCCTTTTTGCCCTTACTTCGTGCAGGAAGGAAGAAGACGATCCAACGGATACTTACACAGAACCGGAAACAGTGCAGGTTCAGAACTCTTATGACGATCAGGCCATTCAGAAATTTTTGACCGCACACTATCTTGATGCGCTGGGCAGTATCCGGGCCTTTAGTGAAACTGATCCTGCGGACGACAATTATACCAAACTGAGTGAGATGAGTCCTGTAACTCTTCCTTCCGGTGTCATCTACATCGTGCGTCAGGGCGCACAACCGGATCCGGGAACGGCAATCGGTTCTACAGATATCATAAGACTGATGTCACGCGCTAACTCATATGTAGCTGCGAATACAGACGGCAATGTAGCGTTCATCGCACCGTTTGCCTTCAAAAGCTCGATAGACGGCGCAGGTGTTCCTGAAGTAGATCCTTCCTATTACTATGTAAAACAATCCGTGCTGGATGCAGCTACGGCTGATGTGGCCAAACAGAGAAGTTTTTATGAGATTGAAGGATTCCGTGAAGCGCTGCAGAATTTCAGAGCTTTCGACCTTAGTGATGACAGCGGTTATAACCTACAGGGCGTGATCATTGTTCCGTCCCGCGCGGCATTTGCGAGAGATCCTCACTACAGCCATGCAGGTTATTCTATGCGAAACAGAAGCGTAATATTCAATTTTCAGGTGTATAAAACAACGCCCCGCCCATAAGCATCGGGTTAATAAAGATAAAAAGAAGGAGGTTCAAATTGAACCTCCTTCTTCTTTTAGTTACGTCTGTTTTTCACATTTCCCAGGATATCCGGGAAGTAAACATCGGACAGATGTTCAAACTCATCTCCACGCATAAACATGCTGGCATCCACTTCCTCGTAAGTCTCGCGCCCTGCAGCTGCAATAAGCTCATTACAGGTTCTTAAGGTGTTCTTATGGAAGTGATAGACACGTTCAGATTTATCTGTAACATCAAGACCCTTAATCAGCATTTTATCCTGCGTGGCCACACCGGTAGGACATGCATTGGTATTACATCTTAAGGCTTGAATGCAACCAAGTGCAAACATAAATCCACGGGCATTGTTACAGATATCGGCACCCATAGCCACCGCACGCAGAATATCGAGGCTGGTGAGCACTTTACCACTGGCAATAACTCTCAGTTTGTCTCTAAGGTTGTAATTGGTAAGTGTTGAATTTACGAAAATCAATGCAGGTTCCAAAGGCATCCCTACACCATCCGAAAACTCTGGCGGTGCAGCACCGGTTCCACCTTCGGCTCCGTCAACGGTAATAAAATCGGGATATATTTTCAAAACGTTCATTTGTACACAGATATCTTCAAACTCCTTCGTATCACCGATACAGAGTTTGAAACCCACAGGTTTTCCTCCCGAGAGTTCCCGCAGCTGATGTACAAATCTTAACAATCCTGCAGCATCTGAAAATGAAGAATGCCCTGGTGGCGAAATAATAGTCATACCAGGCATGACGTGTCTGATTTTTGCAATCTCAGGTGTATTTTTAACTCCAGGCAAGACACCACCATGTCCTGGTTTGGCGCCCTGTGAAAGTTTAATTTCAATCATCTTCACATTTTCGATACTGGCCTTCTGAGCGAAGAGTTCCGGTGAGAATTTGCCGTGCTCGTCGCGACATCCAAAATATCCGGTACCGATTTGCCAGCAAAGATCGCCACCTTCCAGGTGATAAGTTGATATTCCACCCTCGCCGGTATTGTGGTAAAAATTACCCTTTTTTGCTCCTTTATTCAGTGATAGCTGCGCACGGTCACTAAGGGAGCCAAAACTCATTGCAGAGATATTGAAAAGTGAAGCACTGTAAGGTTTTGCACATTGTTCATTGCCCACCAGGACACGCGGAAGTTCCTCTTTAGGCGACTTTGCGTAGATGGAATGTTTAATACCTTCATATTTCCTGTGGTTAATGTCCAACTGTGTACCGAAGGCTACCGTATCGCCTAGATTCTTGGCCCTTCTGTAGGCAGCGGAACGCTCATTTCGGGGAAAAGGCTTGCCGTCGGTTTCCCTTTCGATAAAATACTGCTGCATTTCCGGTGAAATACCTTCGAAGAAATAACGGAAATATCCCAAAACCGGGAAGTTTCGTAAGATGGCATGCTTAGATTGGGTAATGTTATACAGTCCCAGTAAATAAAAACACAGCAGCAGGATGGGAATCCAGTAATGTGCACGGATCAGCAGCGACACGACCAGTGTTCCTACTACAAGTATTGCGCCCCAGACTAAAAACTTATCTCTCATGGTAAAAAATATAATGGTATTGGTTAGTAAACTGATTAATTATTAATTATTATTGATTTATGCATATAACAAAAGTCCGCTGGTATAGTCCAGCGGAATAAAAGTAAATAATTTAATTTTAAACGCTGACCAGAAAATTTTCGAATGTCGGAATGACTGTAACTGTTCCATCCTGTTCGGTTCTGAACAGTTTTACAGTCTCAATTTGGTTCACAGAACTTTCGTCAAACGGTTTTTTTACACGGATATAATTTTCGGTAAAGCCGAACATCATCCCAGCTTTTACATCATGCTCCCACAGCACAGGAAATGAATTCCCAAGCTGGTTTTCATAAAAGGCCATTTTCTTTTTCTCCGAAAGTATTCTGAGCATTTTATTCCTCCTTTTACGCTCTGCAACCGGCACTATGCCTTCCATGGCCGCAGCTTCGGTATTCTCTCTTTCGGAGTACGTAAAGACATGGAGATAACTCACAGGTAATCTGCTAATAAACTGATAGGTTTCCATAAAATGCGCTTCAGTTTCCCCGGGGAAACCAACAATCACATCAACACCTATCGCGGCATGAGGCATCAAAGTACGTATGCTGTTTATACGGTCTTCATAAAGACCGGTAAGGTAGCGGCGCTTCATCTTCTTCAGAACTTCATCACTGCCCGACTGCAGCGGGATATGAAAATGGGGAACAAAACTGCGGCTGGCAGCTACAAGTGCAATACTTTCGTCCTTCAGAAGGTTTGGCTCAATAGAAGAGATTCGTATCCTTTCGATTCCGTTTACGCGGTCCAGTTCGGAAATAAGATCCAGGAAGGTATGTTCATGTTTTTTGTTGCCGAACTCCCCTTTACCGTAATCGCCGATATTAACACCGGTAAGAACAATCTCTTTAATTCCTCTGCGCGAGATATCTTCAGCATGACGCACTACATTTTCAATGGTATCAGAACGGGATATTCCGCGGGCCAGCGGGATTGTACAGTAGGTACATTTATAATCGCAGCCATCCTGCACTTTAAGGAAAGCACGGGTACGGTCTCCAATAGAATAGCTTCCAGTAAAAAAATCTGCCTCTTCAATCTCACAGGAGTGTACAGTAGCATGCTGCCCGGATTTCTGCAGATCATCCAGATAACTCAGGATGTTGAACTTTTCCCGGGCACCCAATACAAGGTCTACACCTTCAATACATGAAATTTCTTCAGGTTTAAGCTGAGCATAACACCCCACCACGACCACAAGTCCTTCCGGATTGGCCTTCATGGCACGTTTTACATGAAGTTTACATTCGCGGTCAGCGTTTTCGGTAACGGAGCAGGTATTGATCACATACACCTGTGCCGCATCGTCAAAGTCCACCTTAGAATAGCCGGCCTCCGTAAGCTGCCTGGCAATGGTGGAAGTTTCAGCAAAATTGAGCTTGCAGCCCAAGGTATGATATGCTGCTGTTTTGGTATTCATGGACCTCATACTTTGTGGGTGCAAATTTACTAATTATTCCCGATATGCGCCCCCTATATATCACAAAAACAGAACAATCATTCCGGCAATTTATCTTTTACATCTGCAATCTACTCTAGTTCTGTCTTAACAACCTCAGCAGTCAAAGAATCAGCCTGATACCATGTATAGGAATCTGAATTTCCGGACATTTTAAAGACCTTTCTTAGTGCCGTATCAAACAATCTAAAATCACTAACGACGAAATCTGTGGTATTATACAGATGCAGGCTGACCGAGCTTCCGCCTGAACCGTTTATCATTGAGTGTATTCCATATTCCTTTTGCGGAAAAACATGACCTGGCAGTGAAGTAAAGACCCCGTCATATTCGATGAAATTTTCGTTCTCACGATACAGTACTTCAGTTAACAGCCCTTTAAGAACCTTTATCCTCATATCAAATTTATGGTGATCATATATGGGAGTGCAGGTATCAGGACCCCATAGCAGCAGTTCAGCGATGAACTTACCACGGAATACAGGAACCGACATGAATTCTTTCTGTTTCACGATAATGCCTGACAAACGAAAGTGATTATCAAAATCAATAAAATTAAAACCCAAAAACATAGTACAGAACTCCTCGAAACTCTGTGGCGCATGGATTTTCAGTTGCCCAAGGGTTTCTGCTAGATCCACATACTTCTCTGAACTTTCCATAGCAACAGTTTATTGCAGTAAATTTACGCAGCACACATTCATAAACACCTAGTTTTAAGTGATTTAAATCAGCATTGATAATTATCACAAATTCCACGACTTCACAGTAGAAGTCTGTGACCGTTTTATTAAAACTACTTGCAAGTAACCGTTTTCGTTCTGTTAAACGTGTTCGGAAATTCTAATGTTTAAATTAGTCATCAGAATACGATATTTCGTAAAGCTTTCACAACTCTTTGCATCTCTTTTTATAAATTTGATAAAAACAAACTGATGATCCAGCCTGACAAAAGATGCAAGAACTGTGGGCAACATCTGCTTCTGCATCAGAAATTCTGCCACCACTGTGGCCAAAAGACTGCTACACACCGCATTGATTTTCATTTTCTCATTCACGAAATTCAGCATGGAATATTTCATGTAGACGGCGGAATCCTATATACCTTGCGACAACTGTTTACGCGACCAGGTCATATGCTCCGCGACTACCTGGACGGAAAAAGGCAACCGCATTTTAAACCTCTTTTGCTGGTGGTGATTCTTGGATCTCTGTGCTCGCTTATTCAGTATATGTTGAAACCCCGGACGGAGAACCAGGAAGAAGGTGAAAGAATCACCACCCAAATCACTGACACAGCAGCATCCAAGTATGTTGACTTTCAAGGCCTTATTGAGTATTTCCGGGAGATATTTAACTGGCTGGGAGGCCATTTTGCCATAACAGTATTGCTTATGCTGCCCGCTGCTGCACTTGGTTTTTATCTGGGTTTCAGAAAATACAGATATAATTACGCGGAATGGCTTGTAATCCTGCTTTTTCTTACCGCGCAGTCTTTAGCGGTATATGCTTTTTTTATTCCGTTTAATCAATTAGCCGGTATAAGCATAGGTTGGTTCTATTTAATCTCGTGGCTCCTAATCACGATTTCGTTAATTCAGTTTTGCGACTGTGTACGCAAGCGGTTCGTCATTATTCGCTCCTTTTGGTCCATGTTCCTAACTTACTTCATCTCCCTGTTTTATATAATTACAGCTGTTTTCATGCTGGCATTTATTGGTCTTGTGCGTTACGGTTATACCGGCCTGCTGCCAAAATTAATAGAGAGCTGGTAATACAATAATACCACCCTGATAGGCATAATAATTATTTATATTTGCAGGACTATGATGAAAAACCAACTTATGGATTTTAAGAACTACGTAATGCCGTATCCTATTAACAGTGAATACGCTAAAAAGACTGCCTATTTCTCCATGGAATTTGCAATTGACCAGGCGCTTAAAATCTATTCGGGAGGATTAGGATTTCTAGCGGGCTCGCATATGCGTAGTGTTTACAACCTAAAACAGGACGTTGTAGGAATAGGAATTCTTTGGAAATTTGGCTATTATGATCAGGCACGCAATCACGACCAGACGCTTCAACCTACCTGGACCAGAAAAATGTATACTTATCTTACAGATACAGAACTGAAGTTCCAGATTGAAATTCATTCAGCAAAGGTTTGGGTAAAAGTTTTTTACCTGGATCCTGAAATATTTAATACGGCACCCATGTTCTTTCTGTCCACAGACGTACCGGAAAACGATCATCTTTCCAAAACCATCTGTCACCGTCTGTACGATGCCAACGAATCCACAAAAATCGCGCAGTATATTTTACTTGGTAAAGGTGGTGCAAGACTGCTGGAGGAACTGAATCTTGAAAGAGAGGTATACCACCTTAATGAAGCTCACGGCCTACCCGCAGCATTTCATTTACTTGAGAAATATAACGGTGACCTTCAAAAGGTCAGGGAAAAACTGGTCTTCACCACCCACACACCGGAAGAAGCTGGAAATGAGAAGCACAACTTCCAGATGTGTTATGACATGTCCTACTTTTCCAATCTGTCTAAGGAGGAAGTAAAAAAGCTTGAGGGCGGAACAGATCCTGAACTTTTTAATCATTCCTTATGCGCCCTGCGTATCGCAAGGATTGCCAATGGCGTGTCCGAGCTTCATGGTCACGTTTCCAGGGCTATGTGGGGGAAATATGAGGGTGTCTGCGAAATTACGTCCATTACCAACGCTCAGGAATTTAAATACTGGTGCGACAAACCTCTGTATGATGCCAGGAAAAATGATGATCATGGGCTTTTTGACCTGCGAAAAAGACATCTGAAGAAAAGACTCTTCAAGACCGTTGCAGACCAGTGCGGAAAATTGTTTGACCCTAAAGTCTTCACCATAGTCTGGGCACGCAGATTTGCCGGATATAAACGTGCCGACCTGCTGCTTCATGACCGGGAAAGATTTGAAAAACTGCTTAACAATGCGGATTATCCGGTTCAGATTATCTGGGCAGGCAAGCCCTACCCGATGGATTATTCTGCTATTTCGATGTTCAATACACTGGTGGAAGAAAGTAAGTATTTCAAAAACATGGCGGTCCTTACAGGCTACGAACTGGCTCTAAGCAAACTGATGAAACAGGGTTCTGATCTTTGGCTTAATAATCCACGTGTTCCGCGGGAAGCTTCCGGGACCAGCGGCATGACTGCTGCTATGAACGGATCCGTCAACCTTTCCACAGATGACGGCTGGATTCCCGAATTCGCAAAACATGGCGAAAATTGTTTTGTAGTTCCCAAGGCAGATTATGCTGCGATGAGCGTATACGAACAGGACAGATATGATATGGACAAACTGTACGAACTTCTGGAAAACCAAATCATTCCCACTTACTACGAACACCCGGAAAAATGGCAGGAGATCCAGTGGCAGGCTATGGAAGATGTGAAAGATGCATTCAACAGTGACCGAATGGCCCACCAATATTATAAAATGATCTACGAGCCGGCACCTTGATTTATAACCTTAATGGTTCCACGGAAGCATTGACTGTTTATCAGCGTGAGCACCAGGAAGATACCATGTCGTGAGAAAGCAACTTAAACGTTCATACCGCATCAGCAAATACGTTGTTTACAAGGAGACCCTGATAGACTATAAGGAGAAGTTGTGGTCGTTTTTGGGTTCTTTTCTGGGAATTGGTATCATTGCCATAATTCAGAGTTTTATCCTGGAAGATCAGGACAATATTTTTCTGATAGGCTCATTCGGGGCCAGCAGTGTGCTTATTTATGGAGTGATCCAAAGTCCGCTGGCGCAGCCGCGCAATCTGATCGGCGGTCATGTTGTGAGCGCAGTTGTTGGAGTTACAGTCGCACAGCTGGTGCCTGACCTTATCTGGATTACCGCACCGCTGGCAGTTTCGCTGTCAATTCTGGGCATGCAGTTCACAAAAACCCTGCATCCACCAGGCGGAGCTACTGCGCTTATCGCCGTCAGCGGTTCAGAGCAAATAAAATCAATGGGTTACCTGTATGTAGTATATCCAGTTATGGCAGGAGTAATTATACTGCTGTTAGTTGCTTTGCTGGTAAACAATATGACTTCACAACGTGTTTACCCCAACGACGGTCGTTTCTCGCGTACCTTCAACTGGTTTCTGAACCCCGTACGTAAGCAGTCCATCCAAATCAAGAGAGGACGCAGGCTCCGAAGGCTGAAGCGGTCCAAAAGGTAATTATAGCTTTCGCGCCACTCCTATTTCATACACTTTGGTATGTTTCAGATATTTGGAACGTTCGCGCGACGTCACAGATTCAAACCGGTTATCGCGAAGGACGATAATGGGATCCTCAGATATTTCAAGCTCTGCATTGGTAATATACTTCTCCTCCAGACTCATTCGGTCAGATGATGACTTCAGTCGCTGTAAATCGTCAGCATAGTGTCTGAAACCGGGATCGGAAGAGTGTATAAATCTATATTCGGGGCCTGCATCAGCATAATAGTGAAGTTTTTTTTCTAAAAGACCTGCTTCATTTGTAATCTCGGGATTATCATTGCCGTCCAGGAAACCCACTTCTACAACTTCTCCGCCTTGCAAAGCTGCATAACTTTCCGCATCCCTGTACCTGGGAAAACCAACTGTGATCTCGAGACCAGCCAGCCGGTATTTAATGAGTTTTTTTTGATTGTAAGTATCCATAATACATTAACTGTTAGATTACTAAAGTAAATTTACAATTAAATTAAAGTTAATCATTGAAAACTCTTCAGTTAAATACGTAATTTGAGAATTTTGTTATCTTTGAAATCTTATCAAAATTCATGAGAAAACTTTTTATATCACTCTGTCTGTTCGGTACACTAACAGTTTCCGGACAGGAAATCACTCTGGATAAAATCTATTCCGGGTATTACCGCAGTAATGGAATTGCCGGAATAGCCTCGCTTAAAAATGGTGAGAATTATGTGGTCATCGAACCATCGGGTATTGCAAAATACTCCTATAAAACCAGTGAAAAAGTAGGAAACATTGTTGACGGCAGTTTCGAATCTTATATTTTCAGTGATGATGAAAGTAAGATATTACTGTTAAAAGAGAGTGAGCCAATTTACAGGCACTCCTTCCTTGGTAAATTTGACGTAAAAGACCTTAAATCAGGAATAGTGATCAGCCTTAATAACGGGAATTTCATTCAGGAACCCACTTTCTCCCCGGACGGCAGCAAGGTGGCTTTTATTGCCGACAATAACCTTTATTATCAGGATCTTAATTCACAGAAAATCACAAAAATAACATCAGACGGGCAGAAAAATGCCATCCTGAACGGTCTGGCCGACTGGGTATACGAGGAGGAATTTGGTCATGCCAGGCAGTACGAATGGACCAAAAACTCGGATGCCATTGTTTTTATCAAATCAGATGAAAGCGCGGTTCCGGAGATGTATATTCCGATTTACAACAAGCAGCTGTATCCTTCTGAAATGAGGTTTAAATACCCGAAAGCCGGTGAAACCAACTCCACCGTTTCGGCACAGCTCTACAGACTGGATAACGGGAAAGTAATTGCGCTGGATCTGTCGGGATTCAAAAATTATTACCTGCCCAATGTTTTCCGTACAGCCAAAGCTGATGAAATTTTTCTCATAAGTTCGGAACGCACCCAAAACGCTTCCGATGTACTTAAAGTGAACACAAAAACCGGAAAGGTAACCAGACTTTTCACTGAGACAGACGAAAAATGGGTAGATACAGATAATGTGACCCTTGAATTCCTGGAAGATAACTCTTTTATTTGGGGTTCAGAACGCGATGGTTACCGCCATCTGTACTGGTATTCGGCGGACGGAAAACTGAAAAGGCAGGTTACGAAGGGAAACTGGGAAGTAACTGATTACTACGGTTATAATCCCAAGACCAAGGAAGTCTTGGTACAAACCACTGAAAAAGGAAGCATTAACAAAGTTGTGTCCAGAATAAATATCCAGAACGGCAAATCTGTCATTATCTCTAATCCCGAAGGAAATAACCGCGCAAACTTCAGCGGAAATTATCAGTATTTCATCGAAACTTCATCAACTGCTGCCCGCCCTTTCACCTATGTGCTGAAAGACGGTAACGGTAAGAAGGTTAAGGAACTTCAGAATAATGACCAACTGCTGCAGAAACTAAAGGCCGATAATATGGTGACGCGTGAATTCTTCACGATTCCGAATGAAGCCGGCGACCAGATGAACGCGTGGGTGATGAAGCCTAAAAACTTTGACCCAAATAAGAAATATCCGCTCTTTATGTTCCAGTATTCAGGACCGGGCTCCCAAAGCGTGAGTAATTCATGGGACGGCGGAAACGGACTTTGGTTTAATCATCTTGTGCAGCAGGGATATATCGTAGCCTGTGTGGACGGCCGAGGAACGGGATATAAAGGCACCAAATACAAAAAAACCACCTACCTGAATCTGGGCAAATACGAAACAGAAGACCAGATAACCGCTGCTAAATGGTTTGGTAAGCAATCTTACATTGACGCAGACCGAATCGGCATCTTCGGGTGGAGTTTCGGCGGCTATATGGCCAGTCTCGCTTTAACTAAAGGAGCAGACGTGTTTAAGGTTGGTATTGCGGTAGCACCTGTTACGAACTGGCGCTATTACGATACCGTATACACCGAAAGATTTTTAAGGACACCACAGGAAAATCCTAAGGGTTATGATGAAAACAGTCCTACTGAATTTGCAAAACTGATGAAAGGAAAATTTCTTTTGATTCACGGTACAGCAGATGATAATGTTCATTTTCAGAACTCGCTGGAACTTTCTGAGGCATTGATTCAGAACAAAAAACAGTTTGAATTTATGGCCTACCCCGACAAAAACCACGGGATATTTGGTGGCAGCACAAGGCCCCAGCTTTACCAGAAAATGACCGATTTCATTCTGGAGAATTTATAAATAACTAAAAATTAAATATGGCGACAAGCAACAACAAACACCCTAAGGGGCTTCCTTACCTCTTCTTCACTGAAATGTGGGAACGGTTCGGATACTATCTGATTCTTGGAATCTTTGTTCTGTATATGATTGACCCGGTGGACACGGGTGGTCTGGCTTTTAATGACAAGAATGCGGACGACATCTTCGGGACATTCATTGCACTGACGTATCTGACCCCGTTTTTAGGTGGTTTCCTTGCCGACCGGCTTTTAGGCTATATCAATGCCATTTATATTGGTGGCGCACTAATGGGCCTGGGCTATATTGGTCTGGGTGTATTCACCGATATTCCAATGTTCTACACTTCCATGGGACTTATTATCCTTGGAAACGGCTTTTTCAAACCGAGTATTTCTACCCTTCTGGGAAACCTTTACGAGGAGGAACCCTATAAACAAAACAAAGATGCCGGATATAATATTTTCTATATGGGAATTAATATCGGTGCATTTGCATGTAATATCATTGCTGCTTTCATGCGTAATAAATTCGGCTGGGGCGAGGCATTTATTACTGCCGGTGTAGGTATGTTCCTGGGGCTGATTATATTTTCAATTGGCCGAAAGTATATTTTAAAAGCCAATATTATGAAACCTGTTCAGGAGGGCGATACAAAAATATCAGATGTTTTGGTAAAGGTTTTCCTTCCGGCTATTATTGCAGGAGTGATCGGATGGGTAATTCCAGGAAATGTTTTTGGAAGTGACTCTACAGACGCCTTTATCTTTGCCTGTCTGCCCGTTGTATATTTTTATGTGATGCTCTATGTAAAAGCGAATGCAGAAGACAAACGACCGATTGGCGCGTTACTGGCTATTTTTGCTGTCAGTCTGATGTTCTGGGCGGTATTTAAGCAGAATGGTACTGCACTTACACGCTGGGCAAACTATTATACAGACCGCAGCGTTCCCGCCGCAGCTGAAAAACCGCTGGAAGCAATTTATCTTGTAGAAGCTCAAGATTATAAAAGCAAAGAAGTAAGCGTTTATAATGATCAGTATGTTGCTCAGAAGGACGAGGATGGAAACCCATTAAAAGAAGTAGGCAAGGATATCTATTTCCGTAATGAACTACCGGAAAAGAAAGCCGTTATGGAGGCTAATCCGGAACAGAGTGTCTACCTTTATAATACAGAATTATTCCAGTCCGTCAATCCATTCTGGGTAATTGTACTTACGCCAGTAGTGGTAGGATTCTTTATGTTTCTGCGGCGACGGGGCAAAGAACCTACAACTCCGGCAAAAATTGTGCTGGGTCTCTTTATTTCAGCGCTCTCTTGTCTCGTAATGGTAGGAGCGGTTTATGCAGGCGAAAATGGTGCATTTAAGGTATCTGCGCTCTGGCTGATAGCTGCCTATGGAGTAATCACAATTGGTGAACTTTGCCTGTCGCCAATGGGCCTTTCTCTGGTTTCCAAGCTTTCGCCGCCCAGGATTACCGCACTTATGATGGGAGGATTCTTCCTTTCAACATCAATCGGCAACAAGCTGTCAGGAGTACTGGCCAGCTTTTGGTACGATTATGAAAACAAGGCAAATTTCTTCATCGTAAATTTCGGCTTATTACTTCTGGCTACCCTTCTGGGATTATCTATCCTAAAGAGATTGAACAAGGTAATGCGTGAGAAAGGAGTGAATTAACCTCCAACCTGTAAATGACAAACAATCCGTTTCAGCAAGCTGAAACGGATTGTTTTTTTTACTTGAGTTAACTTTACATTCTTGCGCTTGTTGTACCGGTTTTTATGTGGTAGAAAATACTAGTTGCAGGTAACTCTGAACTCATATTCGTCCTTTTTCGTATTTCCGTTCGGAAGTACTGTTGAAGTTTCTACACCGGATGAAGCTATAGTCCCATCCATGGTACAGTCATCGCTGCCAATCGCAACTTCAGTTCCCTGTCCGGTCCAGGGAGTAGCAGCGTAGACCGTTGATGTTGTGCCCTGATATTCTACTGTTCGCTCCCAGCGCTGCTGGGTACAGTCACATTTATCATTAGAACTGGAGCAGGATGCTAAAAACAGGGCAGTGAAAGGAAGGATGTATTTCATATTTCTTATTTTTTAATGTTGAATGGCTATATCAAACTGCTAACCATATATCTAAAATCAGAACCAGCGCGCCATAACATATAAATCAAAAAGAAAATTATGCAATAATTATAAACCTGATAATTCCTCAAATAGAATCATTTTAACAAAATTCCTATCTTTGCTAGCTATGGAGATTACGACTAAAGAGAAAATTTCGCAGGACATTCTGCTTAAAGCCTATAACCATATGATGCTTGCCAAAGCAATGGCAGACATTTACGAGGAAAACCGCACCATAACCAAATACGTACACAGCACCTCCAGGGGTCACGAAGCCATACAGCTGGCCACGGCCTATCAGTTAACTAAAGACGACTGGGTGTCGCCTTATTACCGCGACGAAAGTATACTGATGGGAATAGGTTTCGAGCCTTACCGTCTTATGCTTCAGTTATTGGCCAAAGCTAATGATCCTTTTTCCGGCGGACGTTCATACTACTCTCACCCTTCCAGTCTGGAAGAAGACAAACCAAAAATAATCCACCAGAGTTCGGCCACCGGCATGCAGGCAATCCCAACCACAGGCGTCGCTCAGGGAATAAAGTATATTGAGGAATTCAACCTTAAAACATTTGAAAACAATCCGGTAGTTGTGTGCAGTTTTGGCGACAACTCCGTTACGGAAGGCGAAGTTTCCGAGGCTTTCCAGTTCGCAGCACTACATCAGCTTCCTGTTATTTTCCTGGTGCAGGATAATGAATGGGGAATTTCTGTAACGATGGAAGAAGCCCGAACGTCCGATGCTTATGATTTTGCGGCCGGTTTTGTAGGTCTGAACAGAATGCGTGTAGATGGAACCGACTTCGTAGCCAGCTATGAAGCGATGAAAGAAGCGGTGGATTTCGTACGTACAGAACGTAAACCGATGCTGGTGTGCGCAAAAACTGTGCTTATAGGACATCACACTTCCGGTGTACGACGTGAATTCTACCGCGATGAAGCCGACCTTGTGAAGCACCGCGCCAAAGATCCGGGTGACATCCTCAGAAGTTACCTGTTGGAGGAAGGCGTTACGGAGGAAGTGCTTAAGCAGATCACTAAAAAAGCGCGGATTGAGGCTGAAGAAGCATTCCAGAAAGCCATCGCTGCCGAAGATCCAAAACCCGAAACGGTAGCAGACCATGTTTTTGCTCCCACACCTATTACCGAAGAAAGCGGCATACGCGAACCGAAAGGTGGCGAGAAAATCGTAATGGTTGATGCTGCTATTCATGCCATCCAGGAATTGATGTGGAAACATCCTGAAGCTCTTCTTTACGGCCAGGATGTGGGCGAAAGAATCGGTGGCGTATTCCGCGAAACGGTGACACTGGGTCAGAAATTTGGAAAGAAACGTGTTTTCAACACCCCGATCCAGGAAGCATACATCATCGGTTCCACCGCGGGAATGAGTGCAGTTGGACTGAAGCCGATCGTAGAAGTTCAGTTTGCCGATTATATTTACCCCGGCATTAATCAGCTCATTACCGAAATATCAAAATCCTGCTATCTTTCGCAGGGCAAGTTCCCCGTAAGCAATATCATAAGAGTACCTATCGGTGCCTATGGTGGAGGTGGCCCTTACCACAGCGGAAGTGTGGAGAGCATTTTGGCAAACATTAAAGGAATCAAGATTGCCTATCCAAGTAATGCCGCCGACTTTAAAGGCTTGCTGAAAGCTGCATACTACGACCCGAACCCTGTAATTATGCTGGAACATAAAGGACTGTACTGGAGCAAAGTTCCCGGAACGGAGGATGCAAAGACAGTAGAACCGGATGAGGACTATATCCTGCCGTTAGGTAAAGCGAACATTCTTCTTGAAGCCGATCCTTCGGAAACTGAAAAGGGCCGAACAATGGTTGTTGTAACGTACGGGATGGGCGTTTTCTGGGCGAAGGAAGCAGCTAAGAAATTTGCCGGCCGTGTGGAGATCATCGACCTTAGAACTCTGATTCCGCTGGATGAAAACCTGGTATTCGAAAGGGTAAAACTCCACGGAAAATGTATCGTCCTTACCGAAGAGCAGATCCAGAACTCCTTTGCTGAAGCTTTTGCGCACAGGATTACGAACAACTGTTTCAAACATCTGGATGCCGCCGTGGAGGCGGTAGGCTCACTGAATCTCCCGGCTGTACCTATCAACCTGGTGCTTGAGAAGGAAATGCTGCCAAATGCCGATAAATTATCGCAGAAAATTGAAAGACTGCTGAATGACTAAATAGAGGGCACCGCGAGGTGTCCTTTTATTGTTAAAAAAAATTTTCGCAGAAAAATATTGCGCTAACTTTAAACGTTAGCCTTTTCTATTATTAACCGCTCAAAGTCAGGAAATGGGAGATTCGACGAAGTCAGACTTTGCGCAGCGGGGCTTTAAAGCTTTTTTTCGATAATATATCTAGCCACGTCAAGTTCCATTGCCAAGTTTGCGTACATGCGCTTGAGCCTGGCGTTTTCTTCTTCCAGTTCCTTCACACGCTTAAGTTCACTGGCTTCCATGCCGTTGTACTTCTGGCGCCACTTGTACAAAGTGGCTGTGCTGATGCCGTTTTCCCGAGCCAGTTCCTCGGCACTGCGCCCACCGGCAAACTCCTTTAAAACACCTGCAATCTTTGCAGGACTGAATGTGCTCTTTTTCATTGTCTTAATTACGATTTAAAGTTAATTAATTTTATACTTTTAAACCGTACTGTTTTCGGGGGAGCTTACACAATTGCTCATAATTACGTAGCCATACAGTATCATGCCTTTGTTTTCATTGCAGAAACGGAAACAGTTAATGATGATGTCGCGATTGTTTTTACGTGTAAAGATATCAATCCAGTCAACAACAGTGATTGTTATGAAATGTGGGCTTTCCTGATCTCTGATGACGTAACCAGCTTTCATGGCTGTGCTTTAATCAAAGATATGGTTTTTATAAAATATTAGGTGGAAAAATTTGCTCAAAGTCGGGAGACTTTGCGCAGCGGGTGATGGTTATAAAATGTGGCTTTTCCTGATCTCTGATAACGTAACCGGCTTTCATGGGGTGGGTTTTATCAAAGATAATGGTTTTTTATATGTGTGAGAGTCAGATGGATTAGCTCAAAGTCAGGAGACTTTGCACAGCTGGGGGAAGGTGAGATTTCTTCTTATGATAAAGAAGTCATTAAACGTATTGAAGATATTGACAAGCTGGATTCTGCAACCAAAGAACATTTGTTCTTTCTCGTTGACAACATTATCCAAAATTTTTAAACAAAACAGGCGTTTGCTAAATAACACAAGAGCCAACTCAATTGAGTTGGCTCTTGTTATCTAATTTTTGTATATAAATTAAATCTATCGATATTTTAATATTTGTAAGATTTTACTTCTCCATCTCTATAGATATACATACTATCTTCACCCTTACGCTTAACTACACTATCATTTTTTTGAAAACGACTATACTCATACATATTAAAATTCAATTTCTTTTTATTCTTTAGAATTAAAATAGTCACTCCGTGATTAGAATAATCTCTATAAATACTATCAATGTTGCCAGAAAAGGCTACATATAAATTCTTCTGCTTTATTCTTTCAGGCTCTGTTTTTCTATTTTCTTTATAAAAAAAATATGCAATAACAATCAAACAGAAAACTATTGCTCCTAGAATTTTAAAACCTAAATCTCTATTTACCACTTTCTCTGATTTTTTTACTTGGATTAATATACGTTGTTCCCGCTTGTGCACTACCTCCTATAGATAATTTAGGTCTTTTGATAAAATTCATAATACCAGAAGAAACACTTGCTCCCCCCATTGATACATTTCCATTTCCTTCTTTTCTAGTCTCTCCATAGTTTCCAGAAATAGCACCGACTCCACCAGAAATATTCCAGTAATTACCTCCCAAATTTCCAGTGGTTAAAGGTCCATATCCATCTTGAGATGTATATTCATTATAAGCTCCACCAAATCCTATATTTGCTCCTGCAGATTTATAAAGATTCATATATATTCCACTATCATAATTTCCACTAAAGTACCCTATTTCAAATCCTGCACCAGCTCCAACAGTCGCCTCGCCACCTATACCAACCGTGAAAGGTTTATCTAATATTTCAACACCCCAATTTCTACTAGAATCAATACTTGTAAAAAATTGGCTCCTTGTTCTATCAGCATCTCCTGATCCGTGATGCTCCCAATTATTTTGATTTGAATCAGACATATTAGTCCAAGAACCATCAGATTGCAGACTTACCTTACCAATAGTCTCATCACCCAAAACGACATTGAAATTGCCGTTTTTACCTAGATATTCTCCCTGTACTAAACCTTGATCCTTAAGTGTATTAAATTGCTCTGCAGAAGTAAGTGAAGCGTCATAAGTAAATGTTTTATTCTTGCTGTCCCAGAACCAATCTGTTCCTTGCCTTCCATCAGGGTCAATGAATCTAATGGGATTATTAAACGCATAATTATAAGGACTATGACGAGTCATCTTCTCCGCCAGCGGATCCACCACCCCCCATCTTCCCAGTTCGGGCATGTAGAACCTCGCGCCATAATCATACATACCACTATCAGTCTGCAATTCTTTGCCATTATATTTGTACAGATATGGATGGAGCGAAAAGCTATGTTCATGACTTAATCCAAACGGATAATAATTATCTACCTCCAAAACTACTGCGCTTCCATTTTGGTTGCTGTAACTTACCCGTAGATTTCCCAGATGGTCTTTATACTGGTAAATATAGGTATTATTTACAAAGTTGAAATATCCTTCCGATGTGGGCACAAACTGCAGAGCCTGTATAGTGGTATTTGTTTCGTACTGGAATCCGTCGATATATTCTGTCGTGGTTGTTCTTTCAGTACCTCCCTTGTATCCGTACACATAAGTCTTTTTGAGTTTAGTTCCATCCGCACGATAAAAGTAACTGGAGGTCACATTCTTCAGCTCGCCCTCGTCTCCCGGGTTTTCGCTGTCCTATATTGATACCCATAAATTTGCAACTTAAATTTTAACGCTTTTTATTTGTTTTTTGTCATAGAATGCGCAGCGGGGAAGATTACACTTTTCCTTTCAGCTTCGTGTTTGTTAGGAAAAATATATTTCCATTACTGTCTACGATCCATAATTTATTGTAAAACTTTTCTCCTCCTTTTGATACGATACCAATATGGTCGGAAAATACATATACATTAGAGTCTCCTTCTTTCAATCCTAAAACAGGAAATGTTATTTCTATATTTGTCATAATTTATTTGAAATAGACACACCGATAAAACGATATGTCTATTTAGAAAAAAATTAGTTAAAAATTCTGATTAATTCTTCATAATTTTTTGTGGAATATATGGTTTCTTTAAGATTTTGAATGTCATCTAAGTGTTTCAATTTTTTCGGATTTGCTGATACATAATTAACTATCTTATTTTGTAATTCAATTAAATTAATCTGTGTAACATCTTCCTCCAAAATAGGTTTCAAGCGAACCATTAAGCCAACTTTTTTTATGCTTTCTATTAAATTAATCCCACTATCCTTGATAACGTTTTTGATTTTGTAGAGATTTCCTAATGAGTCTACAACTTCTACATTACGAAAAGCCTGATTAATGAGCCTTACATCTCCCATTAAAAATTTATAATCTAAAACTATTAAATCAATTCCTCTGTCGAATACTAATATTGGAAATTTCATATTTTTTTTCATTTGTAAATTAATTACCAAATTAATAAGAACCAAACTGAACTCCGTGTCCTATTGTAGAAAACGCTCCAGCCTTAAACCAAGTTGGCGTAGAAGATACAGGGTAAAATAATTGCCAGCCAGGGATAGATCCTAAACCAACACTTGGATAAGCTTTTCCGTGCGCCCACCTCATATGAGAAACTTGATTAGGGAATTTTGTTAAATTCCAAGGTTGATTTGCAATAGATTGGTAACCATATTTTTTTGCTGTAGCCTGTGTAATTGCCCAATGATGCAAAGGTTCTCCTGCTCCTGCATATCCTTTTTTCATCATCCATTTTCTTGTCGCACTCCAAGAATGTGAGCCTAATTTCCAAGCTCCTCTTCCGAGTCCGGTTGCAATAGATTTCACCATAAATACATCGCTAATTGCTAATGCCGTATAACCTGCACCTCGCCAATAATTTCCATTTTGGAAATGATCTACAGCAGCTCTTCCGCTTCCCCAAACCGGTATTAAACTTTCCCATTCTCCTGGTTGTCCTATACTACCATCATCGCTTTTTAACTTCAGCATATTCGCTGTTCCTGCTGGATATGTCGTCGTTGGATTTGTCCACCACCATAGAACGTTGTCCTTGATGTCGTACCCGCCACCGCTGCCTGCACCTCCGGGGTTGTAGTCGCCACCCACTCCCGCGAGGAGGCTCTGCGTATAGCTCTGGCTCCAATTAATGGAGTTCCCGTCGTAGTCCATGGAGCTGCCCCAGTTGTTGGTGAAGCCCTGCCCCGTGTTATACCACGTCGTTCCGTGCGGCGAGCTATTAATTGCATCCATGAATCCCTGAGACAATCTTCCATCAGGATCCACAAACATCACTGGGTTGTTATTACCGTACACATACGGCGAGAACCTCCTGTTAACTTCCGCCAGCGGATCCACAACTCCCCATCTTCCCAGTTCCGGCATGTAGAATCTTGCACCGTAGTCGTACATACCACTATCGGTTTGAAGTTCTTTTCCATTGTATTTATAGTGATATGCACTAATCGAAAGAGTGTTTACATGCCTTAAACCATAAGGATAATAGCTTTCTTCCTCCAAAATTACTGCGCTGCCATTTTGGTTGCTGTAACTTACCCGCACATTGCCCAAATGGTCTTTATACTGGTAAATATAATTATTATCTGTAAAACTAAAATATCCTTCTGAAGTAGGCACGAACTTCAGAGCCTGTATAGTGGTATTTGTTTCGTACTGGAAGCCGTCGATATATTCTGTTTCAGTGACCGTTTCCGTACTTTTTCTGCCATATGTATAAATTTTCTTCAGCTTCACACCGTCGGCACGATAGTGATAATCTGTCTGTACATTTCGTTCTTCCAGAGGACCGCCAACATATAAGCGGATGTAGTATTGCTGATTGTAGGTGATGTTACGGGGCAGATCAAGAATATTATAATCAATATTCAAAATGCCTTTATCCTTCTGGTCCTTCATGCTGCCGTTAGCATCATAGGCGATTGGGTTGCCGGAGACGTCGGGATAACCCTGATAATTGCCGGACAGTTCATTTACAGATGTAAGCCTATTGCCCTCATAGTTATAGACCAAATTATCAATCTGTTCCGCATAGCTGCCGGCCATGGACTTTGCATTACGCTGCAGCGTCGTAATATTACCGTTGCGGTCATAAGACAGCTGCTCATTGAAGTAATTATTCTGAGGTACCGTGGTCTCCGGTTCTTGGTAATTGCCCTTTAACAAACGGTTGTACCCGTCGTACTGGTAGATGTACCGTTTTGAAACATTATCTCCGGCACTCTTCCAGGATACCTCCGTAATATTGCCATTGAAATTGCCAGTACTAACCAGTGGGTCCGAACTCCCGCTGAAATCCATCTCGTAACCGAAAAGGTCTGTATTCAGCTGATGCGGATTATTAATTTTAGTTAACCAACCCCGGATGTTATAGGTATAATCTACCTGCTGAAGGTTATTACCGACCTTTTTGTTGGTCACCTGCCCCAATTCGTTATAGGCATATTCTGCCATCAGAATTTCAGGGTTTGAATTGACCTGGTGATATTGTTTAAGCAGCCGGAACTGGCTGTCGTACTCGAACCGTTCGCGCAGCGCTACCTGAGGGTCGCTGCTTAAGCGCTGATGAAAGGTATTGGCTGCGAGCACCGCACCCGAAAAATGAAGCTGCTTTTCGGTAACTGTAAAGCCGCCCAGATGATTTTGGGTAAAAGAACCGATGGGCCGGGCTTTGCCATCATACCAAATGTGTGTGGACGTCCAGTTATCGTCTTCCAGATTTTTAACCGACGAGGCTGTGGGCAGGCTTTTGGTACTCCGCACATCGCCCGACATCACAGGCTGCCCTAATATACTTTCAGGGACAGGAACTAAATTCCATCTGTTGGTTCCGGGATAAGTATCATAGTAGTTTAAAGACAATGCAGTAAAGGTTCCCGACGGATATGCCGTATTTGTGTATAAGATTTCTTTGGTATTTGCGGTAAAAGGTACAGTGCTGCGGCTTTCGTTGTTCAGCAACTTCGCATTGGCATTATTCTGTGCCTGCAGACGGGTGGTGCCGTCGGCAAACTGACCTGTATATACTACGCGGCCAAATTTATCATAGCGTGAAAACAGCCAGGTGCCGCTGGTTCGCATATTGCCGTCCTGCGAGGCCACCAGACGGTTCTGCTGATCGTATACAAAGTATTCCCAACCTTTACCGGGAAGTTTTTTTTCTACCTGCCGTCCACGGTTGTCGTTACGGTACTGATAACAAAGTTTATCCAGAATGTTCTGCGTCACCACATTACCACCAGCGGAAATCTGCTCTTCGGCCTTTGGCGAAATGACGTATACTAAATGTCCATAGATATTATAGACATAATAGGTATCCAGTCTTTCTGTGCCACTTTCCTGGCGCACCAACACTGTATTTCCATCACTGGTCTTAAACTCTACTTTCACCTTTCCGTCTTCATCTGTTACCACAGACTTTAACAGTTGGTTTTCGGCAAAAAAGCTGGCAGTGGGCAGACCTGAAACTGCAGTACTTTCGGTCCAGGTGCTGTTCACTGTATATCTTTTGACTTGGTCGGAAGACTTATTAACTGTTTGAGTAAATTTTTGAGTTTTGCCACCGCTCATTGCCCAGGGGCTTCCCGGATGTGCAACTTCCTGAAGTGTTGCCAAAGGTGAGGCTTCCGTTCTTTTTTCGGTGAATGCATTGGCAGTTCCCGGGAACAAATTGCCATAGTAGGAATTTACAGTGCCATCAGTTACCTGCTGGATTCCAGCATTGGCCGTAGGTACGGGGACCGGCAAATACTCGCGGGACTGGCGACCCAGATCGTCATAGAGATACGGAACCACCAAATCCTTTCCGGTGGGTGTTGCTTTTACAGATACCATCTGTTTGGGACGACCGAGCCCGTCAAAATACTGTACAGTCTCTGCCTTGTTGGCACCATCCGCACTTAAGAATGTTTTGGTATATATGTAGTTCTCTGAGGCAGTTGGCGACTGTGCCTGAAAAAAGGTACACAGAATAAGGAAAAAAGGTATAATCAGTTTCTTCATGGCTATTATTGCTTGTAATTATACTGGTACTCCTTAAGTGCCACTCCATTAACATCGAGTACTCTGTGCAGTCGGTTATAAGTATCATATTGGTAGGTCTCCATCAACCCTGTGGGTGGGATCATTTTGGTTACACCGACAAGAGGATCATAGGTGTAACATGAAATCATAAAGTCCTTCATTGCGGTGTTGGTACGGAAAAGATTCAAAGCTTCCACCAACGCCCACTCGGTGGCTGCCTCCTGTGCCGAGGTGGCATTTGCGTCCGAATTGGAAGCCGAAACGATGGATGAAATAAGCGCCGCAGGGATCTCTGAAAACTTAGCACCCTCTACTTTTGCAATCGGCACCGTTTTGTTGTATCCCCAAATTACGGTCGTAGACTTACCTGTTCCGACATCCGGGAATTCTGTAAACTGAACCAGATTACCCTTATCATCATATATATCATAAGAAATGTTTTTCACCCCCTGGGCCGGATTATCCGGCAAGTAACTTACCTGGGAGGTAGGAAAAAAATGAGAGGTATTTTCATACTTAGTCTCCTGCTTTGAAATCAATGTTCCGTTGCGCTTTGTCTCGGTAATAAGCGGAAAGGAACGGATATTTGCATTCCATAGGCGGGGATCGGTAAGAACAAGTGACCAAGGATATGTAGTGGTCTGCATTGTGACTATACCGTCTGCACCGGTTGTTTTTTGTGAAATTACGTTTAAGTCTCTAGTATCCCGCACGCTTTCAGTGACTTCTGTTCTGCTTCCGTCCGAATAAAATGCAGTTGAACTTGTGATCTGTTTGGTAATCAACGCATTCCGACCGATTGTTTCCAATTCATAACCAGTAGTATACGTTGCAGCTTCAGTTTCAGAAAATTCAAACTCACTATATTCTTCCGCTTTTTTAACGTTATCATTATTAAAAATTTGTGTTTTATAGTGGAGTCCTTTATCCAAAATATTAACATATTTCAATGAGCCATACCTTAAATTACTGTTGGTGACCGCAGCGCTGTCCGTATTTATATTTTCGGGATAGTCGTTCATGGCCTTAAAAAAATATTTTGTATACCCTGCCTGATTTCCAGTGACTTCCTTTACATTTTTATACACGACAGAATTCTGATTGCCAAAATCGTTAAGAAAGCCACTCGGCATTTGGTTATCAGAAAAATTCTGATAACTGTATTGTTTAGTCTGGTCCGGAATAATCGTATTGTTGTCGTAATACTCAATTTTCTTTATTCTAACTCCTTTGCCGGTGGAATAATTGGGCAGCGGTAATGACTTATACCTGATTCTTTTGATGACCACGTATCCGGTCCCTCCTGTTCCATTTATTTGGAACGATTGGTTACCGGGCAGAAATTTTACACCCTGAGGGGTCTGAATTCCACCAACTAAACTGAAATTGACTGAACCCTGCTGACCCTCCGGAAGAATTGGATTGTCATAATAACTGTGAACATCAAAGGTATATGCTAAATAACTGGCGCCTTCACTATTATCGGGATTGTGCGGTAAGTTAAACAAACCTAAAACTGTTCCTCCTGTAAAATTAAAAGGAAACTCACCTACATCTTCATAGTACTGCGCTTCCCTATCCAGCACCGCATTTGGCGGAGCATTGTTAGTAAAATAATAAGAACTGTTTTTATTAACATAGTACTGATGCGGTTCATACTGATATTTAATTTCAGCTCCTGTAGGAAGTTTGATTCTTTTCAACAACCCCTGTCCGAGATATGCGGGATTTTCCTCCTCATTACTGAAACACAACCCGAGTGGAAGTGTCCAATTGCCTGTAATTGCCTGTCCGTAAAAAAATTCTGTTTGCTGAAACGTGTTAGTTTTGGAATACTTTAGCAGCTTACTAAGCACCCGTTTGTTCTGTACGTGTGAATGGCCGCATGGATCCGGCGGAACCGGCATATATCCTAAGGGATAAACAAATGGACTGGAACTGCTTTCAAAACCGAATTTTTGAATTACTTTACCGCTGGTTGTCTTAAGCTCTAATACATTGAGTTTGAACTGGTCGCTGTCCTTCTTCCTAAGTGAAGAGTCAATTGTATACTGGAAACTGATTGTACCGAAAGCTGACGATATACTGCTTATTTTCAAACTTTTAACAGGAATCACCGTTGCATACTTGCCAGGCTGGGTATAGATATCTTCAACATATACCAGTGTAAAAAGCTGCTGCATGCCGGTATCCAGTACCTCCGTTAGATAATAAGCACCTGCATAATTAAATTCCATAGCTCCAACGTATGCATATGCCTTATCCCGTGTATCAAAAATGTAAGATACACCATCTACATCCGTAACGGTAAACTTAAAGTCATTTGCACTCGGTGCAAATGAAATCATAAGCTTATCATTTGTTAATTTAGTAAGATGCCTAACCCCACTACTATCCTGAGAAAAAGTGAACTTTCCGCTTTTACCAAAAAAGTTGTAGTAGTACAGATCGGTAGGAATACCACTATACTTATTAATTTCTCTGTAGATAAGGCCACCCGTTCCGTACAAACTCCATCCCAGACCCACTTCAGAGGCTTTGCTGAATCTCTCTGAATTGGCGGGGTGGTAGCTCATTCCACAATTGACCGAAAAGTTTTTATTGTGTGTCGGCAATGAGAAAAACGGGAAATTTATATCAGGAATACCAGTGGCAAGGGATACGGGACTATTCACATAGGCAGGAATTGAAGCCGCTGAGGGGGCAGAATAAAAAATATCACTTGTTGAACTTGATTGAGCCTGTACATTCACAAACTGGAAACAGGTTAGTAAGGCAATTGTAATAGCAAATATCTTTCTCATCTTACTTTTTAATAATTTTAGCATTCACAATTTTAGTTTCAGTTTTCACCACGGCCAGGAATACTCCCTGGATGAGCGGTTGGGTAATGATCTTAGTCACCCTGTTCTTTGTTTTTACGGTATCCACCAGTCTGCCGCCCATATCGTAGAGTTCTATGGTAGCCTCCTTAAAGTCGAAGCCTATCTCCACATAGCAGTAGTCTGAAACAGGGTTCGGGTAGATCCTTATTTCCTGCTTTTCGATAAGCTCCTTCACCTGACTGTCGCCCAGCTTCACCACCTTCCAATTCTCTTTTCCGAGCTCCTTTGCGCTGGTGCCGGCAAGAACAAAGGATCCGTCGAACAGCATGGCAGCTGAGACAAGGCGCTCCACTTTCTCCCTGGATTTTCCTTCGATGTATTTTCGCCAGACTTCATCCCCTTTTTCATCCAAATGAAGCATCCAGAAGGTTTCGTCGTCTTTTTCTTTTCTTCCTTCGGACTGGGTGTAACCGCCCACGAGGTAACCACGGGACGCAGTACCTTTTTTATCCCAGATCGTATTGAGACTCATCAGAACATCCCTGTTTCCAAAACTGTAGGACTTCTGGAACTGTTCGTTGCCGCTATGGTCCAGCGCGATGATCCAAAGGTCCGTTCCCTCCTCCACACCAGAGGTTTTATTGCCTGAATTGTCACTTCGCGATTCGCCGCCCACAACAAAGCCGCTGCCGGTTAAGGCCATAGCCCGGATATGATCGTCTCCTTTGCCGCCAACATTCTTTTGCCACTCTACATTTCCTTCTTTATCGAGTTTTATTATCCAGAAATCACCTTCCCCATAGTTCTCTGAATCCTTGGCAAAGGAAGTTCTGGGTACCCCGGAGTTTTTTGAAACAGGTGATTTTGCCGGCGCAGTACCGGCCGGACCGGAAGTACTGCGTTGCGGCTCAGGACCGTCTTTTTCATCTGTAAAAAAAGCCACTGAACGACTGAGTGTGCGGTCTATGGTTTCGGATTTTTCTGTCGGAGAGGAATTTTTGGAAGTAGTGGACGCGGCGCCTGATTTTTTTTCGGTGAATTTACCGCTGCGGGAGTAAATGCCAATCAGTGCACCGCCGTCTGCTGTCGGGATCATCTTCTCCACTTCATCAAGACCACTACCCCCGAGAACTATTTCCTTTGTGGGTTTACCGTTCTTATCCAGCTTCAGCAGCCAGACATCTTTGGAACCGTAACCGGTTTCTTTATCCTGTATGCTTCCTGCCACAAAATAGCCCAAGTCGGTGCTTTGAACTACTGCCCGGGCCTCGTCATTACCCGCAGTTCCGATGGTGCGCTGCCATTCTTCGGTACCGTTTTCAGCAATCTTGATCAGCCAGATATCTGACCCCCCGAAGGCTCTGCCTTTTTTATCCAACCCCTCAGGTGACAGTGTAGTGCCGGCTAAAAGAAATCCACCTTCCTGCGTAGCTACAGTAGCCGTAAGGAAATCGTGGTTTTGCCCCTGAAAGAATTTCTCCCATACTTCCCTGCCGTCCTGATCCAGTTTGACCAGGTGGAAATCGTAACCGTTATTCTGCCTGGCTCCTCCGGATGAGGATACCGAAGTCATTTTTGGAGGCTGGATGGAACTGCCGGAAACCAGAAACTGACCGTCGACAGTTACGGAAAGCGTACTTAAGAAATCCTGTGTCGAGGATTTAATGTCCTTTTGCCACTGAACCTCCTGCGCGGAGGCAGTGAGACAGATTGCAGAAAAAAGAACGGAGTAGATTTTAACCATAAAAACAGGATATTAAAATAACTTAACGAAGTTAACATTTTTTATGACGTGTAGCCTAGGTTTTGCTAAGAATATTTAGTGAATTTTCACTTTAAATAAACAAGCATTATCACAACTTTACTTATTGTGTATGTTAGGATCTTTCGCGTAAACTGGGTAAATTGATGGATTTGAATCCGTTAATAACAGTTTTTACAGCCAGGATTAAACGCGCCAGAAATAATTATTAATGGGCCGTATTTTAATGTCTGAATTATCCTTTGCGCAATGTCTAACATCGTCGAATCTTCTATTTCCTGACTTTAACCCATGCCGCTTCAACAGTTTCCTGAATATGCCAAAAATCCAACCAAAAGTACATCTAAAATGGAAATTATTAGACGGCTTTAACTTTTATGAAAAATGCTTAGGGAAAGCTTCATCCGGCTTCATCCTTAAAATATTTAGCAGGAACCACGACTTTAGGAATCCATAGCCGTAGGAAAACATCTGGATATAGGTGGAAATAATGGCCATAGAGGCTACACTGAGGTTGCGGGTCTTGTATAAAGCATGGAAAAACACGAGAAAGGTATACAAACCGTACATGGTGAGTAAAAAACCTTTGCCCAGAATAAAATATTCAATAAAACCCAGAATATAACCCAGCAGGAATAAAGTCGGAAATGCGAATGATATTTTCACATACTCCGGATGCCTCTGATTGAGAATCGGTCTGGCACATCCAAACTGATAAACCTGTTTGGAGAATTTCCCGAAGTCAACACGCCGCTTGTGATACACACCAATGTCATCAAAAAAAGCAGTTTTGAATCCGTTTTCCCAAAGCGTCATGGAAAGGTCCGGATCCTCCCCGATGCGCATCTCAGAAAAACCTCCTACTCTATCAAAGGCCGACTTCCTCACACCCATATTGAAACTGCGTGGCTGGAAGCGGCTTACCGCCTTCTTACTACCGCGGATTCCGCCCGTCGTAAAGACCGACGTCATGGAATAGGAAATGGCTTTCTGCATCAGATTAAAGCCCTTATGCGCCTTATCTGCACCGCCAAACGCGTCACAAACGGAAGTAATAATATTGATTTTAATATTTCCAATATAATCCTTCTCTACAATGACGTCCGAATCTACAAAAACCAGCCAGTGATTATCATCGTCCGCAGAAGTTACACGCCGGGCACCGTAATTCCGGGAAAGTCCGGGACCCGAATTATCTTTCCTGAAGAATTTAATATCCAGTTTTTCAGCGAACAGGTTAACCGTGGGCCGAAGGTCCAGCAGCGAACCATCGTCCACAATCACGACCTCAAAATTGGGATCCGTTTGCAGGGACAGGGATTTCAGCAACTCGTAAAGTTCTTCCTTTCGGTTGTAAATAGCGATGATGACGGAGACATTTACCAATGCTGCCAATATTAGTCCGGCTGGTTGCCGGCCAGTTTATGAATCTTCTTGGTACCTTCGTACATCTCAAACTGCAGGAAACGGCATTCCAGTTTTCCATTGAAGAGTTTTATTTTTCTTGAAGGCCTCAGACCCACTTTCTTGGCCGCATCCAAATCTGATGAGATGAACCAGGCCAGGGTATTCGGGTAGCTCTTCTTGAAGGTATCCCCTATCTTTCTGTAGAAATCGTCTTCGGTGATTTCAATTCGCTCGTCGTAAGGCGGATTAAAGACCATGAGCAGCGGGAAAAGGTCTTTCTTCGATTCAAAGAAGTCCTGTCTTTTCACTTCAATAACGTCTTCCATTTCGGCGGCCTCAATATTAAGATGCGCCGCATTCAGCATGTCCGGATCAAGGTCGTAACCTACAATCTTTCCGGTGAACTCCTTTACACGCTCTATACGGACCTCCTTAATCTTCTGGAATAATTCGTCATCATAATTCTTCCAGTTCTGGAAGGAGAATTTCTTACGGAAAATCTGCGCCGGCAGATCCATGGCTATCATAGCGGCCTCTATAAGCAGTGTCCCCGAACCACACATCGGGTCCAGAAAATTCCCTTTACCGTCCCAGCCTGCCAGTTGAAGCATTCCGGCTGCCAGCACTTCATTAATCGGAGCTTCACCCTGTTCCTTGCGGTATCCACGCTTAAAAAGTGCATCTCCCGCAGAGTCTATTGATACCGTAACCAATTCCCTGTCTATATGAAGATGAAATTTAATATCAGGGTCGCGGGCATCTACATCCGGTCTTTTTCTGTATTTGAATTTGAAACTGTCTACAATCGCGTCTTTCATCTTCTGCGCCATAAACTGTGAGTGGCGGAAACGGTCGGAATAGATCGTAGTATCAATGGCAAAAGTTTGGTCTACACGCATAAAGTCGTCCCACGGAAATTCATAGAGTTTATCGTAGAAACGGTTTTCGTCCCAGGCTTTGAAAGTAAGCAGTGGGATCATGATTTTAAGTGCCGTACGTGCAGAGTAATTTATTTTATACAGAAATCCCAGGTCGCCTTCGCAGTTTACTGCACGGTTTTTTATTTCGACATTTCTGCCGCCTAGTTTCCTCACCTCTTCAGCAAGAACCTGTTCCAGACCGAAAAACGTTTTGATCTGTATCTGTAAATTTTCTGTATCCATAATAGTGTAGCGGTATAACCTGGTTGCAGGCCCTTTTTGCATGCTTAATCATGATGACTTTCCTAAAAAACCGGGCCTTTGTGGTTTACCGAGTGCAAATTTAGTTATTTTTGCAGAATGGCATGGTTCGAAACATGGTTTGATACCCCTTATTATCATATACTCTACAAAGACCGCGATTTTGAAGAAGCGGAACATTTCATTTCATTACTCCTCGGTGAGCTACAGCTGCCTTCAAAATCAAAAATTATAGATCTTGGATGTGGCAAGGGAAGACATTCGGTTTTTCTGAATAAGGCCGGCTACGATGTATTAGGCCTGGACCTGTCGCGCGAAAGCATTACGCATAATAAACAGTTCGAAATTGATCCTGTAGACGATGACGGACAAACAAAGCTAAAATTTGCCGTGCATGATATGAGGGACGAGATTTACCCCTCCGTTTCATCAGCAAAAGTGGATGCGGTATTGAACCTTTTCACGAGCTTCGGCTATTTTGAGGACGAAAATGATGACCGCAGGGTTTTCCGCTCGGTGCGAAACGTCCTTAACGACGGTGGATTTTTTGTGCTTGATTTTTTAAATGAAACCTGGGTAAAGAATACGCTTGTACCGCATGAAATGCAGACCAAAGGACATATTGATTTTAATATAAAGAAGCGGATTGTGGATCAGCATGTCATTAAAGACATCAACTTTACAGATAAGGGAGAAAAGCATCATTTCTTTGAAAAAGTGAAACTGCACGAACCTGCGGAAATAGAAGAATATGGTAAGGAGTTTGGGTTTGAACTTGTAAAGGTTTACGGTAATTATCACCTTGAACCTTTTGACGCTGATACATCTCCGCGCTGTATTAATGTTTTCAGAAAAAAATCTGACATCTAAAAATATGGTGATTATATTACTGCTGATACTCAGTGTAGTGACTGGGGTTTTGCTTGGAAAATTCTTCGGCACAAAAGAAAAATTTGCAAAAAACCTGCTTATCTTAAGTGCGGGTTTTCTGATTACGATATGCGTTAATGAAGTTTTTCCGTCCATTTATGAGTCCGATGTAGAAAATATCGGGATTTGGGTCATCGCGGGCGTACTGCTACAAATGGTTTTGGAACATCTAACCAAAGGTTTTGAGCACGGTCACTTTCATCATCATTCAGAGCACGGGATACTCCCAATGGCGCTAATCCTGGGAATGTTTGTACATGCTTTTATTGAAGGATTTCCACTTGCGTATGAAACTGATGTATTTTCACCTTATCTGCAGGGTATTATCTTTCATAATTTACCTATCTCATTTATCCTTGGCGCCTTTCTTTTCAAAAGCAAAAAATTCTCGCGCAACTCCTGGCTTATCATTTCGATGTTTGCCCTGGCTTCCCCGCTTGGGATGATATTTGGTGCTTATTTCGATCCGGAACTGCAACCGTACTTCATGGCCGTGGTAGGGGGTATCTTCTTACATATCTCTTCTGTAATTATTTTTGAAAGCAACAGGAATCACAACGTAAACTGGTCCAAGATTGGGCTGGTGGTCCTGGGTGTTGCCCTCGCCATGCTGGGTCACAACTTCCATCACCATTAAAAAAAAATACTCCGGCATAAACCGGAGTATCTTATATATATGCGCATTGTCGGCATCTTAAAACTTCCAGCCTAAAGTGAGGAAGAGATTATTTTGTGTATTCTTTACAGTGGACACTGCAGACACTTCTTCTGAAATATCGAAGTTACCGGAGTGGTAACCCGTTGTATACCGTGGAGAATCATTTGCAACACTGCCAAAAAGAAATGGATTGGTATACTCCGAATTCATGTTCTGATAAGCCAGATCTATATAGAATGATTTGAAATCATAACCTGCACCAAGTCCTACAGTATTCCTGCTTCCAAGGATCAGATTATCGAAGGTCTGGTTTCCTACACTGCCGTTTGTATTATTATAGGCAGAAATGCTTACTGCATCAAAAGGATTACTTGCGTGGGCAAAACCACCTCTCAGCCTTAAAGCTTTAATACGGTATTCTGCACCCACCTTAATTTCTGAACTGGCGGTACTGTGATCTGCAAGGAAACTGTTCAATTCAGTTTCGGCAGGTCCCTGTACTTTATACCTGGGTTTGGTAAGCCCCAGACCATAGTCCACATTCAGGGAGAAATTTTTATTGGGTACGAAAGCTGCACTCAATGTAGCTTTAAGCGGTGACGAAAAAGTTCTGTCTTCCGCCAGTGTTTCGTAAGATATATAGCCGTCCACATCTGTATAATAATCGGTGTACACACGCTCAATCTGCCACCAGGTAGGAGTTTCCAGAGCGGCACCTAGACGGAACTGATTGTTTAACTTTCCGATCACACCTACGCTCGCTGAAAATCCGCTTCCCAGTTCACTGAAGGGAGTGTACTGTTTATCAAATTCGGTAACAGAATTATCGAGATCCAGTCCGAATCTTGCTGTATCAAACTGCTCCAGATTGCTGGAATGGAAATTAAGACCCGCACCTACAAAGAATGCATTGTCATAATTGGCACCGATACCTACACTCATTTTAGTCTGAAGTCCGGTACGGTAATAGCCATGGCCCAGAAAATTTAGGTTACCGGTAACCGGAGTACCCATGCTGTCTTCAAGTTCTTTTGGAATGATAATATTTGTATTTCCCGGAGTTTCGGCATAACTGTCCAGATTACGGCTGCTGATGTTGACACCCAGGTTTACAAATTTCCAGGGTGTTTCTGTAAGAAGTTGAAACGAGGCTACCCCATTCGCATTCGTCAAATCCGCCATTGTATTACTGAACGACGTAGACTGGTTTCCGGAACTGCTGACATTTTTATAATTGGTTACACCAAGAGTTCCGCCTATATTGCTGGAAATAGCTACTCCAAGCCCCGCTGGGTTATTCATAAGCGCGGTAGCATCGCCGCCAAGCGCTCCCGCCGAGCCAGCCATTGCATTCCACTTGGCTGAACTTCCGAGTGAGCTGTTTGAGTACACATCAACTGTGTTCTTAAGAATTGAGACATCCTGCGCCTGCGCAAAGAAAACTGCAGTTACAGTGAGTACTGCTAAAGATTTTTTTATCATTGTTATTCTCAGTTAATTTTTAAGACTATCTGCCACCTGAACGCATACCTCCACCGGTAGAACCTCCAGATCTGAAACCACCACCTGAGGAAGAGCTTCCGCTGTTGAAACCGCCTGAGCGGAAACCGCCACTGTCATTAGATCTTGTGCGCGGTTCTACAGTTCTTGGAGCACTTTGCTGTTGGTTGTTAAAGTCAGGGCGGTTTCTCGGAACTGCTCTCGGCTGACTTTGCTGCTGCATATTAGGCCTTTGCGCCGGAATCCTGAACCGAGGTGCGGAATCCGCAGGCAACTGATTTGTTACGCGGGCACCCGAAGCGCCCTGATTCCGGAATCCATTATTTGCTCCCTGCTTCAGCAAGCCCTGCGATCCCTGGTAAGAGTTATATAACCTTCCGTTTGCACCACTGCGCTGATAACGGTAAGCGGGTCCGTAATAATAAGGACTGTAATAACCATAATATGACGAGCCCCATCCGTATGGGTAATAGCCATTATACCAACCCCAGTTTGAGTAAGGACTGTAGCCCCAGAACGGGTCGTACCATCCCCATGGAGATCCCCATCCCCAGGACATTCCTACACGGATACCATAAGAGTGATACGGGCTGTAATAACCGTACGGCATTCCCCAGCCCCAGTTATCCTGGTAAAAATTGGTTTCGGATCCCGCATACAGACCCCAGTCAGAAGCAGAAGCATTATCGTCCCAATATTTACTGTTTTCCTGCCAGCTGCGTTCACGTACATCTTCAATGATTTGGGAGTCATTATAATCATAATATTCCCCCACCTGGTTTCCCCGGTTATCCAGAACTACGCCCTCCGGTAGAGTGTCGCGGTTAGGATCATAATACACTCCGTCTGTCTCACTGTAGCCACCCATCTGAGTGCCGCAGGACATCAGTATAAATCCCCCCGCTACAGCCAGCATTAAATTGGAGCGCAGCTTCCCGGACAGATTTTCAATTATATATTTTTTCATAGTATATAAAAATTTTTATTTTAAATATCTTTGCACCGCTTATGCGGCTCCAAACGTAATTAACATCGTAAATATACGTGTTTAATTTAGATTCGGAAAAAGGCAAAAGTTAAATAGGGTTACATAAAAATTTAAGTAAAAATGGCAAAATTAACTTCAAGAGGACAGGATTACAGCAAATGGTATAATGAATTGGTGGTAAAAGCTGATCTGGCGGAGAATTCGCAGGTTCGTGGATGCATGGTAATCAAGCCTTACGGTTATGCGATTTGGGAAAAAATGCGTGACGAACTGGACCGTATGTTTAAGGAAACCGGTCACCAAAATGCCTATTTTCCGCTGTTTGTACCTAAAAGTCTTTTTGAAGCAGAAGAGCAAAATGCCGAGGGCTTCGCAAAGGAATGCGCCGTGGTTACCCATTACCGACTTAAGACGGATCCTAATAACCCGCAAAAACTCATCGTAGACCCAGATGCTAAACTGGAAGAAGAACTGATCGTTCGTCCCACTTCCGAAGCAATTATCTGGAGCACCTATAAAAACTGGATCCAGAGCTACCGTGACCTGCCAATCCTCATTAACCAATGGGCCAATGTGGTACGCTGGGAAATGAGGACACGCCTGTTTCTCCGTACTACTGAATTCCTGTGGCAGGAAGGGCATACAGCGCATGCAACACGCGAAGAAGCATTGGAGGAAACCGAGAAAATGCTTGAAGTATACGCTACATTTGCCGAAAATCATATGGCGATGCCTGTAATCCGCGGAATTAAGACACCAACGGAACGCTTTGCGGGTGCCGAAGAAACCTACTGTATTGAGGCACTGATGCAGGATGGAAAAGCGCTGCAGGCAGGAACCTCCCACTTTTTAGGTCAGAACTTCTCCAAGGCTTTTGATGTTAAATTTACCAGCCGCGAAGGAAAAATTGAGTATCCATGGGCCACGTCGTGGGGCGTTAGTACACGTTTGATGGGCGCGCTCATCATGGCACATTCTGATGATTTTGGTTTGGTATTGCCTCCTACCCTCGCACCCATTCAGGTTGTTATTGTACCTATATTTAAAGGTGAGGAGCAGCTGGAAAACATCCGAACCGTAGCCACCGAAATTCAGCAGAAACTGAAAGCCAAAAACATCAGTGTTAAGTTTGACGATGATGATCAGAACAAACCAGGCTGGAAGTTCGCGGAATACGAACTGAAAGGTGTACCTGTAAGAATTGCCATGGGTGCCAGGGATCTGGAAAACCGCACCGTAGAAGTTGCGCGCCGCGACACACTGACTAAGGAAGTACAACCCCTCGAAAACCTTGATATATATATTGAAGAACTGTTAAAAACCATTCAGAAAGACATCTATAACAGAGCGCTGGAGTTTAAAAACAATAACATCACTAAAGTGGAAACCTTCGAAGAGTTCCAAAAAGTCCTGGAAGAAAAGGGCGGCTTTATTTCCGCTCACTGGGACGGCTCCGCAGAGGAGGAGGAAGAGATCAAAAACCTTACTAAAGCTACCATCCGCTGCATTCCTTTAGATGCTGAAGAAGAAGCTGGTGTATCACTTATCTCAGGCAAGCCTTCTGCACGCCGTGTAATATTCGCTAAAGCTTATTAAAAGATTTCGTTACAGAATACTCAGCAAATCATATACTTTATAATGAGGTAGTCAAATTGGATTAATTATTGCATAAATATGCGGATAACATTAAAATTTAACTACTATGTCATTAAACATTCTTGACCTTATCAGAGGACAGTTAGGTCCTGCGCTTGTTACCCAGGCTGCTACACAGTTAGGAGAAAGTGAATCCGCAATTTCAAAAGCGATCAGCGGGCTTTTGCCGGCAGTCGTAGGCGGTTTTGCCAACCATTCGAATAATCCCACTGTACTTGACTCCATTACAGGGTCTGCGAACAGTGGCCTGCTGGGAAACCTGCTGGGAGGTTCAGCAAACAATACTTATATCTCGAATGTACTTTCAAGTATTTTTGGAGACAAGGTTTCAGGTATTATCAGCGCAGTTTCAAGCTATGCAGGGATTGGCACCGGCTCCACCTCTACCTTGCTGAATATGGTGACAGGGGCTACGCTTGGATCTGTGGGAAAGTACGCGGCGGACAATAATCTTGACCGTTCCGCTGTATCGGGACTACTGTCTGATCAGAAAGGAATCATTTCTACGCTGCTGCCTGCAGGCCTGTCTATGGCATCACTTGGTATTGGTGATTGGTTTGGAAACAGCACGTCTGAAAGAGTTTCAACAACTGCAGCAACAGACCCCAAGGTTGAAGTGACCAGGGCAGGCGCAACACATTTAAATGTGGACAGGGACGAAGTTAAAACAGAGGGGAGCTCCATCTGGAAATGGCTGCTTCCACTTCTGCTCCTTTTATTGGTAGGTTGGTTCCTGATGAAACAATGTAACGACAAAGAAACTGTAACGACAACTGAGAACGACTCCACAGTTATTGTAGAAGATTCGGCGAATGTAATTGCTGATACTTCAATGACTACTGATAATCGCGGTGAAATGACAGCTATCGACCTTAACGGTACTCCTTTGCAGGGTTATGCAAACGGGATGGAGTCCAGAATGATTGAATTCCTTCGTTCCGGCGGTTACACTAATGCAGCAAATGATGAAGCACTGAAAAATACCTGGTATGATTTCGACAATGTGAACTTCCAAATGGCTTCTGCAACAGCTTTGGAGCCTGGTTCTGAAGGTCAGATTCAGAATCTTGCTGAAATTTTGAAAGCATATCCTGACGCTAAAATCAAGATTGGCGGATATACCGATAAAACCGGTGACGCAGCAACTAATAAAAAACTGTCGCAGGACAGAGCAGATTTCATAAAGTCTGAACTTACAAGGATGGGTGTAGGTGCTCAGGTAACCGATGCAGAAGGTTATGGTAGTGAACAGGCGAAAGTTGATGCTTCAGCATCTGATGCAGAAAGAGCTTCAGACAGAAAGATGTCTGTAAGATTTACAAAATAGGAGATTTCATACAAACATTTGATTTCCAGTTTAATCGGGGCAACGAACAATTGCCCCGTTTTGTATGGCCAATTGCCAACTTAATTCAGGAAGATCCTGACACTTAAGTGAGTTGTCTCCAATCTTCAATCCAATTTAAGAATGTCCCGACGGAAGATTTATAGACAATTGTTGGATTTTGATTGGACATTATTCAACATTCTAAATTCTTTCTCAAAAAGCAGCAAACTGTAACGTCAGAAGCGAAAAAAAACTATATTTGCTCCTGTTACAAATAATTTTCAATTAAACTATGGATACAACACAACCAACGCAGGGGCACCCTAAGGGACTCTACTCCCTGTTTTTTACAGAAATGTGGGAACGTTTCTCCTATTACGGAATGCGTGCCCTGCTTACCATCTTTCTAACTGCTGAACTCGCTACCGGAGGTTTCGGGCTGGACCGCGCCGAATCTCTGTCCGTGTACGGTATTTTTACCGCTCTGGTTTACCTGACTCCGATCTTGGGAGGTTGGTTTGCAGATAAGATTCTTGGCCAGAGAAAGTCGATCCTGATCGGTGGTCTTGTAATGGCTATAGGACAGTTTATGCTTGCAGCAGGCGCAGCCGGCGATCTGATGGGAGACCTTGAAACCAGAAAAAACTTTTTCTATCTTGGATTAGGTGTACTGATTCTGGGTAATGGATTCTTTAAACCGAATATTTCTACAATTGTTGGAGACCTTTATGATAACGATGATCCACGTAAAGACGGTGCGTTCACCATCTTCTATATGGGTATTAATATTGGCGCATTTCTTTCGCCATTTGTAGCAGGTACATTAGGTGAGAAAGTAGGTTGGCCTTACGGTTATCTGGCTGCCGGTATTGGTATGATGGTTGGTGTTTTGTGGTTTTATGCGCGCCGTAATACACTTGAGGATAAAGGTTTGCCGCCGGGATATAAGGAAAAGGGCATCACACAACTTGTAGGGAAGGACTGGAGAGATATTATCCTTTACACCATTGGAAATGTAGCTTTCGTTTTTGCTGTAATGTTTATCTGGAACAATACATCCGACCTTATCCATACTATTATGGTTTGGATACTGGGTATTGCCGGAACCGGTTTCATAGCACTATCAATTTTTAAGGGAACAAATGGTTCTACGGAATGGACCAGGGTCTTTGTAATCCTCATCCTGGCATTCTTCAACATTGTATTCTGGGCCGGATTCGAGCAGGCAGGTGGTACATTTAACCTCTTTGCACAGGAAAATACAGACCGTGTTGTAGGAGGATTTGAAATCCCAACGACGTGGTTCCAGAACATTAATCCTATTGCCATCGTTACACTTGCACCTCTATTCTCCATTTTGTGGATTAAACTGGCAGCACGTAAAATGAATCCGAGAACTCCTGTGAAGTTTGCACTTTCAATGTTTATCGGTGCGTTTGCGTTTTTCATTATGACCCAGGCTCAGAACAGTGCCGATGCCGGTAACATTGTAAGCCCAATGTGGCTTGTGGTTGTTTATGTACTGCTTACCATCGGTGAACTTATGCTTTCACCAATCGGTCTTTCTATGGTAACCAAGCTGTCTCCCGGAAACATTACCTCTATTATGATGGGTGTGTGGATGGCCAGTTTTGCGCTTGGTAACTACCTGGCAGCAACCCTGGAGCAGATCCTGGAGACCTATGACTTCTCTCTATACCCGTTCATCACAGTACTTATGCTGATTTCAGGTGTCGCCTTGTTATTGCTTTCACCTATCCTGAACAAGTTCATGAAAGGTATTCATTAACATACTGAACATACAATTACTGAAACCACCGAAATATCGGTGGTTTTTTTTTACATTCGTGCCAAATATTTCACAATGAACCTAACTCTGGAACAAATACAGGATTTTAAAGGGAGATACCCAAAACAAATCTGGTCCCTCTTCTTCTCCGAAATGTGGGAGCGCTTCTGCTTTTATGGAATGCGCGGCATGCTGGTATTCTTTATGATTTCACAGCTGAAATTTGGAGATGAGCAGGCCAACCTGCAGTACGGTGCCACACAGGCTTTTGTATACGCCTTCACTTTTGTGGGAGGTCTTTTTGCTGATAAGATTCTGGGATTCAGGAAATCACTGTTTTGGGGCGGACTGCTTATGATCACAGGCAGCCTGATTTTAGCGGCCAATCCTCATGATTTCTTTTTCCTGGGCATTTCATTCACGGTTGTTGGTACTGGCTTCTTCAAACCCAATATTTCCACAATGGTGGGCAAGTTGTACAGGGCCGGAGATTCGCGGACAGATGCGGGATTTTCACTGTTTTACGCCGGCATCAACCTTGGAGCACTGTTGGGCGGCTATATCTGTATTGCTATTGGAAAAGGTGAAATGTTCTCCAAACTGATTCCGGAAACACTTCGCTGGAATATTGCCTTCGGACTTGCAGCGGTTGTAATGGTCATCAGCCTTGTAAACTTCATCTTCACACAGCGTAGACTGGGTCCTATCGGTCTCATGCCCCAGCAGGTAAGTGCCGACGGATCTGTTCAGGTTCAGCCGAAATGGAAAGTATACGGTACTTACCTCCTTACCTTACTCTTTGTGCCACTTATAATGGTGATGGTATCGGTACCTCAATATACCGATTACTTTATGTACACTGTAGGTCCGTTAACGCTTATTTACCTGTTTTATGAAATGTCTAAAGTGAATGCTTCAGAACGCAAGAAACTCTGGGCCGCGCTGGTATTTATCATGTTCTCCATCATCTTCTGGGGAATATACGAACAGTCCGGTGGCTCACTGAGTATTTTCGCAGCAAAGAACCTGAACAAAGACCTGCTGGGACTGGATCCTAACGGCGTCAATAATTCCGGCGGTGCATTCTTCATTATTTTTCTGGCCCCTATTATTGGTCTGCTGTGGATCTGGCTTAGCAAAAGGAGACTTGAACCCAATACACTCATTAAATTCGGATTGGGCTTTATCTTTCTGGGCGCCGGTTACTACGTTCTTTTTGCCACCCGATTTTTTGCAGATCTTCAGGGAATCACGTCGCTTAATATTTTTACCATTGCTCTGCTTGTCATCACCTTCGGCGAACTTTGCCTGTCGCCAATTGGTCTGAGTATCATGACTAAACTGTCCACCGAAAAACTGCAGGGAATGATGATGGGACTCTGGTTCCTGGCTTCCGCCTACGGACAGTATGTAGCAGGAATAATTGGCGCCGGTATGGCCACCGCCCAGGAGGGTTCTACAAATATGGATGCCATGCTTACTTACACCGAAGGTTACCGACAGTTGGGAATATATGCCGTTATTGCAGGTCTTGTTCTAATTGCGATTTCGCCACTCGTAAAAAAGCTGATGCAGGACGTGAGATAATTGATTTAACATTTACCACAATTACAAATCCAACTACTTATGAAGAAATTTACCGCTATACTACTGCTCCTGATATTCACCACTGCTTCTGCCCAGCTCAAGTGGATGACTTTGGATGAAGCAAGGGCCGCTCAGAAGGTCACACCTAAGAAAATCCTGATTGATTTTTATGCTGACTGGTGCGGCCCGTGTAAAGTAATGGAGAAGAAGACCTATAATCATCCCCAGATTGCGGAATACCTGAACCAGAATTATTACCCGGTAAAATTTGATGCAGAAGGAAATCAGAAAATCGAAATATACGGACGGGTATTCAGTAATCCTGATTTTCAGAATAAAAAACGCCGCAACGCGATGCATGAGCTTACTCAGTACATGAACGTGAACGCCGTTCCGAGTATCGTTTTCCTGGATGAACAAAGTAATCCGATTACAATGCTTCAGGGTGCGCTTACCGCCCGCGAACTGGAACCTTATATTTATTTTTTCGCCAATGATGAACATCTGAAGATAAAGACCCGCGAAGAGTGGGAAAACTATCAGAAAAAATTTAAATCGAAAATCAAGGACTAATACCTTTGCCGCCAAAAGGATAAACCGCTTAACAAGAAAGACTTTCCATTTTTTTGGAAGTCTTTTCTTTTTTTCGGAAATTGTCCTGTCAATCACCATGAATCAGCTGTCCTTAGATACTCCTGTTGAATTTCTGAAAAGCATCGGTCCGGAACGTGCAAAACTTATACGAAATGTATTGGATATTGTGACTGTGGAAGACTTTCTGAATTTCTACCCTATCCGGTATCTGGACAAAAGTCAGGTTTACGATATAAAGAATCTGTCCGATACCCTACCCGAAGTTCAGCTCAAAGGACGCATCATAGATCTGAAGGAACTTGGCGAAGGCCGCAGCAAAAGGCTGGCAGCGAAGTTTCAGGATGAAACAGGAATCATTGACCTTGTATGGTTTAAATACTCAAAATGGCTGAAGGAACAGTTACCGGTTAATAAAACAGTTTATATTTTCGGAAAAGTCACCCTGTTTAACAGTCAGTTTTCAATGGCCCACCCTGAAATTGAGGTTGAAGAACTGAAGGAAAAGCCCACGGGGCTGCTGCCCATTTACCCCGGTTCAGAAAAACTAAGCAAACGCGGACTAAACCACAAGTTCTTTCAGAATGTTCTCCGGAGCATCTGCACGCAAATACCTGCGCTGCTGACAGAAAATATACCCGATGCTGTCCGTCAGAAGCTGAAACTCATGCCCCGTGGTGAGGCATACTTAAATATTCATTTTCCCGGCGACCTGCGTAAATATGAGCAGGCAAACCGGAGAATAAAATTTGAAGAAGCCTTTTTTTTCCAACTGAGCTACGCACTAAAAAAGCAGCACCATCAAGCAAACGCGATCGGTAATCCATTTACGCTTGTCGGAGATTATTTTACCACTTTTTACCGGGACCACCTGCCTTTTCCGCTCACGAATGCACAAAAAAGAGTCATCAGGGAAATCAGGACGGATATGCGGCGCCCGGTGCAGATGAACCGGCTACTTCAGGGTGATGTAGGTTCTGGCAAAACCATTGTTGCATTATTGGCAATGCTTATCGCGATGGATAATGGCTTCCAGAGTGTGATGATGGCTCCCACCGAAATCCTCGCTCAGCAGCATTATAACTCGCTGAAAGAACTGACGGAGATTGCAGGAATCCAAATCCGTCTGCTTACCGGTTCAACAAAAAAATCAGAGCGAAAGAGTATCCACGACTCCCTGCTGAGCGGCGACCTTTCCATTTTAGTTGGCACACATGCAGTGCTGGAGGATATTGTGCAGTTCAAAAACCTCGGACTCGCCATTATAGACGAACAGCACCGCTTTGGTGTGGCCCAGCGTGCAAGACTGTGGGCAAAGAACCGGATCCCGCCTCATATCCTTGTAATGACGGCTACACCTATACCGCGAACTCTGGCGATGAGTTTCTACAGCGACCTGGACGTCTCCGTAATTGACGAAATGCCCCTGGGCAGGAAACCAATTATTACCGCTCACCGCCGCGAAAAAGACCGGCTGAGTGTTTTCCGCTTTGCTCAGGAGGAAATTGAAAAGGGGCGTCAGGTCTATTTTGTATATCCGCTTATTGAAGAATCCGAAACCCTGGATTACAAAAACCTCATGGAGAATTTCGACCATATTGTCCAGTTTTTTGAAGGCTGCAACGTAACGATGCTTCACGGGCGGATGAAGCCCAACGAGAAGGAGGATGCGATGCAGTACTTTGCTTCCGGCAAAGCGCAGATCATGGTTGCCACTACGGTAATTGAGGTTGGAGTTAATGTGCCGAATGCCTCGGTGATGATTATTGAAAGCGCCGAACGCTTCGGCCTGTCCCAGCTGCACCAACTTCGCGGACGTGTGGGACGCGGGGCAGAGCAGAGTTACTGTATACTTATGACCTCGGATAAACTAACGAAAGAAAGCCGGATCCGTATTAAAACAATGACGGAAACAAATGATGGTTTCAAGATTTCTGAAGTGGATATGCAGCTGCGCGGCCCGGGCGATTTATTAGGCACACAGCAGAGTGGCATTCTTGACTTTAAAAAACTGGATCTTACCACTGATGCCAAAATTATTGAGGCATCCAAAGATACTGTTGCAACAATCCTGCAGAAAGATCCGTTTCTGGCCCTACCCGATCATCAGAATCTTAAAAATCATTACCTAACGCATTATCGGGGAAAAACCAGCTGGGGCAAAATATCTTAACAATATAATTTTTTGGAGAAAACAAACGAAAAGCGTTGCGGGCCGACCGATAATAAACAGAAAGGCTGTCTACCAAGAGGTAAACAGCCAGTTTTTTATCAGGTACTTTTATAACTACGCTCTGTTGTTATTTCCTCTTGCAACCAATGCGATAATAACGATGAGCACGAGTGCACCGATAACCCACACCAGCGGGTTGGACATCCAGTCACCGCCCATTGCATCCCCGGGTTTACTAACGTCCACATCTACATCCAGGTCCGGGCTGGAATTTTGTGCAAACGCAATTGCAGAAAGGAACAATGAGTAAACGAATAACTGTACTCTTGTAAAAAAAGGGAACTTTGTCATAATAGTTTATTTTAAGGTTATAATTGAGATTAACGTGAATAGTCTTTTACCAGTTTCAACAGTACGGCCAATACTGAAAAGAGAAACATGAAATGGAAAACACCCCCAATATCAAACAGCATGTAACCAATCATCCAGCTGAAAAATAAGACCGCCGCCATCATATACAGAATATTATCTTTCATTTTTATATAAATTGTCCAGTGCAAATATCCCCGTAAGTTCTAAAACTGATATTATAAGATTAGATTGTATGTTTATACTTTACCGAAAAAATACAACCCCGAAGAAGGAGAGCTACATCTGAGCGACAAATATCGCCAAGGGAAATTTGGATCGTATTACATCATGAAGGGCAAAGCTTTCAGAATATAAAGAATTACTGCGCGGGCAGACAGACTGTGAACACGGAACCTTTACCGGGAGTTCCAACAGCATTGATGTATCCGGAATGATTCTCAACAATCTTCTTACAGATTGCCAGCCCGATACCAGTACCCTCATACTCGAGTTTACCATGTAAACGGCTAAAAAGAGTAAAGATCTTTTCGGCATACTGCTGTTCAAATCCAATTCCGTTATCTGTAAAGACAATCCGGTAGAAATAACTGCCTGGTTTCACCGGAAGACCCTGTTCTTCAGACAGAACATGATCCACTGTAATACTTATTTCCGGGGTAACATTCTCACGCGAGTATTTAAGTGAATTACTGATGAGATTTATAAAAAGCTGCTGAATCTGAAACGGCACCACATTGAGCACCGGAAGGGTTTGTGTTTTTACCAGGGCTTTTCTTTCCTCAATGGGATGATGCAGTTCCTCCAGCGCATTGTACATTAGCTGGTTCAGATCTGCAGTAACAAAAACCTGCTCGGCACTTGTGGTCCGGGAGAACTGCAGCAGGTCTTTAATGAGCAGACGCATACGGTCCGAAGAGGATTGGATACGCTCCAGATACTGCTTACCTGTATCGGATAATTTATCGTATTCCTTATCCTTCAGTCGGCTTATAAATGTCTGTATTTTACGTAAAGGCTCCTGTAGATCATGACTGGCAAAATAGTTAAAGGCCTGCAATTCCGTATTTTTGGCTTCCAGAATCCGGTTCTTTTCTTCAATGTCGTTTTTATCCAGTACTTCCTCTGTTGCATCCTGAAGAATAAACAGGAAGTAATCGCCCAGTTCGGAATCGCGGATAATCTTACAGGTTACATCAATATAAATCAGCTTTTGATCTGTATTCCGTAAAATCCGGAAGGTAAAAGCTGAGATATCCTGTAATTCGGTAATAGCTGCAATACGGTCTTCCAGCATTTTTGCGTCCTGTGGATGGACCGTCTTAAAAAACGACCTGGGATGGTGGTCAAAATCCTCAGCTTCAAAGCCGAAAAGGCGCACAAGGTTATCGGAAAAAACAAAACGGTCATCCCCCAGAATCCACTGCAAAGTTCCGAACCTTCCAATTTTCTCTGCTTCTTCGAAAGTCTTATTGGCCACATTAAGATGAATATTCCTGTCCGTTAGGATGGCATTCACATTTTCCAGTTGCAGCTGATTCTCAATTTCGCTTGTTACATCCATCGTTATTCCCAGCAGAATCCTGTCGTCATTGGGGGAAATTACCGATTTTCCCACGACGTGAAGAAATTTCACAACACCGTCTTCACGTACAATGCGGTACCGGAACGGAGCCATTTTGCCATTCTGCACCATGTCCGCATATTTAGCCCGCACATAGTGCAGGTCATCACGGTGTACATTATTCATAAAACTGCCGTAATCTGCTTTAAAAGACTGAGGTTCATAGCCCAGCAGACTGTATTGATTATCTGAGTAGTGATAAGTCCCGGTATTATAATCCAAAATCCAGATTCCATAGCCTCCCACCTTTTCTGCGAGTTGGGCTGTATCCAGGCTCACCTGAAGATCATAATTCAGTTTGCGCTGGTTTTTAATATCAGCATTAACTTTATAGAAGATGAAAATAAGGAGCCCCAGGGCAAAGAGGGAGATTAGGTAAAGGTAAAACGGTGTTGATTTCTGGCTGAAAATAAAGGCGGCTTTACGGTCTTCCAGCAGCAGTTTTTCTTCCTGCAGCATTTGGTCTATCCTGTCGTGTATACTGGCCATTACGCGCTGGCCGGTCATCAGGGATTCCTTCAGGGCATCCATGTCGTCGTAGGACAGGTTTGAAACGAAACTTGCCGTTACAATTTCATATTTGTACCGGATCATCAGCTTAAGACTTTCCAGACTCTCCCTTTGGCCGGGATGTGCCTGGAAAAGAGTATCCAACTCGGAAAGTAACGCGTTAATTTCCTGCTTTTTTATGGAAATGGTCTGGCGTGAAGTTGGATCTTCCGTCAGGATAAAATTACGCCGTTCGGTTTCAATATCCTTCAGGTTGGAATATATCCTTTCCAGTTTAACGGACACCTCATAGCTATCTGTCATCCAGTCCGAATTTTTAGACTGGCGCTCAAGATGCTTGTAGGTTACCGCCATCAGAAAAAACATAAGAGCAGTAGATACAATAAAGATTACTGTAAGAAGAAAGGACGACCGGGTCCGGAAGAACTTGTTCATCTTCACATTCTGAGCAGAAAATTATCCTTGTTGAGTCCGGAAGTCTGATACTGCCAGTTAATGGTTACAACGTCGGACAGCACTTTTTTAAGCGCTCCAAAATCGCTTGGTTTCTTTATATATATATTGGCACCTTTCACAAAGGTTTCCTCAATATGTTCCTCCGATGATGATGTAGAATAGATCGCAACGGCAATATTGGACAGTTTGGGATTATTCTTGATTTCATCCAGACACTCTATACCGTTCTTTTTGGGCATATTGAGGTCCAGAAACAGTATTTCGGGAAGTAACGCATCTTCGCTGTTCAGATAATCCATCAATGCGGCACCATCGTTATAGGTGCGTACTTTAGTGTTGATCTTGAGCTCTTCAAAGGCATCAGTGAAAAACAGTCTGTCATCTTCATCATCATCAGCAAGGATGATATGCATATATTCTTTTACCATTTTCTGTTCTGTATATTTTATTTCATATTGGCCAGTTCCCTTCTCTTTGCAATAATTTTCTGAAACTGGGACGGCGTGATACCGGTGGTGTTTTTAAACTGGGTACTCAGGTGCGCAACGCTGGAATAATTAAGACGGTAAGCAATTTCTGTAAGAGTAAGCTTATCATTCACGATCAGCTGCTTTGCATAATCGATTTTCTGCATGATAATGAAGTTCTCAATGGATGTATAAGTAACCTCCGAGAACAGGTTGGACAGGTAGCCATAACTGTGATTCAGCTTCTCGGCCAGGTAAACTGAGGCCTTCACATGCACATCTTTCTCCGAAAAAACCATGTCATAAATTACATCCTTGATCTTCTGCACCAATGCAGACTTCTGGTTTTCGATGATTTCAATCCCATATTCATTTAATGATTCGGTAAGCTCTTTCATCTGTTCCTTAGGTATCTGTTCCAGGAACTCTACTTCGCCAAAACTTACGATACGGTACTTCCATCCTTTCTCCCCGAGTTTTTGATCCAGTACGGATTTGCAGATGGTGTTAAAATCAAATTTGAGATAGATTTTCATTATAATAAAGGACTATTTATGGGTAAAGATAACAAATTTAAGATTATGCATGTGAGATTATCGGCAGGTATCACATAGCTTCAGAATGAGGTTTCCCGCAGAAACATCTGCGGGAAACCTACGATAGATAAAAAAGAAAAGTATTTTTAAGTTTTTAGTCAACAGTTACGTAATAATTATCTCCGAAATCTTTTCGGACCGTAATATGATAACGGCGTTTCAGCAGTTTATATACTTTTTTACAGTGGGACTGAAGGCGGTTGTAATCTCTGTTGAAATCGTCTGACGAAAAAACCATCTTGTGGATGTCTTTATCATCCAGAAGAAGTTCGCGGTCATAATCCAATCTCGCGATACCGAATTTCTTGTACAGTGAAACAAAATAATCTTCAAAAGCCTCTAACCTGTTCATTTATTCTTCTGTTAAACATTAACAGAACAAAAGTGCAGAATTACAACAGAATTTTTTTTACAGAATTATGCGTGGCTTTTACAATATTAGTGTTGCGGCGGTGGCATAGGCGGTGGAGGCGACTGGTACTTCACTTCCGTAAAACCATTGAGAAAGTTTTCTATTTCAGCAAAATTTTTATCGAAATCCTTCTGCATCGTATAGGCTACAACCATTGCAAAACCCGAATCGTTTATAAAATAATATCCCGCATATTCAAAATCTAACCCTTTCAGATTGGCAATGTACCGAAGGTAAAGCAACTTTTTCCCGTTTATAGTACGGTATTCTGATTCCTTGAGCCGAAAATAGTCCACGGCCTGTCTTACGTTGGAAAGTACAACATCCTTTACAATCCTGAGATTGGGAATCCTGGATTTATCTGCCGTAAGCGTAGAAAAGATGTGGTTAGGACCCACAAACATATATTCAGTATTCTGGAGACGGTTAGGAACTGCACTCCACTTCTTTGGATCGTGGTATACTGCCACATTCAGGTTGGAGCTGTTTACAGCCCGGGTAGCCTTTGGATCACGGTTGTAAAGCGTGGCGTTGGTTAAAATGGTTTCGAGCGCCGCGCTGTCTGACTCATGAACAAAACGCCATGTTTTATCGTCAAAAAGAACCACTTCCTTTCCGGAATCGGTAATGGCCTTCTGCACCTGTGCGTTAATCGGCAGAAAGGAAAGGTAACAGAACAGGGCGGCATATCTTTTCATCTTTTAAATTTATAGAAATTTTTCCATCAGCACGTCATCCATAACGAAGCCGTTTCCAATATCAAACACACCCTCATCATAAACCAGATAGCCCTGCGAACTATAAAATTCCCGTGCAGGATTGCCTTTGTTCACGTTCAGTATAATACGTCTGTTACCATAGTTGCGGACGGTTTCTTCCAAGAATTTTAAAGCAAAGCTGCCAAGTCCGCGGCCTTTACATTCCTGCAGAAGGTAGATACGGTGAAGTTTGGTTGTTTGGGGTTCGTAATCCTGTTCAAAACCGATGAAGCCAACCGCCATTTCACCATCCCAAATGAGATGATAACAATATTTAGCCTGGTCAAAATGTTTCTGAAGTTCATCCCGGGAATACATCATGCGCAGCATGTAATCAATCTGCTCAGCACACAGGATATCACGGTAGTTGGCGCGCCATGATTCCTCAGCCAGTTTCTGAAGAAGTGGAATATCGGTGGCGATGGCCAGTGTTATTTTCATATAAATGGTCTTCAATAAAAAATGGGCCGCAGCCCATTACCAATTTAAATGTTTTTCATTTCAGCCTTAATCTTCACGTGCAGTTCATCTGATGCCGGGATGAGCGGCAAACGGAGATAGTTTTTAAGTATTCCCATTTCTGCGAGCACCGCCTTGATCCCACATGGATTGCCTTCAGCAAAAATAAGTCTGGTAATATTCACAAGCCTGTTATGGATCTCATAGGCCTCTTTAACCTTACCTTCAAAAGCCAGTTGTATCATTGTCGAGAATTCCTTTGGATAAGCCTGTCCGATAACGGAAATAACGCCAGCACCACCGGCCAGGGTAACTGGAAGCGTAAACTCATCATCTCCTGAAAGCAAATTGAAACCCTCAGGTTTCTGCCGAAGGATATCAAAATACTGCAGGATATTTGGTGCTGCTTCTTTAATCATAAACAGGTTCGGAAACTCATTGGCCAGGCGAAGTGTAGTAGAAGCCTCAATATTTTGCCCTGTGCGTGACGGGACGTTATAGATGATGATTTGTTTACCGGTTTCAGCCAGCATCTTAAAATGCTGATAAAGACCTTCCTGGCTGGGTTTGTTATAATAAGGTGACACAGAAAGTACGGCTTCAAACTCAGACAGGTCCGCCTCTTCAATCTGTTGCTTCACCTCCCTGGTATTGTTGCCACCAATGCCCAGCACCAACGGCACCCTCTTGTTATTGGCTTTAATTACATGATCTATCACCTGCTGTTTTTCCTCCGCGCTCAGGGTTGCAGCTTCAGCGGTAGTGCCCAGAACCACCAGAAAGGAAGTCCCGTTTTCAATATTGAAATCAACAAGCTTTGTAAGCGAATTAAAATCTACCGACAAATCCTCATTAAACGGCGTTACCAAAGCCACACCAACTCCTTTTAGTTTGCTCATGTTTTAAAATTTTAATGTCTCAAATTTACACCTTTCGGCCAATTATTTTCGTTAAAAAAAGTGAAAATTTGCTTTCAAATCATATATTTGTAGGTGATATCCAAAATAATAATGAATTACAAATACTGGAGCGCAGCCGTAGTACTGTTTGCCTTCACTGCCTGCCGGGCGCCACTTGCAGTAAGCGGGGTACAGACGCAGAAAAACATTTCCATTGCCGAGACCCTGACTGAGGATCCTGAATTTGTGCAGGTGATCGCACCTTATAAGAAAGATCTGGACAGCAAGATGAACACACGGCTGTCTTATACATCTGTGGACTTAAATAAGCAGGGCGACAACAGTAATTTGGGGAACCTTCTCGCAGATTTCACACTGCAGGGCGCAGCTGAGTGGGCAAAAGCGAATGACCGGCCTGCAGTAGATGCAGCTGTCATCAACATCGGTGGAATCAGGACTTCCATAGGAAAAGGTGATATCCTGACCCGCCATATTTACGAAGTGATGCCTTTTGAAAATGAAGTAGTGATTATGAAACTGGACGGCACCCGAATGGAACAACTCTTTGAATTCTACCGTAAGTTCCAGAAAAACAATCCCGTTTCGGGTCTGGTGATTGAAACAGATGGAACTGTACTCGTCACCAATAAGATTAATGGCGACGCTTTCGATAAAAGCAAAACTTATTACATTGCCACTTCTGACTATCTTGCCGGGGGCGGAGACAATATGCAGTTTTTTGTGGGTGCTGAACTAATTAAGACCGGCATCAGGATGCGCGACCTGTTCATTGAAAAATTTAAAGCCATGCCTGAAGTTAAGGAACCGACTGACCTTCGTCTGCAATTTAAAAACAAACCGAACCGGACAGATAATGAATAGAAAAAAATTTATACAGACCCTGGGCGGTGGAACACTGGCACTTACACTGGCACCCCAACTCCTGCTGGCAGGCGGTTCTGGGATGGCAGTTCCGGAAGGCGGAACACGTCTTACCATACTCCATACCAACGACCAGCACAGCCGCATTGAACCTTTTGATGCTTCCTATGCAAGGAACCCCAACCAGGGCGGTTTTGCCAGAAGAGCTACACTGATCCAGAAAATCCGTGCGGAGGAACAGAATGTATTATTGCTGGGATGCAGGCGATGTTTTTCAGGGTACACCATACTTCAACTTTTTTGGTGGTGAACTTGAATTTAAGCTGATGTCCATGATGGGTTACGATGCCTCTACAATGGGTAATCATGAGTTCGACAACAGGCTTGACGGATTTAAAAAAGCGCTTCCAAACGCCAAATTTCCTTTCATCTGTTCCAACTACGATTTCAGCAATACTATATTGGACGGACTGACTGAAAAATACAGGATTTTCCGCAAAGGCGGTATTAAAATAGGAATATTTGGTGTTGGTATTGAACTGGCAGGACTGGTTGGTAAAACTCATTATGGAGAAACAGTACACCTGAATGCCATCGAAACTGCACAGGAATACACACGGATCCTAAGGGAAGACAAGAAGTGTGACCTGGTTATCTGTCTTTCGCATATCGGTTATGATTACCGCGACAACCCAAATAAGGTTTCGGACCCGGATCCTGGCCGCAAATGGACGGAATTGACCTCATCTTAGGAGGACATACCCACACTTTTCTGAAAGAACCGCAGCAACTGACCAACAAAGCGGGTAAAACTGTACTTGTAAACCAGGTAGGCTGGGCTGGCCTGTTACTTGGCAGAATAGATTTTGAATTTGACCGCCTGCGAAAAGTTCAGAATATCACATGGCAAAACCAAGCCATCAACGCAAATATCATTGCATAAAAACTAACGAATGAAAAAAGCAATACTGTTTTCCGTACTTCTCTCCGCCGGCAGCATGGTAAGCGGGCAAAACATTTCTTCCAAAAAGTGGAGCGACCTGTTTTCCTATAACAATGTACTGGCCATTAAAGAGGACAACGGCAGACTGATGGCTGCCACAGAGAACGGTATATTTTATTATAACCTTTCCTCCGGCGAAATAACGAAGCTGTCCAAAGCCAATGGTTTACATGAGGTGAAAATCTCCGCATTCGACTATAATCCTGATACCAAAATCGGGCTTATAGGTTACAGAAACGGTTCCATGGATGTAGTAACTCCTAACGGGATTACCTATGTAGTTGATATTCCCATCGCTACAGGTTATAACGGAGACAAACGCATCAATCACATCTCCATCAGCGGGGACAGGGCGGTGATTTCCGTAGGTTACGGAGTTTCAATATTCGACCTTAAGAAGAAGGAATTCGCACAGTCGGCTTTCTTTACCACCGGAACTGGTTTTGAAGCAGCAAATGAGGCTACAATTAAAGACAATACCGTTTATGCGGCCACTGCAACAGGACTTAAAAGACACGATATCGATGTTACTTTCCCGGTTTACTCCACCTGGACTACACAAACTGCAGGCAGTTTTATACATGCAGATTCAGAAAACACTACGGTTTTCGCTACTGCCAATACCGTGTATTACGGTAACGGGACCGCCTTTTCTCCACTAACTCAAACCTTCGGAAATGTTTCTGATGTGGTTGTTACTGATCAGCATATTACTGTTACCGATAATGAGAGGATTTATGTATTCAGTACCAGCGGCTCACCGGTAAACAGTGCGGGATTTGGACAACCGTGTAACACGGGGACTTATATCGGCGGGCAGGTTTTTGCGGGCACCCAGCGTTCCGGCATTATGAATGCTGCTAAAACTTCAATAAAACCGGACGGCCCTTACAATAACAGGTCCTACAAAATTGAAATTAACAATAACAGACTTTGGGTATCTTCCGGCGCCCGTAAAGACCGATACAACGGATCCCAACCTGATCCTGCAAACCTAGGTTTCTACCATTTTGACGGTATGCAGTGGGTATATTCCACCATGTTCATTGAAAATACAGATACTGTCTTTAATGTTCTGGATGTGGTATCCAACCCATCAGATACTGATGAGATATTCTTCGCTAACCACACCGAAAAACCCGGTCAGGGCATCTATAAGATGAAATATGATGTTACAGCTAAAGATTTCACCTTACAGAAATTTTACCCTACATCTACCAACCATTCTTATAACCGCCCTACAGGGCTGGCCTTTGACAGGAACAATAATCTAATGGGTACGATAGGCTTTCTGTTCAACAATGCGACGAACTCTTTATCAGCCGGCATTATGGCCTACGACCGGGCTGCCGACACTTTTCTGACCAGAAATCTTCCTGTAAGTTTCACAACTCAAAAACCTGTTTTTTATAAGGACATGATGTGGATACCTCTGCCACGTACTACGGACATGGTGGCTTATGATTACAAAAATTCACCGCTTAATTTTTCGGATGATGTAGTATACACCATTACTGACCAAAATGGTCTGCCGACGAATTCTGAAGGTACGGTTTCTGTTGCCTTTGACAAGAATGATGATGCCTGGATCGGAACCGATACCGGCTTAAGGATTCTGCCCTCTGCATCCACAGATGTGAAAAACAGTCCACAGCTGGAACCGGTGATCATTGAGCAGAACGGTATTCCGGAAGAACTTTTCCGCGACGGTGCCATACTGCAGGTAGAAGTGGACTCCGGTAACTTCAAATGGGTTTCTGTAGACGGTGGCGGCGCGTATCTCCTGAGTGCAAACGGCGAGAGAACTTTACTGCACCTTACCCGTGAAAATTCACCCATTCCCACCAACAGCATTACAGACATCAAAGTAGATAATAAGACCGGTAAAGTTTATTTTGTCACCTTTGACGGTATTGTAGTTTATCAAAGCGATGTGGTAGATGTTACTTCAAACTTCGGAAATGTACTGGTTTATCCCAATCCGGTTGTAACTGCTAATTTTAAAGGCTTTGTAACCATTCGCGGACTGGCCGAGAAAACAAATATAAGGATTGTAGATGCGGCCGGAAATCTGGTTCATCAGGCTGTGGCACGTGGCGGATTCCACCAATGGGACCTAAACAATCAGCGCGGCCGGCGTGTAGCTTCCGGCGTTTATTTTGTACTTATGACAAACGCTGACGGCACCGACAAAGCCACCGCCAAAATCGCGGTTGTAAATTAGAAATGCTGTATCTGAACGGTTTCCTTCTCTCCTACCTCAAATATGGGGACAATGACTGCGTAATGCATTGCTTTACAAAAGAAAAAGGATATCAAAGTCTTTTTGTAAAAGGGGTATATGGAAAAAAAAGCAAGCAGAAGGCATATCTGCAGCCACTGGCCGAACTTTGTTTTACTTTATACAAGAAGGCGGCGGCAGGCAGTATGCTGCCCGTATCCAAACTGGAACTTGCAGCAGGCTCACACCTTCCGCAAAACATAAAGGCAAACGCGGTGGTATTCTTCATTGCCGATTTCCTGAATCAGGTACTGCGGAACGAAGAGATAAATCCACGGATTTATGCAGAAGTTGCTCATTTTCTGGAAGAACTGGACCGTAACAATTACCGAGCGCACCTCATTTTTCTGCTGAGGTTTCTGGAGATTTCCGGCGTGCATCCGCTGATTGGCAGCGGCAGGTTTCTTGATCCGGAAAGCGGCAATTTTATTGATATTAAAGTACATGATCTTTTTGATGATGAACTCTCCTCAATCTGGAAAGAAGTATTAACAAGTGCAGCGCCATACACTGTGGCCATAAGCACATCCCATCGTAAACGTTTTCTGGAAAGCATCCTGGTGTACTACCACTACCATTTCAGCGATTTCAGGATACCGTCTTCCCTGGAGATTGTTCAGCAACTATTTCAGACGGATGGTCATTGAGCCGGAAGAAGCTGAAACGTTCATAAAGAAAGAGAGCAATCAGTGTATACTGGTACCATTCGAAATCAAGTTTGAACCTCATGTTGGCAGCGTGACCGATCATATAGGGTGCGGTAAAGGCTGCAAAAAGCAACAGGGACACACAGAAAAGAAGCCGGTATTTTCTGAAAAAGTAAATCAGGGAAAAAGCGTCAGTATATTCAGCAGAATTACAAAAATCTTCCGGCCAAACATTGCCGTTGGTTTATCATAAAAATATCTGGCAGGCACATACCAAAGTATTCCTGCATTCTGAATGGCTTTCAAGACGAATATCTCTTCCTTCCCCCGGAGCACCTCCACCACCTTGGATTTGTATATCTTTTCCATTTCAAACTCATTAACCGATTTTTTCAGCTGGAAAGTATAATGGTCATGTTTGGAGGAGATCAGTTTAATGTTGTCGCACACATTCACTGGTGGGATAAAGCTCAGATAGATATTTTGCCAAAAAGGCGTTTTGGTAAGGATCACTTTATCAAAAACAACATAATTTCGAATGATCCACGGGGAGTACAGCACGGAGGCCAGTCCAAACAGAAGCACAAATCCTGAGAACCTTAGCTTTTTTTGATAAACCAGTGCAAAAATCAGCACCAATACCAACGGTACCACAATGACCTGGGTAAGAAAAAGCACACCGGTTATGATTCCCAAAAGTATGATGTTCTTGCGGGAAGCCTCGGTTGAACGGTATATTATGACAAACTGCCGGATCCACAACAGGAAAAGTGGTATAAAAATATTGGTGATCTCCAGGACATTGGAATAGTAAAAGTAAACCGGTGAAAAAATAAAGAAATAGCCAGCCAATATTCCTGCATTGGTCTTGTTGAAGATCCTGAAAATGTTGATGATCTGCAGCGGTACCATGAAGAACAGGATATGCTGAGCAATGACCGCAGCTTCTTTACCAAATTCTCCGAAAATATAAATGTAGACGGACAGAAAAAAGGAATAGGCTGGCAACTTATAGGCGGTAGGACCTACTTCAGTAAATTCAGCATAGGCCCCGTGTTCTGCAAGATTCTTTGCGATATTCCAATCCTCAAAGGTGCCGCCGGGGAAGCCCATGATCAGGCTGTAGCCTATTTTAGCAACTAAGACTATGGAACTGAAAAACAGAAATGTTTTCATATTCAGGATTCCAAATCTGGAAATAAACATCTTTTTCATAAATTTTCAGGATCGTTTAATGAATAAAATAAACGTCCTCATACCTTACTCCTGCCTTAACCGCCACCGGCAAAGTGTTTTCTGCGGGAACGATGGGGCAACTGTAGTCATAAGCGTTGTAAGCACAATAAGGCTGATATGCCTTGTTGAAATCCAGGATCACCGTATCACCGGAAAGTATCTCCAGATCAAGATATCTGCCGCCGCCGTAGGTTTCCTTTCCGTTGGTAGCATCGTGAAACGGCAGAAAGAGATGGTTCTTATATTCCGGCTTCTGAACAAGATGCACACTTTGGTAAATCTTCAGCGTAAAATTCTTACCATCAACAGCAAAAGTTGCCGTACCAAATTCAATGTATGGTTTGGTATGCCCGGACGAGGTAGAAATCTCCAACGGCAGCGCATTTTCGGTCCTTTTAAATTTTGCTGCAATCCTGTAATTCAAATCAACAGCAAAGAAAGGATGTTCTTTAAAATTTTTGAAATTGACCCCACGCAAAGGGGTCTCCCGCACATCACGGTATTCACGGTTAAGTTCGGCCTGGAATTTCAGGATTTCAACTGCATGCTCTTCCACCGATTGTGAAAATACAAACTGTGAAAAAAGGAGCAGGAGTAAATTTAATTTTTTCATTCAAAACAAAAAGCCGGTAAAGGGACAATCTGGCAAAAATCTATTCAATTTTAACACGGTACACATCAGTAGCATTTCTCCTGATATTAGGAACACAGAAACCACCTTCTTCCGCAATAAGCTCTTTCAAATCAAACTGAGTGCAACCCTTCGGCAGGCCGGCAAAGATAAGCGTGAACCAAAAATCCTTCATTGGCGGGACTTCTGTCCAGTAAGGCGCAATCGATATATTTTCCGAGTGCACAAGCTGGCTCCGACAGCCACTGGCATCATCCACGAGGAAAGTTGTAGGCCAGATCCTAATCAGGCTGCCAAAATAAGGCGTGGCCGGAAAACAGCAGTGTACAATGACCTGTTTTTCAACCTCGGTAAGGCTCTGCAGCTGCTCCAGCATTTCCGGCGCAACTATGGGCTTAGGTACAGTGATGGTTGCAGAATTTTTCATCTGAGGCGGATTATTTCTTAATCTGACAGGGTTCTTAATTCAGTTTTGCTGTGAGTTCAGCAAAAACAGTCTCAGCGTTTTCCTCACCGTACAGAATACGGTAAACTGCATCAATAATCGGGGTATTTACGTTGTTTTCCTTGGCTGTGGTATAAATCGAATCAGCGGCGTAATAGCCTTCTGCCACCATATTCATGGACTGGATTGCTGACTTCACCGTATAACCTTTCCCGATCAGGTTACCCAGGTTTCGGTTTCGCGAGAACAGTGAATAGGCCGTCACCAAAAGGTCACCCAAATAAGCGCTGTCATTCACGTCACGCGGGGCCTCATAAATCGCTTCCAGAAACGTTTCCATTTCGCGCACTGCATTGGAGACAAATACCGCAGTGAAGTTATCGCCGTAACCTAATCCACTGGCAATACCCGCGCCTACCGCGTATATATTCTTCAGGATAGCGCTGTATTCGTTACCCAGCACATCCTTACTTGCGTTCACTTTAATAAATGACGATGCAAAAATACTGTTCAGTTTCTCCGATACCTCATCTTCCACAGTGGCAATGGTAAGGTAAGACAGCCTTTCCATACCTACTTCCTCCGCATGACATGGTCCAGCCAAAACCGCCTGGTTGCGGAAACCTATATTGAATTCCTGCCTCAGGTAATGAGCCACAACATCATTAACCTTCGGCACAATTCCTTTAATAGCAGAAACAAATATCTTATCTGTATACTCTACATTAAGTCTGTCCATAGCATCAGAAAGATAAATGGAAGGAGTGGCCAGCACGATAATATCACAGGCGCTCACCAGCTCGTTAATGTCCGTAGTGATTTTCAGTTTATTAACGTCAAAGCTGACCGACGTGAGGTAGGTGGGATTATGGCCGCGCAGCTCAATAGCTCCCTTTACAAACTCGTTACGTACACACCAGTGCACCACATTACAGTTCTCCACCAGCATCTTTACTATTGCAGTGGCAAAACTGCCGCTTCCCACAACACCTACGGGGATCAAAGCTGACTCTTTTCCTGCAGCCGAAGCTGCGTTTTCCGCTGCTGTATTCTTATTTACCATAACACAAATCGAGGGTGCAAAGATAGACAAAAGACACGAGTGATTCCTTTATGATTAATGTAACAAAACTGCCATCGCTGTACAATTAAATCAGTTTTTCAGCGTTAAAATTACTCCGAATCCAAAGTTCTGTTAAAAAATGGCAGGCATGTTCATTTTTTTTTAATTTTGCCGACTGTTATTAAGAACATACAGCAAGGAATTTCTTACAATGAAAAAGTTATTTACGAAAAAGAGAAAAATGAGGATACTGCTGGGTGGATTTCTGGCAGTTATCTTTGCGCAGGCACTCATCATCGCAAAATTATGGACTGCTAAAGACAACCGGAATTACGAGGTTAATCTGGTTAAAATAAATACCCAGAAAGACAGTGTAGACTATGCCAAAATGAAAAATGACCTCCTGCAGGTAGACAATACCGTGCGGGACTTAAACTCCTTTCTGGCATCCAGAAACGTTTCAAATTCAAAAATCGATCATCTGGACCAGGACAGTCTTGCAAGTTCGGTATATCTGGCCAAACAGTCTAACCGGTACAGCCAGTACCTGATGGACCTTCAGAACAAGTTGATGCAGGTGCCGCTGGGAATGCCCAGTGGTGGTTATATATCTTCTAATTTCGGCAAAAGGAAAAATCCTATTCCTTTCCGTACGGTTCTGGCTTCAGTAAAATCTCCTGCGGCCACTCCAAGTGCACCTGTCGCTGCCTCACCGGCCACTACTACCGAACGCCGTGTGGTTTCGGTAAAGATAGTTGAGGAGAAAGACAGCCTGGGCAACATCAGCAAGAAAACAGTTCCGGTATATGCGAATGTAACCGTACCCGCGACGTCAGGGTCATCTGCCGCAAATATAAGCGCACCTGCATCTGCAAAGAAAGCCACCGTTCGCGAAGTAAATAATGCTCCGGTGGAAGCAGATCAGATCCAGTTTCATAAAGGAATGGACATCGCCGTTGCCTATGGCAGCGATGTAAGATGTACTGCAGCCGGCACCGTGATCTTCGCGGGACAGAAAGGCGGCTACGGCAACTGTGTCATCGTTTCACACGGTAACGGTCTGGCCACGCTCTACGCTCACCTTGCAGAAGTTCTGGTGCGCACCAACGACAAAGTAAAGGTAAACCATGTAATTGCCAAGTCCGGAAACAGTGGCCGGTCCACCGGTCCGCACCTTCATTACGAGGTTCACAAAAACAACACTCCGGTGAATCCCAAACTGTTCATGAACTTCTAATAGTTTCCTAGAGAAATCTGCGCTCCGTTTTTCGGAGCGTTTTTTGTTGTTTTGAAATATCCCTTTTCAGGGTTCAATTTCACTAACCATCAAATTTCAGCGTATGCACAGAACCATTGAAGCCTCCATCCCATCCGAAACCACTGCGGCCATAAGCAGGGCTTTGGTGGAAAATCCCAATGTGATCCATCTTTCTGTACATACCAATACCTCCCTGAAGCCCGTAGGCGATACACTCACGGTTCATGTTCTGAACCGCGGCGCCGACGATGTATTAAAAATGATTGCGGAGCATACCGAAGGCCGCGAATTTTCCATCGCTACTTCAGAAGTAGCCAGCCTGAGCCATCATTCAAAACAGAAGGAAATAAACCACGATGTGGACGAAGCCATCTGGGAGGAAATGGAAACCGGTCTAAGACATAACGGCCGCACAACTACCAATTACCTCATCCTGATGTTTGTGGGCGGCATCATAGCCTCCATCGGATTTATTTCGGAAATCCATGACCTTGTGATGGCATTTGTCGCTGCGTCCATTATTGCGCCCGGGATGGAACCTCTGGCAAAAATTCCGCTGGGAATCGCACTGAAGAAAGCAGATGTGCTGTGGACAGGCCTTAAAGCCACTGTACTCGGATACCTGGCGCTCACTGCCGGATCGGCGCTCACCTTTATGGCGCTTGTGAACTTCGGGATGGCTACAGAATCAGATTTCATCCATAATAAAGCCACCGAGGGTATGCTGCATTTAAGACTGAAGGATGTTATACTCTCCGTAGCCGCTGCCACCGCCAGCATCATTATGTACCTCTCTTACCGAACAAACGTCATTGCGGGACCGCTCATCGTACTCATCATCATTCCCGCCGCCGCGGCAATGGGAATTTCGGTGTACCTGCAGAACTGGGATTTCGTAGGCAGTTTCAGCAAGCGCTTCCTGTTGGATGTAGCCGCAATCATCGTCGTGGGAATTATCTGCATTTTACTGAAGCAGAAATTCGTACACAAAAGAGAACCGATCCGGTAGAAGCCTATAAGTTTGATTATAAACTGTATAAGTCCATATCAACTTATCCAATAATGACAAATTAACAGTTTTTAATAGTTTTTTAATACGTTTTCTTGCATTTTTAAAGAAAATTCCCTATTATTAATCAAAACCATTAAAAACAAACTATATGTCATTAACATTTTTACTTTTGATGCTTATTGCACTAGCTGTCATTATCGGAATCTTCACGCGCAAGCTGGATCTCCTCACCTATTCCGAGCCGGACAAAAACGGGAAGCGACAACCGAACGGCATGAAGTGGCAACCGGCCACCTTTATTTTTGTAGCTATTGTAGCAGCACTTCTGCAGCCTATGAACTACGACGTCATCAGCGTAGGCCACAAAGGTTTACTTATTAACCTCCTGGGCGACAAACGTGGCGTTTCGTACACCGAAGAAGTTTCCGGAGTCGTATTCTACAACAAATATACTCAGGAAATCCAGGAAATACCGCTGGACCAGCGCCATATTGAGTATCCGGAATCCATTATCGTTGCCAAAGGCGGTTTCCCCTGCCCCATCAAACCTTCCTTTAATTACTCGGTGAAGGAAAGTACCGCGGCGGATATGTTTACGAATCTGCGTTCCACCTACACCAAAGGGGGACTGGAGGCTATCCAGGAAGGCTGGCTGAACAACGCCATCATCGGTGCGATCAATGATGTGGCCAACAGACACTCGATCGATTACCTCTTCAACAACAGAGAAACTTACGAAGCCGAGATTTTATCGGAGGTGAACAAAAGAATCGGGAAATGGTTTTTGGTATCGCAGCTGAAGACCAATATCCAGCCGCCAAAAGCCATCCGTCAGTCCATTGAAGACAAGGCCACTGCCGATGCCGATGCAATTAAAGCCGAAGCTCAGGCGCGCGTAGCTCAGGCTGATGCCCAAAGGAAAATCCAACTGGCAAAAGGGGATTCAGCGTCCATCGTAATCCGCGCTCAGGCCGATGCCAAGGCCATCAGCCTGAAGCAGCAGGAAATTACCTCCACCTACGTAGAATATCAGCGAGTGCTGAAATGGGACGGGGTAATGCCAACCACCGTTTTGGGCAGCGGCAGCAATACGCTTTACCAAATGAAATAACAGAGCTATTCCCCACAAAAATGCTCCGGAGTTCAGACTTCGGAGCATTTGTTATTTTGATGAAAGCTAATGTCAGGACTGGCTTTTCAGGGATTTCAGGTAACTGTTCAGGACTTCCTCGCCGCGCGGGATTGAATTTTTAGCCCAGCGGACTTTAAGTTCCCAGAGTTTTTCGCCGGTGAGTTTATAATCCATATCTGATTTGATGAGTTTCTGCCTGAGTTCGTAGAAGCAGATGGCGGCCGCCACCGAAACATTGAAGCTTTTTGTAAAACCATACATGGGAATCGCGAGCGTTTCATCTGCAAAATCGAGGATCTCGTCGGTGACACCTTCTTTTTCGGTGCCGAAAACCAGCGCTACGGGTTCGGTGAGGTCGTAATCCGGTAACATGGTAGCGTTCTTCTCCGGTGAGACCGCCAAAATCTTATACCCGCGGTTTTTAATTTCCTGCAGCGATTCCAGCGTGTGTGGCATCTTCTGCACCTCCACCCAGGTTTCGGCACCTTTGGTGACCTTCAGATAAGGGTTGAATTCGTTTTCACTTTCCATGGCCACAATTTTATGGAAACCGCAGGCCTCCACGGAACGCACAATAGCCGCAGCATTGCGGAACTGAAAGATGTCTTCCATCACGGGCAGCACAAAATCCGAACTTTCGGGGGCATAACTTTCAATTTTCGCCAACCTTTCATCGGTCAGGAAGCGTTTTAAGTAATTAAAGGTGGTCTGGTGATCCATGCGGCAAAAGTAGGGAAAATGCGGGATTTGGGTCCGGTTTCATACTCAGCACTTTCGGGGTCAAAAGTATTTGTGTAGTTTAGCTAAATGCAGGATGTTTTAATTTAAAATCCTGCTTTCCATGAAGAGAATGGTCAAATATTCTGCATAAGCATCTCCATACAAGGTCTATAAGTTTATTGTCTCGTATGTGGAAATATATTGATCTGTCGAATCCGTAAAATTCTCACTTAGGAGCTCAATCATTAGAACTATAGTGAAATATTACAAAACTTTTAAAATCGTGAATAAAATGATGGAAAAATTCTTTTTCGCTTTCACATTCTTTTGTTTTAATATGTTAGCCGCGCAGATTTCTATTACAATCAGAATTACAGATACTACAGGTATGCACAAGAAGATGAATATTGAATTAATAAATAATTCAAACGAATCTTACGCAATACCTATCGACAGATCCGATGTTCGGGGGAACGGTCCTGGAATTTGCAGTGAAACAGTTGAGACCGCATTATTGCCTACCGTTAATCTTAAGAATCTGGGCAATTACAAATATTTAGAGTACGATTATCAATTTGCGAGTGGAAACAGTGAAACGTTTAACCAGATTGACGCAGCGAGTTCCCGTGTTAAGCGAATGAATGATATCTTTATAGGGTTAAAACCAAAAGAAAGAATAACATATGAACTTCATTTCAATCCGATCAATTTTAATAATAAAATACTATATCATGAATTATTCTATATAACCCCTTATATTCTTTACGATTTAGATTTATCTATATGTATCAGCAAGAAAGCTGTGGCTAAGTTTGGCAAAAGGATTAAGTTAAATGGTGAATTTTACACCCCATTCTATGGTAAAATCCAGAGCAACAAGGTAATGGTGCAATGGACTCCGGAAATGTTTATTTATAAATAATACAAAAAACATTATCTTAATAGCCACACGAAAGGATTCGTGCGACAGTAGGGTAATTCGAATCAGATAATTTTAAAGAAAGATTTGGTACTAATTCAATAATACCCATTTGGTACTCCGACAATAATTCTGGATTATTTGATGAAACTCAAAAGTTAGGACGTTTAAGCTTTGATCCTACAAAGGACCTATATCAACAAGCTAACGAAATTGTTAACTTAATAGTTGAAAAACTTTCCGATCATCGGAATAAACAAAAGGAATGAGTTTAATATTAAATATAGCTAGTCTATGTTTAAATTCAACTTTTTAAAAGTTTAATAACTCTTAGCTGCGTTAAGTCTATCGATCGTTAGAACACTTTTAATCAACAAAACAGAAGAATAACCATGAAAAAATTTTTATTCGAACAGCAATCAAATCACGAAGAACCAAAGAAAAGAAAAAAGAATGGCTGTTTAATAGCTGTTCTAACACTGTTTGGATTATTTTTTATCTATTTTTTAGGCTTAATTTGGTGGTCAGAAAATACCGAATCCGGGCGAAAACATCAAGCAGATTTAAGCGAACAAAAAAGAGTGAAATCAAGTGACTTTCTACATTCTAATGAGCCGAAAACACAAGAACAAAAAATAGACTCAGCGAAGCTAGTAAGACAAAAAGAACTTGAAAACCCAGAATTACATCTAAGCAATCTTCAAAAAGAACTGGATAATAAAAATCTTACTAATGTTCAAAAAGAAGAAATCGAAATCGAAATTAAGAAAATCCGTTCGCAAAAATGGGCAAAGAAAAATATAAATGCTCTGGACAATTCCAACCCTAAACTTGAAAGAGCAGTTAAGAAAGTAATGAATGATGATAAGTCGTTTGAACACGTGAGCACAAAATATTCTTTCACGAAAAATGAAGTTATTGCAACGATGACTTACAGGGGAAGCAATGCATTCGGTGCAAAGGTAATTGAGCAAATTACCGGAACTTTTGATTATGATGGGAACTTAGTGTCAGTCCAAGATTAAAAGTACATTGAAAATCTTTTATACTTAGGAAAGCATAACATCGTAATTGTAACCATTACAACCTCAAAATTAGGAAATGAGATTCGTAAAACAAATATCTAATGGCTTAAAGTTTCAACACTCCCACGCCGCAATGTCTCATGACTTTGAGCGCTTTTATTTCACGCTCACGTAATGCCAAACCGACCGGCAGTGAACGTATTCTACTTTTTCGCACTCATTGTGAAAGTGAACCTTGTTTCCTTTTCATCAGACGTAAAAGCTAAGGTGCCGCCGTGGGCCAGCGCGATTTGATTTGCAATGTAAAGCCCTAAGCCTATTTCTGGACACTTCGCCAATACAAGCCCAATTTTCTTTTTCAGCCTAAATTATTTATCATTGGCGCACGCTACGCAAAACCCAAACCACTTTTAACAAAGCTACTTATATTATTGTAAATGAAAAGTATATACCCACATACACCTAATCACATTTCACCGGAAGAACGAGTAAAATGTATTTTGTTTGCAGCTGCACTGCTTGCATACGGAACCTTCGGCTGGTACAGTGACGATATTTTCATTCCGGGTAAGCGGGGTCGCGGTGTGCACTTCAGCGGCGCGGCATGCACCCTGATTTATGCCGCATTTATTTTCGGGGCCGCAAATTTTATTTCTGTTGTAGTAGACCATTACGATAAAAGAAATAATGAAACCCAGTATCAGCGTTTTGCCAAAATCACCAGAATAGGTGGAATAATTTTCCTTATTTTGGGCACGCTGGTGTCAATATTTGAGTAGTTTAGCTTGACCTGACTTCAATATCTGTATTTTTTTAATCACAATGCAATGACAACCCCCCTCCAAATCGCCCAACAGGATATGCGTACCGGCCACGGTTACGGTTCAACCGGAGTATTGAGCTCCGGTCTCGTTTGGCTTTGCGCCGCCTTGGCCGTGATGATGTATGGAGTGACTACCGGTATCTGGACCTTAATTATCGGTGGCATGATAATCTTTCCGCTTTCCATGCTGATCGGGAAACTGACCGGGATTCCAGGCAAGCACGACCCCAATAATCCGCTGGGAAAATCGGCGATGGAAGGTACAGTGTGGATGCTGATGTGCATCCCAATGGCCTATGGCCTTTCGCTGGTTAGACCGGAATGGTTTTTTCAGGGAATGCTGCTTATCATTGGCGGACGGTACCTGACTTTTGCCACGCTTTACGGCATGAAGGTGTACTGGCTGCTCGGAGCAGTACTTGGAGCTGCAGCTTTTATACTTTTTGCTATGCAGGCCGTCGCGTTCTACTCTGCTTTGGCCGGTGCTTTAATTGAAATTTTAATGGGAACGGTTCTTTATATCCTGTTCCGGAAACAACGGGGCAAAAATGAAGCAGCAATTCCAGATTCCCACACTTCGGGTTTATAACATCTGAACAGACGACAGAAGTCTTGTTTTGTAATCAGTCTGAGGAAACGGAATGGACGCATCATAAGGAAAAAATCGCTCGAAATGCTTTCACCGGCCTGATTTAAAATAAGAAAAGGTATGCTGAAGCAAGGCTGACAGCCTGCAGATCCGCGGACTTTGCCTTGAAAGTAATATGTATTAGGTTAGCCGGGATATCGTACGGAATTAACCCGGGGATGAGGTTCGCGACGATTTGTAATAATTTAATCCTTCGCAGACTCCCAGTTTTAAAATTTTATCGAGTAAATGTTTATCTGTGATGATATTTTCCGATATATCCTTGTGGCGGTTTACTTTCTGGCTTAAACTTTTAGGGTCACCATGTGCTGCACGTCTTAACTTCAGGATTTCTTTTTCCAGGACCGAATCTATTGCGATCATTTCCGACAGTTTATATTTGGCCTCGCAGATAATGTTTAAATATTCAACCATTTTGGAAAGCTCTTCACTGTCGCAACTGTTTAAATTTTCCCGGAGAACATCTTCTTCATTCATCACTTCATCTATTTCCTTCCTGATTTTATCTATCACCTGGGAGCGTTCTTCATCAAGGGTGCTGTCCGTACTTTTTAAATCATATTTCTGAATGCAGGTTAAACATATATTTCTTCCCTGTACACAACCAAACTGAACCGCTTCTAATCCGTTGCCATTGCAAATCTCACATACTAAAGACCAACTGTTTGCTGATTCTAAATGACTGTTTTTCATTATAATGATTTAATTGTGTGCTGAAAAGGTCCCTGATACTCTTACTGAATTCTTACTGAAATTTTACAAAAAGACGGATCTCGCCTAAAAGGATTACCGCTTTTAAGAATCCTGCTGCTATTATTGCTTCCGCAGGTAATACTGCCGGATAATGAAACATTTTTAGTCCGTGCTCAAGTCTTTTATGACTCATGCAATTATGCACCCAATGTATGCAACAGGAAAACATATTTTCGCAAATCTTTTTTTAAGCACGGCACACGGATATAGCCTGTGCCAAATGTGAAGCTTTGGCGTTCTGCTGCGTATGCAAAGATTCCTTCGGAATGACAACCCGACGTCTTATTATTTTGGTGCATTAAACTGCACAGTTCTTTCTTTAATTCTCTCCAATAGTACCTCATCCGTATCGTAGTAGATATCCCGGATTTCATGAGAGTTTGGTTTAAACTTGTATAATATCTAAGTTTAACAGGACCTGCGCAAAACGCTGTGCAGGATTTTGGTTCAAATATCCTGAAATTTGTTCCAGGATTTGCTTTTGAGTTTCAGTCATAGGGTAAATGTAAAGGCTAAGAGAGTCAACCCATGACGCCAATTCCCAAATACCTTTAACTTTCTTTTCTGAACTAAGTTTTCTTTTTTACTTCTTTAATGGCAAATGGTTGTTTAGAATTTATTCAACATATATTGAAATATATTAAATACATCCAAAAAAAGATGCTTTTACCGTAATATATATTTATTATTTCAGTAGATATGTTATATACTCTCACATCAGCACAGTGAAATTGCTATCTGAATACTTAACCTCAAAATATTTAACTATGAAAAAAATCAACTTCCTTTTTTTAGTCGCGGCAATGTCTGTACAGGGTTTTGCCCAGCAGTATATGTATACCGGGGCAACTGAAATCGCCAACACCATTCCCTTTGCGAGCACAGCAAGTAACTTCAGGCAGTCCATATACTACCCAAGTGATTTCCCGACCGCACCGGCAGGGAATATTGTCGCGATCTATCTGAAAGCCTCAACGGCAGCGTCGCCCAATATTACTAACCTGAAAGTTAAGATGGGCACGACCACAATGACCATTTTTCCGAATTCCACTTTTATTACAGGCCTGCAGACGGTGTACTCCGGCAATTATAACACGCCGGTCGTGAGCGGCAATTATATCAAAATACCACTTCAGACGCCTTTCCCGTATGATCCTACACAGAACCTGATGGTAGAGCTTTCACAGGAAAGTTATTCGCCTGGATTTCAGATCATGCAGGGATCAATCAATGTGAATTCCCGAACAGTATTCGGCAATATGAATAATGCCACCGGCACAGTTCAGCACAGGTTAGCCACTATGGGCTTCGATATGGACAATGCCATGGCCACCACGGAAGTAGGTGCAGAAAATGGCTTGAAAATTTATCCGAATCCTGTAACCGACGTTCTCCACATTACCAAAGTTTCTGCGGATGCAGCATATTCACTTTACGACCCTGCCGGGCGTTTGATAAAAAAAGGAGAAGTTTCCAAAAGAGGAACTGTAGATGTGTCTGAGCTTTCAGCCGGTGTTTACTTCATTACCGTTGAGGATAAAAATGAGACGGTACTGAGCAGCAGATTCATCAAAAAATAATATATCCAGAAACCTGATAATAGCCGTTCGAACAGAAGTGAGAACGGTTTTTTTGGATTAAGTAGTAAAGATTTTTAATAAAAGCCGCAGCAGATAAGCAATTTGGGCGCATCTTTCACTTTATGCTCTGCGACAAAACGGGCTTCACGATTAGTTGCTGCAAACTATTTCAGCATATTTTTTAGAACCGAAATCAGCTCATTAATATTTTTTACTATTCCCTGTGTGGTATATTTCTTTTCAGTTTTCAGGTTGGTCATTTGTGGCTCAATAACTCTAACTGAAATTTTAACAGAATCATTCTCCTTTTTATCAGCGAAAAAATCCTTAATGGACTTCCAGTCGATGTTATCAACTTCAGCCGATTTAACAGAAACAGAATAATCGGCTTTGCGTTCATTCTTGGTTTTAGACGGAGTATAATTCTGCGCAAAAGCAGAGATCAATCCGCAGAATATTGAAACAGTGGTAAATATCTTTTTCATTGTGTATTGGCTTTGTATTTGGAAACAAATGTGATAACCTTATAATCCATATTCGACAATGCAGATGTGGAGCATTAGATTATCAGTTAATCCAAATGTAGTGATTTTTTTTTGACATTTTCAGCTGATCCATATTTCATTGTCCCCGCACTATTCTTCTCGGAATAAAAGTAAAATCAATACGCAGGCGCACCTCACACGGATGATTTACATCACTAAAATCCCTATTTTAGCACTTCCAAAAATCGCTAATGACACCCACCGGTTTTATCCAACAATCCCTTCAAATTTCTGATAAAAACATTAATGCAACACTAAAACTGCTTGCCGAAGACTGCACCATTCCCTTTATTTCCCGCTACCGAAAGGATGCCACCGGCAACCTGGACGAAGTGCAGATTGAGCAGATCGAGAAATTGAATACGCAGTTTGAAGAACTCATTAAAAGAAAGGAAAGCATCCTGAAATCCATTGCTGAACAGGACGCGCTGACACCTGAACTCAAGCAAAGGATTGAAAACAGTTTTGACCTTCAGGAACTGGAAGACCTTTACCTTCCTTATAAAAAACGCCGCAAAACCAAAGGCGACACCGCAAAAGAGAAAGGACTGGAACCTTTAGCCAAAATCATAATGAGTCAGAAGGCAAATGACCTGAAGTCGCTGGCTTTGAAATACCTGAATGCCGACGTCAATACAGAAGATGAAGCACTGCAGGGCGCCCGCGATATTATGGCCGAATGGATCAATGAAAACGGTTATGTGAGAAAAAACCTGCGCCGGCTTTTCCAGCGGAAAGCTGTTATCACCTCAAAACAAGTAAAAGCTAAAAAAGACGAAGAAGGCGCCCAAAAGTACAGTCAGTATTTCGAGTGGGAAGAAAGCCTGAACCGCATTCCCTCGCACCGGCTTTTGGCCATGCTGCGGTCGGAAACTGAAGGTTTTGTGAAAACCAAAGTTGAGACCGATAAGGATGAAGCCATTGACCTTATTGAACAGGCCATCATTAAATCACATAACGAATGTACGGAACAGATCAAGCTGGCCATAAAGGACAGTTACAAAAGGCTGCTGGAACCCGCGCTTGCCAATGAAACGCTGCAGGAGGCAAAAGAAAAAGCCGATGAAAAAGCAATTTCCATTTTTTCGGAGAACTTAAGACAGTTACTTTTAGCGCCCCCTTTAGGCGAAAAACGAATTCTGGCTATTGATCCCGGATACCGAAGCGGCTGCAAAGTGGTTTGTCTGGATGAGAAAGGCGATTTACTGCACAACGAAACCATCTATCCGCATGCGCCGCAGAACGAAACGGGCATGGCTATGAAGAAAATCCGCTCCATGGTCAACGCCTATAATATTCAGGCCATATCCATCGGCAACGGTACGGCCAGCCGCGAAACGGAATTCTTCATCAAGAAAATAGCCTTCGATAAGCCGCCGCAGGTCTTTGTGGTGTCGGAAGCCGGTGCTTCCGTTTACTCGGCGAGCAAGATTGCGCGGGATGAATTCCCGTCCTTCGACGTTACCGTGCGTGGTGCCATTTCGATAGGCAGAAGACTTTCGGACCCGTTGGCAGAACTTGTAAAGATTGACGCCAAATCCATTGGCGTGGGCCAGTATCAGCATGATGTAGACCAGACTCAACTGAAGAATGAACTCGATTCCACCGTAATGAGTTGCGTGAACGCGGTGGGCATTAACCTGAACACGGCCAGTAAATCTTTGCTGAGTTACGTTTCGGGCATCGGCGAAAAGATGGCCGAGAACATTGTGAACTTCCGTGCGGAAAACGGAGCTTTTGAAGACCGGAAACAACTGAAGAAGGTGCCGCGTCTGGGGGAAAAAGCCTTTCAGCAGGCGGCAGCTTTTGTAAGAATTGCCAACGGGAAAAATCCGCTGGATAATTCAGCTGTGCACCCGGAGGCCTATCCTATCATAGAAATGATGGCGAAAGACCTTGGTTTGAAGACCACGGACCTCATCGCGAATAAGGAAAAGATCGCTTTAATCAGCCCTGAAAAGTATGTAACCGAAACCATCGGCATTCTGGGAATTAAAGATATCCTGAAAGAACTTGAAAAGCCAGGCCTGGACCCAAGGAAAGCCGCTAAGGTTTTTGAGTTCGACCCAAGTGTGAAAAGCATTAAGGATTTAAAACCAGGCATGATTTTGCCCGGAATCGTGAACAATATTACGGCTTTCGGCTGTTTTGTGGACCTGGGAATTAAGGAAAGCGGACTTGTGCACATATCTCAGCTAAAGGAGGAATTTGTTTCAGATGTAAATGAGGTGGTAAAACTGCACCAGCATGTTCAGGTAAAAGTAACGGAAGTGGATGAAGCGCGGAAAAGGGTGCAGCTGAGTATGATTTTGTAACCGTGCAGCAGTTTATCAAGGCAGCAATTTACCAATGAAAAAAGTTGAAACAGATAACTTATGTTTCACTGTTAAGCAATAATGTTTGAATTATATAAAGATATTTCTAAAAGTCATTGAATGTTTTTCTCATTTCACCCTATATTTGAAAAAACAATCCGATGAATAAATTAGCTCTTATTTTTACAGCTTGCTGTGGTTTTATGTATGCGCAAACCACCATTACGAAAGCATTTCACGATCCGCTCATTGGTGAAACTGCAAATTATGTAACCGTGAACGGAACGGTGGATAACACGGCCACAGGTTCGGGAGTCACATTTCAGAACGGAAGTCTCACTCAGGGCAGTGCTACCTTAACCACGTACACAGCGCCCAGCGGCACTGAGCTGACCACTTTTCCGGGATCTACCATAAAAATGAATGGACTTGGGAATACGGTGCTTTATAAACAAACTGCGACAAAACTGGAAATTACAGGTTTGATTACTCCTGATGCAACGCTTAACTTTTCAGCTAACAACGGAACATTAATCACTTATCCTGCAGCTTTCGGTTACAACGAAGTGGACCAGGCTCAGGGAACCTTCAGTTCCTCTGTGGCTTCCGGACTTTTTAAAGGAACGATTACAAATACGGCCGATGCTCAGGGCACCCTTGTACTGGGTTCGCAAATCTATCCCAATGTGGTACGGCTCAAATCTGTGCAGAATTTAAACCTGCATCAAAGTAATGACGTTTTCTTTCTGTTGCCCATCGGAACCGTAACCAATACTACATACTCTTATTATGACAATGTTCGCAAATTTCCACTTCTTACTTATACAAATGCCAATATAAGCGTTCCACTACTTGGAATAAACCAGACGACCACCGGTGCACAGGCATTAAATGAAGCCTTTTTGAGTGTGGCAAGTACGGAAACTGCCTCCGCTTTGCAGGTTTTCCCTAATCCCGTGACGGATATGCTCCATTTTAAAGGTGATTTTTCTGAATATTCAGAGGTGCACATCTACAGTACTGATGGCAGACTTGTAAAAGTTTCTGCAATAAAAAGCGGAATGACAGACGTGTCCGAACTTCCTTCAGGAACATTTATTCTTGAGATTAAAGGAAAAAATACAGCACCAAAAACTTTTAAATTCATCAAAAAATAACTTCACTTTTCATATCATACACACTACAACCTCTCCTGAATAATAAAATTCGGGAGATTTTTTACGGAAAGATATTGCCGATTTTCAGGGTGCATTTCTGTGTTTAAATATCGGCTCAACAATGTTTCTAAACTACCGGCGGTCTGCAGGCACTCTTTTGGCTATAGGTGCTGAAAACCTGTAATAATGAACAAAACCTTAACGATTGACTGGCGTGATGTCTTTCTGGGAACCGAAGATATGTCTTTCCTGCCGGAAGTGGCCATACGTACCGTGATCATGTTTTTAATCATCATTGCTGGTCTGCGGTTTCTGGGCAAGAGAGGCGTGAAGCAGCTTTCGGTATTTGAGCTCGTGGTGATTATCGGTTTGGGATCGGCAGCCGGTGACCCGATGTTCTACAGAGATGTGGGCATCTTATTCTCACTTCTTGTTTTTGTCCTCATTATCGCACTTTACGCTTTGCTCACCTATTTTCTGGGGAAATCCAAAAAATTTGAAGATATGGTGGAAGGCAAACCGGCCTGCCTGATAGAAGAGGGTGTTTTCGTGCTGGATAATTTTAAAAAGGAAAATTTGGGCAACGACGAGTTCTTTGCCGAACTACGACTTCGCGGAGTATCACATTTGGGTCAGGTAGAGACCGCTATTGAAGAGACCTCAGGTGGAATCAGTGTATTTTTCTATACTAATGAGGAAATAAGATATGGACTGCCAATTATGCTGCATTCTTTAAAGGACCCTTTAAAAACTATTAAAACCACAGGCTACTATTCGTGCATTTTCTGTGCGTATACCGAGAAAAAAACAGTTGGTCCGGCCGGTGAATGTCCAACTTGCGGTCATGGTGACTGGGTGCCATCCAGTAAAAAACAGAGGGTGACGTAGGCTATGACTTTCCGGATTGCAGCAAGCGATCTAACTGTTACTTTTCATAAAATCAAAAGCTCCTGTTCTAAGCTGCACGCCATACTCCAGATAAGCTTTCAAGCAGGCAAGGAAGTTGGCCCAGCCTTCGGTATTGCCAATAGTCCATTTCAGGTTCTCATCATTCAGGACTTTCTCACCTTCAGTAATCCTGACCACGGTACTGTTATCTGCCTGCGCTTCCAGCCAAATTCGAACCACAGTATCCTGGTCCCAGACAAATGAAACAGAATCGTGAGAAGAAACATTTACCTGTGTAACAGGATACTTATCATTAAATTCAGGGAACTTCCATACTATATCCTTTCCGGTTTCCATCCGGCCGCTGCACTCTGAAATAAAATATTGAGTCATGTGTTCAGGATTGACTATGGCTTCGAAAACCTCTTCATGCTGTTTTTGGATCTGTAGTGTCGCCCTGGCTGTAAGTTTCATCAGATAAATTTTTTATATCAACCAATTTACAGATTTTTCATTTTTACCATAAAAAAATAATAAGGGAATGGCAAGGGTGAATCGCTGCGCTGTTAGCCTTATGTATTTCAAGCAATGTTTCAGTCATGTTTCAGTCAAAAAACAAACAACCACCTACAATTCTGTAAGTGGTTGATTATTAAGTGGCCCTCGCGATAAATATCGGGATGGGCTCTTGACCGGTACACCATTAGCTACGCTGCCAGAATATCGATGGTTATATCGTGTATTTTAACAAAAGCTTTTGTAATATCTCCGGATGTATTTTCAAATTATAAATATACGTTCTGCTCTTCATCCTTTTTATATGCTTCTCAATCTTCTGGCATCCGAAATGTCTCGACATTCGATTATGTAAAAGAGTTCCCAATCCACTGCAATTTTTGTAAATGAGCAGTCATAAAAATGTTGATTATGTTTTGTCAACCGGTTTTCTATATCTGAAGTCTCACCAATATAAAATTTGTCCGCTATCTCTGAATATAATATACAGACATACTGTTTCACTCTATAAAAATAAAAAATTCCGCAACAATGTGCGGAATCAAGTGGCCCAGCTTGGGCTCGAACCAAGGACTTGCTGATTATGAGTCAGCTACTCTAACCAGCTGAGTTACAAGGCCAAATTTTTATTGTAAAAATAAGAATTTCAGTTGGGTGTGCAAAAATAACAATTTTTAGCGGTTTGCAAAATTATTTTAAAGGTTTTTCCTGACATAATTCTACCAGCACTCCGTTTGTAGATTTGGGATGAAGAAAAACAACAAGTTTATTATCGGCTCCTTCTTTAGGCTCCTCGGAAATAAAGATGAAACCTTCTTTTTTTAAACGTTCTACTTCGTAGCTGATATCCTCTACACCAAAGGCAATATGATGGATTCCCTCGCCCTTCTTATCCAGGAACTTAGCGATGGGGCTTTCGGCATTGGTGGCTTCAAGAAGTTCGATTTTACTGTCGCCCACCTGATAAAACGAAGTTGTAACTCCTTCCCTTTGTACGGCTTCCTGTTTGTAATTTTCCTTTCCCAAAAGACGGGCGAATAAGTTATCGGATGTTTCCAGCGATTTTACGGCGATTCCTAAATGTTCTATTTTCATTGTAAATTTGTTTTGATGTCTAGCCTGCGTGAGGGCGGAGTGCATTGTTGGAGCTCTTTTCCTGGGCGGCGGCTCCGCCGCCGCCCAGGAAAAAGCGACTGCACGCAGACCGGTCTTTTTGTGGCGCGGCCGCAGGCCGCGCCACAAAAAGACACGCCCAAATAATTGAAACAAAAATAGTAAATTTGCGCCATGAACGAAAGTAACAGACAGCGAAAGGTAGCCCAGATCATACAGGAAGATTTTGCAGAGCTTTTCCGCAAACAGTCTTCAGACAGCAAAGAGACCTTCATGGTCAGTGTTTCTGATGTGAAAGTAACGCCAGACCTGAGCATTGCCAAAATATATCTAAGTATTTTCCCTCAGGAATTCCGTAAGCCTATCATGCACGAAATTGAGGTGAATAAATCCCAGTACCGTAATTTCATCGGCCAGAAAATGGGTAAACAGGTCCGTGTGATCCCTCAACTCAATTTTTACCTGGATACTTCCCTGGACGATGTTGAAAAGATAGAAAAGGAACTTCGGGGCGACGGCGACAATCCCACACTCTAATACTAACTGTGTCCGGTACTGCTTTTCACATAGCCAAACGTTACCTTATTGCCAAAAAAGGCAGTACGGCGGTAACTTTTATTACCTGGCTGGCCGCACTGGCCATGATGGTGGCCGTAGCGGCAATGTTCATCATCATCTCCGTATTTTCGGGGCTTGAAGACCTGAATAGGGAAATGATTTCAGACCTTCATGCCGACCTGACTGTCAAAAGCCGCCAAGGCAAGGTTTTGAAGGACGTGGCGAAACTTCAGCAGATAATCTCCGGGAGAAATGATGTTGCAGGACTTTCCAGAGCAATTGAAGAAAAAGTTTACATCGATTACGGCGGAAAAGGGGACATTGCCTACCTGAGAGGTGTAGATTCGGCCTATATTTCCGTAAATCCCGTCAATAAAAATATATTTTACGGTTCCTATCCCACTTTTGAGTTTCCGAATGAAGTTGTAATGGAAAACCAGCTGGGCAACCGCCTGTCCATCCCTGTAGGCAGTCAGGCAGATTTCGCTACAGTCTTCATGCCGAAGGCGGGCACCGGCCTGATCAACAAAGAGGAGGATATATTTAACAAGAAAGAAATCTATGTAACGGGGGTTTTTTCCGGGAATGACCAGCTTAACAATTATATCATAGCTCCTATTGCACTGACCCAACAGCTCCTGAATCTGCCCGACGGCGCAGCATATCAACTCCTTGTTAAGCTCCGGGACGGTAACCAGGCCGATGGGGTACGCGACGAACTTATGAAGAAGGTAGGTAAAGATTATATAATCACGACCAAGAAAGAAGAGAATGCTGCTTTCTGGAAAATGATCAATATTGAAAAGCTATTTATCTACTTTATTTTTGTACTGGTTATATTTATCACCACTTTTAACCTGGCCGGCGCCATCATTATTCTGCAACTTGACAAAAAGGAGCAGGCACGATCCCTGCTGTCGCTGGGATTGCCATTGAGAGAACTGCGCAGAACTTATTTCTATACAGGCATGCTGATCGTAATAACCGGAATCATTTCCGGATTGATAATTGGAACTATAGTGTGCTTTATTCAGCTACAGACCGGTTTCTTTAAGGCGAATGCAGCAATTGACCTGGCTTTCCCGGTGCGTATCCTCCCGGTGAACTACCTCATTGTTGCCTCTACAGCAGCTGTTTTTGGACTGCTGATCTCGTGGATGTTTTCCAAAATCAACAGACAGCATATTACTAAAGGTTAACACAACCCTGTTTATTTTTTTAGTAATTTTGCCTTCCAATTTTTTACAGTTCAATACATTATGAAAAAGTCTTCAGTTATATTTATTCTGAGCCTGTTTTTCGGCCTGCTTTCCGCACAGCCACCTGCCGGCTATTACAGCAGCGCTACCGGTACCGGGGCACAGTTAAAAACTCAGCTAAGTACCATTATTACAAACGGTCATTCGGATATGGGATATAGCGGTCTCTGGACTGGCTATCTGACCACCGACCGTGATTATTTTTACGAAAACGACGGTACAATCCTGGACATATATTCAGAGAACGTTACCGGCCCGGATCCCTACACCTTTACTCCGATAACTGAACAGTGTGGTAATTACTCCAATGAAGGCGACTGCTACAACCGCGAACATATTGTTCCACAAAGCCTGTTTAACGAGGACAGCCCGATGAAGAACGACATTCATTTTGTGAGAGCAACGGACGGTAAGGTTAATGGGATGAGGAACAACTTTCCTTTTGGACTGGTGGGTGCCGCCAGCTTTACATCCTTAAACGGCTCTAAACTGGGCGTATCCGTTTCCCCGGGATATGGCGGAACTGTTTTTGAGCCAATAGATGCTTTCAAAGGCGATGTGGCGCGGATGATCTTTTATTTCGTAACTAGATATGAAAACCAGCTTAGTAACTTCGCCACCGGTAATATGCTTGGCGGATCTGCATATCCGGGTCTGCAAACGTGGCAACTGCAACAATTGCTGATTTGGCACGCACAGGATCCTGTTTCACCAATAGAAGTCGCAAGGAATAATGCCTCCTACGCGTTCCAGGGAAACAGAAATCCTTTTATTGACAATCCTCAATGGGTGAACACGATTTGGGGAGTTTCAGACAATATAGCCCCTACTGCGCCTACAGGACTGACTGCAGGTACTGCCACAAGTTCCTCTGTTCTTTTAAACTGGACTGCTGCTACAGATAATATTGCAGTTGCAGGATATGACATTTATGTAAATGGCGTTTATCACTCCACCGTTTCAGGGACCTCAGCAACGGTTTCCGGACTTGCACCAACTACAACTTATACATTTTATGTAGTAGCAAAGGATCTGGCAGGTAATGTTTCGCCAGCGAGCAACTCTGTTACAGCTACGACCCCCGCAGGAACACCGGGCGGAAGCTGTGGCACCGAAACATTTGATGCGATGCCGGCCAACAGCAGCGGCTACGCAGTACGTACGTGGACATCTAATAATACGACCTGGACAGCCACGGACGCGAGAACAGACCAGACCATTAACGGCCGCGCCATTACAATCCGGAACGGTAATCTTACTTCTTCATCCGTTACTGGTGGTATTAAAAGTATTACCGTTACTACGCAGTTAAAGTTTGGTGGTTCCGCAGGGACTTTCAACCTTCGTATAAATGGAAATATAGTTGGTACTATTCCTTACAGCGGTACACCCGATACTTCCGTCACTACAACAGTGGATAATCTGAACATTACAGGAAATGCTGTAATAAGCATTACCGATAACAGTGCTGCTGGAAACCGTGTAGCCTTTGACGATCTTAGCTGGACGTGTTATACGCTGGGCACAAGTGAGACTACAACCGCCCCAACTCTGATCATTTATCCTAATCCTGTAATTAATGATGTATTGTTTGTAAGTGGTCCGGAATTGAAAAAAGTATTGAAAGCAGATATCTACAGTTTAGACGGCAGGTTAATTCAAACTATAGCAAGGCCGTTTTTATCTTCAGACAGAATTAAACTTAACAACCTGAAATCAGGTGTTTATGTTCTGAGTCTGGACAGTATATCTTTCAAATTCATCGTGAAATAACATTTGCAATTGCACAGTAAGTACTAAGGCCGGAGTTTTCCGGCCTTTTTTGTATTTTTGATAAATGAGCGCTGAAAAAAAATATGGTCTCATCGGCCGCAATATATCTTATTCTTTTTCCAAAAAATACTTTACAGAAAAATTCAGACTGCTTCAACTGGATAACCACTCTTATGATATTTATGAGCTGGGTGAGATTTCAGAAATCGAAGAACTTTGCAGGGCGAATGGCCTGTCTGGCTTCAACGTAACTATACCTTATAAAGAGGAAATCATTCCTTATCTGAACAGTTTAAGCGAAGAGGCGGTGCAGATAGGTGCCGTAAATACGGTTGTCGTTTGCGGTGGAAAAACGAAAGGGTACAATACAGATGCAGCGGGTTTTGAGAAAACATTGCTGAAACTGAAACAGGAAAATCACCAGTCAGCACTTATTTTGGGAAATGGCGGCGCAGCTAAAGCTGTAAAGTATGTATTACGTTCGCACGGCATTCCGTATGAGACTGTATACAGAAAAGGCAACCTGAATTTCGATACCCTTACTGCAGAAAACGTTTCCAAACACAGCATCATCATTCAAACTACCCCTGTTGGCACGTTCCCAAATGTAAATGACAGCGTTGCTTTTCCTTTTGAAGCACTGTCGCCTGAACATCTGGTAATTGACCTTATTTATAATCCACCACAAACGGCTTTTCTAAGCGAGGCGGCAGCCAGGGGTTCCGTTATATCCAACGGGCAGCTTATGCTTGAGCAGCAGGCAGAAAAAGCCTGGGAAATCTGGAGCAGTACATCAGATGAACTGTAAACGACTTACAGAAATTACCTCTTTTTCAAAGCCCATTCCGGAGAGTTATAATTTTTGTTTATATTTATTGCACAAAACAGGTGCTGCAAGCACTTGAATTACCATTTAACAAAATTCATCTAAAAAAGACTGGCTATGACACCGGAACCATCCCACTCCGAGAACGAAGAAATTAAATCTGCTACCGAAGGACAGCCGGAAACAGTGTCCGAATCATCAACTGAGCAAAACGGCGGTGCCGGGCAGGAAGCTACGGCTGCAAATACATCAGTTAGTCCGGATACAGCTGAGATTGCAACCGATGAAAGCAACTCAGATCAGGACGACAGTTCTATTCCGAACCAATCCGAAATTCCTTTAGAAGCTCCTGCCACAGACACCCAGCCTGCGCCTGTGGAAGAACCGGAAGTGGCTGCAGCGCCTGCATCTTCACCTTCAGATGAAATGGAGAGTGCTGATCAGACGAACGCTTTATCTGAAAATCCTGCCGGGAGAGCTCACATTATTGAAGATGATTTATCGGGTTTAAGTCTGACACAAATCTTTGACCGCATGGAGAAACTCATCAACAGTAAAGACGGTGGTGCGGATTTTAAGCAGTTTGCTAAATTACGTGAGGAAGCCTCCAGGATTATCCATGATGAAACTGAAGATAAGAAGCAGGAAATGGCAGCATCGGGAACTGGTGAAGAAGATTTCGCGTATGAACATCCCGCTAAAGCTAAGCTCTCCGGCCTGTCTAATATTTACCGAGAAAAGCAGGATGAATTTCATAAGCAGCAGGACCAGGAGCAGGCAAAGAACCTGGAAACGCGCCAGTCCGTCATTGAACGTTTGAAAAACCTCTATACTCAGTCTGAGGTAGGTACTAATTTTTTCCGCGAAATACGCGAAATAAAAGAAGCCTGGAGTAATGCCGGCCAGGTACCAAAATCCGAATTTAAACTGCTTAACAATAATTACTTCCATCATCTTAACCAGTTCTATCAGATGCTGGATATGAACAAGGAGTATCTGGAGCAGGAATATGCTCATAATCTTGAAAAACGCGAGCATATTATTGCACGGGCCCGGGAACTGGAAAACGAACCTTCCGTGCAGAAAGCACTGAATGAGCTTCAGTACCTCCATAAACTTTGGAAAGAAGAAGCAGAACCTGTAGCTGAAGAGTTTCGCGAAAAGACCTGGCAGGTCTTCAAGGAAATATCCAACAAAGTACATGAGCGCCGCACCGAGCTGAGCAGTCAGATTGAAGGGGAACAAAATGCAAATCTGGAGAAAAAGAACAGTATTATTGATCAGATAAAGAAACTTGTTAATCCCGAAAAAGATCCCAACCACAACTACTGGCAGAATGCTATAAAACAGGTAGAGGAACTTCGCACTGAGTTTTTGAAAACAGGAAGTGTTCCGCGTAAGATTTCCAACCAGAACTGGAATGATTTCAAGCAGGTCCTGCGCACCTTTAACAATAAGAAAAATGACTTCTACAAGGGACTTAAGAACAGTCAGCAGCATAATCTGGACGAAAAGCTGAAGCTTATAGAGACTGCCAGGCAGCACATGAACACTGAGGATTGGGAAACGGCTATCCCACTCTTCAAGAAACTCCAGGAAGACTGGAAGAAAATCGGTCACGTTCCACGCAGTATGACCAACAAAGTTTGGGACGAGTTCCGCAATTCCTGCAATGTTTTCTTTGAAAATTACAGAGCCAAAAATGACGCCGGCGGCGATAACTGGAAAGAAAACTATAAAAAGAAGAAAGCACTTCTGGACGACCTCTCCGAAGTGACTGATGCTGAAGGCAGCGTGGAAAAAATTGAACAGATCAAAAACTCCTGGAACAGTATCGGCAAGGTACCACGGGAGAAGTTATCCATTAATACAGATTTTAACAGGATACTAAGGGAAAAAATGAAACTGAACAAAATCCATGACTACGAACTTAAGGAGGAAGGATTATCCGAGAATCAGGTTACTGATAAAGCGAGAAAAATAAAGAATCAGATTGCCGATCTGGAGGCTGAAATTGTTAAACTGGAAAATAATCTTGGCTTCTTCCACAATCCTTCACCCGATAATCCGTTATTAAAAGATACCTTCAAAAAAATTGAGGAAAAGAAATCCCAGCTTGAATCCATGAAGCAAAGTCTGCATCATATGATAACCGGCGAATAAATCCAAACAGATATGTTAAAGAAAACCTTACAAACCCTTTTCATCTTCGTCGCAATAAGCGCATTTGCACAGCAGAAGGACAGGCTGGGGATGCCCGGTCCGCTTAAGTTTGAAACTTCAGCCTCGGTGGTTGAATTTAACCTTACTAAAAGCAGCATGAATGATAAAACGCGTGTTATTACCCAGGAATATGAGCCAAAAACGAAATCAGGTGAGCGGTTAATAGTGACTTTTCAGCCCGGCGCAGAAGCGATAGAGGTTTGGGAAAAGAAGGCTGAGGAAATTAAAGCCAATAAAGGGGGTTTAGCATTTGACGTTGAAATGAATAATTTGGACGATCAGTTGCACTCTATAAAAATATAGTATAAAAGGAGATAAAGCTGCGGAGCGCAGAGAAATCCTTATAGGGTCCGTGATGGCAGATACGAAAGCAGGAAAGGGCAGTTATATTGCAGAATATTTCGGTGGAAGCTCAGAAATCTATCTTAGCATAGAAAGACTACCCGAAATGATTCAGATTAAACCGGAATACTAACGACTTTTCATCCGCAACAGCAATAACGCTCAATGTAAGTTGAGTGTTTTTTATGACCATGAAGCACGAATTCTATATACGCAGATGCATTGAGCTGGCAAAAAAAAGCGACCGGTGAAACCTACCCAAATCCTTTGGTGGGAAGTGTGATTGTTTCAGGCAACCGTATCATTGGCGAAGGTTATCATCACAAGGCAGGCGAAGCTCATGCCGAAATCAATGCTATAAATTCCGTTAGCGAGCCTGAACTTTTGAAAAAGTCAACCATTTATGTTTCACTGGAACCTTGCGCACATTATGGCCGCACACCACCCTGCGCGGAGGCGATCGTGAAATCAGGAATCAGAAAAGTGGTTATAGGTGCGCGAGATGTTCACCACAAAGTGGACGGTAAAGGAATTAAAATCCTGCAGGATGCGGGCATTGAAGTCATCTCAGGTATTCTGGAAAAAGAATGCCGCGAACTTAATAAACGTTTCTTTACCTTTCATGAAAAAAAACGCCCCTACATCATACTGAAATGGGCAGAATCTGGCGATGGTTTCCTGGACCGCGGGTTTACACCGGCACAAATCTCCAATAACCTGGTGAATCAGTTTACACACCAACTCCGAGCCGATGAACACGCTATACTGATTGGTTCTACCACTGCACTTCGCGATAATCCCGGCTTAACGGTACGGAATGTTCCCGGCAAGAACCCTCTTAGAATACTGGTGGATCCAAACCTTAAGGTCCCACATCATTTAAACATATTTAACGCTGAAGCACCTACCATTGTCTTCAACCTGCTGGAACATAAAAATGATGAAAATATAAGGCTGATTAAAATCAGCTCCGAAAATCTGTTGGAGCAAATCCTGGAAACTCTGTACGGCCTGGAAATACAGTCTGTAATTATAGAGGGTGGACGTTATACATTACAGCAATTCATCGATGCCGGATTATGGGACGAAGCTTTCCGTATCCGTAACCCAAACCTGAAATTCGGCCAGGGAACAGGCGCACCCATACTGCATGGCGAACCGTTGAGCACAAAGATCTACAGAGATAATATGATCGAATTTTATAAGAATTGATGTCAAACAGTTACAACACAATTGAAAAGCCTGTGCTAAATATTATCCTGAAGGAAAAAGGCAGCCGTTTCATTGGCTTTGCATGGCAGGTAAACAGTGAAGAAGAGATTAGAAAAAGGCTGGAAGAACTGAAAGCGGAACATCCGAAGGCAACGCACCACTGCTATGCATACAGACTGGGTATAAATGGCGAAAAATACCGCGCAAACGATGACGGCGAACCTTCGGGAAGCGCTGGTCTTCCCATCTACAATCAGTTGCTCGCGCACGGTGTTACTAATATTCTGCTGGTGGCAGTACGATACTACGGCGGAACCAAACTGGGCGTTTCTGGTTTGGTAAGGGCGTATAAAGACTGTGCGAAGATGACGCTGGCAGAAAGCACAATAACTGTCCGCGAACTTGAATTCACAATAGAGATTGAATTTAACTTCAGTCAGCAGAATACCGTATTTACCGTACTGAACAGATACGGCACCAAAATCCTGGATTTCCAATCCGGAGACTCCTGTACTATTACTGCCTCCCTTAAACTTGGGCATAAAAAAAGCATCTCCGAGCAGTTGTCGGAGATGCAGCATATTCAGTTTACTTTTCGTGATTAATCATTACTGCGCCCGCCTGCAAGCATTGAGGCAAAATAGATAAGCTGTGCCAGCGAGCCCAGCGCAGCTACAACATAAGTACGTGCGGCCCATTTTAAACTGTCCTCGGCGCCGGCATACTCAGCATTATTGGCCAGAGTGCCCGAACTTTTCAGCCATACTAATGCTCTTTTACTTGCATCATACTCCACAGGAAGTGTAACAAACGCAAATGCTGTAGTTACGGCAAACAATATTACTCCAATAAGCAGAACTGTCTTTGAACCGCTCATCGCCATAAGTACGATACCGGCCATCAGTACAAACTGCAGTAATCTGGAAGATATGTTCACCATAGGTACCATTTTAGAACGTAACTGCAGCATAGAATAACCAACTGCATGCTGTACTGCGTGACCTGTTTCGTGCGCGGCAACCGCTGCTGCCGCTGCATTACGCTGCATATAAACACCTTCCGAAAGGTTTATGGTTTTGTTCATCGGATTATAGTGATCGGTAAGCTGGCCCGGAACTGAAATAACCTGCACATCGTGAATATTGCTGTCCCGGAGCATTTTCTCGGCTATCTCTTTACCGGACATCCCGTTTTGAAGATGGACCTTGGAATAATGTGCAAATTTGGACCTTAAGCGGTTTTGCACAATCATACTGATGATAAAAACAACACCAATAATTAAATAATACGTCATCATAACTTTATCTTTTTTTCTATCTCTTAAATACCCCTTATCCCTAAAAACTATGCCAAATGACTATATTTTTCCCACGCTTTCCGCTATATTTGTTCATCACAAAAAAAGAGCGAATTAAATGTCTGAAATCGGTGTGGTTGAAGTAAAATCCGGGAAGGAATTAATGGAGTTTATCCGTTTTCCAATGGAACTTTACAAAAATAATAAAAATTATGTACCCTCCCTTATTAAGGGTGAAAAGGAAAACTGGGATTCCCGGGAAAATCCAGCTCTAAACTACTCCAGTACCAAAAAGTTTCTGGCAAAAAAGGACGGCAAAACTGTTGGACGCATTGCGCTTATCATAAACAACAAGGAGAAAACCGAACTTGGCATCAGTAAAGTAAGGTTCGGCTGGATTGATTTTATTGATGATCTGAACGTATCCAAATCATTGATTGGTGAAGCTGAAAAATTTGCACGGGAAAATTCAATTTCGAAAATTGAGGGCCCGATGGGTTTTACAAATCTGGACAAGGCTGGCACACTGACCATGGGTTTTGACAAAATGGCAACAATGATCGGTATTTATAACCATGATTATTATTCGTCTCATTTTGAGAAACTGGGACTGACTAAGGAAAAGGAATGGGTGGAGTACGAAATCGTATTTCCGGAAATTTTGCCTGAAAAGGTGGTTAAGTTCAACGAACTCATCAAAGAGAAATACCAGCTTAGGGTAATGAGATTCAAATCCAAAAAAGAATTTCTGCCCCTTGTAGACCCCATGTTTAAACTGCTGGACCAAACCTATAGCAGCCTTTCTACCTATACCCCGCTTACGCCGGAACAGATACAGAGCTATAAGGACAAATATTTCTCGCTTCTTGATAAAGATTTTATCATCTGTGTAGCGGATAAAGACGATAATCTTGTCGCATTCGCTGTAACGATGCCGTCCTACTCCGAAGCGCTTCAGAAAGCCAACGGACACCTGTTTCCGTTCGGATGGTGGCATCTGCTGCAGGCCGGAAAGAAAAACGAAAGAGCAAATTTTTACCTGATTGGCATTCATCCGGATTATCAGAAGCGGGGTGTGACCTCAATTATTTTCAAGGAAATCTATGAGATTTTCAAGAAAAAAGGTGTTAAATACCTCGAAACCAACCCCGAGCTGGCCGATAATAAAGCGATACAGCTTCTTTGGCAGGATTATAACCCCGTAAACCATAAACGAAGAGCTACCTTCAGCAAAACAGTATAACAGATGAAAAAGCAACTCATTATTTACGCGGCTCTAATTTCGGCGTTTATTATCTATAATCAGTTTTTTCAGGTGCCGGATGGCAGACTAAATGATATAATCAATATTATTTTTTCCAGCATTCTGTTTCTTTACATTGCCTATTTAGGATTTTTAGCTCTTAAAAAGATTCGGAACATCTCCAAAAAGTAATTATTTGGAATTATTCTAAATTAAACAATGCACTTTTCCATGCCGGTTTATTTAGTTGGGTTATATTTCGCCTGTTGCCTATAATTGCCTAAATTTGCATCTTATATTTACCAGGACTAGGTTAAAACAGCAGAGCTTAGTGATGAAAGCTTATTTCCGCTGTTTGTTAAATTTAATAGATAATTTACATGAGTTTACCTGAATCTTATATTCCTATTTTAATACAGGCCGCAGTTGGCCTGGGCTTCGTGCTTCTGTCACTGGCCGGAACCCATTTTTTAGGCCCTAAACAGCAGAAAGGCAACAGCCGTAAAAACGAAAGTTTTGAGTGTGGTATTGAGGTAGAGGGAAATGCAAGGACTCCATTTTCGGTAAAGTATTTCCTTACCGCTATTCTCTTTGTACTTTTCGACATTGAAATTGTCTTTTTCTACCCTTACGCAGTAAATTTCCGGGAGTTTGGAATGGAAGGATTCCTGGCAGTACTGATGTTTGTAGCCGTCTTCTTTATGGCATTTGTATATGTCTGGAAACGGGGCGCCCTGGACTGGGACAAATAAATTTTTTCGCAGGTTTGTCGTACTATTAAGCCTGCGGATACGTTTAATTTAAAAAAGAAATAATTATGTCTGATAATAAACCAGTAATACGCATGGATGCCGAGCCGCCCGCAGGCTTAGAAGGCGAAGGTTTTTTTGCCACGCAGCTCAGCAGTGTGGTTGGTTTGGCCAGAAAGCACTCGCTGTGGCCTTTGCCGTTTGCAACCTCATGCTGTGGCATTGAATATATGGCATTTCTGAATCCTACATACGACGGATCGCGCTTTGGAATGGAGAGAAACTCCTTTTCACCGCGACATGCAGATATGCTTATGGTTTGCGGAACCATTTCCAAAAAACTGGGACCTGTACTTCAGCAGGTGTACACACAAATGGCAGAACCCCGTTGGGTTGTAGCTGTTGGAGCCTGCGCCAGCAGTGGCGGAATTTTCGACACTTACTCCGTGCTGCAGGGTATTGACAAGATAATTCCTGTAGATGTTTATGTACCCGGATGCCCGCCAAGACCCGAGCAAATCATTGAAGGTGTTATGCAGGTGCAGGCACTTGCTCAGGCCGAGAGCGTTAGAAGAAGAGATATGCCTGAGTACCAAAATCTTCTGGAATCCTACGGAATTAAATAACTTATCCCGAAAGAAGTAATACTTCTGAAGCCAACTACATGAATAACGATTTTGTATTAGATGCTATAAAAAGAGAGTTTCCGGACAGCGTAATTTCGGCCACTGAACCTTACGGAATGCTGACCCTGGAAATTAAGAAGGAAGATATTAAGAAGGTCATCCATCATCTCAGGGACTCTTCACTGGATTTTAACTTCCTTACAGACATCTGCGGGATTCATTATCCGGAAGATCATGAGAAGGAGGTTGGAATCATTTACCATATGCATAATATGCGTCAGGGAATACGCGTAAGGCTTAAGGCCTTCACCCAAAGAGAAGGTGCCGAATTCGACTCGGTGACGGATCTTTTCGCCGGAGCAAACTGGATGGAGAGGGAAACATATGATTTCTATGGATTTAAGTTTAAAGGTCATCCTGATTTGCGCGTCATTCTGAATATGGAAGATATGGGTTATCACCCAATGTACAAGGAATACCGCCTGGAAGACGGAACCAGAACGGATAAGGAGGATAAAATGTTTGGCAGATAAAATTTTATGACTTAAAGTCAAAATAATGAAAGACAACGCACTATCAAATATAATCACCCAGTACGACTCTTCTGAGCATATAGACGGGCAGCTGTATACGCTGAACCTGGGACCCACCCACCCCGCTACACACGGAATCTTTGAGAACGTACTTACGATGGACGGCGAACGTATCCTACACTCCGAACAGACGGTAGGTTATATTCACCGTGCTTTCGAGAAAATATCCGAAAGACGGAATTTTGCTCAAATCACTACCCTAACCGACCGTATGAACTACTGTTCGGCTCCTATTAATAATATGGGCTGGCACATGACGGTTGAAAAACTAATTGGCTGCGAAGTTCCAAAACGTGTAGATTACATGCGCGTTATCATGATGGAACTTGCACGTATTGCCGACCACATGGTTTGCAACGGCGTTACTGCCATGGATGCCGGTGCAATTACTGGACTTACCTACCTCTTCAGGGAAAGGGAGGCCATTTATGAAATGTACGAGCAGATCTGCGGCGCCAGAATGACTACCAATATGGGACGTATCGGTGGTTTTGAAAGAGATTTCAATCCTAAGTTTCACGAGCTACTGCAAAACTGGCTGAAGAAATTCCCTAAAATCTGGGGCGAATTCTGTGCTCTGAACGAAAGAAACAGGATTTTCATGGACCGTACCATTAAAGTGGGCGGCATTTCAGCGGAAAGGGCCTTAAGTTATGGTTTTACAGGTCCTAACCTTCGCGCTGCGGGTGTAGATTACGATGTGAGAGTGGCCAATCCTTATTCGTCTTATCAGGATTTTGATTTCATCATTCCGGTAGGAAGTGCAGGAGATACCTACGACAGATTTATGGTTCGCCAGCAGGAAGTTTGGGAAAGTCTTAAAATTATAGAGCAGGCCTACAAAAACCTGCCGGAAGGGCCTTTCCACGCCGATGTTCCTGAATTTTATCTGCCCGAGAAAGCAGAAGTATATAATAATATGGAAGCACTTATCTATCACTTCAAAATTGTGATGGGCGAAACAGATGTTCCAAGAGGTGAAGTGTACCACGCGGTTGAAGGAGGGAATGGTGAACTTGGATTTTACCTGGTCAGCGACGGCGGCAGAACTCCATACAGACTTCACTTCCGCAGACCTTGCTTCATCTATTATCAGGCTTATCCGGAAATGATCAAAGGATCAATGATCTCTGACGCCATCGTGACGATGTGTTCTATGAACGTAATCGCCGGCGAACTTGACGCATAAAAAATAAATGTAGTAATTGGATATAATCCAATGAGATATAAAAATTGAAATTGTTTAGATTCAGATCTGGAATTCAAAATTTAAAACAAAAAAAGTGAGCGATACTATAGCTTTCAAGCCTGAAACATTAGAACAGGTTATAAAAATAACCAAAAGATATCCGGAAGGAAAACAAAAATCTGCACTTATCCCTGTCCTGCATATTGCACAGAAGGAATTCGGTGGCTGGCTGGACGTTCCCGTTATGGATTATGTAGCGCAGGTCCTTCAGCTTAAGCCCATTGAGGTCTATGAAGTTGCTACTTTCTACACCATGTTCAATATGAAACCTGTTGGGAAATATGTCCTGGAGGTTTGCAGAACCGGTCCCTGCATGGTACGGGGCAGTGAGAAGATCCTTAATCATATCCGCACAAAACTTAACATCAGCGACGGCGGAACTTCCGCTGACGGGCTTTTCACACTAAAACCGGCTGAGTGTCTGGGTGCATGCGGTTATGCTCCAATGATGCAGTTGGGAAAATTCTATCACGAAAATCTGACCATAGAAAAAGTAGATGAAATTATTGAACTGTGCAGGCAGGGCGCCATTGCCCTGGACTAGCCGTCAGTTTTTCATCACTGTTGTTTTTAACACTAATCAATGCAGGCTTCATACCCTGCCAACAAAAATAAAATGAGTAAAAAGCTTTTACTTAAAGATGCACATGTAGAAGGGATACGCTACTTCGATACCTACCGCAAGCAGGGAGGTTATGATGGTTTAGAAAAGGCCCTGAAAATGACTTCTGAAGAAATTGTGGAAGAAGTGAAGGCCTCCGGTCTGCGTGGCCGTGGTGGTGCAGGTTTCCCTACCGGACTAAAGTGGAGCTTCCTGGCCAAGCCGGAAGGTGTACCAAGATATTTGGTTGTTAATGCTGATGAATCGGAGCCGGGAACCTTCAAGGACAGGTACCTTATGGAGTTCCTTCCACATATCCTGATCGAGGGGATGATTATCTCATCCTTTGCCTTAGGTGCCAACACAGCTTATATCTACATCCGCGGCGAATATTCATGGATTCCGGACATTCTGGAAGAAGCCATCGAGGAAGCACGTAATAACGGATTCCTGGGAAAAAACATACTGGGTACCGGTTTCGACTGTGAAATATATGTACAGCGCGGCGCCGGAGCTTATATCTGCGGTGAAGAAACTGCCCTGCTTGAGTCACTGGAAGGTAAAAGAGGAAATCCACGTCTGAAACCACCTTTTCCTGCTGTTAAAGGTCTTTGGGAAAGCCCGACTGTTGTAAATAATGTGGAAACAATTGCAGCAGTTGTTCCTATCATCAACATCGGTGCGGCTGAATATGCCAAAATAGGGGTTGGTAAATCTACTGGTACGAAACTGATTTCAGCGTGCGGAAACATCAACAAACCTGGCGTGTACGAAATTGACATGACCATCACTGTTGAGGAATTTATTTATTCTGATGAATACTGCGGCGGCATACCTAACGGCAAGAAACTCAAGGCCTGTATTCCCGGTGGAAGCTCCGTGCCTATCCTGCCTGCCAATCTTATGCTGAAAACTATCAATGGTGAACCAAGACTGATGAACTACGAATCACTGGCCGACGGTGGATTCGCCACAGGAACTATGATGGGTTCCGGCGGATTTGAAGTGTTGGATGAAGACCAGTGTATCGTAGAGCACACGATGACGTTAGCACGCTTCTATGCTCACGAAAGCTGTGGCCAGTGTACACCATGCCGCGAAGGAACACCATGGATGTATAAAATCCTGAAAAAAATAAACAGCGGTGAAGGAAGAATGGATGATATCGATCTTCTTTGGGACGTTCAGAGAAAAATTGAAGGAAACACCATCTGCCCGCTGGGTGATGCTGCCGCCTGGCCTGTAGCCGCGGCAATCCGTCATTTCCGGGATGAGTTTGAGTGGCACATCAATAATCCTGAACTTGCACAGACTCAGAATTACGGTCTGGCCAGATACGCAGACCCAATACCGGTTCCCGCTGCCAATGTTTAATTAAGGATTTCCGCCACGGAAATTTCAAATAGCAAAAACCCCTTAACAGGGATAATATATAGCCACGAGTAAGGCTTAAAGCTGATAAATATGAGCACAGAAATTAAAAAATTCAAGATAACCATAGACGGACAGACTACTGAAGTTATGCCCGGCACTTCTATACTAGAGGCCGCCAGACAGATCGGTGGTAAATCTGTTCCCCCTGCCATGTGCTATTACAAACCGCTGGAAAGCAGTGGTGGCAGATGCCGTACCTGCCTGGTGGAAGTTTCCAAAGGTTCCGAAGCAGATCCGCGTCCGATGCCTAAACTGGTAGCAAGCTGCCGTACAGGTGTGATGGACGGTATGGAAGTGAAAAACCTTACTTCAGAAAAAACTCAGGAGGGCAGAAAAGCTGTAACTGAATTTTTGCTTGTAAACCACCCGTTGGACTGCCCTGTTTGCGACCAGGCCGGCGAGTGTCACCTTCAGGATCTTGGTTACGAGCACGGAGTGCAGGCTACACGTACTGACTTTGAGAGAAGAACATTTGAACCGGAAGATATCGGTCCTTATATAAAACTTCACATGAACCGCTGCATCCTTTGCGCAAGATGTGTACTGGCTGCCAATCAGCTTACCGAAGAAAGGGAGCACGGTATCCTTTTCCGTGGCGACCATGCTGAGATTTCCACCTACCTGAACAAGGCACTGGACAATGATTTCATCGGTAACGTAATAGATGTTTGCCCTGTAGGCGCGCTTACCGACAGGACTGCACGTTTTGCAAGCAGGGTTTGGTTCACAAAACCCATGAATGCTAGCTGCAGTTGTGGTAAATGCTCAGGCAAAGCTGTTCTTTGGATGAAGGGCGATGAGATCGTACGTGTTACAGCCAGAAAAGATCAGTATGACGAGGTAGAAGAATGGATCTGTAACGAATGCCGTTTCGACCGTAAAGAACTTTCGCAATGGACAATTGAAGGTCCGCGTCATATTTCACGCCACTCGGTAATTTCACTGAACCATTATCAGAAGCCTGCTGATGAGCACACGCTGCTTAGCAATTCGCATGCGAAGGAGATAAGTACAGCCGACGGTCAAAAAACAGAAAACTAATAAATTGTGAGAAAGGGATTCACAGGAGTCCTGAACTTTGAACATTATTTATGGAATTAATCACATTTAAAATTATACTTGTTATCGCATTATTCGCGGTGTCATTGGGAATAGCAGCCTATTCAACCTGGGGCGAGCGTAAACTTGCGGCAGCCCTTCAGGACCGTATCGGACCAAACAGAGCAGGACCTTTCGGTTTGCTGCAGCCACTTGCAGATGGTGGTAAGCTTTTTTTTAAGGAAGGATTTATCCCGGCAGGTGCCGAGAAGTTTCTTTTCATCCTGGGACCGTCTATCACCATGTTCATTGCATTGGTTACGGGTGCGGTAATCCCATGGGGCAATACACTTAATATTGGCGGAGAATCCTTCAGCCTTCAGATTGCAAACATTGACGTAGGTGTACTCTTCCTGATAGGAATGGTTTCCATCGGTGTTTATGGAATGATGATCGGTGGATGGGCTTCCAACAATAAATATTCGCTTATCGGAGCCATACGCGCGTCGTCGCAGATGATTTCCTATGAACTGGCCATGGGTCTTTCCCTTCTGTCCATCATTATGATGAGCGGTAGCCTGGACCTGAACAAAATTGTAATGGATCAGGGTTCGGGTAAACTTTGGGGACTTTTCGCAGTTGACGGTTTCAATTGGAACATCCTATACCAGCCTTTAGCATTCATCATCTTTTTTGTAGCTGCAATGGCAGAAACGAACCGTCATCCATTCGATTTACCGGAATGTGAATCGGAGCTTGTAAACGGTTATATGACGGAATACTCATCCATGAACTTTGGAATGTACATGTTTGGTGAATATGTGAATATGTTTATCTCCAACGCGCTTATCGCAACACTGTTCTTTGGTGGATTCAATTACCCGGGAATGGGATGGGTGGCAGAAAACTGGGGCGAAAACGTCGCTGGGATCTTTAGTATCCTGTCTATTCTGTCTAAAGCAATCATTGGTATCATGATATTTATGTGGATTCGATGGACCATCCCGAGATTCCGGTATGACCAGCTGATGCATTTAGGTTGGAAAACTTTAATTCCACTTGCATTGCTTAACCTTGTGATTACAGGAGCCGTGATCCTTCTTTTTGGAAATTAGTGAATTTGAAAATTTGATTTTCAAATATTAATAAGAAATTTAGTTAAATGAAACTTACAAACAGGTCAAAAGTTGTTTCGAATAAGAAAATGACCTTTATGGAAAAGCTATACCTTCCTGAGATCGCGAAGGGCATGTTCATCACTTTGAGACATGCAATAGAAGGTCCTAAAGGCAAGGTATTTTCCTATCCGGAGGTAGAAAAACCCAGAGCTAAGGTATGGCGCGGACTTCATGTGCTGAAACGTGATGAGGAAGGACGCGAAAGATGTACCGCCTGCGGACTGTGTGCCGTAGCATGCCCGGCAGAGGCCATAACCATGACGGCGGCCGAAAGGACCAGAGAGGAAAAAGATCTCTACCGCGAGGAAAAATATGCGGCTGTGTACGAAATAAATATGCTGCGCTGCATTTTCTGCGGAATGTGCGAGGAGGCTTGCCCGAAATCGGCCATCTATCTTACCGACCGTTTGGTAGATGTGGAAACCAACCGCGGTTCCTTCATCTACGGAAAGGACAAACTTGTAGAGGATGTGAACAACCGGATAGTCATCACCGACAGACAGTCTGAACTTCAAAAAAAGGCAGTGAAATAATATGGAACAGATTTTATTTTTCACAGTTGCTTCTATAGCCGTAATCAGTGCCGGTTATTTTGTTTTTGCCCGTAATCCTATGTATGCGCTTCTTTCACTGATTGTAACAATGTTCTCGATTGCAGGAATGTATGTGTTGCTGAACGCACAGTTTCTGGGGATTGTTCAGGTAATCGTATACGCGGGAGCCATCATGGTTCTTTTTCTTTACATCCTGATGATGCTGAACCTGAATAAAGAAGACGAAAGCCGCAAACAGAATACACTTAAATTCATAGGTGTCTTTAGTGCCGGTATACTTCTCGTAGGTATGTTGGGCGCTTTCCGCGGTATCAAGGAGGATATCCTGGCTCCAGAAGGAATAGACCATTCCGTAGGTCTTACCAAAAACCTGGGAAAACTGTTGTTTAACGAATATGTAGTGCCTTTTGAACTGGCCTCAATCCTTATCCTGGCAGGTATTGTAGGTGCTGTTCTCATTGGCAAGAAAGATTTATAATATTATGGGAGAAGTGAATACTTTTATACAGACGGTACCGCTCAATTACTTCGTAATTCTGTGTACCCTCCTGTTCAGCCTGGGAGTTATGGGCGTCCTGCTCCGCAAAAATGCCATCATCATCCTCGGATGTGTGGAACTTATGCTGAATTCGGTGAATCTTTTGCTGGCGGCATTCTCCAGTTATATGGGCGACGGGCATGGACAGATCCTCGTATTCTTCATAATGGTGGTTGCCGCTGCCGAAGTTGCAGTAGGATTGGCCATCATTGCCATGATGTACCGGAATACGAAATCTGTGGATGTCAGTATTTTTAACAAATTAAGAGGATAAACGATGATGGAAAACTTGATTTTTGCAATTATACTCTTACCCTTTGCCGGATTCCTGATTAACGGTCTTTTCGGAAAACAGCTGCCAAAGAATGTAGTTGGAGGAATAGCCTCACTTGCGGTCTTTGCATCTTTCTGCATTGGCCTTTATCTGTTCCTGAACTTCGATAAAGATTCACAGCCAATGATCGTACGGGCCTTCGAATGGTTCCGCATCAACGGCATTCAGATCAACTTCAGCTTCCAGATAGACCAGCTGTCACTGATGATGATTATGATCATCACCGGTATCGGTTCGCTGATACACCTGTACTCGATCGGTTATATGCACACTGATAAGGGCTTCCACAGATTTTTTGCCTATCTGAACCTGTTCGTGTTTATGATGCTGCTCCTTGTTATGGGAAGCAATTATGTGATCCTGTTTATCGGCTGGGAAGGTGTAGGACTTTGCTCTTACCTTCTGATCGGTTTCTGGTATAACAACAAGGAATACGGCAAAGCAGCCAGAAAAGCATTCATCATGAACCGTATTGGCGACCTTGGTCTGCTGATGGGAATTTTTATGATTGCTTTCCATACCAATGCTCTGGATTATCTTTCCGTGGCGCAGAACGCCTCGAAATTTGAAGCAGACGGATCTGTGATCATCTTCATTTGTGCCGCGCTTTTCATTGGTGCCGTTGGAAAGTCGGCTCAGTTTCCGCTTTATACCTGGTTGCCTGATGCGATGGCCGGACCAACACCGGTTTCCGCGTTAATACACGCAGCCACCATGGTAACTGCCGGTGTTTATCTGGTATTCCGTTCGAACTTCCTTTATGTGCTGGCACCTACTGTTATGGATGGTATTCTGTTCATCGGTTTGCTCACAGCCTTTTTAGCTGCATTCTATGCAATGAGGCAGAATGACATTAAGAAAGTACTTGCCTACTCCACTGTTTCACAACTTGGGTTTATGTTTGTTGCTTTGGGTGTGGGTGCTTATACAGCGGCTATGTTCCACCTGATGACTCATGCTTTCTTCAAAGCTCTTCTCTTCCTGGGCTCCGGTTCTGTAATACACGCCATGAGCGGTGAGCAGGATATGCGCTTCATGGGAGGCCTCAAGGATAAGATTAAGATTACACATATTACATTCCTTATCGGAACATTTGCCATTGCGGGAATGCCTTTCTTCTCGGGTATGATTTCAAAGGATGAAATTCTTGTTGCCGCCTGGGCCAAAGGACCGGTTTTCTGGGTAATTCTTTTCGCGATAGCCGCAATGACAGCTACCTATATGTTCAGACTTTACTATCTGACCTTCCACGGGGAGTTCCGCGGAAGTGAAGAGCAGAAACACCATCTGCACGAAAGCCCGCTGAACATGACCTTACCCCTTATGATACTTGCTGTACTTTCTGTACTCGGTGGATTAATTAACCTGCCGCACATTATCGCACACGGAAACTATTCAAAACTGCAGCAGTGGCTAAGCCCGCTTCTTTCAGAGGATATAAAAAGCCAGCTTGAGGCTAACCTGCAGGGCATTTCACTTACAACTGAACTTATACTGCTGGGTCTTACGGTTGCTATGTTCTTTGTTATTTGGTTCGTAGTGAGAAACAGGTACGTGGTGAAAAAACACAGACCTGTACCGGAGGAGAAATACACGGGTTGGGAAAGACTGTCTGCCAGAAAGCTTTATGTTGATGAACTTTACAACGCCATTATTGTCAGAACTGTGGAAGGTTTCGGCCGCGCAGGCAAAATGTTCGACAAGAATGTACTGGACAGGATCGTGGATTTTGTTGGCGAAGGCGCTGAAGACAGCGGTAAAGCCATGAAGAGGCTCCAAAACGGAAATGTAGAGAATTATGTACTGGTCATGTCCCTGGCTGTAGGAATAATTTTGATTGTTAACTTTTTTATCCAATAATAATGTCGTACCATTTATTAGCATTATTACTTATACCACTTATCGGTTCAGGACTGCTGTTTGCCTTCAAAGGTAAAGCCGGTAAATACATCGCATTCGGCACCGCACTCATTCAAATGCTGCTTACCTTTATCGTGCTTTACTCTTTCGACAGTAAACCTACGGTGGACAGTGTGCTGCAGCATGAGATTAATGAGGCCTGGTTCCTGTCTATCAAAAGCAAACTTCATTTCGGTATAGACGGAATGGGTATGCTGATGCTGATGCTTACCAATATCCTGACACCTCTGATTATCCTGTCATCTTTTAATGAAAAAAACTCCTACAGAAACTCGTTCTACGCGCTGATCCTGCTTATGCAGTTTGGTCTTGTAGGTGTTTTCACTGCACTGGACGGACTTCTTTTCTATATCTTCTGGGAAGTTACACTAATTCCAATCTGGCTAATAGCGGGACTATGGGGCCAGGAGAATAAAAGATTTGAGTTTACAACAAAGTTCTTCGTATATACTTTTGTTGGGTCTCTGTTTATGCTGGCTGGTTTCATCTACGTTTATAATTATTCGGCGTCGTTTGCTCTTACGGACATGTATAACGCCGATCTGAATCTTACGCAGCAAACTGTAGTATTCTGGTTTATTTTCTTTGCATTTGCAGTTAAACTACCAGTTTTCCCTTTCCACACCTGGCAGCCGGACACCTATACTTTCTCACCAACGCAGGGAACCATGCTTCTGGCGGGTATTATGCTGAAGATGGCGGTTTACGGAATCCTCAGATATCTGCTTCCTGTTACACCGGATGCCATTGCAGGTATCTCAGGCGCTATTGTCATAATGCTGGCTATAATTGGGGTACTTCACGGAGCTCTAATTGCACTTATTCAAAATGATTCGAAAAGGATTCTCGCTTACTCCTCATTTTCCCACGTAGGGCTTATGCTGGCGGGGATATTTGCATCAGCTATGCTGGTAACCAAAGGTACTTTTACTACTGAAGGCGGAACGGGCGCATTGGTTCAGGCTTTTGCCCACGGTATCAACGTTGTTGCGCTTTTCTACTGTGCAGACATCCTTTATAAAAGATTCAAGACACGGGACATCCGCCAAATGGGTGGTCTGGCCCGCGTAGCACCTAAATTCGCTGTGCTTTTCCTTATTGTGGTTCTGGGTTCCGTAGGTTTACCCTTGACCAACGGTTTTATCGGGGAGTTCATCCTGCTTAAGTCGATATTCGATTTCAGCGTCATGGCCGCAATTATTTCCGGTATCACTATTATTCTTGCCGCAGCTTACCTGTTCAGATTTTATGGCAAAGCTATGTTTACGACCGGCGACGAGGCGGTACTTGCCAGCGTAAAGGACCTGAGCGACGTTGAATTTGCAGTATTGACAAGTTTAGCCGGTATGGTTATCCTGTTCGGTGTTTATCCACAACCAATTATAGAAATGGTGAGTAGTTCGTTGAAGTTTATCTACCAATCCATGGTAAATTAAATTTGATATAAGAGATGAGTGTTTTAGTTATTATATTTCTCACAGCGGTTGCGGCCCTGTTTTCGGGAGTCTTCAATCAGGGGAAGTTTGCCAGATATATTGGGATTGCCGGACTTCTGGCCGCTCTATATGTAAGTTATCTGCCGGAAGTTCAGTTCTTCAGTCAGTACCGCGCTATGTATGAGTTCGGTACAAACAGCGCATTATTCACAAAAATATCAGTGGTAATTACCCTGTTACTGTTCTTTTTGGGTGGCTTTTCATTCAGCAATCACCGCAGTCACCAGTCGGAACTTTATGCACTGATGCTATTTGCCCTTTGTGGTGCTGTGGTACTCTTTGGCTACCAAAACCTTGTTACACTTTTCCTGGGTATTGAAATCCTGTCTATTCCGCTATATGTAATGGCTGGCGCCAGTAAAAGTAACCTTCGTTCTAATGAGGCATCGCTGAAATACTTCCTGATGGGGTGCTTCGCCACCGGATTCCTTCTTTTCGGCATCACACTGATTTACGGTACTTCCGGAAGTTTTGACCTGTATACCATTCATGCTTATGCGTTGGAATTTCCGAAAGATACAATGCTGATCATGGGTATGATCCTGATGCTTTGTGCAATGGCCTTTAAAGTAGCCCTTGCACCTTTCCACATGTGGAGCCCCGACGTTTATCAGGGATCGCCGTCACTGATAACTACATTCATGATGAGTGTAGTGAAAATTGCCGGTTTCTACGCGCTGTTCAGACTGATGACTATCGCATTCGTAGGTGTTTATGACGAATGGGTAAACATACTTGGAGTATTCCTAATTATTACTCTGTTCCTGGCAAATGTTATGGGTCTGGCACAAAGCAATGCGAAACGTATGCTGGCCTACTCTTCCGTATCGCATGCCGGTTATATCGCGCTTATTTTCTTCGGCATGAACAACATGTCTACCTACTATCTGGCCTTCTACCTGTTTGCTTACGCACTGGCTTCTGTAGGTGTGATGATGAGTCTTATCTGGGTTGAGAAACTGAAACGTGAAACTTCCTATGCAGCCTTTAAAGGTTTGGCCAAATCTGAACCGCTGTTGGCTACAGTTGCAGCAATTTCAATGCTTTCCATGGCAGGAATTCCGCTTACGGCTGGTTTCATGGGTAAGTTATCACTGTTTACTCAGGCTATGAACGGCGCCGCCTTTTTGGTACTTATTGCAGTGCTTGGATCTGCCATCTCTATCGCGTACTACCTGCGTTTGATCATCGCTATGTTTTTCTTTACCGAAAGCAGTTTCAAAACAACTGAAAAGGTAACACTAACTTATAATATTCTTGCGGTGTTCATCATCGTGGCTATCGTAGCGCTGGGCGTATATCCTGACCTGTTTGCCATGCAGTTTGGCCTTTAGTCAGATAAAAATATAATCAATACAGCGCAGCTCCCTGGAGTTGCGCTTTTTGTTTAAAGACGATTTAAATCATACTGTTCTTTGCCGGCTGATCGTAAAGTTACCCTAACTTTATTGGGATATTACAGTTGAATATGAAAATCTTTCTGTCCGCAACCCTTTTGATCTTCGGTGCTGTAACTGTTTTTATGAGCAGTGCGGTTCTCTTTGACTTCTGTGGAATCATAGCCCGCGAGGAGAACTTTGTCCCCTATATCGTCTGGACAAACTGGTTGTGCGGATTTTTGTATCTGGCTACAGCGTATGGTATCTACAGAGAAAAAAAATGGACTCTGTACTGTTTGGTTACAGCCCTGGTATTACTGGTCACTGCAACGACGGTTTTAATCATACATATCAAAAACGGCGGTCTGTATGAGATGAAAACCCTGGGAGCCATAGCTTTTAGAACTGCACTTACAGCATTATTTACAGTATTAACACCTAAATTTATTAAGCGATGAAAAAACTAATTGTATGCGCCTGTTTGAGTGTAGCGCTTATCGTGTCCTGTGATAAGAAGCAGGATGAACATGCTGAGCATACCGCCACAGAACAAAATGTTTCGAATAATCATGAGCACGCTGAGGAAGCCCAATCGGACGGCCATGCAAACACTGTTGCCGGTCTTGAACTGAATAACGGTAAGAAATGGAAAACAAACACCGAAATGCTTCCATTTATTCAGGAACAGGAAAAGCTTATTAATGCCTTTGATTCTGATACGGGCGATTATAGGAAACTGGCCGAAGATCTCAGTTCTGCAAATGACAGACTTATTAAGAGCTGCACGATGACCGGTAAATCACACGACGTTTTGCATGTATGGCTTAGCAGTCATATGAAAAACATAGATCTGCTTGGAAAAGCGGCTAACCGCGAAGAGGCTGACCAAATAACAGACGCCCTGGAGGAATCAATGGAAACCTACCATCACTATTTTAACCAGCACGGAAAATAATAAATAGAGAACCTTCAGAAATTTTCTGAAGGTTTTTTGCTTCCAAAGGTTTCCGATTGAAAATATCAATTGTAACCAATTGCCGGAATTACTAAAATAAGCACAAATAACCTTTCAAATAAATAAAATAAATGGTAAATTTAAAAATAATCCTTAAACAATATTATAATGAGTTCAAAAATTTATGACAGAGTAGAACTGAAACAAAAGTACGACAACTACATTAACGGAACATGGACACCCCCGGCAAGCGGGAAATATTTTGACGTGATTACACCTTTGGACGGTACTGTAATGAGTCAGGCCGCTCATTCCAATGAGGAGGATCTGGATTTGGCAGTTGATGCTGCCGAAGCTGCCTTTAAGAGCTGGGGCAAAACATCTGTTACTGAGCGAAGCATTATCCTGAATAAAATAGCCGACCGTATGGAAGCCAACCTGGAAAAGATTGCGGTGGTGGAAACCATGGACAATGGAAAACCGGTACGGGAGACATTAAATGCAGATATTCCCCTCGCAATTGACCATTTCAGATATTTTGCAGGTGTAATCCGTGCCGAAGAAGGCTCGCTGATGGAACTCGATAGTGACACCGTATCACTGATCGTTAATGAGCCTTTAGGTGTCATCGCACAGATCATCCCATGGAACTTCCCAATCCTGATGGCGGTGTGGAAAATCGCTCCGGCCTTAGCAGCTGGAAACTGTGTAGTTCTGAAACCTGCCGAAAACACACCGATTTCAATCCTGGTGCTTATGGAGATCATTGGCGACCTGCTTCCGCCGGGAGTACTGAATATTGTAAACGGTTTCGGCGGCGAACTGGGACATGCACTCGTTACCAATAAAAAAGTAGCAAAGGCAGCATTTACAGGCTCCACAGCGACCGGAAGGATGGTCATGCAGTACGCAACAGAGAACATTATTCCGGTAACCCTGGAACTGGGCGGAAAATCACCAAACGTTTTCTTCGAATCGGTAATGGATGAAGATGATGCCTTCTTCGACAAAGCACTGGAAGGTGCGGCACTTTTTGCTCTGAATCAGGGTGAAATCTGTACATGTCCGTCCAGATTGCTTATTCAGGAAAGTATTTACGATAAGTTTATTGAAAGGCTTGTTGAAAGGGTGAAAGCAATTAAAGCCGGCAACCCGCTGGATACTTCCACGATGATTGGTGCGCAGGCCTCAAAAATACAGTATGACAAAATCCTGAATTATATTAAACTCGGTCAGGAAGAAGGTTGCGAGGTACTTTCCGGCGGAGATGCCAACAAACTTGAGGGAGATCTGGAGAACGGTTATTACGTGCAGCCAACGCTGCTGAAGGGTCATAACAGGATGAGAGTCTTCCAGGAGGAGATTTTCGGACCTGTTCTGGCGGTAACCACTTTCAAAGACGAAGCCGAAGCTATTGAGATCGCCAACGATACGATTTACGGTTTGGGTGCAGGCGTGTGGACGCGCGATGCACATCAGCTGTACCAGGTACCGAGAGCCATCCAGGCGGGTAGAGTTTGGGTAAACCAATACCACTCTTACCCTGCGGGAGCACCATTTGGAGGTTACAAGCAGTCGGGAATTGGAAGGGAGAACCATAAAATGATGCTCGACCATTACCGTCAAACCAAAAATATGCTTATTTCATACAGCAAAGAAAAGTTAGGATTCTTCTAATTGAAAATGGCGGATTTGCATGATAAATCCGCCTTTTTTTGCTTAAATACTCATCGTTAACAGATTCCAAATGAAAAAGATATCAAGATTTTCAGCTACTCCCGAAGCACTGGAGCTGGTCAGTCAACTTTCCGAAGAATTTGGCGAGCTGATGTTTTACCAGGCCGGGGGATGTTGCGAAGGTACACAGCCACAATGTTTCCGTAAAGGTCATTTTTATCCACGAACCAAAGATGTCAGCATTGGGAAAGTTTCAGGCTTTCATTTTTGGGTAGATCATGATCTTTTTGAATACTGGAAGTACAGCCATTTCGAACTTGATGTGCTGGACGGATTCGGCGCAGGGGGTTTTTCTCTGGAAACAGCGAAAAGCAAAACCTTCAAAATCAATTACCGGCTTTTCAGTCAGCAGGAACTCGATAATTTGGAAGATACGCTGCTGTACCACGAGTATATGATTCAGGAAAAAGAAAAGCAATCCGAAATTTAAGTCAAAAAAAAGCACCTTGAGATAGGTGCTTTTTCATTCTGACCGGTTTTCATTCAGCTTGCAAACGTATTGCGTTTACTGCTCCGATTTCTCAAATGTTTTCGCTTCGTCCCAAAGCAAATCCATATCTTCAAGAGAAATATCACACAGTACCAGCTTTCTTTGGGACGCGATCGTCTCCATTTTCTGAAAGCGTGAAATAAATTTGTTGTTAGTGCGCTCCAGTGCAGTATCAGGGTTAAGACCGGAGATCCGTGCATAATTAATCAGTGAAAAGAATACATCACCGAGTTCGGTTTCTTTCTTAACAGGATCCGTCTCTGCATGGAATTCGGCAAGCTCTTCATCTACCTTTTTCCAGGCATCTTTAGCATCGGCAAATTCAAAACCTATACCCTTTACCTTTTCCTGGATTCGGTAGGCTTTTACAATACTCGGTGTTCCTTTGGAGACACCCGAAAGCACGGACTTATTACCTTCTTTAAGTTTAAGTTTCTCCCAGTTCTGCTTTACTTCCTCTTCATCAGCCACCTCTACATCACCATAAATATGCGGATGGCGGAAAATAAGTTTTTCGTTCAGTGAGTTGATGACATCTGCAATATCAAAACTTCCTTTTTCGGAGCCTATTTTCGCGTAGAACACCAAGTGCAGCAGCACATCGCCAAGTTCTTTTTTGATTTCAGGTAAATCTTCGTCCAGCAAAGCATCCGAAAGTTCATAGACTTCCTCCAGCGTAAGATGGCGCAGCGACTGAAGGGTCTGCTTTTTGTCCCACGGACATTTCTCCCGCAGATCGTCCATGATATCCAGGAGCCGGGAGAAAGCTTCTAACTTTTCTGCTTTAGAGTTCATCAAATCACCTTATTTACTTCAGTTCCACCATTTCGGAAACCTCAACATCGTAACCGCCTACAAGAGGTTTAAGATCCGGACTTTGGGTGATGACGCGGAATTTGTTGATGCCTAAATTCTTCAGGATCTGTGTTCCGATACCGTAATCCCGGAAATTGGAAGCAAGTGTCGGACGCTGTTCGGCGCCGTCCTGATAATCCAGGAACTGCTGAAGCTTGCGCATTGTATTTTCTGAATTGGATACGTTGTTGATGAAGATCAGAGCACCTTTGCCTTCTTCATTGATCATTGAAGTTACTTTTTCCAGTAAAGGCTTTTCACCTGTGATCAGCCTGCTTAAGACATCGAAATATGAATTGGAAGCCTGAACACGTACAAGAACCGGTTCATCTACAGTCCATGTACCTTTTGTAAATGCGAAGTGCAGCTGTTCGGTGCTTGATTCCTTAAACGCATAAAAATCGAACTCGCCGTACATTGTCTTTATCTTGCGTTCTTCAATCCTTTCAATAAGGTCGCCTTTTTTAAGCTGGTAATGGATAAGGTCTTCAATGGATACTATTTTAAGATCCAGCTTGTTAGCAAGTTCCATCAGTTCCGGCAGGCGGGCCATGGAACCGTCCTCATTCATGATCTCGCATATAACGCCTCCTTCTTTCAGGCCGGCAAGTTTTGTAAGGTCGATGGCTGCTTCCGTATGTCCGGCACGTTTCAGTACACCCCCTTTTTTGGCACGCAGCGGGAAAATATGTCCCGGACGCATAAAGTCGGCAGGTTTGGTCTTTTCGTCCATAAGCGCAAGAATGGTCTTGGAACGGTCGCTGGCAGAGATTCCTGTAGAAACACCTTCGCCCAACAGATCTACAGAGACGGTGAAAGCAGTTTCCTTAGGATCGCTGCTTCGTGTAACCATGATGTCCAAGCCTAACTCATCACAACGTTTTTCCGGCAGTGGCGTACAGATGAGCCCGCGACCGTGAATAGTCATAAAGTTGATGATTTCGGGTGTTGTAAGTTCCGCGGCTGAAAGAAAATCACCTTCATTCTCGCGGTTTTCATCATCAACAACAATGATAATCTTACCGTTTTTCAGGTCTTCTATGGCTTCCGGAATGGTATTGAGTTTAATATCGGACATCTTTACTTTTATTTCGCGCAAAGATAATGATTTAAAAGGGGTATGACAATTTTTGAAGTGTGGGCAACAGTTGGATAGCTCACCCAACTCCCGAAATATTCCTAATCACATCATTCTACTAAATAGTCATATGTTAACAATTATTAACATATTTTTCTATCTTTGCCTCTTGTTTGTGCTGATGCTGCGGTCCGGTCTGGATTACTATATTTATTGTTCCCGTATGACTTCGCAGCCTTTGACAATGATCCTATAATTCCGGTAGATGAGTGTAGTAGCAAGACAGGGTTTTAAATATACAGTTATAGGCTATCTGGGATTTATCCTGGGCGCACTTTCAACCTATTTCGTTTTTCCATACGATTTCGCTTTTTACGGTAAGCTGAGCTACATCCTTACAACAGCCGAAATTATGGTTCCGGTTGTCGTTTTCGGACTTTCTTATGCCAATGTAAAATTCTTCCATCAGACTCAAAAAGAAGGTAAGCATCAAAATGTACTGTCGCTTTCCCTTGCCGGCATTCTGTTCAATTTCGGGGTTTTCACAGCGCTTTTCCTGCTGTTTCATTACCTTTTTCCCGAATATAAACAGGAGGCGTGGTGGAAACTGAAGTATATTATCCTGGCCCTCGTGCTGGTGCTTGCTATATCACACGTCCTGAACAGGTATGTCTCCAACTACAAAAGAATTGTAGTCCCCAATATTTTTGAGAATATATTTCCAAAACTGGCCAATCTGGGTGCTTTCTGCCTCTTTATTTTCCTGGGGATGAGCCAGCCCACGGCCTTCGGATTTTTCTTTGCGATGTTTACAATGTCAACTATTGGCTACTTTGTATATGCCAACTCGCTGGAAAACCTAAAACCGGACCTCAGTACAGCTTATGTAAAAAAAGACGGTCTTTGGAAGGATATACTGAACTACAGTTTCTTTGGGTTTTTGGGAAACATCGGAAACTATATCGCGATTAAGATCGATAAATTCATGATTGGAAACGCGCTCGGAATGGAAGAACTGGGAATTTACTCTACCCTTTTCGCCATGATTTCGCTTATATCAATACCGCAGCTCGGACTCTTCAATATCTCCGCGCCTATCATCAACAAAAGTATCGCTGAAAATGACATGGAGGAGCTGGACCGTTTCCATAAGAAGACGTCGCTGAGCCTCTTCTTTCTTGGTGCTGTACTGTTTTCATGTCTGCTCGTTGGCTTCCCTTATTTAGTGAGCTTTATAAAAAACGGAACCATGCTGCGCGAATCTGAACCCGTGATCTGGATTTTAGGCTCGGCAATACTTTTCGATCTGGCAACAGGTTTCAACGGGAACATTATTTCAATGTCCAAATACTACCGCTACAATATCGTCTTCATGATTTTCCTGGCGGTTCTTACGATTGGACTGAATTACTATTTCCTGCAGCATACGGGACTTGGAATTGCCGGGGTGGCTCTGGCTACAGCCATTTCGCTTACACTGTACAATATCGTGAAGATCAGTTTCAACTATTATAAATTTAAGGTACATCCCCTGACAATTGAAATGATATTTGTGTCCATCATTACAACGATGGCGATTACTGTAGCCATCATTCTGCCGGATTTCAGCAATAACTTCCTGAACCTGATCTACAAGCCCTTCATTGTTCTGGTGATGATCTATATTGGTAACCATTTCCTGAAAATTTTCCCAATTCACGATTATGTGAATAAAAAATTTATTCGGAGTATATTTAAACCAGGAAAATAACGGTTAGACCAGTGACCGTAATGCGCTGTGCAACGAATCTGCTACTGCCTGTTTTGAAAATTCCTTCTGAAAATCAAATCTAAATTCCGAAGCAAGAATTAACTGCTCTTCAATATTTTCTTTTTCGGTAAAGATAAATCGATGGTCGTGCGCAGGGTAATCTTTGGGGAAGACTGCACATTTACCAAACCGGACAGCATCACCTAAATTACCGGTCATCTTTGAATATCCATACGTTTCTTTTTGGCTGAAAAAAGTAGATTTAGGTTGTAGCGGGCACCAAAGCACGGAGGCTTTCTGCATCCATAACTCAAACGCTTTTGGCTCTACCTTTTCAGTAAAATAATAGAGCTTCACGTTTTCTGGTTTTACCTCTACAAATTCAATAATCCTTTTAAGTTCCGGTCCGGCAGCTTTCCCCAGGAAAACCACTTCAACTTCAGTTCTGAAATGTCTGAGTTTTTGCAATACTCCCGCATAATCGCGGCGTTGCTGTGAAACCGAGCCCGGAATTACAATGGTAAGGGTTTCTGAATTATTTGTATTGTTAAATTCATTGAACAGAACAGGCAGCGGTTTGAAAGCCTCTTTTCCAGCACTTGATTCCAGCAGCAGCAGGTGACTGGCTTGATGGTGAAGATGTGTTGCAGCCAGCAAGCCTTCTTTCAGAAGCAATTTTAAACGGTACGCCAAATCTTCCTGAAAAATTTTAACAAACAACTGCAGTTTTTTTAATCGCCCAAAATTCTGATTGTGGACAATTATAGCTGTATTGTAACGTTGCGAAATCTTTTTAAACACATTGAAATAACGGTGCGCGGTGCCGATAATCACCAAATCATATTTTCGGACTTTCAGCATTCCCAGAAGCTCATCAGGTATTGTAATAATACTGTTTATGGACGGTTTCTCAATCTGCTTAAAAACTTTTTCTGATAAATAATAATCAACTTCAAACTCTGCAGAATCCTGCATAAGCTGCATAAAATTACCAGCAATCTCGGCATGGGTATCTATTTCTATGTAGGCGATTTTTTTCAAGGCTAAGGTTGAGGTTAAGGTTAAGGTTATCTTGACTATTAGCGACGCAGTTTTTACTAAGTTCCAGATACACAGCTTTGTTGTCCGATGGACTCAATAAATTATGGATTTGAATTTCCGTACTCAGTCCAACCACTTAAAGCCTGCCGCCATTTCTCTCCATCATATACCCTAATTCCGTTCGAGTAAGTTTCCAAAACCCATGTTTGTAATATTCTATCTTCAGGAACTTCTATAATATCATAAGTTAAAACCACAAAATCCGCCGACTTTCCTACTTCCAGACTTCCCAACTCCTTTTCCTGGAAGGCTGCCTTCGCTGCCCAAATGGTCATTCCGCGCAGGGCCTGTTCTCTGGTGAGTGCATTTTCCTTCTGAAAACCGTTTGCAGGAAAATTCTTAGCATCTTTCCGGGCCACAGCCGCATAAAATGTCTTTATAGGATTGATTTCCTCTACCGGAAAATCAGTACCAAGTGGCAACCAACCATTTTGCTGCAGTAAATCCTGGTAGGCATAGGAATGCGTTAATCTTTCCTTCCCAATTCGGGATTCTGCCCAGTACATATCCGATGTAGCGTGTGTAGGCTGTACGGAAGGAATCACACTGTACTTACCGAACAGCCCGAGATCACTTTTATCAACGATCTGGGCATGCTCAATGCGCCAGCGTCTGTCGTTTTTTCCGGCCAACACATCGCCGTAAATCTGCAGGATCGTACGGTTCGCCGAGTCACCGATTGCGTGCGTACACATTTGCAGATTACTTTTGCTGAGTTTTTCTGCCAGGTTTTTAAAATGTTTCTTATCGCTGAGTAGGAATCCTTTCCAGTCTTTTTTGTCGGAATAATCGTGCAGCAGGCAAGCGCCTCTGGAACCCAGCGCGCCGTCTGAATAAACTTTGTAACCTCCAAAAGTGATGTTGCCCTTTGTAAAACGTCCTTTTCCGATCCACGTATCATAAGTAGCTTTATTATCCTCAAGTAAAGCGAAGATTTTCATCTTGAGAATTTCCTGCTCCTGAGCTTTTTCTAAAAGACCAAAAGTTTTGGCCGATATTCCGCAGTCATGCAGCGAAGTCAGACCGTAGGAAAAACATTCTGTCTGAAGCTCACCAAAATACCGGATTGCAAGTTCGTCCGAAATTTCAGGAATATGTTTTTCCACTAAAAGCATGGCGTTATCAATCAGGATGCCGGTGAGTTTACCGTTCACCTTTTCTATTTCGCCGCCTTTCACCTTTGTTTTTGCTGTAATTCCGGCGATGTCCAGCGCCTTCTGGTTGGCAATTGCGGCGTGCCCGTCTACCCTCTTCAGATACACGGGGCGGTTCGGAAACAGTTGGTCAAGTTTTCTTTTATCCGGAAATTCCTTTACTGCCCAGTTATTCTGGTCCCAGCTGCGGCCGTAAAGCCATTCCATGGGTGCTGTTTTGGAATACGCCATCATTCTGTCAATGATCTCTTCCCAGGACTTGGTTCCCCAAAGTTCGCACTTCCACTTGTCGGTAGCGTAACCGGTGAAATGACAGTGAGCATCGATAAATCCTGGATAAACCGCTTGTCCCTGCAGGTTCCGAATGTTTTTTGAGCTGTAGGTTTGAAGTATTTCGCTGTTCTTTCCAACTGCTACAATTTTTCCCTTTGAAACAGCCATTGCTTCTGCCACCTCAAAATTTTGATTGACAGTATAGATTTTAGCGTTGTGAATAATAAGATCGGTCGGTTTTTGAGCGGTAAGCAATATTGAAAACAGTAGTAGGATTACTGTAGGGACAACTCCCGACTTGCCCGTACGGGTGAAAATTATATTCATTTTATTCTTCATCTCTAAATTTGTCTTTTTCCCAGTTCTCAGGATTGTTTGAAATATATTGGAAAATTTTCTCATATGCTTCCTTGCTGCGCACAATATGGTCGTGAAAAGATCGCTGCCACGCAAAGCAGTATTTCCAATAAGGTGAATTCCCTTAGAACTGGTAGTTTTATAGGCACCCATTAATGACGAAACGGTCTTAATTTTTAATTCTTCGCTTTCAACCTTGGATCTGTCAATTTGAAACAGAAGATGTACATGATTTGGCATAACTACAAAACTATGAAGTTCGATGTAAGGATATTGCTCCGCAAGCCAAATAATCTGTCTTTTAGCAACCAGTCCGGAATCATTTAAATAAACTTTAGCATAATGTACTTTCCCAAGGTAATGGCGGCGGTCTTTTGTACATACCGTAATGAAGTAGATTCCATCCTGACTGTAATCATAATTCAGCATTCTGTTCCTTTTCCTGCTGTGCATTTGTGTGGTTTTTGATTTAGACACACGGCCGTGCAATCTGCGCTTACATTTGACAGGTCATGACCTGTCACTTCTGGCGTGATTTCCGCCACATTTCCTTCCACCGCAAATTCCGGATGTACCTGATTTCTTCCTGGGTCAGTTCCCGGTTACCGTTTTGCCCGATATAAGAATTCATCGTAATGAAAAATTCTGACAGAGATTTGTTCTTCAGGGACGATTTCGCAGAAGATACAGCCGCCAAAGGCAAACTGAGCCCTATATTGTAAAAATACTCACCCAGTTTTTTCGCTTTCTGACTTTTATACTTGTACGCTGTGGGACGAAGGTGCTTCACCCACAAATCTTTGACGGTATGTACTTCCCAACCGTTCTTTTTAGCCAGCATCACATCAATATTATCCCAACCTAAAACGGGCCTTAGATCGCCTATATCCAGAAAACACTGCTTACGATAAGCTTTTACCGGACCTCGTACATGGTTTTTAGACGATAAATTCTCAAAAATCCACTGCCGCTTTTGGTCTTTGAAATCGTAAGCCAGCTGCTTTTCGAACACGGATTTCTTTATTCTCACCAGTCCCGAAACCATACCCGCTTTCGGACTTTCACTGAACACATTATGAACTTTCTGGAGGTAATGTGCCGGGAAAATAATATCCGCATCGAATTTACAGATGACATCAAACAAATCAAGATCTGCAGTGGCAAGTCCGTGGTTAAAGGTCCGCACCACTTTGGCACCGGGCTCGTGTACCGACTTATCGAGATTCTTCAGGCCGAATCTGGAATCCCTGGCTATGAAATCCTGAACAATTTTTTCAGTACTGTCGGTAGATCCGTCATTGACAACCACAACACAAAAATCCGTAAAACTTTGGTGCCGCAGCGATTCCAGGCAGAATGCAATATTCTGTTCCTCGTTATGTGCGGGAATAACTATAAGAAATTTCACTTAACGTGATTATTTATGCGGTTGAAGCATGTTTTTCGGATCCAGGATGTCATCCAGTTTTTCTCTGGTAAGCAGACCGTGCTCCAGCACCAGGTCATACACACTTCTGCCCGATTCCAGCGCTTCTTTGGCGATCACAGTTGAGTTTTTATAGCCAATATAGGGATTCAGAGCTGTAACAATTCCAATGCTGTTTCTAACCATATTCAGGCAAACCTCTTTGTTGGCCGTAATTCCGATAATACATTTTTCACGGAGTGTATCCAGTGCGTTGCACAGAAAGTGAATATTTTCCATAATAGCATGCGAAAGAACCGGCTCCATAACGTTTAACTGCAACTGTCCGGCTTCAGCAGCGAAGGTAACTGTAAGGTCATTACCAATCACTTTATAGCAAACCTGGTTTACCACCTCGGGAATAACAGGATTCACCTTACCGGGCATTATGGACGACCCCGGCTGCATAGGCGGCAGGTTGATTTCAAAAAAACCCGCGCGTGGCCCGGAGGAAAGCAAACGTAAATCATTACAGATCTTGGAAAGTTTTACTGCGAGACGCTTGGTGGCAGATGAATAAATAACATAAGAGCCTGTATCCGGAGTAGCTTCTACTAAATTGGGAGCGGAAACAATTGGGAAACCGGTAATCTGAGCCAGATTCTTTGCACAGAGGTTAGCATAGCCCAATGGTGCATTGAGGCCAGTTCCAATGGCGGTAGCACCCATGTTTACCTCAACAAAAAGTTTGGCGTTGTTGTTAAGTTTCTCAATGTCTTCCTGCAGATTTGCCGCGAAAGCTTCAAACTCCTGACCCAGAGTCATGGGAACAGCATCCTGCAACTGAGTCCGGCCCATCTTCAGTACGTCCTGAAATTCAGTGCCCTTAGCCCGGAAGGCAGCCACGGTGGTTTTTACTTTTTCCACAAGTTTTTGGTTCATCTGTATCAGGGCCAGTTTAATGGCAGTAGGATAGGCATCGTTGGTAGACTGTGAAAGATTGATATGGTCGTTGGGAGAACAGTACTGATAATCGCCCCGGGGTTTGCCCAGTTTTTCCAAAACACGGTTGGCTATAACTTCATTTGCATTCATATTCACAGAGGTACCCGCGCCACCCTGAATCATATCTATGGGAAACTGGTCGTGCAGTTGTCCCTCCAGAAGTTCATCACAAACCTCTGCAATTTTATTGTAAAGCTGCTCATCCAGCAAGCCGAGTTCATAGTTGGTTTTGGCCGCCGCCTTTTTAACAAAAGCAAGACCCCGGATAAACTCCGGATAGGAAGAGAGAAGTTGACCTGATATTTTGAAGTTTTCAATAGCACGCTGGGTTTGCACACCGTAGTAGGCATTGGCTGGAACGCTGAGTTCTCCCAGTAAATCACTCTCTTTTCTATAGTTTTCCATTTGTTTTTATTTGCCGAAAAGTTAAGCCTTTTTCAGAAAATAAAAAACGCATTCCCTTACGAAAATGCGCTTTAAATAATTTCCTTCATTTTATTTTTGTGGATACTTCTGCAGCAATGCCTGCAGGATAGCCCACGTTTCCATATCAACAATACCGTCTGATTTCTGTGGGCGGAAATGATACTGGAAAGCCTCTACAACCTTTCGGTTCTCGCTGTTCCAGGTGCCCGTAGGTATAATGTCATACCCAAACTGCTGCAGCATTGCCTGAACTTTCATAATGAATGTTGAACTGTTCTGTTCCGTTATGAAAGATTCCGGTGTTGTAATGGTCATGAAATTCATCATAGCAGCATCATCATACCACATTCCGATCTGATATTCGTCATAGAGCCTTTTCCACGGAAACAGCGGCCCCGGATCCTGCTTTCTGGTAGGTGCCACATCCGAATGTCCCAATACATTTGTAGGCGGAATCTGATACCTGTTTACAATATCCTTGGCAAGGGCAGCCACTTTTTTAAGTTGTAACTCATCGTAAGGAACAAAAATCCTGGCACCGGAAGCATCTGTAGTAAAGCCAGTGTTCACAATCTCAATTCCTATTGAGGTGTCGTTCAGATTTTTGTCCTTTCTCCAGGCACTTATGCCGGCATGATAAGCACGCTTGTTTTCATCAACCAGCTGGTAAATTTCATTATCACCTGTGGCATTCACCAAATAATGAGAACTTACAGCCTGTTGAGTGAGTACGGTTTTGGATTTATCCTCATCCAGTGCAGTGTAGTGCAGGATAACATATTTCTGGCGGAAGTTCTGGGCTACGGCCGGGAAATGGGTTTTAACAACATTATATCCTGCCGGTCTGGCACTTACAATAGAGCCGTGACTCATCGTGTTGTCGTTCTTGGTGATATCCCCAATGTTCTGTGTATAAAACTCGACTCCATGAGAAACGGTAAGGCCTGGTTTAGCCGGTGTGGCAGTCACAGGATTTTTAGTCTGGGTCTTTGGTACGGAGGAAGTTTTGGGCGGAGCCTTTCTTACTGTACTTCTTTTCTGAGATGTGCACGAGACGATTAAAGTGCTTAATCCAATGATATATAATGCCTTAGTCATGTTTCCCTGGTTTTATAATTTTATTTTATCAAAAATACGAAAATATTTAAGTAATTTTTTTTGGTTCGTAGCTAAAACAATTCTATATTTGCACTCGCAATTACAGAACAGAAGATCATCAAAATATTGCAATTGGAGGGTTGCCGGAGTGGTTAACGGAGCAGTTTGCTAAACTGTCGACCTGCAAGGGTCGCGTGGGTTCGAATCCCACACCCTCCGCAACCTTTGGAAAGTATACTCGGGGCGTAGCGTAGTCCGGTCATCGCGCCTGGTTTGGGACCAGGAGGTCGCAGGTTCGAATCCTGCCGCCCCGACTTTTTTTTATGAAATTCCTTCGGGAATTTTTTTTATTGGCACTCAAGGGTGCGTAGCTCAGCTGGATAGAGCATCTGCCTTCTAAGCAGACGGTCCCAGGTTCGAATCCTGGCGCGCTCACTTTAAAAGAGAAATCAGAAATGGTTTCTCTTTTTTTATTTTTGCCCCATGAAGCATCTTGTAATTATAGGCACTGTTTTTCCCGAACCCAATTCTACCGCCGCAGGCAGCAGGATGCTCCAGCTAATCTCTTTCTTCCGATCCAAAGATTATAGAGTTACATTTCTGTGCGCTGCTTCTCCTACTGAACACAGCGCAGACCTCAAATCCATGCATGTTGATACCATAGCGGTAAAACTGAATGACAGTTCGTTTGAGATGCTGCTAAGGCAACTGAATCCGGACACCGTCTTATTCGACCGGTTTACTACTGAGGAGCAGTTTGGCTGGAAGGTCGCTGAAGTAGCGCCGCAGGCCGTCAGAATCCTGGATACAGAAGACTTGCACTTCCTCCGCAAAGGAAGAGAAGAAGCCTTTAAACAGGATATTGAATGCGGCCTGAGCCTCCTGACGGGTGATATTTTCAAAAGAGAGATGGCCTCAATACTAAGGTGTGACCTGAGTCTCATCATTTCGGAATTTGAGATGGAACTGCTCACCAAAACTTTTAAAACAGATTCGCAACTGCTTCATTACCTGCCGTTATTCGCCGAAAATTCAAAAATAAGTCCTGATTATGGTGTCCGATGTAACTTCATAAGTATCGGCAATTTTCTGCACGAACCTAACTGGCAGACTGTTTTAAGAATCAAAAAAATCTGGAACGAAATCAGACGACAAATTCCGGCGGCTGAAGTTCATATTTACGGTGCCTATGTCCCGCAAAAAGCAATGCAGCTGCATAATGAAAGAGAAGGTTTTCTGGTTAAAGGCCGTGCAACAGAGGTAAAGGAAGTATTCAGTAAGGCCCGGGTACTGCTCGCTCCCATCCCATTCGGCGCCGGCATAAAAGGTAAGTTACTGGATGCCATGTCGCTTGGATTACCCAATGTAACTACAACAGTTGGGGCCGAAGCAATGCACCGATCTATGCCTTGGGGTGGTTATATTGCAGATAGTGACGCGGAGCTTATCGAAAAATCAGTTTTCATATACCAAAATGCGTCAGCATGGAATGCCGCACGAGATAACGGCTACAGAATTATCGGCGAAATGTTTAACAAAGATCTTTTCCTTTCGGATTTTTCGGCCAGATTAATTCAGATTTCCGAAAACTTAAGTGACCTGAGGGCTAAGAATTATATGGGGCAGATACTAAAGCACCATCAGTTTCAAAGCACAAAATATATGGGCAAATGGATTGAAGAAAAAAACCGCGGAACGCTTAATTAACTTCTTAATTTTTTTCCAGCAGCAGAGACATCCATTCCTCCCGCTGCTGCCTGTTTTTCAGTACCAAATTCGCTTTGGTGCAAACCTCCAGAATATCATCTACATCAAAAAAGCAAAGTCCGGACAGAAGGAGCTGTCCACCGCTGTTCAATACACCTTCGTAAGTTGGAATATCAGAAATAAGGATATTGCGGTTAATATTAGCCAGAATGATATCGAATTTTTCGCTTCCCAAATTATCTGCAGTACCTAATGATATATTGAGCTCCACATTATTCCTTACCGCATTTTCCTTTGAGTTCTCAACCGACCATTCGTCAATATCAATGGCCACAGTCCTGCCGGCACCTCTCTGTTTAGCGAAAATAGCCAGTACAGAAGTACCGCAACCCATATCCAAAACCGTTTTGCCGGTGAAATCCATTTCCAGCATTTGCTGGATCATCAGGTGAGTCGTAGGGTGATGTCCGGTTCCGAATGACATTTTTGGCTGGATTACAATTTCGTGAAGTTCCGGATTCGGCTCGTGGAACTCAGCACGGATAAGCACTTTATCGGCCACATAAATAGGTTCAAAATTCTTCTCCCATTCTTCATTCCAGTTAATGTTGGGCATTTCGCGATAGGTATAGGAAATCTTAATCTCCTCATTATTCATTAGTGCAATGTTGGAAAGTTCTTTTTCGTCAAAGATATCTTTAGGAACATAAGCCAGGATTCCCTCGTGTTCCTCGGTGAAACTGTCGAAACCCACTTCAATCAGTTCCGCCATAAGAATTTCGTTCCAGGGCTGTAAAGGGCTAATCTTAAAGTCGAATTCCAGATAGTTTTGCATTGCAGTAATTTTTTACAAAAATAGGTTTAATCATGCATCCTGCCAAGCACCAAACCCCCTGTACCTACAAAACCTCACCATCATTTTGCCGTGTCTAAATCTCAAGTTTGCTTATTTTTGCTGAAACGACCCTGCGATGACCGAAAATATTCAAAAAAAAATAGAAGACCTGCGAGCAGAACTTCATCAGCATAACTTTAACTACTATACTTTAGATGGGCCCACTATTTCTGATTTTGAATTTGATACGCTGCTGAAGGAACTTCAGGAGCTGGAAGCGAAGCATCCGGAGTTTTATGATGCCAATTCACCTACCCTGCGCGTGGGCGGTGCTGTGACCAAGAATTTCCCTACCGTAACGCATCAGTTCAGAATGTACTCTCTGGACAACTCCTATGATTTTGATGATTTGGAAGAATGGGAAAAACGTGTGCAGAAAACTTTGGATGAACCGGTGGAATTTGTAGCAGAACTGAAATATGACGGCGCTTCAATTTCGATCCTATACGAACACGGACTCCTGAAAGAAGCGGTTACCCGTGGCGACGGCTTCCGCGGCGATGAGATTACTCCAAACGTGAAAACCATTTCCGACATTCCACTGCAGATAAAAGGTGATTTTCCTGATAAATTCTATGTTCGGGGCGAAATTTACCTGACCCGAAAAAACTTTGACAAGATCAACAAAAGACGGGAGGAAGAAGGTTTTGACCCATTTATGAATCCCAGGAATACCGCGAGCGGAAGTCTGAAAATTCAGGATTCGGCCGAAGTAAGGAAACGCGGACTTTCATCAGTTATTTACCAGTTTATATCAACCGAAAACACAGCTACAACGCATTGGGAACTGTTACAGCAGGCAAAATCGTGGGGTTTCCGCATTTCGGAACAGATGAAACTTTGCAAAAATCTGGACGAAGTGAAAGAATTTATAACATTTTGGGATATAGAGCGGCATAGACTGGGATTTGATATTGACGGAATCGTAGTGAAAGTAAATAGCCTGAGTCAGCAGAAGCAGCTGGGATTTACAGCAAAATCACCACGATGGGCCACAGCGCACAAGTTCAAGGCAGAGAAAGTGGAGACTGAACTCCAGAAGGTTACCTACCAGGTGGGACGGACCGGCGCCATAACACCGGTGGCCAACCTGAAGCCTGTTTTGCTCGCTGGTACGGTAGTGAAAAGGGCCAGCCTGCACAATGAGGATATTATTGCAAAACTTGACCTTCACGAACATGATTTTGTATTTGTAGAAAAAGGCGGAGAGATCATTCCCAAGATTGTGGGCGTCAATCATGACAAAAGAGAAGCCGGCAGTTTGCCCATCCAATACATAAAAAATTGCCCCCGAATGCGGTACTGAACTGGTTAAGGTGGAAGATCAGGCCATCCATTTTTGCCCGAATGACCTGCACTGTCCGCCACAGGTGGTGGGTCGGATGATCCATTATGTCTCGCGAAAAGCCCTGAATATTGACAACCTGGGCAGCGAGACCATTGAACAGCTTTACCGTGCGAAACTCGTGGAAAACCCTGCCGATTTTTATGCCTTAACAAAAGAGCAGCTTTTACCACTGGAAAGGATGGCCGAAAGATCGGCCCAAAATATCATAGAAGGAATAGAAAAATCAAAGGAAATACCTTTCGAAAAAGTACTGTACGGAATTGGCATTAAGCATGTGGGCGAGACTGTAGCTAAGAAACTGGCCAAGAATTTCCAAAGTATTGAAGAACTGAAAAACGCTACGGCCGATGAGCTGGTTCAGGTGGAGGATATTGGAGGAAAGATTGCGATAAGCATCACTGCGTTCCTTCAGAATCCTGAAAACCTGCTGATGCTGGAGCGCCTAAAGGCGTATGGTGTACAGTTGGAAGCAGGCGAAAACACGAATGAAGTTCTGAGTAATACTTTTGAAGGCAAGACCTTTCTTTTTACCGGTAAACTCTCACTTTTCACGCGCGACGAAGCTGAAGAAATGGTAGAAAAACATGGCGGAAAAAATATTTCAGCGGTCTCTAAAAACCTTAACTATCTGGTGGTTGGTGAGAAAGCGGGCAGCAAACTTAAAAAAGCACAGGAAATAGGCACGATAGAAGTGTTGGATGAGCAGCAGTTTTTGGATTTGATAAATAAATAATATCTGGTATTGAAATATAATTATCTTTATCGGTGATAAAACTCACTGATGAAAAAAATCTACCTGTTCTTTCTAATCCTGCTTTTTGCAGGATCTAACGCACAAATCGTCAATATTCCGGATGCGAATTTTAAGGCAAAGCTCGTATCTGCAAATACTTCTACCAATCCTATTGCCTTCAACAGTGCCAATCAACCCATGGTTATTGACGCTAATGCGGATGGAGAAATACAAATATCTGAAGCTATTGCAGTTAGTAGAATTTCTTTTAATGGTAACTCCATGCCCATTAACAGTGTTGAGGGAATCCGGAGTTTTACCAACCTTACCCACTTATCTCTATATACCCTTAACATTACTACACTGGATGTAAGCGACTTACCATTACTTTCAAGTCTGCATCTTTCTGGATTGTCACAACTCACCAGTTTCAACATTGACAATTGCACCTCTCTTTTATCCTTCAATGTACAATACTGCGATGCGTTAAGCGATATCAATCTCATTTCTCCCACAATCACTCACCTCACTTTAATCTCCAATAATAATCTTTCAGGGATCAGCCTTATTATGTCCAATCTTGAGTGGTTCATTTTAAGAAATTCGGGTGTAGGCAACCTGAACCTATCCAACCTGAACGCGTTGACAAATGTTGAAATAAAGTCGAATCCTTTAATGACCGGAATTAATTTTCAGAATTCCAACGCAATTCAAGTGGCGAAGTTGGAAAATAATAACAATTTAGCTTCTCTAGATTTTTCCGGGCACACAAATCTGGGCTTATTGGACGTTCTGAACCATGCAAATTTATCGCAAGTAAACATTGCGGGATGTAGCGGTTTGGGTACCCTCAAAATAAAAAATAGCCCAAATCTTCTCAGCCTGCCTCTGGCTGCGCATCCGCAGCTGAATGTGATTGATATACAGACAACCGGTATAACTTCCTTAGATTTAATGGCGTTACCTTCTTTAGGTAATTTTAAAATCTACAATAGCCCTATAACCCTACTTGATTTAAGCCAAAATCCTAACTTGTGGCAGGTAGTGTGTGAAAATACTGCCGTACAGAATATAATTATTAAGAACGGTGCTTCTAATTTTCCGACTTTTTATTACAGTAATAATTCACAACTCCATTATATCTGTGCTGATCCTGAAGATGTAAATGCGGTCATTAACTCATCTGGTTACAATTCAAGCATCGCAGTAAATTCTTATTGTAGTTTTGTTCCCGGAGGTACTTATTACACCACCCAAGGAGCAACGAAATACGATCATGATACTAACGGATGCACCGGCAGCGACCCGTTTACCCCCCTTCAAAAATTTAATTTTACCAGTGGAACTGTAAGCGGCTCCATAACGGCAAACAATTCCGGAAATTACACGATCTCTGTACAAGCCGGTACGCACACAATCACTCCCGTGCTGGAAAACCCAACCTATTTTACCATTTCTCCGGCAAGTATCTCGGCAAATTTCCCAACTCAAATCAGCCCGCTTACCCAGAATTTCTGTATCACTGCAAACGGCAACCACAACGACCTGGAGAGCGTGATTATTCCAATAACCGATGCTGTTCCCGGTTTTACTTCAAAATATAGAATAATTTATAAAAACAAAGGTACCGCTGCCCAGTCCGGTAGCTTGGTTTTCAGTTATGATGATAATCTGATGAACTTTACCACTGCAACAGTTGCCCCAGCATCCCAGAGCACAGGTACACTGAACTGGAATTTCACCAATCTGCTGCCGTTTGAAGCAAGAGAGGTTACGGTAACGTTCACTTTAAATACGCCAACTGCTACGCCACCATTAACCGGCGGACATATCCTGAACTACACAGCCCAGGTAACCGGCGCAACCGATGAAACCCCGGCGGACAACAACTTTACACTGAACCAAACGGTGGTGAACTCCTTCGACCCGAACGACAAGACCTGTCTGCAGGGAACGGCCATTGCCCAGGCACAGGTCGGGGATTATGTACACTACCTGATCCGGTTTGAGAATACCGGAACCGCAAATGCACAGAACGTGGTGGTGAAAGATATCATTGATACCTCTAAATTCAACCTCAGTTCACTCGTAGCCGTGGGCGGAAGCCACAGTTTTGTTACCCGGATTACCGGTCCCAATACGGTTGAATTCATCTTTGAGAACATACAGCTGCCCTTTGCTGATGCCACCAACGACGGATATGTGGTATTCAAAATAAAAACGCTCGCCACCCTAACGGTAGGAAATGCCTTCAGCAATACCGCGAATATCTACTTTGATTACAATGCACCGATCGTAACCAATACCTACACGACTACCGTACAGTCAAACCTTTCCACAGCTGAAACGGTGACTGAAGAGTTCAGCATTTACCCCAACCCGGTGAAGGATGTGCTGCACTTTAAAACCAAAGAGCGAATCGTGAAGGCCGAAGTGTATGACCTGTCCGGCAGAATTGTCCGTTCTTCTGGCATCACCCAAAACGCAATAAACCTTTCTGAACTTCCAAAAGGTAATTACCTGATCAGGATTTACACGAAAGACCAGGTTATTATTAAGAAACTGATTAAAGATTAATCTCTTGATTACATAAAAAAGGCTGCTCAAAATTAGAGCAGCCTTCTTTAAAACATAAATTTAAACTTCTTTCAGCGGCGGCTTCGCCGCCGCCCCCGAAACCTTAGTCCAGGGAGGCTAATGACTAATGATTTACCTTAACAGCAATTTCATATAAATTACCGCGCATAAGGAATTTTATTCTCTCACGGGTGGTCACAGTATTAATCTCACCGTCCTTTACAATAATAATGCGGTCACCGGTGGCAATGTTTTGGTCAGCCATCCAGTCCTCGGGTAGTACATCGTCTTCCATGCGCTTCATATCTTCCAGAATATCCTGTGCCATGTCCTGGAAACCTTCATCGTGGCCATAATACACTTTATATTCGGGATCAAGCCCTACACGGAAAACACGTCTGTCCTGCATAAGTTTGCCTTCCTCATTTGGTGTCGGATTATCAGAACCGTCTGTAAAACCGACCTCAATAAGTTCACCTTGCTTTTCAGCGGCAAACTGTTCGGCTTCCTCATAAGTCTCAAAGTTTGTAACTACAGTATATCCTTCAAAAGTATATCTCTGTAATCTGTCTTCATCTTCCATAATAATATCTTTTTAATGTTTTATTTCAGGATTTGGGGATCAACCCTCTTTTTTCTCTTCTATTTCTTCCTTCACCTCATGCCACTCATTGTCTTTCAGTTTGGCCTCAATTTTCTCTACTTTCAGGCTTTGTCTCAGGTAGGCAAACAGGCTCATATATACATTGGCTATAAAGACAAGCGCGAAAAAGGAAATCAGATAGCCGCGCCAATCATCAAACAGCAGTTTATATTTTGTGACTATCAGGAACAGGGCCGAAACATAATGACTGAAACAGTATTCACAGGTGAACAGATAAAAGAATTTCCGGCTCAGCAGCTTTTTTTCTTCCTGTGACTTTTTCACGCAGTATTCCCGGGGTTCCCGGAAGATTTCCTCATGAGTCACTGTCCAGGCGACACATGCGATGGGTACAGCCAAAATTAAAAGCCACAACAGTTGTACGGAAAGAACCTCCATGATTAAGTTTCAGACTTAAATTCAAAAGTGATGCCATGAGAAATAGTGGTGCCGGTTTTGTATATTGCTTTAAACAAGCCAAATTACTATGTCAAAAGAATGCTGCAGTACAGAAGAAAATCCTCCGGAAGTTTCAGAGGCATCAGGAGCAACGCAGAGGCATACCGAAGATCATGATCACAGCCACGACCATGGCGATAAAAGTATCTTCCAGCTGTTTGTACCGGCATTACTGTCATTTGCGCTGCTGTGCCTGGGTCTGGTGCTTCAGTACTGGCTTAAGCCTGACTGGTTCAGCGAAGCATTCAGATTAGCATTGTATCTGGCGGCCTATATCCCCGTAGGTTTTCCCGTTGTTAAGGAAGCATTTATCGGCATAGAGCATGGTGATTTCTTTTCGGAATTCTTCCTGATGACCATCGCGACCGCGGGTGCATTTGCCATTGGCGAGTACCCCGAAGGCGTTGCAGTGATGCTTTTCTATTGTGTAGGCGAGGTTTTCCAGACAATGGCTGTCCAAAAGGCAAAACTCAACATAAAGTCTCTCCTGGACCAAAGACCGGACGAGGTTACCATTATGGAAAACAACATCCCGAAAAGGATTAAGGCGCAAAATGCTGCTGTGGGTCAGATCATCCAGCTCAAACCCGGCGAAAAACTGGCTTTGGACGGCGAACTGCTTTCGGAAACAGCCTCATTCAACACCTCGGCACTCACGGGTGAAAGCAAACCCAATACAAAGAGAAAAGGCGATATGGTCCTCGCAGGAATGATTAATCTGAACACCTTGGCGCTGGTCAAGATCAGTACGCCTTACGAAGATTCCAAACTGTCGCGGATCCTGGAAATGGTTCAGAACGCCACCTCACAAAAAGCTAAAACCGAACTCTTCATCCGCAAATTCGCAAAAATATATACCCCAATCGTGGTGTTTTTAGCCATCGCAATCTGTCTGCTGCCCTATTTCTTTGTAGCTGAATATGAGTTCCGGGACTGGCTCTATCGGGCGCTGGTGTTTCTTGTAATTTCCTGTCCGTGTGCCCTGGTAATCTCCATACCGCTTGGGTATTTTGGCGGAATCGGCGCCGGCAGCCGCAACGGAATACTGTTTAAAGGAAGTAACTTTTTAGATACGCTGTCCGGTGTGAAGCATGTAGTGATGGACAAAACGGGAACCATGACAGAAGGTGTTTTTAAAGTTCACGAAGTAATACTGCAGAAAGGTTTCGACAAAAAAGAAGTTTTACAGCATTTAAATACGCTGGAAAGTAAATCTAGCCATCCGATCGCGACTGCAATCCGTGAATTTGCCGGGCCTGTAATCCATACACAAGTAGAGGATTTTGAAGAAATTGCCGGACACGGATTAAGAGGGACACTGGAAGGAAAGGAATATCTCGCAGGCAATTTTAAACTGATGGAGAAATTCAACATTGCACATCAAATTGAACATTCAACCATTTCAGACACACTTGTTGCCATTGCCGTGGATGGGAAGTTCGCGGGTTACCTTACGATCGCCGACCAGATTAAAGATGATGCGGATTATGCGGTCAATGAACTCAAAAAACTGGGTGTAAGTATCACCATGCTAAGCGGCGACAAAACTGCAGTTGTAAAAGAGGTGGCAGCTAAAATCGGAATTATGAATGCCTTTGGTGATCTTTTGCCGGAAGACAAAGTAAATAAAGTTAAAGATCTTAAATCTGGCAAGGAAACTGTGGCCTTTGTGGGTGACGGCGTGAACGATGCACCGGTTGTGGCATTAAGTGATGTGGGTATGGCGATGGGCGGACTGGGCAGCGATGCTACTATTGAAACAGCCGATGTGGTCATACAGGACGACAGGCCTTCGAAGATTCCAATGGCGATAATAATTGGAAGGGAAACAAAAAAGATTGTCTGGCAGAATATCCTTCTGGCGTTTGGGGTAAAAGCCGTGGTCCTGATTCTTGGCGCCGGCGGTGTGGCAACGATGTGGGAGGCGGTTTTTGCGGATGTAGGCGTTGCTCTTTTAGCTATACTTAATGCCGTAAGGATACAGCATATGAACTTTACGAAAATCAAATAAATACGACGATGACAGAGGCAGAACTCTATTTCAATGAGCTGACTGAACAGATTTCAGATGCTATCCCGGGAAAAATGTTTGGAGCCCTGTGTGTAAAAATGCCCAACGGGAAAGCCGGAGCCATGTTTTGGCGGGATTTTCTGGTTGTTAAAATATCAGGAGAAACCCTGGGAAAGGCACAGAAACTTTCGGGAGTTGACGTTTTTACTCCGGCAGAAGGCAGGCCCATGAGCGGATGGTACACCATTCCCTACGAACATAAAAGGCATTGGAAGGAACTGATGGAATTTTCCTGTGCCACCGCAGAAAAACTTCCGAAAAAATCAAAGAAATAGCAGAAACGGGCCTGCTCTTTAATCAGTCCTTTCGCCAAGTCCTTAAAATTCCTTACTTTTAAGGCAATTTTGTGTGAGCCTAAGGCTCGTAATTTTCCAACTAAAAAACAATTCAGGATATATGATTAATACAAGAAAAGTGCTGATAGCCGCGCTGTTACTTCCGGCAGCGTTTGCTTTCGCACAGCAGTACGGCGGCATGTGGATTCCCACCGAGCTCAATGAAAAGGAAATGAAGCAACTGGGAATGAAGATTTCCGCAAAACAGATTTTCGACACCTCCAAACCCAGCATTAAGGACGCGGTAGTTCAGTTCAACGGTGGCTGTACAGCAGAAATAATTTCACCTCAGGGTCTTCTTCTAACCAATCATCACTGTGGTTACGGACAGATCCAAAGTCACAGCTCAGTTCAGAATGATTATCTTACGGATGGTTTTTGGGCAAAAAACATGACCGGTGAACTTCCTAATCCTGGGGTTACCGTTGATTTCATTGCGGACATTAAGGAAGTAACCGCGACAGTACTCGCCGGCACACAAAACCTTGATGCTAAAGCTGCTGAGGCAGTCATCAACAAAAATATCGAGACCGCTAAGGCCGGATTTAAACTGGAACCGTGGCAAAAAGTCGTTGTAAGACCCATGTACTACGGCAACAAATATTACGCGTACGTAATTGAAACGTACAAAGATGTTCGTTTGGTGGGTGCCCCGCCGTCCAGCATCGGTAAATTCGGTTCTGATACAGATAACTGGGTATGGCCACGTCATACCGGCGATTTTGCCATGTTCAGAATTTATGCCGATAAGAACAACAAACCTGCGGAATATTCTAAAGATAATGTTCCCTACAAACCCAAACATTTCCTGCCGGTATCAATAAAGGACAAGCAGGAGAATGATTTCACCTTCGTATTCGGCTTTCCGGGGAGAACTACGGAATACCTTCCGGCTATCGCGGTGGAAAAAGTAATGAATGAAACGGATCCGGCAATGATTTCGGTTCGTGAAGTGGCCCTGAAAACTCTGGATGCCAAAATGCGCGCCGATGCGGCTACCAGAATTAAATACGCCTCCAAATATGCCTCCATAGCCAACTACTGGAAAAAATGGATTGGCGAAGTGGAAGGTCTGAAAAAATCGGATGCCGTAGGCAAGAAACAGCGCTATGAGCAATCGCTAATTAACAAAAATGCTCAGATCAAACCTACGATTGATGGTCTGAACCGCCTGTATACAGAACAGGCGCCTTATGCCCTGAACCGTGCATATTATACAGAAGTGGTTAGAAATGCAGAGACTCTTACCCTGGCCAATCAGTATCTGAGTTTTATGCAGAATTATGAAGCCGGGAAAATAGACAGCAAAACAATGACGGCCTTTACAGACCGTCTCGCCGGATTCTACAAAAATTATAGCGGTGAACTGGATGCCATCGTAACTGCTGAACTTCTGGCTCTTTATGCCAACAAAACTCCGGAGAAATATCTGCCGGCCAACTTCAGTCAGTATAAAGACGATAAGAAGAACCTTGCCGTAATTGAAGAATGGTCTAAAAACTCCATTATCACCGGCAGAAAAGCCTTTAACGGAGCTACTGTAGATGCCGATATCAATAAAGTTTTTGCAAATCCAACGGAGCTGATCAAAACCCTGAAAAATGATCCGATCCTGAAACTGGCAGCGTCCATGAGGGAAGCCTATCTTTCTTCTACAGACGCCAAAGTTTCGTCACTGCAGGCAGAAATTGATGTGCTTCAGAAAAAATACATGGCGCAGCAGATGGAAACCGACAAAGACCGTCAGTTTTTCCCGGACGCCAACTCTACCCTGCGTGTAACTTATGGTCAGGTGAAGGGATCCAATCCAAGAGATGCTGTGACATATGGCTATCAGACCCATGTGGCCGGAATTATGGAGAAATATGTCCCCGGCGATTATGAATTTGATGTTCCAAAAAAACTAATCGACCTTTATAATGCCAGGGATTATGGCATTTACAAGGATAAAACAGGTGATGTTCCTGTAAACTTTACCGCGACCAATCATACAACAGGCGGAAACTCCGGAAGTCCTGCCCTTGATGCAAACGGTAACTTAATCGGTCTTAATTTCGACAGGCAGTGGGAAGGAACCATGAGTGATATCAACTTTGATCCGCGTTTCAGCCGTAACATTATGGTAGATACCAAATACATCCTCTTCATCATTGATAAATATGCCGATGCAAAATGGCTTATTAATGAGATGAAAATCGTAAAATAAGTTTTTCATAAATCATATCACAAATCCCGTGGCTTTTGTCGCGGGATTTTTTTTTAGCTTTGAGTATGATTGAATTAATTAAAGGAGATATAACCAAAATCACCTGCGATGCTGTTGTTAATGCCGCCAACAGTTCACTTCTGGGCGGCGGCGGAGTGGACGGCGCCATACACCGTGCGGGCGGCCCGGAAATCCTGGAAGAGTGCCGGAAGATTGTCGCAAGACAAGGCAGCTGCAAAACGGGCGAAGCTGTAATAACGACAGCGGGTAAGTTGCCGGCAAAATACGTGATCCATACTGTAGGACCGGTATGGAACGGTGGCAATAGTGGTGAAGACGAAAAGTTGCGAAGCTGTTATATTAATTCTCTGAACTTAGCCATCGAAAACGGCTGTAAAACAGTTGCCTTTCCAAACATCAGCACAGGGGTCTACGGATTTCCGAAAGACCGTGCCGCTAAAATTGCAGTTGCAGCGGTAAAGGAAGCTCTGAATAAATCAGAAATTAAAAAGGTGCTTTTTGTTTGCTTTGATGATGAAAACGTTAAGCAATACAGAGAATTACTGACCTCGCCAACCTGGAAATTTAATAGCTAAAAGTTGGCAGTTAGAGTCAAATACTTGTAAAGCCACCTCTTTTTGACTATTTTTAGGCAGAATGAATCCTGTTTATATAAAAGCTTCCCTAAAGGTTTTGCTTAAGCATTATCTGAAAGCTTACCTTCTCTTTACGCCGCTGCTTCTGATCTTTCTTTTCACAGAATCTCCGCGTGTGTTCATCACCTTTCTGGGAATTGCGTATTATGTGCCCCTTACAGTACTGCTGATCATTGAAATGATCCGTAACCGCGACAGGACTCTGATCGAAATGACAGAGAAAGGAATTACACTGAATAAACAAGATTTTTATGAATGGGATCATATTTATGAATTCCGCATCATTCACAAGACTGTTAAAACACGTACCCAAAGGCGCGGAACTACGGTTAGGAAGAAAAACCTCATCAGGATTAATGAGGAAAACTATAACTTCCACAACCGGTACCTTGAATTTACACCTGAGGAACTTTTTGAAGTCATCAGTATTTACCGCGACCGCATTGGAATACTTCAGATTGAAGACAGAACGTCAGCCGGGAAGTTTTGAGAGCGCATTTTAGCTTATATTTGAATATGCCCTTTAAAGACACAATCATAAATCTGGTATCCAAATTTTCGGGTGGAATGAGCACTCAGAACTATCCGCTGGATTACTGCATTCCACTTTATCATACCGTTTCTGATGAAACTCTTCCCCATCTTAAGCATCTGTATCCTTATAAGTCGGAGAAAGAGTTTGAAAAAGACCTGGATTATCTGCTGAAATATTTCAATTTTGTCGACTGGGACGGCTTCAGAAGATTTCAGGAATCAGGAAATCGGGGAGGTAAAAAAGTGGCTCTGCTTACTTTTGATGACGGCTTTTCCGAATTTCTGCATGTCGTGGCTCCAATCTTGGAGCGCAGGGGAATTTATGCTGTCAACTTCATCAATCCGGCTTTCGTGGATCAGCAGGACATGCTGTTTCGCTGCAAGGCAAGTCTGCTGATTGAAAAAATAAAAAGTGAAAAAGTTGATATAAGTCTTTTGCAAAATATAAGCGGATTACGGTATGGCGCAACAGACGAAATTTGCAGTCATATTCTAAAGACAGGTTATAAAAAGCGCGTGCTGCTGGACCTTTATGCAGAAGCCATCGACCTTGATTTCAAAGATTATCTCAGAAAAAATAAACCCTATCTGGACCTTGCGCAACTTCAGGAACTCAAAACGCGTGGTTTTGGCATTGGTGCGCACAGCTGGAACCATCCCTATTACTCAGAACTTACTCTTGACGAGCAGTTAGAGACCACGTTCAGCAGTCTGGATTTCGTAAAAACTCACGCTTTTCTGGCCGATGCATTCGCCTTCCCTTTTACTGATTTTGGTGTAAGCAAATCTTTTTTTGAGCAGTTGTACCGCAGATGTCCGGATCTGTATAGTTTTGGCACAGCGGGCATAAAAACAGATGCCTTTGCCCATAATCTTCAGCGTATTCCTATGGAGCATGATTCTGCTGCCAATATTCTGCCTAAAGAAACGGCCTACTTCCTTCTGAAAAAACCATTTAAAAAAAACCTCATCATAAGGAAATAATGAGGTTTTTAGATATTTTAAATTTTCTCAGTAGCCGAAAACTTCTTCCAGACTGACCTCCGTTACAGTGCCCAGTCTTTCCAGGACATCCTGTCTCAGGTTCTCACGCTTACCTATTACAGCTACGTTATATTTAACAGGCTGTATTTTTTCTTCGTAGAATTGCTCCAGGCCTTCCAGGGTAAGTTTTTCCACCTCAGCGTACATACCTTTCCTTAAATCGTAATCAATACCCAGTTTCAGAAGTCTGAGATGGTTGAAGAATATATTGGTCCTCGTAACCCGGCCGGAAGCAAGCTGTTTCAGAGTGGCCTGCTTTGCACTTTCGAACTGGGCTTCGTATGTGGGCAATTTCTCCATAAGTTCCTGCATTGCCTTCACCGCAATCTCCAGTTTATCCGGTTGTGTACCTATATAGGTTGTGATATAATCTGGATAAAGCAACTCAGGGCTGGATTGGTACACCGCATAAGCAGAATAAGCAAGGCTTCTGCTTTCACGCAGTTCCTGGAATATAATGGATGAAAGGCCACTGCCGAAATATTCGTTAAATACATTGATCCGGCCAAATGTTGACGGATCCACATTTCCGGCACGGCCCAGCAGACTTAGTTCCGTTTGCACCATATCATAATCAACAAAATAGACCTTTCCTCCTGTTTCGGGCTGCGGATACATCTTTCTTTCGGGTACAGCGCCGGTAATCTGTTTTACAAACGGCAGACAGGTTTCTGTTAAAACCTCCATATTGCCTCCATACAGAAACACTTCATAAGCATAGGAAAAGAGACCCTTTAACTTATCCGTCAGTTCTCCGCAGGTTATTTCTCGCAATCTCTGCTCAGGAACCACATCCCGTGACCGCGAATCTGCTCCGAATTTTGCATAATTCTGCAAAGCGCGCATAATCCTGCCCTTGTCCCTTTTGGCGGCATTGCGGCTCTCCAATATAGTTTCTACGTATTCATCATAAACAGCCTGGTCGGGTAACGCCTCCTGAATCCAGTGATGCAGAAGACCAATACCTTTGGCAATATTCTCTTCCAGGCCCGTTAAACTGATGGTTAACTGATCGGGTGCCGTTTTGAATTCGTGCGTTATGCCAATCTTATAAAATTCCTGCTTCAGCTCATCCGGCGATATATTGTTTGTACCAAGGTACTGCAGGACCTGTGTTGCCAGAGAAAGTTCCCGGTCGTGATCGCTTCCAAACGGAAAAATATAATGAACCTGCGCCAAACTGTTATACCGGTTTGGTACAAAACTGAACTTAACGCCATTCTGTACCTTAACTTCAATCTCTTTTTTATAATCGATGAATTCCGGTTCAATCTCCGATGTCTTTTCAGCCAGAATGGATTTCAGGAAATCCGACTCTGCATCACGGTTGATAGTAACAGGTGTAATTCCGGGGTTATCTACCCGCAGCAGGTCTTCGTTTGTCCCCTTCTCCTTGTATACAACAGCGTAATTATCTTTAAAGAAGCGGTTTGCAAATTCCACAATATTTTCTTTGGTAACGGCTTCATATCTGTCCATTTCCTCAAGTTCTTCCTGCCAGGTCTGTTTGCGGATGTAAGTCTGATACAGGTTAGCAGCCAGACCATCAGCAGTTTCAAGACCTTTCAGTCGCTGGACTTTGAAGTCATTGATTATTGCCGGCAGCAGCCAGTCGGGGAAGTCGCCCTTTTTAATCCGTTCTATTTCTGCATGGACAAGTTTTTCAGCCTGCTCAAAAGTCTGGTCTTCCTTAGGCACCACCACCATTGAGATATAACCGTACTCGTTGTGGGCTGTTGCATATGCAGTGGCATAAAGAGCCTCCTGTGCATTATTTATATGAAGGTCCAGAAGCCCGGCCTCACCGCTGTTGCTCAGGATGTGAGCCGCCAGATCTGCCATCAGAGCTTCATCCGTACCGTAGCTGTCGGTTCTCCAGGCAAGCTGCAGTCTGGGAACCGTGGGACTTTTTACGGTCCGGCTCACAATTTCGCTCATCGGTTGCTCCAGCACTGATGTTTTTATCGGCAACTCGCTGTAATTGAACTGACCGAAATATTCATCTACCAGTTGAATGGTCTCGTCAAACTCAAGATCACCAACCAACACCATGGCATAGTTATTCGGCACGTAATATTCATCAAAATAGCGGTGGATGGCCTTCATCGAAGGATTCTTCAGATGCTCAGCCTTTCCGAGAGTGGTTTGCTGGCCGTTCTGATGGGTGGGGAAAAGCACTGCCATAAGTGCGTCATTCACCAGCCTTCCGTCATGGTCCTGGGCGCGGTTAAATTCTTCGTATACCGATTCCAGTTCTGTATGGAAAAGACGCAAAACGATCTCGCCGAATCTTTCCTTTTCAATTTTCAGCCATCTTTCCAGTTCGTTTTTCGGAATATTGTTCTTATAAACAGTTTCATTCAGCCAGGTGTGGGCATTCGTTCCGGAAGCACCCAGCGCCGAAATACATTTGTCGTATTCATTGGCCAAAGCAAATTTGCTGGCGCGCTGCGAGACCTCGTCGATTTTTTTATAGATTTTTCTTTTACGGTCAGGATCATTTTCGGCCTTATGCTGTTCGTACAGTTCGGCAATCTCATTAAGTAATGCACTTTCTTTATCCCAATCCAGTGTGCCTATTTTTGATGTTCCCTTAAACATCATATGTTCCAGATAGTGCGCAAGTCCTGTATTGTCTGCAGGGTCATTATTGCTTCCCGTGCGAACCGGAATATATGTCTGGATGCGCGGTGCATCGAAGTTTTGAGCCAAATAGACCTGCAGGCCGTTTTTAAGTGTGTAAATTCTTACGTTGTTATCATCACTTTCAACCGTGATGTAACTGTAGCCGTTTGCATCGGTATGTGAAATTTCTTTGTATTTTAAATTCAAGATATCTTCTTTGTTTACGTTGATTAATATGCTTCTGCAGAATGCTTGAGGAAATAAGTCCGCAACTGAAGCGCTGTCTTTTTTACACAAAAAGCATTCCGTTGAGGAATGCTTTATCATTATCAGTAATATGACCTGAGTGTCACGTTCATCTCCTTAAATACCGGTCAAAATTTCTTCTAATGTGCCTCCAGCCAGTTATCGCCGGCTCCAACTTCCACGAGCAGCGGAACCTTAGTTTCAAGTGCCGATTCCATTTCAGCACGGATCAGCTGTGTCACTTCTTCAACCTCCTCAATCGGTGCTTCAAAAAGAAGTTCATCATGAACCTGAAGAAGCATTTTGGTCTGAAGATTTTGCTCTGTCAGTTTTTTGTCAATTTTAATCATCGCCAGCTTTATAACATCAGCAGCGCTGCCCTGTATTGGCGCGTTCACCGCGTTTCTCTCCGCATGCGCTTTTACTACGAAATTTGCGGAATTAATATCCTTCAGATGTCTTTTGCGTTTCAGCACTGTTTCCACATAACCAAGTTCCTGCGCCTTCACCACCTGTTCGCCCATATATTTCTTCAGCCTTGGATAGGTTTCAAAATAAGCTTCGATCATCTGCTTGGCTTCACTTCTGGAAAGACCGGTTTGTTCTGCCAATGCAAAAGCACCCTGACCGTAAATAATCCCGAAGTTTACCGTCTTGGCCTGGCTACGCTGGGTCTTGCTGACTTCCTCCAAAGGAATATTGAACAGTTTTGAGGCTGTGGATGCGTGAATATCTTCACCGTCCTGGAAAGCCTGGATCATATTTTCCTCGTTGGAAATCTCAGCAATAAGCCTGAGTTCGATCTGCGAGTAATCGGCTGAAATGATTTTCTTCCCCTCACCGGCCACAAATGCCCCTCTGATCTGCTGTCCGCGTAACGTACGGATCGGAATATTCTGAAGGTTAGGGTTCACGCTTGCAAGACGCCCTGTTGCAGCTGTGGTTTGGGAGAAAGTGGTGTGCACGCGGTTATCATCTTTGTCAATCTGTAGCGGCAAAGCATCTACGTATGTGGATTTAAGTTTCTGATAGGTCCTGTATTCCAAAATATGCTGGATGATTTCATGTTTGGACGAAAGTTTCTGCAGAATATCTTCGGACGTGGCGTATTGTCCTGTTTTGGTCTTTTTGGCTTTAGGATCCAGCTGAAGTTTGTCAAATAATATTTCACCGAGCTGGCGTGGCGAATTCATGTTGAATTCTTCACCTGAAAGTTCGAAAATAGTCTTTTCCAGAGCGCGAAGATCATTTTCAAGATCTCTGCTTTCCTGTTCCAGCCATGCTTTGTCGAGTGAAACACCTTCCAGTTCCATCTTGGCCAAAACTTCCATCAACGGCATTTCAACTTTATAGAAAAGATCTTCCAGATCTTCCTTTTTAAGCTGAGGCGCAAACAGTTCGTACAGCTGCCAGGTAATATCTGCATCTTCGGCCACATAAGCAGTCTGTTCTTCCACCGACAGGTCACGAAGCGTTCCCTGTTTTTTGCCTTTCTTGCCAATGAGTGTCTCTATAGCGACAGGTTTGTACTGCAGAAATACTTCTGAAAGATAGTCCAGTCCGTGGCGTCCGTCCGGATTGAGCAGGTAGTGAGCAATCATGGTATCGAACATGGCTCCCCTCACCTGAATACCATACTGCTGGAGGATTTTGAAATCTACCTTCAGATTATGGGCTATCTTAATAACATCATCCTTCTCAAAAAACGGGCGGAATATTTCCAGCGTTTGCAAAGCTTCCTCGCGGTTTTCGGAAAGCGGTACGTAATAAGCCAGTCCTTTCCGGTAGCAGAAACTGATGCCAACTATGTCGGCCTCCATTTCATTAAGTGAATTGAGTTCAGTATCGAAACTCACCGCACGCTGCTTCATGAGATTTTTCACCAAGAGCCGCTGGGCTTCAGCAGTATCAGCAAACTGATAGAGATGATCATTGCTTTCAATTGTTGTTTTGGTTTCCGTGGCCCTGTCCAGTTCTTCATAGTTGGCAAAAAGATCAAGCTGCATTGTTGTGGCAGTCCGGGATTCATCACCGTTATTGACATTTACCTGCTCAAAACCGGCGAGATTTTTTACATCTGAACTGTCGGTAGACGAGGGTGCGAAAGCCCGGTACAGGTTTTCGTAAAGCCTGCGGAATTCAAGTTCATCAAAAACCGTTTTCACCTGCTCAAAATCGGGGATCTCCAGATCGTATTGCTCCTGATGAAACTCAATGGGTGCGTCGCAGATAATTGTAGCCAGTTTTTTTGAAAGGATTCCTCTCTCTGCGCTGGCTTCCACTTTTTCGCGTAGCTTTCCTTTTATTTGATCCGTATTGGCCAGCAGATTTTCAATATTGCCGTATTCCTTCAGGAATTTCTTGGCGGTCTTCTCACCCACGCCGTCAAGTCCGGGGATATTATCTACGGAATCGCCCATCATTGCCAGGAAATCAATGACCTGTTTTGGGTCTTCTATTTCATATTTGGCTTTCACCTCCTCTACACCCAGGATTTCAAATTCAGCACCTTTGATGCCGGGTTTATAAATTTTTATCTTATCTGTAACCAGCTGGGCAAAATCTTTGTCGGGTGTCACCATATAAGTCGTGTAACCTTCTTTTTCCGCCTTGCAGGCTATTGTTCCGATGACATCATCGGCCTCATAACCTTCCACGCCCAAATTCGGTACGTGCATCGCTTCCAGAATGCTGTGAATATAGGGGATAGCGATTTTAATGGCTTCCGGAGTCTCGCTGCGGTTGGCCTTATATTCCGCAAAATCCACAGTTCTTACACTTGCCACACCAACATCAAAAACCACAGCTAAATGCGAAGGTCTCTCGCGGCGGATCAGTTCAATAAGCGAGTTGGTAAATCCAAATATCGCGGAAGTATCCTTGCCGTCACTCGTCATCCGCGGACTGCGTATAAGTGCGTAATAACCACGGAAAATCATGGCGTAGGCATCAATGAGAAAAAGTCTTTTATCGTTGTTGTGTGACATGAAGCAAAGATAGGAAATTGCGGGAAGGTACGCAGGGTGGATATCCGCATGCTGGACGTGTATCTACTTGTAAAAAAGCTGCGCATTACACCCGATGAAGATAATTAGATAAAATATTTTACGTTGCGTGGGCCAAGTTACATGCTGGAAACACTTTTATTTAATTCTTTTCTGTAGACAATAAAGCCCAAAAGTGGAAGTAAGATTGCAGGAAACAGAGACAAGAAGATATATACTTTTGGCATTAGGTGCCCTTCATGGAATACCACATCTTTTTCCTGATCGTAGAAAAGTTTAGGCGCGACGGTATTCTCCCTTATCTCCTCACAGAGCCCATCCGACAGCATCACCGTATACGACTGTCCATCAAAGAAAATTTGCATGGAACTCGCATCTCTAATGTGGGTAGCACAATGGATATCCAATTGTTGATAGTTCATGATTGGAGCAGTCGTTGATTCTATTTTAAGGCCTTTCATATACCGTCTACCAGTGTAAACAGTTAATGCAACCCCAATAATGAAAACCAACAGAAGAAGGTGTATAATTTTCATTTTTCAATTCTTTTTTCTTTCAGCATTCTTCTGTAATACAATATTTTTCCTTGAGTTATACATTTTGTCTTGTTGGAGGAATTCGGTTCAAAATATAAAAGTATCGCCAACAAATAAATATAGGACCATATTATAATATTCATCCAATAAGAATCTGTTACAAAGAACCACTCAACAGGAATCTTGAAAGCGATGAAAACACCAGTCAGCAGATATATGATCGAAAACAGCTTGGTTTTCTTATGAAATTTAGAAATCAAAAGAAAAATAATGGTTATAAATATTTGGGCAAACTTGTAAATAATTACATGATTTCGCAATTCCGTACTCGATATTTCATCATTATACTGAAAAATATTAAGTAATAAAGAAAAAGTGATTTCACTTTGCTGGATTAACGCAATTACAACCGTGAAATTAAGCAGTATCTGTATAAGTTTCATAAATTTTGCAGAGTTATCCGGCTCAAAATCATCTTATGCAAAACTGGGGAACCGGCGCATAAAGCAAATATAGGAAATAGCACCATGGCAGGAGGCCCAACTTGGAATACAGACGTGAATGAACGTGGGTAAAATATAATTCGGACCTACCCTGTCGATTATATTTTTTTTAGTATTCAGGATTAAAGGTTAGTGGTACATTTTTTTCTGTACAGAGCAAAAATATCCTTATGGCCCTGGAGCAGCTCAGCAACTACACCAAATTTTTCAGTTTCATCCTGAAATATTACGACAGCGACGTCGTAAAATCCACCGCAAATACCGCGCTGAAAGAAGAAGTCGAAACAGATCTGGAATTTAACCAGAAGCCTGAGGAATTGGTGGAGGACCTTAAAAAAATGGGACCCACGTACGTGAAACTGGGACAGCTGCTTTCCACACGACCGGATTTATTGCCAGACCATTATCTGAAAGCACTTGCTGACCTTCAGGACGATGTGGAAACTATTTCCTACGAAGAAGTGGAAAGGATTTTTGAAGAGGAAATTGGCGTCCGGATCAAGAAGGCTTTTGTTGAGTTTGATCCTGTACCGCTGGCCAGCGCATCTATAGGTCAGGTGCATAAGGCACTTTTGCACTCGGGGCGGATAGTTGCGGTAAAAATCCAGCGGCCGGGTGTTCGTAAGAGTTTTTTGGAAGACCTGGACACCCTGAAACAGGTAGCGGACCTGGCCGTTTCGCATTCCAAAGCAGCCCGAAAATATGCGCTGAATGATATAATTGAGGAACTTCGGTATATCCTTCTTAATGAACTTGATTATAACAAGGAGGCGCAGAATCTTATTATCCTTAAGGAAAATCTTAAGAAATTTGACTACCTCATCATCCCTTCTCCTGTGGCCGAATACTCGTCATCGAAAGTCCTTACAATGGATTTTCTGGAGGGTAAAAAAATCACATCTCTAGGGAAATTAAAAAAAACTGAGGTGGACTTCAATCCGCTTATTGATGACCTGGTGGAAGCTTACCTGAAACAGATTATTGTAGACGGTTTTGCTCATGCCGATCCGCATCCGGGTAATATCCATCTTACCTCTGACAATAAAGTAGCGCTTATGGATCTGGGTATGGTGGCCAAATTCAGCCCGAAACTTCAGGAAAAAATCATGATGCTGCTGGTAGGAATGAGCAAAAAGGACGGCGACGCCATTACGGAAGCACTTCTTGAAATGAGCGAATATGACCTAGCAACAGCCCATGTAGATTCATTCAGAAAAAACATAAACAGGTTGGTGATGGACAGCACGAGTACCAATGCTGAAGACATGGAAACAGGCCGCGTGCTGCTTCAGATGAATCGCATGGCTGCGGATGAAGGAATTAAACTCGCAGTAGAACTCAACATTCTCGGTAAGATTTTGCTTAACCTGGACCAGATCATAGCCGTGCTGACTCCCAAATATGATCTGCAGCAGGCCATACGCAGGTTTATGGAGAAAATGGTGAACCAAAAAATGAAACAGGAGCTGCGGCCCGAAAATTTCTATGGTTTCCTGCTGGACAATAAAAAGCTGGCTGAAAATCTACCCGGACGCCTCAACAAGATTACCGAGCGGATGGCCGCTAATGAATTTGAACTGAAGATCAACGCGCTGGACGAAGACAGACTGACCGACGGCTTCCAGAAGGTCGCTAACCGCATTACTTCAGGATTAATTATTGCCGCAATGATAATTGGGGCAGCGTTGCTGATGCGTATTCCATCCAGCTATTCCATTATGGGCTACGGCATCCTGCCTTTCATATTTTTTATTATTGCCATCAGTCTGGGCTTATATCTGGTTTATAATATTATGTTTCGGGATGAACATTTTAGGAAGAGGAAGGAGTAGTTGATGATTGGTGATTGGTGATTGGAGGGTGAAATTAAGAATCAAGAGCCGGGAGTTGAGATCTAAAATCTGAAAAATTAAGAGGAAAGAAGAAATAATGCTGTTAGGGTTGCTCTTTTTGGACAACTTTTTTATTTCGTGGTTTTGACGTTAATTTGTAATCTATGCGGGATTTATCTTTACGGACGGTTACGGTGATGCGTTACATCCTTCCGCTTCGCGAAGGCGGCTCACTGCCGGCCCTGGCGGAAGCCGATGACGATTTTAAATATGTACTGAAGTTCCGCGGCGGCGGACACGGTGTAAAAATGCTGATTTCCGAACTTTTGGGCGGCAAGATTGCCGAAGTTCTGGGTCTGAAGATTCCTGAACTGGTATTTGCAAATCTGGATGTGGACTTTGGCCGTACCGAAGCCGACGAAGAAATCCAGGACCTGCTGAAATTTTCGGAAGGCCTGAATCTGGCCCTGCATTTCCTGTCGGGAGCCATCGCTTATGACGCTTCTGTAAAAGTGGATCCGCTACTGGCTTCAAAAATCGTCTGGCTCGATGCCTTCATCACAAATATAGACCGCACCCATAAAAACACCAATCTTTTGATGTGGAATAAAGAACTGTGGGTCATTGACAACGGTGCTTCCTTTTACTTCCACCATTCGTGGATGAATTTTGAAAAGCTCGCCTTAAGTCCTTTTGCGTATGTGAAGGACCATGTTCTCCTGTCACAGGCTACCCTGCTGGACGAAGCTGATGCTTTTGCCAAAGCTGTACTCAACAGCGAAATACTGCGCGGAATTGTAGAACTGATTCCTGATGACTGGCTGCGGTGGAATGATACTGACGAAACACCTGAACAGATTCGGGAGGTTTACTTCACTTTCATGAAGACAAGGCTGGAGAACTCTGCTAATTTTGTAAAAGAAGCCCAAAATGCAAGAGGTTAAAATTTACGAGTACGCCGTAATCCGTTTGGTACCAAAGGTAGAACGCGAAGAATTCTTCAATATCGGACTTGTGATGTTTTCGAAAAGAGAAAAGTACATCCGTGTGGACTTTCATCTCTGTCCGATAAAATTTGACCTGATGAAGTGTGAAATGGACAAGGAGGCCATACTTCAAAACCTTGAAAATTTCCGCCATGTAGCAAACGGAAACAAAGCCGGTGGTGAAATCGCAGCCTTCGACATCCCAGAGCGCTTCCGCTGGCTTACAGCAGTGCGCAGCTCCGTCATCCAGACCTCACGCCCGCACCCGGGGAAAACAAAGGATTTGGATGCTACTTTTGAGAGGTTGTTTAATGAATTAGTGCAGTAAAGTCATTCCGATATGGCGGTGCGGCGTAGAAGCAATCTCAGAATAGTTTCATAAGAAACTCACTAAAAAATTGCTCCCCCGCCAGATTCCCTTTTTTAAGAATGCAACCAGCCAAATGACGAGCTATAAGTTAGCTCACCTGCAAAATCAATCTTTGCCCGCTTCTTTATTAGAGGTGTAATCATCAAACTCCAATACGTATTCACCCTTTCCTGACGGAGCGGCGCTTTTATGAGAACTGGCATCCAATGCTCCGAATTCATTGCTGTGAAATATGGTTTTCCGCTGAATTTTACCGAGGCCAATCAGAGGAATCAGCCCTTCTTCTGCATTTACTTTATATCCACTGGAATTCTGGAATTTAAGGTTCAGGTCAAGTGAGGCACTGGCTAAGTTTATTGCGGGTATTTCAGCCTTGGCTTCAAAACCGATGGCGAAATCACTGGAAGTGGAGACTAAAATCAATGCACGTTTGGCGTGAACTAGAGCTGTGACCAGAACGAAATCCCTGTTCCACACCGTATCGTCATCCCTGAAGATTTCGAGAATTTTCTGTCCGAGCTGGTGCTTGTTTTCAATCATCTCGAAAACACAGCCGGCGGCATTAAAAAAAACAGCATTCTCTTCAGAAAATTTAAATTCTATGGAGGCATTTACCGGAACACCCTGAACCGAAGCGCTGGCTTTGGGTATCAGCTTATACTCTACACCTTTCTGGGATGTAAATGTTTTCTCGTCCTGCGTAGGGTCCAGACGGGTTGTTATTTTGAAATCTTTCAAAGCCTCAATTTCCCTGATATTACCAAGTGGCTCAAAGATATTCCCCTTCATCGTTCCGTAGTCACCAAGTTCCACCGGCAAACCGGGCTCCCAAACGGCATACAAAACTTTTTGATTCTTTCTCACGGTGTTGGCATACGCCTTTGCTACTGATGTGGACATAATTTGTGTTTTTTAATGGTTAAATTCTTTACTTCAATCTGAAATAAAATTAATGAAAAATACATTCAAATTTACATCTGGATATTATTTAACCAAAAAAAATGAAAATATTAACCCCAAACAGCATTCAGATGGAACTAAAAGAGTAAACCGGAGAAAAAAAAACTAAGCAAGAATAATTGCGATGAAGAAGCACGGCGAAGAAGCATTCCCTTAATAAGTTCATCTCCTGAGGTGCCGTGTCATTCCGCCTGCGTTCCGTTCCCGCAATACAAACTCAGAATAAAACTTCTTTAAACCTCCATCATCCAGCTTCCTTCTTCTCTTAGATCTTCGTCAGCTTCGCGAATTTCAGGATAAGGTTCTTTTCACCTTCGTGCTGGAATTTCACTTTTGCCTTGATGTTTTGCGGATCTGTGCCGTCCAGGAAAAGAACTTCGCCCACACCGAAACGGTCATGACGCACCTGGTCGCCCACCTCAATATCCTCAGATGAGGCACCGCTCGGATTGATGATCCTGGCTGTAGCAACGGGTTTCAGGTTCTGCGCAGTTGGTAAAGGCTCATTACGCTGGATGGTCTTTTTCTCCTCTTTTTTCTTAAAGAATCTTGGCGATGCAGGTTCATCATCAAAAATACTCGACTTAAGTCCGGAATGATTTACAAATCGGCTTTCAATAGCCGGATTGATGAATTCCAGATGCGCCGTATCCATCTCACTTAAGAACCGTGAAGGTTCGGCATCCGTAATCTTGCCCCACTGAAACCTGGAAACCGCGTAACTGAAAAAAGCCTGTTTTTCCGCACGCGTAAGTGCTACATAAAACAGCCGGCGCTCTTCTTCCAGCTCCTCGCGGGTGGATGAACTCATGAAACTTGGGAAAAGGTTTTCCTCAAGGCCCACCAAATGGACTACCGGAAACTCAAGTCCTTTGGAAAGGTGAATGGTCATCAGTGAAACCTGGTCACCTTCCTCCTTCTTATCATTTTGGGTATCTGCCGAAAGCGCGATATTCTCCAGGAAATTGGAAAGTGAAGGATCACCGTCTTCCAGCTGCTGCTGTTCCTCTATAAAACCCTGCATGGAGTTCATGAGTTCCTGAACGTTCTCCAGACGTGAAATACCTTCCGGTGTCTGGTCATCTTTCAGGAATTTAATCAGGCCGGTACGCTTGGCCACTTCCATGGCCACGGTGTAGGCATTCTCGGTTTTCAGCATTACCTGAAAGGCTTTAATCATCGCCCAAAAATCTGCCAGTTTGGTCAGAATACCGTTGTTAAGTCCCAGCAATGGTGCATACATGCCGAGATTTCCCAGAACAGTTGTGATGGAGACGTTCTGTGAATCGGCAAAAACAATAAGCTTATTCTGGGTTGTTTCACCGATTCCACGTGCGGGATAATTGATGATACGCGAAAGAGCCTCACCGTCGTTTTCGTTGATGAGCAAACGCAGGTAAGCCACCAGGTCCTTCACCTCTTTACGCTGGTAGAAGGACAGTCCGCCATAGACACGGTATGGAATATTTTTCCTTCTTAAAGAATCTTCAAATGCACGGGTTTGCGAGTTGGTACGGTACAGAATGGCAAAATCCGTAAACTTACGCTGCTGCGTATTGTGCAGCTCCCAGATATTGGAGGCTACAAAGTTGGCTTCATCGGCATCGGAAAGCGAGCGGTACACCTTGATCTTGTCGCCTTCTTCATTGTCGCTGAATACATTTTTCTTAAACTGCTGTACGTTCTTTGAGATCACCACATTGGCCGCGTTCACAATATTCTGCGTGGATCGGTAATTCTGTTCCAGGGAAACCGTTACCGCATCGGGGTAATCTTTCTTGAAGTTCAGGATGTTGTGGATGTTGGCTCCACGGAAGGAGTAGATGGACTGCGCATCATCTCCCACTACACAGATATTCTCAAATTTGGAAGCCAAAGCCTTCACAATAAGGTACTGTGAGTGGTTGGTATCCTGATACTCATCAACCAAAATATAGCGGAAGCGGTCCTGGTATTTGGCCAGTACTTCCGGAAACCGGGTTAATAATTCATTCGTCCTTAACAAAAGGTCGTCAAAATCCATGGCACCGTTGCGGTAGCAGGCATCCACATATTTCTGGTAAATAAGGCCCATGTGCTTCATATTGGCGCGCTCATCATTTTCAATGAGTTCGGGATTCGCCAGATAAGCCTTAACCGTAATCAGGTTGTTCTTATAATTGGAAATCCGGGCCATCACCTTTTTGGGTTTGTAAAGGTCGGCGTCTATATTGGAATCTTTGAGCACCTTTTTCAGCACATTCAGCGAGTCCTGAGAATCGTAAATGGTGAAATTGGAAGGATAGCCCAGATAATGCGCTTCGCTGCGCAGGATTCTGGCAAATACGGAGTGAAAAGTCCCCATCCAGAGCGAACGCGCTTCACTCTGCCCCACCACTTTTGCAATCCTTTCCTTCATTTCCTTGGCGGCTTTGTTGGTAAAGGTAAGCGCGAGGATATGAAAGGGATCCACCAGGTTGGTGATCAGGTGGGCAATACGCATAGTAAGCACACGCGTTTTACCGGACCCCGCGCCGGCAAGGACCATAAGCGGACCTTCCAGGGTGGTAACGGCTTCATACTGTGCTTCATTCAGTCCTTTCAAATAATCCATTGGAGCAATACTTTTTTTGGGGGACACAAATTTACGGAAAATTTTATGCCTGCTGCTTCATACAAAAAATCCCTGAAGTTTTGCTTCAGGGGTCTTTGCTGTTAAACTTTATTGTTTTAATTGTGCTAAATAAAGATTGTACATTTACAAGCTTTCCATTTTTTTCTGTAATAAGGGCAAAACCAGTCTCTTTACCATTGGCCGATCATCCTTCCAGTCCGGATCGCCTTTACTGTCTTTCCAACTCGTTACCAGAACAACATCACCCTCATTGTCTAATACAAAATATTTAGACATATCATCTATTTTCTCAAAGCGAGGTGGAGTAATTGAATTTATGAAATCTTTGTATTTTTTTCCTTTTCCTCTTTTGGGAAAGTCTTTCAGAACTACTATTTTGGCGCTAGGATAGCGTTCCCAGACATAGTCTTTCGCCAATTCGGTCATTTGGCTGTTCTCAAGATCTATGAGTATTACATAAAGATTGACATCATATTCTTTTTCGATGCTCATAAAAGTAGGTAAGTGCCACATGCAGGGTTCACACCATCTGGCAAAAACAAAAAATAACGTATTGGGTTTTTCCGAATTTTTAGCTAAGCACTTTACAGCATCTGCATCAACACGCTTTAAGTCTTCAAAATAAGTAGATTCCAAATTACACTTTTCAACCTGTGAAAAACAAGGTGTAAAACAGAACCCAAAGAGTACTAAAAGAATTTTATATAACATTTAGCTTTAATTTAATTCAACAAAGGAAAAACCTCACGTTCAAGCATACGCTCTTCACTTTCATAACTTCCGTTTGCCAATTTTCGGTAATCAGTAAAGTTGTCGGTCACCTTCAGTACTTTTCCCGCAGAATCAGCGACGATAAACACGCCATAACCAGGATTAAACATCTTTTTTTTGGATGAGATATCTGCAATAAAACTGCTGTTCCGCTTTCGGGTTCCACCGGTGTAGGCTTCATCTTTCAGGATCAGGATCTTTGCTTCCGGCGCGTGTTTCCTTATAAAATCAATTCCACCCGGCATCATTTTATCCTGTTCCGATTCCATTATCAAAACAAAAACAGCGGCGTTGAACCGTTTCTCCAGATCGAGAACCATGGGCATCTTTTGCCTGCAGGGTGCACACCAACTAGTAAATGTATAAAAAACAGTACTAGGCCTGTCCGCATTTTTAGCGATGCAGGACAAATCTTTAATATCCACTTTAAGAATGTTGACACTTTTCAAAGTTTGAAGCTCGCAGCCACTGGTAACTTGTGAAATCAGTAGGGAGAACTGAGCTATAAAAGCGAATATCAGTAATTTTTTCATCAATTAATATTCAATAATAAGAAAGGTATATGTAATCCAAATGTATATCTATTTTATTAAATAACAATTACAGTGATATTAAACGTCATAAATGCCAAAAATAAAGAAATGCGGTGGGAGCTTCGACTTTGGTCTCAATAAAAAAAACTTACTGGTAAACGCAATATCTAATGCTTATCCTCGAAATAAAGCCAAAAAAAATAAAGCCCCTTTCGGAGCTTTATTTAGAGTATGATGATAAAAACAGCTTATGCCAATTTAACATTTACTGCGTTCATTCCTTTGTTTCCTTGTTTAACTTCAAAAGTTACTTTGTCATTCTCACGGATTCTGTCGATAAGTCCGGTTGTGTGTACAAAGATGTCTTCTCCGCCGTTTGATGGAGTGATGAATCCGAAACCTTTAGTTTCGTTGAAAAATTTTACTGTGCCTTCTTGCATGGTATTGATATTAAAAAATTATTGTATTCTATTTTATGATCTGAATGTTTACTGCCGAAAAACCTTTTGGAGATCTTTCTTTTTCGAAGGAAACTTTATTTCCTTTCTTTACCTGGTGCGCACAGTTATTCTCGTGAAAGAAGATGTTGTCCTTGGTACTGTTTTCTGTAATGAAGCCGTATCCTTTATCACTAAGGAAGGTTACGATTCCGGTCTTTACAAGCTCTTCAGCTTCAATCGGAGCGGCCCCTAACTGGATATCCTCTGCATTAATCTCTATTTTTTCCTGGTCTTCCGGTCTTGTTTCTGTAAGCTGCCCATTGGCATCCACATACAGCAACATATCGTCTAAACCTTTTCCTTTGTTGTTGTTGGTTTTACGCTCTTCACGCTTCTGCGCTTTTTCTTTTGCTTTCTGAAGTTTTTTCTTGAAATTTTCTTTTTTTGAGAAAGAATCTGCCATAAATGATAATCGTATATTATTGTTTTAAAATTGTCCTTTTTCCGTTACACTGTCTTACGGATCGCGTTTTCAAATATAAATTAAAACGGATTTTTTTAACTGATTACGGAGACTGAACAAAATCAATCAATGGAAATATGGCTAAAAAACGGCGGCTGTTGGTGCGAAAACTGAGAGAAAAAAATGGTAATTCTAAACTGCAACAGAAGAAGCAAAGGCTATGACCCGTTCTAATTGTGGTGCAAATATACGATTTATTTTATTACAAATATTATTTTCAAAACTTTCTTCAAAAAATCCATAAAAAAGAGTGGCAAATTTTGCGAAAATGAAAAAAATATTGGCTTCAGGATTATTTCTTTCGTCAACTTAAATTATTTCCGTCAGGATTGAAATACCTCCATACAAAGCCACCCTTGGACTTTCCGAGTATCTCTTCAAGCGTTTCCAGAGGAGCTTCCTTAATGCGCTTTACCGATTTCAGTTTCGAGAAAAGTAATTCAATGGCCTTATCGCCAATTCCGGGAATTTCTTCCAGTTCGCTCTTTATTGTGGAATTCTTACGCCTGGTACGGTGATGTTTCAGCCCGAAACGGTGAGCTTCGTCCCGAACACGCTGCAGAATCTTGAGAGTTTCCGATTTCTTATCCAGATACAGCGGAATGGAATCCTCCGGAAAGAAAATTTCCTCCAGACGTTTTGCGATTCCAATAACGGTAATCTGACCATAAAGTCCCAACAGCTTGAGGCTTTTTACCGCAGATGAAAGCTGGCCTTTGCCACCGTCAATTAATATAAGTTGCGGCAATGGCTCGTTTTCCTCCAGCAAACGGCGGTAACGGCGATAGATCACCTCCTCCATACTTGCAAAATCATTGGGCCCCTCCACAGTCTTTACGTGGAATATGCGGTAATCCGCTTTGCTGGGCTTGCCGTTCTTAAACACCACACATGACGATACCGGATTGGTTCCCTGAATATTTGAATTGTCAAACCCTTCGATATGGCGGGGTTCTTCCGGCATTCGCAGGAGCTTCTGCATCTCGGCCATAATGCGGTTCGTATGCCTTTCGGGATCTACAATCTGTACCTGCTTCAGTTTTTCGATTCGGTATTCCTTTGCATTTTTCTCGGAAAGCTCCACAATACGTTTTTTGTCACCCACCTTGGGAACAATCAACTTTACGCCCGGGATCTCAAAATTAAGATGGAACGGCAGCAGGATCTCCACACTGTCTGAGTTGAACTTCTGACGGATTTCCACCAATGCCTGCTCCAGGATATCCTCATCCGATTCTTCAATTACTTTCTTAATTTCAATGGTGTAACTCTGGATAATGCTTCCGTTCTGGATCTTGAAGTAATTAACATAAGCAGCAGTTTCGTCACTGGTCATTCCGAAAACATCCACATCATTGATATTGGGGTTTACCACCGTGTGTTTAGACTGATAGCTCTCCAGGAGGTCCAGCCTTTCCTTCACCATCTGGGCATTTTCGAACTCCAGATTTTCGGCGTAGGCCTGCATTTCATCCACAAGATAATTACGTGCCTGGCGGAAATCTCCCTTTATAATACCCCGGATGGCATCGATCTTCTTATCATAAGTCTCCTTGGATTCCAGCATTTCGCAGGGACCCTTGCAGTTTTTGATATGATATTCCAGACAGACTCTGTATTTACCTTCAGCAATCTTGGGCGGCGCCAGGTTCAGGTTGCAGCTTCGGAGTTTGTAAATGCTTCGCACCGTATCCAGCAGAACCCGCGCAGGCCTAACCTTTGCGAAAGGCCCATAATACTCAGAGCCGTCCTTGATCATTGTACGCGTCATGAAAATCCTTGGAAAATCTTCGTTCTTGATACAGATCCATGGATAGGTTTTATCGTCCTTCATCATGACGTTGTAAAACGGCTGATGTTCCTTTATAAGATTGTTTTCCAGCAGCAGTGCATCATACTCACTGGGAACGATCGTCGTTTCCAGGCGGAAGATCTTTGCTACCATTATACGTGTACGGTAACCGGACAGATTTTTATTGAAGTAGCTGAGTACGCGGTTCTTCAGATTCTTGGCCTTGCCCACATAAAGCAGCTGGCCGTTCTTGTCATAATAACGGTAAACGCCTGGGTCTGAAGAGAGGGTTTTTAACTGAAGTTCGAGCTGTGGATTCACAGGTTCAAAAATAGGGAAAACTTTAGAGAACTTCTCTTGTCGTCAAAAAACCGTACTTTTAGAACCAAATTAATTAAACATGATTTACGGAATAGATACATTTACTTTCCATAATATTTTAGAAATAGCAAAGAATCCGGCTTTAGCTCAACTTAGCGACCAATCCCGGCAGCAAATACTTCAATCCCAGCGCAATGTGCGCGAAATCGTGGAATCCAACCGTACCGTTTACGGCATCAATACAGGTTTTGGGCCGCTTTGCGACGTTAAGATTTCCGAAGAAGAAACCGCACAGCTTCAGCACAACCTGATCATCTCCCATGCGGTAGGTGTGGGCAAACCGATTGACAGGGAACTTTCCAAGATTATGATGATTGCCAAGGTTCATGCACTTTCCCGTGGATTTTCGGGAGTTACCCTGGAGGTAATTGAAAGGATGATCCTGATGCTTGAAAAAGACATCATTCCATGTGTTCCGGAACAGGGTTCTGTGGGCGCGTCCGGCGACCTGGCACCGCTTGCGCATATGGTACTGCCACTTTTAGGGCTGGGCCAGGTTTGGGAAAACGGAGTTCCCGTTCCGACTGCCGATGCTCTGAACAGACATGGCTTGCAACCCCTAAAACTGGGACCCAAGGAAGGGCTTGGACTTATAAACGGTACCCAATTCATTTTGGCACACGCTATAAAAGGACTGGAGAAAATGGAATATCTGCTGGATCTGGCTGATGTTACGGCCGCGATGTCACTGGAGACCTACCGGGGCTCGGCCAGCCCGTTCCGCAAGGAGCTGCACGAGATCCGTCCGTTTGCCGGCAGCCAGAAAGTGGCCGCAAGGATGATCAGACTGCTTGAAAACTCAGACAACCTGAAATCACATGAATTCTGCGACAGGGTGCAGGACCCCTACTCTTTCCGGTGTATACCGCAGGTGCATGGCGCAAGCCGTAATGCTTTTGAACACCTGAAAGACCTGGCCGAGACTGAATTGAATTCGGTAACAGATAATCCTATAGTTTTAAGTGCCGAAGAAACCATTTCCGGCGGAAACTTCCACGGACAGCTCCTGGCACTTCCTCTGGATTATGCCACTCTGGCTGCCGCTGAACTTGGCAATATATCAGACCGCCGAAGCTATCTTCTGCTTGAAGGTAAATTCGGGTTGCCAAGACTGCTTACCGAGAGTTCGGGCCTGAATTCGGGCTTTATGATTCCGCAATACACAACCGCAGCATTAGTTACAGAAAATAAAACGCTTTGCTTCCCGGCGTCTGCCGACAGTATCCCGACCAGCCTGGGCCAGGAGGACCATGTTTCCATGGGCAGCATTTCGGGGCGTAAATTCAACCAAGTACTGGACAATCTTGTAAATATACTTGCTGTGGAGCTTATGTTTGCGGCTCAGGGTCTGGAATTCAGACGTCCCGCGGTTTGCTCACCGATAGTGGAAGAAAACCACAGCATTCTCCGTTCAAAAGTACCGATGCTGGAAGATGACCGACTGATCGGCGAGGATATGCTTCAGATTGCGCAGCTGATCCGTGACCGTAAATTTATTGTTAATTAGACACTTCAAAAATTTGCACGGGGTGTAACAATTCAACAATCATAATTACTAATTTTATATAAATAAATTAATTTCATGAAAAGAAGAATACTATCTGCTGCTGCAGTTGCTTTTGTAAGCATGATGCTTAATGCACAGCAAATCAAGTTCGAAGAGTATAAGCTGCCTAACGGAATGCATGTGATCCTGCATCAGGATAACACTGCTCCGGTAGTAACAACAGGTGTTATGTACCACGTAGGTGCAAAAGATGAGGATCCGGGAAGATCCGGCTTTGCACACTTTTTTGAGCACCTTCTTTTTGAAGGAACCGCAAACATCAAGCGTGGAGACTGGTTTAAAGTAGTATCCTCCAACGGTGGAACGAACAATGCCAACACCAGCAACGACCGTACTTACTATTATGAAACTTTCCCGTCCAACAATGAACAGCTGGGACTTTGGATGGAAGCTGAAAGACTTAGAAGCGGTGTAATCAACCAGATTGGTGTAGACACCCAGCGTGAAGTTGTAAAAGAAGAGAAGCGTTTGCGTATGGATAACCAGCCTTACGGTAACATCATGACGGCACTTCAGACCAACCTTTTCTCCAAGCACCCGTACCGCTGGACTACCATCGGATCCATGGAAGACCTGAATGCTGCAAAACTGGAAGAATTCCAGAATTTCTACAAGAAATATTACGTACCTAACAACGCTGTGCTTGTGGTAGCCGGCGATATTAATCCTGAGCAGACAAAGAAATGGATCCAGGAGTACTACGGCAGCATCCCAAAAGGAACTGTATATCCTAAAAACTACGCGAAGGAGGATCCTATTACAACTCAAAAAGAAGTAACGGTAACAGACAAAAACATACAGCTTCCTGCTTATGTTTTTGCTTACAGAACTCCGGGAGCCAAAGAACGTGATGCTTATATTCTGAATATGGTTTCAGCTTATCTGAGTGCAGGTAAATCTTCTGTACTTTACAAAAAACTTGTAGACGAGGAGAAAAAAGCACTGCAGGTTCAGGCTTTCAGCCAGGGACTGGAAGATTACGGAATCTTCGGTTTCTTCGCGATTCCTATGGGTGCAACTTCAAAAGAAGTTCTTCAGAAAGATATCGATGCCGAAATCAAGAAAATGCAGACAAGCATGATTTCCGAAGAAGATTACCAGAAACTTCAGAATCAGTTTGAAAACAACTTTGTAAATTCCAACTCTTCCATTCAGGGAATTGCGCACTCGCTGGTACACAATTATATGCTGATGGGCGATACCAACCTCATCAACAAGGAAATTGATATCTACCGCGGGATTACACGTCAGGACATTATGAATGCTGCTAAGAAATATCTTAGCCCAAACCAAAGAGTAGTACTGAACTACGTTCCTGAAGCTAAATAATTGCTGAATTTACACGGTAAATCAAACAAAAAATTAAAATTCTTATGAAATTCAACTTTAAATATATCGCTGTCGCATTTCTTATTTCAGGAATGGTGAGCGCTCAAAAAATTGACATCAACAAAATGCCGGTGGCAGGACCAACCCCGGTCATCAACATTGCCCAACCCAAGACTTTCACATTGAAGAACGGTCTTACGGTAATGGTAGTTGAAAATAATAAACTGCCGCGAGTAAGTGCAACCATATCCATGGACAGACCACCATATTATGAAGGTAATATAGTGGGTGTAAGCCAGATTATGGCCGATCAGATTGGTGAGGGTACTGCTAAAATGAGTAAGGATGCCTTTAACAAGAGAGTAGACTATCTTGGTGCAAGCCTTAACTTCTCTTCCGGAGGTGCTTTTGCAAATTCACTCTCCAAATATTTCCCTGAGGTTCTGGGGATGATGTCTGATGCCATCATCAATCCTAAATTTTCTGCTGAAGAAGTAGAGAAATCCAAGGAAAGGATGATTGAAGGTCTGAAGACAGAAGAGAAAAGCGCTGATGCTATTGCGTCCAGAGTTTCCAATGCTGTAATCTACGGAAAGAATACTTCCAGGGGTGAGTTTGAAACTGAAGCTTCTATAAAAGCCGTAACGCTGGCCGATGTTCAAAACACCTTCAAGAAGCATTACGCACCGGACAATGCTTACCTTGTAATCGTTGGAGATGTAAAATTTGACGATGTAAAAAAACTTGTTGAGAAAAACTTCAGTGGCTGGAAAAAATCCAACACGAAATATGCAGCCCTTGAGCCTGCATCCAACGTTGCAACTACTCAGATTGACATTGTAGATGTGCCTACAGCCGTTCAGTCGGTTATAAGCGTGAACAACCTTCATGACCTGAAAATGAATGATTCCAGATACTTTGCGGGAGCTATCGCAAACTACATCTTGGGTGGCGGCGGTGAAGCAAGACTTTTCATGAATCTTCGTGAGAAAAACGCATTTACATACGGAGCTTATTCTTCGCTTTCTACAAGCAAATATTCACCAATGTTTTCCGCATCTTCCAGCGTACGTAACGAAGTTACAGATAAGGCAGTGAAGGAATTCATGAACGAACTGAACGGTATTTCCAAAGTGACTCCTGAGGAACTTGCCAATGCCAAAGCTAAACTTAAAGGTGATTTTATCCGTTCGCTCGAAAGACCAGAGACCATCGCAAGATTTGCTGTAAGTACCAGAACTCAGAATCTCCCGGCAGATTTTTATACCAATTATCTGAAATCTATTGACAAAGTGACAGCTGCAGATGTATCAAACGCTGTAAAAGCTACAATTTTGCCAAACAGATCAAGAATTTTCATCGCAGGTAAAGCTGCTGATATCTCGGAAGGACTGGAAAAACTGGGCTACCCTGTGAAATACTATGACAACCAGGCTAATCCGGTTGCAAAACCGGTTGCAAAAGCTGTAGACGCAAGCATTACGCCTGCTGCTGTTGCAGACAAATATATCGCCGCAATTGGAGGTTTGGCTAACGTGCAGAAGGTAAACTTCATTACCACCAATGCTACTGCAAAAGTGCAGGGTATGGACCTGGCGCTGAAACTGATTCAGGGCAAAGGTGCCAAGACCTTTATGGATGTACAGATGATGGGCAATACCGTACAGAAAATCGTTTTTGACGGAAAGAGTGGCTATATGGAAGCTCAGGGGCAGAAAATGCCTCTTCCCGCTGAAACTGCAGCAGAAATGGCTATGGATACCGAACTTTTCCCGGAACTTACATTCGCAAAGTCATCAGACTTCGCAGTAGCAGGTATCGAGAAGAACAATGGCGAAGATGCTTATGTTGTAAAAGGCAAGAATGCAACTTACTATTACAGTACCAAAACTGGACTTAAGACCGGCGAGGTAAAAACACAGAGCGGACAAACCATCCCAATTACCTGGGGAGATTATAAGGAGGTAGCAGGCGTTAAGATGCCCTACGCTTTCACCCAGAACATTGGTGGTATGGATGTAGAATTCAAGGTAAACTCTTATCAGATAAACCAGGCAACCGCTGCTGATTTTAAATAATCAACATATTTACTTATACTGGAACGGTGGCATTTGCTGCCGTTTTTTTATGGAATACCTTTTAAGGAGCAAATACTTCAAGATATCGCACAGTTATTTTGCAGTTCACTAAAAATAAGTTAAATTTGCCAACTCTAAAACTGTTATAATTCAATGGATACGATATTTACTTTGTTCATGGTATTAATCATGATAGCCTGTGTACTTCTGGTGATCATCATCATGGCGCAAAATCCGAAAGGTGGTGGCCTTTCATCTACCTTTGGCGGTGCATCTTCGGCACAGTTCGGAGTACAGCGTACCAACGACTTTATGGAAAAAGCGACCTGGTCACTGGGAATTACGATTGTTGTTATCTCTATGCTGAGTGTAATCCTTACAGCCAAGCCGAAAGTAAATACTACAGCTGTACCTGCGAGAACGGAAGCACCTGCACAGTCAGCACCGGCTCAAAACACCCCTGCACCGGTTCAGACTCCGGCGGGCAACTAAGCAATTTTCTTTTAAAATATTTAAAGCGGTCAGATTCATCTAGACCGCTTTTATTTTTAACCTTATTTTCTCCAGCATAAACCTTATGGTCAGGCCCAGCTGAAGAATACGGTATTGAAAGGGCTTCTGATTCCGGTAATATTTTTCAATAAAGAGCTGCATGGCACCGTAGAACCGTTGCAGATATTTATCGTCTTTAACTGTACTCTGTCCCTTGTGGTGCAGGATTGAATATTTGCCGTAATACCAGTTACGGTATCCCTGCCGCAGCACACTGTAGCAAAGGTCAATATCTTCGCCGTACATAAAGTATCTTTCATCCAGGCCGCCAACCTGGAGGTACACCTCCTTTTTCATCAGCAAAAACGCACCGGTAAGAACTTGCACTTCAGCGATCGCGTCCTCTGCAATATCATTCCGGTAATATGACCTGGAATTTTTGTTACCGGAAAGCACATAAAGTTTTCTGAACGAATTAACCATATTGGGCACATCACGTTTACTCTCAGGCAGGAAATTACCGCCCGCATCATGCATACGTACACCCAGACAGCCAAAGTCAGGCTGCGCACGTGCAAACGTCAGAATTTCCTTCATATAAACACCATCCAGCTCGGTATCAGGATTCAAAATGAGTATGAAATTTCCGTGGGCTTGCTGCACTACCAAATTATTGGCTCTGGAAAACCCCAAATTGGTATCGGACGCGATAAAACGAACGTCCGGAAACCTTTCCTGAAGTTCCTTCCATGAAGAATCAGGCGAAGCATTGTCGATGACGATGACCTCATGCGAAACATCCGGAAGGAACCGCTGCAGCGACAGCAGGCACTTCTCCAGCAAACGGGTGACGTTATAGTTGACTATGATTACTGAAAGTTCCATCTGATCTCAAATAAACGATTACCTACCTTTCGATTTATAAAATACATTACGGCACATGCGAAAGCCATATTTCAGCCTGTAAAACAAAGAATAATTGATGAACTCCGGAAAACTGATTCTGCCTGAACAATACATGTCACGAAGATTTTTATGGAAGCCTTTCTCCATTTCCTTTAAATTCGCCGAGAGGCCAGAAACTCCGAAAGTCCTTTTGCCGTTGCCTGCAATCACTAAATTTTCAGCCAAAATATACATTTTATTTTTTTGCGAAATTTTTAACCAATAATTATGGTCCTCAGCAAACATCTGATCACAATCAAAATAACCTGTATTTGCTATAATTTCTTTTTTAAAAATTACTGTTGGACTGGCAATGCCATTCCGAAACAATAATTTTCTGAATGTTACTTTTGCTAATTTATTATTTGAAAAATAGGGAAAGAGGAGTTTATCCTTATTTATAAGACAGGAAATAAAATCAATTTGCAAACCTTTATCATGCACCTGCATCATTTGCTTCTCCGTTTTCTGCGGCAACCACTCATCATCTGCATCCAAAAGGGCAATAAAATCGCCCTTCGATCTTTCCATTGCCACATTCCTGGCTTTTGAGACGCCCTGATTTTGCTGATGAATAAGTGTAATATCCAATCCCGGATTTCGAGCCATGTATTCCTGAACAGCCTCGGCACTTTGGTCCGTAGAACCGTCATTTACAATAAGGATCTCAAATTTCCCCGTCCAGCTTTGGGCCTTCACCGAGTCCAGGCATTTTACGATGCTCTGTTCCGAGTTGTACATGGGAATAATTACCGAAATCATCATGTTAATGTACGAATATCCTGCTTAAATATGGGGTTGCGCTAATCCTTTTCGTCATAAGGAACACGGTTCTGTATGGACCGCCCAAGCGAAATCTCATCCGCATACTCCAATTCATCGCCGACAGATATTCCGCGGGCTATGGTAGAGAAATTAACTTTGAGATGTTTGAACTTTTTGTAGATATAATAAGTGGTGGTATCTCCCTCCATTGTCGCGCTCAAAGCGAAGATAAGTTCTTTTACAGATCCGGTCTCCAGTTTGCGCTCAATAGCCGGAATGTTCAGCTGGTTAGGACCGATCCCTTCCATAGGCGAAATCTTACCGCCGAGAACGAGATATCTTCCACGGTACTTCCCTGTGTTTTCTATCGCCATTACATCGCGTACATCTTCCACAATGCAGAGCACCTCGTCGTTTCTCTTAGGATTGGAGCAGATTTCACATATTTCCGCATCCGAAAAATTATGGCAGTCGCGGCAGTACTTAATGTCGGTAACCAACTTTTGCAGGGACTCACCAAGTACCATAGCCTGGCTTTCCGGCTGCCTGAGCAGATGAAGTGCAAGCCTGAGGGCTGACTTCTTACCGATACCGGGAAGCCCGGAAATCTCCTCTACGGCCTTTGCCAATACTTTACTTGGGTACTCCATTCAACAAAAATAAAATTTCTAAGCACAAGGTGCAAATCTGGCCTGTTTTAATATCTTTACCCAAAACAGTCCGCATGCTCAAAAACCTGAATTACCCTCTTGATTTTAAATTTAAGATCACCACCCTATCCAGCGATTTCAATATAACAGACAGAAACGGAAATTATGTAGCATACGTCCGTCAGAAGATGTTCAAACTGAAGGAAGATGTGATTGTCTTTAATGATGAAAGCAGGACCGGAGAACTTTTCAGGATTAAAGCAAATCAATGGATCGATTTTAATGCATCATATGCTATTACTGATCAAAAAACCGGTCAACGCTTCGGAAACCTTTCCCGCAGAGGAATGCGTTCCCTATGGAAATCACAATACGATATAGCTGACGGAAACGGCCAGACAAAATACCAGATCAATGAAGACAATGGCTGGATAAAAGTAATGGACGGCATTGTGGGTGAAATTCCACTTGTCGGAATGCTTTCCGGTTATTTTCTGAACCCTTCTTATACTGTAAAGGACAATGGCGGCAGAGAGTACTTCCGCCTCAAGAAAATGCCCTCACTTTTCGGGCGTAAATTCCAGCTGGACCGCCTGATTGACATTGCCGATGAGGACGAAGCTTTGGTTATACTAAGTTTCCTGATGATGGTACTTCTGGAAAGAGAGCGCGGTTAATTACAAGCCACTTAAAAAGTGCATTTATTAATGAAATATTATTTCAAATATTCTTCTACCAGATGCACCCAGTAAGCAGCTCCTGTTGGCAGAATTTCCTGATTAAAAACGTACTGTGGATGGTGAACCATTAGGGTGTCGCCATTACCTACCATGCAATAATTACCTTTTTGCTTTTGCAGCATAAAAGCGAAATCTTCACTTCCCATATAAGGTTTAGCTGGGTACACCACTCTGTCTTCACCGAAGTATTTGCGTGCGACATCCCGTGCAAAGGCAGTTTCCTGCTCGCTGTTGACCAGAACCGCGCCCGGAACACCTTCCTTTATTTGCGCAGTAACGCCAAAACTCTCAGCCTGCGTTTTCGTGATGCTGCGTACTTTATCCAGAACAAGGATTCTGTCTTCAGCCGTCATAGTCCGGATGCATATCTTAAGTGAAGCTGTTTGCGGGATCACATTGCCCACTGTTCCGGAATTGAAAGCTCCGATTGTCACTACAGCCTGATTCCAGGGATTTACATTCCGGGAAACAATTGTTTGGAGAGCCATTACCAGTGCTGAACCTGCTACGACGGGATCAATGGCTTTTTCCGGCATGGAGCCATGACCACCCTTCCCTTCCAGTATGATTTCCCAGTTGTCTACTGCAGCCATAAATTCACCTTCGGCAAAATGAAAAGTACCTGTTTCCAAACCCGGCATATTGTGCATTCCAAAAACTGCATCAACCGGATATTTTTCAAAAAGACCGTCGGCGATCATTGCCGGTCCACCTTCCATTGTTTCTTCGCCCGGCTGAAAGATCAGGCGTACGGTCCCGTTGAAATTTTTGGTCTCTGAGAGGTACTTTCCGGCGGCCAGCAACATTGTGGTATGACCGTCATGTCCGCAAAGATGTGCCCGCCCAGGCACCTGGCTTTTATAGGGCAGACTATTGTGCTCTTCAATAGGCAGCGCGTCAAAATCCGCGCGAAGACCAATGGATTTACTGCTGTCGCCTACCTTCAGTGACGCCACGATACCATATTTACCTACATTTTCGGAAATCTCAAAGCCGTCAAATGTTTTCAGGACATCCAGAATGTATCTGGAGGTATTTTCCTCGGCCATAGAAAGTTCCGGCTGCATATGCATGGTGTCCATCCAATCTTTCATCTGAGTCAGATTGGCGGACAGCTGTTGTTCTAAAGTATTCATTTTGATTCGGTTTTTTGTTTAGGAACGGTAAGGACAATAGACAGTATTGCAGCAATAACCATAAGCAGGTTTAGTGCAAGCGCCACCATTGCTGCCTGTCTTACGGCAAGGTTATCCTGGCGGCCCGTAAAGGTGAAAAGGCCGTTCAGCCATTCTGCATTATCACCGTCACCGCTCATCGCGGTAAAAATGCCCGAAGAGACGGCTACTCCAATGGCTGCTCCCAGGGAGGATGCCATTTTGTAAATTCCTGAGCCGGCACCTGACTGGTTATCAGGAAGGTTGGATAATGCCGCATCTGTGGACGGTGTAGCATAAAAGGCAAGTCCAAGTCCGAAAAGTGAAAAGGCTGCAACGGCAAGTATTTTATAAGCTCCAACATCCAGATTGGTAGCCATAAGAAGTAAAATGGCCAGACCAACAATAGCGGAGCCCCAAACCATGGGTTTTCGCGCCCCAAAACGCTGCAGTAGCTTCTCGCCCACGCGGATAAATAAAACTATCGTGAGCGCATAACCCAGGGTCAGGAGCCCTGCCTGCTGGGAAGTAAGTCCCGCACCTAACTGTACCAGAGAAAGGGAAACAATCAGAATGCCAGATGTTGCATTGAGCAGAAAGTTAGAAATTGTGGCACCCGTATAGGTAAGGTTACGGAACAGTTTGAAATCGACAAAAGCATTTACGTTTGAATTTTCAATCCTGTAAAAAATATAACCAAAAATCAGAAATACAGCTAAAATCCCAAGGGATGTAAGGCTGGTCCAACCAAAATCACTCCCCTTAAGCAGCAGCAGCTGAATAGCAATAATGGCTATCATAAAAGTAAAGACACCTGCGAGATCAAATTTATAGTCTGTCTTTACCTCACCTTTGCTTTCCGGCGTTCCCTTCACCATAAAGAAACCAATAACTGAAACCACTACCGTTGCCCAGAAGATATACCGCCATCCCAAATTGGAAGCAACCAGCCCTCCAAAAAGCGCGCAAAAGCCTGCGCCACCCCAGGAGCCAATGGACCAAAGGCTGATTGCCCTTTGACGGGCCGGACCGTCCCAATAAGCTTTCACCAGGGCCAGACTGGCGGGCATGATACAGGCACCTGAAAGCCCCTGAAAAATCCGACCCGTCAGTAAAACTGGATTCGCCAGCGAGCCGGCTGGAGTGATGGCCACCAGAAGCGCTCCCACAATGCTGAAAACAAAGCCTATCAGAACCATTTTCACCCGTCCGATGCGATCCGCAAGACCACCGAAAACAACAATGAAAATACCCGAGAACAGAGAAGTTATAGATACGGCAATATTCATTGCACTCTGTTGTATCCCTAAGTCGGCCGCCATCTCCACATTAATATTAAGGGTAGTTTGTGCGAAAAGCCAAAAGGCCAGCACCCCCAGGATTATTCCGTAAAGAAGACGGTCCGTGCCCTTATAAGTCATTGAGGTATCAGTTATTTTCATATAATCCGTCATTAAAGGTTAATATGCAAAACAGAATTCTAAAATAAAGTTACAACTGTATATTGAGAAACTGACAAAAAAATTGCGGCTCATTGAAATTAATTACTTTCCAAAACATTAGGTCTGCTAATGGCGACAATAACCCGATACCATCCTTCAATATTTATTATCTTTGTGCGTACCGCTCCTATTCAATAAAAAAGATAAATGAACAGCAAACATTTTCTATTAGGTTTACTTACCCTTGCAATTATACAATCCTGTAAGAAAGAATTCCAAGACCTTTCGTCCACCCAGTCAGCCGATACTACGACAACAGTTTCCACGCAGTCTAGACAGCCTGAAGTTGCCACATCTGCGCTGCAAACCTTTGCTATGCCAGTTGAGGTGGAAGGCTGTTCCTGCTATTTTGCCAAAAGTCAGGAGGATTACGATAATGAGCAGTTTGTTTATGTAGATGACTACGGTAACAGCGCGTACATCAAGCTGGAAGGCAAAATGATAAAAATCCCAATGGAGGAGGGAGATTTTGACCCGTCTAACTTCAACAAAGTTATCGAAGACTTGGATTATAAGATAAGTATGACCGGTAGAAAAACCAGCGAGCAGGACGAAACTATGATGTTCCAGGGAGAGCTAAGTGTATATATCAAGAAAGAAGACCGCACCATCACTACGCCTGTGTACGGCGAATGCGGCTGTTAAACCAATTAGCGTATCAGCTAATCTTCTTTTGGCGCCGAATAAATATTATCAAAAAAACAATTAAATATGGACATTACTCAAATAGAACCGCAATCCGTCTGGAAAAACTTTGCCGCACTCAACGCTGTGCCCAGACCTTCCAAAAAGGAGGAGCGTGTTATCGAATTCATGAAGAACTTCGGCGAAAAGCTGGGGCTTGAAACTATGGTGGACGAAGTAGGCAATGTGATCATTAAAAAGCCCGCGACTGCCGGAATGGAAGACCGCAAGACAGTCGTTTTACAGTCCCACCTGGATATGGTACATCAGAAGAACTCCGATGTTAACTTTGATTTTAACAGTCAGGGTATTGAAATGGAGGTAGACGGTGACTGGCTGAAGGCCAAAGGAACTACCCTTGGTGCAGACAACGGCCTGGGGGTTGCCGCCATAATGTCCGTACTGGAAAGTACAGATATCGCACACCCGGCAATTGAAGCCCTTTTCACAATTGATGAGGAAACCGGAATGACCGGAGCCATGGGTCTGAAGCCCGGCACACTGCAGGGTGAAATCCTGCTGAACCTGGACACCGAGGAAGATGATGAAATAGACATAGGCTGCGCCGGCGGAATAGACGTAACTGCATCACAAACCTACGCACTTGAAAGCGCAAATGGTCAGATTGTTAAGATTGAAATCAAAGGACTTCAGGGCGGTCATTCCGGTATGGACATCCATAAAGGATTCGGTAACGCGAATGTGATTCTGGGCAGACTTTTGTACACAGGTATTGCCAACGAGAACATCCAGCTTATCAGTATAGACGGCGGCGGGCTCCGTAATGCGATCCCGCGTGAGGCGATGGCCATACTATCCGTACGTAACTCTGTAGAGTTCATAGAGCAGGCTACAGAACTTAAAGAAGCCATTCTGGAAGAGTTTACCAGCGTAGAAAAAGACCTTCATATCAATATCGAAACATTTTCCAGCACCGAAAAAGCAATTTCTGAAGCTGATTCACGGAAGATTATTCTGGCACTTAAATCGGCTCACAATGGTGTATACCGCATGAGTCCGGACGTTGCGGATTTAGTAGAAACTTCCAACAACGTGGCACGGGTGGAACTGAAAAATGGCGAACTTAAAATTTTAAACCTGTCCCGCTCTTCTGTAGAATCCTCAAAATATGCCGTGGCCGAGCAGTTGAAATCTGTCTTTGAACTTGCGGGAATGGAAGTTGAGTTCAGTGGCTCTTACCCGGGCTGGAAACCAAAACCGGGTTCCGACATTGTAAAACTGATGGAAAACATTTATGAAAGAGATTTCGGCAGCAAGCCACATGTTATAGCCTGTCACGCAGGTTTGGAATGTGGAATCATCGGCGCTAATTACCCTAAGATGGAAATGGTAAGTTTTGGACCCACCATCCGCGGGGCACACTCGCCGGACGAAAGAGCCAACATTCCTTCGGCTCAGAAATTCTGGAGCTTTCTGAAAGAAATACTGAAGGAGATCCCGAAGAAATAAAAGCAACAAAATAAAAATGAATATCCAAAATGCGCAAGTGTTTTGGATATATTTATTGAATGTATTTAAAGATTCTGCCACGCAAAATAATGTGAATGCGAAGAAGTTCTCTCGAAGCGACATATCAAAAAAGCATCTTTGATGACCTTTTTCAGAAAAATGATTTATAATTTTACATTGAAAACTATTCACAGAAATCCACCTAATATGTTACCTGACAATCTTTTAACTATCCTCCAAACCCGCTTCCAGGAAAATCCTGAGCGTCATAAAAATTTGGAATGGTCCGAAATTCAGAAAAAACTGGAAGCCAAGCCGGAGAAGCTTGAAATCCTCCAGAAAATGGAAGACACCGGCGGTGAGCCTGATGTAGTTGGTTTTGATGAAAAATCAGGAGAGTATCTGTTTATGGATTGCGCGACCGAAAGCCCAAAAGGCAGACGGAGCTTCTGCTATGATAAAGTGGCGCTCGACAAAAGGAAGGAAAACAAACCCAAAAACAACGCAATGGATGCCGCAGCTGAAATAGGCATTGAAATGCTGGATGAAGATCAGTATCGCTATCTGCAGTCCCTTGGCACGTTTGACGCAAAGACCTCAAGCTGGCTGGTAACACCAGAAAATATACGTAAGCTAGGTGGTGCTATTTTTGGAGATTACCGCTATGGAACGGTATTTATCTATCACAACGGCGCTGACTCCTATTATGCGGCACGCGGTTTCAGAGGTTTACTCAGGTTGTAATTCTCTAATTCGATTAAAGTATTTGAACATCTTTATACAGGCGCATCAGGTGGATTAGCTGCAAGGGTTTTTCTTCATAGCCTCGGGAATCTTCATAAATATCGGTCTAAGTTCCTCATTTAGCCTGGTGGTGTTATTGCGGTTCCTTGCTTTGGTCGCATCAACTTCCAGTTCGATGGCTTTAAACTCTTCCACTTTGTTCTGAAGGCAGCTGCGGCGTTTGGATGCCCGGCTCAGTTCTTCACCTTTGTATTTGTTTCTGGCCAGTCCCTCTTCTATCTGGCATATCTTATATTCGTCCTGCAAACGCATCAACTTAAAGCTTTCGAAGTGGTCATATTTGGAAAAGGCTTTTTCCATGTCCGAATGTTTACTGTAATCTATACGGGTGTCCTTCAGATAATTCAACTGTTCCTTTTTGCCTTCGTTCTGTTTTTTCTGCTCTGCCAGCACCTTCATTTTAAGCGCAGCACATGGATCTTTTGAGTCGGACATTTTTACTAGTTTTTCCTCTACCTTCGCGCCATCTTCCTCTGCATGGGCTAGTGCCTCCACTACGCGTGTGTCTTCTTCACGCCGAAACGCAGACGGATGGAAGCAATCGCTACCGTCCACTTTTTTGAAGCTCAAGGTCTCAGACCGGCTTTCGCCCTGTTCGTAACCCAAGACAAGGAAGTTTCCTTTTGAAGTTTCCAGGAAACCAATACCGTAGGCACCCAGAAACTTAAGACCTTCAAAAGCTTCGGGGAAGTTGCTGTCTGTAAGTATAAACACACTTATCTCACCATCCAGGCTTACATATTTTCGGCCCTTAAATTCGTTACCGGCAAATTCGCGAAACTCATTTTTGTAGGTGAATTTCTTCATGGTAAACATATTTTCTGGAGCCGAATCATCGGTGTTCCCGGTCCTTACATAATGTTTCAGTATAGTATTACGTGTTCCCTGCTCCCGCTGTGCCGAATTATAATAGGTATAGGTATTCCCTTTCAGGGTTTGAATGTATGCATAGAAATCAAGATGGTTCATATCGTAACTGCAGCCGGCCTGCTTTGTACTGTCGAAACCAAAACTGAGCACCGCTCCGGTTTCTCCATTAATGTAGAAACATCCCGCGACCTCCCGCCCGCCAAAGACACCTTTGTAGTTTACCTTATAATCAAAACACAACTTATCATTGTACCGAAAGGGCCGTGCATTTGATGGATTTTCGAACACCTTCGCCTTTTTTTCTTCCTGCCCTTGTAGACAGGATATTAGGAGCGAAAAAAGCAAGGTATAGATCGATTTCATGATTTCAGTTTATTTGGATCCCTATTTAACCTCTGCAATCCGAAGATTGCTAATGTAGAAACCATCGGTGGGTTTCGGCATTAGAGGTGCTGCCCGGAAATGAAAATTATTTCGGTACGCACTTTTATCGAAACCTTTGGGCAAATCAATTATTTTCTGATTTCCCATATACAGCCGGATCCGGGTACCGTTCACGCTTATGCTGGCGCGTATGTTCTTGTTTGCCATGCGGTCTACCGGCCATTCGGTGGTGTTTTCCCGACCGGAATACAGACTTGTGGAATAACCTATAAACTGTTTTACGGAAGGTGGAATCAGGAAATAAAAAATACTTTTATGCTGAAGTGAGTTCTTGGCCGGATTCTGCACTTCGGAAAACCCAAAAGTAACTGGCGGCCGCAGACCGGAATCCGGGTATACAAGGTCAAACTCAACAGTGAAATTCTGAGGCAACGCACCTTTGATTTCCGGAAAAACTGCTGTATTATCAGGTACTTTAAGCCATTTGCCACCCTGACCCCTCAGCGTAACAATCTCACCACTGCCATTCGTATTCCAGCCGGAGGGAAAATCGCCTGCCGGATATCTAAGGAAATCGTCCGTAAATATTGTCCGGCTTCCGGCTTCAAAATCAAATGCGGAACTCGCCTCGGTCTTAATCCCGGTATTTGTTTGTACAGTAGATTTTTGATTCCCGGCTGCAGTTGACACCTTCTTAGACGTATCTTTCACGGTACCCTCCACTTCATTCAACCCTCTGTCAATGGCACGGTCTGTATGACGGTCAATACGCTGGTTCACCTTCTGTTCCACTTTCCGCTCCAGCTTTTTGAGGAATTGGGCAGGAGCAAGCATGGTTCCCGCCAGCAGAACTATTAATGCAAGTGTTGATTTTGTTTTCATAATACTATCTTTTAGTTGAGTGATAATTGCCGATAGAATTGACACTACCACACAAAGTTGGCAGATTAAAGTTTTTTATGATAGTAAAAAATCCCGAAAAAGGTTATAAAGTGATCAGCTTGGACATGTTCCATTCACTGGACTGCATAAGAGACGGTGTATAACCATAAAATCTCTTAAACTCACGAATGAAATGGTTTTGGTCAAAATAGCCAAACTCCTGCGCAATATCGCACCATGACATTTCCGGACGGGTTTGAATAAACCGCAGACATTGATTAAACCTTTCAATGCGGCTGTACATCTTTGGGGTAAGACCTATTTTCTCCTTAAAATGGTCTTCGAGGCTGGTAATAGACATAGCCACATCCGAACAGAGATTCCGGACACTCGCCGTACCACTGCCCTGCCTGATTCTTGAAATTGCATATTCCATTGTCCCACAGGAAGTGCTGGTCACAGAACGTGCTTTCTGTAGCAACCATGATTGTAAAACTCTTAAAATGACATCTGCATTGCTCCCCAGGTCTTCCAGCAGCGTACAAAACGCTTTAAGTTTGGGAAAGATGTCTTCCATCTCTATTTTCGAATTCCTGAACTCATCCTGAGGCAAACCCAGTAGAAAATAAGCCCCGTAAGGTGTAAAGTTGATAAAAACAAAATGAGCCGTACGACAACGGTAAGTCCTGTGTGAATCAAACTGCCCGCTGAAGCGGAAAAAGGTTTTCAGTTCACAGTCCTGTACAGCATCGTAAATCATCCTGTCGGGTGCAAGGTTTAGGATAAGTCCCGAAAAGCCATGCGGAAAGAAATCAAAATTGGCATCACCATCCAGACCGGGCGCCAGATTGATATACCCCAGGTTCTGGACATAGGGCCGCATTGCTGGATGTGGTTTGTAAAACCGGACGGACATCTAACAAATTTAGTTAAATTTATACTTAAAAATCAGCGCTTTAAATAATAAATACAGTTGCGGCTATCAGCACAGTTAACCTACATCAACGGGAATGACGCTGGATAACCGTAAATTTGTAATTATTTATAACAACAATATCATGAAAATAAATATCTGGAGTGACGTACGCTGTCCGTTCTGTTATGTAGGTAAAAAGAAATTCGAAAAGGCACTGTCCCAGTTTCCGGAAGCTGCCGGTGTGCAGGTGGAATGGCATAGCTTCCAGCTGGATCCAAATTTGGAAACCCAGGCCGACCGTGATCCATTTGATTTCTTTGCGGAAAAGAAAGGCATTTCCAGACAACAGGCCGAAGCCATGCACAACCACGCTTCCGCAGTCGGCAAAGAGGCCGGAATTGACTTTAACTTTAAAGATCAGAAAGTCGCCAATTCCTACAACGCGCATCTGCTGATTCAGTTGGCGAAGACCAAAGATTTGGGAAATGAGGTGGAAGAGGCTCTTTTCCGTGCACAGTTTCTGGAGGCAAAGAATATTGATGAAGAGGCGGCACTTGTTGCCATTGGAAAAGAGATAGGTCTGTCAGAAGAGGAAGTAAAAAATGCGCTCTCGTCTGATGAGCTGGCGTACGCTGTTGCTCAGGATATGCAGATGGCCTCCAAATTGGGCATCAGTTCGGTTCCTTTCTTTGTTTTCAACGATAAGTACGGAGTGTCGGGTGCACAGCAACCCGAACTTTTTTTGGAAATTCTGCAAAAATCCTGGAAGGAATTTTCCGAAGGCGACAAGGGCCTACAGATCATAAACGGCGATAGTTGCGATACTGGGGGAAACTGCAACTGATTTCTTATCATACATCAACCCCCGCCCAATGGCGCTTGTCTATCTTTGCATTAGTAATTAACCAATTAAAAATATCAGTTATGAAAAAATTTATGTCTTTATTTTTGCTGACCATGCTTACTGTTAGTGTGTATGCACAGAAAGTACTGGTGAGCGACCCCGCACACTCCAGAATCCAGTTTTCGGTAATTCACCTTACGATAAATGATATCGTCGGTAATTTTGAGACCGCAAATCTTACAATCAACGCGGATGAGAAAAATTTCCTGAATTCAAAAATGAGCTTTGATGTAGATGTAAATTCAATCAATACTCATATTGAAGCCCGTGATAATCACCTCAGAAGCGCTGATTTCTTTGATGTAGCCAACCATCCGACAATGACGTTCACTTCGACTTCCATTACCAAAGGAAAACAGAAAAACTATTATAATGTGAACGGTAACCTTACTATGCACGGAGTTACAAAACCTGTTTCAGTTGTACTTGTATACCGTGGTTCTGTTGTAAACCAGATGAACAAAAAGGATACCCACGGTTATCAGGTAATGGCTACAATTAAAAGATCTGATTTTAATGTAGGTCCAGGTTTCCCGGAAGCCGTAATAAGCGATCAGGTTAGGATAAAAGGTGACTTTGAATTAACGCAGAAGTAATCATAGTATATTTAATTTAATTGAAAGCAGACCCGGAGCGATTCGGGTCTGCTTTTTGATAGCGATAATCCTGCTGATTAAAAAGCATTACTTTATATTTGGCCTTTAGGAATTTTGAAAAGGATATTTGCAGGTTTATTGTTTGGGGGATTTTTTGTGCTGGCATCTGCACAAAGAGACAGCATCTATATACAGGCCACACTTGCTGGGGACCTAAGGACGCTGAATGTATCCCAGGAAATGCGATATTACAACAAATCCGATTCGGCCCAAACAGAAGTACAGCTGCTAAACTGGATTGCGGCCTATAAAAACCGTGGAACTGCACTTTACGACAGGAAAATAGAAGACCGGAATAAGGAACTTCACTTCGCACAACCCCAGGAATTAGGCAGACTGAAATCATTGAATATCCAAACTGATTTATCCAGTGCTTTAACTTTATCAGATCTTAATTCCGAAAACCTCTACATTCCTCTACCGCAAAAACTTGAGCCGGGTGAGAGTTTAAAATTGCAGCTCAACTATCAGCTTCAGCTTCCATTGGCAAAATTTACCGGTTATGGAACCTCCGAACAGAATATCGCACTGAAATATTTTTTCCTGGTTCCGGACAGTTTCGCTGAAGCCAACGGAAAAGAACGAAAGTTTCTGGATATCGAAGAAACAGCCAACCACAGCACCCACTGGACTGTTAATCTGGATTTACCTACCGATTACCATTCGAAAAGCAACCTTGCGGAAATACATCCCAATTATTATTCAGGCTTGCTGAAAGGTGATCCTGAATTTCTTATCTCATTTAACATTTATCCAACCCTGACTTTTCAAACAGGAGAGACACAGACAAAAATTGATTTTGGCTACCGCCTGGATGCCGAAGAGCAGCAGCATCTTAAAAATAAAATTCCGCAGCAGCTGCAATACCTGCAAAGCAAAACGGGACTTGTACCCCCAAAAATTTTCATTTCAGAAAAATTCAGGAAGAAGGAAGATTTTTTCGGTAATGATGATATAGCGTTCTGGAAGTTCCGCTTTCCGCTGTTTACCAAGGAAGAGAATGCAGACCTCGATTATTTCAGCATCATATCCAAAAATATCCTGGAACAGGAACTGATCACAAATAAAGATGACGACCACTGGTTTAAAAACGGTATCAAAACCTACCTTGAACTTCAGTACCTCAAAAAGTATTACGGAGACCATAAATTGCTGGGGCAGCTTACAGAGGCCTCCATTTTAAGAATCAAACCGCTGAAACTCTTTCATGCTTCCCGTCTTAAACTGATTGAGCGCTACGGCATAGCCTACCAGTACATGATGACGCAAAATCTTGATCAGAAAATTGATGAAGACTTCAAAGGCCTCAGCAATTTCAATGAAATGACGGTGAGCAACTTTGAAACCGGCAGTCTGCTGAACTTTGTGGCCGAGAAAATGGGCACATCTGATTTTGAAGACTTTCTAAGTGAATATCTTCAGTCCAATGCTGCACAGCAGATTGACACCGGTCATTTCCTGGACAGACTGGCTATGCGCTCCCATTACTCCTCTGTATTTTTGGAGAACCTCATGTCGCGCAAGCACAGGGTTAACTTTAACCTGAAAAAATTTAAAAGGGCCGAAGGCAATCTGGAGGTTACAGTTCGCAAGAATACCTACGATCCGGTACCTTTTAAACTGGAGACAATTTCAGAAGAGGGAGGTACTAAAACACATTGGTTCGGTACACCGGAACATCCATCGCAGGACGTGTATATCGTTCCCGAGATGGATACAGATAAAATCGTAATAAACAGCGGACATTTTTTTCCGGAGAAGAATTTCCGTGACAATTACCTGTATACGAAAGGTTTATTCAGCAACATGAAAAAGATTAAGCTGAAGCTTATCAAGGACATTCCAAACCCTGAATACAATGAGATTTATCTGAATCCGCGACTTACCTTCAATGCGTATGACAAAGTTTTGCTCGGCCTGAATTTCCGGAATGAGTCTCTCTTCAACCATAAATTTGCTTACTCACTGACCCCTTATTACAGTACGGGAACCGGGCAGATGACGGGTTCGGGAAGTGTGACCTACAGCATAATGCCGCCCGAAAGCTTTTTCCAAAGTCTGAATATGGGAGTTTCTGGCTCATATTTCCACTATGATTATGACCTGAGCTACCGCAAGTTTACGGCAAGTGCTTCAATTAATTTTGCAAAGAATCCGCGCAGCGCAATCTCGCGGAGTTTAGGTGTTTCATTCAATCATTATGAAAAGGACCTTACTCCGGAAATGGTATTCGAAAATGAATATGAGCAGTATAACCTTTGGAATGTGAACTATGGGTTTGCAGATAACCGACTGATCCATGAAAAGTTTTTTGGGGCCTATGTACAGGGAATGCAGGATTTCAACAAAGTGGCAGCTGAAGCCACCTACAGATATGAATACGCAGCAAACAAAAAAATCGCGTTCCGGTTGTTTGCAGGTTATTTTCTGAACAACAAAACACGTAATGACATTTTCGATTTTGGAATCTCGCGTGTTTCCAATTACTCATTCTCCTATGGCCTGTTGGGTCAGAGTGCGACATCAGGTTTGCTGTCCCAGCAATTTGTACTGGCCGACGGCGGATTCAAATCTTTGATAGATTCTACAGCCAATCAGTGGATTACTTCCTTTAATGTCGATTCTCACATCTGGAAGATGTTCAATATTTATGCTGATGCGGGTATGTATAAAAACAGATCGTCAGATCCGAAATTCATCTGGGATTCCGGGGTGAAGGTGCGTATCATTCCGGATTTCCTGGAGGTTTACCTTCCGGTCTACTCCACCCTGGGTTTTGAACCTTCGTTTAAGGACTATGCGCAGCGAATAAGGTTTACCCTTGTACTAAACCTGAGCGCTGTGGTGAATACAGCCAGAAGAGGTTGGTATTGAGAAATCGTTTCCACTGTAGTTAAGCACATGTTTCTGGAGTTGAGGGCATCCTCCGGCGTAGATGAAGTCCTGAAGTGGATTTTTGACCATGTCATTTTGAATACTTACGCCTAATTTTTATTGGATAAACCAAAAAAGGCTGCCCATTTCTGAGCAGCCTTCATAATATCTTAAAAGAAAATTACTTCTTAAGGATTTTCTGTGATACCGGCTGTCCTTCTACAGAACCTGTAACGATATACATACCTGGCTGAAGGTCTGAAGCATCAAGTGCACGTGTATTTGAAACAGATGCAGTTTTAACAACCTGACCGTTCATGTTGTAGATTTGTACGTCAGCTTTTGCCCCGAAGTGAATAGCATCAGTAACCTGAGTGTTCTGTACGAATGCATTTTTCGCGTTAATTACATCGGTTACAGCTAAAGTGGACCCATTTGCTGACCAAGCGACGTTATCTACTGTTACTTGCTTGTTTCCTGCAGCAGTACCTGTGGGATATGAAATTCTAACAGTCACAGGGCCTGCCTGATTTATGGTGGTTACAAAATAATTAATGGTAGCATCTGCTCCGGCAGCACCAAAAGTAGGGGTAGTTGCCTGTTGTACACCATTTACAAAAACCGCAAGAACTCTGTTATTTGTTCCCCCAGTAAATGCTTTTCTATAATTAAAGGAGAATTGTCCTACTCCAGTAGGGATAATAAATTCTACATAACTAGGCTCATCTGATCTCCTAAGCATAATTCCTTTGCCATTAATTGCGTAATCATCGACTGTGCCGAGGCCCTCGTCACGACTATGCTGAAAATTTACAACAACACCTGGAGTTTCGCTGGTGAATGTCCCATCCGCATATGATGATGTTAAAGCGGTTTGTGTAGTGAAAGTTTCAGTTCCCTGTGCACTTGCATAAATTGCCATTGTAGCAATTCCTAAAATAGTAAAGAATTTTTTCATTTTAATAAAATTTTAAGTTTAAATTATTGATACTGCAAAATTACTCTTTAATAATGAAAAGAGAAAATCCTACGCTTTAATTTTATGTTAAGTAATCCACCACAATTCAGCAGCATATTTTTCGTTACTTTTACACCGCTTTTGATTAATCGTTTTGGCTAAAAATCTCCTGCTGTTCATCTTGTTCCTCTCCTGCTTTATTACGCTTAAAGCACAGATTTTCAGTTGGAAAAACCCTAACCTTCCAAAAGACAGCATCAAAAAAGATTCCATTCTTGCAGCAAAACTGCAACAGGATGTTTTTGCCCGCGATACACTGGACTTTATCCGTACCCAAAACCGCATCATTGTTGATGAAGCGGTTCTTGTAAAAAATGACAGGCAGAAGTTTTTGGGCGACCTTAATTCAAAAGGATCAATAATTCGCGGCGTCACATTTGGCAACAACCAGGGCTCTTCCGTACAAAGCTCGATGGACCTGCAGATTACGGGAAAACTTTCTCAGGATGTCTCCATCCTGGCATCAATTTCAGATCATAACCTGCCCATACAGGCCGACGGTTATACGCAGACTCTGGAAGAGTTCGACAAGATTTATATGCAGCTCAATATAAAAGACCGCTCCATACTGCGGGCAGGACATCTGGACCTGGAGGATAACCGGACCTACTTTGGGCGCTACCAGCGCCGGAGCATGGGACTGCAGTACCAGACCAACTTCGGCAAAGCAAACAAAACTTTCCTGGACGTAGCCGGCGGCGTGGCGCGAAGTGAATTTCACAGGATACGTTTCCAGGGAATTGAAGGTAACCAGGGCCCATACCGGCTCACCGGGAAAAACGGCGAAAATTTTATCACCGTAATCTCCGGTTCCGAGCAGGTTTACATTGACGGCATTCTGATGAAAAGAGGTGAGAATCTTGATTATGTAGTAAACTACAATACCGGCGAGATTACCTTTACAAGCTTCCGGCCCATTTTCAGACAGAATTTTATCACCATTTCCTATAACTATACGAACAGGAACTATTCGCGATACCTTTTCACAGGTGAGATTAGGCACGAACGTGAACGTTTCCGCACGGGCTTCAGCTGGTTTCTGGAACAGGATAACAAAAATGCGCCCCTGGCACTAAACCTCAGCGAGGCAGATCAGCAGGTGCTTGTGAACGCCGGAAACAACCCCAACCTGATGTTTGCACCGTCCGGCACGGTGGCAGAATATGATGTGAACAAAATCCTTTACAGGCTGGTAAATGACCCGAACGGTGATTATTATGAATTCTCGGCGGACCAATCGCTGACACTTTATCAGGTGGCTTTTACTTATTTCGGAAATCAACTTGGTGATTATACGCTTGCACAAACTACCAATAACGGACGGGTTTTCCAATATGTGGGTCCTAACCAAGGCGAATACAGGGCAGTCCGTAAACTGGCTTCGCCTCAAAAAGCACAGGTATTTTCCTACAACGCCGAATATCTGCTGAATGACGGGAAAATTGGTACTGACGTCTCCTTCAGCAATTATGACATAAACCTTTTCTCATCCAAAGACGCGAAGCAAAATCTTGGCTATGCCGCGCGGATCTTCGGCCACAAAACATTTACGCATCAGAACTGGAAGGGAACCCCTACTTTCGAATATCAGCATATCAATTCACAGTTCCACATTTTGGACCGCATTAACGATGTTGAATTTTCCCGTGACTTTAACCTTGCGAATGAATTTAACAACCGTACCCAAAACCGGTTTATCTTCAGTTTTCTGAACCAGTGGAAAAACCTGTCGTACCTGAATTACCGGATGAACTTTCTGGACGAGCAGGATTTCTACAAAGGCTTTAAAAATGACCTGGATTTTGGCTGGATCAGCGGAAAGTTCAACACAAAAGGTAATTTTTCCTATCTGGATACGAAAGCGACCTTTCAGGACACGAAGTTCATCCGCAGTGCTGTCATTTCGGAACGTCAGGGTGAAAAAGGAAGTTGGGGACTGGGCGGAAGTCTGGAACATAACGTAAAGAAATTTAATGACACCGGTCTGTTTGATGTGACCAGCTTCAGCTGGAAGGAGGTTTTTGCTCAGAAACGCATCGGAGATTCGGCGCGTACAAAACTTTTGGCGAAGGTCTATTTCCGCGACAACGATTCCATCCGCAACAATCAGTTAGAAGACCAAAATCATATTCTTGGCCTTATGGTCGAGAGCCAGATTATTAAAACGGAAAGGACTACCCTTAACGCTTTGGTTCATTACCGGAAGTTTTATTATCAGAATGATGATCTTTTGACTAAGCTGAATAATGACTTTGTGGTAGGAAACATTCTGTACAATCAGCAGCTGTTCAATAACGGGATGCGTCTGCAGGCTTTTTACGAACTGGGGAACGGTCAGGAAGCCCAGCGTGAATTCCAGTATATAAAAGTTACCGACGGCCAAGGTGTTTATAAATGGACCGATTACAACGGCGACGGTGTGCAGCAACTTGATGAATTTGATATTGCAGAATATGCGGATCTGGCCCAGTATATCAGGATCTACACCAATTCGGTAAATTATATCCCTTCAAATAAAAATAAACTTCAGCTGGCGCTTTTTGTGAATCCGGCGGTGATCCTTAACTCTGAAAATGCATTCCTGAAAAGATGGAATTTCAACATCTCACTGAACTCGCAGAATTCATTTTACAAACAGGACCGTGTCCTGGTGCTGAACCCTTTCGAGAAAAATGAAAGCCAGATACTGAAAAACCAGAATATCCTGGCCTCGGCACAGTTTAACCCAACTGATCAATCGGGCTGGAACGGAAACTACCGTTTTATTGCGAATGATAATCTTGTGAATGCCAATTTCAGTAATGAAGAGCGAAACCAGAAGTCTCATTTCCTGAATGCGGGTTACTGGATCACGAAAAGCCTTCGATTTGACTGGGAAAACTCACTTCACAGGATCGAAAATGCGTCGCAGATATTTGACACCCGCGATTTCCTGCTGAATAATTTTGAAACCAAACCAAAAGCCACCTATAAGTTTTCTGAAAGCATGCAGGCGGAACTTTCCACCGCCCTGAGGCAGAAAAAAAGGATGGATGGCGAGGAGTTCCTGAAAACTTTCGATCTTACGGGTGCCTTGCAGTGGGAAAGGAAGAAGACTTCCATCCGGGCAAATTTTTCCTTTATCAACAATAATTTTATGGGAAACAACTTTTCCATTGTCGGAAACCAGATGCTGGACGGGCTAAAGCCGGGTAAAAACCAGCTGTGGAGCCTCTTTCTGCAGCAGGCCATCAATTCCTTTATCACGCTGAATGTGAATTATGAAGGCCGTAACTCCGGCGAGCGCACCATCCACATTGGGAGTATGCAGCTGAAGGCGAGTTTTTAAGGAAGCTTAATCGCGAAGTCGCTGGGCGTAAAGTCGTTTATTAGTTAAGTTGTTTATCCGATAATTTTGTAAAAGAAGAATTGCGTACTTTAGTGGGGTTCAATTAAGTAAATGTCAACCTGGCAGCTTTACAACTTTGCAATTCTACGATTTTACGGCTACATTGTTTCACACTAAATCCAATACCTTGGATCATGTACACTTTCTACTTTGAAAAACTTGAAGTTTGGCAGAATGCACGCAATCTGGTAAAGGATATATATCTGGTATCCCGTAAATTTCCAGATGAGGAAAGGTTTGGCATTACTAACCAACTCAGGAGGGCAGCGACGGGCATTATGGCAAACATTGCCGAGGGCACGGGAAAAAGCACGAATAAGGATAAATCCAGATTCATAAATATTGCTTACAGTACAGGTTTAGAGGTTATCAGTTTTCTAGTCCTGGCGCGTGATCTGGAATTAATTTCTGAAGAAGAATACATTGAACTTCGGCATCAAACTGAAAAAATCACCAATCAACTTAATGCGTTCAATAACTCACTGAAATAAGGTTGTAAAGTTGGGCGTAAAGTCGCGTACTGGAAAGCGTAAAGTGGCAATGATGTTTAATCGCTCTCCAAGACCAGTTCACGACCAGCAGTTTGCCCCTAGCGCTAATCAACTTAACAACAACTTTTACGCCCAATGCTTCACGATTTCACAACTTTACAACTGAACATCTTTTTAACGTTCTGATTTTGCAACTTTACAACTTTACGATTTCACCCACAACGCCATTACACCTTTACCTCTAACAATCCAATTCCTTATCTTTGCAGAATGGTTAAAATTGGCAATATAGAACTCCCGGATTTCCCACTTCTTTTGGCTCCTATGGAAGATGTTTCGGATCCACCGTTCCGCAGGCTCTGCAAAATGCATGGCGCGGATATGATGTATTCTGAATTTATCTCTTCCGAAGGCCTGATCCGTGATGCCATGAAAAGCCGTAAAAAGCTGGATATATTTGATTATGAAAGGCCGGTAGGCATCCAGATTTTTGGAGGTGATGAAGAAGCGATGGCACTTTCGGCTAAGATTGTGGAAACCGTAAATCCGGATTTGGTAGATATCAACTTCGGCTGCCCTGTGAAGAAAGTGGTTTGCAAAGGTGCCGGCGCAGGCGTACTGAAAGACATTGACCTGATGATCCGCCTGACCAAAGCGGTGGTGAATTCCACACATTTACCGGTAACCGTGAAAACCCGTTTGGGCTGGGACACTGAGACCATCAATATTATGGAGGTGGCGGAAAGACTGCAGGACACAGGAATCAAGGCACTGACTATCCATGCCAGAACACGCGCACAGATGTATAAGGGCCAGGCCGACTGGGATTATATTTCCAAAGTAAAGAACAACCCCAATATTGAAATCCCGATCTTTGGCAACGGTGATGTCGATTCGGCGGAAAAAGCACTGGAATACAGAACAAAATACGACTGCGACGGTATTATGATTGGCCGTGGTGCCATTGGTTATCCCTGGATTTTCAACGAAATAAAACATTTCTTTGCCACCGGCGAACATTTACCGGAACCCACCATTGAAGACCGGCTGCTGGCCGTTCGTCAGCATGCGGAATGGAGCGCTGAGTGGAAAGGCGAACGTCTGGGACTTATAGAAATGAGGCAGCACTATAGCAATTACTTCCGCGGCATCCCCCATTTTAAGGATTTCAGAAGGAAATTTTTAGAGGTTTTCACTTTGGAAGAAATGGATGGTGTAATTGAGGAAGCCAGCAATTTTTACAGAGAGCATCAGTTTTCATAAAATATTAAACCCGCAGATTTTTCTGTGGGTTCATTTTTTTTATTCTCACTGATATTATTTAATAATCTGCAGAGCTTTCGGAGTTTTTAAGCAAAGCCAAAGCTGAAGAAGTTCCAATACGTTTAACGCCCAGATTAATCATCTTTTCGGCATCTTCGGGAGAGCGTACACCGCCGGCGGCTTTTACAGGAAGTTTACCCGCATTGTCCAGCATGATTTTTATGCCTTCAAAAGTAGCACCGTTTGGCTTACCACCTTCTGTAACATAGAATCCTGTGGAGGATTTCACAAAGACCTGGACTTCTTTCCCAGGAAAACGGTTTGCGACCCATCCCGAAATAAGGCCTGTGATCTCTGCAATCTGTTGATCTGTAAGCGCGGCAATTTCAATAATCCATTTAGCTACCTTATTATGATCGAGGCAGAGTCGTGTGCATAGAACTACCTCATCTTCCACAAGATCAAGTTGACCTTTTTTGTAAGCTTCATAGTTGATAACGAAATCCAGTTCATCGGCACCGTCTTCAATCGCTTTACGGGCTTCAGCCAGTTTTGCTTCTGTGGAGTTGGTACCTTCGTGAAATCCGATCACCGTACCCACCTTTACGTCCGTCGTTTTATCAGAAATATACTCTTTGACTTGTTTCACATAATCCGGGCGGATCATGACTGCGAAAATAGTATTTGCAATTGTCTCATCCACCAGAGAAAGGACGGTTTCAAGTGTTTCCTTTTCAGAAAGCCCCGACTGCTCCGGAGTCTTCAGATAAGTTGAGTCCAGATACTTATTGATTTCCATTTATCTTCAGCTAAAATTCATTAAATATCACACTTTGAGCTGTCGGCCAATGCTCTGTTCCAGCGAAATGAAAGTCTCCGTTCTTGTAACGCCTTTCAGTTTTTGAAGTTTGTTCAGGATTTCCATCAGGTGATCATTGTCTTTACACAAAACTTTCAGGAAAACGGTATAGTTTCCGGTGGTATAATGAGCTTCCACCACCTCATTAACTTCTTTCAGCGCTTTTACCACATCCGGATATTGGTTGGGTTGCTCCAGGAAAACACCAATATAGGCGACTACTTTATATCCGATTTTACGGGCATTGAGGAATGAAATTGAATTTTCAATTACGCCCGCCTGCTCCAGCTTTTTTATACGCTGATGAACAGCCGTAGTTGAAATGCCTACATTTTTTGCGATGTGTGCAAGTGATGTTTTGGCATTATCCATAAGCATATGAATTATTTTCTTGTCGATAGCATCCAGCAGGTAGCCGATATTGGTTGCGTTTTTCATACTATTTTTTTCAATTTTTGTTTAATTTTTGCGGAATTTAAGCAGCACCGGAAAATGATCACTGTAACCGCCGAGGTACCTTGAACCTACAAAAGTGCGGAAGGGCCTTCCTTCAAATTTCCTGTCCCAGCTTTTTAATTTCGGATGATCAAATACCTCTGCGTTTTCGTACAGCAATGATGCACTTTGTTTAAAAAAATCATCAGAAATAAGCATTTGGTCAAAAAGCAAGCCAAATTGACGGTGAAATGTGGAAAATTTACCCTTCAGAAAAAGATCTTCAAACGGATTGGAAAGTATCTTTTCATTATTGCTGCCAAAGGTAATATTCTTAATATTCTCCTCATCCGGATTTTCATTGAAGTCACCCATGAGTAAAACAGATTCACCCAGGTCATTCATTTGCATAATCCTTTCCCTGATATCAGTGAGGATGACATCACGCCGGGGTCTGTTTATGTCCTTTTCCCTTTTGGAAGGCAAATGGAACACAAATACATTCACCGTGGCACTCCCATACTTTAGTTTTACGTGAAGGACATCTCTGGTAGTATCATATTTTTCCGGATCGGTGCCTTCAATTTCAAAGAAATAGCTGATCGGTTCACTTGAAATGACCTCTACTTTAGATTTATCATAAATCAGTGCTACATCTACACCACGTTCATCCATGGATTCATAGTGAATGACGTTAAACCGACCTTCAAAAACAGGCTGCGAAACCAAATGCTGAAGTACACCTTCCCCCTGAACCTCCGCCAGACCTATAAGCATTGGCATAACTCCATGCTTTTCATTGATCAGCTGAAATACCTGTGCAATTTTCTGCAGTTTATTCTGAAAACGGAACTGGTCCCAGTTACGCAAACCGGAAAACTCAATATTTGGAAGCTGTGAAGTCCTGGCCTCTGCACTGTAGAAATTCTCAGTATTGTAAAAAACGGCCAGTTCGTGAATAGTACTGCCAAAGTATCCGTTACTCATATATAAATGTAAATGTAAAGATATTATTTTACTATTCCGAATATCCTTATGCCTAACAGCCGCACAAATCCGGAAAACATGGGATATTTATGTGTTTTTTTTTAATATAGGAAGCCTCAATACACGAACTGCTCATGCTTATACTAGGGAATAAAGAAGCGCCCGGATACATCCGGGCGCTGTTGTGTCTATTTAAGTCATATTAAGGATAAGGTGCTATTTCTACTTCCAAACCTTCTATTTCCTCGCTGATATGGATCTGGCAACCCAATCGCGAGTTGTCCTGCACATGGAAAGCTTCGCCCAGCATGGCATCTTCTTCATCACCCATTTCCGGCAGCTTATCCGCGTTATTCAGTACATATACCTGACAGGAGGCACACATGGCCATCCCACCGCAAACACCGATAGTGCCTTCTTCGGCAAGTTCGTATGCGCGGATAACCTCCATCAGATTCATGGACATATCCGTGGGCGCAGCAATATCGTGCGTAATGCCTTCGCGGTCGGTAATTTTTATGTTGATATCAGACATGCTGGATTCCTGTTAATTTTAAAGACTTTAATCGATCTTTTTCACTACGGCCTTTTCCGCTTCCTTGCGGCTGCCGTCAAAACCGTCTACCCCACTCACCGTTGTGTATTTCAGGACGAATTTCTTACCCGGATTCATACGGTTGTACACACTCTGGCACATCAGTGTGGCTTCGTGGAAACCGCAAAGGATAAGTTTAAGTTTACCCGGATAGGTATTGATGTCCCCTATGGCGTACACCCCTTCAATATTGGTCTGATAGTCCAGTGCGTTATTTACTTTAATGGCGTTTTTCTCAATCTCCAGTCCCCAGTTGGCCAGGTCGCCCAGCTTTGGTGTAAGTCCGAAAAGTGGAATAAAGAAATCGGTCTCAATCTCACGGATTTCTCCGCCGGCATCAACTGTAATGGATTCCAGATGTGTATCGCCATGTAATGAGGTAACTTCCGCAGGAGTGATCAGTTTCAGTTTGCCGGCATCTTTCAGTGCCTGTACCTTCTCTACAGAGTCCAAAGCGCCGCGGAATTCGTTACGTCTGTGAATGAGCGTCACTTCACTGGCCACATTGCTCAGGAAGATACTCCAGTCCAGCGCAGAGTCACCACCACCGGCAATGACCACCTTCTTATTCCGGAAATGCTCAGGCTCTTTAACAAAATACTCCACACCGTTTTCTTCAAATTTGGCAAGATTTTCAAGATGTTCCGGCTTACGCGGCGAAAAAGTTCCCAACCCACCGGCTATAGCCACGGCTCTTGCTCTGTGTACTGTGCCTTTGTTGGTCACCACTTCAAACCAGTCGTCATCTATTTTCGTTAGTGTTTCTGCTGTTTCAGCAAGCGTAAAACCGGGCTGGAACTGCTTGATCTGTTCCATAAGGTTATCTACGAGCTCACCAGCATTGATGGTGGGATAACCAGGGATATCGAATATAGGTTTTTTTGGATACAACTCCTGAAGCTGACCTCCAGCCTGGGGTAAAGCATCAATTATGTGGCACTTTATCTTTAGCAATCCAGCTTCGAACACAGTGAACAGTCCTGTGGGTCCGGCTCCGATAATCAGCAAATCTGTTGTAACCATTGATTATATCTTTTTAAATTTTTTGAACTAAAACTTTGCAAAAATACTAAAAAAATTATGAAGGGCTCTGGTGCAGCAGAGCTTATTGAGGCACATAAAGACTGACAAAAGTCAATTACAAAGCCCTTATCTTTGTGGCAAAGATTTTGTAAAAACCTACATATGAAAAAATTATTCAGCGTATTTGCTGCCTTGATGTATCTGTATATTTTCCCACAAAAACTTGACAATATTAACTCCGGCGAAATGCTGAGCTACCGTATTCATTACGGTTTGCTTACTGCAGGTACCGCTACCCTCTCCACCCAGAAAACAACTTTCCGGGGTCAGCCGCATATGTACGTGAAAGGTGTAGGCCGTACCACTGGTGCGGTAAGAGCAGTTTTCAAAGTGGAAGACCTTTATGAAAGCTATATCAACTATAATACAGGTTTGCCAAGTTTTTATGTAAGGAATGTGAAAGAGGGCGGTTACAGCCAGCATTTACAAACTGTTTTCAATCACGCTAACCAGACATTAGTGCTTACGGACAAAAAAACTCCTGCGAACGGTTCAAAAACCATTAAATCAGTGAGTGGTGTACAGGATATGCTGTCGGCTTTCTATCATCTGCGCACACTGGACGCCTCTGAATTGCGGGTGGGCACCGTAAAGAATATGAATATCTGGATTGATGATGAGATGTTTCCGTTTCAGATCCGTGTAACCGGCACAGAGTATGTGAACACAAAATATGGTCGGATTAACTGCCTTAAAATCATTCCGCTGGTAAAAAGCGGGCGGGTTTTCAAAGCAAAGGAAGGCGTAACACTTTGGGTGAGTAATGATGCTAACCATATTCCCATCTCTATTAAGGCAGAATTGGCCGTTGGATCGCTGAAGGCTGATCTGGACGGTTACCGTAACGTAAAATATCCGATGAAATTCATCAAATAAAAAAAGTGGCTACATACGGCCACTTTTCTGTTTATATCGATTTGAACTGATCCAGCATACGTTTGTCATTCTCAAAGAAGAGGCGGATGTCGCCAATCTGATAAAGAAGCATCACGATTCTTTCTATACCCATACCGAAAGCATAACCGGAATATTTCTCCGGGTCAATGTTTACATTGGAAAGCACGGCAGGATCCACCATACCGCAACCCATAATTTCCAGCCAGCCGGTACCTTTAGTAATCCGGTAATCGGTCTCACTGTTCAGTCCCCAGTATACGTCAACCTCGGCACTTGGTTCAGTGAAGGGAAAATAAGACGGTCTCATGCGGATTTTGGATTTTCCGAAAAGTTCTGTGGTAAAATACTGAATGGTCTGTTTCATATCGGCAAAACTTACGTTTTCGTCAATATACAAACCTTCAACCTGGTGAAAAATACAGTGTGACCTTGCAGACACAGCTTCGTTCCGGAACACACGGCCCGGTGCCAGTATTCTGATTGGAGGCTCGTTGTTTTCCATATAGCGGATCTGTACGGAAGAGGTATGTGTACGCAAAAGTACATCGGGATTCTGTTCAATGAAAAACGTATCCTGCATATCCCTGGCCGGGTGGTATTCAGGCATATTAAGTGCTGAGAAATTATGCCAGTCGTCTTCAATCTCAGGTCCCTCGGCAATGGCGAAACCTATGGAACGGAAGATGTCATTGATCCTGTGTTTTACAATGCTGATAGGGTGTCTAGTACCCATTTCCAGCGGAAAACCGGGACGCGTAAGATCTTCTTTATCCGCTGCAGTTACAGTTTCTCCTTCATTTTTCAGTTCATCCAGCTTGGCGGCTACCGCCTGCTTCAGCGAATTAATCCGCTGGCCGTATTCCTTCTTCCGGTCACTGGGTACCTCCTTAAACTTCTCGAACAGATCGTTCAGGATTCCCTTCTTCCCGTTAAAGCGAAGGCGAAACTGTTCAGTTTCCTCCTTTCCGGATGAGGTGAATGAGCTTACCTCTTGCAGCAGCTGGTCAATGTCATCAAACATTATCGTCGTTTTTCTTAATGGTGCAAATTTACAACATTCAGGACAAAGTAAAAAAGCAGGGCACGAATATCGCGCCCTGCCTGTAAACAATCATGTGGATACTATTTCTGCTCCATTGCCTTGATGCGGATCTGGACGTTTACTTCATTTTTAATAAGACCATTTTGTACCGGCATTTGAAACTTCACACCATAATCTTCGCGCATAATGTCCGTAGGTTCGGTAGCTATTGAAACTTCACCCTGGCTCACTGCAACATTTGCATTGAATTTCACCGGTTTAGTTATACCTTTGATGGTGAGATTCCCTTCAAGCAGCGTATTGTAATCACCTTCAGCCAATGGTGATACTTTAGTAATTTCGTAGGAAGCAGTGGGGAATTTTTCAACCTCGAAGAAGTCACCGGATTTCAAATGACCTTCAAGCTTAGCTTTCTGTTCGGCATCACTTTGGAGATCAACATTATCCAGAGAGGTCATATCTGCAACAAATTTTCCGCTTTCAAGCTGTCCGTCTTTCACAGTTACATCGCCAGTCTCAAATTTTATAGTTCCAAAATGACTGGTATTTTCAGATTTTAACACCTTGAAGCCTTTCCATTCAATACGGCTGTTCATGGTGTCAATAACATAAACCTGTCCGTCACGTGTGGTAGCCACTTCAGAGGTTTCACTGGTCACAGGTTTATCCTTTCCGCAGGAAACAGCTGCTGTACCCAATATCAGGGCTGCAAAGAAAGGCGATAGAAATTTAGATGTCATAGGCTAGTCTTTAATTAATTACATTTACGCTAAACTAAGAAAATATAATTTAACCGCGAAAAAACCTAATTTTGCTGCCATGCTCCTGCAAGTAAAGAACCTCCACTTTTCATATACTCCAAATAAGAAATTATTCAACAATCTCAGCATCAGCATTGATGAAGGCCAAATCATTGCGCTGGCTGGCGAAAGTGGCTGTGGCAAATCCACACTCCTAAACCTTATTTATGGTCTGCTGGATTGGGAAGATGGGCAAATCCTTTTGAACGGAACCCGCCTGATGGGCCCAAAGGGAAACCTGGTGCCCGGCGAAAAAGACATGAAGTTCGTGGCACAAACCTACGACCTGATGCCCTACTCCACGGTATCAGAAAATGTGGGGAAGTTTATTTCGAACATAAACCTTCACGAAAAAAAAATGAGAGTACATGAGTTGCTGAAAGTGGTAGGCATGGAAGATTTTGCTGATATAAAACCACAGTTCCTGAGCGGCGGACAGCAGCAGCGCGTTGCTATTGCCCGGGCACTGTCGGTACTTCCAAAACTCCTTTTACTGGATGAACCCTTCAGCAACCTGGATTTTTCCCGGAAGATTGAATTACGGGAGCGACTTTTCAACTTCGTAAAACAAAATAATCTGTCGCTCATCATCTCTACCCATGAGATACAGGAAGTAATGCCGTGGCTGGACCGCATTACCGTGTTGCAGGACGGAAGGCTGATACAGAATGACAGTCCGAAGGAAACTTACTTGAATCCGTACAATTCTTATGTAGCAAAGCTCTTTGGCGAAGTGAATGTGCTGACAGATGCGGAGAAAGATTCGCTGAAGTTAGGCCGTCATCTTTGGTATCCTCATCAGATCAAGGTCGCTGCACAGGGCGAACCCGCAAAGGTGCTTGAAAGCCGGTTTGCGGGCAGCTCTTACTGGAACCGCGTCATGATTGACAGCATACCTCTTGTTATTTACACTGATCATGCGCTGAGTGGCACAGTTAATCTTCACTTTATTGAGCAGTCAGAGCGGTTATAAAAAAAGCTGCGGAATCCAATTTCGCAGCCTTATACTTTTTGTTAAAAAACCTTTTTACAAACTTGCGGTATAAGCATTCCAGCCGGCAATTTTATAGTTCAGTGCCGCAGCTTCGGGATGATCGGCTTTGTAAATACCGCGTCCAACGATAATAAAATCCGTTTGCAGGTCGGCAAACACCTTCTCCGGTGTGTTATACTGCTGACCTTTTCCATCACCTGTCTCAGCAATACTTACGCCGGGTGTAAAGAGAAGAAGTTCTTCCGGTATCTGTTTTTGGGAAACACCACCAATCACGTTTGGATGCGACTGTGCTACTTTCAGGGCCTCTGCCTGATAAGCCGCGTCGGTAAGTGTACCTTTTGATGACATTCCAAGGATGGCCACTACTCCAACGTTTCGGAAGCAGTTCAGTGAGTCGTAACCACCGATCACCTGTGAAGTCACAAAATCGGCCCAGTTGGAAATCTTGTAAATCCCATAAGAGAACTGCAGTTCCTGAGTATTTCCGATATCCGCAAACTTACGGTCTTCCATCAGCATGAAATTGTGTTTGGCAGCAAGATCCTTCAGCGGAAGTATGGTGGAATCAGGGTCGAAATCGGTGATGATATCGATATGGGTTTTAAGTGCTACAATATGCGGCCCTACTTTATCAGCCAGATCTAAAAGCTCTGCGGTGGTCATTACATCAGCGGACGCGATAAGGTTAGTCTGCTTTGCAATGGCGGTTTCGAGGAGTCTTCTGGCCACGGAATGCTCGGCAACATCCAGTTTCTGAGCGTATGACAGTCTTTTTTTGTCTTCAAATTTCACTTCATTACCTTGCAGGAAGTCACTTATTCTCAGGACTTCGTCGTTGCTCAGGTGGCCTTCTTCCTTCAGCATCCCACAGACTTCGGAAATGGTAAACAGTGTGTGAACGCGGTATCCTTTAGATTCCAGAAGTTCCTTACCGCCCTGCTGCCTGTCCAGAACCACAACAATGTCTGACACCGAAATACCCTCGTTCTCAATTTCGGGGATGGTCTCAAGCAAAGATTTTCCGCTGGTAATTACATCTTCAACCAAAAGGCAGTTCTGACCTTGGGTAAAGATGCCCTCAATCATCTTCTTGGTGCCGTAATCCTTGGCTTCCTTACGTTTGATGATCAGTGGAATATAACTTTCCAGGGACATAGCCGTAGCCATTGGAAGCGCGGCATAAGGAACGCCGCAAATAAGGTCGAAATTATCAAGCGGAAGCATATCCAGAAGATAGTTCGCCAGGTGTTTTAAGATCTTCGGGTCGGAAGCCAATGGTCTTAAATCCACGTAAAAAGGACTTTCGATGCCACTTTTAAGGGTGAACCTTCCAAATTTAATGATGCCGAGCTTATAACATTCCAGAAAAAATTCTTTCTTACTTTCCATTGATAATTTACTTTCTTACAAAGTTAAGGTTTTCGGTCAAAACCTGCCGAATGCAGAAAGGTTAAAAAATGCTAATAGTGCCAGGTTGCTGTTGAAATAATAACATAACCCTGGACATACCTATTGGCTGTAACATTAATTTTGGTTGATTTGAATGTTCAAGAATTCCTTTATCTTTGAGAAAATTATTATCAATGAAGAAGAACTTTTCCTTTCTGCTTATCCTACTTTCCCTACTCTCCTTTGGGCAGGTGGAAGAAAAAAAACTGGATGAACTCATTCAAAATACTCTAAAGACTTTCGATGTACCCGGAATGTCTGTCGGAATCATAAAAGATGGTAAAATAGTTTACGCCAAAGGTTTCGGTGTTAGCTCACTTGCTACCGGCAAGTCAATGGACCAGAATACGCTGGTGGGCATTGCCTCCAATTCCAAGGGATTTACCGGCACGGCACTCGCCATCCTGGCAGATGAGGGCAAACTGAACTGGGATGATAAAGTAACCAAATACATCCCGGAATTCCAGATGTACGATCCCTATCTTACCCAGGAGGTTACAATAAAAGACCTTGTTACCCACCGCACCGGACTGGGGCTTGGCCAGGGCGACCTTATGTTCTTCCCGGAAGGTGGAAACCTTACAGTAAAGGATATAGTGCATAACGTAAGGTATCTGAAACCAGAAAACCGTTTCCGATCCACGCTGGACTATAATAATATAATGTTCATTGTTGCCGGAGAGGTAATCACCCGTATTTCGGGCCTGACGTGGGCAGAATTCATTGAACAGAGAATCCTGAAGCCAGTGGGGATGAATGCCAGCTACGGATCCTATAGCCGCGCTAAAAAGGCAGGTGTATCAAATATTATTGATGCCCACGCACCGGTGGACGGTAAAGCAGTTATGGTTCCGCATGACTGGAACGAGACCGCTAATGCTGCCGGCGGTATCATCAGCAACATAACAGATATGATGACGTGGGCCGATTTCCTAATGAACGGCTTCACCACCAAAGACGGTAAAAAACTGGTTTCGGATAAGCAGATACAGCAACTGTGGAATCTTCAGATCTCAACACCTGTAGCGCTTAAGAACACCTATAATTCCAATTTTGCAGGATATGGCTTGGGATGGTTCCTTACAGATGTAAAGGGTCATAAGCAGGTGTATCATACCGGTGGACTGATAGGTACAGTAACTCAGTTTACGCTGATTCCCGATTTGAAACTGGGTATTGTGGTACTAACCAACCAACAGAGCGGCGCCGCCTTCAGTACCATTACGAATACCGTGAAGGATTCTTACCTGGGAATGCCCGACCAGAACTGGCTGAAAATGCATGGAGACCGTATGGCGAAATACAATGCGGACATAGAAAAAGGTAAGAAAGAGGTATTTGCAAAATCAGAAGCCTTTGCAAAGCAGAAAAACCAGCAAATCAAACCCGAACAGATTACAGGCACCTATAATGACAAATGGTTTGGTGATGTAAACCTCAGTCACGACGGAAAGACATTCAGAATTGTTTGTCAGAACTCGCCACGCCTTAAAGGTGAACTGATCCCTTATACTCCGAATGTGATGATCGTGAAGTGGGACGACCGAAGTTATGACGCCGACGCCTTTATGAACTTCAACCTGGACGAAAACGGCAAAGCACAGAGTGCAACACTGAAACCAATTTCCGACATTACAGACTTCAGTTTCGACTTTGAAGACCTGGACTTGAAAAAGAAATAATAACTTTTAAACCGGAAAAAAATAAGCGGGGAGATGTGTAAACATTTCCCCGCTTATCATTTAAAGCACTTTTAGTTCAAGCTTAATTGAATTACCAAAGATTTTTTTGGAGATCTTCTCAAAATTCTTAGTCAGATCAGATACGAAAAACTCGTAGACGGGAGTACCGTTATTACTGTTCAGCAACTCGTGTTTATCCAGAATATGCTTCAGTTGTGTGGCTACAATACTTGGTGAATCAATGACCCGAACGCGGTTGCCATAAAACTGCTTTATTTCGGCCATTAGGAGCGGATAATGCGTGCAGCCCAGGATTAGGGTCTCTATGTTTTTAAGTTTACTGTTGCTTAGATAGTTATAAATAATGGCATTGGTAATAGGATGGTTCCTGAATCCCTCTTCAATAGCAGGAACCAGCAGCGGAGTTGCCAGTTCATCCACTTTAATATATTTATTATGCTTGCGGATACTTTTACGGTAAAGACCGGAACTTACAGTAGCTTTGGTGGCTATAACGCCCACGTTATTATGTATTTCATAAGCAACTTTCTCGGCAACAGGATGGATGACATCGATCACCGGAATCTTTCCGTCCACCCGTTCCAAAACCTGGTTCAGAGCATTGGCTGTGGCCGTATTGCAGGCCACCACAATGGCTTTGCAGTTATTCTGAAGCAGGAAGTCTGTGATTTTTGTTGAATATCCAATGATGGCCTCGCGGGATTTATCGCCATACGGCAGATGCTTGGTATCACCAAAATAAATGAGGTTTTCATGCGGAAGCATGCGCTTTATTTCACGTGCAACCGTAAGCCCTCCAACGCCTGAATCAAAAATTCCAATTGGCTGACCGGCCTCAAGATGGGAGTAGTCCTCTTTCTGCTTTTTCAAGGTTGATGGGTATTTTGATGCAAAAATAGCGATTTTTTGAACGTATAAAGAGACTGCCAGACCAACAGTTTAACATTATATAATAAAAAGATCAGAGGCGATGCCGTCGGCCATAAACCAGTGTTCTTCCGGAATAACGAGACGGTTATCTTTAACCCGCAAAATTCCTTCGTTGATTTTACTTTCAACGTCGAGACTAAATCGGTGTACTATTTCCGGATTGAAACTATCATTAAGTTTCTTCATGTCTACTCCCCACACAGTGCGGAGTCCGATCATGAGCAACTCATTGAAGCGGTCCTTTTCCTTTAGTATCTCAGATTCCGCCGGCAAACGAGCTGCCTCAAGATTCTTTACATAAAGCGCATTGTTTGCAATGTTCCAGCTCCTCCGACTGCCGCCATCATAGGAATGCGCAGAAGGACCTATACCTAAATAAGGTTCGTATTGCCAGTAAGCGGCATTATGTCGTGAATGAAATCCGGGTTTGGCAAAATTGGAAATCTCATAATGTTCAAATCCATTATTTTTCAGGAAATCACACATATAGTAGAACTCCTCGTTCTGCTCCTCTTCTGCAGGTGCAGTGATTTTTTGAGTTCTGACCCAATTTTCCAGCGCGGTCTTAGGCTCCACAGTTAACGCATAAGACGAGATATGCGGAACTTCAAGCGCCACCGCACGATTCAGATTTTCCTTCCACATCACAAGGCTGGAAGTGGGCGATCCGTAAATCAGATCAATACTAATATTTTCAAAACCAAAATCCTGGGCGCGTTTTATGGAAGCATCTGCTTCAGATGCATTATGCGCTCTGTTCATGAGCTTCAGGTCCTCATCAAAGAAACTTTGGGTACCGACAGACAGTCTGTTAACCGGTGTTGAGGCCAGTTCTTTAACAAAAGCAGCGTCAAGGTCATCCGGATTAGTTTCAAGGGTAATCTCAATATCATCCGCAAAGGAATAATATTTCAGGATTTCATCAAATAATCCTTTAATCTCATCCCCGGTAAGGACGGAGGGTGTGCCGCCACCAAAATAGAGTGATTTAAGCGTTTTGTTCTCCAGTTCATCTTTCCGGAGGCGCAGTTCTTTTTTGAGGGCTTGCAGCATATCATCTTTGCCACGAAAAGAGGTGGAAAAGTGAAAATTACAGTAACTGCACTTTTGTTTGCAGAATGGTATATGGAGGTATATCATAAAAAAAAGCTCCGTTTACCGGAGCTCCAAAATATTGTAATCGTAGTTTATTAATATCTGTAACCTCTTACGTTAATGAAGTTATCGAAGTTATAGCCCAAGCCGATCATGAAACTGTTTCCACCGTACTCTGCGATATCCGAAAGTCCGATGTTATAGGTAGCCCCAATCATAATTTTATTCAGGTTCACTTTTACAACCGGCGCAATACTTAAAGTCTGGTTATCAAATCTGTTCTGTACATATCTGAAACTTGCTCCGGCAGAGAATCTGTTGAAATCTGTAGCTACGGTACCCATTAGGTTACCGTCCAGCATAAGAGAGGAATTGGTATCCAGCTTCATAAGCGCGGAAGGAGTAATGATAATTCCGTCCGTAATTTCCCAATCGTAACCCAAATTCAAAAATATCTTAATTGGAGAAGGCTCGTAATTGTTTACGATAGCTTCATCATTGCTTAGTGCAATATCATTAACGGATGCACCTGCAAAAATATTTTTATACGTTGCGGCAAGACCGAAATTGGCATACATCATAAAGATGCTGTTTTCTCCGGAAAGCAATGGATCGTTAGGGCTGTCTGTATTAAGCTTCGTATAATCGAAATTCATATTATACGCTGTAACACTTGTACCGAAGGAAAATTGGTCTTTCCTGGTACCTTCGTCACTGATTGGAATAAAATAGGACGCACCCAAAGTAATACCGCCTGCGCTGATAGGACCATTCTGATCTCTGAAAACAGAAAGACCGGCACCCACCCTGTCGAAAATATTGGCATGCAGACCTACAGACTGCACATTAGGTGACTCGCTGAAAGAGGAATACTGTTTTTGATAGTTCGCGTTTACGTGCACATCGTCCGTTTTACCGTATTGGGCCGGATTAAAAAGAAAATCACCGTCTAACAGATATTGCTGATAATAAGGTAATGTTTCCTGTGCCTGGTACGCGCCGGAAAATAAGGCGAAACAAACAACAGCATATAGTTTTCTCATAACAAATCAAGATTTCAGTTGAACAAATATAGAAAATTTATTGGGATATTTTTATTTTTCTAAATAATTTCTCCATTTTTTTACAGCGGCGTCCATATCGGCAGGCATAGGACTTTCAAAGTACATTTCCTTTTTTGTTACAGGATGAACAAAGCCAAGAGTATGCGCATGCAGGGCATGTCTGGGAAGAATTTCGAACATATTATTAATGAACTGCTTATATTTAGGAAGATTCTGACCACGTAAAGGAATATGTCCTTCGTAGCGCTCATCATTAAAGAGCGTATGGCCAATGTGCTTAAAGTGGGCGCGGATCTGGTGCGTGCGTCCCGTTTCCAGCTTGCACTCAATCCAGGTCATATAGCGAAACCTTTCCAGCACCTTATAATGTGATACTGCATGTTTACCCTGGCTGCCATCCTCATAAACAGTCATCTGCATCCTGTTTTTTGGATGCCTGCCTATATGCCCGGTAATAGTACCCTGATCTTCTTCTACATTACCCCAGACAAAAGCCCAATACAGCCTTTTGGTCTTGCGGTCGAAAAACTGTTTGGCCAGAAAACTCAGTGCATATTCGTTTTTTGCGACAACCAGCAAGCCGGAGGTATCTTTATCAATTCTGTGAACAAGACCCACCCGATCCAAATCCGACTTAATGCCGTTCTTTTCAAAATGAAAGGCTAATGCATTAATCAATGTACCGTCCCAGTTACCGTGACCGGGATGCACAACCATTCCTGGTGCTTTGTCTATAACCACTAAATCATCATCCTCATAGATGATATTGAGAGGAATGTCCTGCGGAGTTAGGATGTTCTGGCGCGGCGGACGCGCCAAAAGAACCGATATTTCATCTCCGGGTCTTACCTTGTAGTTTTGTTTAACTACAGTCCCGTTTACAACTACATTTCCTGCGCGGCAGGTTTGGGAAATTTTATTTCTGGAGGAATTCTGACGGAAATTGAGGAGGTACTTGTCAATACGCAATGGCTCTTGTCCGCGGTCTACTTTTAAGCTGAGATGCTCAAAAAGTCCCGTGTTTTCGCCGTTATCAACCTCGGATTCCGGTAAGTCATCTACAAATAATTCTTCGTTATCCTCTAACATACATGTTTATTACAGGCTTCATAAGAAAGATGAGACCTAAGTAATTCAGCACTATTCCACCACTTTTTTTGCTTTCGGTTTCTCTGCGGATTTCGCAGGCACACTTGCGGCAGGTTTCTCACCGGTAGGATTGGTTTTTGGTGTTGCAGTTCCTGAACTGTTTACAGATTTCTTTACGGGATTTCCTGAAGTAGTATTAGCAGTTGCAGCTGGTGCTACTGGCTTCTGGTCCACCGGATCTTTGTCTGGTGTTTCAAATTTAGGTTCCTGATAAACGGGGACTTCTTCATAACGTACAGGTGGCAAGGTAGTATCTATCTTCACCCTGTACATGGAATTGAGTTGAGAAATCTTTGCGGTCATTTCTGCCGGGGTTTTCTTGCTTGCCCATAGGTCTACCTGCATTCCCTGATCACGCAGGTCGCCCCCTGCCGGATCCTGATAATATACGATATCAGTATCATCACCTTTACCATCGTCATACTCAACGAGACCAATCTCAAAAAGATTATTTGCTACAATGGCCTTGGCCTGAGCTACTGTAAGACCTACAAGATTTGGTATAGCTATATTTCTTTTTGGTCCTGCACCTATCACAAGATCAATTGTAGAAAAACGCGGTAACTGGCTGCCAGGTTTGATTGCAATACCGTTATGAAGCATCCGGATTACCGCATCCCTTTGGATACTTGGTTCAAATATGGTATCGCCGACTTTAAGACCAACCTGCTCCAGACGCCGGAACGCCAGACCTTTGTAACGGTCCAGAATGTCTGGGATAGTCACCTTACCCCAGGTACGTGGATTCACGCGCACTTCAATGATACGGCCATTCTTGACGCGGGATCCAGGCTTAGGAAACATATTAAGCACCTGAAAAGGTTTGTATTTCGGATCAAATGTTCCACTGTCAACTTTATACTCAAGACCTTGGTCGTCCAGCGTTTTTATAGCCTCATGCACGGATTTATTCATTACATTAGGCACAGGAATTTCTTTACCGTGATTAGTATGCAGTTCCAACCAGCGAAAGGTTAGCCATACCAGGCCGATAAAAATTACTGCGGCCAGCACAAGATTTACCAGTACCTTCCAATGGAAAAGTGATTTCAGCATGGTTTATTTAACTTTAAATGTAGCGGCAAATATAAATAATAATTTTAGAATGCTTCCGGGTATCGGCCTGTATATTCCTTTGGTTCACGCAGTTTATATTACTTATTTTGCGGCTCTCTGCCTACAAATAAACTATTTCAGTAAATTTGCGTCTTTACTTTGTGAATTTAGTTATGAATAAGAAAAATGTGGCCGTTGTAATGGGCGGTTATTCCGATGAATACATAGTTTCCCTGAAAAGCGGACAGCTGATTTATGAATCTCTGGACCGTGAACTGTATAATGTGTACAAAGTGATAATCTTAAAGGATCAGTGGTACTTTTTAGATGACCACGATGCAAAGGTAGAAATCAATAAGTCGGATTTCAGCGTAGATTTGGACAGTGGTTACAAAGTAAAATTTGATGTCTGTTTCAATATTATCCATGGCAGGCCGGGCGAAAACGGTGAGCTGCAGGCATACTGGGATATCATTGGACAGCGTTATACAGGTTGCAGTTTCTATCAGAGTGCGCTTACATTCAACAAGAAAGATACGCTGGCCGTTCTGGGTAAGTACGGAATACCTTCAGCAAAAAGCATTTACCTGAGGAAAGGAGAAAAAACCGACAACACCTCAATTGTGGAGCAACTTGGTTTGCCCTGCTTTGTGAAACCTAACCAAAGTGGTTCCTCTCTGGGAATTTCCAAAGTGAAAGATATTTCAGAATTTGATAAGGCTTTTGAACTCGCTTTCGAACAGGACGAAGAAATCCTGATCGAAACAGCGCTGGACGGCATGGAAGTATCTGTAGGCGTCGTAGATTTTGAAGGTCACACCATCGTTTTGGGAATTACAGAAATAGTTCCGCAGAAGGAATTCTTTGATTATGAGGCAAAATACGAAGGAGCCTCTGAAGAAATAACTCCTGCCAGGCTGGATGACACTACACGGGTCAAAGTTGAGGAAATCGCTGTGAAAGCATATGAGTCTTTAGGTATGAGCGGTTTTTCCCGCAGTGAATTCATTATTATGGATGGTGTACCTTATATGTTGGAAATGAATACCAACCCTGGTTTCTCTCCGGCATCCATCCTCCCACAACAGGCAAAAATATACGGAATCTCCATTCAGCAGCTCTGCGGCAATGAAGTGGAAAAAGCCCTTAATAAAAAAAGCAGTTAAATATGAGAACAGCAGTATTCCCGGGTTCATTTGATCCTATAACTTTAGGTCATTTTGATATTGTAGAACGTGCAGCGCCACTATTCGACAAAATAATCATTGCCATAGGACAAAATTCCCAAAAAAAATATATGTTTTCTCTGGAACAGAGGATGGATTTTATTAAAAGAACATTCAGCGACTTTCCAAATGTGGAGGTTGACCATTTTGAAGGGCTTACTGTTGATTACTGCAAAAGTAAAAATGTAAGCTTTATTCTGCGTGGACTTAGGAATCCAGCCGATTTTGAATTTGAAAAAGCCATAGCACAGACCAACCGTGAACTTACAAAAGACCGTAAGATTGAAACAATTTTCCTTCTTACATCCTCCGGAAAATCTTTTATCAGCAGCAGTATCGTGAGGGAGATTATTACCTTCAGGGGAGACTACAAACTTCTGGTTCCTCCCGCAGTCCGAATATAAGCATCATATACAGCCTCTTGGATATCACTCATAACTTCAATTTTGCTATCGAGATCATTGGAACAATGGCTTTCGCGATGTCTGGTGCCTTTGCCGCTATGCAAAAGAGGTTCGATCCTTTTGGCGTACTCATCATCGCCTTCGTAACTTCAGTTGGAGGCGGAACAGTGCGCGACCTTCTTTTAGGCATTCCGGTTTTCTGGATGCATGACATTTTTATATGTGGAGTAATTTTCCTGGCAGCGGTACTGGCATTCATTGTTAAATATTTTGACAAGAAATTTAAAGTAACACTATTCCTATTTGATAGCCTGGGACTGGGACTTTTTACCACTATCGGAATCCAGAAAGGCCTGGATGCGCAGCTGCATCCTGTAATCTGTGTAACACTGGGCACAATAACCGGCTGTTTCGGTGGTATAATCCGGGATACCCTGCTTAACAGAATCCCCCTTATCTTCAGAAAAGAAATATATGCTACGGCATGTATTTTGGGTGGAGGAATGTTTCTGCTGATGCTAACGTTCACATCTCTTTCATTCACCTATATCCAGATTTTTACAATACTACTTATTGTATGCATCAGAACTTTGGCTGTGAAATACCATTGGCAAATGCCTAAATTCTACACGAACAGCAACGATGGCGAAATGTAAGTAATAATTGAAAATCCCGGAAATAATTAAACTTCCGGGATCCTCAATTAATAAACTATTAAAAAAATAAACTAGGGATTGTAACTGTAACCTTCGCAGGCCTCCAGTTAAAAACTTAAACGCAAAAACTGTGCTATTATTGTCACTATTTCAAAAGGATTATGTTAAATATTTTTAACATATTACCCTCAACATCAGACATTTATTACGTTAAGCCCCCGTAAAGCATTTTTGCGTGAAAATGGCTACCTTTAAAGACCGAAAAATTTATATGGATTTAGAATTTAATAAACGCGAAGATCAAAACAAACTAAAACTTTCTGAAATAAACCGTCTGTTTTCCGAAATTAAAAAAGGTGGCGGGGATAAGCGTCTTGATAAAATGCGGCAGGAGGGTAAAATGACCGCACGTGAGCGAATTGATTATCTGCTTGATAAAGATAAGGACTCCATAGAGATCGGAGGATTTGCCGGTTATGAGATGTATGAAGAGCACGGAGGATGCCCGAGCGGAGGAGTTATTGTGGTAATGGGTTATGTATCAGGAAAACAGTGTCTTGTTGTAGCAAATGATGCCACTGTAAAGGCTGGTGCATGGTTTCCCATTACAGCGAAGAAAAATCTGCGTGCACAGGAAATATCCATTGAAAACCGATTGCCTATCATCTATCTGGTCGATTCTGCAGGAGTGTATCTCCCGATGCAGGATGAAATTTTCCCGGATAAAGAACATTTCGGTCGGATTTTCCGCAATAATGCGAAGATGAGTGCCATGGGAATCATCCAGATTTCGGCTGTTATGGGAAGTTGTGTAGCGGGTGGCGCCTATTTGCCAATTATGAGTGATGAAGCCATGATCGTGGATAAAAGCGGTTCTATATTTTTGGCGGGAAGTTATCTTGTTAAAGCCGCTATAGGCGAAAACATAGACAATGAAACACTTGGCGGCGCTACAACGCACTGTGAAATATCTGGAGTGACGGATTACAAGGCTAAGGATGATGCCGATGCTCTGAACCGTATTAAGAATATCATGAAATCGGTTGGTTCATACGAAAAAGCGGGGTTCAACCGAATCGAAAGTGCTTATCCTAAAGAGAAGATTGAGAATATTTTCGGAATCATGCCTTCGTCAAGGACAGAGCAGTATGATACAGCCGATATCATAAAATGCCTGGTAGATAATTCCGAATTCGAGGAATATAAACCCGATTATGGGAAGACCATTATCTGCGCTACTGCCAGGGTAAACGGCTGGAGTGTTGGTATTGTGGCCAATCAGCGTAAACTGGTAAAAAGCGGCAAGGGTGAAATGCAGTTCGGTGGGGTAATATATTCTGATTCTGCAGATAAGGCTACCCGTTTTATTGCTAACTGCAACCAGCGTAAAATTCCGCTGATTTTCCTGCAGGATGTCACAGGATTTATGGTAGGCTCCAAATCTGAACATGGTGGAATCATAAAAGACGGAGCTAAAATGGTTAATGCTGTTGCCAACTCAGTGGTTCCCAAATTCACAATAATCACCGGAAACTCTTACGGCGCAGGAAACTATGCGATGTGCGGAAAAGCTTATGACCCACGACTTATTGTTGCATGGCCTTGGGCAGATTTGGCAGTAATGGGCGGTTCACAGGCTGCAAAAGTTCTGGCACAGATACAGGAATCTACTTTAAAAAAACAGGGTAAAGAAATCACTGAAGAAGAACATCAGGAAATACTTGATACAATATCAAAACGCTACAAAAAGCAAACTGAACCCACTTATGCAGCGGCAAGACTGTGGACTGATGCGATAATAGATCCAACAGATACCCGTAAATGGATTTCAATGGGAATTGAGGCCGCAGATCATGCACCAATAACGGAGAAATTCAATCTGGGCGTTATTCAGGTATAATGGTAAGCCCGTTTAAATTAAAGCCACTCTCTACCAGAGTGGTTTTTTTGTGCAGACTTGATTAGTTTTTGGTGATTGGCGACTGGTGATTGGTTGAGCATTCAGCGGTTAGCGATCCGTGGATAGCTTTTGGCTTCAAGCTATAAGCTTCAAGCTGTATGCACACCTGACAGGCTGTTGGCAAACTTGTGAGCAATAGCTGCAGTTTCTAAGTTCTCGCATCAAATAGCTGATGTCTGCAGCCTTTGTTGCTGGTGAATGGTGATTGGTGACTGGTGATGGGTGATTGGTGACTGGTTAGTTTGACCTATAGCTGCAGTTTCTAATTTCTAACTTCTAACTTCTAACTTCTAACATCTAACCTCTCATATCTGAAGTCTAGGTTCATGGTTCTGGCTCTTTCTTCTCTCCAAAACAAAAAAAATCCTTCACTCTTACGAATGAAGGATTTAAAAAAAAACTGGCGGCGACCTACTCTCCCGCGTTAGCAGTACCATCGGCGCTAGAGGGCTTAACTTCTGTGTTCGGAATGGGAACAGGTGAGCCCCTCTGCTAAAACCACCCTAAAGGTTGTTTTGTACAAAAGGTTGTACAGTATATGTATTTTAAATAAGATTGGAGATGGATAGATTTGAGACACGAGACATTAGTCTCTTATCTCTTGTCTTTAAACCTTCTGTCTGATTTAAAAAATCGATAAAAACGTTCACAAAGAGATAACCGTGCTGCACCTACGGTTGCGCCTAATTAGGCTATAAATCTACGGGTAATTAGTACTACTCGGCTATGCCATTACTGACTTTACACCTATAGCCTATCAACGTGGTCATCTCCCACGACCCTTAAAAGATGTCTCATCTTGAGGCAGGTTTCGCACTTATATGCTTTCAGTGCTTATCCTTTCCAAACGTAGCTACTCTGCGGTGCGCCTGGCGGCACAACAGATACACCAGAGGTTTGTTCAAGTCGGTCCTCTCGTACTAAACTCAAGCCCTCTCAAACATCTAACGCCCGCAATAGATAGAGACCGAACTGTCTCACGACGTTCTGAACCCAGCTCGCGTGCCACTTTAATGGGCGAACAGCCCAACCCTTGGGACCTTCTCCAGCCCCAGGATGTGACGAGCCGACATCGAGGTGCCGAACCTCCCCGTCGATGTGAGCTCTTGGGGGAGACTAGCCTGTTATCCCCGGAGTACCTTTTATCCTATGAGCGATGGCCCTTCCATACGGAACCACCGGATCACTATGTCCTGCTTTCGCACCTGATCGACTTGTAGGTCTCACAGTCAAGCACCCTTATGCCATTACACTCTACGCACGGTTACCAAGCGTGCTGAGGGTACCTTTGAAAGCCTCCGTTACTCTTTTGGAGGCGACCACCCCAGTCAAACTACCCACCACGCAGTGTCCTCGATTGCTCGAGTTAGGCTCCAAATAAACAAAGGGTGGTATTTCAACGTTGACTCCACCAACACTGGCGTGCCGGCTTCAAAGTCTCCCACCTATCCTACACATTGTTTATTCAAAGTCAATACGAAGTTATAGTAAAGGTTCACAGGGTCTTTTCGTCCCATTGCGGGTAATCGGCATCTTCACCGATACTACAATTTCACAGAGCTCATGGTTGAGACAGTGCCCAGATCGTTACACCATTCGTGCAGGTCGGAACTTACCCGACAAGGAATTTCGCTACCTTAGGACCGTTATAGTTACGGCCGCCGTTTACTGGGGCTTCAGTCAATGCCTTCGGTTTAACCCTAAGCACCTTCCTTAACCTTCCAGCACCGGGCAGGTGTCAGACCCTATACAGCATCTTTCGATTTAGCAGAGTCCTGTGTTTTTGATAAACAGTCGCCTGGGCCTCTTCACTGCGGCCAGCATTGCTGCTGGCGTCTCTTCTTCCGAAGTTACGAGACTATTTTGCCTAGTTCCTTAACCATGATTCACTCTAGCACCTTAGGATTCTCTCCTCGACTACCTGTGTCGGTTTTGGTACGGGTTGCTTCACTTCGGCTTTTCTTGGAATCTATTTCCCTGCAGCAGCTTCGCCCGAAGGCTAGGCCTTGACTATTCCGTCAGTCTCCAGCAAGTACGTAAATCCGTCCCCTTTTTAATGTGAGCAAGTTAGGGAATATTAACCCTATGTCCATCCACTACCCCTTTCGGGTTCGCGTTAGGTCCCGACTAACCCTCAGCTGATTAGCATGGCTGAGGAAACCTTAGTCTTTCGGTGAGCGGGTTTCTCGCCCGCTTTATCGTTACTTATGCCTACATTTTCTTTTCTATCCGCTCCACAATACCTCACAGTACTGCTTCAGCGCAAATAGAATGCTCTCCTACCAGATGTATCCCTAGGATACAAATCCATAGCTTCGGTAATATGCTTATGCCCGATTATTATCCATGCCGGACCGCTCGACTAGTGAGCTGTTACGCACTCTTTAAATGAATGGCTGCTTCCAAGCCAACATCCTAGCTGTCAATGCAGTCCAACCGCGTTATTTCAACTTAGCATATATTTTGGGACCTTAGCTGTTGGTCTGGGTTCTTTCCCTCTCGGACATGGACCTTAGCACCCATGCCCTCACTGCCGACGAACATTTATTAGCATTCGGAGTTTGTCAGGAATTGGTAGGATTTGACTCCCCCGCATCCAATCAGTAGCTCTACCTCTAATAAACTTAACATCGACGCTGCACCTAAATGCATTTCGGAGAGTACGAGCTATCTCCCAGTTTGATTGGCCTTTCACCCCTACCCACAAGTCATCCGAAGACTTTTCAACGTCAACCGGTTCGGTCCTCCACTTTGTGTTACCAAAGCTTCAACCTGCCCATGGGTAGATCACAAGGTTTCGCGTCTAATCCTACTAACTATGCGCCCTATTCAGACTCGCTTTCGCTCCGGCTCCGGACCTGAAGTCCTTAACCTCGCTAGTAAAATTAACTCGTAGGCTCATTATGCAAAAGGCACGCCGTCACCCAACTTGTGGGCTCCGACCGCTTGTAGGCGTACGGTTTCAGGTTCTCTTTCACCCTTCTATTCGAAGTGCTTTTCACCTTTCCTTCACAGTACTTGTTCACTATCGGTCTTTCAGGAGTATTTAGCCTTGGAGGATGGTCCCCCCATATTCAGACAGGATTTCACGTGTCCCGCCCTACTCATTTATCATCAAAATATGCCTTTCATATACCGGGCTGTCACCGTCTATGGCCGTTCTTTCCAAAACGTTCTATTAAACATATAAAGACTTTTGGGCTAATCCGCTTTCGCTCGCCACTACTTACGGAATCTCTTCGATTTCTTTTCCTCCGGGTACTTAGATGTTTCAGTTCTCCGGGTTTGCTTCTCGTTGTAAACAACGAGATGACTGGTCTTCTACCAGCCGGGTTGCCCCATTCGGACATCTCGGGATCAATTCGTGTGTGCCAATCCCCCGAGCTTTTCGCAGCTTACCACGTCCTTCTTCGCCTCTGAAAGCCTAGGCATCCGCCATACGCCCTTAACGATTTCTTTCCTAATATTTTTATTAGTTCAGTATTTTTAATAACAGCACAACCGTGCTGCCTTTTATTTTGTAAACTTTCACACCCGCAGGTGCTCGGTTTTCTCTTTGTGATGTTCTTACCGTTAATGTCAATGATCAATTTTCTTATTACTTCTTTAATGAACAGAAATTGTTTTTGGCTCTTTCCGTCACTTTTAAATTAAAGTGGTAATACTGTGGAGAATAAGGGAGTCGAACCCTTGACCTCCTGCGTGCAAGGCAGGCGCTCTAGCCAACTGAGCTAATTCCCCTCTAGTTCAGACTTGAGATTTCTAGTTTTCAGACCTGAGACTTTTTTGTCTCCTATCTTGTGTCTTTTAATCTCCCGTCTTGTAATTAGTAGTCTCGGGCAGGCTCGAACTGCCGACCTCTACATTATCAGTGTAGCGCTCTAACCAGCTGAGCTACGAGACTCTGTTTAGACATTAGATGTTAGACTTCAGATATCAGATTTTATTCTAACTTCTTTCTTCTAACTTCCAACTTCTTTCTTAATCTCTTCCCTATTACTAATTCCTAGTGGGTATATTTTAAATAAGCAACCAAAAAGTAAAAAACCAAAGCATCACTTAAAGTGAGTGCGTGTGGTACGACAAAGCGTACCGTGTTGTTTGTTTATTCTCTTCCCTAACGGGACGAGACTCAAAAATGAGATGTTCCAGCCGCACCTTCCGGTACGGCTACCTTGTTACGACTTAGCCCTAGTTACTTGTTTTACCCTAGGCAGCTCCTATTACGGTCACCGACTTCAGGTACCCCAAACTTCCATGGCTTGACGGGCGGTGTGTACAAGGCCCGGGAACGTATTCACCGCGCCATGGCTGATGCGCGATTACTAGCGATTCCAGCTTCATAGAGTCGAGTTGCAGACTCCAATCCGAACTGAGACCGGCTTTCGAGATTTGCATCACATCGCTGTGTAGCTGCCCTCTGTACCGGCCATTGTATTACGTGTGTGGCCCAAGACGTAAGGGCCGTGATGATTTGACGTCATCCCCACCTTCCTCTCTACTTGCGTAGGCAGTCTCACTAGAGTCCTCAACTGAATGTTAGCAACTAGTGACAGGGGTTGCGCTCGTTGCAGGACTTAACCTAACACCTCACGGCACGAGCTGACGACAACCATGCAGCACCTTGAAAATTGCCCGAAGGAGAATCTGTTTCCAGATCTGTCAATTCCCATTTAAGTCTTGGTAAGGTTCCTCGCGTATCATCGAATTAAACCACATAATCCACCGCTTGTGCGGGCCCCCGTCAATTCCTTTGAGTTTCAATCTTGCGATCGTACTCCCCAGGTGGCTAACTTATCACTTTCGCTTGGTCTCTGAATCCGAAAATCCAAAAACGAGTTAGCATCGTTTACGGCGTGGACTACCAGGGTATCTAATCCTGTTCGCTCCCCACGCTTTCGTCCATCAGCGTCAGTTAAATCTTAGTGACCTGCCTTCGCAATTGGTGTTCTAAGTAATATCTATGCATTTCACCGCTACACTACTTATTCCAGCCACTTCAAATTTACTCAAGACCCGCAGTATCAATGGCAGTTTCACAGTTAAGCTGCGAGATTTCACCACTGACTTACGGGCCCGCCTACGGACCCTTTAAACCCAATAAATCCGGATAACGCTTGCACCCTCCGTATTACCGCGGCTGCTGGCACGGAGTTAGCCGGTGCTTATTCGTACAGTACCTTCAGCCAGATACACGTATCTGGGTTTATCCCTGTACAAAAGAAGTTTACAACCCATAGGGCCGTCGTCCTTCACGCGGGATGGCTGGATCAGGCTCTCACCCATTGTCCAATATTCCTCACTGCTGCCTCCCGTAGGAGTCTGGTCCGTGTCTCAGTACCAGTGTGGGGGATCACCCTCTCAGGCCCCCTAAAGATCACAGACTTGGTGAGCCGTTACCTCACCAACTATCTAATCTTGCGCGTGCCCATCTCTATCCACCGGAGTTTTCAATAGTAACTGATGCCAGTCACTATATTATGGGGTATTAATCTTCCTTTCGAAAGGCTATCCCCCAGATAAAGGCAGGTTGCACACGTGTTACGCACCCGTACGCCGCTCTCAAAGTCCCGAAGGACTTCTACCGCTCGGCTTGCATGTGTTAGGCCTCCCGCTAGCGTTCATCCTGAGCCAGGATCAAACTCTCCATTGTATGTTTGTTCACTCGCTCACTCAAAGTTATTGACGCTTTGGTTTTTCCTTACTTTTTTTTTGGTTGTTATTTGTATGTCAATGATCTCTCTTCTTTTCGCTTTATTTCCAGTCACCTCTTCTGTCGTTGGGCGTCTGAATTGCGAGTGCAAAAGTATAAACTATTTTTTAAATGACCAAATATTTTTGAAGAAAATTTTACGTCCAGATATTCACTGTGTTATTCAGCAAACCCCTTCCTTAACTTACCTCTCCTTTCAAATCTGACCCCTAAGTCTCTCCTGCGCTTCCCCATCTCTCGTTACCTCGAATTGGGACTGCAAAAGTACAACTTATTTTTAAACTGCCAAATGTTTTTTGATAAAATTTTAAACCGGTTAAATACCGCTCTATTCTCTTACTTCCTAAACCCTGACTTGCCTTCTACTTCGCTCCCTGGTCTCTCGATTTGGGATTGCAAAGATACCCATTTATCTACTCCCTCCAAATATATTGATGTAAATATTTACTAAAATTATATAAACTACTGAGGGTGAAGGGGGAAAATATTAAATGCAATTATTACAGTCTCTGCCAGCATCTATTTACGGCATAGAGTAACACGCATGGCTAAACCATCCACAGATTGCATATTAATTAGCGATGAAGATTTTAATATTTACAAAACATTAAAATCCCAGCAGCGGCGCAGAGGATATATGCACATATATAGAGTAGTAACTGACCCCACTTAAGCCGGCATTCAGTGTTGCGAGTTTTATAAGCTTCGTACGAGATACACAAAACTTTAAAAATATCTAAATTACCGCCACCGGCACCGGCAGCCTATAGTTCATGATTGCAAATAAAATATGTTAGAAGATTGTAGCAAATCAATATAAACCAAGTTATGTCTTGTGCAATATAATATGTACACTACAAATTCGCTCATCAATGAAATTCCACTCACGTTAGTAAGAAACTGGAAAACGGTCGGAGCCGACGGATATGAATACTTAGAGGTCTTTTCAAGTTCGCCGATACGACTAATCAGGTAGATCAGTTACAAATTCATTTGATCAACAAAAAAATCCCACCTGATATAGATGGGATTGTGTAGCGAAGACGGGAATTGAACCCGTGACCTCAGGGTTATGAATCCTGCGCTCTAACCAACTGAGCTACCTCGCCGTTAAAGTGGTGCAAATATATAAAGTTTTTAAAATCTGGCAAAATTATTTTAGCTTTAAAAACTGTAAAACATCACTTACATGATCGGGCTTCGCAATAATGCGGTTTTGAGCATCGACGATGAAGTATGTAGGCGTAGCATGGATATTATAGGTTTCAGTATAGGTGCTGTTCCACCCACGCAGTTCACTGTCATTAATCCAAGGCAGTGCCGTAACCTTGCTTTCGTAAACACTGCGGTCTGTATCCAGAGAAAATCCAACAACCTCAATATTCTGAGCCTTCATTGCATTATACTTTTCCAGCAGTTTAGGAAGCTCAGCTTCACAATGTGAGCATGTACTGGACCAGAATACGATTACTTTTTTGTCAGCCTTCACGCTGTGAAGATTTTTGGATGCTGTGTTGGAAACACGTGCAAATTTATAATCGGGGAAAATGGCTCCCATTTCCACATTGTTATTCGCCTTAATTGTAGAAGCCAACCTGTCGTTGATCGTACATTTAAGATTTTTTGCCTGAGTAAGGTATTTGTCCTTTAAGGCAGTCATTCCATACACATCGAAAATATCAATGAGTTCAGACATAACCGTCTGCCCGCGGGGGGTCTCTACATTCAGTCTTTTCAGCAAAGCATCAACGGAGGCATCAACATTTGCACTTCCCGCGGAGTTCAGGAAATTAACCAACAGAGGACGTAATAGTGACGACGACTCCAGCATCTCGCCGGAATTAGAGATAAAATCTGCAATTTCGGCCTGTGCAGGAGTATTTTCGGGTGACTTTTCGACCAGAAATTTATTGTAATTGGTATTGTAAAAGCTCACAAATGGATTACTGGAGGCATCTACCGTATAGGAGCGGCCAATTTCCTGGATTTCTTTGTCCAAAGCCTTTCCAAAATCTGAGCTGGGCCTGTAATAGTCTTTAATCTGTACAAGAGCAGGATAAATCAAATCTTTTTTCTTCTGCTGGTCCTGTACTTTTTCCATCAGCATGTTCACGGGATCTTTGTATATCACATTAACTTTATTGCCGTCGGATTCGAGTTTAAGACTGATATCTTTATTTTCGGAAATCATACTGAATGACGCATTGTTTTCCGGGAAATAAATTTTCATCATCCCCACATATCGCTGCGGCACTTTGAAAGACCAAGCCATATTCTTTTTAAGTTCTCTGGAAACAATGATGTCTTTTGAGCCGTTAAGCGTATAAAGAACTGCCTCTTTTGCATTGAATGAAGCGGGCGCCTCAACGGTAACTGAGAACTGGGCCTGCATAAATGATCCCGCGAGAATGGCTATAAGAAGTGCGTGTTTACTCATGTACGTATAATTCCACCTTATAAAGGTTGGTTTTGTTGCATTTATTGATTGTAATTTCCTGGAATGGTTAAAAAGCCCGATGCTGATGGATGGTAACTAATTAACTGCCTATTTTGATATCATCTGCATTAAGGATGATTTCCTCATGCTCGCCAATTGAAAACATATGATCCTCCAGCACTTTTTCGGTAGTACCTCTAAGACCACGAGCTCCGAGACCTTTCTCAATGGTTTCCTCCACAATTCTTTCAATTGCACCTTCTGTAAATTCAAGCTTGATTCCGTCCATTTTGAAGAGTTCCACAAACTGATTAACTATAGAGTTCTTAGGCTCCGTCATAATACGGATCATTGTTTCTTTAGTAAGCGCATCCAGATGTGTTACGATTGGAAAACGCCCCAAAAGTTCAGGAATAAGTCCGAATTTCCTTAAGTCAATCGCATTTATCTGGCTCAGGATATAACTTTCTTCAGCAGTATTGTTCAGTTTTTCTGCACTGAAACCGATAGCCTGTTTGTTCAGTCTTCTTTCAATGATTTCCTTAATACCGTCGAAAGCCCCACCGGCTATAAACAAAATGTTCTGAGTATTAACCTGAATATATTTCTGATCCGGGTGCTTGCGGCCACCCTGCGGCGGAACATTTACAATACTTCCTTCCAGAAGTTTCAATAAGCCCTGCTGCACACCTTCACCGGAAACGTCGCGGGTGATGCTGGGATTATCCGATTTTCTGGCAATCTTATCAATTTCATCGATGAATACGATTCCGCGCTCGGCTTTTTCCACATCATAATCCGCCACCATAAGAAGTCTGGACAGAATACTTTCCACATCTTCGCCTACATAACCTGCCTCCGTAAGAATAGTAGCATCAACAATACAGAAAGGGACATTAAGTTCCCGGGCAATTGTTTTTGCCAAAAGGGTCTTACCCGTACCGGTTTCGCCAATCATTATGATATTGGATTTCTCGATCTCTACTTCCCTGTTTTCAACTTTGGAATGAAGCAACCTTTTGTAATGATTATATACAGCAATAGAGAGCTGTTTTTTAGCCTGATCCTGTCCGATTACATATTCATCCAGATAGGTTTTGATCACTTTTGGCTTCTTCAGATCCTCCAGCTTTTGCGCAGGTGAAGAACCATCCTTCTTCGCACCTTCCTTCACGATACCGTGCGCCTGCTCGATACAGGTTTCGCAAATAAAACCTTCCTGGCCCGCGACAAGCATCTCTACTTCGTTTCTTTTCCTGCCACAAAATGAACACTGATTTTTATTCATGTTTTTTCTTAAATATAATTTGTAAGGTTGGTGCTGTTCACCGGATGAAAAAGTCGTAAAAAAACAAATTTTACGACTTTAATTTACAGTCAGGCCTGGATAATAGCTTCCTGAATATCCCTGAATTCTGTTTCGCTTAGTTTAAGCCTCTCATTAGCAAAATTGAGATCACCTATGGAATTTAACGGGACTAGATGAATGTGCGCATGGGGAACCTCAAGCCCCACTACAGCTACTCCAACCCGGACGCAGGGAATGGCTTTGCCAACCTTGGCAGCCACCTTTTGTGCAAATGCCCAAAGATCTTTATACTCTTCTGTTTCTATGTTGAAGATAAGATCTGTTTCTTTTTTCGGGATAACCAGCGTGTGTCCTTTTGCCAGTGGCATTACATCCAGGAATGCCAGAAAACGGTCGTCTTCCGCAATCTTATATGCAGGGATTTCGCCATTAATAATTTTAGTGAATACTGTGCTCATGTTTCAATTCTAAGGGTAGAACTTCGTTAGTTACCAATATTACAGAGAGATTTCCAGAACCTCAAAAGAAAGCTTGTTTCCGTTTGGAAGCTCGATTTCAGCCTGGTCGCCCACAGCTTTACCCAACAATCCTTTTGCAATAGGCGTATTAACAGAAATCTTACCGCTTTTCAGATCACTTTCATTATCGGGAACCAGAGTAAACTTCTGCTCTTGCTTGGTTCCGTTATTTTTCAGTCTTACAGTGGTTAGTATGGAGACTTTAGAAGTATCCAGTAAATTTTCATTAATCACTTTGGCATTAGAAACCAGGTCTTTGAGTTTGGAAATTTTCATTTCCAGCATTCCCTGCGCTTCCTTTGCAGCATCATACTCGGCATTTTCGGACAAATCACCCTTATCGCGTGCCTCGGCAATCTGCTGGGTAATCTTCGGTCTTTCGATACTTTCAAGTTTGTCCAGTTCGGATTTCATCTTATCCAAACCCTCCTGGGTTACGTATGTTGCCATGATCTCTTTTTTGAATTAAGTAAAAAAAAATTATCCGACCATTACAGCCCGGACAATGATTATATTTGTATTTCGTTGTACAAATATATAAAATTAAATTTAATATGAAACAAGCAGGAAGCCTGATAGCAACCGTGTTTATTCTGGTATTCAGCGCATTAAACCTAAACTCCTGCGGACGGAGTGCCGAAACAGTGAGTTGCTTTCCCGATACTCAGATTAATGTGCTTTTAAACCTGAATTTACCTGCCTACCAAAGCCTGCAGAATGTGGGCGGATGGATATATGTAAATGAACAGAGCCCGGGCACGCGCGGACTGATTGTTGTCCGTACTACTACAGGTTTCAAAGTTTACGACCGAAATGCACCCCATCTTTGTCCGGATTCCAACACCACGCTCACTGTGACGGACAATATTAAAATTACGTGTGCAAAGGACGGTGCCGAGTGGATTCTGTACACAGGCGAACCCACACAAATCGCACAGGTGCCACCTAAGACCTATCAGTCTAATTATAATGCGGGCAGTAACGTACTTACTATATATAATTAGCTTTTAGAATGAGGATAGTAGTACAGAGGGTTTCGGAGGCCAGCGTAAAGGTAGAGGGAAAAAGTGCAGGTGAAATTGGTGGTGGACTTCTAGTGCTTGTTGGCATTGAAGATAGCGATGAGGAAAAGGATGCGGAATGGCTGGCTTCAAAGATCCTGAATTTGCGGATATTCAGTGATGAAGATGGTAAAATGAACCGATCCGTGCTCGATGTAAACGGGGAAATACTTTGTATCAGCCAGTTTACACTCCTCGCCGATTACCGAAAAGGCAACCGTCCTTCATTTATCAGAGCTGCAAGGCCGGACAAAGCTGTTCCTTTATTTGAATTTTTCAAATCTGAACTTTCAAAATCCTCAGTAAAGGTCGAAAGCGGAATTTTTGGAGCAGATATGAAGGTTTCACTGCTGAACGACGGACCTGTAACCATAGTGATGGACAGCAAAGCATAACAAAAAAGCCTCCATTTAAAAAATGAAGGCTTCAACTGAAATATATAAATGAGAAATTGGTGCTTAGTTGGATGTAACCGGCAGGCTGCTGAAATTCATTGAAGTCCTGATTCCTAAATCGGTAGCCGGCGTACTCTTCAGTACATATACAATTCTTTGCTGAACAGCGTTACCGGATTTCATTACATTATCCAAAACCTGATTGGAATTGACATCCAGTGATAGGGTGTTACCAATGTTATCAGCGATATTGTCACGGGAAGCTATCAGAACTTCGCTACCTCCTGCAGACAGATATACTTTTACGCTTTGGAACACACCCATACTCTGTGCGCCAGCAGTGACAGTCATATTGGCGCTTGCCACCCGAATTTCTTTCACATTTGCCGTTGCCCCTACTAACTGATTAATACTGGTACCCGCTCCCACGGCTGTGAGTGTTGTATTGGCCGGAGATCCCTGTGTAACAACCATATTAGTGGTATAGGGAAATGTATTCTGCATAATTGACGAAACGGTAGAACAACTGGCTACAGCAGCTGTAGCAACAATTGCGGAAAGAAATAAATTTTTCATAGGATTGATTTTCTGCGAACCCTACTTCAGATATTGTACCATAGTAATTTTCGTTAACAGTAATTAACACTGCTATCTTATTTCAACTGAGAATTTACCCGTAGCTGGGCCTGAAGCCATATTACTCTTACCCACCATGAGCCAGAAGTCACCCTCCTCCTTTATCTCAAAAGTCGACTCGCGGCTGAAAGGACCGTCGTACTCGCCATTCGCGAGACGTATCTGATTGATACGGATATTCATCTGCGGATCTGAAGGAATAATTTTAACCACAATTTTGGAAGGTTTCAGGTTCTTAATCTTCAGAATAAACTGCTGATCTGCATTTTTAAATTCATCCTGAACAACGAGCGGAATCATATCTCCCTTGATTGTCTTTATGATTTTATTGCCTTCCACTATTCTGAAATTTGGCGATACAGCCTCTGCGTTTTTATTTTCATCTGCAGTAACAACCCCGTTTTCCTTAGAGCTTCTTCCAATATCAAACTTGTTTTCTTTAGTGAATGAAGAATCGTTCGCTGGAGTGTCGCCCACAGCTTCTTTCTTACTGCAGGAGGTCATTAACAAGGCAAGTGCAATTACAGTTATTCTCATTTGTCAAAATTTAATGTCTTGTAATACAGGATACTCGACAGAAATGTTTTGTCCTGTTCCCATCTAATTTCATGCGGAATAATTGATTTCCGGACTTCTTCGGGATACTTTTCAAAAAGAAGATCTTCATTATAATTCATACTTTGATGAAAATTGAAATTACCCTTATTGTTATTGATGTTGTAAGACGTTGCCAAATATCCCCAGTTGATGAATGCCGCAATTAATACTGTTCCATAGAAATACCAGGCCATATGATTAAACAGGAATGCATTGGTTTTCTGTTTCCGGATTTTTATAAAAGTAAGTGAAAGGCCTATGATGCACAAAACTAAAAAGGCATATACACCCAGTCGCTTATATGTGAGTCCGAGATTAAGAATGTACTCTGAATTCTTGATTATAGCGGAAATCACTAAAATCATATTAAGTGTGAGCCAGATTTGCGCAAGAAGTTTTAATGGTCTGGCTTTCTGGTCAAAATTAAAACTTCCCTTGAAATAGAACATGATTACCACGACTGCCATTACTATTGACAGGATTACAGCGTTCACCCGGTCGTGTGTTTCGCTGGACAGTTCACTGGCGGAAGTGGATGTTTCAAAAAACTGTTCAAAATTAAAGGTTACGATGAAAATCAGTAGCAGTAGATTGAGGGCGGCAAAAGAGATTACCCCACTGGTCCTTTCGGAATCAATACCAAGAAATGACGAGGTGGGCTTTTGGGCTTGTTGGTCGGCATCAAAATCGTTCTTCAGATAGTTATTCCATGCAGGAAAGAAATTATCAATCTTATAATTCCAGAAGTTAAAGGCTACAAAAAATCCCAACACGCTGAGAGCTATAAACTGCCAGACATCAAAATCCCATTGCCAATTATCAAAAATTCCCGCAAAGTGCGTACTGCCTAAAGAGTAGATGCCGAAGAAAGCCAGGACGAAAAATACCGGGATCAGAATAACTGCAATCAGTCTTTTAAATGCTGAAGAGGTATTTACGGTCGGTAGCCATTCGCCAAACTGAAAGACGCGGTATATAAAGGTGATAAAATTTACAGCGAAAACGGGAATAACAAACAGGGATTTTAACCTGTGGTCCCGTGAACTGAATGTAAGCAGAGCCAGTGAGGTAAATACGGCCAGAAAAGAAGCAAAATCCCCGTACCATGCAAATGCCACACTGGACAGGATGCTCAGTACAAAAAGGATGAGAAACGGGCGTGAACGGATGCTTTCCGGTGTTCGGAAAAGCGTAAGTAAGGCATAGGAAATTCCTAAAATTCCAAAGTTTAGTCCCATATCTTCGCCATAAAACAGCGTGACGAACAGTACAGTGGTGAGAAGGATCAATTGATGTGTTTTCATAATATTACAGATTTTGTGATTAGTATGTTAAGATTAAAATGCACCAAAAAGTCAGTACAAAAGGAAAGTTGAAAAGCAGAAGGATCAACGAATGCAAAAACTGAATCCTGTTTTCGGAGAATGTAATCAGCATTGCAACCAGGAAGATTTAAACAATAACACTTATAAAAAAATTCATTACTGTTGTAAAAATTAACAGTTCCAGTCCCTCAGTCCAGCCCATCTTATTGGCTAGCAATAGCATGAGGCCAATACTCCAGCTCATTGTAAAGTAGATTTTTACATTAGAATTGATATTTATTTCATTTATTCTCAGTTTGTCTTTATTCAAAGTACTTTGTTATTCAAAGCTAAAAAGCAAAAAAATATAGGTTACCTTCCCAGTAGCTTTTCCAGTGCAGATAGATGTTCACCAAAAGCCTTCTTTCCCGTTTCAGTTGCGCGATAGGAAGTCTTCGGTTTCTTGCCTACAAATTCCTTTTTCACTTCAATATATTCTGATTTTTCCAAAGCCGTGCTGTGACTCGCCAGGTTACCGTCGGTAATTTCAAGCAAATTTTTCATTTCCGTAAAATCAACCCAGTCGTTTACCATCAAAACGGACATAATACCCAGTCTGACGCGGCTTTCAAATTCTTTGTTGAGTTTACTTATCATTATTAGAGGTTAGAAGTTAGAGGTTAAAATTAGGTACAGGGTTGGGGACTTTGCTTGAATTTTTGGATTTTTGATTTTTGATTATTTGCTGTTCTTCCAGTTTCCTGATCCTGGCTCTTGGCTCTGGCTCCTGATTCCTGCACCTTCTAAACCACAGAGATCACGGAGGCTTTACTAACGAAACAGAATTTATACTATTCCGATGTAAAATGTGAATGTTAAAGTGCTTCCTTTTTAACTAATCCAACCGTACATTACAACATTCTTACCTTTTACTTTTGCCTTTTTACTTTTGTCTTAATCCTGGTTCTTTTCTCACATATACTTCTTATGCATCACCAAACCGTAAACAATATGCAGAACTCCGAATCCAAATGCCCAGAACACAAGACCCCAGCCCAGGAAAAAGAAAGATAAAAGTCCCAGGACGATTTGGCACAAACCTAAATACTGAATATCTGTAAATGTGTATTTTGAAGCATTAACCAAAGCAAGTCCGTAAAAGATCAGGGTCGTGGGTGCCACAAAGACAAAGATTTCATGGTAGAGCAACCCAAGACAGAATAGCCCGCCAGTAATCAAAGGAACGGCAAAATTAAAAAGTAGTCTTTTTGTCGTCTGGTCCCATATCTGAAGGTTTTTCTCCCTACTCTTCCGGGCCGTAAAAATATATCCTGATAAAACAGCAAGAACAAGTATCGCTGCGCCAATCATTGCTAATTCGCGGACCAGATCTTCACTGAAAACGTTTCTTTTCCCATCGAAGTAATCGATTCCCTCCCGCTGGAATACAAAATAGACATAAACAGCTCCCAATAATGCCACCAATCCGGCAAAAACTCCGGACAGCCCGCTTAACGAAATAAACCGGGAGCTGCGCTCCATCATGCTGCGGATGTGAGCCAGGTCTTCGTGATAATTCTTTGATTCCATAAAAAGCACTTTGAATTACAAAGTTAAAAATTAATTTGAGTCAGTAATCTATTTATTTTTAAATTTTACCTTAAACATAAGATGAATTTAAAAGTAATCATGGTGGGACTATCTGCCGACATTCAAAATATGCATATATTTAACAGCATCATTCAACAAAATAATATGGATAAAAGAGAACTCCGAAGTTCCATTTTCAGACACCTTGACGGAATTGTTACTGCTCCGGTGGTGGCCGCGCTTCAGAAAAGACGGATCCTGAACCTGATCTATGAGACAAATACAATAACACTGCAGCAACTTACGGCCAAAACAGGCGGACATGAAGGCTATCTGAACGTGGCATTACGGGTTTTGGCATCACAGGGATTTCTGGATTACCGACTGAACAGTGAAGATGAAACGGTAACCATTTCTGCAAATGCCCATACTAACCAGCTGCTTCCTCTCGTTCATCTATATGAAAAAGTAATTCCATTTCAGCGTGAATCCACAAGCTTCAACTTTCAGCAGCTGGAACCGCAGTCCTTCAACAATCTTGTGCAGCTGTTTGATGAATTCCGGGAGAATTCTGGACTTCAACTTTCCGAAAACGAAAAAGCAAAGCAACTTCAGCAACAGGTTTTGAAGCATATCGAAGGTTGTCTGGTAGGTCCAATCATTGTTCAGCTCGGAATGAACGGTATGTTCCATAAATATTTCATGGAAACCTCATTCCAGGCCGTCGAATTTCATAAAAACCCGGAGAACTTCGAAAAAATTCTTGATTTCCTGACTGACTTGGGATGGTTTACCAAAAATAACAAGAACTATAAATTTACTGAAAGCGGACTTTATTTCGCTCGCCGTGCTGCCTCATACGGTGTTACTGTGTCTTATCTCCCATTATTTAACCGACTGGAAGATCTGCTTTTCGGGGATCCAAAAAAGTTGCGCGAAACTGCTGAAGGCGAGGACGAAATCCACGTAGACAGAAAAATGAATGTTTGGGGAAGCGGCGGCGCACATTCCACTTATTTTAAAGTAGTGACAGATTTTATTGTTTCGATCTTTAATCAGCCTATCCATCTTCAGCCGAAAGGCATCCTGGATATGGGTTGTGGCAACGGTGCCTTTATCCAGCACATTTTCGAAACTATTGAGAGGCATACTTTACGTGGCAGAATGCTGGAGGATTACCCACTTTTCCTTGTTGGCGCCGATTATAACCAGGCGGCACTTAATGTAACCCGGGCAAATCTCATCAACAATGATATCTGGGCAAAGGTAATCTGGGGCGATATCGGTGATCCTGACCGGTTGGCCCGGGACCTGAAAGACAATTACGAGATAGACCTGTCGGACCTTGTGAACATCCGCACCTTTCTGGATCACAACAGAATTTGGAAAAATCCCACGGATTTGAATCCGGATCGAGTTTCTACTTCAAGCGGAGCTTTTGCTTTCCGCGGGAAAAGGATTCCGAATAAGCTTGTAGAAGAAAATCTGAAAGAGCACCTGAACCTTTGGCTGCCCTACATTAAAAAGAACGGTTTACTGGTGATTGAACTTCATACGCTAAATCCCGAACTGACAAGTCAACATCTTGGTGAAACAGCTTCTACAGCCTACGATGCTACCCATGGATTCTCCGATCAGTATATTGTGGAAGTAGATGTTTTCCACAAAATCTGCAATGAAGTCGGACTGACCGTGGATAAAGATCTGTTCAAAAAATATCCGGATTCTGATTTGGCGACTGTTTCAATAAATCTGCTGAAGGCATAAACGGAAAAAGCAAAGACCGAAATCTTTGCTTTCTTTGTATTATATGGTAATGCGTTGTCTTATTTTGCCCGCAACCTTTCTTTAATTTTTTCAATATTCTGTTTGGCTGAATCTTCCAGAATCAGACTTGCACTCATGTGTATTCTTTCCGGCATCAGGCTTTCGAAATGTTCGGTGCCTTCCCATGATACTTTCTTGATTAACGCCAAAGCATCTGTACTTCTAGCCGAAAGCGCAGCCAAAAATTCATCAAGTTTTGCATCCATTTCAGCAATCGTTGGAGAAACTGAATGGTAAACATCATGCTTTTCGCACCAGTTTGCGCTGCGGAAATCAGCATCAATTGACATTGCTGCGTATGCAGATTTTCCGATTTTTCTCTCCACATATGGCCCGATAACAAAAGGTCCGATTCCCAGATTCAGTTCTGTAAGAGCCATCGCCGCATTCTCAACAGCAAAACAGTAATCTGCCGCGGAGGCAATTCCTACTCCACCACCGGTTGTTTTTCCCTGAACCCGAACGATTACCAGTTTGCCACAATTGCGCATTGCGTTCAGCACTTTCGCAAAACCGCCAAAGAATTTCGTAGAAGCTTCAAGCTCTTCAATGGACAGAAGTTCGTCGAAGCTGGCACCGGCGCAGAAGGCTTTCTCTCCGTCAGATTTAAGTAGGATGGCCTTTACAGCTGCATCTTTTCCGGTTTGCAGAATAGTTTGGGCCAGTTTTTCCAGGATTTCACCCGGAAGAGAGTTACTTTTTGGATGTCCGAAAGTGATTTCGGCAATATTGTTCTTGATTTCGTGGTTTACAAATCCGTTGTTCATTATTCTTTATTTAGCGCAATTAAATATTTATCAATGTATAACTGTTTCTCCCTGCTTTTGTACTGTTGAATGTATCTTGGATGTTCCAACACTGTCAACTTATCGAAAAAATGGTTTTCACTGTTGAGTTTCTCAATGAACGCAGCATTTTTCTTTCCCAAAACAAACACTTCCGAAGTATCCAGGCCTAAACTGATATGATTCCTGATGCTTTCAACCATGAATTTCTTTACAGCCTCAAACAGTGACTTGTCGTCGTAATAATTCGCATTCAGCCAACTTCCATTTTTTTGCTTCCTGATGATAGCCAGAGGAAACGGCGAATTTATATAAAAATCCGCATAAAACCGCTCCGCACCACCATACTGTTCAATAACATCATAGAGATAAACCGATGAAATCTCATGCGTATGCGCGGACTTCATTTCTATCCCACATACCGACTGCAACCTTTTCGTATCCGTAAACGGAACTCCGGTAACGCCGGCGCCATGCCGGCTGGGATTGATACCAATGATAAATTTCCTCGAACAATGATCGCTGTAAAACTTATGGTAAAAGGAAGTCATAACCTCCAGCGTTTCAGGATTATCGAAAAAAGGGTTCAGCACATCAAAACCTTCCGGAAGTGTGCCGGTATATTTTAATTTTTTGTTGAATTCTACGACTTTCTCACCGAAGGTTTGCATGGAGTTTTAATGATTTAGATTCTGTGAAAATCTGTGAAATCTGTGTGCATAAAAAGCGCACAGATTTCACAGATCACACAGATAATTATTAACATACCATAGTCTCATACGTATTGATAAAGACTCCAGTCAAATGCAAACCTATAGCCACCAAACCACGGTAGTTGCAGATTTTGTTAATGATGACACTGTTTTCGCCGAACGTTTGCATGGAGTTTTAATGATTTTGATTCTGTGAAAATTTATGAAACCTGTGTGCATAAAAAGCGCACAGATTTCACAGATCACACAGATAATTATTAACATACCATAGTCTCATACGTATTGATAAAGACTCCAGTCACATGCAAACCTATAGCCAGCAAACCACGGTAGTTGCGGATTTTGTTAATGATCACACTGTTTTCGCCGAACGTTTGCATGGAGTTTTAATGATTTAGATTCTGTGAAAATCTGTGAAATCTGTGTGCATAAAGCCGCACAGATTTCACAGATCACACAGATAATTATTAACATACCATAGTCTCATACGTTTTGATAAAGACTCCAGTCACATGTATACCTGTAGCCAGCAAACCACGGTAGTTGCGGATTTTGTTAATGATGACACTGTTTTCGCCGAACGTTTGCATGGAGTTTTAATGATTTTGATTCTGTGAAAATCTGTGAAATCTGTGTGCATAAAAAGCGCACAGATTTCACAGATCACACAGATAATTATTAACATACCATAGTCTCATACGTATTGATAAAGACTCCAGTCACATGCAAACCTATAGCCAGCAAACCACGGTAGTTGCGGATTTTGTTAATGATCACACTGTTTTCGCCGAACGTTTGCATGGAGTTTTAATGATTTTGATTCTGTGAAAATCTGTGAAATCTGTGTGCATAAAAAGCGCACAGATTTCACAGATCACACAGATAATTATTAACATACCATAGTCTCATACGTATTGATAAAGACTCCAGTCACATGCAAACCTAGAGCCAGCAAACCACGGTAGTTGCGGATTTTGTTAATGATCACACTGTTTTCGCCGAACGTTTGCATGGAGTTTTAATGATTTAGATTCTGTGAAAATCTGTGAAATCTGTGTGCATAAAAGGCGCACAGATTTCACCGATCACACAGATAATTATTACACATAACCGTTTATGATTCTGACAATATCCGCATTCAGATTATCAGTGTTGAAATTAACCAAAATACCTAGATGCAGATTAGTTAGTTTAAGATAATTTAATAATTGTTTATGATGAACCGGCGCTAATTCTACCACTGATTTAACCTCGATTATGATTTTCTCCTCTACCAAAATGTCTGCCCGAAATCCGAGGCCTAACGAAATTCCTTTATAATCTACCGAAATGGGAAACTGCGGCACCTGTGCTAAACCGTTATTTTCAAGCTCAATCTCTAACGCCTTTTCATAAACACTTTCCAATAATCCAGGACCGAGCACATTATAGACCTCAAAAATTGACTTTCTAATCAGATATGTCATCTCATTTTCTGTCATACATTTCGATTTGAATTAATACTATGCAAAAAATTATATCTGTGCAAATCTGTGAAATCTGTGCGCCCCTTTACAATCCGAACTGTTCGAAATGATGCGTGAAGTGCTTCCTGTGGAATAACTCCATCATTTCTTTGTTCAGTGTTCCGAAACGCGGATGGAAATGTTCCGCGTCCGGATTCTCACGGTAGTAAATAAGATATTCCTTAAGGGTTTGCATAAGGTTTTCTTTGGCCTGAGCAAGATTTTTGAATCTGAGGGTCGGCATTTCACCTTCCGCAAGCATTGGATACTTTGCACCGGGTCTGATCTTTTGGTCAGTATAAATCCAGTCCTGCAGCAATTCCATTTTTTCCGCCGGAATTTCCGGGAAGTCTGAGGGATCCAGTTTACTGAAACCGTTGCGCATCACTTCTTCCAGATGCTCCACCATCATTTGCGGAGTCATTTCTCCGAACTTTCTTTCGGTGCAATCAGCTAATCCGTTCAAACGCTTCTGAATTTCCTTCGCATTCAACTCCAAAAACGGCGACTGTTTCGCTACCAGTGTAAGGATGGTGGCAACACATACTATCTCATCACGCTGATTCACAACTTCAACAAGCCACTTTACTACGCCGCTCGGGATATTGCGCCCTTTTACACCTTTGTTTATTTTCTCTTTTGCGGTAAGATAAACAGTAATGGTATCTCCTGCGTATACAGGTTTGAAGAAACTTGCATTTTCCAGTCCGTAATTGGCGATTACCGGCCCTTTTTTGCCGGAAACAAACAGACCTGCTGCCGCTGAAAGGATAAAATATCCATGTGCAACGGTTTTGTCGAAGATGGTTCCGTTCAAACTGGTGGAATCAGTGTGCGCGTAGAAGTGGTCCCACGAAACATTGGAAAAATTAACAATATCGGCTTCAGTAACCGTTCTGCCGGCAGTTTCCAGCGAATCACCGATTTCTACTTCTTCAAAGAACTTTCTGAAAGGATGTCTGTCAGAGAAATTCTGCGTGGCACCCTGCTGGTACACCTTTGTAATGGCAGAAAGCATATCCGGTGAACCCTGAACCGCCGTTTTTTGAAGGAAAAAGTGCAGACCGTTAAGCCCGCCCATTTCTTCGCCACCACCCGCTCTTCCCGGTCCGCCGTGCATAAGTGTAGGCAACGGTGAGCCGTGACCGGTACTTTCCTTGGCACTGTCGCGATTCAGGACGAAAATACGTCCGTGCTGCGAAGCCATTTTCCAGGAAGTTTCTGCAACAAATTTTTCGTCATTGGAAACGATGGAACCCACCAAACTTCCTTTTCCGCGTTTTGCTAATGCAGCGGCTTCTTCGGCATCGCGGTACGGCATAAGCGTAGAAACAGGTCCGAACGCTTCCACATCGTGAGAGATATTCTTTTCGAAAGGCTTATCGTTATAAAAGATTTTCGGACTCATGAAAGATCCTGACTCGTAACTGGCATCCAGAAGTTCATGCTGCCCGTCATAGATAAGTTCTGTTTCGGCCTTAAGAAGATTAACATTTTTAAGAACTTCTTCGTACTGCTGTTTGCCAACTAAAGAACCCATACGGGTCTCACGGTTCAGCGGATTACCTATTTTGGTCTGGTCCAAAGCTTTACCTAGGGCATTCTGAACTTCATCAACCAAATTCTCCGGCACCATAATACGGCGGATTGCTGTACATTTCTGACCCGCCTTGGTTGTAATCTCATTGCGGACTTCCTTTATGAAGAGATCAAATTCCGGTGTGCCGGGTTTCGCATCCAAACCTAAAATGGAGCAGTTCAGTGAATCGGCTTCCATATTGAAGCGCACAGCATTGGTTGATACAGAAGGCAGGGATTTCAATTTTTTACCCGTTCTGGCCGAACCTGTAAAAAGTACAGAGTCGCCGTCCTGAACATAATCAAGCATATTTCCAGGCTCACCGCAAACCAGCTGTATGGCACCTTCAGGCAGAATTCTGCTTTCAATCATATCGGTGAAAACCGCGTTGGTAAGGTAAGATCCCGGTGTGGCGGGCTTTACAATACTTGGAACACCAGCCAGAAGTGAAGTCGAAAGTTTTTCCATCATTCCCCATACCGGAAAATTATAGGCATTGATCTGAACCGAAACACCTTCACTTGGCGTCAGGATATGAGTTCCGATGAACGTTCCGTTTGCTGAAATCTTCTGCGTATCGCCATCCAACCAGAACGGCGTGTTAGGCAACATCCGTTTTGCCAGACCGGAATAGGTGAAGAACGTACCGAAACCACCTTCGATGTCCACCCACGAATCAGCATGTGTTGCACCCGTCTTATAAGAAAGCTCATAATACTTCTTCTTTCTCTCCAGAAGATAAAGAGCGACCTTCTTCAGCATTTCGCCACGGTCGTAAAAGGTCATGGACGAAAGGTTTTTATAACCAACGGTGCGTCCGTAGTCCAGCGCCTGCTGGTAATCAATACCGCCGGTATCGGAAATAGCAACCAATTCACCGTTTACTGCGTTGTATAATGGAATTTCTTCGCCGGAACCTTCGCTCCACTGGCCGTATATATAATTTTTTAGTTTCATGATTGATATTTTATTGTAGCTGATTGGTGGACTTATAACTGCCACTTACAGTTTGATATATTTTCAGTTTTGAATAATAATTTTATTGGAATCTAAAAAGTTGATCAACTTTTCCTTTTCATCCGGAAATGAATACGTCTTCCTTTTACTCCCATCCTTTAGCGAAAGATAAGCCCACTCATAACGGAAAATGTCCTTTTTAAAGTACACTGACTTTATTTCATCTTTTGAAAACCTGCTTTTCACGTTCAATCCTAAACTGGTCAACAGGAAGGCAGTTCCACAAAATAAAAAGAAATAATAATAAAGATTACTGATGCTCAAAGACAGGCCGCCGATCATTAAATGCGTCAGTGCAAACAGCACAAGAGCTGTCCCGGCAACGATTGAGAATATCTTCTGATATTTCAGCCGGTCATTAATTATTATTTCATTTTCCTCTGCACAAATTGTAGAGTACATTAATTTAAGATCGCGCATTTTTCTGTTAATGTTAAAGGTCCGTCACTTTCTTCTCGATTTTATACACCGTGCCACGGAAAGAGGCTACCAAAACCTGATCCTGATTCTTTATGGATATATCATAAATACCGGTTTTACGTGTATCCGAAATAAGGATGCTTTCAGCGGTAAGAATATCGCCCATCCGCACGGCTTTTGTAAAATTAATCACGCAGTTCAATGCCACAGACGCTTCGTTGGTGTTGTTGCTGGAAAATGCGAGTGCCGAATCGGCCAGGGAAAAAGTAATCCCGCCGTGTACGGTTTTCAGGCCGTTAATCATTTCGGCTTTCACGGGCATTTCCAGAAGACAGTATTTTTCGCGTACTTCCACCAGTTTTATACCCATCCATTTTGAGAATTCGTCCTGATTAAGCATGTACTGTGCGGTTTCTAAGGGAGTCATTTTAGTTAATTTATCTGTGTAAAAGTTTAACAATGTAACAAGTTGTCTAGCGGTTAACCTTTTTCCGCAAATCACTTTGTAGTTTAACCTTTCTTTGCTGTCTGATGATATTCTGCAGTATTAAAGTAATAAAAATAAAGAGCAGCATGAACAGATGCCGCGGAGCGTCTTCCAATACCGAATTCAGCGTTTCCATACTGAAGCCGTCCCAAATAAACTGAAGCAAAAAAAACAGCAAGCCGAAAGTGATGGTTCCGCGCAGGCTTTTAAGAAGTATGTTCGTTATCATAGCTTTATAGTTTGGTAAGCAATGGGCTTTGCCTGTACCTTTCTTCCTGATAGGTTTCATACAGCCTCTGCAATGTAGCGCCCACATAGCGGTAGCCAATCTCGCTGCCCCACGCCAGCAGACCTTTCGGGTAGTTTACGCCCTTCTGCATGGCCAGTTCCAGATCGGCATCGCTGGCAATTCCTAAACGTTTGGCTTCAACAGCTTCGTTAATAAGCATTGAGATAATTCTCATAAAGATCTCAGCATACAGGTTATCCTCTTTTACAGGTTCCGGTTTTACCGCATTTTCACTGTAATCATAAAATCCACGGCCCGTTTTGCGTCCGTGCAGTTTGGCTTCGCTCATTCGCTGCTGCAGCAGGCTGGGTTTATATTTTGGATCGAAGAAATAATCGGCATAGACGGTTTTAGTTACTGAGAAATTAACATCAATTCCAATCAGGTCCATCAGTTCAAACGGTCCCATTCGGAAATTACCTAAGGTTCTCATGGCATCATCCACCTGTTCCGGCGTCGCAATATTTTCTTCAACGATGCGCAGCGCTTCGCCGTAAAAAGGCCTGGCAATACGGTTTACGATGAATCCGGGGACATCTTTGGCGATTATAGGTTCTTTTCCCCACGATTTCATCAGGTCATACATCTGCTGTGGAAGGTTTTCTTCTGTCAGGAGACCCGGAATCACTTCAACCAAAGGCATTAAAGGCGCAGGATTAAAGAAATGAATGCCGATAAACCTGGACGGCTTCTGAAGCTCCGCTGAAAGTGATGTTATTGAAATAGATGATGTATTACTTGCTATAACGCAGTTTTCGGAAACTGTTTCCTCCACCTTACGGAAAACTCCGGTTTTTATCTCCTTATTTTCGATGATCGCTTCAATGACCAGGTCACAACCTTTAAATTCAGCAATATCCCGGCAGAAATTTATCCTCCCGAAAATGTTTTCGGAATCCTTCGCTGAAATTTTGTTCTTTTCAACTAGTCTTGCCAGTGTTTTTTGCAGACCACCAAGTGATTTTTCAGTTTGAGCAGCATTTGCATCAAAAAGAAAAACGGTGCAGCCGGCAGCAGAGGCGACCTGTGCAATACCAATTCCCATGGTGCCGGAACCTATTATTCCTATTTGTTTCATAAGACCTTAATGTAAAAAGATAGCTTTGAATAACCAAAACTATCTTGAAATGTTTTAAATTTTAAACTATTTGCCTTTGTAAACAGGCTTCCTTTTTTCCGAAAACGCCAGTATGCCTTCACGGAAGTCCTCTGTAGCCGATGCTGCAGACTGGTATCTGCTTTCAATATCCAGCTGCTCCTTCAAACTGTTATCATAGGATTTACGCAAAGCTCTTTTTGTTAATGAAAGTGCAGTGGTTGGCTGGTTAGTGATGGTTTCAAGCATCTCCATAGCTTTTACCTCAAATTCTGCTTCCGGCCATACTTCGGCTACCATTCCAAGTCTGTGTGCCTCTTCAGCACTCAGTTTTTTTCCTGTATACGCCATATAATGTGCCATCTGTCTGCCCAGAACTTTCTGCAGGAAATAAGTTCCGCCCGTGTCCGGGATAAGTCCAATGTTCGAAAATGCCTGTGAAAAATAAGCCCTGTCTGAAACCACTGAGAAGTCACAAATTAGAGCCAGCATGGCTCCCGCCCCTACGGCAGGACCGTTTACGAGCGAAATAACCGGCTTGCGTGCATAAGCGATGGACATAACCAGAGGATTGTAATAATCCAGAACTATGCGTTCCACTTCACGCGGTACATTTACCTCAGGATTCATAAAATCGATGGCGGCCAGATTCTGACCTGATGAAAAAGCTTTCCCGCGGCCCGCAATTGCGATGCAGCGTGTATCTTCATCCTTATTATAAAACTCTACAAAATCGCGCAGTTCTGCCAATAGGGGTTTGGTAAGTGCGTTCATGGTTTCAGGCTGGTTCAGGTAGGCGATCTTTAACCGGCCTCCAAAATGCGATTCCACATCAAATTGTGAATAGGTATACATAGTCAGTTTTTTTTATTTCCCTAAAGATACTAAGATTTAGTGACATTTAAAATAGTCAAACGGCTCCAGACAGTCGTTACACTGGTAACTGGCCTTGCACAGCGTAGACCCAAACCTGCTAATCTGAGTACTGTTAGCAGATCCGCATCGCGGGCATTTCTTTGGAACGTTCAGATGATCTTTATCAGCTCCTTTTTCAGGTGGGGTAATACCGTATACCCTTAGTTTTTCCCGTGCCTCGTCGGTCATCCAGTCCGTGGTCCAGATGGGAGAAATCTTCGTAATAACTTTTGCGCTTAATCCTTTTTCACGGAACAGCTTAATAATATCCTCTTCAATATTAAACATAGCCGGACAAGCTGAATAAGTGGGCGTTATTACAACTTCCACCTCATCTTCAGCAATCATCCTTGCCTCCCGCACAATGCCGAGCTCCACGATATTGATTACCGGGATTTCAGGATCCGGGATTTCAGCTAATATTTCAAGTAAATTGTCCATAATTAAATAGGTCCGCAGAATATCTCACAGATCACTGTTACCAGGTACAGTTCGGATAGGTGCGCTGCATATACTGAAGTTCGCAGAGGATAAACCCGAAATACTCGGTATGGTATCCGGTGCGCGAGCCTTTCTGCATAAAAGTGCTTTCAGGAAGCTGAATTCCGAAGTTTTCAAAGTCTGTGATAACTGCTCCTGTCCAGATTTCATGCAGGATTTTTGAGTCGGGAACAATATTGTTGGCAAGAAGCTGGTCTTCACCCAGTGTTTCCGCAAACATTCCCTGGGTATATTCCCAAAGATTTCCCACCGCTTCTGCCAAACGCATTTTGCTTTCCTCAGTTCCACCGGCAAACATCTTTACCCACGTTGAAGAATGGGTGTAGTGGTATTTTACTTCTTTCAAAGATTTTTCGGCAATTGCTGCCAATTGAGCGTCCGGACTTTTCATCAGTTCCGTATAAAGTAACTTCTGATATAAGGAGAAGAAATACACTTTCAGGATGGTATTGGCATAATCGCCGTTTGGAAGTTCGGAGAGCTGACAGTTCAGATAATCCTTTTCCAGCCTCAGGAAAGCCAGGTCATCTTCGGTGCTGTTTTCACCCTGTACCTGTGCCGCATATTTGAAAAAATTGCTGCTTTGTCCCAGGTAGTCCAGTGCGATATTTGTAAGTGCAATATCTTCTTCCAGATAAGGTCCCTGACCGCAAAGTTCGCCCAGCCGCTGCCCAAAAATCAGGGTATCATCGGCCAGTTTTATGGTATAATTGTAAAGTGGATTCATTGGTATAGATTTCAGAGGGCAGATTTCAGATTTCAGACATCAGAATATAAAACAAGTGGTCTATAATCTGATATCTGGTGTCTGATATCTCATCTCTGTTTTACATATTTTTCACATCGTTTGGAATAGCGTAGAAGGTTGGATGACGGTAAAGTTTGTCATCTGCCGGATCAAAGAAGGCTTCTTTGTCCACGCCTTCGGATGTTACCAGATATTTGCTCGGCACCACCCAGATGGAAGTTCCCTCCATTCTGCGGGTATAAACATCCCTCGCATTCTGAAGTGCCATCTCAGCAGTAGGTGCTTGTACGGTACCTGCGTGTTTGTGTGAAAGTCCCGGTTTGGTCTGGATAAATACCTCCCACATTTCTAAATTGCTCATTATTCAATCGTAGTTTTTAATATTCCTGCTGACTTTAACCTCAGCTTACTTTTCTCTTATCTTCATTTGCAGCAAATGCCATAGCCGCTTCCTTCACCCAGGCATGATCGCGCTGCGCTTTTCTTTTGGTTTCCAGGCGTTTTTTATTGCACGGTCCGTTGCCTTTCAGCACTTCCATAAATTCATCCCACGGAAGCTCGCCGAAATCATAATGTTGTGTTTCTTCATTCCACTTCAGATTTTCGTCCGGAATCTTAAGACCCAGGAACTCCGCCTGACCTACGGTTACATCCACAAAACGCTGTCTCAAAGCATCGTTACTTTCGCGCTTTACGCGGTAGTTCATGGATTTCTGAGAGTTTGGCGAAGCTTCGTCATTCGGTCCGAACATCATCAAGGCCGGCCACCAGAAACGGTTCAGTGCTTCCTGCGCCAGATCTTTCTGCTCTTTGGTTCCACGGCAAAGCGTCATCAGGATCTCGTAACCCTGTCTCTGGTGGAAGGATTCTTCCTTACAGATCCTTACCATGGCTCTGGAATAAGGCCCGTAGGAATTACCCATCAGCATCACCTGGTTCATGATCGCTGCACCGTCTACCAGCCAGCCAATCGCGCCAATATCGGCCCATGAAAGAGCCGGATAGTTAAAGATGCTTGAATATTTTGCTTTCCCCGAAAGCATGTCATTATAAGTACTGTCGCGGTCTGCGGCGATTTCACCGTTATTTAATGTTTCTGTAGCAGCATAAAGGTACAGGCCATGTCCGGCCTCATCCTGAATCTTAGCCAAAAGAGCCATCTTCCTGCGTAAAGAAGGAGCTCTTGTAATCCAGTTAGCTTCCGGCAGCATACCTACAATCTCGGAATGAGCGTGCTGGGAGATCTGCCTTACGAGAAGTTTTCTGTAATCTTCCGGCATCACATCCTTAGGCTCCACCTTGTTTTCTGCCTGAACGTATTCTAAAAATTTTTCCTGATTCATTTTCTTATAATAATAGGTAAGCGCTGTAATTGGTATTCTACAATTTGCCGTCGTGCAAATCGTCTTTCAGATAGATCCCGACTTTAGAGTCGATGAACTCTCCTGCGACAAAATTGACTGTTTTGCCGTTCCCCTCAATCTGGTATTCCTTGAAGAAGTATACATTACCGCTGTCCGGCCCTTTTACTTCCACCTTTTTGTCTACACAGTGCCAGTAATGATTCCATATATTGAGGCCTTCGACCTTGTATTCCTCGTTTTCATTGATGGCCTTAGAAAATTTCCAGTGAGTCATAATAATAAATATATCGTTAATACAGGAACATAAAGTCCCAACTAATTAAACATCATAGTTCAGCATCACCACGTTGGTAGTTGGGTGACACTGGCAGGTAAGCACAAACCCACGCTCCACCTCATCATCAGTAAGGGCAAAATTCTTCTCCATAAAAACCTCACCTTCCATCACCTGTGCCTTGCACGTACAGCATACACCACCTTTACAGGCAAAGGGCACAGGCAGATTATCATGCAGGGCCTGATCCAGAATATTTCTTTTCTTCGAATTCAGGTGGAAGGAGTATTCATCATCATCAATGATTAAAGTTACCATACTCTCCAGGTTCGGTATTGCCTTGAACTCGTCACTCATTTCCGCATTCTCGTCATCATCCGGAGCAGCGTAATATTCATACATTATCTGTAGCGACGGCACTTTACATGAATTTTTCAGGTAACCTGAAATATCCTTGATCATTTCCGAAGGACCACATATAAAATAGGTGGCTTCCTGAACTGGGATCTCGGTATACCGGCTGAAAATCTGCTCCAGTTTATCGGCACAGATTCTACCCTCAAAAAGTTCGTCTTCAAAATGCTTCTCACGGGAGAGCAGATAAATAACCTGAAGCCTTCCCTGAAATTTCTCAACAAGATTATCCAATTCCCGGCGGAAAATAATATCATTTACACTTCTGTTACTGAAGAAAAGATACGCTTTACTTTTCGGTTCCTGATAAAGAGCTTCTTTCAGATTAGAGAGTACGGGCGAAATTCCGCTGCCGGCCGCCAGTCCCACGTAAGTTTTCTCGTTAGATGCGTGATAATGGGTATAAAAATGTCCCATTGGAGCCTGAACTTCGACCTCGTCACCTAACTTAAGTTCATTATTCAGGAAGGTAGAAACCTTTCCGTCAGTAAGGTGCTTTACTAATATTTCAATTTGAGAATTCCCCTCAGTAGGTGCATTTACAATGGAATAAGACCTCCTCAGGTCGTCATCACCAAAAATAAAGCGGACATTTATATATTGCCCCTGTTTAAATGAAAATTCGTGACGCAGGTGCGGTGGAACCTCAAAAGCGATATGTATGGAATCATTGGTTTCCTTTTTTACAAGGACCGTTTTTAACAGATGAAAATGATGCATATTTTTATAAAAACTCTATATATGTGAGTTCTACAAATATACTTATTTTTTACAAGGCGTAAAAACGGTAACAATCACCAGCTCCACAACTGCCGTAACTCGTTCTGATGATATACAAATCGGAAAAAATGACCTAAATAACACAGTCTCACAATGTTAAATCCGGAAATTATGACTGATTATTTCAGTAGTTTGAAGCATAAGTACGGTTTTTGACTTACTCGATGTGATTATAATACTTGATAATGGATACCGGGAATTCACATCAACCTGAATTCCTGATATCTTTAATAATTAAAAAAAACTGAAAATCACACCAATATGAATCTAAATCAATATACAGTAAAATCACAGGAAGCCATTCAGAAAGCGCAACAAATTGCGATGGAGTTTGGCAATCAGAGCATTGAACCTCAGCATCTGCTGGAGGGAATTTTTCAGGTGGATGAGAACATCTCCGATTTCCTGATGAAGAAATCAGAAGCAGAACTATCACTCGTGAGGGAAAGGAACCGCGTCGCCCTTGAGAAACTCCCAAAGGTGGAGGGCGGTAACATCTACCTTTCACAGTCCGCGAACAAAGTTCTGCTGGACGCACCCAACATTGCCAAAAAAATGGGTGATGAGTTTGTGACAATTGAACATCTTTGGTTATCGCTGCTGGAAAGCGGGTCCGAGGTAGCGAAGATGCTGAAAGATATGGGCGTAACCAAGAAAGGTCTGGAGTCCGCAATCAACGAGTTAAGAAAAGGATCAAAAGCCACTTCGGCAAGTTCTGAGGAAACATACCAAAGCCTGAACAAGTATGCGAAAAACTTCAATGAACTCGCTGCAGAGGGCAAACTTGATCCGGTAATCGGACGTGATGAAGAAATCAGGAGGGTCCTGCAAATCCTATCCAGACGTACAAAAAACAACCCTATCCTTATCGGAGAGCCGGGTGTAGGTAAAACCGCAATCGCGGAAGGCATCGCACACAGGATTATTTCCGGTGATATTCCGGAAAACCTTGCAGATAAAACCCTTTACTCCCTTGATATGGGTGCCCTGATCGCAGGGGCGAAATACAAAGGAGAGTTTGAGGAAAGACTGAAATCCGTTGTAAATGAAGTCATCAAGTCGGACGGACAAATCATTTTGTTCATAGACGAAATTCATACTCTTGTAGGTGCCGGTGGAGGTGAAGGTGCCATGGATGCCGCGAATATCCTGAAACCGGCTCTTGCCAGAGGTGAACTGCGCGCAGTGGGAGCCACTACACTTAATGAGTATCAAAAATATTTCGAAAAAGATAAAGCACTGGAAAGGCGTTTCCAAAAGGTAATGGTTGAAGAACCGGATACCGAATCTGCCATTTCCATACTTCGTGGCATCAAAGACAAATACGAGGCACATCACAAAGTAAGAATCAAAGACGAAGCGATAATTGCCGCCGTGGAACAGTCTCAGCGCTATATCTCCGACCGCTTTCTGCCGGATAAAGCTATTGACCTGATTGATGAGGCATCTGCCAAGCTCAGGATGGAAATCAATTCCAAACCGGAGGAGCTGGACGTACTTGACCGAAAACTAATGCAGATGGAAATTGAACTGGCTGCTATTACGAGAGAAGGTAATGAGATCAAGATTAACCATCTGAAAGAGGATATATCCAGAATTTCGGAAGAGCGCAACGAGATCAATGCGAAGTGGCTGAAGGAAAAACAGAAGTCTGAAGATCTTACCACTATAAAAAAAGACATTGAAGCACTAAAACTTGAAGCCGAGCGAGCCAGCCGTGCGGGCGACTATGCTAAGGTAGCCGAGATACAGTACGGAAAAATCAAGGAAAAGGAAAGTGACCTGGAGAAGCTGGAACTTGAAATGCAGAATAACCAGAACGAGCTTATTACTGAGGAGGTTACCGCCGAGAATATTTCTGAAGTGATTTCCAAGTGGACCGGAATCCCGGTGACCAAACTGCTCCAAAGCGAAAGGGAAAAACTTCTGCATCTGGAAGATGAACTCCATAAAAGGGTTGTTGGCCAGAACGAAGCGATAGAATCCGTAGCTGATGCTATACGCAGGAACCGTGCCGGGCTGAATGACGAGAAAAAGCCTATTGGATCATTTCTCTTCCTGGGTACCACCGGTGTGGGTAAAACTGAACTTGCGAAAGCGCTGGCAGAATATCTTTTTGACGACGAAAACAATATGACCCGTATCGACATGAGTGAATACCAGGAAAGACATTCTGTGTCACGACTTGTGGGCGCGCCACCGGGATATGTTGGTTACGATGAAGGCGGACAGCTTACCGAAGCAGTGCGCAGACGTCCTTACTCAGTTGTCCTGCTGGATGAGATTGAAAAAGCACACCCCGACGTGTTCAACACCCTGCTTCAGGTATTGGATGACGGTAGACTAACTGATAACAAAGGGCGTGTGGTAAACTTTAAGAACTCAATCATCATAATGACTTCCAATCTGGGATCTCATCTGATTCAGGAGAATTTTGAGAATATCACGGATGATAATGTTGATGAGATTGTGGCAAAGACCAAAGATGAAGTATTTACGCTTCTGAAACAGACTTTAAGACCTGAATTCCTGAACCGAATAGACGAGACCGTATTATTCCAGCCACTTACACGGAAGGAGATTGGCAAAATTGTACAGTATCAGTTACGTGGATTCAACCATATGTTGGAAAGAAAGGGTATTATCATGACTGCCACCGAAGATGCGGTTAATTACCTGATGAATAAAGGTTATGATCCAAGCTTTGGTGCACGGCCACTCAAGAGGGTCTTGCAGCAGGAAGTATTAAACAAACTGTCTAAATCCCTGCTTGCCGGCGAAGTGAATGACGGAGACCGCATCACTCTGGATTACTTTGAAGAAAGCGGATTGGTATTCCGGCCCACAGAGATTTAAACTTTAACTTCTGTTAACATACTTTGAAGCAATTCCCTGCGTTCTTAAGTGGAAATTTTTTTTCATCATTTGTGTTTTTGGGGTCCGCTGATTTTTCAGCGGACTCTTTTTATATGCGTAAAGCACCACTATTTTGCCACAAATCTTTTACCTACGGGTTCCCGGCAGAGAAGTCATCCTTCTCCTTTTCCACATAGTCGAAGATATCACTGCAGGATTTCGTAGGGTTTGCGTCACTTTTAATTTTAACCATTTTTAGTTTAGGATAGAACTTCACGAATTCCATACCTTCCTCAATGAGCTTTTTTTTCACATCCGGAAGGTCGAAATTTGATTTGAGTATGGCAAGATAGGTTTTCATTGATTTAAGGTACAAACTGAACTAAGCCGCTGCCGATATCGCGGTATTTAAGATTCTGGATTGCCTTCGCAGTACTTTCAAGTAACTCCCATATTTTGTCAGCTCTTAAATCGGGGAATTTTTCCATATAAAGAGCGGCAAGGCCAGCAACATGCGGAGCAGCCATACTTGTACCTTTCATCAGAGTATATAAGGAATTAGCTCCTTCCTTTACAGGCCGCGCGCTCAAAATATCGACACCAGGTGCACAGACATTGATATTACCACCATGGGCAGAATTTATTCCGCCATTGGAAAAGTTGGCAATGTGCATTTGACTGTCGATTGCCGCTACAGACATTATAGACCCGCAGTTAGCAGGTGACGCCACGGGTGCCGGAACCGCAGGTCTTTTACTGTCATTCCCCGCCGCGGCAATTAGGAGGCAGTTATTTTCCATTGCTTTGCGGCCAACCGCCTCAAAAATTGCTGACGGTTTTTCATTAAGCTTGACAGGTGAGGCCAATGACATGGAAATAATCCTGAATTTATGTTCAAGTGCCCAATCTATAGCGTCAATGATGCCGGAAGTTGTACCCTTTCCCTTATTGCTTAGCACCTTGCCGATCTTCAAATTACAATCTTTGGCAATTCCATATCGCTTTCCGGTATCACTTCGTACATTTCCCGCAGCCGTTCCCGCACAGTGTGTGCCATGACCATAGGGATCCTTTTCCCAAACCTCATCCGGCACAAATGATTTCCCTACAATATCGCGGTCTGCAAAGTCCGGGTGAGACAGGGCAAATCCTGTATCCAGAATACAAAGGTCAATTCCCTTGCCGGTAAACTGAGCACGGTCTATACCGATTGCCTTAAGTCCCCATTCCATTTCCGTTAGGGCTTCCTGAACAAGTGGCTTTTTGATTAGAAAGTTCTCAAGTTCCGCGACCATAGAACTCAGTTCAGCTGCTTTAACCTTCAGATCATTTATAAGGTTCATTTCATTTACCGCGAAAAAATCCCTCTCTTCTTCGAAATATACCACCGGACTCCGGTCATTGTTCACCGCAGATTTCAATTGGTCCATATCCACTTCATCCATTACTGCCACACCAAGATTCTTGTACACTACACCGTTATTGGCATTTATGATATTATAAGATTTGTTGGTAGATGACAACTCTTCCGACGAGGTCAAACTGACCTTGAATTCACGTTCCACCTTTTTGAGTGCGGAAGCGTTTTGGTCCTGAAGCAGCACAAGAAACTTTTTATTTTCCATGTGAGTTATTAAATTATCTTCAGAAGAATTTTTTCTGTAAGCAGGTAAATATCTTCTGAAATAAGGGTTAACCGAAGTTTTTTGTAAATGCTGGAAACGGATTCATTCTGATTTACCATACTGTTCCAGAATGCTTCAATTTTGGCAACCGAGTTTAGATTCTTTATTTTTTTATCAGTCAGTATTCCATTTTGATGCATACTCAGGATGAGGTTGGAGATAAGTTCCGCAGCATCATCCAGTTTTTTCATTTGAAGAGTGAACTCCTCGGTAAGCAACGCATGTATACTTTCCATGGCAGAAAATGTGAAACCAAAGTAATACTCACGCCTTCCCGATGTGATTTTCTCCATCTTCAGCGGGTTAAAACCTTTTTTCACCAGTGATACAGAGTTGGAAAGGCGCAGAATCTCTGATTCGGATGTGGTATCACCACTTTGAGTATAATGCAGCAGCAGCACTTTCATGAAATCATCAAAATTTTGGTCAAATTCATAAGCCCGCTGGGCATACAGACGCTGAACCTGATTGAACTGGACCAGCATTTCTTCCGCAAGCTTTACTTTATTATGGATAAAATCCTGCATCACTCAAAGGTTATCTCCTCAATTTCCTGTCCCTCTTTATTCGTAAACTTTACAATTCGCAACCCTTCCTCTTCCATTTCCACATGGAGGTTAATGAACATCCTGTCCTTGTCCTCCGCTTTTGTGGTATCAGGATCTATATACAGGTTATTCAGCCGTGAAGCTACAAGCGTGTATTTGCTTGCAATGGTTTCTGAAAGAATGCGCGCCAGCTCATTATTCTCATCTTCGTCGGCCTGCGGACGAAAGATTTCGAGGTTTAAAGATTTAATCTGCGGCGCCAAATCAAGTTTCTTGATTACAGTGCTCAGGTTCTTAATATACCGCTGGTCTTTGTTCTCCAGTGTTTTAAAGAGCAATTTGAAATCATCATTCTTAGTTTGAGTCTCTGTAATGGGTGAGATGCTGAGGTTTTTCTCCTTATTCACCAAAGCAATTTTTTCATTGACCTCTACCATGAACAGTTTTGGATCGATCTTGAAATTAAATTTGGAATCGGCATCAATGTCCGCAACTTTAATCGGTATATCCATTTTTATAACCGGTATGGAGTAACGCGGAACCTTAAAAAACTTAAGATAAGGGTGCTGTGCATATTGCTTCGCTACCAGGACAGCATTTTCATCAGCCTTTTTTCGAGCCTGAATAATTTCCTGATTCAAATAATCCAGATAATCTGATAATTTAATCATTCCGGAATCATCTAGTTAGACAGCAATCCAAGTACTTTTTCCAGTCCAGCCGGCATTTCATCATTAGTTGCCCGTACTTTTATGCCGAGTGAATATTCTTTCTCAATCTTCACTCCTGTACTGGAGGTCCTTTTCATGGAAACGTTGACTTTAAATTTTACTTTGGCAAAAAGATTCGCCAGACCCGAAGATTCCGAACTGAAACCGGTATTTATTCCAAATTCCGTCTGTGTATTTTGTGTAAAAGTTGAATTAAGTTTTACGTTAAAGTCAATATCACAGCTTTCTATTCTAAAAGAAGGTACATTAAGCAGTGCAATGAATGGAACTGTGATTTCAACATCCTGCTCTATTGTTTTCGGATTGGAATCACTTTCAGCCTCCTCTTCATCAAAATCAGGATTGGCCACATTTTTCTTGTATTTAAATTCGGCCATCCGTAACTTCTTACCTTCAGCAGTAGTTTCAAACCCTACCTCATTTATAAAACTTACCGTACTTACTGAGGCGTTAGTCTGTGCGGAAACGCAGGCGTCCAACGGACCGCCGATTATCTTGGCAAAATCAATACTTCCCAGTTCCGCTGCAAAATTACCGTCCGAAACTGCAGCCGCGGCAAAGGCATTGTCATCTGCCCTTAACTGGCCGAATACGGCACTCATAACACTGGATGACACATTAGCAACAGCATTTTCCCATTTGGCATCATAGCCATCTTTAAAATTGTTAAGGATCTCCAGAATATCTCTTTTCGGTAAATCCTGAAGTTCGCTGGGACTTAAGCCACTGATCTTTTCATAAACTGCCGGTGACACAATACTTTCTATGCCTGTGAGCAACTGAATTAACTCTGATTTCGTTTTTTTGGACTGGTCTTTTTCCAGAATTGATTTTAAAGTTTCCATGATGATATTTTTAAGGATTGAATATCAAAATTAGAAACAATTAAAGAATGCAATTAAGGGAAAACACCTTTTTATTGAATTTTATTTAGGGAGCCAAAAAATTCATTTAAATATTTATGGATTCAGATCAAAATTACGCAAAAAAAACCGGACTATCAGGCCCGGGAATTTATTCAGTAACAACTGATTTTAGGATGACTTTTTAGCTTTAATCATTGCTTCCAGCATATCCCACATTTCCTGTGGAATTTCTTCCAGCATATTGAATTCACCGGCACCCTGCAGCCACTCTCCGCCATCTATGGTAACTACTTCGCCGTTCATGTAGGCGGAATAATCCGAAACAAGGTATGCCGCCAGATTGGCCAGTTCCTGATGCTCTCCCACTCTTCTGAGCGGTACCTTTTTGCGCATATCGAATTTCTCCTGAAGATCACCCGGCAACAGCCTGTCCCAGGCACCTTTTGTCGGAAAAGGTCCGGGTGCGATGGCGTTGAAACGGATATTGTACTTGGCCCACTCCACCGCAAGGCTGCGGGTCATTGCCAGCACTCCCGCTTTTGCGCAGGCCGACGGAACTACATAGGCAGAGCCCGTCCAGGCATAGGTCGTAACGATGTTCAGCACGGTGCCGGGTATCTTATTTTCTATCCAGTATTTCCCGACCGACAGCGTACAGTTTTTGGTTCCTTTCAAAACAATATCCAGAATGGAATCAAAGGCGGAATGGGTAAGCCGCTCAGTTGGTGAAATAAAATTTCCGGCCGCGTTGTTCAGCAAAATATCGATTTGGCCGAATTCTTTTACGGCGGCTTCCTTCATGGCTTCCACCTCATCCCAGTTCCGCACATCGCAGGCTACGCAGAGGACTTTCCCGCCCGTCTGATCTTCGAGTTCTTTAGCTGTGGCCTGAAGCTTCTCCAGATTGCGCGAGGTGATCACCACTTTGGCGCCGAGTTCCAGGAAATATTTGGTCATGGCCTTGCCAAGTCCGCTGCCGCCACCGGTTACGATGGCTACTTTATCTTTCAGGGCGCCTTCGCGCAGCATGGGTTCTGTGTATTTCATAGGGTAAGGTTGAGGTTAAGGTTGAGGTTGAGTTTAAGCCTTAAAGTTAATGAAAATTTGAGCGCGGGGTTTTAAGACTGCTATTTGGCAAATAGCGAAAAGGTGGATTCCTGCTGCAGAATCCCGGCGTACGGTCTGATCTGATGTTTTCAGCTACAAGCAACACTCACAGACGTCCAGGCATAAAAAAATTTACAGGATGTCTTGGCTATCCTGTAAACTTTTGGTACACCCAGGTGGGTAATATATAGAAATGTGTTTTTAGTGTCCGTCAGTAATCCCGGGACCGGAGTACGCTATGCAAGCGCACCCAAAATACCGGCAATGAATAAGAGCAGTTCCAGAAAAAAAACCATCATTTTACACGGTATTAATAACTCAGCAAAAATATGTAGATTTGGCCGCCCTGAAACTACCCGCGCGGGTAGTTCTTTTAATTAACCCTGATTTATGAAATTTCCTGCCGCGGACGATTTTTTCCTCACCCAAAACATAGTAAACGAACTTACAGATGCCGAAGCTGCACAGTCTACGGATTTCCTGCAGGTAGTGAAAGCTTTTGAGAATACAACCTATCAAAGCATGTATGTCATAGACTATCTGAAGCAGGGTTTTGACTATGTATCCGACAACCGTTTGTTCTTGTGCGGACGGACTCCGGAGGAAATTGTAGCGATGGGATATGAATTCTATATCCATCACGCTCCCACCCAAGATCAGGAACTGCTGCTGAAGATCAATGAAGTTGGTTTTAAATTCTACGATGATATCCCGGTAGCTGACAGAAAACAATACTCAATCACTTACGATTTTCATCTTATCACCGCGGAGAAGCGTAAGATCCTCGTTAACCATAAGTACACCCCAATATTTTTAACGGATGAAGGAAAGATCTGGAAGGCGCTCTGCATCTTTTCACTCTCCAACAATACCGAGGCAGGGAATATTCAGATCCAGCGCCAGGGCAGCAATATCATCCATGGGTATGATGAAGTGAGCGAAGTTTGGAAAACGAGGGAAAAGGTAAACCTGAGTTCCCGCGAAACCGAAATCCTGATGTACGCATCCCAGGGTCTTTCTATCAATGAGATCGGCGACAAAATGTGCATAGCTCCGGATACTGTAAAATTTCACAGAAAGAAACTCTTCGAAAAGCTGGAGGTGCCCAATATTTCGCAGGCCATCGCGGTGGCCACGAGTTACAAATTAATTTAGGGCTTGGTGATTAGTGGTTAGTGGTTAGTGATTAGTGACTGGTGGTTAGATTCAGGATTTTTGATTTTGGATTATTGATGCACTGTTCTTTCTGGTTCTTCATTCTTGAATCCTGATTCTTGGCTCTTGGCTCTTGGTTCTTGGCTCTTGACTCCTGGCTCTTGGCTCTTGGTTCCTGGCTCTTGGCTCTATCTAACCACAAAGAACACAAAGGCTTCACAAAGCGCGCAAAGGGTAATCGAAAATGCATAGCTGTTGGCTCCTGGCTTTTGGCTTTTGGCTCACAGCACAAAGTCATTGCGAGCGGAACGGAGTGCAGCGCGGCAATCCCACGTTTCAAAACTCGCTTATACTTTGGGCTTGTTCCGTAATGCAGGAAGTTTTCCGCAAGACCGGAAAACCAGCAACCGCGCCCCCTCTGTGTGCTGAAAACAACCTGAATAGCGTGCGCATCTACGCTTTCGGGCTCTATCAAAATTAAAGAAATATTGCTGAATTGGTAAAGTTTTAATTGAATATTTTAAGTGTAATTAATGATATTTTGCAGATATGATAGATTCCGTAAAAACATTTGGCGGGAAGTGTTTGCGTGGGTGGGTTTTTTGAGTAGATTAGCGGGTGAAAGTATGACGCTTATTATACAAAGCCAACGGGAGTTTGTGGGATATGGATGAGTTTGTTGTACAAATATAAGAGCTAGCAGCCATTTATGAGACAGATACAATTTATTATAGCAATACTAACTCTTCTATATTGCGTAAATATATATGGGCAAGAAGACTCTGTTGTCAAACATCAGAACAACGCTACGATAGAAAGTCACATACATTCAAAAGACACTATTTACTTTAAACAAATACCGACAATAAATGCACCAGACAATAATCTTGACTTGAAAATGTGGTTACCCACTTTTACAGCTTTAATAGTCTTGTTCATTTCAAATTTGGTAACCCTATACAAAATCCGAAGAGACACAACTGAAGCAATCAAAAAAGACATAATTACGACTAAAATCAAGATAGAAAGAGAGCGGTTAGAAAAGTTCTATGATCCAATATACACGACATTAAAAAGCAATTCATCAATATTCAATTCATACGGACCACATACATTCCCTCAAGATAGTGGGATATTGGAAACAGAGGCAGCCCAGGTTTGGAGAAAACTTGTAGAGAATGTCATAATACCCAATAATCAAAAAATAGAAAATGTAATACAGCAGTTTTCACATCTAAAAGAGAATGAAGATAATTTAGAGTTATATCTGCAATATTTAGTTCACTCTGAATCTTATCGACACTTTATTATAAACCCAAACACTTTGCATAAAGCATTTAAATATCCTTCAAGTTTCGTTGGAAATGTTGAGCATTTTAGAAATGTAATAAATGAAAGGCTGAAAACAACTGAATTAAAACTTACATCTTAATATGGGCGCAAAATTTATGGCCGGCACAATAAAAGGAGCCAAAGGAATAAATAATCTGACTTTTAAAGACGACACAGAGTTTAGTTTCGACTATACATCGTCTGATAATAAAACGAAGCATTACAAAGCGTATGCACCGACAAGAGATGACTATGAAGTATCTATGGCAGTGATAGACAAAGCTATTAAAAGAGGTTGTAACATAATTGTGTTTGACTTTTGGATTTTCGCAACTAGTTCTGGCAAAGATTATTCTTCAATGGAGAAAATTCCGATATATTCCGTTCCAGACTTTATAAAAGCCATTAAAACAAGAGAAAGACTAGATAATGATTAGTTCAACGATACTCAAATTCTTGGCAAATAGACTTCAAGGTAAATCTGAAGTAATTATAAGTTTCATTTTCGGTTCAATAGCAAAAGGCTCAAAGACACCAAATGACTGTGATTTATTTATTGTAACAATTCTAACACCCATGATGAATAACTGGGATAACTTCATTGATGAAATTAACCAATTGAAGACAGACTTTGAAAATGAATTTAACCTAAAATTAAATGCTACTATTTACACAAAAAAGGAGTTTTTAGAATATTCAGCATTCAAAGAAAGAGTGTTAAACAGACCAATGATAGAAATAATTTAAACGGCTGCTAACACGGGTTTTGCGTCAGGCGGGCTGACGTACAAACTTGGAGCTTTGTGCATCTATTCAAGTTCAGTGCCGGTTGACAATGAAGTGCTCCGAAACCGGCCCGAACGCAAAGCCGAAACCGTTAGCAGAAATGCTACAAAAGAATTCCGTACAAATTTTAGAAATGGATCATCTTATAAATTTAAAAGAATCAATTCATAATAAGTTAACTGAAACTGTTTCTGATATAGAACAATCTGTAGGTTTAATTAAAAGATATGAAGTTATAAATGAGAAATTTATTGAATTTAAATTTCATTCAGAATATTTACCTTCGCTAATTGAAACCTTAAAATATAGATTGTTTTTAGGGTTTTTGCTTTCAGATATTTGCTCAAGCCTAAATGTCTATAATAATGCAAAAACCTTATATGAAGAGAAATTTGCAATTAGAAACCTGATTGTAATTGTAAATGAGGGATTTAAAAAAATATATAATTTTACAAAAGCTAATGAAAAAGGAGACGTAATCTTAAAACATCGAAATAACTCATTTTGGATAAAGAACATTAAACCAATAGTTTACAATGATATTATTATACTGAAAGAAAACTATGATGAAATAACCAAACAACTTAATGATTTTCTTGATTTTAATTTTGAAGATATAAAAACAACAAGAGATTTATCAATCCATTATGACAAGAATCCAATCGTAATACATAAAATGATGTTGAACTTAGATTTGGAACGTGAAAAAGAGATGGTTTTAAAATTTATGGACATAATAAATCTTATGTATTATTTTACTGAAAAATTATGTGCTGAATTTTTAGAGGAAATTGACAAATCTGAAATTGAGCTTCAAAAAAAGAATAAAGAGCTAACTGATGAAATACAAAGCTTAATAAACCAAAAATAGCACTCCTGCTAATAACTAAGCTTTCGTTGGGCTTGAAAAGCCAACAATGAAAGCCCGTTGAATGGAACCTGTGGTAGCTTTTTCAGCAGTCTTTGGAGTTGTCTTTTAGAATTTAACCTGAGGATTACTTCGTCGTCGTACCTCCTCCCCGCAATGACAACTTTACGTTTCCCGCAATCACACAAAAAAACTGCTCCAATCCGGAGCAGTTTCTATAAGCAATATTCTATAAGGTTTAGTACCCGAAAAGTTCTTCCAGGGTAATTTTCTTCACCTCGCCAATCTTTTTAAGATCGTCCATTTTCAAGTTCTTTTCAGAAGCTACCAACGCATACGTGTAAGGTTTGCCTGAAATATTGGTCGCATGGAATTTCTGAAGGTCGTTCATCGTGATCCTGTCCACATTGGTGTAAAGCTGCTTGCGGATATCGTCTTTCAAACCGAGCTGCTGTGCGGCCAGATAGCGGAAGATGATATCGTCCTGCACTACTCTTTCAGTCTGGATGTCCTTTTTCACCGAATTCTTGGCCAGATCCAGGTTTACCGGAAGCTGAGGCATGGTGGTCAGAAGTTCGTTCATCGCTCCTACCGCATCACCAAACTTATCGGCCTGGCTGCCCACATAACTCATCATATAATACTGGTCGTCTTTCTTGGAAGGCTGCACATAATACCCGTAAGTACTGTAGGCCAAAGCCTTGCTCTCACGAATGGTCTGGAAAACCACAGAACCCATACCGCCACCGAAATAGTTATTGAAAACCATTACCATAGGTGTTTTTGCCGCATCGTAGGTGTCTGTATTGCGAATCCAACGGGTTTCGGCCTGCACCATATCATAATCGGTGAACAGCACCTGAGTCTTGGTCTGCGGAAGCTGTTTGAAAGTCTTCAGCGGGCCTGCCGAGGCAAAGGTTGCCGGCACTTTGTGCATGGTTCCCAGTTTGGCTGTCAGATTTTTAATCGGTTCCGGACCATAATAGATTACAGTCTGCTCGTAGTTGTTCAGGTTCTTCATCCTGTCCACCAATTCCTGCGCAGTAACCGCGTTGATTTCCGCATCGGAAAGGGTGTTGTTGAATTTATTCTTCGGGCCGTACATCGCGTAGCTGGTAAGTCCCTGCAGGATGGCGCCTTTGTTGGCTTTCGCATCTTTTCTGGACTTCGCGATACGTGCTTTTAGCGCCGCAAGAGCGGTTTCGTCCGGTTTCGCGTTCATTACAAGATCTTCATAAAGCTTAACGGCTTTATCAAAATTCTCCTGCAGGCCTTCGATGGTTACCATTGTATATTCTTCACCTGTAGATACATTGAAGCTTGAAGCGATTTTGTAGAACTCCTTGAAAATTTCTTCTGAAGATTTCTTATCCGTCCCAAGGAACTGAAGGTACTGAGAAGCCAGTGACTGTTTAGGATCATTAAGTGTTCCTACTTTGTAACGGTATCTCAGTCTGAAAAGCTGGTTTTCAGTATTCGGTACGTAAAGAACTTCCGCCTTACCAAGTTTAGATTTCTGGATGTCCTTATTAAAATCTAAAAATACCGGTTCAGAAGGTGTAGACGGCATTTCATTCACCATTTTTACAAACGCAGACTGTTTGTCCGGGTTTGTTTCAACAGGCGTAATGGATGGCTTTTCAATTTTCTGAGGGTTCTTGTTCTCCCCTTTTTTCTTTAAGATGGCCACATAATTATTTCCGAAATATTTATTGGCGAAGGCTACAACATCTTCTTTTTTTATTTTGGAGATATCATCTACATACGCTACCTGATCTTTCCAGTCCAGTTCTGCGTTGAAGGCGCTTTGCAGCATAGACGCGCGGTCGCCATAACGTTCCAGACTCTGGATTTTCTCTTTCTTGATGTTATTTACAATAGAAGGAATCAGATCAGCATCGAAATTTCCTTTTTTCAGATTTTCGATTTCGCTGAGAACTAAAGTCTGAACTTCTTCCAAAGTCTGACCGGTAGTTGGCGCGGCTGAAAGATAAAGGATTCCGTGATCCTGCAGTGTGTAAGTAAATGCACTTGCACGAAGAAGTTTCTGCTTCTTAACCAGGTTAAGATCCAAAAGTCCGGCTTTTCCGTTGGTCAGGATAGATCCCACCAAATCTGCAAGCAAAACATCTTTATCCTTGTTCCCTGGCAAACGGTATCCTATTGTAAGGTTTTCGGCATCAGGACCTACAATTTCCTTAATGATAGGAGCCGTCATGGCCTGTTCCGGCTGGAAGGTATATTTCGGAACCGGCTTGTTCTTCATGTAAGAGAAAGCCCGGTCTATTTTCGCAATGGCATCATCAGGATTAAAATCACCTGAAAGGATAACTCCCATGTTATTAGGAACATAGTAATTGTTGAAGTATTTGCGGATCTCCACAAGAGATGGGTTCTTTAAATGCTCAACGGTTCCGATTGTGGTTTGCTTACCGTAGTTGTGGTTTTTGAACAATGTGGCGAACAGAGTTTCGAAAACCTTTCTGCTGTCGGTATCCAAAGTTCTGTTTTTCTCTTCATACACGGCTTCCAGTTCTGTATGGAAAATCCTAAGCACCGGATTTCTGAACCTTTCTGCCTGAACAGCAAGGTAACGGTCCAGCGAGCTGGACGGAACATCGTCTGTATAAACGGTTTCCTCAAAATTCGTCCACGCATTGGTGCCTTGGGCGCCCATTGCGGTCATCATCTTGTCGTACTCATTGGCAATGGCATACTTTGCCGCCACACCTGAAACAGAGTCAATTTTCTTGTAGATGGCTTTACGTTTAACTTCGTCCTTAGTAGTGTTGTACTGCTCATAAAGCGCGTCAATTTTGTCGAGTTCAGCCTTTTCCTTAGCCCAGTCCAGGGAACCGTACTTATCGGTTCCTTTGAAAAGCATATGCTCCAGGTAGTGTGCAAGACCTGTGTTGGTCGCAGGATCTGTTTTACTTCCCGCTTTTGTGGCAATGTATGCCTGGATTCGGGGGTCTTTCTTAGTCGGGCTCAGAATTACGGTGAGTCCGTTCTGCAGGGTATAGAATCTGGCCTGCGTAGGATCGTTGGTCACATATTTATACGTGTAACCACCACTCTTAGCTTCCTTCCACTGGTAATCCTGCGCCTGAGCGGTGAAGAGAATCCCAACAGCAAAAAGCATTAAAAACTTTTTTCTGATCATAATATATTGTTGTTAATACTGTATTAGACGATTGGTTTATCATTTTGTTGCAGAATACTGAAGATTTTGCTGAAAATATTTTTTAAACCATTCCGGCGATCAAAACGCTTATCTATTGAAAAGCAGTCTTTCGCCAAACTTTTCTTCGTTTACCTTCCCGTTTTCATAGGCCAATTTCCCGTTGATGAATGTATGCGTTACTTTAGAATGTAACGTCATCCCTTCCAGCGGACTCCAGCCACATTTGTAAAGGATGTTGTCTTTTGAAACTGTCCATTCGGAATTATCATCAACCAAAACCAGATCGGCTTTGTAACCCTCACGGATAAAGCCGCGCTTCTCGATCTGGAAAATAATGGCCGGGTTGTGGCACATTTTCTCAACAATCTTTTCAATAGAAATCTTTCCGCTGCGGAAATTCTCAAGCATTACGGGCAGAGAATGCTGCACCAGCGGACCTCCGGAAGGCGCGTTGGTATATACATTTTGCTTCTCCTCCATTGTATGAGGCGCGTGATCTGTGGCAATAACGTCAATCCTGTCATCCAGAAGAGCATCCCACAAACCCTGACGGTCGGCTTTGGTTTTAACGGCGGGATTCCACTTAATCAGTGTTCCTTTGGATTCGTAATCTCTATTGGTGAAAGTCAGGTGATGAACGCAGACCTCCGCAGTGATCTTTTTTTCGCTTAAAGGGATATCATTTCTGAAAAGTGAGGTTTCTTTCGCTGTAGACACATGGAAGACATGAAGTCTGGCGCCTGTCTTTTCGGCCAGTTCCACCGCTTTTGATGACGAAATAAAGCAGGCCGCTTCGCTTCTGATCAGGTGATGATATTCCATAGGTATATCGTCGCCGTACTGTTCACGGTACATTTCTGTATTTGCCCGGATCGTAGCCTCGTCTTCGCAGTGTACTGCGATCAGCATTTTGGTCTTGCTGAAGATATTTTCCAGGGTCTCCGGATTATCAACGAGCATATTTCCGGTTGAAGAACCGAGAAAAAGTTTGATACCGGCAACATTGCGCGGATTGGTTTTAAGCACTTCATCCAGATTATCGTTGGTACCACCCATCATAAAGGAATAGTTGGCAAATGATTTTTGGGCTGCAATCTGATATTTGTCCTCCAATAAATCCTGAGTTACCGCATTAGGCACCGTGTTGGGCTGTTCGATAAAACTGGTTACGCCACCTGCAACAGCCGCGCGGGACTCACTTTCAATATCGCCTTTATGCGTAAGTCCGGGTTCGCGGAAATGCACCTGATCATCGATCACACCGGGCAGAAGATATTTACCGGCAGCGTCTAGTATCGTATCAATATTTTCAGTTGGGATATTTTTGTCAATGGAAAGGATGAGGTCATCTTCTATGAGCAGGTCACTTTCCAATATTTGGTTCTCATTAACAATACGGGCGTTCTTTATAAGGATTCTCATGCTTTCAGTTGAATTTATTTGAATTGTAAAATTAGCTTTTTAATACAACCTGAGTGGTCATTTGCCTGCGGAATCTATGAACTGTAAACTATTTATTTACATTTGCATAAAATAATAATTCTTGAAGAAACTGCTTGGCGAAACTATCATTTACGGTATTGGGGCTATTTTGCCCCGTGTCATCATTTTTGCATTAAATCCGCTTTACATCGCCCTTATAGATAAGGATGAATTTGCGCAGTTCACAAGTCTTTACGCGATGATTTCTTTTGTGAACATCGTGCTTACCTTTGGATTTGAAACCGCTTTTTTCAGATTCTCGTCGGAAGCCGAGAATAAAAACAAGACTTTCAATACATCTTTCTGGTTTCTTGCAGGAACCTCTACACTTTTCCTCACTTGTTGTCTGCTGTTCAGTCAGCCTATTGCCAATGGTCTGGGCTTTGCGAAAAATCCTGAATACATACGGTGGTTCGCATGGATTGCCTTCTTCGATACGCTCTGTGTGATACCTTTCGCCTGGCTCCGATATCACAACAAGCCTGTTAAATACTCACTTGTTCGTGTAGTGCAGTCTTTAATACAAACGGTGGCTGTTATTGCACTTTTCCTGTATATCCCATCTGAGTTATCGCGCAGTTTTGGTCTGAAAGAAAAAGTTTCCTATCCGTTTTACAGCAATGTTATAGGAAGCCTTGTCGGTTGCCTGTTGCTTCTGCCCGTGATGCTGAAAGTGCGTTTCGAATTTGTAAAGGAGCTTTTTCTTCGGATGATAAAATACTCATGGCCCATCATGCTGGCAGGATTTGCCTTTATGGTGAACGAGAATTTTGACAAGGTAATGCAGTTCTTCCTGATAGACGAAGGTGATGCCGGTGCCTATGGTGGATGCTATAAACTGGCTGTTATAATGACGCTTTTTGTAACTGCTTACCGGATGGGAATAGAACCGTTCTTCTTCAAGCAGATGCAAAATGAGAATGCAAAGATCACCTACGCGAAGGTAACTGAGTATTTTACTGTCTTTGCTTCGGTGGTTGCCATGGGAATCATTGCCAATATTTCCTGGCTGAAAACTATTCTGATTCCGAACAGTTCCTACTGGACAGCCATTGACATTGTTCCCATCATTATAATCGCCAATCTGTTCTTCGGTATCTATTACAACCTGTCCACATGGTATAAGGTTACAGACCGCACGAAAGTTGGTACCGCAATTTCCTGGGCGGGTGCAGCTGTTACCATTCTTTTCAATTTCCTTCTTTTGAAATCGTTTGGCTTTATGGTTTCTGCGTGGACTACATTGGGCGCGTATTTTGTGATGATGGTACTTTCCTATTATTTAGGACAGAAATATTATCCGATTCCTTACAGGACAGGCAAAATCACGGGCTACCTTGTGATGGTGACTCTTTTCAGCTTTGTTTCCTATTGGGTTTTCAATGCTGACTTCTGGATCGGGAACCTTATATTCGTCCTGTTTACAGGAATCGTGCTGTATCAAAACAAAGAGTTTATTTTAAAATTGAAACGTAAATAGAATGAAGATAAAAGTCATTAACAAATCAGGCCTGGAGCTTCCAAAATATCAGACACCGTGTGCCGCCGGAATGGATATATATGCTGATATTCCCGAATCTGTGACATTTAAATCCCTGGAAAGAAAACTCGTTCCTACCGGACTTTTCATAGAATTGCCGCAGGGCTATGAGGCTCAGATCCGTCCGCGGAGCGGCCTTGCAATTAAAAACGGAATTACAGTACTTAACACTCCCGGAACCATAGATGCAGATTACAGGGGGGAGATAGGTGTAATTTTAGTAAATTTGTCTGACCGTGAATTTACAATTGAACGTGGTGACCGTATTGCACAGATGGTTATTGCAAAACATGAATGTGCCGAATGGGAAGAGGTTAATGAGCTTGCCGACACCGAGCGCGGGAACGGAGGCTTTGGAAGCACATCAGTGAAATAAAAAACATAAGAGCGATTTCGCCTTAAATGATGATAAAAAACTAATAACAAACATGAAAATAATCGTTCCAATGGCGGGCCGGGGTTCCCGATTAAGACCTCACACACTTACAGTACCGAAACCTTTAATTCCAATTGGGGGAAAACCAATCGTGCAGCGTCTCGTAGAAGATATTGCCAAAGTTGCCGGTGAAGAGATTGATGAGATTGCCTTCATTATAGGAGATTTTGGACCTGCAGTAGAAGCTTCACTTCTAAAGATTGCGGAGAAGCTTGGTGCAAAAGGAAGTATATATACGCAGGACCAGCCCTTAGGAACCGCCCATGCCATTAAATGTGCTGAGGCATCCATGCAGGGCGACGTTGTGGTGGCATTTGCAGATACACTTTTCCGTGCAGATTTTAACCTGGACAAAAATTCCGATGGCGTGATCTGGGTGAAGAGCGTTGAAGATCCATCCGCTTTTGGTGTGGTAAAACTTGATGATCAGGGATACATCACTGACTTTGTGGAAAAACCTAAAGAGTTCGTCTCCGATCTTGCCATAATCGGCATTTATTATTTCAAATCTGCCGAGAAGCTGATGGACGAAATAAACTATATCATGTCCAATGATATTATGCAGGGTGGTGAATATCAACTTACAACAGCACTGGAAAACCTGAGACAGAAAGGCGCAAAGTTCTCTCTGGGTAAAGTGGACGACTGGATGGACTGCGGAAACAAAAATGCTACTGTAGAAACTAACGGCAAGATCCTGAACTACGAACAGGAGGAGTTTAAGATCTATCCACAATCAGCAAAAATAGAGACCAGCCTTATCATCCAGCCATGTTTCATTGGTGAGAATGTAACTATTGCCAATTCAAAGATTGGCCCTAATGTGAGTATTGGCAATAATACCAAAATTGTTAATTCCAATATTGACAACTCCCTTATACAGGAAAATACGATAATAAATCACGGTAACCTTAGTAATTCAATGATCGGCAATTCAGCAGAGTATCACGGGGTATCACGTGAAATCTCGTTAGGCGATTTCTCGGTCCTGGATTTCCTTTCCAAGGACTGATAAAACATCAGCAATATACTACGCCAAACCACACAAATATTTTGTGTGGTTTGGCGTTAATATTGTAACTTATTCACGCTATGCCACTTAATTTTTCAATTATGAAGAGATTTCTTCTTCTTGTAGTTACCGGAATCGTGCTTTTTTCCTGTAAAGCCAGAAAAGCAATTGACGACACATCAGGATCCGACAGTACAGCAATAACCAAAAAACCTGTTGACGTTAATAAAAGCATCGATGCTGATGTCAAATTCTTTCAGAAAGTTCTGGTTCCGCCAAAATTTGATCAGCTCAAAATCAGCACTAAGGTAAATGTGGAAACGCAGTCCAGCTACCTGCCAACTCTGGATGCTACCATCTATATTGAAAATAATAAAAAGGTATGGATGAACTTATCCGCATTCTTTATAAGTATGGCCCGCGGCGTCGCGACTCCGGAAGGCATCAAAGCCTACAATAAAACCGATAAAACATTTATCGATTCTGATTTCGACTACCTTAACGGTTTACTGAACACTAATTTCATCAATTACAATTCTTTACAGCGGCTTTTGCTTGGACGCACCTTTGTGAAGATCAACGACCGCGAATTCAGACTCTCCAAGAATGCGCAGGGTTTTAAAATGGCATCTACGGTAAACCAAGTCATTGAGGCTGAGGATGGTAAAACCAGCGAATACAAAATTGAGCTTCAGTACGCACAGAATTACGATTTGATGAATGTTTATCTGAAGGATGTAAACAATTCAGACGAACTTCAGGTAAGCTATAGCGACTGGCTCTCTTATAAAGATTTCAGACTGCCAAAAAACGTTAAAATACTTATAAAAGGTTCTAAAGAAGGTCAGATATTGCTTGAAAACACGAAATTTGACGATAGTAAAATGCAAACTCCGTTTTCCGTTCCCGGAACCTATACCAAAATCGAAATTAAATGATAAAGAAAATCAGTTTTTTTACCGCAATTCTTCTTTTTGCACTGTCATTTGGCCAAAATAAGGAACAGCTTCAGAAGCAAAATGCTGAATTAAAAAAACAGATTGCCCAAATCAATACTCAGCTTGCAAAAAGCCGAAATGAGTCTAAGTTATCCCTTGCCTATCTGGAAGGAGTGAATAAAAAAATAGAACTCAGGGAGAAGGTATTTCAAAATACACAGAAGGAAAAACGTTTCATTGAGGACGACATCTACTTGCGTCAACTGGAAATTAACCGTCAAAACCGTGAACTGGCAGTTCTGCGCCGCAACTACGCCAATGTACTGGTTAACGCCTATAAAAACAGGGATCTTAAAAATAAGGTGACCTTCATACTTTCATCAAAGAATTTGGGTGAGGCTATCCGCAGGGTGCAGTATCTTCGTTTCTACTCGGATTACCAGGATAAGCAGGCAGCCAAAATTGCTAAAGCATCAAAAGATTTGGAACGCACTATTACCGAAAAAGCCAAATCGGCAAAGCAGAAAGAAATTCTTCTTTCCAATCAAAAAAAAGAGATTATAACTATCTCTGCGGAAAAGCAGCAGAAAGAGAAGCTTGTTCAGGACTTCAAGAAAAATGAAGTAAACCTCAGTGCGGAACTTAAACAGAAACAAACCCAAAGTAAAAATCTGGAAGGTCAAATCAGGGCAATTATTGCAGAAGAAATAAGAATTGCCAAAGCTAATGAAGAAGCAATAAAAAAAGCAGAAGCCGAAAAAATACGTCTGGCTAAAGAAGCGGCCGCACGCGAAAGAGCCAGAATTGATGCTGACAATAAGGCCAGAGCCGATGCACTGGAAAAGGAAAGACGTATCGCAGAAGCAGAGGCAAAGAAAGCTGCAGATCTGGCGGCTAAAAAACTTGCCGACGAACGTAAACGGACAGAAGAAGCCGCGAAGGCAGAGGCCAGCGCCAAAGACGAAGCCCGGAAAATAGCGGCAGAAAAAGAATCCCGCGAGGCCGCAATCAAATCCCGTGAGGCCAATGAGAAGCTTGCAGCAGCACGCGCTGCAGAGGCTGAACTTACCAGAAAAACGGATGTAGAGAAAAAAGCCGCCGAAAGCAAGGCACTTACCAACTACGGTGTATCCTCCAATGCAGCCAGTAACTTTGCCGAAAACCGCGGGCGAATGAACATGCCGGCTTACGGTACGATAACTCACCGCTTCGGAAGACAGCCTCACCCTGTATTCAAAAACATCGTAGAGGAAAACAACGGGATAAAAATCGCAGTTTCAAAGGGAACCGGAGCGAAAGCCATATTTCCGGGAACTGTATCAAAAGTGATGGCTTCCGGAGATGGTACGAGAACCGTGATCGTTAAACATGGCAATTACTTTACCATTTATTCCAACCTGAGCACGGTCTCTGTATCCCAGAACCAACAGGTTTCTGCCGGCACATCTATAGGACTGATCGCAGAGGATTTTGATGGGTCCTACACACTGGATTTCCAGATCTGGAACGGCACCACTCCAGTGGATCCCTCAGGTTGGGTAAACTAAAAAATAATGTAACTTTGCAAAAATATATATGTCATGGGAGGACTAGGATTTAGAGAGATATTGATCATTGCACTGATTATTATAGTGTTGTTCGGGGCAAAAAAAATACCGGAACTGATGCGTGGTATGGGCTCGGGAATCAAAGAATTCAAAGATGCTGTGAAGGAGGATGACAAAAAGCCTACCACAGAGCAAACTACACAGAATACAGACCGTACCGTTTAAGCACCACAACTATGGATTTCGCATTAAATGCGTGGCACATCTTCAATCAGTCGATTGGAGACTATCACCTAACGGACCATGTAGATGAACCACAGAAGCAACCTTTTCCAGCAGGAAGTTTGGAACAACTATTGTATTCAAAGAACTGGATTGACACCGTTCAATGGCATTTAGAAGATATTATCCGGGACGAAAGCATTACTCCGGATCAAGCGTTGCTTATAAAGAGGAGAATTGACGCATCTAACCAGAAGCGGACAGACCTGGTAGAATATCTGGACAGCTGGTTTTTAAATCATTTTATAGATATTGTACCTGCAAAGGAAGCTACTATTAATACAGAAACACCGGCATGGGCGCTGGATCGGCTTTCTATTTTGGCTCTTAAGATTTACCACATGAATCTGGAAGCTGAACGACAGTCGGCAACACCGGAGCACCGCGCAAAGTGTACAACTAAATTAGATGTTCTGCTGGAGCAGAAAACAGACCTGATGACGTCTATAAATCAATTATTAGCGGACATTGAGAACGGTAAGGTAAAGATGAAAACATATAAGCAGATGAAAATGTATAATGATGAAAGTCTTAACCCTGTCCTTTATCAAAAGGCCAAATAATGATTAAACCTTCTATAGTTCTTCTTTTTACGATATCACTGTTATCTTCCTGCGCTACAGATAAGTTTACGCCTTCACCGGTAAGTGGTTCACCATTTTCGGGGAATAGTGCCGGATCACTTGAGGAAAGATTCGGCGCAAATCTAAAGCAGAATATTCACGCTGCAGAAATCACAAATCTTATTGCTACCTTTCCCAGATTTACAAATGATGCCGTAAACCGGGAAGTATCTGTTTTGAAAGCGTACCTTCAGGAATATATTTATGCTTATGATGACTATAACCTGACCGCTAAAAAAAAAGCACACCGGAATGTCGAGAAGTGTTACAGAAAAATTCAGAACCTAAGAAAATATCTGAATAAAGATGAGGATGTTGTTCTGAACCGTTATCTAACCAGAATCAAAACCAATATTACGATTTTGGAAACTCCCACATTACTTCAGCCTTAATAAATAATTTACACATGTTGAAATTGCAGGCAGAAGCCAATGTCCCAACCGAATACGGTCAATACAGGATGATGGCTTTTTCCGACAACGATCAGGACTGGATGCCACATATGGCCATCATAGCCGAGAACACCGATTTTTCCCTACCGGTAAATGTCCGTTTTCACTCAGAATGCATTACCGGCGAAGTATTTCATTCCCGAAAATGCGAGTGTGGCCAGCAACTGGACGCCGCTATGCAGTATATCCAAATTAACGGAGGCATCATAATATATCTCCGCCAGGAAGGCAGAAATATAGGCATAATCAATAAACTGAAGGCATACGCGCTGCAGGAAAAGGGCATGGACACAGTGCAGGCTAACCTGGAATTGGGACTGCCGGCAGACGACCGCGATTTTGGGGTAGCGATTGAAATTCTTAAGCTGCTTTCTGTAAAAGAAATTAATCTCCTGACTAACAACCCGATCAAGGTACGCTTTGTAGAAGAAAGTGATATCCGCCTGAACAGCCGGATACCACTTCAAATTCTTGCACACGACATGAGCCGTTCCTATCTTAAAACCAAAAAAGATTTCTTCGGTCATTTGCTGGATGACCTTGAACCGGACATTTAGCTTATGCTTTTACCGCAGATTCAAGTGCCAGCTCAATCATAACCCTTAAAGCTTTTTCACGCTCATCGGAACTGATTTGCTCCCTTGTTGGGATGATATCTGAAACTGTAAGAAGGGTCGCCGCACTTTTCCCAAGATATTTCGCATTGGCAAAAAGGGCGAAAGCTTCCATTTCCACAGCCAGACATTTATGTTTTTGCGCGATCGCCGGCACAGCTGCGTCCTTCCTGTAGAAAATGTCACTGGTATGGATGTTTGACTCAATAACAGTCTTTCCAAGTCCGGCAGCGGTTTGGTTAATTGATTCAAATATATTTCCCTGGTGCGGAATCAGTTCTTCCTCTATTCCCCATGCGTATTTAGCGTAAGTAGACTCACTCGCTGCATTTTCCACATTGATTACATCAAACAGATTAAGGTCCGTGGAATAAGCACCACAGGTCCCAATCCTTATGATTGTATCTACCCCGTATTCGGTATATAGCTCGTAAGAATAAATACCTATGCTGGGAATCCCCATACCGCTGGCCCCAATGGTAATTTCATTTCCTTTATAAGTTCCTGTATAATAGAAAATATTACGGGTTTGGCTTACAAGTTTTACAGAATCCAGATAATTATCTGCAATGAATTTTGCTCTCAGCGGATCTCCCGGCTGCAATACGGTCTTTGCGATTTGCCCTTTGGCAGCTGCAATATGTACACTCATTATTTTTTTTTCAAAGATACAAAGATTGGAACAGAGGCGAAATCAGTTGAACATGAAAACAAAAATCCCGCAACACTGTTACGGGATTAGCAATAGTTAGGGAAATTACTATTTTAATTCAATTGTTTTAGAATCGTCGATATTGTAATGCTTGATAACCGAATTATAGTCACTGAAATCAACATTTGCGTTTTTACCGGCACTGGCAGGAACCTGCACAATTCTGAAGGTCTGATTATTAAGGTATGAGGGCGTTGTAGAAATATCATAATTTCCGCCGGCATATATCATTACATCATTTGAGGTAAAATCAAAATCATAGTCCAGTTCCTGAGTGGCATTGATATAAAGCGTTCGTGGAATTTGCTGCCAAACTGGCGAACCGTTGCTGGTACTGCCGCTCTTTCTATACACTAAAACGACATCGCTATTGAAAAGCGGCGTTGCAAATGTTCGCGAAATATAGTAGCCATCAGTCGCATTATAAGCAAAATTGGCATTGTTTATATCATACGTAACAGAGTAGGTGTCATAATCGGGCTCGTCATTTCTATTGTCGCAGCTTACTACAACTAAACCGAAAATCGCAATCAGAAGGAGAGAAAAATATTTTTTCATTTTAAATTATTTATTGTTGGTATGGCACAATCAAATCATATACCATTTAGTTTCATAGTCCCGCCATTAGCCAATTTGTTGTATTTTTGTTGAAAGCAAATCTATAAATGAGCAGGATTTACCTTAGCATTATCATCTTTCTAACTGTATTCAGTTCCTCACTTTCGGCACAATATATTCCCGGGAATATTACGGTTGCTGAAGAGGAAAAAGCCATGGAATGGGTTAATGTCACTTACAACTCCCTTACACAGGATGAGAAACTGGGACAACTTTTCATTGTAGCTTTATATAACAATAAAGGCGAAGAGCATATTAATGGTGTCAGGAATTTGGTTATCAATGAAAAACTGGGCGGTCTCATACTTATGCAGGATGATGCTGAAAAGCATATCAATTTGGTGAATGAGTTTCAATCTCGCTCCAAAATACCAATGATGATTGGAATGGATGCGGAATGGGGGCTGTACCAGCGTATTGCCGCAGCACATAAATTTCCATGGGCTATGACTTTGGGTGCCATTCAGGACAAAAAACTGATAACCGAAATGGCAGCCCAGATTGCTTCCGATGCAAAAAGAATGGGCGTAAACTGGGATTTTGCTCCGGTGGTGGATGTGAATACAAATCCAAACAATCCTATTATTGGAAACAGGAGTTTTGGATCCGAAGTGCAGAATGTAGTGCTTTCTGCTGAAGCTTATGCAAAAGGACTGCAGGACAATAATGTACTTGCCGCTATAAAACATTTTCCGGGCCATGGGGATACCAACACGGATTCTCACCTGGACCTGCCTGTAGTTTCTCATAATCTGCAGCGGCTTAACGACGTTGAACTGGCACCTTTTAAAGCGCTTATGGACAGAGGAATCGGCGGTGTAATGGTGGCACATCTTTTTGTGCCGGCTCTTGAAAAAGAGAAAGGTGTTCCTGCATCAGTTTCCCACAGCATTATTACCGGTATATTAAAGGAAAAATATGGCTACAAAGGTTTAATAATAACCGATGCACTTAATATGGGAGCCGTGGCTAAAAAATATAAACCCGGCGAACTGGACGCGCTGGCCTTTAAAGCCGGTAACGACATTATGCTTTTTTCGGAAGGAGTAAAAGAAGGCAAAAGGCGTATTCAGGCGGCGATAGACAAAAATGCGATTGCACAGAACCGCGTTGAGGAAAGCGTTAAGAAAATTCTGCTTACTAAATATTATCTCGGCCTCCACAAATACGAAGCGCGAAATCCCGCAAACATCAATAATGATCTGAACAACAGCAAACACACACAAATTGTTCAAAATATGTATGCGAACGCCATTACCCTGCTGAAGGACGAAAAAAAACTGCTTCCGCTGGACTGTAATGCAACCTACTATTATGTAGCTCTGGAAGAAGCACCATTTCAAACTGTTGTGGACCAGCTGAATCTTTATACTACCGTTATTGTAAAAAAACCGTCAGAAACTTCAACTATCCCTGCCAATTCAAAAGTGATTATAGGATTGCACAAGGATAATTCAACAGCATATAAACCCTATAAAATCTCCGCGGAAAGTAAAAAGCTGCTAAGTGAGATAAATAAAAACCATCAGGTAATCCTAAGCGTTTTCGGATCCGCTTATTCACTGCAGGATGTTGACATTTCGAAGGTGCCAACTGTACTGGTTGCCTACGAAAACAATGAAGATTCCATGAAAGCAACTGCAAAGGCAGTAATGGGAAAAACAAAGGTCTCCGGAAGACTTCCTGTTTTGGTAAACCAAAAACTAAAGGCAGGAATGGGTATAGATTTGCCTGCAAAAACTGTTAAAACTCACAGTGCAAACAAAAAAACTGTAATTGAGTAATACCGCTTAGATAAGAAAATTATGAAAATAGGAATTCTCTGCTACCCCACCTATGGTGGAAGCGGCATAGTGGCTACCGAACTTGGTATGTCTCTGGCACATAAAGGCTATGAAGTGCACTTTATCAGTTCTGCTCTGCCTGCACGGCTGGACATTACCAATCCAAATATATTTTTCCATAAAGTAAACGTTGAGACCTACCCTCTTTTTGAATATCAGCCTTATGACATTGCCCTCTCATCTATGATTTATAGGGTTGTGAACCTGTATAAACTTGATTTGCTGCATGCCCATTACGCAATTCCCTATGCCTACGCGGCATTTACAGCAAAGCAAATGCTGAAGGAGGAAAGCAGGGACATCCCGTTAGTTACTACGCTTCACGGTACAGACATCACACTGGTTGGTCAGCACCCAAGTTATAAACACGCTGTTGAGTTTTCTATAAACCAGTCGGATGCTGTAACTTCGGTATCAGCAAGCCTGAAAGCAGATACCCTTAAGTTCTTCAACATAAAAAAGGAAATCCAGGTCATCACCAATTTCATAGATAATTCCGATTTTGGTGGAGGCGTACAAACCTGCCAGAGAAAACAGTTTGCAAAGGACGAGGAGAAAATCCTCATTCATGTTTCTAACCTTCGCCCGGTAAAAAGGATTATGGAAGTACTGCAGATTTTTAAAAATGTACATGCGCGCATTAAATCCAAACTCATCATCATTGGTGAAGGTCCGGAGATGGAGAAGATAAATCAGTTCCTTGAAGAGCACCCGGAACTTATCGGAGAAATCCGGCTGCTGGGAAAAGTGAACGACCTGTACAGAATCCTGCAGCTGTCTGATGTGTTCCTGCTTCCCTCGGAACAGGAAAGTTTCGGACTGGCGGCACTGGAAGCAATGGCCGCTTCTACCCCTGTCATCAGTTCCAATGCCGGTGGCATTCCGGAAGTTAACATTCAGGGCGAGACCGGGTTTATGGCCGAAATTGGAAATGTAGAGGCAATGAGCAATTATACAATTAAACTGCTGTCGGACGAAAACCTGCTGGCCACAATGAAGGATAATGCCAAACAGCAGGCAATCAGATTTGACCTTAAAAATATCTTACCTGTGTACGAAGACATGTATGCTGAAACGCTGAAAAAATTTAATACGCAAAAGGTCCTGCAATAGCGAAGCTTTAACTTCCGGACTTGCAGCGTTTTTGGCGAGTGTCCTCATCAAACCTTAATCTGATGAATGAAAAGTTGCTGCAATACCTTTGGAACTTCAAGATTTTTAAAAATTTTGACTTTAAAGATACGTCCGGAAATTCTATCGAAATCTTTGATTTTGGCAGATGGAACAATGACTCTGGACCCGATTTTCTGCACGCAGGCATAAAATTCAAAGGTCTTGAACTTCATGGCCATATTGAACTTCATCTTAAATCATCAGATTGGATCTTCCACCGACATTCCGGCAATCCCGAGTTTGATAATATTATTTTGCATGCTGTACTGGTGCACGATATTGAAATACAGGAACTTAATGACCGAAATGTACCTACTCTGGAACTTCAGGCGCATGTAGACTCTACTTTACTTTGGAAATATGAATCACTGCTGAAGGAAAACCGATTTATACCTTGCGAAGATATTTTTGACCCCGGCAGGATCCCGGTAGGTTTTACCGATGAAACGCTGCTGAAGAAACTGGATATAAAGTCTCATGAGATTGAAAAAGCACTCAAAATCAGCAAAAACAATTACGAGGCAGTTCTTTTTCAATATCTGGCATATGCTTTTGGCCTTAAAGTCAATGCTCTTCATTTCAGACAAATGGCAGAAAGTATTGACTTCAAGCTGATTAATAAACTAAGTCAGAATCCCTTACATCTGGAAGCGCTTTTCTTTGGTCTGTGTGGATGGCTGGTCAAACCAGCGGACGAACAGATGAGTTTATGGCGTCGTGAGTTTGACTTTATTAAAGTTAAATACAACCTGCCTCCACTTCGTTTTTATCCTAAATTTTCCAAGCTCAGACCGCCTAATTTCCCCACTGTACGACTGTCGCAGTTGGCTTCGCTATATCACCTGAACCAAAACCTCTTTTCCCGACTGATTTCCGCGGCCGGAACAGCGGAACTTTATCATATTTTCAGCAGGGTAAAAGCAAGCGAGTACTGGGACATCCGCTTTAACTTCGGGAAAGAAAGTACGGTTACGGGCGAAAAATACCTTTCCCGCGATTTTACTGACCTTGTTCTTCTGAACGCTGTATTACCAATGAAATATGTCTACACAAAAAACTCTGATGAGGATGCTGCGGAGGCCGTAATCAGTCTGTACCGGAATCTTGCACCTGAGAAAAACAGTATAACGGACGGATGGAAGACCCTGGGTGTTGTCATTGAAGATGCCGCAGACAGTCAGGCCTATATTTACCAACATAAATATTTCTGCGAAACCAAAAATTGCCTAAATTGCAGTATCGGCCTTCAGCTGTTGAAAAAGGAATAGAATTACAGAATGCACGAACCGGGATTTATAACTAAAATACGTCATAATGTAGAACGCGAATGGTTTGGGGTCCTTACGCGTATGGGTTCTAAACTTGGAATTCCGGTCGCCAAGTTACGCGTATTCTTCATCTATTCCACGTTCGCTACTGTTGGGATTTTTTTCCTGATTTATCTTATACTGGCGTTCTCTCTTTGGGTAAAGGACATCTTCATTACGCGCCGGCCCAACGTATTTGATCTCTAAAGCACAAGCTGTAAATTTTGAAAGAGTAAATGTAATGGAAAGTGAAATCCACTGCATTACTTTTGCCTAAATCATATATTTTTTATGGAATACCTTCAGGTCTCTGCAGCAGACGATTTTCGTGCTGAACATATCTACAAATCCTACTGCAGTACTTTCCCCGAGGACGAGCGCCGCAGCGAAGATCAGTTCAGGCAACTCTTCAAAAATCCTAAAGTGAAGGTGCTCGCTATCCTGAACGAACTGGACAATATTGGTTATCTGGTATTATGGGAGCTTACCGATTTCGTGTTTATTGAACATTTTGAGATATTTTCTGAATTCAGAAGTTTAAAATATGGAAGCGAAATGCTGGCGCACCTTTTCCGCACCTATTCTCATATAGTGCTGGAAGCGGAACCGGAACATTTGAATGATGATGCTGTGAGAAGAGTTGCTTTCTACAGCAAAAACGGGTTCAGTGTCATAGATGAAAATTATGTACAGCCCTGTTATGAAGAAGGTAAAAACTCACTTCAGCTATTGCTGCTTGCCAACTGGCAGCCGGAAAAGACAGACTGGATCAAAGAGGAGATATATGATGTCGTCTATTGCTGATCGGGTCGCATCTTACTCTTTAAATTCAGTCTACTTCGTATTCCAGTTTGATTGTAATACTGGCCTCCTTTTCCCGGGATGTCGTATTAAACGTGCCGCCATACGAGTATTCCTCGGTTGAATTGGGCTCGGTAATCTGAGTTACGCCCATAGTCGCTTTCTTAAGATTGCCTAAGGAACTTCCGGCGTTTTCAGCAATTTTTTCCGCCCTGGCCTTTGCATCTTTAGTGGCATCAGCAATCATCTGTTGCTTCACATCTGCAAGTTTTGTATAAAAATAGTTGGGTGGGGAGGAGGTAAATTCAATTCCAAGGTTGATGATTTCGGTAATATTTCGCGAGAGATTCTCGATTTGAGCTACGTTTTTACTGTCAATTGAAATCCGCTGTGAGAGCTGATAACCACCGAAAGTTTGCGTACTTCGCCCATTGGCATCCGTACCATAGCTGTACTGTTTCTGAATATCCACAGCAGAAAAAACCATCTCCTCTTTCCTGATTCCTTTGGAAACAAGATAATTTTCAATCACACGCTTATCATTGGCAAGTTCGTCATAGGCAGCCTTCAGTTCAAAACTGTTTCGGGAAAAATTACCGCTCCAGGTTATAAGATCTGAAGTGAATTTCTTGGTTCCCAAACCGGTTACTGAGATTGTATTCTCGGCCTTGTTTCGGTTTTTGATGGCACTGCCTAAAAACCACAGGCCCAGCACGAATCCAAGTGCTGCAATTGCTACGGAAAGTACTCCTTTATTCATCTGATGTTAATTAAATTATTCATAAGTCTGCGCTACGGAATATTGTGCGAGGGCGCGGTACGGTTATGATATGAGTCTATCCGCTTATGGGCAGCATCAACAAACCGCGCAACCACGGCACCGTCTGCTGCACCGTATTTTAGCGCCTGCTTCCTATCAAAGTTAGCAAAAACGTAATAAATAAACGGCTGTATTTCGGTACGTGATATTTTAAGTTCTTCAGTAAAATAATCCTCACCCAAGCTTTCAATTAGATAAATCATAAGGTCCACATCGTCCCAGCGGTCTTTTACCTTTCCTATAGGGATTCCCGGACCTACAGGCTGCACAAATTCACCATGGCGCGGAGCCAGAACTTCCCGTGAAGACTTACGCGAAATATAATCTGAGACCTCTTCCTTCAGTTGCTTTACTTTTCCTCGGTCGCCGAAATGCCTGACATCTTCCCTGAGATTACCTGTAGCCTGATATCGGAGATTTACGGCCTCAATCTCCTGCGTAATGCTCTGCAAAACTATTGAGACCGGTTTCTCCAAATTTGCGGCAGCAACTGTTAATGTAACCCGTTCATAACCAGCCCGGCTGAAACGCAACTCATCACCTCTTTCTCCCCGAATCATAAACTGGCCGTCAGTGTCCGTTTCGGACCTTTCATCAGTTCTCATATTTATAACTGAAACCTGGGCCAGCTGTATACCGTCTTCCGACGTTACCTTACCAAAGACATAGCTTTGGGCATCCAGCATCACAACGCTGATCAGGCAAAAAAAGAGTAGTTTTATCTTCACGGTTTTTCTTTCAAATGTAAACGGAAAAACCCTTGATGTTTTAAGTTTAACAATGCTTAACAGCTTTTGGCAATTTTGCCAAATATGACAGTAAAGTTTTTGTTAAATCAAGCTGAAAAGCGTTAAAATCTACACTGAAATTTTCATTAAATTGCAGGAAATAATCCACAGATAATGCAGAATTCTTACAGTGTAATCAGTGCATCAGCAGGTTCGGGAAAAACCTACACACTGGTGCAGCGCCTCCTGATGATTTGTCTGGGACAGCCCAAACAGCACAGGACCATAAGAAATATACTGGCGCTGACTTTCACCAATAAGGCCGCAAACGAAATGAAGGAAAGAATCCTTTCGTGGCTTGGAAATTTTGCAGCTGCCGACTATCAGGACTGTCGCGAACTTAAGGCGCTGCAGCAGGCATTGGTCCACGAAGGAAAGCAGGTCACACTGGATGAACTTCACGCGAGGTCGCGCAAAATGCTCGATTATGTACTTCATAACTACTCTACCCTCAACATAGGCACCATTGATAAATTTAATTCCAGACTGGTGCGCAGTTTTTCCTACGAACTGGGACTTGCCAAAAATTTCAACCTGGAGATTCAAGCGGAACCATTTCTTATAGAAGCTGTGGATCAACTGCTTAATCAGGTGGGTGAGGATAAGGAAATGTCCGAATCCCTGATTGATTATGTGAACTACGGGCTGGATAATGAGAAACGCATCAACCTGAATAGTACCCTTTATAATTCGGCCAAAGAGTTTGTAAAAGACATCCATTACGACAATCTGAAACAGAACAGTCAGTTCAATAACGAGAGTTACCGGGCGGCTACCAAGAAACTGAGAAAGGAAATTTCCGAACTGAAAGCAGAGAACAGAAGGCTTGCAAACAGCGCAATGCAGCTCATAAAAGAAAAGGGACTTGATAATTCGGATTTCGCCGGCGGCGGAAACCAGAGCATTCAGTATTTCTTTGACTCCTATCTTGCCAATGATGCGCCCAAACTGTATGAATCTCCGGAAGCGGAAGAGAAGAAAATTAACAAATACCTTTCCGGAGCGTCCGGTAAGGGAAAAGCTAAGGAACATCTGATTGAGGAAATCATTGATTTTCTGATTGAGACGCGAAACCAGATAATCCGGAATTACATCATCATCCAAAAAAAAGAAAAAGTACTTGCTGCCCTCCTCCCTCTAAAGGTAAACAGGGATATCCAAACCGAACTGGAAAAGATTGAAACCGAAAATGACGTGGTTTTGCTTTCGAAATTCAACATACTGATCAACGAAAACCTGAAGAACGAACCGTCGCCATTTATTTATGAGAAAATTGGGACTCAGTTTCAGCACTATTTTTTTGATGAGTTTCAGGATACCTCGGAACTGCAGTGGCAAAACTTCCTGCCGCTTCGGGACCACAGCGTGTCCGAAAACGGAACTTCATTCACCGTGGTGGGAGACCCAAAGCAAAGTATTTACAGATTTCGGGGTGGCGAAAGTAAACTGATGCTGGGCATCATCAACCAAAGCGAAGTCACACCCAAAAAGGCCGAAGTACGCATTCTGGAGCAAAACTGGCGCAGCGCGAAAAACATCGTGATCTTCAATAATGCCCTGTATGATTATATATCCTGCGGACTGGCAGAGGAACATAAAGACATCTTCGGCGCATCTGCTCAGCAGCAATATCAGGAAGGCGTGGAGGGCCGGGTAAAGGTCAGCCTTATAGAGAACGGCCGTAAAGAGGAATTTTATACAGATACCGCCGAACGCATGCGAAAGGATATTCAGGAACTGGCAGATAACGGCTTCCATTTTTCAGACATCACCATCCTATGCCGCGGCAACAGGGATATATTCAGCTTTTCAGAAAGATTAGGTGCACTTAAGGTCAATTATCAAGGCGCGGAAATCAACATAAAAACAATTTCGGAGAGTGGACTTACGCTTGAACTTTCAGATACGTTGGCCGCGCTGATGGAATACCTGAGTTGGGAAGAAAATCCACGAAACCTGCAGAATCCTGTGAGGATGATGTTTTATCTTCAAAGGCTGGGTCGCATCCAAATGCACGATTTCACTCAGGAGATGGCAGAGATACTCAAACTGAAGGAAAAGGAACTCATTGAACCCTATTTAGAGGATAAATACGGACTAAAGCTCAATAATACAGATTTCCCGAGGCTTAACATGTATAATTTTGTTGAATACTATCTGCATGAATTCGCCATTGCCAACAGGGAAACGGATTACCTGCTGAACTTCCTGGAAGTACTGTACGGTTTCACCCAGAACTCCGGTGCCAGCCTGAAAGACTTCATAAAATTCTGGAATGAAGAAGCGCGCAATATGAGCATACAGGCATCGGACAATGTAGATGCAATACAGCTTATGACCATCCACAAAGCAAAAGGTCTGGAGTTTCCGGTGGTGTTTTATCCGATGGTGAACAGCCAGCGTGACTATAAGTTCAATGACTGGTTCGAGACAGACAAGGAATTTGGACTGCATTCGGTGAACACGAGCCATTTCAGCAAAGAACTGGAAGTTTATGATCCTGATATCAGGAAATTTAACGAAGAAAATATTTATAAAAACCGCATAGACAGAACCTGTCTTCAGTACGTGGCTACAACGCGTCCGGTGGAGCAGCTTTATCTATATATCCAAAAAGCAGGGAAAACCAACAGTCTGGAGATCCTGGATTTTGTTCAGCAAAAAAATGCGGAAGATAAAGATGAGTTTGACTGTTTCCCCGGCAGCGATTTCACTAAAAAAGGAAAAGCTAAAGCCAGGGCCTATAAAACAGAATCGGTACAGGGCCTAACCCGTAAAACGACTTCACCGTCTGCCATCAGGATTGCCACACCATCAAAAAGCTACCAGAACAGAGATGAAAAGGTGAGAACAGGGATATTTACCCATGAGATTCTGGCCAAAATAAACTCGGAATTTGATATCGATTCCGTACTGGAAACTTACGTTCTGGAAGGCATTATAACCCTTGCAGAACAGGAACACATCAGGAACTCCGTTCTGTATATCATTAAAAAATATCCTGACTATTTCGGGCGGGACCTGCGTATCATTAACGAGCAGGATATTATGCTTACCGTGAACGGAGATTCAAAGGTGTACCGGCCCGACCGTCTGATACAAACCGAAAAAGGGTATGTTATCGTTGATTTCAAAACAGGTGTTGAGAGAAAAAAACATCAGGACCAGATAGACACTTACCGCAAAGTCCTGGAAACACTGAATTTGCAGGTAGTGGAAACTGCAGTAGTATATTTATAAAAAAAGCCGGTGAGCGTTTATGCTTCACCGGCTTTTTTCTATTATCAGTATTTACTTTTTTACCACGGTCACTACCTGTGCTTCCTGTTTGGTGATATTGTTAAATATCTGAACAAAAGCCGGATAGTATTCTTTTGGGTACACGGAATCGTCTATACTTACTGTAGTTTCAACCGTGAGCTTGTTGCCGTTCTGAGTTACCACATAGGAATATTGAAGCGCGTTGTCGTCGGTTCTGAACTTCTTGGATTTCGGCACATTCTGAAATTCAAAGTTATCAGGAATCGTTATGGTTACCTTTTTGGTTCGGTCGTAAGCGGAATAGAACTCCAGTGGAGCTTTGCGCGGTTCTTTCTGATCGAAATTATGATTCTGGGAATACAGGAAAAGCAGTGGATTGAAAACCAGTTTACTTCCGATAGCATCTACGAAACTGTCTGAAGTGAAATCGAAACTGGTTTCAAAATCATTATTGCCCTGAACACCCTGCTTAAGATTGGTAATGGGAAACTTGTAAGTATCTTTGTAAGAAGAGGCAAAACCAGCTTTATCGCTATTGTATCTGCTGTTCACCATCATGGCATACAGCTTAGTATCCCTGTCCTTAAAGTTACCGCCGAATGTTCCGTCCGGATTCATTATAGCATCTACAGAAAGAATAGTTTTACTCCTGTACGGATATCGCATATTGATTTCAACAGCTTCTTTTGGCGTCATTATAAAGCCGGAATAATTTAATGCGTCGGGAGAAATCATGTCTATTTCGCTTTGCTTTTGGGTTGCATCGAGCAAATGGTTTTTACCATTTACATAAACTGCAGCTATAACATAATTTAACTTTGAAATAGATGGCGCGTAGGATAAAAGAGTTCCTTGATCTACAGTAGCTAACACTACCGGCTCGGCCTTTAAACCTGCATCCTGTAGCAATTGGGTAAGCAACAGATTAATCTCCGCGGAATTGCCCACTTTTGCACTTAGCAAATTCTTAATTCCTCTATCTGTAAAAACAGACCTCTCCCCGTTCCATGTGAAATCTTTCTGGACGAATTTAAGAATTGCATCCGCACGTTCCAATGCGACAGGTATTGTTTTTATTTCGGAAGGAAGGACGTCCTTAACTGAATTAAGTTTCTTTAATTCTAACCCGAAATTAGAATGCTCATAAAGTCTCTTTCTTATATCAGACCATGAAATTGCATAGGAGGTAAACTTATTATCTATCATCGAAGAATTAAGTTCTGCCATAAGGCCAGTCCGGTAGTTTGTATTGTTGAGAACATATTTCTCATTTTGGAAGGGTGCAATATTTTCAAAAGCAAAACGGTAGGTCTGATATGGCTTTCCAAACATGGGTTTTTCCTCCACAATTCTCTGACTGGGCGACAGAGTACCACTATAATTAATTGTATACGCAAGAATTGTAGGAGTGTCCAGTACGAATTCGCTATATCGCACGGGAATAGCCTCCTCAATCAAAATTTTGGGAGTAGAACCAAGGAATGGAGTCTTAATGATGTAAGAATATTCCACAACCGATCCGTTTTTGACATTTGGAAATGTAAATTTTGTTACTGTGTAGTTCTTGTCCTCCTTAGATTTATACCTCTCATCCCTTGGTATTTTAGTAGGAACAATATCCCCATTTTCGTAGTTGTAAGTAAATGCTTTCAGCTCTGATAAAGTTTCTGGAGGATCTCTCTTGTTATCATACAGTGCAATTTCATGACTAAGATATTCGGCTGCATTATCTTTATTATAAACTTTAACTCTCCTAGAAACTTTCTGATACATATGCCCATTATAATCAATCAGGAAATGGGAAGATTTGAAAAGTACTTCAGCAGGTGCATCGGTAAATTTGCTGGATCTTTCACTCTTCAAATCTTCGGTTGTGAGCTTGGGAGTCTCACGAAATTTGTTCTGTGCATTGGCGAAAACGAACATAAAAAGGGTAAGAACAAATAAATTTTTCTTCATAATTTTGATAATAGTATTTTAGTATTGTCAATGCTCGCTGTTTTTTTTCTGAAGGCAATATAATCTGCAAACTTTTCCTTTGGATACTGACCTTTATTTACAGTGATCACTCTATTCACTTTCAAATGTTCACCCTCAGGAGTGAAGGTCAGGGAGTAAGAACCGAATTCCGTGCTGAAGGATTTGGACTCCGGTATATCTGAAAATTTATAACCGGCCGGTGCCTTATATCTAATCTCATAATCGTCCTGATAAGGAAATGAGGTTTCAAAAGGCAGGGTTCTTTCTTCATTGGCAGAATAAACCACATCCTGATAATAAGGCATAACGGGAAAAAACAGGTCTTCTCCCAATTTTTTCGCAAATCTATTAGCTTCCAGATTCATATCGTAGATCACCTTACCGGACTCGCGGTCATTTTTCAGGTTTTGTACCGCTAATTTAACCGTATTGATATTGTGATGCCTGCTTTTCAGTGCCTGCTCCAGTTCACTGCTGCTTAATGAAAAAAGGCCCAGGTTATTGTCATACTGCCCACCGGTAAATTCGAACGTAGATCTGGAAACCATGCTGCCGTTTTCTGTAAGTTGCACCTCCGACCTTAAAATCTCCTTGCTTTGCTCCGGTTTGTAGCGCGGTGTATCTACAATCTTAATTCCGTCTTCATTTACTGCAAGTACGTTACGGTGATGTGAGGTGAAGCTCAGATGATTGAAAGCGTGTTTCTGAGACGTATTTTCCAGCCATATTGTTCCGGTTTCAGCAGGCACCATCAGGATTGCATGATTACCGGACAGTTTAGGAAAATCTTTGTCGAAACTTATCTCCGAGCGGTCATCATAGATCACCGAGAAATAAGACGGAATACCTGCAGCCTCCAGCAGCGTCCTCATATAATTGGTGAGTGCCTTACAGTCGCCATACCCTTTCTTGCTGACCTCCGCAGCCGGCATAGGCTGCCAACCACCAATTCCCATTGCAATAAGTACATACCTTGTCTTGTTCTGCATATACTGGTAAATGGTTTTCACCTTCTGGGAAGTCGTTCCGCTTAAATTAAGAGCCGCTACTTCTGCACGTATTTCCGGTGTAATCTCTGATACAGGGTTTATAAGTTGGGAGTAATACCATTTACCAAAGGCATTCCAGTCACTCATATCACCCTGACGGCCTGCAAGCGTAAATTTTTCCGGAGAAAATTCTACATAAGGAACAAGATTGTTTATACTCGGCGCCAGATCTTCGGCACGTACAGCAGGAATATTCTTATAACTGTACTGCCAGCGGTTTCCGGTTTTGTTTTCGGCAACCTTCGCAAGAGGACGGTCCGTAACTTTTGTCCGTACATTAATACCTGAAGTGTTTATCACCGTAAACGTTGCATTCTGCACAGCAATACCGTAGCTGCTTACAGGTCGGAAAGAACTTAGATAGACTGTATTGGATGTATTTGTAGTGTAGGTAGTGCGGACTGTAAAAGGATATTTCGGTGCAGTTGGACGCAGGATCATAATCCTGTCATCCACGTAAAGCGCCGCACTCGGGTTGTGGGTATAATCGGAAAAATCTTTCTTGCTGAATGTTCCGGTAAGCTTTCCTGCCGCGTCGTAAAGTTCAACCTTTATATTGCTTATTTTAGTGGTAGGATTGTACGGAATGTAGACATTCGCAAATTCGTCACCGGCATTACTCAGTATTGTAACCGCCTGATCCCTTTCAATTACAAGATCGTTTACGGATTTCAGCGTATACGCTTCGCTACTTTCACGAAGTATGGCATTCGAATTCTTCAGCAACTGCTCCGGGATAGCGGCTATGCCGTAAGTTTGGGAAAGCGCTAAGACAGACCATGCCGAAAGACAAAGGCCTAAAATATTTTTCATCATTTTGTGTGTCTGTATTTAGTTAGCCGGATCTGCCGTAAATACCCGCTGACTGAGTTCCTGATCGAACAGATACAGAGCGGAAGGATTAGTATGTACCATCTTTATTTTTGTTACCAGCTGTGAAGCGTTTGCCTCTTCTTCAACCTGTTCATTGATAAACCACTGCAGAAAAGAAACCGTAGCAAAATCGCCCTCGTCGTTTGCGTTTTTCACAATATTGAATATACTTCGGGTCACCGTTTTCTCGTGCTCCAGTGCCTTCTCGAAGACTTCAATATGGCTCATAAACTCATGTGGTGGTTTCGCAATCTCGCCAATTACTATCTCTGCGCCCACATCATTCAGAAAATCGAACATCTTATCTGCATGCATCAGTTCCTCCTTACTCTGTACACGGAAATAGTTGGCAATACCGTCCAAATCCTGCGCAAAAAACCATGCAGACATGGAAAGATAATACTGAGCTGCATACTGTTCCTTGGTTATTTGCTCATTTAAAAGCTGGGCTATTTTATCGCTAATCATTTTGAATCTTAATTTTATGTTAATTCCAAAAGTAGCAATTTATTTGGGATTTGGAAAGTGTGGCCATAAAAAAAGGGCAGAAGCTATAAATAACCTCTGCCCTCTTCACATTAAAAATCAAAACTATGAACTACTATGGTTTTTTCTGAAGATCCATTTTTCTATGCATCCCGTTTCTTTTCATTTTCATCCCGTCTGCCGTTTGCATTTTAGCTTTTCTTTCGGCCATCATCTTCTGTCTGGATTCCTGCCACTTAGCAAACTGTTCCGGTGTAAGTATAGCTTTCATCTCAGCTTCCTTCTGCTGTTGCTTAAGCTTCATAGCCTGCATACGGTCTTTCTGAACTTCCCGGCTTTTTTGCATCTGATTCTGATGCTCTGCAAAACTGCGCTCCTGCATTGCACGGATTTTTTCCATCTGCTCCACATTAAGATTTAGGTTTTTCTGCATTTCCGCAAGATGCTGCTGTTGTTTCTGTGCGCGGATTTTTTGCATATCTGCACGTTTCTGTTCCATCTGCGCTTTGCTCTCCGGCATTGCGGGTGTTTGCTGCGCCATTGCGAAGGTTCCTAAACTAAGGAAGGTTGCTATTACTATTTTTTTCATATCAATTAATTATCTTCTGTTATATCTTTAGGATACCTAACAATACAGTAAGTTAAAAAGTATCTGTATTAAATTTTGTTAAAATAAATTAGGGTCGCATGTGTTTTTGATAAAATAAAGACTCTGTGCCTGACATTTACTTTAATCCACTATCTGGAGCCACCTCTAACAGATGAGTTTTGCCCGCGACTCCCCGAACTTGCGGAAGGACTCGGACTGGCACCCCTCTGTCCATTACCGGAACTGTTGCGCACAGATGGCGATGCCTGAGCCGGTATATTACGGCTGCCACCGGAGGTACCCTCAGTTACTGGTGACATAGCACGTGTAGGCGTTCTTTGTCCCTGGATGCTCCCGTTTGCAGCACCGCGCGGAGCTGCTGCCGGCTGTGCAGAAGTATTTCTAACGCCTGTTGCGGGCGAGGCGGTTCGAGGCGCGACACTTGATTCTGCTCTTTGACTTCCATTTCTCAATGCAGGGTTATTACGGACAGGTTGAGACTGTATACCCGTACCGTCCCTGCGACCTGTAGTCTGGCGCACACCTGCCGAGTTATGGGGATTACGGGTTTCACTCCAGCCATATTTATTTCCATGCTTTTCTACAAAACGGTTACGGTCTAACCTGTAAATATTAATGTTTACATTCCTGTAGCGGGGCGTCACTCTATATCTGGGCACATAATATTCCTGTCTGTAATTCTGGAAATAAGATATAGGATGGTAGCCATTGTAGTAATTGTTTTGGTACACTATGAAAATCTGCGGTCCCATAATCTGCTGCAGTGAGTAGAATCTGTCAAAATACCATCTGTCCGGATTATATCTGTAATAAGAATTCCAGCTGGCGTATGACGAATACATGTCATTAAGCATCATAATCTGCTGCACCTGCCAGGAGGACAGTCTGTGCCTCCGGAAGAAATCGTTCCAGTTAATCATCACAATGCTGTTCCTGTAGTCATTGTAATAACTTTGATAATAATTTTCGGCATAATAATCCTTTGGAAAATCATAATAATACTCGTCCGGGAAGTAATAGTTATCATTGTTATATGAGTTATTATATCCGTCATAGTTTCCGTATCCACCGTTTCCGAAGCTGGTGCTTTGATATTGCGCGAAAGACAATGTCCCAACAGTCATTGCCAATCCTAAAAGTAATTTTTTCATCTTAAAATTATATATTAATTGTTCGGTTAAATGTGATTAAAAAACATGCCACATTTTACAGCTAAACCTTCGCTAACCCCTTTCATCAGGGGATTCATGCACTTTGAACCTGTAGTTGGATGGGAAATAAAAAAGGAAGTTAAATCATATGATAAAACTTCCACTTTAATTATTGTAACATACTGGTAAACAGATACCGTTATATTCTGTTTGAAGCTGCAATCCAGTCTGAAATTTTTTTGTTAAATTTTTCGGACTCCTGTAATTTATTTATCTCAAGATGCATTCGGTAGTTCCAGAAGTGGGGAAAAACCGACGGATCGTTAATTCTTTCGGAATCAGGATCAGGATTTTTAAGCTCCTGATCAGTACCCAGAAATTCCTGTAGAGGAAAAATGGCCAGCATAGCATCATTAAAGAGATGCTGTTTCATTATAATTTCAGCCAATGGCGGCATCAGTTCCGAAGGTGCGGTTCCACGCTGGATAAGCTGTTCCCTGAAATATTTTTCGGTCACCGAACGGTCTTCCTGCCACCATTGACGCAGTGTAGAACTGTCGTGGGAACTGGCAGTAACCACATTCATATAACCTGCATTTTTCGGATTGTAAAACGGAATATCATCGGCGGGCATTCGCTGCACCTTTAGAGCGGTAATTCCCAGCTGCTGCAATACTACCGGCACACAGTCGGGCACAAGTCCAAGATCTTCGCCGCAGATAAGCATTTCTGTGGAGTTAAGGATCTGGGGCAGTTTTTCCATGGCACTTTTATGCCAAAGATCTTCCTGACGGCTGTAGAAGTAATCCAGATACAGTTCATAAACTGCGGTTTGCTCCTTTTCAGCTAAATATTTAAAACTGTCGGTTTTATCCGTATTAAATCTTGGATGATAGACGGTCTCATCATCCTTCTCCTCTTTGAGAAACAGAACATTGGCGCATAAACCGTACAGCTTATCGCGCAAGGCATCGTCGGGATACACATCAAAATACTCCTTAATTTTCCGCTGGGTATTATATTCGGTCTTAAAAATGTAGTGGCCTCCGCCCGCCTCAGTAATAAATTTTGACTGAATGTATCCAAGACCTTCACCAAAGATCTCTTCAAGAATCTCCAGATTGATATACGGCTGACAGTACCGAACCTCATCAAACGGGATATTTCTGGCCCCGAATTCTTCTTCAGTAACAGGTACAGCGGGATAAAAATAACCCAGAATTCCCTGAACAGCGGAAGAAGGCATACGCCAAATCCTGAAAAAACCCAGAATATGATCAATCCGCATGGCGTCGAAGTAATTCTCCAGAGCTTTAAACCTGTCTTTCCACCAACGGTACCCGTCTAACTTCATCTGTTCCCAATTGTAGGTAGGGAACTCCCAATTCTGGCCCAGATCCGAGAACTGATCCGGCGGTGCCCCCGCCTGGTAATCCATTCCGAAAAGATGCGGTTCTGTCCAGGCCTCTACAGAATATCTGTAAATCCCAATGGGAAGATCACCTTTTATGGAAATCCTAAGACTGTGCAGATAATCTACCGCCTCAGTAAGCTGTCTGTGCAGTTCATACTGTATCCATTGGTGCAGTAGGAAGGAACCGTAGTCTTTGCTTTTTGGAGTAAAACTCAGTTCAATTTTTCCAGGAATATACTTCCTGTGGGTTTTCCAGAGATTGAAATTCGGAGTTCCATATTTATCACGAAGTACACAGAACGCAGCGTAGGGCACCAACCACTCTTCATTATTTCTGATAAATCTTCTAAAGCTTCGGTCTTTTGCAATCTGCTCTTTATTTTCGGTGAATAACTCCTTCAGATAAAACCACTTTCCCTGCATTACACGCTCATAATCTACCGAAGGTAACTCGTTTAGCTTCGCCCGTTCTTCCCCGTACTTTTCCAATAAGGGTGCGGATAATCCATAGGGCAACCGGTCAATAGAGAGATATAGAGGATGTAGGGCGTAAACGGATACAGCCGCATAAGGATAACTGTCCGTCCATGTATGGGTCGCAGTGGTATCATTTATAGGCAGGACCTGAATAACCGAAAGATTTACAGCACTTGACCAATTTCCAAACTCAATTAAATCAGCAAACTCACCTACTCCATATCCACGGGAACTGCGGAGGGAAAACACAGGAATTGCCACCCCGGCAGCATGGTACATTTGATGACTTTTAAACCTGAAATTGTGATCAGATAATGTGTAGAGTACATCTTCTTCCTCATTAGAAACAGCAAAACGGTTTGCTCCCCATTCCAACTCCGTATTTCCGGTTCGGATATCGCGGATACCATATTTATACTGTATATCTGTATGATCTTCAATAAGCACTGAAGCTTCCCATAATCCGGATTTTGTCTGCCGCATTGGTAAAGCTTTACCATAATCCCAATTACCGAGTTCTTCCGGAGCGCCACAAATAACCACTTGCCACAAATCACTGTAAAGCGGAGCCTCCAGGCGGAAGTAGTGGGTATGGCTTCTGAGGATAGTAACTTTTTCAGCTTTAAAGTCGCCGAGTCTGTTTTTGAGTACCTTATTGGTAAGGTAGTTCTCAGGGAAATTCTTCAGGTTCCAGAAATCAAAGATCCGGTACTCCTTGATTGTATGTGGAAATGATAAACAGTGATTCACCAACTCTTCATCTGTAATCTTTCCGTCACACGTAACCTGATAACAGTAAGATATCTTTCTGGAAAAATAATCCAGGTCCACAGTCCAGTTTCCACCTTCGGAATACGTTAACGGATAAATTTGATCAGCATGACCCTCTTGGAAAATCCGAATCCGCAGACTCTCACCAAATTTTGTATTGTAGTGTAGGTTAAAGGTCAGTTTCATATCCAAACTCATTTTACAGACAGCAAGTTAGGAAACTGCTGTTAAATCAGCGATTCCCAGCCAAACAGACATTAAAAAAAACTTCCCACACTCACCGAAACTGTTGGTTATCGAAAGAATGAGGGAAGAATCGGGAAGGCAAAATACACCTGGCAACTCCAAAGATAATTTGCCTTTTTAAAGTAAGCTTCTTTTAAAAAAATGTTACCAGTTACTCGATTAGTATTTTGACACTGTGAAGCTGTTCCCCTTTTTCACCGCCTACAGTAACAATATACAGGCCTTGTTTCAGTTTCCCAACGTTTAGCAGATGACTGTTAGCACGTGGTGCATTTTTTACAGTTTTTGACATCACCAGTGTTCCGAAACTGTCGTATAAACCGATAACCGCCGTGGTCACCGATGGATCGGTGATTCGTACATTCAGTTCTCCGGCAATAATTCTTGTAGGATAAACTTCTATTCCTGCTGAAGTCGCTTCGGGCACTGATTTACCGCTTTGCTTAAGGAAATGCGCGCTGGCAAGATCGTATACAGGATATTTCACCTCATTTTTACCAGCAGTGGCTGTAAGATCATCAATATTGATTCTGTAAAAACCTTCAGATTTTGCGCTACCCACAATTACATTACCGTCAGCACTTACTGCTGCACCATTCAGCGAGTAACCTTGTGGCAAACCGGCTATTTTACCGATATACTCAGAGGATAAGGACTTTACTGAGATTTTAAAAACATTTCCGGAGGCAGACAAAACATAGAGATTACCCTGCGCATCTGCGATCATATCCCCTCCGAAACCGGTCTGAACGGTTCTCAAAGACTCTTCCGGACGGGTGGATGCATCCTTCACCAGACCAAGGTCGGTCACGGAATACATTCCGTTTTCCTTTGATATCCTGACTAGCTGGGTACCCGCATTATTAAGCGCATAAATATGCCCGTCAATTCCTGCGGTCATTCTGGTAATATGCGACGTCAGGTCACAGGCAGAGGTTTTTACAGCCGTATTTTCCACCAGTGTGATTTTTCCGCTCTTCTCATTCATAACGTAAACATTAGATGAGTACATGGGCGAAAAGATCAGCTCGCCACCACTGTAAGCAAGGGCTGCCATGGCCGGAGTCTGTACATGATGCTGAGTTTGACGGCTTTCTTTAACCACTGATTTAATATTCTGCGAAAAAACACTGACGTCTGCCTCCGCAGACAATAAAACGTTACCGGCGTTATCCGATGCTACACTCAGCGACCGTAAATCGTTAAAATGGATTTGTTGCGGCGATTTGCCTGTAAGGGCATAGATGTCATTCTGCGCTAACGCGAATGTGCCTGTGAAAAGGGCTGCAAAAGTTAGGATAGATTTTTTCATAGCAATAAAATTTATATTATACCTGCATGTTAATCCACACTAAATTAGCTATTTATTTAATATTCTGATACGTTTTTACGTAAAGTTTTATACTGACCGCATTTGTTATGATCAACTTATACATCCTTATATCAAAAAACACCGCTGCACGCGGTGTTTTTTGGTATTGAGACTACTTATGCAGATATTAATTCAGATGATAGAATAGGTGGTTCCTTCCCGTCCATCTTTTAACTGAATCCCTTTTTGGAGAAGACGGTCACGGATCTGGTCTGACAGTTCAAAGTTTCTGGCTTTCTTCGCCTGTGTTCTTAGGTCGATCAATACCTGCAGCGTTTCGTCCAGTTTACTGTTCCCGCTCTCTTCAATTGTCTGAAGGCCCAGCACATCAAAAACAATTTCATTCATAAAGGTTCGCAAATCTTCTAAATGACCAGCAGTTAATGTTTCTTTGCCGTCTTTCAGTTTAAAAATAAAATTCACAGCTTCAAACAAATGAGCAATTAGTATAGGCGAGTTAAAATCATCGGCTAACGCTTCCAAACATTTCTCCTTCCACAGAGCAAGATCAAATGACGATATTTCCGCAGTAGTGGTGACATTTTCAAGAATTGACAACGCATCCATAAGGCGGTTATACCCCTTCTCGCTGGCAATCATTGCATCATTAGAGATATCCAGAACGCTTCTGTAATGTGCCTGCATAAAATTGAACCGGACAATACTTGGATGAAAAGCTTTTTCAAAAAAATCGTTGTCTCCGTTTACCAATTCCATAGGCAGGATGTAGTTTCCCGTGGATTTACTCATCCTTTGCGCATTCATTGTGAGCATATTGGCGTGCATCCAGTAATTAACCGGCGCAACCCCGTTACAGGCTTTTCCCTGAGCGATTTCACATTCATGATGTGGAAATTTCAGATCCATGCCCCCACCGTGAATATCGAACTGATCACCTAAATACTTAGTTGACATTGCTGTACACTCCAGGTGCCAACCAGGAAACCCCGCACCCCACGGCGAATTCCAGCGCATAATATGTGCAGGTGAAGCTGCTTTCCAAAGCGCAAAGTCCTGTGGATTCTTCTTCTCCCCCTGGCCGTCAAGATCACGTGTATTGGCAAAAAGCTCTTCAATATTCCGTTTGGAAAGTTCGCCATAGTTCAAACCCCGGCTGTTGTACTCCTGAACATCAAAATAAACCGAACCGTTGCTTTCGTAAGCGAAACCTTTTAATATAAGATCCTGCGTAAGTTGAATCTGCTCCAGGATGTGACCCGTTGCCGTAGGTTCAATGGTTGGCGGTAAAAGATTGAATGTTTCCAGGACCTTGTGAAAGTCGACGGTATATTTCTGTACGATCTCCATAGGCTCAAGCTTTTCAAGCCTGGACTGTTTAACAAAACGGTCATTATTCACATCACCGTCATCGGTAAGGTGACCTGCATCGGTTATGTTGCGCACATAACGCACCTTATATCCGAAGTAGGTAAGTGATCTGTAGATAAAATCGAAGGACATAAAGGTACGGACGTTACCCAAATGAACATTACTGTAAACGGTAGGACCGCAAACATACATACCGACATTGCCTTGATGAATTGGTTTAAAAACTTCCTTTGCTCCGGTAATAGAGTTATAGACTTTAAGTTCTCTCATTTAAATTTGTGTCTGAATTTCAGTAAATGCAATTAGTCGAATTTAGCGTGCGTTCCTACGTAATGCAGGAATTCCTGTCTTGTGATTGGATTAGTACGGAAAATTCCGCTCAGTTCCGCCGTAATCGTTGAACTTGCGGTATCCTTAATACCGCGGCAGTTCACGCACAGGTGTTTCGCATCAATAATACATGCCACATCCTTTGTACCCAACCCTTCCTTGAGAGCTGATACAATCTGCATCGTCAGACGTTCCTGAACCTGCGGGCGCTTGGCATAATAATCCACTATCCTGTTTATTTTGGATAGGCCAATTACTTCACCGTTAGAGATATAAGCCACATGAGCCTTACCAATGATTGGCAAAAAATGGTGTTCGCAAAATGAATACACGGTGATATCCTTTTCCACCAGCATCTGGCGGTATTTGTATTTATTGGAGAAAGTGGAGATTCCGGGTCTGTTTTCCGGCAAAAGGCCACCAAAGATTTCATTTACATACATCTTTGCCACACGGCCAGGCGAATCCTTCAGCGAATCATCAGTCATATCCATCCCCAAAGTTTCCATAATCTGATGAAAATGGTGCTTGATTATCTCCACCTTTTCTTCCGGAGATTTTTCAAAAGCATCGTCCCGCAGCGGTGTATGCTCGCGTCCCGAAAAAATATCATCATCATTATCACTCAAATCGTTCATAGTCCAGTTATATAAGGCAAAATTAAGGATTTAAATTTTCTTACTATTTTAAAATCAACTCAAAAAATATTACATTCGCTTAACTAAAAAGATTTTATGCTGAAAGTTGTACCCGTCACGGGCGCAAAGGAGAAAAGGGAGTTTCTTGATTTCCCTGCACATCTTTACAAAGACGATCCCCAATACATCCGACCTCTGGACAAAGATGTGGAAGAGGTTTTTGACCCCCTTACAAACAAACTGTTTGCTTCTGGCAAATGTGAGCGTTTTCTCTTCCGCAACAGTAATGATGAAACGGTAGGCCGTGTGGCAGTATTCGTAAATCCAAAATATGAAAATGAACAGCCAACTGGTGGCTTAGGATTCTTCGACTCTATAAATAGTCAGGAGACCGCTGACTTTATTTTTGATCATTGCCGAAAGTGGCTGACCGAACGTGGAATGGAAGCTATGGACGGTTCAATAAATTTCGGCGAAAGGGATAAATTCTGGGGAGTGCTTACAGACGGCTTTACAGAACCACTGTACGGCATGAATTATAATGCACCTTATTATTCCACACTTTTTGAAAATTACGGCTTCAAAATCTACTATAACCAGCTCTGTTACAGCAGGCCTGTACATGGCGAAGTTTCCCGCGTATTCCGTATATTGCACAGCAAACATTCCAGAAATCCAGCCATTACCGCCCGGCCGCTTAAAAAGAATACGCTGGAAAAATTTGCCGCAGATTTCACAGAAGTCTATAACCGTGCGTGGGCCAGCCATGGGGACGGCAAAGTTTTGGAGTATAAGAAAACCCTGGAGATGTTTAAAAGCATGAAGCCAGTTATAAACGAACATATTTCCTGGTTTGTGTATGAGAATGAAAAACCGATCGCTGTTTGGATGAATATTCCTGATATGAACCAATGGTTTAAATACCTGAACGGAAAATTCGGTTTATTTGAAAAAATAAAATTTCTTTGGTTCAAGCGGTTCAGAAAAAACACAAAAATGGTAGGAATCGTTTTCGGGGTCGTGCCGGAATGGCAAAGAACAGGAATAGATGGCTATATGATATGGGAGGGCACCCAGCACCTGCGAACGCATACCGATTTTGAAACTACGGAACTTCAGTGGATTGGCGACTTTAATCCAAAAATGATTAAAATAGCTGAGGCACTGGATACAGTAGTAACAAGAAAACTTGCTACTTACAGGTTTCTGTTTGATTCTGAAAAGCAATTTAAAACCCATCCTATCCTGTAACAAAATCCGCATCCTGCACGGAATGGTCTTTTATAAAAAAAATTATCTTCGTTAGGTAAAATGTTGACTAATGAATGCTGAAAAGGAGAGATTACAAAATCCGGAATGGAAAAAGTGGGGACCTTATGTTAGTAACAGACAGTGGGGTACTGTACGCGAAGATTACAGTGCCACCGGCAATGCGTGGGGCTACACAACCTACATGGATGCCCTAAGCCGCACCTATCGCTGGAGCGAAGACGGTATTGCAGGAATCTGTGATCATAAACAAAGGCTCTGCTTTGCTTTCTCATTCTGGAACACAAAGGATAAAGTCATAAAAGAACGGTTCTTTGGTCTCAGCAATCATGAAGGCAATCATGGGGAGGATGTAAAGGAAATCTACTTTTACCTTGATAATACTCCCACGCATTCCTATATGAAGATGCTTTACAAGTATCCCATAAATGCGTTTCCTTATGAGCATCTCATTGCTGAAAACGCCCGTAGAAGCAAAAATGAACCTGAATTTGAACTGACAGAAACAGGTATTTTTGATAACGACGCCTATTTTGATCTGTTTATAGAATATGCAAAGACAGATAAGAATGACTTCCTTATCCGGCTTACGGCCATAAACCGCAGCAATTCAAAGGCCGCACTTGTAATCCTTCCAACAGTATGGTACCGGAATAATTGGGCCTGGGGCAACGGTACTTATGAACCGGAGTTAAGGGCAGGCGCACCGGGAAGTATAGAAATCAACCATGACAGCATAAGTATTAAAAGACTGTATGCCCGCGATCCAAATTGGAATATCCTGTTCTGCGGTAATGAAACCAACGGCAGTAAAATTCCGGGAACGAATTCAGAGGCGAAATATTTTAAAGACGGCATCAACGACTTTCTGGTTCATGGAAAGGAAGATGCTGTAAATCCTGACAAAACCGGAACGAAAGCCTGTTTCCTTGTAAATACTGAATTGGAAGCGGGTGAAAGTAGGACCTTTGATTTCCGGCTTAGTCCGCATGAAATGGAAGATGCGTTTTACGGTTTTGATGAGTTAATGCAGCAGCGTAAACTTGAGGCCGATGAGTATTACAGCATATTTCAGTGCGAAATTCCCGACGAAGACGAAAAAAACATACAGCGGCAGGCTTTTGCAGGACTTCTGTGGAACAAACAGTTCTACCATTATAATGTTTCCAAATGGCTGAAAGGAGATCCTAAGCTTGAAGCAAACCGCGATTTTAAAGCTCATGTGAGGAACCGCGAATGGGAACACATGCAGAACAAGGACATTATCTCCATGCCGGACAAATGGGAATACCCGTGGTTCGCAACCTGGGATCTTGCATTTCACTGTGTGCCCTTTGCGCTTATTGATCCGCAGTTCGCAAAAGACCAGCTTCGCCTGCTCACCAAGGAATGGTATATCCATCCTAACGGCCAACTGCCTGCCTATGAGTGGGATTTTCAGTGATGTAAATCCGCCCGTACACGCATGGTCTACTTTCCGCGTTTATAAGATCGATGAAAAAATAAACGGCCGTCCCGACGTCCCGTTTCTTGAAAGTGTGTTTCAGAAATTGCTGCTCAATTTTACGTGGTGGGTAAACAGGAAGGATAAAAACGGCAATAATGTATTTGGGGGAGGATTTCTGGGTCTTGATAATATTGGAGCCTTCGACAGAAACATGGTCTTTAAGAACGGTGACCATCTGGAACAGGCCGACGGTACCAGCTGGATGGCAATGTTTGCGCTCAATATGATGCGGATCTCAATGGAACTTTCGCTGCATAATCCGGTGTATGAGGATATGGCCATAAAGTTTTTTGAGCATTACCTCTACATCGCCGAAGCTATGGAGAATATAGGCGATGCCAAAGGCGGCCTCTGGAATGAGGAGGACGGCTTCTTCTACGACGTACTGCAACTCAATGACGGCGACTCCATTTCTCTGCAGTTAAGAAGTATTGTAGGTTTAATACCAATGTTCGCCGTAGAGATAATAGATCATGAGATTCTGGAGAAACTGCCCAACTTCACAAAAAGAATGGACTGGATCCTGAAAAACAAACCTCAGCTTGCAAACCTCGTGTCCCATTGGGAGGTAGAGGGACAGGGCGGCAAACACCTAATGAGCATCCTGCGTAAGACCAGACTTACACGAATCCTGAAAAGGATGGCTGATGAAAATGAATTCCTTTCCGATTTCGGAATCCGTTCTATGTCTAAGGTTTATGCTGAAGAGCCATTTAAATTTACTGTAGACGGTCAGGATTTCACAGTGCGTTACACGCCCGCTGAAAGTGACAGCCGCATGTTTGGCGGCAACAGCAACTGGCGGGGACCGATTTGGTTTCCTATAAATTTCCTCATTGTGGAAAGCCTGCAGCGCTTCTTTTACTATTATGGTGAGAGTCTGCAGATTGAATATCCCGCAAATAGTGGCGAGATGCGCAATCTGGACTTTGTGACCACGGACCTCAGCCGCCGCCTCTGCTCCATCTTCAAAAGGGATGAGAGAGGTGAACGCCCCTTCAATGGTGGCGACCCTCTAATGAACCACAACGAGCATTTCCGGGATTATATGCTTTTCCACGAATATTTTAACGGTGATACCGGTAAAGGCATCGGTGCATCACATCAAACCGGCTGGACCGCTACAGTAGCAAAGCTCCTGCAGCCTACGCGCACACCAAAAGGAAAATTTTCCTGAGGCCAGTAATTTCTAAACCGCTTCTCCGTTTACGGTGACTTCGTAGGTCACAGTCACATTAGGCTCCAGGGTTTTGGAAACCGAGCAGTATTTCTGAAAGGAGAGTTCTGCTGCCCGCAATGCTTTGGCCGGATCTATAATACCTTCCAGCATAAATTTCACCTTGATGTCTTTGAAGGGCTTAGCCTCATCAACCTGAATTCGTTCACCTTCTACCTCAGCAGAGAAGTCCGTGATTTCCTGCCTTTGCTTTTTCAGAATGCTTACCATGTCTATTCCGCTGCAGGCCGCTACGGCCATAAGCAAACTCTCCATGGGTGAAACACCTTTCGCATCGGGTTGCGAAGTATTGTCCAAAAGAATCGTGTTTCCTGCTGCATTGGTACATTCAAATAGATAATCTTCGTTAATTCTGTTTAATCTTATCTTCATTATAATTTCTATTGCTAAAGAAGTCCTCTGGCCTTTATCTCCAGATATTTATTAATTACCTCTATATTAAGATTTTCAGGAAGAGTATAAACGGAATATATACCATATTTTCTCAGTTCCTGCATAATCAGTTTCTTTTCGAATTCCAGTTTTTCTGCAATGATCTGGTCATAAACATCCTTCATATTTTCAGGATTTGTCTGGATAAGGTCATGCAGTTCGGAGTTCCGGAAAAAAACCACTACAAGTAAATGATTTTTGGCGATCCCCCGCAGGTATTTCATTTGCCGGTTAACTGCATCCAACGTTTCAAAATTGGTAAAAAGCAGGATCAGACTACGCTGCCCTACGGTAAACTTTACATCCTGATACAATCTGCTGAAATCACTTTCAAAGAAGTCAGTCTCGATTTGATACAGTGCTTCCGATATTTTACGCAACTGCCCGGATTTATTGTCGGCTGCTACTTTGTTTTCCGTTTTACGGCTGAAAGTCATAAGCCCTGCCCGGTCATTTTTTTTCAGAATGATATGACTGAGCGCCATGACAGCATTTACGGAATAATCCAGCGGACTAAGCCCGTTAAAAGGCATCTGCATTGTTCTTCCCTTATCAATCATCAAAAATATCCGCTGTGATTTTTCGTCCTGATACTGATTTACCATCAGCTGGTTTCGCTTTCCGGTAGCCTTCCAGTTAATGGTCCGGATATCATCACCCGGAACATAATCCTTAATCTGCTCAAATTCCATAGTATGGCCAAGCTTACGGATTTTTTTAAGCCCTCCCATCATGAACTCATTCTGGAGAGCCATCAGTTCATATTTCCGCAAATGGATAAATGAAGGGTAACATGGAAGCGAGTCTCCGTCCTGAAACTTAAACCTTCTGGAAACAAGTCCCAGTACCGATTTTACATACACATTAAGTTTGCCGAAATGGTAGGAACCACGGACTTTGGGAACTAGTGGATACTGAAAGGTCACATCTTCGCCCGCTTTCATACTTTTAGTTAGCAGGAAATCCCGTTTCTGAAACTGAAAAGGGATTTCGTCAATGATATTCACACTCACAGCAACGGGATAATTATTCTTTACACTAACTCTTATCTCATTCCGGTCGCCATTGGAAAGTTTTTCAGGAAGGGTTCGGTGACCAACCACCGCATTTTCTTTTGCAAAAAGCAAAAAGATATCGCTGGCCAGTGCCAATATACAAGCTATAAGCAAGGCATGAGCGAACCAGAGCAGTAGAGGCAAAAAAAACGCCAGTACATAAAGTGATCCCACAGCCAGGAGTGCCATATAAAAACGGGTATTGATATAAAGGTTCTTCATTTCTCCTGACAGGCTAGATATAGTTTATAATTATATTCAACGGGTTTATCTGGGGATCTCAATGGATTCCAGTATCTGCCTCACAATCTCATCTGCTGTCAGACCCTCCATTTCACGCTCAGGCGATACCATCACTCTGTGACGGAGCACTCCAAAACTTGCTTCTTTTATATCCTCAGGCGTTACAAAGTCCCTTCCGCGGATAGCTGCGAATGACTTGGATGCGGCCAGCAACGCTAATCCCGCCCTTGGCGAAGCACCAAGGTACAGGAATGGGTTCTCACGTGTATTTACGATTATATTGGCGATGTATTCCAGCAGGTGAGCTTCCACAACGATATTCCGTACCAGTTCCTGAAAACTTTTCAGCTCGGCAGCACTCACTACCTGTTCCACAGCGTCTGTTTTGTCGGCCAGTCTGTTGGAATGCTCATTTGTAATGATTGCTATCTCCTGCTGCAAATCCGGATAGCCCACATTCACCTTAAAAAGGAAGCGGTCCAGCTGAGCTTCCGGCAAACGGTAAGTACCTTCGTGTTCGATTGGGTTTTGCGTAGCTATAACCAAAAAAGGCTGCTCCATCTCATAACGGATACCGTCCATCGTAATCTGCCTTTCCTCCATCACCTCAAACAGAGCCGACTGTGTCTTGGCCGGTGAGCGGTTAATCTCATCTATCAGAATGAAACTGGAGAAAATGGGCCCTTTCCTGAACTCAAACTCGGTGGTTTTTGCGTTGAAGACAGACGAGCCCAAAATATCAGAAGGCATGAGATCCGGTGTAAACTGTATCCGGCTGAAATCTACATCAATTGTTTTGGACAGCAGCTTGGCAGTAATTGTCTTGGCAACTCCAGGCACACCTTCAATCAGTACATGACCATTGGCAAGAAGTGCGGCTATAAGATGCTCAATCATACTTTCCTGACCGACAATTACTTTTCCAATTTCATCTTTAACCAAATTCACACTATGGTGCAAATGCTGAAGGTCTATCCTCGGACGGAATTCTGCCGGGGACTCAGGCGTATTATTCATATCTGTATTTTGCATGTAGGTAAATATATCTAGTTTGTTTTTGTAAAAAAGTTTTCCGCTTATCTCAACAAGTTATCCAGTAAGGAATTCATTCGTATAAGTTCCTCCTTTGTAACATTTGCGGAAGGATCCTGGGCTTTACTGATTAGCACCACAGCCTCCTCCACTTCTGTGAGGTCATTGCCCGTTTTAAGAGAGAGTTTTTTGGTAAAATGCTCATCTAAAACCTTTGTATCAAGCAGAAGGTCAGTTCGTACTTTGTTCAGGAAATACTGGGCTTTCTTGGCCATCATATCGTGAAAATCGCCTTCCTGCAGGTACAGATTACCTATGCTTTTTACAAACTCAACAGATTTGTTCTGTAGCGGATGTATAACAGGTATGACACGCTGCCGCCGCTTCACATTGAAAATGACAAACATTGCCAGCGAGCCAAGAAACAGCCACCAGGCATACTTAAGTGTCGGTTGCGAAAGTATAAAGCGAAGCGGCGACGATGATGATTCGGAAGTGGCCTTTGTAAACCACAGCGTTTCCCTGTCCGGAAGATAAGAGAAAACATGCTGAACATATGCTTCGGAGCCGGGTTTAAGCAGATAATAATTGGTGAAAGCCAGCGGTTCCGAATGAAGATAGAAATGACCCCGGCCCCATTTCACTTTTATAAAATTGGCGGAAGGCATCATTTCATCAGATTCTACAAATCCTAATATTTCACTTTTTTTATCGGGACTGTCAAAGACCAGATTGGAAGGACGTTTGTCCAACAGAAGTGAATCGCTGTTAAATTTCCGGTCGGTAAGTTTAAGTCTGTCCAGCAGTTCCACATACTCGCCGGTTCTAAATTTCAGGGTATCAGCCAAAAGCTCTGGAAATACAGTACTTACAATCATTGCATCGGAACCATTATACACCTGATTCATTATTTTCTTTGCCGATTCCTGATCAATACGCTTCTGGAAGACAAAAATGTTATGAACACCATGGATACTGTCTCCGTAATACTTATAGGGCGAATTTTGCACCCTAACCAGTTTCTTACTAAACAGTGCATCAGCTTCGTTATTGAAAACATACATCCCAAAGGGAGATTTCTGCTGAACGTCATAATTCTTACGCCAGTCCGTGACCTCCCGTTTATTAAGTTGAAGGAGTGCCAGCAACACAAGAGTGATGATGAAAATAATACCGTAAAGCCGAAAAGTTTTATTCATAGTTGCGAACTGAGGTACAATTTTAATGAATTACCAGGTCAAACTTCGCCCTGAACTGCTTATAGTTGCTTTCATCAATGCTGAATTCGCCATACCAGACATTATCAAAAATATAAACCAGGTCCGTAAAATGCTGCCTAAGCCCAGGATCAGAAATTTCTGAAACATAGTCGCGGTTGGTTTTTTCCGGATTCCAGTGGATTGCATTTCTGTCAGTCAACATTTTAAGTACTTTTAAAAATCTGTACCGTACAGCCGACCGAAAATCGCCCTGTAGCTCATAACTGCGAATGGTTTCCTCAAAATTGATTTCATGAATATTCTCCTGCAGTTCAGTGCCGTAAATGATCACCTTCTGATTTTTCTCCTTATAAAAAATGCCATACCTTGAAATCAGGAAACGCAATAAAAAATAGAGCAAAAATGCGATCAGGCCAATGGCCAGGATGCGTATAATGACCCCTGTAATTCCCATGGCCTTGCCGGGATTCATTTCTCCAAAAAGATAATCTAAAATTTCGTCTATTTTCTTCAGGAATTGCTGCCATACAGACTCACGCGGGTTTACTGAAGAATAATCAAATTCCGGATCTGAATATTTCTTTCTGTAATCTTTCGGAAACTCTTTTGGAAAAACTACATTATCGGTGACCGACTGACCACGCAACAGAGAATCTGCCGTAGGAATACCTGCGCGGCGGTCAATAATTATCGAGTCAATTTCCGTACTACCGGTGACCGGTTCCTGCGCAGACAGCGCAGAGAAGGTAAAAAAGACATAAAAGAATATGAAACTAACCTTCATCGCGTCCTATTGCATCAATTTCAGATAGGTCTACCGTGCGGTGCAGATCGGTCCTGCTGTCATAATACATCAATCCCCCATTAACCAGGATCAGATTCATCAGTATAAACGATACCAGGATTGAAACTCCGTAGGTTATGAAGAGGATAATTCCCATGCTTCCTCCAAAAGGATTTTGAGGATCTACCCCACTGCCGGCATCTGCTGCTGCCAAAATACGGAACATCATAATTAGCATTGGTATCATCGTAAATACGGTAGTTACCACGTTTATGATCAGATACATTATAAAAGTGGAGCCCCAGTATTTCCATAATGGTGATTTATTTCTGTTATTGGCATAGCTGAACTGGGAGCGAAAAGCATAGCTCAGTGACTCAAAGAAACCCTGTCCTGTATTAAAATAGTGGAACAGCAGGAAATTGATCACATTCATTGCCAGCGGCATCAGAAACAGTAACATAAAGAAACCGATGATGATAATCATCAGCGCATAAGAAATACCAAAAACCACTAAAAAAATCGGCGCAATGACGAACAGCATGCCCAGGAAAAACAGGGCGAACCTGGAGACGTTATTTCTTAGGTCAGACAGGATTTCATCTGCTTTGATATCTGTGGTTCCCGTCTCACTTAGTCTTTTCATATAGAGAACCGGAAAGGTGTAGCTAATGATGCTGGCAGCAAGAAAAATTATAAATACCGCTACCAAAGAAAGACTGAGCACAAGCTGGTTTTCCAGAAAATACTCTTGCAGCAGGAAACTGTTACCATCTCCCGTGGCACCGGCAATTTGAGAAAACAGCTCTCTGTAACCAATAATAAATAACACCACCAGGAGGATAAGCAGCGGTCCGTTCAGCAGAAGCCAGTTTCGGAAGTAGTTTCTGCCATGCTCTTTAAAAAAGCCAAAGGTATCTGTAATGAGTGCACTGAAGTCTCTTGTTTTATAAAATTGCATTGGCAGGTATTTTCAATTTTCGGTGAACGATGTACGGATACACCAGGTAATAGAAGGATATGATGGAAAAGGAAAGCAATATAAATATCAGATTGAGAACAACAGGCATTTCCAGCGCATATCTGGTCACATACCCCTCAATAACACCGGCCATGACGGTAAACGGCACTGTACTCAAAAAGATCTTGAATGAATTTTTAAAACCTATTTTAAAAGAGTTAAAGCGTGAGTACGTACCCGGAAAAAGTACAGATGCCCCCAAAACAAGGCCTGCCATTGCCTCAACCACCATGCTGAATATTTCGAATATGCCATGCAGCCAAATACCGCGGGCACTTTCCTGCAGCGCTCCCTGCTGATGAAAGAAATACTGAAATGTACCCACCATAATGGAATTCTGCATAAGTACGTACACTGTGCCCAAACCTCCAAATATACCGTAAACAAAGAGTTTGGCACCAACAGCGAGATTATTGACAATTATATACACCATCATCCCCCAGTTGGAACCCTGCTGATACACACCCACTGCATTTTCCTGCTTAATATTTTCAAGAGTACGGTTCACATAATCTTCACCGAGAATGAGTTTTGAAAAATCTTTGTCATAATAGGTGGATATCATGCCGATAAGGGTAAATAGAAAAAAGAACAGAAATGCATAACCCAGAAATCTACGGTACTGGTGCACCAGCAGCGGCACTTCAGTGAGGAAGAAATAGGTGAGCCGGTTTTTCTCGGTTCGTCTCGTTTTGTAGATTCTCTGAAAGATCCTCGTGGAAAGATGATTAAGATAAACGGTAGTTTTACTTTTCGGGTAGTAGGTTTGAGCAAATGAGAGGTCATTCAGAAGATTAATGTACAGCGAAGAAAGGTCGTCTGGATTTTTTTTAATCTTTCCATCCACAACCTGTTCAATTCCCAGCCATTTTTCTTTATTTTGTTTAATAAAAGCCACTTCCCTCATACGAAGCTAAAATAGTAAAATTTATGTCTCAAATTGACATCACAACCTCACAAAATATCAATATTCAATACCAGGTGGCAGGTATTGGCGAAAGAATAGCCGCATTCCTGACCGACATGATCATCAAGATTGCCTATCTCGTTGTACTCTATACCGTTTTAGGCAAGTTTTTCAACATTGAAACCTATTTCAATTCATTGGACCGCGCGTCAATAATTGCTATAATTACAATGATCACGCTGCCTATGCATCTGTATACTCTTGTTTTTGAAAGTCTGATGGAAGGTCAGACACCCGGAAAACGGCTGTTAAAAATCAGGGTAGTGAAGATTGACGGTTACCAGGCTTCCTTCGGCGATTATCTGATACGGTGGGTATTCCGGTTAGTGGACATAATGAGCAATTCCGGTATTGTTGGGTTACTGTCTATGATCATCAGCAAAAATAACCAGCGGCTTGGAGGGATTGCCTCGGGAACAGCTGTCATTTCGCTTAAAAATAAGATTGGAATTTCGCATACAATTCTGGAGCATCTGGACGAAGGATATGCGGGTACTTATCCGCAGGTGCTTGCGCTTAACGATAATGATGTCCGCATTATTAAGGAAACTTTTCAACGCGCTATGAAAACCCATGACCGGCAGATTATATCGGCCATAGCAGACAAAATACGTGAAACAGTAAAACTGGAGCCTGACCAGATAAAGCAAACAGAACAGCAGTTTATCCGAACAGTGATCCGCGACTACAGTCACTATACCGGAAAAGAAGTCTGACCCCGGTACGGTTTGGTATATTTATTTCATCACAGAATGCATGAATTATACAAACAATAAATCCGGCAATGGTGGCGTGATTACGCTTGCCAATGATGATGCTGAAATTGGCAGAGCAACCTACACTGTCTTTCCTGAAGACCAAAAATTAGTCATTTCGTTTGTACTTGTACATCCGCGGTTTGAAGGTCGGGGTATGGGTAAGTATCTTGTGGAGGCCACTGTGGCCTATGCCAGGGAGAACAACTGGAAAGTATACCCGCACTGTTCCTATGCACGTGCTGTAATGAACAGAATGAATGATGTAGATGATATTTTGCTGCACAGATAAAAAAAGGACTGTCTCACACGGGTGAAACAGTCTTCATTTTTTATATTACTTGTAACGTTTAAAGGGTTGCCATCAACTCATCTGTGATTTCCATATTGTGGTAAACGTTCTGCACATCATCATCTTCCTCAAACCGCTCGAGCATCTTCATATTTGCCTTGAACTGCTCCGCATTTACCTCCTTGGTCAGATTTGGGATTCTTTGCAGCTCGGAACTTTTAGCTTCAATCGAAAGTTCGTGAAGTTTGTGCGAAAGTGATCCAAAATCCTCAAATTTGGTGGTAACATATACCTCTGCCTCATCCTGGTCAATCTCTTCGGCACCACCGTCAATCATTTCCATCTCAAAATCGTCCCAGTCCATCGTAATAGCTGATCTGTCTATTGTGAACACTCCTTGTCTATCAAAGAGAAAAGTAAGTTCGCCATTCTTTCCTAAGTTCCCGTCGAACTTGTTAAAGATCGCACGAACATTTGCCACGGTACGGGTCGTATTGTTGGTAGTACATTCCACAAAAAATGCAACGCCACCCTGTCCGTACCCTTCGTAGGTTACTTCTTCATAGTTTTCGGCATCTGCACCACTGGCTTTCTTAATTGCACGTTCTACATTGTCCTTGGGCATATTGGCACCTTTGGCATTCAGTATACACCTGCGTAACGCGGGATTGGAATCCTGGTCCGGACCGCCGGCCTTAACAGCCAGAGCGATATCCTTTCCAATTTTGGAAAATGTTTTAGCCATCTTGTCCCAGCGGGCCATCTTTGATGCTTTTCTGTATTCGAACGCGCGTCCCATAGTTCAATTTAAGATTAAGTTGCAAAAATAGATAAAAAGTTAACAAAAAAAAACACCTCCGAATATCGGAGGTGCATTTTATATAGGGATTTTACTTCTTAGTAATCTCTCTTTTTCATAGCATCCCAAGTAGCTGCATCAGCTGGCTTAACGATAACTTTTCTGTCTTTTTCTCTTTCAGCGTTAGAAGCGGATTCCGGTACTGTAGCGTCCTGCTCACCAACACCCATTGACTTAAGAGCGCTGTCGTTAACACCTCTAGCTTCAAGAGCCTGTACAACTGCTGCTGCTCTTTGTCTTGATAGTTTCAGGTTATAAGCTTCAGATCCTTTCTTATCAGTATGACCGATAATCATAAATCTTCCTTGAGAATCTTTAATAATTTTTGCTGCGTTATCAAGTTTCTCGTTAGATTCTGGTCTAAGAGTCGCTTTATCAAAGTTGAACAGAATGTTCTCCAATGCTACTGTAGCTTCCTCCCCCCAAACTTCAATTGGCTTAGGACATCCGTTATACTGAGCAAGACCTGGAACTGTAGGACAAGCGTCATCTTTATCTAAGATACCGTCACCGTCTGTATCTGGCCATGGGCATCCTGCGTTTTCAGCTGGTCCAGGAACGTTAGGACAGTTATCATCTCTGTCGATGATTCCGTCACCATCTGTATCTGGCCAAGGACAACCGTTGTTTTCAACCGGTCCTGCAACCTCTGGACATTCATCATCTTTATCTGGGATTCCGTCACCGTCAGTATCTGGGCATCCCTGGAATTCAGGTAAACCTGGAGTATCTGGGCAAAGATCATCTTTGTCTAAGATACCATCCTTATCTCTGTCTCTCTGTCCAAATCTGAATAACAGGGAAGCAGAAGCCTGCCAGAAGTTAGGAACATTGGAACCGTCGTTGAATGGAGTAGCTACATAGTCTCCCTGAACACCTAAACCGAAGTTCTTGGTGATCCAGAAGTTAGATCCAAGACCTACTGGAGTAGCAAAGTGATTTGCTTTTCCTACAGTAGTACCGTTTTTGTCATAAGCAATTACGTCGTTGTTGTTAGCCGCATCTACTGCAGGGAAACTTACACCTGAGTAATCATGTCTTAGGTAGCTGGCACCAACTCTTAAATATGGGTCAAACCAGGACTCTTCATTCCATAGGGTATTTGCTTTAAGTTGAAGACCTAAACCAGTCATCAGCATAAATTCCTTGCCCATGTTGAATCTTGCATTTGGAACGTTACCAACAGAAGTCTGCCAGTCTAACACCAAAGGACCTGCAAGGTGTCTTGCAACGGTTAATTTAGAAAGTGGTGGAGTGATATGGTAGTCACCGATATTAAACAGTTTATCGAATGCACCAAATTTGTCACCAATCCCGCCGTTCTGTACGGCCATGTGATTCACTCCATGAGCACCAACCCCGATTAACCACGGATTGTTGCTGGTTTGAGCGAAAACAGTAGTGGCAACCGTAAGTGCCAATGCTGAAATTCCTAATTTTAGATTTTTCATAGAATTAAATGATTAAATAATTGATATTGCAAAATAAATATAATTTTTCCTTATAAACAAAGTTTAACAGACATTATTTAACTTTTCTTAAGAATTCTGTCAAGGGTTCTTTTATTTTCTCTGTCTTTTATGGATTCCCTTTTATCAAAGAGTTTTTTGCCTTTTCCTAAAGCGATAAGCACCTTTGCTTTTCCACGGTTGTTAATATAAAGTTTGAGCGGAACAATTGTGTTCCCAACATCCTTCATTTTCTTTTCCAGTTTCTGCAGCTCTCTTTTATGAAGCAGGAGTTTTCGCTCTCTTTTTGTTTTATGGTTATAATAGGTCCCGAGTTTATATTCGTCAATGGACATATTAATAATGTACAGTTCGCCATCTATAAACTGACAGAAAGACTCAGTAATACTTGCCTTTGAAGACCTGAGTGCTTTAATTTCGGTCCCCGTAAGCACCATACCCGCTTCAAGCTCTTCCAGAATCTCATATTCGAACCGTGCGCGCTTGTTTAAAATTGTAACAGATTTCTCGATCTTCATCTTACATTGCAAATTTCTCCAAATTAGTGGCGCTCAGCTTTATATAATTTTTATAAAAGATTTTAACATTCATCATTTTATTAACATAATATTAGAACAAGCCCGGATCTGCTTAACTGCTATACTCCTGTTTATGGCCTTAATACTCAAAATCTTTTCGTATTTTTGCATCAAATTTACAAAACTATATGTTAACAGTATCTAACCTATCCTTACAATTCGGGAAAAGAGTTCTTTTTGATGATGTGAATATCATGTTTACAAAAGGTAACTGCTATGGTATTATTGGCGCAAACGGCGCCGGAAAATCAACTTTTCTGAAAATCCTGACCGGACAGCAGGATCCTACTACCGGTAATGTATCCCTGGAGCCTGGTAAGAGAATGTCGGTTTTGGAGCAGGATCACTTTGCATATGACAACTATACAGTACTTGAAACCATATTGAGAGGAAATAAAAAACTTTTTGAGATAAAAGAGGAAATGGATGCTCTTTATGCCAAGGAAGATTTTTCTGATGAAGACGGTATCAAAGCCGGTGAACTCGGTGTAATTTATGACGAAATGGGTGGCTGGAATTCGGAATCAGATGCCATGACCATGCTTTCCAATGTTGGCATTAAAGAAGATATGCACTATCAACTTATGGGCGAGCTGGAAAACCAGAATAAGGTAAAGGTTTTGCTCGCCCAGGCACTTTTCGGCAATCCGGATGTACTGATTCTGGATGAACCTACCAATGACCTGGATATCGAAACAATTGCCTGGCTGGAAGATTTCCTTGCCGATTATGAAAATACCGTAATCGTAGTATCTCACGACCGTCACTTCCTGGACACTGTTTGTACGCATATTGCCGACTTGGATTATTCTAAACTTAATCTTTATACAGGTAACTATTCCTTCTGGTACCAAGCGTCACAGCTTGCTACCCGCCAGCGCCAGCAGGCCAACAAAAAAGCAGAAGAGAAAAAGAAGGAACTTCAGGACTTTATTGCTCGTTTCTCATCCAACGTTGCGAAAGCCAAGCAGGCTACTGCGCGTAAGAAGATGATCGACAAGCTGAACATTGATGATATCAAGCCTTCATCCAGAAGATATCCTGCAATTATCTTCGATACAGAACGTGAAGCAGGAGACCAGATTCTTGAAGTAAAAGGACTTGAAAAAACGAAAGACGGCGAGCTTTTATTCTCAGATATTAACCTCAACCTTAAAAAAGGCGATAAAGTTGCGGTACTGTCCAAGAACAGCCTCGCAATCACAGAATTTTTCGAAATACTGGGCGGTAACGCTGAAGGTGACAAAGGTACCTTCAACTGGGGAATCACTACCAACCAATCTTATATGCCACTGGATAACACCTCATTCTTCCAGGAAAATATCAATCTGGTAGACTGGCTCCGTCAGTTCACGAAGAATGATGAAGAAAGACATGAAGAATATATGCGCGGTTTCCTGGGTAAAATGCTTTTCTCCGGCGACGAGGCACTTAAATCATGTACGGTCCTTTCGGGAGGCGAGAAAATGCGCTGTATGTTTTCCAGAATGATGCTTCAGCGTGCGAATGTCCTGCTTCTGGACGAACCTACCAACCACCTGGACCTGGAAAGTATCACCACACTTAACAACTCACTGACCAATTTCAAGGGTACGCTCCTGCTGGCGTCCCATGACCACGAAATGCTTCAGACGGTTTGTAACCGTATTATTGAACTTACACCTAAAGGCATCATTGACCGCGAAATGAGCTACGACGAATATCTGGCTGATAAGAAAGTTAAGGAGCTGCAGCAGCAGATGTATTCATAAGAACTATGTTTCCCTTTATTTAAAATAAACCGCTCACCGTATTGAGCGGTTTTTTAGTTTTACGGTAAATATATGCCCGACCTCTTCCCACATTTTTTTCGTATTTTTGTTGAACTATGAGTCAAAAATGGATTTACAAACCCGAACCGGATGAAGATATCGTAGACGGCATCAGTTCGTCGCTGGGTTTTGGAACTTTTGAATCCAAAATACTGGTTCTCAGAGGAATTGACAACTACCAAAAGGCACGGGAATTCTTCAAACCCAACCTTAACGATATCCATAATCCCTTCCTGATGAAGGACATGCAGCTAGCCGTGGACCGGATAGCAACTGCAATTGAAAATGGCGAAAAAATACTTGTTTACGGTGATTATGATGTGGACGGCACCACCGCGGTGGCTCTCATGTACCTTTACCTGAGCAAGATCGTAGACAAGAAATATCTGGAATTTTACATCCCGGACCGTAATTCCGAGGGATACGGCGTTTCCAAAGAAGGAATTGATTTCGCCAAAGAAAACGGTTACTCCCTCATCATCGCTTTAGACTGCGGAATAAAGGCTGTGGACAAAATTGATTATGCTAAAGGATTAGGTGTAGATTTTATTATCTGCGACCACCACCTTCCTGGAGAGCAGATTCCTGAAGCAGTTGCGGTCCTGGATCCAAAGAGAGCGGACTGCCGCTATCCCTTCAAGGAACTTTCCGGCTGCGGGGTAGGTTTTAAACTCTGCCAGGGCCTGAACAGTATCTATAAAATCCCTGAAGCCGAACTGTTTGAGCTTACTGACCTGCTGGCCATCTCAATTGCCGCTGATATCGTATCAATGTCAGGTGAAAACAGAGTGCTGGCAAAACAGGGCCTGAAAGTACTTAGAAAAACCCGAAATCTGGGATTAAGGATGCTCATCCCATCCGATAAACTTGCCACGTTTGAAATTTCGAATATCGTATTTGAGATTGCTCCGAAAATAAATGCCGCCGGGCGTATTTCACACGGAAAGGCCGCGGTTGAACTTATGGTATCAGACAATCTTAAGCAGGCACATCAAATTGTAAATGACATCATCACCCTTAACGACAGCCGTCGCGAAATGGATATGAGCAGTACCACCGAGGCTTTGCTTCAGGTGGAGGAATCCGGACAGGTGCAGAATTATACGACAATTGTGTACGGAGCTGGCTGGAATAAAGGGGTTATTGGAATTGTAGCCTCCCGGCTTACAGAAACCTATTATAAGCCTACCCTGGTTTTTACCGATGGTAATAACGGAGAAATGGTAGCCTCAGCAAGGACCGTAGCTGATTTCGATGTGCACGACGCATTGGAAAATTGTTCTGACCTTTTCCTGAAATTCGGAGGTCATCCTGCTGCTGCAGGACTTTCAATGGAGAAAGACAAATTTGAGCTGTTCCGCGAGAAATTCGAGAGGATTGTTTCAGAAAAAATAAAGGACCATCAGAAGGAACCCAGCATCACCATTGATTCAATAGTTGATATTGACGACCTTAATAAAGACTTCTTCAATTTTCACAGGAAACTAGCCCCGTTTGGACCTAACAATATGAAACCGGTACTGGTGCTGAAAAACCAGAAAATATCCGGCTTTGTAAAAACCATGGGCAAGGACGAATGCCACCTCAAATTTTATATAAGACAGGAATCCACAGGCCGGAATATTGAATGTGTAGGCTTTAAACTGGGTAAGTATGCTGATGATTTCCGAAGCAAAAATTTCGACATTGCTTTTACTGCTGAAGAAAATCACTGGAAAGGCAATGTGACCTATTTTCTGAATATTCGTGATGTTAAGTTTATAGAATCCCAGGAAGTTCCTGAAATTATGGCTGCACCTGCAGCAGAAGGATTATGAAGAAGGTAGGTTTGTTTTTCGGAAGTTTCAATCCGATTCACATCGGTCACCTGATCCTGGCCAATTATATACTGGAAAATTCGGATATGGAAGAATTGTGGTTTGTGGTGAGTCCTCAAAACCCCTTCAAAGAGAAAAAGTCCCTTCTCAAGGATCACAACCGGCTGGATATGGTTCAGCTTGCCATTAAAAACTATCCTAAGATGCGGGCATCCAATGTAGAGTTCTCTATGCCGCAGCCCAGCTATACCATTGATACATTAACGTATCTGCACGAGAAGTACCCAGAATATGCTTTCGCACTGATTATGGGCGAAGACAATCTGGACGGTCTCGCAAAATGGAAAAATTCTGAAATGCTGATCAAAAATCATCAGATCATTGTGTATCCGCGTACTTTTGAGGGCGAAAAGAAAGATCACGAATACCTTCAGCATGAGAATATAGCACTTGTGAACGCACCGGTAATTGAACTCTCCGCTACGGAGATCCGCCAGATGATAAAATCAGGAAAAAATGTGAGGCCAATGCTGCCGCCGGAAGTTTTTGAATATCTGGATGGGAGTGCTTTTTACAAATAATTATACTGGATGATTCCAGCAGACAGAACATTATGGACTTCATTGAAAAGCTATTTGCAAAATATAATGACGATAAAATAATCCTATGGTTTAAAAAGGTCTGTCTCCTTGAGGCAATATCCTGGATTTTCCTGTTTTCGGCGATGATCTGGATTCGTTATGACCGGGAGGGGCTTTTACCCACCATCTACATTATTATTATCGGTAATATACACGGCCTCTTCTTTACCCTTTATCTTTTACTTTTGGTCCCGGCACGCAGGATCTTTAAATGGGATGACGAGGATACCGTCTTCGCACTGCTTTCGGCATTCTTCCCTTTTGCCACCATCTGGATCGATAAGAAGCTGGCACGGTTGGACAGGCAATAATCATTTCAAATGAATAGAGAATATGGAGAGCAGATCAAATCTGGCTCTCTTTTTTGTTCAAAAAAATTTTCCTCTTTAAGATAAAGTATAATTTTAAATACCTGTAAACAACTGGTTTAAAAATATTTACAATCTATTCCATTACTTTGCATTGCATATTACTACAATTATTTCACATCTTTGTATGGGAAATTAGTAACAAATCAGAAGTAGTATATACTTATCATAAACATTAAGAAAACAGTATCAAAATCCTGCAGGTTTTTAGAATACACAAAATGAAATCACCATGAAAAAACAATTAACTATCGCTGCTCTTCTTTCCCTGACTTTTTCATATTCACAGGATACATATCAGCAGGATACTTCTGCTGTGAAAGAAATAAAGGAAGTGTCAATAACCAAAAAAACTTTTAAAAAAGAATCTGACCGATTCGTTTACGATGTATCAAGATCGCCTGTTGCTAAAGGTAATACTGCATTCGGGATACTAAAGGCTACTCCGCTTGTTTCTTCCACCGACGATAAGACTTTAAAGGTATTGGGAAAATCCAATGCTGTAATCTTTATGAACGGACGCAGAACCAATATGAATGCTGAGGCTGTAGTTGAACTTCTGAAGAACACCCCCGCCGAAAACATCAGCAAAATTGAAGTAATAACTGTTCCCGGAAGCGAGTTTAATGTAGAGTCATCTGAGGCGGTAATCAATATCGTACTTAAGAAAAAACTGGATGACGGCCTGAACGGTAATTTCCGGCTTACCAACCATCAGGACTATTACAACCAACAGTCCGGCGCAGTATCTTTGAATTTCAGGAAGAATAAGTTAGGAATTTCCACCCACATCAACGGTTCCAACTGGCAAAGACGACAGTACTACAGCCTGCAGAACGGTACGGTCGAATATCAGAATACTTCGGAAGGGCCGATTGCAGATCCTAACCTGAACCTGGGCGGATATCTGAATATGGATTATGCACTTACAGAACGACAAAACATTGCCTTAAGCTGGAATTCCTGGGCCAACAGGAGCTACGGTTCCAAAGGAGAACTCTTTAACACAATTATCACTCCGGCCGGAACCACATTCACTAAAACAATAAATGATGAAGACGCACGCTCCTATAACAATTCGCTGAATCTGAATTACGAAATTAAAACCGACTCATCTGGCAGCAAACTGAACATGAACGTTGCCTATCTTAATTATAAGAGATTTCAGCACAATATAAATTCCACCTTTAACTCCAACACACAGAGGGAAACGCTGGATCTGACAAACAGGTTTAAGCAGCGCGCTCCGCAGGTAATTGACAATTACGCAGTTACCGCAGATTATCTGCACAAGTTTAAAAATGATCTGACCGTCTCAGTGGGCGGAAATTTCAGCAAAACCGAAACAGACAATGACACCTACTTTGAAAAACTGAATCAGGCATCAGGAATTTATATAAAAGATGACAACCAGTCCAATCACTTTATTTATCAGGAACAGATCAGCGGGGCTTATGCTTCGGCAGAAAAGAAAATAGGCGGGAAATTTTCAGGAAAACTTGGATTACGACTGGAAAACACACATTCCTTCGGGGAGATTCTGAACTCGGATCTTAGTATAAAACGGGACTACAGTAATCTGCTGCCATTTGCCAGCATCAGTTACGACATTAATGAGCAGAATAACATTTCCTACTCCTTCTCCAGCCGGATCCGCAGACCCTCCTTCTGGGAACTGAATCCGGTACGCACTTATCTGACGCCCACCAATTATATTCAGAACAATCCGTTTGTGAAAGCTTCTGAAGTGTACAATAACAATTTCACCTATATGTTTAAGCAATCCTACTTCTTTGTTGTAAGTCATAGTTTAACAAAAGACGATTTTTCCCAAATCCCGCTTCAGAATGGTGATGAACTGCGGTACATTCGTACTAATTATGGAGATAAGGTTGAATTCTCGGCCACGGTGGGAACTCAGAAATCTTTTTTTAACAGTATACTGACCACCAATACGAATTTGGGACTTCAGATCAACCGTGTAGATGCCTTTCTGGATCAGGACCCAATTACCGGGGATCAGTTCTCACCGTTTATCATTGATACCCATACCAATTCGCTGCTTATCCAGACCTACAATACCCTACGTCTTTCATCAAAAAAAGACTGGTTCCTGGGCGTTAACTATTGGTACGTAGGTGCGCATATCCTGAATATCGGCACGCTTAAGCCGCTCTCTTCTCTGGATATAAGTATCAAAAAAATCTGGAATGACTGGACTTTCAATCTGGAAGCAACCGACCTGCTGCGGACAAATATTGTAAAGGTTGATGATACCCAGGGCAACGGAAATTACAATTTTGTAACCAACGACCAGTTTAACCGTGGCGTACAGCTTTCTGTAACCTACAGTTTTGGAAACAAAAAGATAAAGGGTGTCCGCCAAATTGATGACGCGAGCAAGGATGCAAAATCCCGAACCAGGTAAACAAACATTATATGCAGCAAAAATCCACCGCGGCGGCGGTGGATTTTTACTTTTTACATAAATGAAGATTAGGCTTTAGGAAGAAAAACTTCAGCCAGCATACAGCGGGCACTGCCACCACCGTTTACTTCAATGGTATTCAGGTCTGCATAAATTATTTCTGAGTATTTCTCTATCCTGCTGATCTGTTCAGCAGTTAAGGAATTATATGCCGTTTGGCTCATAACCAGGAATGTTTTTCCGTCCGAGTTATGTACCTGAAGCATATTTCCGGCAAAGTTCTGCAACTGCTCTTCAGAGATCTCGATAAGTTCCTTACCTGATGATTTAATGACCTCCTGTACTTTTTCGCGCTCAATTTCATTATCAATACAGTCCAGGCAAATTACCACGAAGCGGTCGGCCACACACATCATTACGTTCGTGTGATATATAGGCAGCCTTTCTTCACCTGCATTCTGATAACTGTGAAATACAACAGGCTCGTAACCGTTTTCTGCGCAGAATTTTCGGAACAAACCTTCGTCCAACCTAAGCGATACCGAACCGTAAGCAATCTTATTGGTATGGTCGAAGATCATGCTGCCAGTTCCTTCCAGATACTTACCTTCGTTTTCGAAATGACTGACGTCCACAACTCGGTTTATTTTAAATCCGTGATCCTGCACAGCATTCAGCACATCTTCCCGGCGCTCGACTCTGCGGTTAGGTGCAAACATAGGATACATAATAACTTTACCGTTGCGGTGAAAGCTTACCCAGTTATTCGGGAAAATAGAATCCGGTGTATGGGGATCCAGTGTATCCTGAACCTTTATTACGTTCACTCCTTTCTCTGCCAGCTTAGCTGCAAAAGCACTGAATTCTGCCAGAGCTTTCTTCTGCGTTTCCTCATTCTGCACATTAACCTGGAAATAATTGTTCTCTGCAGTTTGGGCATTATAACCAAAGGCCACCGGTTCAATCATCAGCACCGTATCAGTCGTTTGCATCTTAATTAAATTTTGTGCAAAAGTAGTCAATATATTTGTTAAATTTAGAAGTTGCGCGGTTCCTGGAATCATTGCCCTACCAAAGACTGAACCTGCACCCGATGAATCATTTTTTTCCACACTGGAAATCAATTTCAATATATCCATTTTAGAAATACAAAAATATTGCAGTATGCTTGAGATCGCCTGTTTTGAAATAACCTCTGCCGAGACGGCACTGCTGTCGGTGGCTGACCGTATTGAATTCTGCTCAGAGCAGCATCTGGGCGGGCTCACCCCCGATATTGAAGAATTCCGTTATTTAAAATCTATTTACAGTAAACCGATTTACGTGATGATCCGTCCGGTTGGTGGCGGCTTTATGTATTCTGAAACGGAATTTCGCGAAATGCGCAGGAACCTGCTTGAATTTAAAAGTGCAGGAGCAAATGGATTCGTATTTGGAATTCTGGGAAACGGTAATTCAGTTGATTTGCAAAGAAACAGTGAACTCGTAGAACTTGCGGGTGCAGTGCCATGCACTTTTCACCGGGCTATAGACCGCACACCAAACCTGGAAACCGGTGTGCAGAATTTAATAAAGTTAGGATTTCGGGCCGTGCTTACCTCAGGCGGCAAAGAAACGGCATGGGAAGGCAGGGAACAGCTAAAGGATATGATTGCTTCTTATGCGCACCGTATTGATATACTGGTGGGTGGAGGTGTCCGTGCAGGTAATATTTCAGAACTGAAAAAAATTACGGAAGGACGGCATTTTCACTCTTCGGCAATCCCCCAATATGAAAGTTTCGCCAATGAAGAAGAAATCCGCAGGATGCAAATGGTAGTCAGGCCGGATTACTAAGTTTAGCCCAGCACTTTTATTCCCGCACCAGCGGCAGAGTAGAGCAACGGAGCAAACCACCCATTTTAGAAATTTCACGGTAAGGTACTTCTTCCACAGTCATACCCCACTCGTTACGGAGATGATTGTTAAGCCTGGTAAAGGAAGAATCTGAAACTGCGATTTCCGGTGATATAGAAAATATATTTGGGTTCATCTCAAACATTTCCTGTTTGGTTACGTGGAAGCAGTTTTCTTCACCAAAAATATCAAGCAATAACCTGTAATCACTTTCATCAACAAAACCTTCCTTATAAATAATACATTTGTCCGTTCCAACCGGATTAAACGTACAGTCCAGGTGCAGAACGCCGGTAAAAGGATCAGTATCATTTTTTATGAGCTCCAGGTCAATTACTCGTTTCTTCGGAAAATAATCCTTCAGCACCTCAATAGCATATTCATTGGTCCTGGCGGTTTTGAAGTTCCGGTAATCCTGCGAAAAACAGGTTCCCACAAAAAGGAAGTCATTCCAAACGATCACATCGCCACCCTCAATATGTGCGGTATCCGGAAGATTGATAATCTTTTTCCAGCCTACACGTGCAAAAATCTTACGGTAAGCATCCTGTTCATTGTACCTTTCGGGTATGATGTTGGAAATAATCATTTTATCCTCTATTACAAATGCAACATCACGTGCAAAAACCTGGTTATAATCTTCAATAATGTGAGGACGGAAAACTTCTACATCATATTTTTTCAGAATTTTTTCAAATTCCGTCATTTCATGAACTATAGCCTCCTCCCCGGGATAGATATTATTGTAAATGCTGTGGTAGGATTTGGCATCATAACTTTCCTCCAGAGTATGTGCGTTACCCATAGAATGCGGCATGCCCAATACCACCGATTTCAGCATTCCTGTTTCGTTGTTGATGTTTAACTTCATAAAATGTAGCTTGATACAAATATAGGCAATCGGTCTTCAATCCAAAAATATTGTTTAATTTTAAGGAGTACTTTAACTTCAAAGCCATGGTATTCAAAGCAAAACTGCATGACGACATTGTTTCACACGGTGGCATTACCCTTAAAGCAGAACGGGATTTCGGTTGGTTCGGAAATTGCGGGATTAAAATTTATATGAAGGACCAGCCTGCCTTCAGCTTTTATATAAGTGGTTGGACAAACCGAATATCTAAGGTTGAAAACAATCTAGACTTCCCATTCGAGCTTATTAACAGCAATGAAGCCGTTTCAGGAGATGACAGATTCCGGCTGAATATTAACCGCAGTTATCTTTTCACCGGTAATTATGGTGAACTTGAGGTAAACGGACATACTGTGGCAAAGTTGCGACTGAAACAGCGGTTGTTTGGGATAGAGCTCACCATGCAACCGGCAAATGATCAGTTGAATGATGAAACCAAACTGAAATCAGCGATATTGATACTGGCTAATATTGTACACCTCGATGGCTCTATCTGAATACCTGCTCATATTAATTTAAGTAAATGAAAAGTACGGCACATCATGACGAACGCATAGCACAAATTACTTTCGCTTCGGTATATCCACATTATATAACCAAGGTGGAAAAGAAAGGACGAAGCATTAGCGAGCTGCATCAGGTTATCCAATGGCTTACGGGCTATGACGAAGTCGCGTTACAGCAGCACATCAGCAATAAAAGCACTTTCAATGAATTCTTTGCAGCTGCTGATCTTAACCCCAAGGCTGAATTGATTACTGGCAGCATTTGCGGTTACAAAATCCAGGATATTGAAAATCCTTTAACTAAAAAGGTCCGTTTTCTTGACAAACTGGTGGATGAACTTGCAAAGGGAAAAGCTATGGAAAAAATATTTAGAAATTAAAATTATGAACAGAAAATATGTGCCCCTGCTGATCGCATTAATTCTACTAATTGGATTCAGCGCCACCTTTTTTATCTTCAAAAGCAATGACCATATGGAGTGCGGCACGGATGTCCGGTACAGTATAACGGCAGACGGCAACCCCGAGCAGGTTAGATCGCATGTCTGTAAGGAAAGGTTTTCCTTTTAACAAAAAATTCCTCCCGGGACCGGGAGGAATCATTATTTTAAAATAATCCTGTGAAGATTATCTTGCATTCATATCTACGTAGTCACGTTTTTGAGCGCCCTGGTATACCTGTCTTGGTCTTCCAATTGGGTCGTTATGCAAACGCATCTCTTTCCACTGAGAAATCCAGCCCGGAAGTCTGCCTAATGCAAACATTACAGTAAACATTTCGGTTGGAATTCCTAAAGCCCTGTAGATGATTCCGGAATAGAAATCTACGTTCGGATACAGTTTACGGCTCACGAAGTATTCATCTTCCAGTGCTACTCTTTCAAGCTGCATAGCGATGTCCAAAGCTTTGTCTTCAATACCCAGGGAGTTCAGGATATCGTCTGCGGCTTTTTTGATAATTGTTGCACGCGGATCGAAACTTTTGTAAACTCTGTGTCCGAAGCCCATAAGACGGAAATTATCGTCCTTGTTTTTCGCTTTTTCCACATATTTAGCTACATCCCCACCATCCTGCTCAATCATTTCAAGCATTTCAATAACTGCCTGGTTAGCACCACCGTGAAGTGGGCCCCAAAGTGCAGAAATACCTGCTGAAACTGAAGCGAAAAGACCTGTATGAGCAGACCCTACCATTCTTACCGTAGAAGTGGAACAGTTTTGCTCATGGTCTGCGTGAAGGATAAGAAGCTTATCCAAAGCTCCCACAACAACCGGATCCAATTCGAAATCCATGTTCGGACGACGGAAACACATTTTGTAGAAGTTCTCCACATAGTTAAGGTTGTTATCGCCGTGGTTGATTGAAAGACCTAATTTTTTGCGGTAAGTCCACGCACAAAGGTGAGAGAATTTAGCCAAAAGCATATTTGCCGCTTCATCCATCTCTTCTTTGGAATTTACGTTCACAGCTTTCGGGTTGAAGGCTGTAAGTGCAGATGTTAACGAAGAAAGTACTCCCATAGGGTGCGCTGAACGTGGAAATACATCCAGAATTTTCTTCATTTCGTCAGCTACGAAATTATATTTCTTAATTCCACTTTCAAACCCCTGGTACTGAGTGCCTGTAGGCAGTTCTCCGTGAAGAAGCAGGTACATAACTTCCGTAAAGTTGGATTTATCTGCAATCTGCTCAATAGGGTAACCTCTGTAATAAAGTTCACCTTTGTCACCATCCAGATAGGTGATGTCACTTAAAGTGGCACCGGTATTTTTATACCCCAAATCCAGCGTAATCAAACCGGTTTCGTCTCTCAGTTTAGAAATATCAATTCCTCTGTCACCTACGGTGCTCTCTACAATCGGATATTCAAATGATTTCCCATCATAGTTCAGTACAACTTTGTTATCTGACATTATTTATAATTTTTTACTAATTTATGAATATTGGAAGTAAACGGCAAATCGTTATAGCCATTCTTAATTAATTTTGTCTATTACTTTTTTACTTTGAAAGCATCAAGACCAGGGAATACTGCAGTCTCGCCTAAAGCTTCTTCAATTCTTAAAAGTTGGTTGTATTTTGCCATCCGGTCTGAACGGGATGCAGAACCCGTTTTTATCTGACCGCAATTCATCGCTACCGCAAGATCTGCGATGGTGGAATCCTCAGTTTCGCCGGAACGGTGTGACATCACGGAAGTATAGCGGTTGTGCTGGGCCATCTGAACGGCAGCCATGGTTTCGGATAAGGTTCCGATCTGGTTTACTTTCACCAGAATTGAATTTGCAATTCCTTCATTGATACCGCGGGAAAGTCTTTCTACATTTGTTACGAATAAATCGTCGCCCACAAGCTGTACACGGTCACCAATTTTATCGGTAAGCATTTTCCATCCTTCCCAGTCATCCTCATGCATACCGTCTTCAATAGAGATAATCGGATATTTGGAGGCAAGTTCAGCAAGGTAAGAAACCTGCTCGCTGCGGTTGTACTGCGCAGATTCGGGAGTCTGGAATTTCCTGTAGTCGTAAGTTCCGTCCTTGTAAAATTCGGATGCGGCACAGTCCAGAGCGATCATCACATCGTCTCCAGGCTTGTAACCGGCCTTTTCGATAGCCTGCATCAGTGTATCCAAAGCATCTTCAGTTCCTGTAAATGTAGGCGCAAAACCGCCCTCGTCGCCCACCGCAGTGGAAAGACCTCTGGAGTGCAAAATGGATTTCAGGCTGTGGAATATTTCTGTTCCTTTTCTTAATGCATGTGAGAATGAATCTGCCTTCACCGGCATCACCATAAACTCCTGGAATGCGATTGGAGCATCAGAGTGTGAACCACCGTTAATTACGTTCATCATAGGTACCGGAAGTGTATTGGCATTAACACCACCCACATAACGGTAAAGAGGAAGACGCAGTTCGGTTGCAGCAGCTTTCGCCGTTGCCAGAGAAACCCCCAGAATGGCGTTTGCACCCAGGCTTCCCTTGTTACTGGTACCGTCCAGATCAATCATTATCTGGTCGATAAGATTTTGGTCGTACACAGGCATACCAACAAGCTCTGGCGCAATTACTTCACGCACATTTTCTACAGCTTTCAAAACACCTTTTCCAAGATAATCTGAGCCACCGTCACGAAGTTCAACAGCCTCATGTTCTCCTGTGGAGGCGCCTGAAGGTACCGCTGCGCGGCCCATGGCTCCGCTTTCTGTGAAAACATCTACTTCAATTGTCGGATTACCGCGGGAATCAAGGATCTGCCTTGCTTCAATGTACGAAATGTAACTCATTTTTATCTGTTTTATGGATTTTAGTATTGACCTGCTTAAGGTTCACAAATTTAAATAATTTGAGTGGTTTGCAGGTGATATTTCTGTAATTAATCGCTACGTCTGGAGGCATTGATAAATTTTAAGTAAATTTGATAAGGTAATATCCAACCAACAAGCAAATAGCTATGAAGAAACTGATCATAATCCTTACAACGGCCGTACTGACAGCATGCGGCAAGGAAAGCGGAAATACAGGAGTAATGAAAGAGGACACAGCAACTGTAAGTGCAGACACGCCGAAAGAAACCACTTACCGCTATGTTGCGGAGGATGGCAGCAGTGCGCATGTTGCCTTCGGTGAAGCCACTGAAGGCAAATATATCAGCATCAGGAGTAATAATAAAACCATCAGGGTTAAGCATGACTCGCAGACTGATACCGGAGATGTTTACCGCGAACATGACATCACAGTCACTTCTAATGATTCTCTGGTGGTTATTGACCAGGGCGGAACATTGATTGAACTGAAGAAAGCCCGCGGACAGTAGCATTTCCTGCTGACAGCAGCACCTGTTTTCAACAGTATTTAGAAGCGATATCCCAAAGCAAGTCCAAAGCGCAGTCCAGCCCAAGGTCCGCTAACTTTTGCGGTCGCACCAGTTTCAGTTGCGGTAGCTTCTATTTTTACAAGAGGAACATCAAGATTATCCAGTTCCTCCTGCAGCTCACGCTGCCTTTCTGGGGTGAGCCTAGTGCTGCTGGAAGCAATGAGCTCACCTTTTGATATACCATAGTGTCCGCCCAAAATATTGAAATCCAGCACCCAGTTTTGCTCCTGCCCCAGGAACCATTGCTTGCCAATCATTACTCCTATACTGTTACCGTTCACATTTCCTTCCAGCTGAACGTAATGTTTCTCTGTTACTCCCTGCTCAATGGTTTCGAACTCATACCGGTAGTCTGAAAATTCAGCATGCGAGTACCGGTAGTACGGTGCCAGATAGAAGCCCTGCCCGTATCCGCCTTTACCTAAATAAAACCGCGGCTCCAGAGTAATTGAATTATAATTCATCACCATACCTTCTACATCTCCAATATCATCTCCCTGAAGGAAAAGTTTCACATATGGAACTTTTCCTGAAGGAATAACAGAAACTGTTGCAGCTAATGATGTAGTTTTACTTATGACGCGCTCGTAGGACAGATTGAGATTCCGGAATGCGAAGGCTGTTACATTGGTTTTGATGATGTTGGGTATATCCGGGCGAAGTTTCGTAACGGATACGGAATCCGCATTTTGCGAAAAGGCAAAACTACAGCACAGCACAGCCATAAAAGAAAAGGTATTCAATTTCATAACAGATGATTTTAGGAGTGGTGATTAAAATTGATAAGCGTTTACTCAAATCTAGTGAATAACATACTTATGTGCAACATATATTTTTTACGATATATTACAGCAAAAAGCCGCTCAGTTTCCTGAGCGGCTTTCAATTTATCTACAGACTGATTAGTCCGTTTTGTTATCTTCAGACTTTACTCCACCTTCGGTTACACCGTCGGTTTTTGCTTCTTCAGCAGGAGTTTCAGCAGCAGGAACAGATGCTACAGCTTCTTTCTTGGCTGTACCGGCTCTTCTGCTTCTTCTAGTAGTCTTTTTCTCTTCCTCGTTAGGATTGTAAAGCTCGTTGAAATCTACAAGTTCGATCATAGCCATATCAGCAGCATCACCCTGGCGGAAACCAGTTTTGATGATTCTTGTATAACCACCGTTTCTTTCGGCGATTTTTGGGGCTACCGTTCTGAAAAGTTCAGCAACAGCTTCCTTACTTTGAAGGTAGGAGAAAACTGTTCTTCTGTTATGTGTAGTATCTTCTTTTGCTTTTGTTAAAAGTGGCTCAACATATACTCTTAAAGCTTTCGCTTTAGCAACAGTAGTGTTGATTCTTTTATGCTCGATAAGAGAACAAGCCATATTAGAAAGCATTGCTTTTCTGTGTGGAGCGGTTCTTCCTAAGTGATTGAATTTTTTACCGTGTCTCATTATTATTTATTTATCAGCGTCTAACTTATATTTGGCAACGTCGAAACCGAAGTTAAGACCTTTTGCATGTACTAATTCTTCTAATTCAGTTAAAGATTTTTTACCAAAATTCCTGAACTTCATCAGATCAGACTTACTGTAAGAAACCAGTTCACCCAGTGTTTCCACTTCAGCAGCTTTCAGACAATTCAATGCTCTTACGGAAAGATCCATATCGGCTAGCTTGGATTTAAGGAGCTGTCTTGTATGTAAAGTTTCTTCGTCATACTGAATTGAGGCTTTTACGGCTTCCGTTTCCAGGGTAATCCTTTCATCGGAGAACAGCATAAAGTGATAGATCAAAATCTTGGAAGCTTCTGTTAAAGCATTCTGTGGAGTAATAGATCCGTCTGTTTCAATATCCAGTATTAACTTTTCGTAGTCTGTTTTTTGCTCAACACGATAGTTTTCAATTGCATACTTCACTTTCTTGATGGGAGTAAAGATAGAATCGATAGCGATAGTTCCCAAAGGAGCTGTGCCGGATTTGTTCTGTTCGGAAGGAACATAACCTCTACCCTTTTCAATGTTGAAAGTAATCTCGAAGTTCACGTCTTTGTTCATGTTGCAGATAACCAGGTCCGGATTCAGTACCTCAAATCCGTTCATGGATTTACCCAGATCTGCACCTGTAACTACTGTCTGTCCGGAAACTTTAGCAACTACCTGCTCAGCGGTCTGATTTTCTCCAAGTGCCTTCAGGCGAAGTTGCTTCAGATTCAGAATAATTTCTGTAACATCTTCAATTACGCCGGGAATCGTTGAAAACTCGTGCTCTACCCCTTCTATTTTGATAGAAGAAATAGCATATCCTTCCAGAGAAGAAAGCAAAACTCTTCTCAAAGCATTACCGATTGTAAGTCCGAAACCCGACTCAAGAGGTCTGAATTCAAACTGACCTTTGAAATCGTCGGAGCTTAATAGAATTACTTTATCGGGTTTTATGAATTGTAAAATTGCCATATTATTGGTTGAGCAAAGATTGGATTATAATTATTATTTGTTGTATAGCTCGACGATAAGCTGCTCTTTGATGTCTTCAGGAATCTGAATTCTCTCCGGAGCTGAAAGGAAAGTACTTTCCTTCTTCTCATCGTTAAACTGCAACCATTCGTAGTTTGCTTTAGATGCCAAAGCATCTGCAATAATTTCCAGAGATTTGGATTTTTCTCTGATTGCAATAACATCACCTGCCTTAAGGATATAAGAAGGAATGTTTACCAGTTCGCCGTTCACGGTTACGTGTCTGTGCGATACCAGCTGTCTTGCGCCGGCTCTGGTTTTAGCGAATCCAATTCTGTAAACTACGTTGTCCAATCTTGATTCGCAAAGCTGTAAAAGGATCTCACCGGTTACACCTTTAGCTCTTGTTGCTCTTTCAAAAAGATTTGCAAACTGTCTTTCCAGGATACCGTAAGTATACTTAGCCTTCTGCTTTTCCATAAGCTGTACTGCATACTCGGATTTCTTAGCATTTCTCCTTCTGTTAGGTCCGTGCTGTCCCGGTGGTTGGTTTTTTCTTCTTTCGAAGCTTTTGTCGTCACCATAGATAGCGGCTCCGAACTTTCTTGCAATCTTGGTTTTTGGTCCAATATATCTTGCCATATTTTTTTTAGATTTTAGATTCTAGATTTTAGATTTTAGATTAAAATGGCTTACCATTGAGATTAAAAACTAAAACTTAAAATAATAGATTATACTCTTCTTCTTTTAGGAGGTCTACACCCGTTATGTGGCATTGGAGTAACATCTACAATCTCACTAACTTCAATTCCGGAATTGTGAATAGTTCTGATAGCAGATTCTCTACCCTGACCAGGACCTTTTACAAACACCTTTACTCTTCTGAGACCCGCTTCGTGGGCCACAGCAGCGCAGTTTTCGGCAGCCATCTGAGCTGCGAACGGAGTATTTTTCTTAGAACCTCTGAAACCCATTTTACCTGCAGAAGCCCAGGAGATAACCTCTCCGCCTTTATTTGTTAAAGAAATAATAATATTATTGAAAGAGGCCTGGATGTGTGCTTCACCAATGGCTTCTACCTTTACTTTTCTTTTCTTAACTACTTTATTTTGTTTTGCCATAATTCTAACGATTATTTAGTTGCTTTTTTCTTGTTAGCAACAGTTTTTCTTCTTCCTTTACGGGTTCTAGAATTGTTTTTCGTTCTTTGGCCTCTTAAAGGTAATCCGAGTCTGTGACGTATTCCTCGTTGGCACCCAATGTCCATCAATCGCTTGATGTTCAGTTGCACTTCAGAACGCAGTTCACCTTCAACCTTGATGTTTTCGGTAATATAGTTTCTGATTGCGGCCAATTCATCGTCATTCCATTCGTTGACTTTTTTGTCTTCGCTGATACCGGCATTCTTAAGGATTTCTGAAGAAGTACTTCTTCCGATCCCATAGATGTAAGTTAAACCGATAACTCCTCTTTTGTTTTTTGGTAAATCAATACCGGAAATTCTCGCCATAATTTAATTTTAGCCTTGTCTTTGTTTAAATTTTGGGTTTTTCTTGTTGATTACAAACAGAACGCCCTTACGACGAACAATCTTGCAATCAGCACTTCTTTTTTTAATAGATGCTCTAACTTTCATTTGATTTTGCTTTATGCTTATGGCAATTGGCTTTAGGCTAATTGCAATTGTTATAAAAAGTTACAAACGCCAGACACAATTAGTATCTGAACGTGATTCTTCCCTTTGATAAATCATAGGGAGACATTTCAAGCTTTACCTTATCACCAGGCAGGAGCTTGATATAATGCATTCTCATTTTACCGGAAATATGGGCAATCAATATATGCCCATTTTCCAATTCTACACGAAACTGCGCATTCGAAAGTGCTTCCGTAATTACGCCGTCCTGTTCAATATGTTTTTGCTTAGCCATTTATTCTACTGGATATTTGATGATCTTGATAATTTAGATTGCATCAAACCGTCATAATGGTGATTCAACAGATACGTATTAATTTGCTGTACCGTATCCAGGATAACACCCACCATAATTAAAAGCGAGGTACCCCCGAAGAAAAGGGCAAAATTCTGTGTCTCAACCAACCATCCAAACACTAGTGCCGGAAGGATTGCAAAAATAGCTAAAAATATTGAACCTGGCAATGTTAATTTTGATAAAATATCATCCAGATAATCAGAGGTTTCCTTACCGGGTCTCACCTTTGGAATAAGACCTCCGTTACGCTTAAGATCGTCTGCCATCTGGTTTACCGGAATTGTGATCGCGGTATAGAAGAAGGTGAAAATGATGATAAGCAATGCAAAGAGGACATTATACTGCCAGCTGAATACGTTTTGAAAACCTGCGAAAAAGGTATTACTGTCATCCAGCTTCACCAAAAGTCCAGGTACAAACATCAGTGCCTGAGCAAAGATGATTGGCATTACACCGGCAGCGTTCACCTTAAGCGGGATCCACTGTCTGGCACCCTGCATCAGGTTCTTGTTTACACCGCCACGCGCCTGGGCACGGCTAACATACTGAATGGGTATCTTACGTACCGCAACAGAAAGAATAATTGCAAGTAATACAACTAACATCCAGAACAGTACTTCCACCAGAATAAGGATGGTTCCTGATCCGCCTTTACCTGTTTGGGTTACATATTCCTGTACGAATGCCTGAGGCAAACCTGCAAGTATACCTACCATAATCAGTATGGAGATACCGTTTCCGATACCTTTGTCCGTAATCTTCTCACCTAACCACATCGCAAATACAGAACCTGCTACAAGTATCACAATACTAGGAAGCCAGAACATCACCGAGTTAGGGTCTATGTAATAAGCCTGTGAGAACTGCGAATACGGTAAAAACATGGTAGTAATCGAGGTAAGGTAAGATGGTGCCTGAACCAGACAGACAGCGATGGTTAACCATCTCGTAATCTGATTTAGCGTATTACGTCCCGATTCCCCGTCCTTCTGAAGTTTCTGAAGGTAAGGAATGGCCATACCCATCAGCTGCACAATAATGGAGGCAGAGATATAAGGCATTATTCCAAGGGCCATAACAGAGGCATTGGCAAATGCACCTCCTGTAAATGACGAAAGCAAACCAAGAAGACCTGCTCCCTGGTTGTTTCCGCCCTGACTTTTGTAATGATCCAATAAGTTCCCGACTTCGGACAGGTTAATGGCCGGCAGGGAAATAAAGGTTGCGAATCTATACACTAGGACCATTCCTAAAGTAAATAAGATTTTATCCCTAAGTTCCTTTAGACTCCAAATGTTTTTAAGTGTTTGTATAAATCCTTTCATTATAATATTTATAGAGTAATTGCTTTACCGCCTGCTTTAGCAATAAGGTCTTCAGCAGATTTTGTGAATTTATCTGCAGAGATTGAAACACCTGATTTCAATTCGCCTCTACCCATAATTTTCACAAGGTCGTTTTTAGATGCCAGACCGTTTTCGATCATAACTTCTCTGGTGATGTCACCTTTGATGTCTTTTGTATCGATCAGGTTCTGGATAGTATCTAAATTGATTCCTCTAAATTCTTTTCTGTTTACGTTGTTGAAACCGAACTTAGGCAATCTTCTCTGGATAGGCATTTGTCCACCTTCGAAACCGATCTTCTGAGAGTATCCGGCTCTGGCTTTCTGACCTTTATGTCCTTTTGTTGAAGTACCGCCTTTTCCTGTTCCCTGACCTCTACCAATTCTCTTGGAATTGAAAGTGGAACCAGAAGCTGGTTTTAAGTTATTTAAATTCATTGTTTTAAAATTTAATTAGTTTTCTTCCTGAACTTCTACTAAGTGTCTAACTGCAGCCACCATTCCAAGAACAGCAGGCGAAGCTTCGTGAGTTACCACCTGGTGCAGTCTTTTCAAACCTAAAGCCTCAAGAGTTCTCTTTTGGGTTTTGGTTCTGTTAATAGCACTCCTTACTTGTTTTACTTTAATTGTTGCCATCTGTCTTAAAACTTTTAGTGTTTAAATACCTTGTCTAGTGATACCCCTCTCATTCTTGCGATTTCTTCAGGAGTTCTGATGTCCAACAATGCTTTGAAGGTTGCCTTCACCACGTTATGTGGGTTGGAAGATCCTTTTGATTTTGTAAGGATATCCTTGATACCTGCAGACTCCAGTACGATACGTACCGTGTTACCTGCAATAACTCCCGTACCGTGTGAAGCTGGCTTCATAAATACGTGACCACCACCAAATCTGGCTGTAGACTCGTGATAAATTGTACCTTCCTTAGTAACAGGAACTTTAACTAAATTTTTCTTAGCATCTTCAACTGCTTTGGAGATTGCTGTTGCAACTTCTTTGGACTTACCCAAACCGTAACCGATAACGCCAGCCTCGTCTCCTACAACCACGATTGCAGAAAAACCGAACGCACGTCCACCTTTGGTTACTTTAGTTACCCTGTTTACAGATACGAGACGATCTTTTAATTCTAATCCTCCCGGTTTTACTTTTTCAATATTATCTAGTCCTAACATTATTTCCGAAATTTGTGATTAGAATTTTAGTCCGCCTTCTCTCGCACCGTCAGCCAGAGCTTTCACTCTACCGTGGTATACGAAACCGTTTCTGTCGAACACTATACTTTCAATTCCTGCAGCTTTGGCTTTCTCAGCGATCGCCTTACCAACTTCTGAGGATATTTCTACTTTATTACCTGTTGCGTTAAGCGCTCTGGAAGAGGCCGAAGCAAGGGTTACACCTGCTTTATCGTCGATTAACTGAGCGTAAATTTCCTTATTACTTTTGTATACAGATAATCTTGGCAGTTCAGCAGAGCCGGAGATCTTGCCTCTTACTCTACTTTTAATCCTGTTTCTTTTTTGTACTTTATTTAGTGCCATTTTCTTAAAATTTATTAAGCAGATTTACCAGCTTTACGTCTCACAATTTCTCCAACAAATCTTACCCCTTTTCCTTTGTAAGGCTCAGGCTTTCTGAATGATCTGATCTTTGCAGCGATCATCCCGATAAGTTGCTTGTCATGAGATGTTAAAGTAATAATAGGGTTTTTACCTTTCTCAGTTAATGTATCTACTTTCACTTCGTTTGGAAGTTCCATTACGATACTGTGAGAGAATCCAAGGGCAAGGTCCAGTTTCTGACCGGAATGTGTTGCTCTGTATCCAACTCCTACAAGTTCCAGTTTCTTAGTCCACCCTTCGGCAGTTCCCTGAACCATGTTATTGATAAGCGCACGGTACAAACCGTGAAGCGCTCTGTGCTGCTTAGATTCAGACGGGCGGTTTACTGTAAGTTCTCCGTCCTTCTGCTCTAAAGTAATTCCTTCTGTAAGGGTTTGCGTAAGCTCACCTTTAGGGCCTTTTACAGTTACCACACCGTTAGATTCGGTTACAGTAACGCCGGCAGGAATGGTTATAATTGATTTACCAATTCTTGACATTTTCCTTCTTTTAAAAAATTAATAAACATAGCAGATTACCTCTCCACCTACTTTTTCCTGTCTGGCCTGCTTACCTGTCATTACCCCTTTAGAGGTAGAAATGATGGCTACACCCAACCCGTTCAGAACTCTTGGAAGTTCTGTAGAACCTGCATAATATCTCAAACCAGGTCTTGATGCTCTCTGGATAGATTTAATTGCCGGTTTGTTGGTTTGCTTGTCATACTTTAAAGCGATTTTGATGTTCCCCTGTACAGCGTTATCTTCAAACTTGTAGTTTGTAATATAACCCTGGTCGAAAAGAATTTTTGTAATCTCCTTCTTGATTTTCGATGCAGGAATGTCCACCACTTTGTGGCCTGCGCTTTGTGCGTTCCTTACTCTGGTCAGGAAATCTGAAATTGGATCTGTTACCATTTTTCTTGTTTGTTGTTATTGGTTTATGACAGTTAGTTTTGAGCGGGACCAGGGACTTTTAGATTTGAGATAAGAGACTTATGAAAAGTCTCCGATCTCTTGTCTTCTGGTCTCGAGCCTAAAGCTCAACTTTACTGCCTCGATTGTTCTAAATGTATTACCAACTAGCTTTTTTAACTCCTGGGATCAGGCCTTTGTTAGCCATCTCGCGGAACATTACTCTCGAAAGTCCGAAAGTTCTCATGTAACCTCTTGGTCTGCCGGTAAGCTTGCATCTGTTGTGAAGTCTAACCGGAGAAGCGTTTTTAGGCAACTTCTGTAATGCGTCGTAATCTCCGGCTTCTTTCAAAGCTTTTCTTTTCTCAGCATATTTTGCTACTGTAGCCTCTCTTTTGCGCTCACGCGCTTTCATTGATTCTTTAGCCATTTTTAGTTCTTTTTAAAAGGCATACCGAAATGCGTTAATAATGCTTTTGCTTCCTTGTCAGTTTTCGCAGTTGTAACGAAAGTGATGTCCATACCCTGTATCTTCTTCACTTTGTCAATTACGATTTCCGGGAAAATGATCTGCTCGGTAATACCAAGGTTGTAATTTCCTCTACCGTCGAAACCGTCAGCTTTGATACCGTTGAAATCTCTGATCCTTGGAAGTGCAGATGCCGTAAGCCTGTCCAGGAATTCGTACATCTTGTTTGCTCTAAGAGTAACTCTTGCACCCACCGGCATTCCTTTTCTAAGTTTGAAGGCAGCCTCATCCTTTTTGGAGATTGTACCTACAGCTTTCTGTCCGGTAATTGCAGTTAATTCCTCGATGGCGTAATCAACAATTTTCTTGTCGGCTGTAGCAGCCCCCAGACCCTGGGAAATTACGATTTTCTGCAATTTAGGTACCTGCATAACAGATTTGTACCCAAATTCTTCCATCATCGCAGGAATAATTTGCTCCTTATATATTTTTTTTGGTCTTGCTATAAATTCCATTGTCTGTGCTGTTATAAAGTTTCACCGGTTGATTTCGCAACTCTTACTTTCTTATCTCCTTCCATTTTGGATCCCAGTTTGGTTGCTTTTCCGTCCTTATCCATTAAAGCAACATTTGAGATATGGATTGAAGCTTCTTTCTCTACAATGTTTCCCTGTGGGTTAGATGCAGACGGCTTAACGTGTTTTTTCACGATGTTGATACCGGCAACAACAACTCTTGGGTCTTTTCCTTCTTTTCTGATAACTTCCAGAACTTCACCTTTACCACCTTTATTCTTTCCGGTAGTTACGATTACGTTATCTCCTCTTTTAATTTTAACTTTTGTCATTTCTGTAAATTTTTAAAAATTAAAGTACTTCGGGAGCCAGGGAAATTACCTTCATGTATTCTTTGTCTCTAAGTTCGCGGGCTACGGGTCCGAAAACACGTGTTCCTCTCATCTCACCTGTTGCATTAAGCAGTACACAGGCATTATCGTCGAACTTGATATATGATCCGTCTTTTCTCCTTACTGCTTTTTTGGTTCTTACCACAACAGCTTTGGATACCTGACCTTTCTTTGCGTTTCCGGATGGTGTAGAATCCTTGATCGTCACTACGATTTTATCACCAACTGAAGCATATCTTCTTCTGGTACCTCCCAGAACTCTGATTACCAAAACTTCTTTTGCTCCGGTATTATCAGCTACTTTTAATCTTGATTCTGTTTGTAACATTACTTAGCTTTTTCAATGATTCTTACTAGTCTCCATCTTTTACTCTTGCTTAAAGGTCTTGTTTCCTGTATAAGTACAGTATCGCCCTCGCTGCATTCGTTATTTTCGTCATGTGCGGTATATTTTTTCGTTTTCAAAACGAACTTACCGTACATTGGGTGCTTCATCCTCATCGTCTCGCTTACAACAATAGTTTTTTCCATTTTGTTGCTGGAAACCACCCCAATTCTTTCTTTTCTTAAATTTCTGTCCATTGTAAAATGAATTATTGTTGTTTAGCGGTTACTTCTGTTTCCAATCTTGCGATTGTCCTTCTCAAATCTCTGATTTGAATTGGGTTTTCTACAGGGCTGATTCTGTGAGCTAATTTTGTTTTTTGGTATTCAGCTTTCAGTTCAGCAAGTTTGTTCTGTAGATCACCTGCGCTTAAATTTCTGATGTCAGCATTTTTCATAATTCAAAGATTTATTCAGGTTTTACAAAATCGTTAGCAACGATAAATTTGGTTACTACTGGTAACTTCTGTGCAGCAAGTCTGAGAGCTTCCTTGGCAACCTCGTAAGGTACACCACCTACTTCAAACATTACTTTACCAGGCTTCACTACGGCTACCCAATATTCCACAGCACCCTTACCTTTACCCATACGTACTTCGGCAGGTTTCTTGGTGATAGGCTTATCCGGGAAAATTTTGATCCATAGCTGTCCTTCTCTTTTCATATATCTCGTAGCGGCAATACGTGCAGCCTCGATCTGTCTGGCAGTGATCCACGCGCCGTCTGTTGCTTTGATGCCGAAAGTTCCATACGCAAGCTGAGCTCCTCTCTGCGCATTTCCTTTCATCTTCATTTTATGAACACGACGGAACTTGGTTCTTCTTGGTTGTAACATAATCTTTTAGATGTTAGATGTTAGATGTTAGATGTTAGATAAATTTTAAATCAGTTCTTGTAACGGAAGTTCTAATTTCTAATTTCTCGTTTCTAACTTCTGATTAATTATTGTTATTGTTTCTTCTTGGTCTTCTGTCGCCGCCACGGTCATTCCTGTCATTTCTGTCATTTCTTTCCCTGCCGCCGGCTGATTTCTTCTGCTGCTGTCCTACAAGTGGAGTAAGGTCTCTTTTACCATAAACTTCACCTTTCATAATCCAGACTTTCACACCAAGTTTACCATATTGTGTAAGGGCTTCGCCTATGTGATAATCGATATCTGCTCTGAAGGTAGACAATGGGATTCTTCCGTCTTTGAAAGATTCGCTTCTTGCCATCTCAGCTCCGTTCAAACGTCCGGAGATCATTACTTTTATACCTTCGGCACCCATTCTCATTGTAGAAGCGATAGCCATTTTCACAGCTCTTCTGTAGGAGATACGGTTCTCGATCTGTTTTGCAATACTGTCTGCAACCAAAACGGCATCAAGCTCAGGTCTTTTGATTTCGAAGATATTGATCTGAACGTCCTTACCTGTAAGTTTTTTCAGTTCTTCCTTCAGTTTATCAACTTCCTGACCGCCTTTGCCGATGATTAAACCCGGTCTGGCAGTAGTGATGGTTACGGTTACTAATTTCAGTGTTCTTTCAATGTAAATTCTTGAAACCCCACCTTTAGATAATCTAGCTTCAAGGTATCTTCTGATCTTGTAGTCTTCAGCGATTCTGTCTCCATAATCTTTACCACCATACCAGTTAGAATCCCATCCTCTGATGATACCTAGTCTGTTACCAATTGGATTTGTCTTCTGTCCCATACCTTGAATTATTTAATGTCTTTTGAATCTAAAATTATTGTCACGTGGTTTGATCTCTTTCTGATTCTGTGACCTCTTCCCTGTGGGGCTGGTCTCAGTCTCTTCAATTGTCTTGCACTGTCAACAAATATTTCTTTTACAACAAGGTTGGCTTCTTCAATATCAGCTCCTTCGTTTTTAGTCTGCCAGTTTGCCATAGCAGAAAGAAGAAGTTTCTCCAATTTATTTGAGGCCTCTTTTTTTGAATATTTTAGAATATACAGGGCTTTATCTACATTTTCTCCTCTAATGATATCAGCAACTAATCTCATTTTTCTAGGAGAAGACGGGCAGTCATTAAGACGTGCGCTTATGACATCTTTGCTGGCCTCTTTTCTGGCGATTGCGCTATTTTGCTTTCTTGATCCCATGATTATCTGCTTCCTTTATTTTTGTTACCACCGTGACCTCTGAAAGATCTAGTCGGAGAAAATTCGCCTAACTTATGACCTACCATGTTTTCTGTAACATATACCGGGATAAAAGATTTCCCGTTGTGTACCGCGATGGTTTGTCCTACGAAGTCTGGAGAGATCATTGATGCTCTCGACCACGTTTTGATTACTGTCTTTTTACCAGACTCTACGTTTGCCTGAACCTTCTTATCTAAAGTATAATGAATAAAAGGTCCTTTCTTAAGTGATCTTGACATAATTATTTTCTTTTAGAGACGATGAATCGGTTAGACGCTTTGTTTTTCTTTCTGGTTTTGTAACCTTTAGCAGGCATACCGTTTCTTGATCTTGGGTGACCTCCGGAAGAACGTCCTTCACCACCACCCATTGGGTGATCCACAGGGTTCATAACCACTGGTCTTGTTCTTGGTCTTCTGCCTAACCATCTGCTTCTACCTGCCTTACCGGAAACGGTAAGTTGGTGGTCAGAGTTGGAAACAGATCCGATCATTGCGAAACATTCAGTAAGGATCATTCTGGATTCACCGGAAGGAAGCTTTACAATCGCATATTTACCATCTCTGGATGTTAACTGTGCAGAAGAACCTGCACTTCTTGCCATTACAGCACCCTGTCCCGGCCTAAGCTCAATACAGGAAATTACAGTACCCAAAGGAATATTCTTCAGTTTCATTGCGTTACCTACATTAGGCTCTGCAGTTTCAGAAGAAATTACTTTCTGGTCTACTTTAATACCGTTAGGAGCGATGATATATCTCTTCTCTCCGTCTGCGTACTCCAATAGAGCGATGAAAGCAGTTCTGTTTGGATCGTACTCTACAGTCTTAACCGTTGCTTCAACATCAAACTTGTTTCTTTTGAAGTCAATGATTCTGTATTTCTTTTTGTGTCCACCTCCGGTGTAACGCATGGTCATTTTACCAGTTTGGTTACGTCCACCTGACTTACTAATACCAACGGTTAGAGACTTCTCTGGTTTGTTGGTAGTAATTTCCTCAAAGTTATTTACAACTCTGAATCTCTGTCCCGGGGTGATAGGTTTTAATTTTCTAACAGACATTACTATTATTTATATTATTATATACTGATTACTATACTGCAAAGACATCCAGTACTTCGCCTTCTGCAAGGGTAATTACTGCTTTTTTCAGTTTGTTGGTCTTACCAATCTGAAGTCCTTTCTTTGTATTCTTACTGGAAACCTTAGGCGCATAAATCATGGTCCTAACGTCGGCCACCTTCACATTATAAGCAGCTTCTACCGCATTTCTGATCTGGATCTTATTCGCTTTCGGGTTTACCAGGAAGGAATAATCACCTCTGAGTTCAGTAAGGTAATTGGCTTTTTCTGAAATTACTGGTTTAATTATAATAGACATGATTTATTTCTTTAGGTTTTCCTGAAATTTTTCTACTGCCCCTTCAAAGAAAATGATCTCACCTGCGTTCATAAGGTCGTAAGAGCTGATTTCGTTGTAGCTCAGTACCTTTGTTTTAGGTAGGTTTCTTGAAGATAAATACACATTGTCATTTGCTTCAGGAAGGATGAACAGAGATTTCTTACCGTTCAGTTCAAAAGCGTTAAGCAGTGTTACAAAGTCTTTAGTTCTAGGCGCATTAAGGCTAAGATCTTCCATTACTTTGATGCTGTTATCTTTCATTTTCTGGGAAAGAACAGATTTCTTGGCAAGTCTCTTAAGTGCTTTGTTCAGTTTGAATCTGTAGTCTCTTGGTTTTGGACCAAAAACTCTACCTCCACCTCTGAAAGTTGGGGATTTAATATCACCATATCTTGCAGAACCGGAACCTTTTTGCTTTTTAAGTTTTCTTGTAGAAGCTGTAATCTCGCTTCTTTCCTTGGACTTATGAGTTCCCTGTCTCTGCGCAGCAAGATATTGCTTCACTTCCAGGTAAACCGCGTGCTTATTAGGCTCAATACCAAATACAGTTTCGTCCAGGGTTATCTTTCTTCCGGTTTCCTTACCGGTGTTGTTTAATACTACTAGTTCCATCTTCTTACAATTACATATGAATTTATAGCTCCCGGAATAGCGCCTTTTACAACTAAAAGGTTTTGCTCTTCATCTACCTTAAGTACCTGAAGATTCTGAACAGTTACCTGCTTACCTCCCATTCTTCCGGCCATTCTCATTCCTTTGAATACTCTGGATGGGTCAGAACCTGCACCAATTGAACCCGGCGCTCTAAGTCTGTTGTGCTGACCGTGTGTAGCCTGCATTACCCCTCCAAAGTTGTGTCTTTTCACAACACCCTGGAATCCTTTACCTTTCGAAGTTCCTGTTACGTCCACATACTCACCTTCTGCGAATATGTTTACATTTACTTCATCTCCTACTTTTAACTCGTCGAATCCGTGGTGGAATTCAACCAATTTAGCTTTAGGAGCAGAACCAGCCTTTTTAAAGTGGCCGGCTAACGCTTTACCAACGTTCTTCTCACTCTTGTCATCGAAACCCAACTGTATGCCTACATAGCCATCAGTTTCTTCGGTTCTGACCTGTAAAACCGAGCATGGACCTGCCTGGATAACGGTGCAGGGGATATTCTTCCCTTCCTCGTTAAACAGGGATGTCATCCCGACTTTTTTTCCAATAATACCTGACATTTATTTAATATATATCTATTATAAAACTCTTTTTCATCTGGTTTCGAAGTGATTTCTATGTTTCAATTAGGCATACTTCTCCCCCAAAATGAGAGTGCAAATTTATGATTATTATTTGAACTGACAAACAGTGATTTAAAAATATTTAAAAGTAAATGCAAAAACTTCGGTCCTGAGCCGAAGTTTTTGTTAAAGATTACTATTTTATGAAAGACTGTTATGAAAAACCGTCAATAAATGAAGTTATTGCTACTCGATGCAGACGCGTATTCCTTTCGATGTCTTTTACAGGTGTATCAAATTTGCCTCAATGATAAACTGCGAAGCCTTCAACCTATTTCTTACTCCCCCTTATGAGTGATTGATCAGGGTTCGCGCTCCAGCGGATTAGCTGATTTCAGCTTCAGTTCACGTGCTGCCTGAAATTTCCTGGTATGTTCCGGTTTAAATTTTATCTTACCTCCCAGGCTGAAATCTGATTCCAAATTGTCCTTCACGAGTAAGTAATCATTTTTACTGAACATCTTCACCTGATTCAAACGGCTTAGCGGAAAGGTTCCTTCAATTTTTTTAATATCTGTCATCCTAAATAGGTAGTGGTTTTCATCATCTTCCACCTCCAAAATCAGTCCCGGAAGACCATTGAATTTATAAGGACCGAACATAAAGGGTGAAACGGCTGAAAAGCATGCTGTCCATTTGCGGCCAAATTTCTCCGTAACCGCTTTTTGGCATTTTAGACCCGCAACTTCACCAAACTTCTGGATAATTTGCCACTTGAAATCATTGCCTTCCCGATAGCCTACTTCTGTATTCATGACTAGATCCGAATAGAAAATTTCCTTAGGATTAATGACAATATTTGCCTGTTCCTCAAGATCAAAATTGGCCATAAGCGTTCTCTGATCACCGTTAATCTGTTTTATGGAATCATACCTGAAGGCACTTTGCGCTTTGAAAACAGCGGTCGTTTCGTTGGCCAATAATACATAATGGGTGACTTCAGGCGCCGCATTTTCCTTCAAACTTTCTACCGAACTCATCTCATAGGTGACCAGTACAGATGGCGAAAACATTTCCTGCGCCCGAAACAGGTTCCCAAACACCGTCAGGAAAAGGGAAAGGGAAAATTTTAGAAATACGGCTTTAATCATATTAAGCAGTTAATTAGGTAATATGCGGATCCAGTTAACTGCAAAGCCGGCATAATCATCTTTTGTTACTTCACTAAATGTTAATTTTCCTGAAGCCGGGTGCCCCTCACTTTAAGACCCAGATATGCTATCGAAAATATCATTCCTATAACCGGCACCAGGAAGGTCAGCAAGGTCAAAGTCACCTTTACAGCATTTTGAATTGCCGAAGAAATAATCTTGTAAACGACAAATACAAATAAAGGAACATACAAGAGTAGTACGGCCATTATAAATATTTCACTGGTTGAGTATTGCATAAACCTGTAGTATATATGTAAATCAAATCTATGTATTATAAGGCAGAACGCCACCTTCTTTTAATAATCTTTTAATAACTTCTCCAGTAAACAGCAAAAAAATCCACTTCCCACGGGAAACGGATTCGTTATTATTTTTCGGCTCTTCGACTTCGATCAGAGACCGAAATCATCACACTTTAATTTCTACGTCAATTCATGGTTGTTTCCAGAATCCTTCAAGGATTTGAAATCCTTGAAGGATGGAATAGGTAAATAAAAAAATCCGCTTCCCACAGGAAACGGATTCGCTATTATTTTTCGGCTCTTCGACTTCGATCAGAGACCGAAATCATCACACTTTAATTTCTACGTCAACTCCTGAAGGAAGCTCTAATTTCATTAGGGCATCTACAGTTTTAGAAGAAGAGGAATAGATATCCATAAGCCTTTTGTGGGCTGAAAGCTGAAACTGCTCTCTTGCTTTATGCTTCCGAGATGTGAGACGCCTTGCGATGCTTGAACTGGCAGCCGTATTGGTTAAAATATAAAGTTATTGTTGCTTTGATGAAGCTTAATAATTCTATCACGGTCTTTAAAAGGGGTTTTAAATTTTGTTTGACTTTCAAAAACTCCGACCGGATCCCCCATGAAATCGGACCTTACTTTTGAAAACTTAGTATGCGTGGTCTCTATTCCTGAGGGTGCAACGATTGGTTTTACCACTTTCTTCAGTCCCGCAAGTTGGAAAGAATACAAATTAGCAGAATCCGACACCTCTAGAACAAGCCCAGGTAAACCTTTAAAAATATATGGACCTTCACTAAAAGGCAGGTCTGCGGTAAACCAAGCTGTATAAGACCGTCTATTAAAGGTTACCTCTGCACGTCGACAAGTATAACCGGAAATAATCTTAGTTTCGTTTAAAATATTCCAATCAAGCTTCGCATCTACAGGATACAGAAATCCGGTTTTCAAGACTTCATCGTAAATATACACACGGTCACTATCCTTATATACTTCTGATATGATTCTGGGACTTGGTACATTTTGCAAATTTAACATTACCGTCCCTCCTCCAGCATTTTTTATGCTTTTATCTACCTCCGCAAGAGTCAAAGAGTCATAAATAACCTTCTGAGTACTTTTAAAAACCGAGGTTTTCTCACCAATGAGCAATGAGGCTACTTCTTGGGATAACGATTGGGTGTTAGCAGTATCTCTCTGAAATTTAACTAGATAATTCACCTCCAAATGTGAAATAGAAGAAGAAGATGTGGAAAACTGCGAGTACATCTTCAGATGGAGTAGTACTGATAAGATAAGACAATATTTCATAAAATATACATAAATTTCAATGTGTTTCTAAAGATTACGGCTGAAATGTGGTTCCGGGGGGCTGCTGACCTGCCCCAGGCCCATTCCCACAGCTATAATAGGTCATTAGTTGCGAGTTTTTAATCATGCACACTCTTGCATCGTGAAATGTTGGCGTACCAGTTCCTGGACCATAACACACGGTATCAGGTACCATTTCATCAGTACACCACACATACATCGAGTACGAGATACACTCTATAGCAGTTGGCGAAGGAGCAGAATTCCCTTTAGACACCTCAGTTGCGGTCATTAAACCCATAGTTCCTAAGGCCACTAAAAATAATAATTTTTTCATAATACATTGTTTTTGTTTGTTAATGTATCACGAAACTAAAACTAAAACTAAAACTAAAACTATGCAAGTATTTTATTAATAAACTCATATTTTTGCCATACTTATACTAATTCTAAATACATTATGCTATAATTATCAATTGTTTTCTTAAAAAAAAATCCGCCTCCCAAAGGAAACGGATTCGTTATTATAGCACTCTTCAACTTAGTTCAGAGTACGGAACTGTAATAGATTTTTGCTGAAGCTTATAGCATAACGCCTAAAGCTTACCGCTATTTATCACACTTTAATTTCTACGTCAACTCCTGAAGGAAGCTCTAATTTCATTAGGGCATCTACAGTTTTAGAAGAAGAGGAGTAGATATCCATAAGCCTTTTGTGGGCTGAAAGCTGGAACTGCTCTCTTGCTTTCTTGTTTACGTGAGGCGAACGGAGAACTGTAAAGATTCTTTTGTTCGTAGGCAATGGGATCGGACCGTTTACTACAGCACCGGTAGCCTTTACCGTTTTTACGATCTTCTCAGCAGATTTATCTACCAAATTGTAATCGTAAGATTTTAATTTTATTCTGATTCTTTGTGACATTTTAATTACAATTTAAGATTAACCTTTCGCTTTGGCAATGATCTCTTCGGCAACGTTGGATGGGGCAGCTTCGTACTTTTCAAACTCCATGGAAGAAGTAGCTCTACCTGAAGAAAGTGTTCTGAGCGTTGTAACATATCCAAACATTTCAGAAAGCGGAACGAATCCTTTGATTACTTTCGCGTTGTTTCTGTCGTCCATACCATTCACGGTACCACGTCTCTTGTTAAGGTCACCTACGATATCTCCCATGTACTCCTCAGGAGTTACCACTTCAATCTTCATAATAGGTTCCATGATAACCGGCTTCGCTTTTTTACCTGCTTCCTTGAAACCAAGCTTACCTGCAAGTTCAAAAGAAAGTTGGTCAGAATCCACCGCGTGGAAGGATCCGTCCTTAAGCGTAACTTTAATACCTTCAACTTCAAATCCAGCCAGAGGACCATTCTTCATGGCTTCTCTGAAACCTTTTTCAACGGATGGAATAAATTCCTTAGGAATGTTACCCCCTTTAATTTCGTTGATGAATTCCAGACCTGGTTTGTTGTCATCAGCCGGAGCCAATTCAAACACGATATCTGCAAATTTACCACGACCACCGGATTGCTTTTTGTAAACCTCTCTGTGGTTTGCGGACATTGTAAGGTTTTCTTTGTACTCCACCTGAGGCTGTCCCTGGTTAACTTCAACCTTGAACTCTCTTCTCATACGGTCCACAATAATATCCAGGTGAAGTTCACCCATACCGGAGATGATAGTCTGTCCTGAAGCTTCGTCAGTTTTAACCTGGAAAGTAGGATCTTCTTCAGCCAGCTTAGCCAAGGCATTACCCATTTTATCCTGGTCAGCTTTTGTCTTAGGCTCCACCGCGATACCAATTACCGGATCCGGGAAAACCATAGATTCAAGAACGATTGGATGCTTCTCATCGCACAGGGTATCTCCTGTTTTGATAGATTTAAAACCTACAGCTGCACCAATGTCTCCAGCTTCAATAAAATCAATCGGCTCCTGCTTGTTAGCATGCATCTGGAAGATACGGGAGATTCTTTCTTTACTGTTGGATCTTGTATTAAGAACATAAGAACCTGCATCCAGTCTACCTGAATAAGCTCTGAAGAATGCCAGTCTTCCTACGAAAGGATCGGTAGCAATCTTAAACGCCAATGCCGCAAAAGGTTCAGTAACTGAAGGCTTTCTTGAAATAGGCTCGTCTGTTCTTGGGTCTGTACCGTCAATTGCTTCCTTATCCATCGGCGAAGGAAGGTAACGGCAAACAGCATCCAGCATGAACTGTACACCTTTATTTTTAAATGAAGAACCGCATGTCATCGGGATAATACTCATATCCAATGTTGCTGCTCTAAGGGCTGTGTGAACTTCTTCTTCAGTAATGGAATTTTCGTCTTCCATAAACTTCTCCAGAAGGTTCTCATCATATGCTGCAATCTCTTCAATAAGCTGAGCTCTGAACTGCTTCACCTCATCAGCCATTTCAGCTGGAATATCAACGATGTCGAAAGTAGAACCGTGGTTATCATCATGCCATACGATAGCACGGTTTTTAACCAAATCTACAACACCTTTAAAATCTGCTTCATCACCGATAGGAAGTACGATAGGAACGGCATTGGAACCAAGCATTTCCTTCACCTGCTTACAAACATTCAGGAAGTCAGCTCCCTGACGGTCCATTTTGTTTACAAAGCCCATACGTGCAACCTTGTAATTATCTGCAAGTCTCCAGTTAGTCTCAGACTGAGGCTCAACACCGTCTACAGCAGAGAAAAGGAACACAAGTCCATCCAGAACACGAAGTGAACGGTTTACCTCAACGGTAAAATCCACGTGTCCGGGGGTATCGATAATATTGAAATGATAATTCTTGGCATCAGGAAGGGGTTTACCCTGCTCAGTTGGGAATTTCCAGTCTACAGTTACTGCTGCAGATGTAATAGTAATCCCTCTTTCAGCTTCCTGCTCCATCCAGTCGGTAGTAGCACCACCTTCGTGAGTTTCCCCAATCTTATGGTTCTTACCGGAATAAAATAAAATCCTTTCTGTAGTGGTGGTTTTCCCTGCATCAATGTGAGCAGCGATACCGATGTTTCTTGTTAGTTTAAGATCTCTTGCCATTTCAGATTAGAATTTAAAGTGTGAAAATGCTTTGTTTGCTTCAGCCATTCTGTGAGTGTCTGTTTTCTTCTTATAAGCAGCACCTTCTTCTCTGGAAGCAGCAATAACTTCAGCCGCAAGCTTTTGAGCCATAGACTTATCATTTCTTGCTTTAGAGTACTTAATTAACCATTTCATTGCCATAGAAATTTTTCTGTCGGCTCTGATTGGCATTGGAATCTGAAAGTTAGCACCACCGATTCTCCTGGAACGAACCTCTACGTGAGGCATAACGTTCGTAAGCGCATCTTTCCAGATTTCAAGGGCAGTCTTTTCAGTTTCTCCTTTTTTTGCTTCTACAAGCTCAAGAGCATCGTAGAAAATTTTGAATGCGATTGACTTCTTACCGTCAAGCATCAGGTTATTTACAAATCTTGTTACCAGTTGATCATTAAATTGTGGATCCGGTAACAACGGTCTTTTTTTTGCTTTCGTTTTTCTCATTGTTCTGTACCTTAAACTTTAATGATTACTTCTTTTTACCTTTTGCTGGTGCAGCAGCTGCCTGACCTGGTTTTGGTCTCTTAGCTCCGTACTTGGATCTTCTCTGAGTTCTTCCACTCACACCTGCAGTGTCTAAAGCACCTCTTACAATGTGATAACGTACTCCCGGTAGGTCTTTCACCCTTCCGCCTCTTACCAATACTATCGAGTGCTCCTGAAGATTATGTCCTTCGCCCGGGATGTAGGCGTTGATCTCCTTCCCGTTGGAAAGTCTTACCCTTGCCACTTTTCTAAGTGCAGAGTTAGGTTTCTTTGGGGTAGTGGTGTATACTCTCGTACAAACACCGCGTCTTTGTGGACAAGAATCAAGGGCAGCCGATTTGCTCTTCTTGGCAAGCGTGGCTCTTCCTTTTCTTACTAATTGTTGAATAGTAGGCATTTAATTGCTTTTTATTTTAGGGTGCAAAAATAGAAATAATTATTCAACCTACAAGCACTGATTTATAATTAATTACATTTTGTAATAGTCCTAATTAACATATACCCTCGCTTATCCCTTTAAGGAAGGCGATAAAGTGTTTAGAACTTCCCGTTTTCTTTTGCGCACGCAAAGGGTCTCAAAATGCAATTAGCATGGAATTTGTATCCACTCTTTACATCAAAAATTTTTAAAAAGACATATTATGGACAATCCTGACATTATCGGGTTGGAAAAAACCGACCTAAATCCTATCGCTGAAAAACTTAATGAACTGTTGGCTAACTATTCCGTTTTTTATCAAAATACCAGAGGTGCACACTGGAATATAAAAGGAGGGGACTTCTTCACTTTACACCCTAAATTTGAAGAACTTTATGACAATTTGGTGCTGAAGATTGATGAAATTGCCGAAAGGATACTTACTCTTGGTGCCACTCCAAACCACAATTACTCAGATTACCTTACAGTCTCAGCTATTAAAGAAAGCAAGGAAGTGTCTGATGGCCGCAGATGCGTGGAAAACATCCTGGCATCTTTCAAAATCCTGATAGATTTGCAACGGGAACTTCTGGATATGACGGACAAAGCAGAAGATGAAGGTACCAATTCGCAGATGAGCGATTATATTACGGAGCAGGAAAAAGAAGTGTGGATGTACAACTCATTCCTCGGAAAATAGTATATAAACCAAACTAAAGATAAAAATCGCCTTCTTACAGGGCGATTTTTCTTTGGAATATCTACATTTGTTTATATATACTGAAAAATGAATTTTGTACGGCTGCGCTCTATTCTTGATAATGACTTTTATAAAATAACTATGCAGAATGCGGTGGTAAAACTTTTTCCAAACGAAAAGGTACGTTACCACTTCATTAACCGTGGCAAACATCACTTCCCTGAAGGTTTTGACTCGGAACTCCGAAAGGCAGTGGATGCCATGGCTGAACTGAAATTAACCAGGGACGAAAAAGAATACTTGCGTATTACCTGTCCTTATCTGGACCTACCCTACCTCGATTTCCTTGGCGGTTACCATTACGATCCTTCTGAGGTGCATATATCACAGCAGGGCAGTGATCTGCATGTTACTGTGGAAGGCGAATGGTACCGGACCATCCTCTGGGAGGTTCCGCTGCTGGCACTTATTTCCGAACTGCACTATGAAATGAATAATTTGCAGCGTGAGGATGATAAAACAGTGCAGCAAAAAGCGCTGCTGAAAGTTGAGGGCCTGGAAGCACTGCAGGTCAGGTATGCCGAATTCGGTACCCGGCGCCGGCATTCGTACAAAGTTCACGATCTGGTGATGGAGGCACTTACGCGTAACAGCAACAGCGGTTTCACCGGGTCATCCAATGTGCATTTCGCAATGAAATATGGCGTTAAGCCTATTGGCACCCACGCCCACGAGTGGTTTATGTTTCATGCTGCCGAGTACGGTTTCAAGATGGCCAACGCCATTTCACTGGAACACTGGGTGGATGTATACCGCGGCGACCTGGGTGTAGCACTCTCAGATACCTATACCACTGAGGTTTTCTTCAATCAGTTCGATAGGAAATTTGCAAAACTTTTTGACGGCGTACGGCATGACAGCGGCGATCCTATTGAATTCGCCGAAAAGACGATAGCACATTATAAGGCACATGGAATAGACCCCCTGTTTAAATATATAATTTTTTCAGATGGGCTTGATCTTGCAAAAGTTGCTCAGATAACCAGTGCATGTAAAGGTAAGATTGGAATCTCGTTTGGTATTGGCACCAACCTGACCAATGATGCCGGTGTGAAACCGATGAACATCGTAATGAAACTCATAGATGTAAAATCCCACAGCGGTGACTGGATCCCGACGGTTAAATTGTCCGATGAACCCGGGAAACATACCGGCGATACGCACATGATTCAGTTGGCAAAGGAATTCCTGGGAGTAAAGCAGTAATCAAAAATTGATAATAATTATGAAAACAACAGTCTTGCTGGCATTCGCTTTAGGAGTTTCACTATCATCCTGCACCGTTTATACAAAAGGTCAGAACGGACAACCCGGCGCACCCGGATCTCCGGGAATCGCTGGTGGCCCACCCCCGGAAATCACTTCTGCCGACACATTTAATCAGAAGCTGGCAGATTCATTGGGTGCTGATGAAAGAGGGATGCGGACGTATATGCTGGTAATCCTGAAAACAGGGTCTCAGGATGCGGTCATTACCGACAAAAAAAAGCGGGAAGAACTGTTTAAAGGTCACTTTTCAAATATGACCGAAATGGAAAAAACAGGTAAATTGAAGATGGCAGGCCCATTTGCAACTAAAAACAGCCTGAACTACAGGGGCATATTTCTACTTGACGTAAAAACTGAAACTGAAGCAATGGAGATTCTGCAAAATGACCCAACCGTTAAGGCTGGTATCTTTAATGTTGAAATCCTGCCCTGGTACGGCTCTGCGGCACTGCCCATGCATTTGAAGTACCATAAGAAGATTTCAAAAGAAAATCCTTAGCCAAAAAAATCTGAGCATAAATAGGACGTTACTTTTCATTATAATACTTAGTGTCATGAGTAATTTCACATCAATAGAGCAGGTAATCCAAAAACTGGATGCAATCATTGCCCGATGCCAAAAGAACAAAAGTCCAAACGGCTATTTTGCCTGCACGTACAGAAGTATGACACTGGCCGTGCTGAAGGGTGTTCAGCAGAATAAATTTGAAAACGGGCACCGTATGGTAAATTTGGATATTGCATTCGCCGGCCGATACTTCGAGGCCCTGGAGCAATACGAAAATGGTCAGAAATGCAGTAATTCGTGGTATGCGGCTTTTGAAGCAGCCAAAAACCCCCGTTTGCTCATCCTGCAGCATATTCTTTTGGGAATCAATGCACACATCAATCTTGATTTAGGTGTTGCCGCAGCCTCAATTATGCCGTACCGAAAAATTAATCCGCTCAAAAATGATTTCGCTATGATCAATGAAATCATTTCAAAAATTAACCAAAAAGTGCAGGAATCAATAAGTGAAATCTGCTATCCTGTTGGTGTAATAGACCAACTCTCCAATGGCAATGACAACTTGTTGTTGGATTTTGCAATATCAAAGGCGCGACAGACTTCCTGGGCCACAGCCTCTGTCCTGTCTCATGCCTCATCGTTTATCCGGCCGCCGCTAATCCGTATGGTGGATAACGCCGCAGCGCAAATTGCAACAAATATTATAGTTTCACCACGAACTCCGAAGCAAATCCTGGCAAAACTGAAAGAATGTGAAAGCAGCGACGTAGCAGGAAACATTGATGTCCTGTCTGCCACAGAAGTCTGAAGAAAGGCTTTAGGACTATGCCAAATACCCATTTTTCTTTATATTTTTGGAAAATGGAAATCATTTCATTAATTGCTGGTCTTATCTTCGGCGCCGCCTCAGGTGCTGCCTTTGTCTATTTCATGTTGAAATCGACGCACGTATCAAGGTTGGCCAACGATGAACTTAACCAGAAATTCATCCGTACTCAAACCGAATTACAGAATTCCGAGCAGAAAATTCATGAAGCAGCCAATGCATTACAGACAGAAAAGCTGTTCAACCAGAAACTTACCGAAGAAAGCTACACTCTTAGGGAAAACTTGGCAACTGTAACAGCGGAACTTACAAGCATCAGTAACCAGTATGTGGAACTGCGGGAAATCCATGTCAAACTCAACCAACAGATTGATCAGCTTTTCCACGAAAAGCAGAAATTATTTGGCAAAAATGCAGAACTGGCGGCAAATAATGACAGCCTTCTGCAATCACTGGCCAATCAGAAAGACGAGATTGAGAAAATCCAGGAAACAGCAAAGAATGAGTTTAAGAATTTGGCCAATGAAATACTTGAAGAGAAATCCAAAAAGTTCACCGATGCTAACAAAGAGAATCTGGACGTATTGCTGAAACCTCTGGGCGAGAATCTCGAAACATTTAAAAAAAGGGTCAATGAAGTATATGAGAATGAGGCCCGCGAAAGGTTTTCACTAAACAGTACCATCAAACTCATGCTGGAGCAAACATCCAAGGTGAGCCAGGAAGCCAACAACCTTGCAGCAGCGCTGAAAGGTCAGACCAAGACCCAGGGCAACTGGGGCGAAATGATTCTGGAGAGGATACTGGAAGATTCGGGCCTTTGCAAAGACAGGGAATATTATTCACAATATCATATAAAAACTGAAACCGGCGAAAGCCAGCGCCCGGATTTTATACTGAAACTTCCCGGAAATCAGATTGTCATCATTGACTCCAAAGTTTCTCTGAATGCCTATGAAAGAATGTGCTCCGCAGAGACCGACGAAAACAGGCAGCTGAATCTGAATCTGCACCTGGCAGCTATTAAAAAGCATGTAGATACCCTAGCAAATAAACGCTATGATAACTTAAAAGAAGCACTGGATTTTACAATAATGTTTATTCCTGTGGAACCGGCATTCCTTACGGCCGTTCAGCATGATCAGCAACTATGGAACTACGCTTACCATAAACATATTATTCTGTTAAGTCCAACCAACCTGATCGCATACCTTAAACTTATATCTGATGTTTGGAAGCGCGCGGACCAGAACAGGAATGCTGAAGAAATCGCACGGCAGGCCGCGGCACTTTACGATAAGTTTGAAGGATTTGTGACCGACCTGCTGAATGTGGGCAAGAAAATAGAAAGTGCGAAAACAGACTATGAAAGTGCTATGAAAAAACTTTCAACCGGGAACGGTAATCTGATCCGTTCTACAGATAAACTTAGACAATTGGGCGCAAAACCCAAGAAAAGCCTGCCTGCGCAACTGCTGGAAGGAGCCACTGTAGAAGGCTCAGACTTGGCATTCACAGAAAACAATAACGAAAATGATTGAGAGCCTTCAGAACGAAAGAATAAAGAGACTTACCCGAATGATAACCGACAACCGGTTCCGTAAAAAATCCGGACTGTTTGTGGTGGAAGGGAAACAGGAAAATGACAGAGCGATGCGGTTCGGTTTTGAACCGGAGGAGTTCTATATCGCCGAAGGTATCTATGAGGATGACCTTCCCACGGGTCAAGTATATCCTGTATCTGCAAAGGTATATGAAAAACTAGCCTACCGAGGTAAGACGGAAGGTATTATTGGCCTTTACAGGGAGCAAGAAAACAGTCTGCAGGCATTTACACCTTCAGCCAACTCTTCAATTATCATCGTGGAGTCCCTGGAAAAACCCGGTAATCTAGGCGCAATATTAAGAAGCTGCGAAGCTTTCGGCATTGATGCACTACTTATTGCGGATCCTAAACTGGATATCTACAATCCTAATGTGATCCGTTCCAGTGTAGGCTGTCTGTTCGGGATGAATGTTTTCCAGACGGACAACGAGGAGATTTACAGATTCCTCATTGAACACAGATACAAGATATACACCACGCTTATGGACGCTACCGCAAAAAACCTGCATACACAGGACCTTAGCGGCCGTGCCGCACTTGCCTTCGGCACTGAGCATTCCGGATTAAGTTCATTTTGGAATGACAAAGGAAAGAACACGCTTATACCGATGTCCGGAAGTATAGATTCACTGAACCTCAGTAATGCGGTTGCAATAACCTGCTATGAAATCCTGAGGCAAAACCTGGAAAAAATGGCATAAAAAAACCGTTCCCCAAAAGGAACGGTTAACTTGTCCGTTGTGTAAACTATTAGTTAGTTACAGCAGCAGAATCAGTTACAGTAGCTTCTGGAGCAACGATAGCTGCAGAATCAGCAACTACTACTGCAGTATCAGTGATGATAGCTGTAGAATCCATTTCAACAACAGTTGAATCAGCACCTGTAGTATCTACAGTTTCAGTTTTCTTACAAGCAACTAGAGCTAAAGTAGCGAATGCAGCTACGAATAATGACTTTTTCATAATGTATATTTAAATTAATTAATTGTTGTTTTTTTAATGCGTGCAAAAGTACACATAATTTTTAAATTTCAAACCTAATTATTTAAGCTTAAAATGTTTTTTTTATTCTGATTACTTAGTTGCTTCCTTAACTGCGTCTTTCGCATCTTTTGCAGCACCAGCAGCAGCATCAGCAGCACCTTTTGCAGCGTCAGCAGCACCAGCAGCAGCATCCTTGGCAACAGCAGCACCTTTGGAAGTGGTAGCAGAAGCAGCATCAGCGGCAGCATCTACAGTAACCGCAGCAGCGGAATCAATTACTTCAACAGCGGAGTCAGCAACCATAGAAGCAGAATCAGTTGCTACTACAGCCATTGAGTCAGCGGAGTTGGTAGTATCTACAGTTTCTTTTTTATCACATGCGATTAAAGCTAAAGCAGCAATACCAGCGATCAGGAATGAATTTTTCATAAGTTTATAATATTAAGTTGATTTGTTGTCTAAATTTACACACCGTCAAAAAGGAAATGAGCCAATCATACATTTTCAACAGTACAAAGGTATATGCAGCGATAAAGTTGTTATAGAAAATTAATTGTATTATCTTTGTAAAAAGGTTTTACAAATTACCAACACTGATTATCAGCCTCTTAACTCAAAATAAAAAGATTGTCAAATTTAGATTTATTGCATTTTGAGCATCTGAAACTTGCTGTGCAAGCTCAGTACCTAAAGAATCACACTCCTTCTCACGAAGATATTTCTAAGTGGAAGGGGATTGATATCATATACTTCCAGGAAGATTTACGGCAAATAGCCAAGGGGAACATCAGCGAAAAGACCTTCTATACCTATTTCAAGAACGTGCCCGCCACCAAACTTCCGCGTATAGATATGCTGAATCTACTGAGTATTTATGCGGGTTTTGTTTCGTGGCATGACTTCAGAAAAAATTCCGGTCTACAGGAAATTTTGTCGGAAGAAACTCTTACACAGGAATTGCAGGAAGATCCAAAAAGCAAATCTGCTGTTAAAACAGGAAATGGAGGAATTGCTCGTACATCCTTCCCTGAAGTAAGCACCGAAATAGAAGAAAAACCTGTTTTACAAAATACAAATACTGAATATCAACCTGTTAACGAAATAAGACCACCGTTTGAGACGTATGATACCGAACAGAAACCGAAAAGGAAATCATTAAAAAGATATCTCTTAGGATTTGCTACACTACTCCTCACTTTACTTGTTGGTTACCTGGGGTTCGGCGATAAACTTTTTGATAAAACTTACAGTTACTGCTTCTCTGATGCCGACAGAAATGCAGTAATACAGAACATGCTGGAGATCAAGGTCATTAAAGAAAATGAATCTCCAATTATGTACAGGATCCAGCCCGGAGAATGTTTTAATTATTCTACGAAAGATAAAGTGCTCCGAATGGAAATAAGTTCTCCGTTTTATGAAAATCTGAATGTGAACAGGAACCTGGAAACCGCGCCGCTGGAAGAAAACATTGAACTCAAACCGGACGATTATAAAATGGCGGTCTATTACTTTTCCAAGAAAGATATTTCAGGCAATCCTGATGAAGCGCTATCGCTTATAAAACAGAAAAGGAACGAACTGGAAAGCCGCATAAGTGACAATGCGGTGATCTACCAGGTGTATGACAGTGATCTGTATGGCATCGAGACGTTAGATAAACAGAAATACATAACCCTTGTAACAACACCTACAACCTCACTGAGGAACCTGTCTGTAATAGAGATGAAAAGGGAAAAGGGAAAAATCGTATCCATCAAATTTAAAATAAATGAAGATGAGGAAAATAACTAGGCTCATATTAATATTCGTACTGCTTTCAGCTGTATTTGCCTGCAAGAAGGAAACGCCCAACCTGTCACTGGAGCAGGTAAAATACAATACCAATAAATCCAGCTATCCATCAACGAAGATGGACAGCGCACAAGCCATAAATAAGATTACGAAACAAAAAGTCCGTGAAGTTCTGGAACTTTCCATCCTGTATAAGGCAGGTAAGCAGGATACAGATATTGATTCGGCGCTGTATAATCAGATCCTGGGCTACTTTTATAAACCCGACTCTCTTACCGTAAGAAATTTGCTCAATGAACTGGACAGTCTTCAGGTTGGAAATGCCAGAATAGGTAGTTTTGAGGTTACTGAGCGCTATTTTAAAAAGGACACATTAAACTTTGCACGCTTTGATGTACAGTATTATGACAGAAATAACCTTCCAGTCGGCACATTTGCGCGGGAAGCTCAATATGTCCTGGTACCTGCTGAAATCAGATTCAAGAAAGAATTTAAGTTTTACTTCCTGAACTTTTATCAGCAGCCAATTTTAAAGGACAGTACTTCATCGGGTGTAACCAGATAGTCCAGCGAAACATCTTCTTCTGTTAAGTCATCAACAAATAGCTCGGGTTTAAAGAACCCCACCCCGACCTTTTTACATTCAGCATTAATTCCGGCAAAAAACCTGTCGTAGAAACCTTTTCCATATCCCACGCGTCCACCAGCAGGATCGCAGTACAACAGAGGTGTAATGATATAATCAAAATCCACAACACCAGAATCTTCATCAGATATCGGTTCCATTATGCCCCAGCTGTTTTTCGCAAGGATGGTATCTTCAAGAATTTCAACAGAAATAATGTCACCCTGCAACATTTTAGGAACGAAGATGCGCACTTCCTTTTCCTGCAAATACTTAATGAACGGCAGCGTGTTGACCTCATTAAATTTCTCGATACTCAGAAATAAATGGATTTTCTGATTCTTCTCCACAAAAAAATTGCTCAGGAACCTCCTAAAAATGCGCTCAGAGGCCGTAATAACTTCTTCTTTCGAAAGTTCTTTGCGTTTCTCCAGATAAAGACTCCGTAGTTCCCTCTTGGTCATCTCTAAGTTATTTTCACAGAAATAATATTCACCGGACATGCACGTGCGGCCTTATCGCAAGGTTCATAAGCTTCCGCAGACGGAGTTTTCAAGGTGAAAAAACCTTTTTTATCGGCCGATTTTAACAAAACTGATTTGCCGTCCTTTCGCGACATCCGGAAAAAATCGGGCGCAAATTCAGCACAGTAGTTACAACCAATACATTTATCGCGCTGCAGCGTTACTATAACCATATATAAATTGTGGATTGGCGTGAAAAGTACTGTTTAGGACTGCACAATTTTATACAGTTTATCACTTGGCCTTACTCTGAAATCTGTTTTAAACGTAATGACATCCGATTTCGTGGCCTTGTTTGCTTCCGGCCTTGCATCTACCTGCATAGCCTCCAGAACCATTTCCTGAGATCCCGTAGTAGGACCCTGGATAAGTACTGTATCGCCTACATTTACGTCATAAGCTTCAATCAGGAATTCAGCAATACTGGACTTTGTATAGAAATGTCTACCCTTTCCAACATACACTTTTTTCTGGGTAGCGCTGGATCCGGAATTCGAAGACCATTCGCCAAGTTCCTGACCCAGGTAATATCCACTCCAGAAGCCACGGTTATAAACGGTCTCAAGTTGCTTCATCCATTCTTCCACTTTTTCCTGAGTAAAAGTACCATCGGCAACAGCATCAATAGCCTCGCGGTAACATTTGGTCACGGTAGCAACATATTCAGGTGCTCTGCCACGGCCTTCTATCTTAAGAACCTGAACACCGGCATCCACAATATCGTTCAGAAATCCAATAGTACACAGGTCCTTTGGCGACATCATATATTCGTTATCCAGTTCAATCTCGAACCCTGTTTCCTGATCTGTCACCGTGTATTTTTTACGGCAGTTCTGCTTGCATGCTCCGCGGTTTGCAGAGGAATTGGCAGAATGGAGACTTAGGTAACATTTACCCGAAACCGCCATACAAAGCGCACCATGGCCAAAGATTTCTACTTCTACTAAATTACCGGAAGGACCTCTTACGTCATCCTTCACTATCTGGTCGCAGATTTTTTTGATTTGTGTAATACTTAACTCACGGCTCATCACCATCGTATCTGCAAACAGCGCATAGAATTTAACTGTTTCAATATTAGTAATATTGATCTGTGTGGAGATATGAACTTCAAATCCGATTTGACGGGCGTAAGAAATTACCGCCTGATCCATTGCGATTACCGCTGTAAGTCCTGCAGACTTTGCGGTATCGAGCAAAGTTTTTATAATTGAAAGGTCGTGGTCGTATATAATCGTATTAAGTGTAAGGTAGCTGCGTACCCCTTTTTCGCCGCATCTCCTAGCTATCTCAGGCAAATCTTCCAAGGTAAAGTTCATGGAAGCCCTGGCCCGCATATTAAGCTGCTCTACTCCAAAGTAAACAGAATCTGCTCCATTGTCGAGAGCCGCCTGCAGGGCAGTGAAATCACCGGCAGGTGACATTAGTTCTATTTTACCGCTTTTTGTCATTTTTTGAATAAATTTTTGCAAAGATAAGTTATTTAAAAATGGGTGTAGATGCCAAAATGACAGAATGTTAGAGTCGGATTCCCGGTCCGTTTACATAACATTCCTTAAAAATCATTAAATTTGACACGGAGTCGTTAATTTTTAGTTAAAGATGAAACAAGTTTAAATATTCGCCTACACATATAGCATCATATTTGTTTAAATGAGAAAGACAATAACAAGATACTATGAAGAATATATTTAAGAAATTATTACCGTATGCCGTAGTAGGTGTAGTTTCCGGCGCTACAACATTCGGAGCAATCAATTATATCAAGAACGACGCAGCAGTAGTTGATACCGGTTATTTCTCTAGCGCAAAATCTGACGTAAGTTTCGCGGGATTTAACCAGGCCGCTTTAGGTGAAGACTTTGTAAAAGCTGCCAAAACGACAGTTCCGGCAGTGGTTACAATTAAGAACTACTCTAACAGATCGGCAGGACGCAGCAGTGAGCAGGACATTTTTGATTACTTTTTTCGCCAGCCTGACAGAAACCCGCGCAGCCAGCAGAAACCAGACAATATTCCATCTGGTATGGGATCAGGGGTAATTATATCACCGGACGGATACATTATCTCCAATAACCACGTAGTAGCGGGTGCAAATAAACTGGAGGTGGTTCTCAGCAACAAGAAAAGTTACATTGCTACCCTGGTAGGTACGGACCCTAACACCGACATTTCATTGCTTAAGGTTGAAGAGAAAGGTCTACCCTATCTAAATTTCGCCAATTCTGATAATGTGGAAGTGGGTCAGTGGGTTTTGGCAGTTGGTAATCCACTTGGACTGAACTCTACTGTGACAGCGGGAATCATTTCAGCGAAAGGACGTGGAATCGGAATTTTGGGAGGTCAGGGCAAAGCAAGCAATCCAATAGAAAGTTTTATACAGACGGATGCGGCTATTAACCCCGGAAACTCAGGTGGAGCTCTTGTAAATCCTAATGGCGATCTTATTGGAATTAACTCCGCTATATCTTCCACAAACGGATACTATCAGGGATACGGTTTTGCAGTACCTTCAAACTTAGCTAGAAAAATTGTTGAAGACATAAAGAAGTATGGCCTGGTGCAGCGCGGTTTTCTTGGTGTAAATTCACTTGATCTATCCAACGACCAGCAGGTGGCGCAATATAACCAGCAATTTAAAACCAATCTTAAGACGGGCAACGGTATTTACGTAACTGAAGTAACGGCGAACAGCGGTGCCGAAGATGCCGGATTACGAAAGGCTGACGTTATTACCAAAGTGGACAATACTGCTATTTCTGATTTTGCTGATCTTACGCTTGCGGTGGGAAGTAAAAGACCCGGAGATGCTGTTAATATTACTTACCAGCGAAATGGACGGGAGATGGTATCTCGTGTCGTACTAAAGGATCAGCGTGGAAATACTTCTGTCAGAACCAGGGCGGACCTGACTGTAAGCGAAAAGATAGGCGCTGATTTCGCCCCGCTAAGTGACAGGTTTAAGACTGATTATGGACTTAACAGCGGTGTAGTAACTAAAAATGTACAGGAAGGCGGCGAAATGGCCAAGATTGGAATTGTAGATAACTATATCGTGATTGAGGTGAACGGTAAACCAGTGAACTCTCAGAAAGATGTTGAAAACCTGCTCAAGAACCACCGTGGCAATGTACAGATCAAATTTGTTGATGAATATGGCCGAATTTACACTAAAGGTTTTGTAATGCCCAATTAAATAAGAAAAAACCAATATCAATAAATGCGCAGCGCCCCGGTTTCACCGGGGCGCTGCGCATTTATTGCTTATATTAACGTTGTGCCGCTTCATTTAACCGCCGTTTTTTTCTTTCGTAAATCACTTCTACAATCTTACCACCGATCCAGGAAAAGGGAAAAAAAGTAAGAAAAATACAGATTTTATAGAAAGTTGGGTGGTAAGGGAAAATAATGATATCCAACATGGCCAGAAAAAGCAAAACAAAGCCAATCAATATCGCGTACGCTACTTTGCCATATTTAACTATAATCGCGGTTGCAACGCCACCAATTACAGAACCTACGCCGGTGAAAAGAAGCAGGAATCCGAAAAAGCGGTTATCATGCTCCACTGATTTCAGGAAGGTTTCCCAATGTTCAAAAGGTGCAAAATCTTCAAAAGTAATCCAGCCCGGGTTCGTTCTGATGCCCAGAGTGATGACTAACAGTGCTACAGTTAGACCGATAAGAACCGCAAAAGTATTTCGCAGAAAATTCATTAATCCTGATGTGCGATCATAGAGATCTCGATGTCTACATTTTTCGGGAGGCAGGATACCTGAACCGTTTCACGCGCCGGATAACTGTCTGCATCCAGATAAGAAGCATAGATTTCGTTCATTACAGCAAAATCATCCATATTCTTTAAAAAGATAGATGCTTTTACCACGTTTGTAAAAGTCATTCCTGCCTCTTCAAGAATGGCTTTCAGATTCTTCATCACCTGATGCGTCTCCTTCTCAATCCCTTCCACCAAATTTCCTGTGCCCGGATCAACCGGAATCTGACCGGAAATATACAGCACGCCACCGGCTAAATTTGCCTGTGCGTAAGGGCCTATTGCTGCTGGAGCATTTGTTGTGGTGATTACTTTTTTCATAGATTTTTGATTTCTGCAAATATAAAATATATATTGGGAACAGTCAACCGAAGCGCGTGGGAATACAGGTGAGATTTGGCAGTCTTAGTCACCTATGGCTGCCATAAGGATAGGTCTAAGTTAGAAAGGCGCATTGGGCTGGGTAAAACTTCTGTCCTTATACTTCAGCGCATCCTGAAGAATATTGGCCTTAATCCCGATAAAGAAATCATACACTTTATACTGCCCGAAAGGCACCCAGTTAAAATTGATGGTGAAACTGCGCTGGTCGCGGGAAAACCCCACTCTTGTATAAGCAAGTTCCTGTGTCATGAAATCGTAGTGCGTACTCCCGTTGATATTCCAGTAAGGTGTAAGCTGTATACTGCCGTCCACGCCCACCGATGCAACTGTGTTTCCAAACAGGCTTCCCCCGCGGTTGTAACCATAATTGGCATTTATATTTAAAGTCCAGGGCTGGTGGAAACGGGCATAATTATCATCATCAAAATAATAGTTTTCATTTCGGATCTCCCCTTTTGTACTGTACTTTTTATCCAATTCTTCCTTTTCACCAAAGATCAGATCACTTAACGGATAAGAAAGTTGCAGGTTGAAACCCTGAATATTGAACCGTCCGAAATTCTCAGTACGAACCACCCGGTTTTCCGCAGGTACAAAAACATTTTCGTAAGGATCGATAACCAAATTACTGTTAAGACTGAGTTTACTGTCGAAAAAAGAAGATTGACCATTCACGGTAAACACTGACCATTTATTGTTTTCTGCTGCCAGGTTATACCCTCCCGCAATATTCAGAGCTTCAAAAATTTTGATCTTTTTTGTTCCTGTTGAATCGTTTTTACTCCGCACCTTCATCTCAATATTATTTCCGATGCTGAAATTGACTGCCCCTTCCATACCACTGGAAGGTGAACCAACTATTCCGCGTTCAAAAATGGAATAGGGAATGTTGGAACCGGCAGCATCGTAATAACTGCTGAAGTATCCAAATCCGGGAGTACCAAAATCGGGACGGTAGCTGAAGCCAATACTTGGCATCACCATATGCCTGATGCCCTGAATGGCAGATCCCGCCTTAAATATTTTGGTACCATAAAGGGTAGTCTGCAAACTGGCATTGGTGCTAAATACGGAGTAACCTCCAATTTTGTTATTAAAGTTATCTTCTACCGTATTGGTAATAGGATTATAGGTTTTTCGCAATGTCTTGGTCGTGAGCGCATTATCTATATTAGCACCCAGCGAAAAGGTGAAATATCTGGCGATATTGGTATTTGTTCCCAGCGTTATATTATTTCTAAGACCAGTTTGCATCTTATCCCACATTGCCTCGGTAAACATTTCACCCTCTCCGGTATTGGCAAAATTGGTAAAATTCAGTCCTGTATTTACCGTGATGTTCTCCAGAAGACCTTCCCTAACACCCGTGCGTGGTTTAAAAAGATAAAACTGATTTACTGCAACATTTATTTGTGGTAAACGCAGATCAGCCAGTCCTGATGAAAAATTCTGAGAATAGGAAGCCGTTCCTGTAATCGTTACAGGTAATGTAAGAAAACGCTTGGTTACACTCACTGTTGAATTCTGTTGAGTGTTCAGTACATTCTGGTTGAAAATATAATTATTGTTAATGGTGTTATTGTAGAACTTTGAACTTACAAGATCTACGGACGCACTGAAATTAAGCAACGGATTTGCTTTGGTATCCTGCGAATGACGCCACGAAATCCTGTAGGTGTTCACTTTGCTGTAGTCGTCCAGACCTTTAATACCGCGGACTGTGGAACCAATGTCGGCTGCAAAGTTTCCGTTGTACCGGTACATCTTTACATAATTAGTTTCGGGTCTGATGTTCCAACTACCTTTAGTGTAAAAGTCTACCATAACTTTCACGTCAAAATGTTCACCAATAGGCTGGTAATAACCGAAACTGTTCAGGAAAAAACCAACATCCTGACGTTCACCAAAACTGGGAATTAGAATACCTGCAGATCTTTTGTCGGAAAACGGAAGAATTGCGAAAGGAAGAATAAGTGGTGTAGGCACTTGCTCAATGTACATCTGTATGGGGCCAGTGACCACCTGCGAATTTTCTTTACCTTTTATCAGTTTAATAGTAGGTGCTAAAAGGTGATAATCGGCTGCGGTATCTTTCTTCTTCAGAAAATATTCATCTGTTGTAAAGAGTCCGCGACGCATAAAAAAGACCGAGTCGTTATACTTCTTTGTTTTTTGTGCTACAATTACACCTTCACTTTCTTCCGTACGCGCATTATAGGCCAGTGCCTGCCGTGTTTTATAATTGTACTGAAAGTCATTGTATTCATATGACTTTCCTGCCTGGGTTGCTATTGCGGGCTTGATGATCCGGCCGGTGCTGTCTACCTCGCCACGTGCGTATATTTCATTTTTGCGCCAATCTATCCGGATATAATCTGCATCGATCTGCATATCCTGATATTTTACCTGAGCATTTTTGTTCAGGTAAGTCATTTTATGCTGGAAATCGTTCCGCTCGCTGTCCGCTTTAGTTTTCACTATATCAGACAGTTGTTCGCTCTGCAGGCGTACGGTATCCGCAGGTGTAACAGAACTAGTAATTACCTTATTTTCAGCAGTATTCTGAGCATTGAGTGGTGCTAAAAAACTGTTAAAAATTAGGATAATTAAAATATGTAATATATTTTTGGAGGCTATTTTGATACCGGTGCTTTTAATATTTGCGAGCAAAATTATAATAAATTTTAAGAATTGATGATGATAACAAACTTTTGTTTTAAAAAATATTTTTTACCTCTTTTCTTACTAATTTTCACCGCAGGTACCGCCCAGAAGAAGTTTACGATTGTTCTGGATGCCGGACACGGTGACCACGATGTGGGAGCTACGCGATCCTACGAATTTGGAACTCCGCGTGAGAAAGACATTACCCTTGGCATCGTACTTAAACTGGGACGGATGCTGGAGGACAATAAAGCTTTCCGTGTAATCTATACACGCAAGACAGATGTGTACCCATCTTTAACCGAGCGTACCAATCTGGCAAACCGCAGCAAGGCAGATCTTTTTGTTTCAGTGCACGTAAATTCATCACCCGCAAAAAGTGCTACTGCCCGGGGAACGGAAACCTTCGTACAGGGGCCAAACCAGAACCGGGAAAATCTGGAAGTTGCAAAAAAAGAAAACGACGTTATCTATCTTGATGCCAAAGACCGCGAAGTTTTTGCAACCTACGACCCTACATCACCGGAATCATTGATCGCACTGAAGATTCAGCAGAGCAAATATCTGGAGCGCAGCCTATTTATTGGCAGTTTTGTAGAAGAAAACTTTGAAAAAGGCGGCCGTTACTCCCGTGGTGTAAAACAGGCTAACCTGCATATCCTCAGGATGAGTGCCATGCCTTCGGTTTTAATAGAGACCGGGTTTGTAAACAATTATGACGACGCTTATTTTCTTTACAGCGAAGAAGGGCAGAAAAAAACCGCAACGCAGATTTACGATGCGATTATACGTTATTCGCGTAAAGTAAACGGACCGGAAGCAGTGCAGGCACCAAAAAAAGAGGAGAAAAAAGAAGTTCCACTTAAAAACGATTTCAGAATCCTCCTTATGAGCAGCCCCATTAAGTACAACTACGGCGATCCTGCTTTTAAAGGTCTTAACTATATACTGGCCCTCAAGGAAAACGGCCTGTACAAATATTACTACAGTGTATCCAATCTTGCCAGTGTGCGGGATGCTAACCTGAAAACGGCGCGAGACGCCGGATTCAGAACGGCTTCGCCTGTGGGCTTTATACCGGGTCAGTCCCTGCGTACAGGTTATTATACTTTGGAAGTATTTGTTGGCAAGGATAAACTTCCGTCGGATTCCTATATTATAAAGAACCTGAAAGATTTGAAGCGCGAAAAGCTAAACGGTATGTTCTACTACACGTACGGTAATGTAAAAACTCTGGAGGAAGCAGTTACACTTCAGAAATCTTTGGAGGACAAAGGAATTAAAAATTCCGTAATCCAAAAAGCAGCAAAATAAACCTGAAAATATTTTTTGAGACCAAAATTAAAGCTTATTTTTGCAGTCCGAAATTCACCGGCCTATTCGTCTAGTGGTTAGGACTCAAGATTTTCATTCTTGCAACAGGGGTTCGATTCCCCTATAGGCTACAAAAGCAATTTTTTTAATTTTTTTTTAAAATAAATTTGCGGGATTAAAATTAAACTATATCTTTGCACCCACAATTGAGAGACAAATAATGGCAAATCATAAATCAGCTTTAAAGAGAATCAGACAGAACGTAGCAAAAAGACTGCGTAACAAGTATTACCACAAAACTGCAAGAACAGCTTTGAAGGCATTGAGAAATGAAGAGGATAAAACTGTAGCGTCTGAACAGCTTCCAAAAGTGATCGCTTTAGTAGATAAATTGGCTAAGAGAAACATTATCCATAAGAATAAAGCCTCTAATCTTAAGAGTAAACTTACAAAACACGTTAACAAGTTAGCGTAATTATAAACAGGCTGGCCCGTTCGTCTATCGGTTAGGACCTCAGATTTTCATTCTGGTAAGAGGGGTTCGATTCCCCTACGGGCTACCAAGTAACTTCCGAAATTTTTTCGGAAGTTTTTTTATGTTTAAATTTGAGCGACTAATCATTTTGAATATGAATATACTGATTGTAAACGGACCCAACCTCAATCTGCTTGGCACCCGCGAACCTGAGATTTATGGTACAGTTACAATGGTGGAAGAGCTTGCGGACCTTTCGGCTGAATTTATCAACAATACTATCCTGTATTACCAATCCAACGCAGAGGGCGATCTAATAGACAGATTACAGGCCTCAGATTATGATGCCCTCGTGATCAATCCGGGCGCTTATACGCACTATTCGTACGCATTGGCAGACTGCCTGAAAAACGTTTCAGTCCCAAAGGTGGAGGTTCACATCTCCAACATCTATAAACGGGAGGAATTCCGCCAGAAATCGGTTACAGCGGCTCATACAGACGGCATTATAAGCGGCTTCGGATTGAACGGATACCGGCTGGCTATCTTAAGCCTGAATCTTTAAGCACAAAAAATCCCCAAATAAATTTGGGGATTTTTCAATTCGATAACTGACGCTTACAGTTGAGGTCCTGAAGGGATTAACTTCCTGGCTTCGTCGGAATCGCAGTACTGTTCAAAATTCTTAATATATCTTGCCGCAAGGTCTCTCGCTTTGGCTTCCCAATCTGAGGCATTTTCATACGTGTCGCGTGGATCCAGGATACCTTCTGATACATTTGGTAATGCAGTCGGGATTTCCAGGTTCATTACCGGGATGGTTGCCTTCTCTGCACGGTCAATAGAGCCGTCAATAATGGCATCAATGATTGCACGGGTATCTTTCAGGGAAATTCTTTTTCCGGTACCGTTCCAACCAGTGTTCACTAAATATGCTTTAGCACCATGCTCCTTCATCTTACCGATAAGTGTTTTGGAGTACATAGTTGGGTGCAGGGTAAGGAATGCCTCACCAAACGCAGGTGAAAAAGATGGTTCCGGTGCGGTAATTCCTCTCTCTGTACCGGCAAGCTTCGATGTGTAGCCGCAAAGGAAGTGATACTGGGCCTGATCTTCTGTTAGGATAGAAACTGGAGGCAATACCCCGAAAGCATCAGCAGAAAGATATACAATCTTACTTGCATGACCTGCCTTGGAAGGAAGTACAATTTTGTTAATATGATAAATAGGGTAAGATACACGAGTGTTCTCGGTTATTGAACCATCTGTATAGTCAATTTTTCCGTTCTCGTCCACTACCACATTCTCCAGCAGTGCATCTCTCTTGATGGCTCTGTAGATGTCCGGTTCTTTCTCTTCGGAAAGGTCTATCACTTTTGCATAACATCCACCTTCAAAGTTGAAGACACCATTGTTATCCCAACCATGCTCATCATCACCGATCAGATAACGTTTCGGATCCGCAGAAAGAGTTGTTTTACCTGTACCTGAAAGACCGAAAAACAGAGCTACATCACCATCTTCGCCTACGTTTGCAGAGCAGTGCATAGATGCCATACCTTTAAGCGGAAGGAAATAGTTCATCATTGCAAACATTCCTTTCTTCATTTCGCCACCGTACCAGGTACCACCAATGATCTGCATTTTTTCTGTAAGGTTGAACATCACGAAGTTTTCGGAGTTCAGCCCCTGTTCCTGCCAGTTTGGATTGGTAGTCTTGGAACCGTTAATCACCATGAAGTCCGGAGTTCCAAAGTTTTCAAGTTCATGATTAGAAGGACGGATGAACATATTGGTCACAAAATGTGCCTGCCATGCCACTTCCATAATGAATCTCACCTTTAGGCGGGTATCGGGGTTTGTGCCACAAAACGCATCAACAACATAAATCTTCTCGGATTTGGACAGCTGATCCATCACTAATGATTTACAGCTTGCAAAAATTTCCGGACTTGTAGGCAGGTTTACTTTGCCGTCCCAATAAATGGTATCACGCGTTTCATCGTCTTCCACGATATAGCGGTCCTTTGGGGAACGACCTGTGAAAATACCGGTCTGTACTGCCATAGCACCGGACTCAGTTAGGGCGCCTTTTTCAAATCCCTCATTCTTTGCTGAATTCTCAGCCTGAAAAAGTTCTTCGTAAGACGGATTGTACACCACTTCCTGATAACCTGTAATTCCCAGATCATCCAGCTGCTGAATAATTTTGATGTGTTTCATGCTAGAAATAGATTTTTTTTCGAATTGAATGGGCCAAATTTAAGCAAATTTACTAAGCTATACATGTTAAAACAAAATGATATTGGTCACCAATGAATTAGATAATGCCAACTTATGGCGACAGTATCAACTGATCCCAGGTAAATACATGCTGATACCCACGCTGAGCAAAATAAGATTTGAAATCGCCATGGCTTGAAGCCAGTACAAAGTCACCGCCCCAGGCACCCAGGCTTTTAACAGTCCCGCCATAATCGGCAAAAAAGCGGTCTTTAATTTTAGGCAAGCCGATGAATTCGGAAACTAAGTTTTCATGCTCTTCCATTAAATGCAGGAACCCAGGAAGGTTGGTACTGTTATAGACTTCTGCGGTGAGCTCGGAAAAACGGTTAATCAGGTCCGCCGACTTCTCCTTACTTCTGTACAACTGGATTCCGGCGCGGCTGTCCTGCTTTCGGTTGATGTGTACAAAGAGCAGATCATCCTTAAACATTGGAGAGTAGTGAACTGGTTTCACATTAAGCTCCGGTGCATTCTGAAAAAGTATCGCCCGCTTCTCCCGTGCAACAGCAATATCATAACCACTGCCGTGCAGCAGGACCGTGTTCAGAAGGTAAGGATCACTATCCGACCACTGGGCGATATTGTTTATTAATGTAGAACTGCTTCCCAAGCCGAAATCAGCCGGAAACTGAAGGTTAGTTTTAAGATGGTACGATGCCGAGCCCTGAAACCTGGTTCCGGAATGCTGCTGAACAGTTTTTAAGAGACGGAGCACAAACTCGGCAGACTGTGGCAAATTCGTATCAAGGATTGTCCATGTTTTATAATTCAGTCTAACACTAAGCCAGGGTTCTCCCTGATGCAGAGCCTCCCAAAATACTGTGGATTGCGCGTCATCCTTCTCCTCAAAAAAAAACTCCTGACCTGGCGTTGTAGGAACAGCCAGAGCAAGAGCTCCGTCCAGGACAAAGTATTCTGATGTCAGCAATAATTTTCCCGGCGAAAATATTCTGCCCGTCATAAGCAGTTATGAAAATACGACTTCGGAGTTTATCTTTTTAATCAGTCCCTGCAGTGTTTTACCGGGACCAACTTCTACAAATTTTGTAGCGCCGTCCTTAATCATATTCTGAACGCTTTGTGTCCATTTCACTGGTCCGGTAAGTTGTGCGATCAGGTTATTTTTTATTTCTTCCGGATCAGAAACAGCCGTGGTAGTTATGTTCTGATATATAGGAATAGTGGAATTACGGAACTTAGTGCTGGAAATAGCTGTTGCCAGACGGTCCTGTGCAGACTGCATCAATGGCGAATGAAAAGCACCGTTTACCGGAAGTATCAGTGCCCGTTTTGCACCTGCTTCTTTCATTTTTTCACATGCTTCTTCCACAGCATCAGTCTCACCCGAAATAACAAGCTGACCGGGACAATTATAATTGGCAGGAACCACAACGCCATTTACTGAAGCGCAGATTTCCTCTACTTTACTGTCGTCCAGGCCTAAGATTGCCGCCATTGAACTTGGATGCGCATCACATGCTTCCTGCATAGCCTTTGCACGTTCATGTACCAGTTTCAAGCCATCCTGAAACGACAGAACACCATTTGCCACCAAAGCGGAAAATTCGCCAAGTGAATGACCAGCCACCATTTCGGTACCGAGAGCATCAGTAGCTTTAAGCGCAGCCAGTGAATGAATAAATATGGCAGGTTGCGTAATTTCAGTTTTTCTAAGATCCTCTTCAGCACCGCTGAACATCAGGGACAATATATCAAATCCAAGGACATCATTGGCAGATTCCATCAGGTCTTTAATGTCTTTCCGGGAATCGTAAAGTTCTTTTCCCATGCCAACAAACTGTGAACCTTGCCCAGGAAATACAAGTGCTTTCATCTAATTTTATTAGTAATTATAACGGCAAATTTACACAAAATAAACGGCATTGAAATTACATTTCAATGCCGCCTTTTTTAATACATATTTAATTTAGGGTACCAGACGGACTACGCGATAGCCAGTATTCACGTACGCTCCGTTTCTCTGAACCCGCTCAAATTCAAACTTTGTTGCCAATTGTATTTGTGTTTTACCCATCTGACTGAAAATTTCGCCACGGCTGTTCTCGCGACTTAACATATCATTCATAACATCGAAACCGATAATTGAGTATTTACCGGGTGTCTTGCAGTATTTCTGGTTAAATTCTGAAAGAATTTCTTTTTCGAAAGCGCCTTCAGTGTTGATTGTCCTGTCCATAATATAGACTAATCCGGCTTGAGTAAGTTCGTCTGCTTTCTTTTCGAAGGTTGGTACGTAATACATAGAAAAAGCTTTTATGCCCTGTACTTCCTTGGACATTGAAATCATCCTTTCTGCAAACGACTCACCGGTGTTATCATTATTGCTGGCCAAAATTGCGATTACGGGTACGCTCTGCCCTGTCATCATATTTGTATCAGCTTTAATTTCTGATGGGGAACTTACAATCTGTATATTAGGGTTTTTCAACGTCTTCATCAGAGCGGAGCGGATATTATTCGCATGTGCCCCGTCAACGTCTGCAACAACAAATATTTTCTGGTCAGAATAAACAGTCTTGACTTCCTGAACAATTCGGTCTGCATAGGTCTGTTCGTTGGTTTCAACAATAATCAGATTACTGAATCCATAAAGATCTTCCGAGTTTGCAAAGGGAGCTACGACAGGAATTTTACTGTCTTTTACGTATTCCAATACTTCCAGAATACTTGATTTGAAAAGTGGTCCCACTATTAAATCAGTATTATCCCGGTTGATCTGTGTAAGCGAGTTCTTGAAAGTAGCCTCACTACCTGCATCCACGACCTTTATATTAAGTTTTTGTCCGCGTCGTGCATTCCTTTCAACAGCGAGTTTTGCTCCGGACAGAAAATCCATGGACATACTTCTGTATTTGCTGTCGCCGGATTCATAACCAAACGGAAGCATGACAACAACATTCAACTCATCGCCGGACTTTTTCACATACGCTTTATCGGCTGGTTTAATCTTAAGCACCATACCTGTTTTTAGACCTTTGGAAAGATCAGCGTTTAAGCGGATGAGATCATCCAGAGTTACAGCAAATTTATTCACAATACCAAAAGTGGTGTCTCCTGACTGAACAGTATAGGTTACAAAATTGTCTGTTGAAATGCCGCTGGAAGTATAGTTGTTTGCGGGAGCATCCTTAATTACAGAACTGTTACGGTTTCCCGCAACACTTACTGCGGCAGAACCAGAGTAGCGCGAAATGCTGGAAGCAGGAAGTGCAAGACGGTCGCCAACTTTAAGGTTAGACTCCAGTCCGGGATTAAGTTTCTTAATTTCTGACTCTGAAACTTTATACTGTTTTAGAATCCCGTACAACGTTTGTCCAGGCTCCACAGTGATGTAGCCTACCGTTGTGGAACTTGGCATCCCAGAACCGGTTTTAACGGTAACAACCTCGCCTATTTTAAGATTGCCACTTTTGGAATCCGGATTTAATCTGAAAAATTCATCCAGCGAAATTCCATATTTCTTTGAAATATTGTAGGCATTGTCACCTTTAGAAACGGTGTGCGTTTTCTTTTGCGCCGATACTCCGCTGAACAACAGTAAAACGGACATTATGAATATTTTCTTCATCATCTTTAGTACAAGTATTCTTTACAAAATTACGGCTTTAGGATTAATCTACCATAACCACCAAACTGGCCTGGGTAACTTCCATTTCCTCTAAACAAGATTTGAGCCAAGCGCTGCCTCCGAAAGAGTAAAACACACTGAAATTATAAACCCGCTCCTGCCATTTATTTCCGGGATGTACTTCTTTATACAGTGCCTGTAACGCCGCAACCCGTTCATACTGTTTCACTTTTTCAGCACGTAAAAGCCTTTTTTGCATTCGCCGGTAGGACTTCAGCTGACGCGTTTCTTCTGCAGCGACAAGGTTACCAAACGTTTTATCGGTCCTTGAAGCCAGGACACGAATAGACTGAAATGCAGCTGCTACCTCCCCCGCTTTATCCTTAAGCAAATTCCGGATTTCATTGTTTTCCAGCAGCTTACTATTGATAACCGAACCATAATCACCAAAGAAGTCGTCAATTTGCAGTTGATTTTTGTCCACTTTCTGAAGTGTCTTATTTGTGATATTCAAAAAAGAGTTCCTCGGGATGAGTACCGGAAAAGGAATATTTCTATCCTTGAAATAATCTGTAAGCTCCAGCCAGTACATGATTTCGGCATTTCCGCCGATATAAGCCACGTTGGGCAGAACAGTTTCCTGGTAGACAGGTCTCATTAGAGCATTAGGACTGAATTTCTCCGGGTGCTCCGTGAGTTCCCTGTGAAGTTCTTGCGACGTGAATGTTCGTTCACTGTCTGCCAAAACATAACTGTCACCCAGCTTGTCAATCCTGTTCCTCGAAGCTGACAGGTAAAAAAGGTTGATTTCGCGCGGGTTAACCTGGACCTTTCCGTAACGTTCGGTTAAGAATTGCACCTGTTTGCTTACACTATGTGAAAGTGCTGAGATATTTAACTCCTCTGAGAAAGCTGGAATCATCAGATTTTTTAACCGCGCATCATCACCATCAAGAATAAGCAGTCCGTATTCCGCAAATATCCGGTCCACTAAAGTCCGTGTTGCGGCAGCTAACGTAGTGCCTGGTTTGTAAGCCTCTTTAAGCATCAGGATTAGTTCGGTACCAAAAACAGAATCCTGAAATTCCTTCTCAAAACGGCTTATGAACGAAACATTATCAAGTATAATACGCCCAACGGCACCACCGGACCCAGACTGTATCTCATATCTATGCTGCTCCGTATTAAAAAAACAGATTTCGTCAAAATCATGATCCTCCGTTGCCATCCAGAAAACGGGAACAAAATTATACTCCGGAAATTCCGAAGTTAGATACTGAGCAGTCTTTATGGTTTGAAGGATTTTATAAATAAAGAAAACGGGTCCCGTAAACAGGTTTAACTGATGCCCTGTAGTAATGGTGAACGTGTTACTTTCGCGTAGCGACTTTAAATTAAATATTTGCTTACTGCTATGTGGTTCGGCCATCTGATCAGAAAGCACCTCACAAAGTATCTCTCGGGTTTCGGTGGAATAATGCCGGCCTCTGGAAGCAATTTTTGTTTTGAAATTCTGCTGAGAGAAAAGGTGCTCTTCTGTACCAGGAAGATCAGATTTCAGAAAATCCGTGATAAGATCCGGAATCCCCTTAAGCTCCACGAAAGGTATTTTCTTATGTAATTTCAAAACAGGTTATTAACTTATTATATACCAAACGATTCCTATATTCAGGCGAAAATCGTAGAATGGATAATGAGGCGCTGTATATACTTTATTATTATCAATCAAAGTATTAAGGTGCTGTCCTTCGATGAAAAAGAACATTCGTTTTACTTTAAGATTAAAGTAAGCATCAACAACCGGGATACCTCCTATATCATACGCTGCTGTGCCGGGCAACACAAACTCATTAAGGATTGGAGAATATTCACGCGAACTGAACTTTGTGAAAAACTGAGCTTTGATTCCCGTCTGGATTTCGGCCGCATTCTTAAAGGCCTTACTTTGGAAATACAGATTTGCACGTCCAATGAAGTTGGGAGCGGGAAACAGATCACCGTTGGATAGGGTATTCTGGAAAAGCAGTCTTGAATTCAGATTAAATTTGCCATAGCGAAAAGTTGCATCGCCGCCGATTTGCGAAATGTTTACCGGGCTATCACTTTGCTGCGGTCTGGTACCATTGAGATAGGTAAAGTTATCAATCCTGAAATAGTTTACAAAAAGCTGAGTATCGAACCACTTCAGGTTCACATTACCTCCGATCTCCAGGATACTCTGGTTTTTAAAATCGTCCTCAAAATAATTATAGGCTCTGTACGGTGAGGTATTAAGATGATAATTAAAACTTGGTGTAGCCGACTGAAAATTCACTTTAGCATTAACAAAATAACCCTGTACCGGCTCCAACCTAAATTGGTTACGTGATTGAATATAACTACCGAATCTTTCACCTCTGGAAAATTCAAGAAATGAATTGAGCCCTATCCTGTCCCATAGCTCAACAGAAAGATTACCTACAGCACCAATCCGGTTTTCCCTGATTTCTGCAGGAACAGTGATATTAGCTATGTTCAGGGATTCTGTAACACCCAGTTGCATCATTTGATGTCTGAGACCCGCGTCCACTTTAAAACTTTCATTATCGAAAACCAAGCTAACGGTATTACTGAAATTTTTTGAGAACTTCCCCGTGGTTAATGGAAAATCAGGAACCAAGCTGGCTGTTGTCTGATAGAAGTATGGTTGCAGAGCTTCCTGTGCAAACCGGTACTTATTTCCCTGGTGAAATAAGGTATGGCGAATCTTAAACGGATACTTTGCCGGGTCAAAAGGTGCAAACTGGTGACTGAAATAATATCTTCTTGCAGAAAACTGAGAGGTTACACCTTCCAGATTGACTTCTACATTAGCACGGTTATCATAAGCATCGTCATCAGCCATGAAAAGTTCATTATTGGCAATACCTCCGTTCTCCTGGTTATTTATATTCTGATGAATAAAATGAGCGAAGGCTTCATATTTAAGATTAGTTGAAATGTAATGACCGGAAAAGAGTGTATTGTTGTTTGCCGCAAGTGAGTTACTATAGAGCCCCTGAGAACGCAATCCCATATACTCCAGCGCGAAGTTGAAGTTCTTGCCAATATTCTGTGTGTAGGTGGAGTTAAGCGCTGCCCCATTCCTGACCGCATTATGGTAAATAAATGTTGTAGTCGGTGTCTTAACATCATAATAACGGATGTCCTTTATACCCAAAAATCCAAACGACTTGTTCTCTGGCAGAAGGGTTAGGTTCTGCTCGGGATTAACTTCGTAGACCAACGGGTTAAAGCCCGAGCCGATATTGGCGAACTGTATCCTGCCGAAATTATCACGGTTATTCCACTGCGTGAAAGCAAATGTTTTCTCATTAGAGAGTACTGTATCTATAACCTTCCGTTCGGAAAACTGGGTAAAGGATATATAATCCTGAATTGTCGGTTTGAAAATTTTGAGAGAATCACGCACACCCGAGTCTATGACAAGGGAGTCCGGCTGTTTCACCATATTGCTGTCGGTCTTGTTCACGATTTGTGAAGCATACAGATTGGAGAACAGTACCGCCAGAAAAAATAAATATCTCATCAATGAAATTGTTGGAACAAAAATAAGAAAATAAAGGAAACAAAAAACTCCGGACAATGTGCGGATAATAATTGCTCAGTTATCTACATACAAAAAAACCACCTCAAAGATTGAGGTGGTTAATTAAAGAATATAACGGGTGATACTTTTTACATCCCTGTAAATAAATCCGTTACGTTACCAAAAGTACCAGCAGTAACGAAATAGTTTGCTCTTAAGGTAAGAATTCTGTTACAAGCATCAAACTTTGATGGAGTTCCATCAGTTGCCATTTTAATAGAGATCATACCGTCGGCACCATTAATGAACCCTGTTTGTTGTGGCTCAAACGTTACGTTACCTGAAGCATCATAAGAAAGAACAATGTCAAAACCGGTCTCAATATAATCCTTAAGGATAAGTGTATTAGGTGTTGGACCTTCAACTATTTCTTGTGGCCATGTTCCTGTAAACAATCCCGGATCAGCAAGGAAGAATCCACCTCCCAGGAACGAATCTACAGTACATTGTAATTTCCAGCTTAGCGTTAAGACTTGATCAAAATCTGCAAACTTCATTGTGGAGGACTGAAGAGTAAAAACGGCAGTTTTATTAACTCCAATAGCAGGTTCCAACAAACGGATACTAAACGTACCCCCAACTTCACCATCAACCAGACCATCAGTTCCTTGCTGGATAATGAAGTCTACACCTTCCACTGCAGTGGATTTAGAAGCGTCAAACACCAAATTCACCGTGTGAGACCCAGTTACAGCTTCAATTGTACCATAGGAAAGTTTGATATCTTTATAATCCGTATCAATCAATACAGACTCGTCAATCAAGGTGCCTTTGTTAAAGTTAAGCATTGCATCACCTTTGTAGTAGAACATATCATCGTCTACTTCCGAGCAGGATGTTATTCCAAATACAAGGAATAAAGAAAAAATAATATATGATAAATTTTTCATTTTAATTTGTTTTACTTATTAATAACCAGGGTTCTGTTGCATATTCGGATTAGCCTGAACTTCAGCAGTTGGAATTGGGTACGTATATCTGTTAATATCAGTCAATGATGGAACTGGATTCAGGATATAAATATCAGCACCAACTCTGGTAATTGTACGACCATTTCTCTTCAGATCAAAAAGTCTTGAACCTTCCCATGCAAATTCTTTCCATCTCTCCTCTAAAATTTTATCAACCGCATCTGTTGCGCTTGTAAATGGAGCCGAAGTTCCTGCATTTCTAGCAACTCTCACTAACTGATAGGAAGCGAAAGAAGCTGCTAAATCTGGTGCCGCTTTCCTGGCGTAGGCCTCTGCTTTTACCAAATGCATATCTGCAACCCTGAACAATTTCACATTGTTTATACCATAGTTACCAGCAGTCCCTGGATACTTATTTACAATGAACGAACCAAGGTTAGCTGGAGTTCCCCCGAAATATCTGGTTCTTCTAAAATCTGCAGGAGCAAATTTACTGTACAATGTAACACTTGGGTGCCAATAAATTAAACCGCCGGAAGCTAGAGCAGTAGTTGTAAACAAGGCACCTGGAGCTGCCGAAGCTGAACCCGGTAAATTTGCCTGATACATATAAAGTTCATCTCTGTTCGCATCAGTCCACATTGCCTGAACAGTCCCTAAAGTACTTGCTAATGCACTGTTAATTGCAAGCGCTTGATTGGCGTAGTTAATCGCAGAATCAAAATCGCCCATTTCAAGAGCTATATAAGCCTGCATTGCTCTTAAGGCACCCTGATTAAATCTAAACTTATTGTCAGCGGTGGTAACGGGAAGCAGAGGATATGCGGCTGCGGCATCATCCATGATCGCTTGATAAGTTTCCTGCATTGTAGGCCTACTAGGCTGCGCGAAAATGTCATCACTTGTTACATAAGGAATTCCTAATGCGCTGGGGCTATATTTTGGAGAATAACTTCTAACCAAAATGAAATGATTAAATGCACGTAATGCTAGAGCTTCACCTCTTAGTTGATTTTTCAAAGCAACCTCTGCTGGAGTTGAAGTAGCGACATTGTCAAAATTTAATAAGAATTTATTTGCATTAGAGATTGATCCATATGCACCATACCATACACCTGAAAATTCAGCCTGACCGGAAGTAAAGGTCCACGAATGAACTTCTTTACCTTGTCCGTTATTCTGAGCGCCAAATTTTAACTCATCAGTTAACAGCGCCTGGGCATAGATATTTGCACTGGTCGGAATTGCGGAATAAGCACCTAATACTACCTTTTCAGCATTCTTTACCGTTTTAAAGACATTCTCTTCAATTACTCCGTCCGGATCAAGATTATCATCCATCAAATTACTGCAATTTGTGAAAAATAATGAAGCGGAACAGAGTACTAATAATTTTATTTTGTTCATCTTTTATTATATTAAATTGTTTAGAAATTTATTTTTGCACCAAATGTGATCGTCCTTGAGAATGGATATTCATACTGTGCAATGTTGTTACTATCATCTGGATCCAGACCTGTCCAGTTAGTCCAGGTATACAGGTTATTACCAATTACAAACAGATCAATACTGTTTATGAAGTCGCCCAGAATATTTCTAGAGATTTTATAGTTGATTCTAGCTTCCTGCAGTCTCAGGAAAGATGCGTCTTCAATATCTTTTGAGCTAAACTGTCTTGGATAAAGGTAGCTTTGTACATCAGTAACCTGTCCTGAGGCCGTCCACATGTCTAACATATTGGTTGACATATTGTACTGCGCAAAGTTAGGATTCTCAAGGAAATATGATTCGTTGTTGAACCTATAGTATTTATCTTTAAATCTAAAGTTTGCACTAACCGTAAGATTTTTATAAGCAATTTCGGTACCAAATCCTCCAACAATCTCTGGCTTAAAGGATCCCCAGTTAGCAGTTGCGTTAGCATCGGAATATACGTTTGTAAGGTTTCCATTCACATCATAATATAATGGCTGACCGTTACTAGCGTCTACACCAGCCCAACCTACCATGTAGTGTGAACCGATTGGAAGACCAACTCTAACAATAGAAGTACCTAGTTCGTATTCATTTACTTCACCAAGAGAAGTAACTTTGTTTTTGTTCTGCGCGAAGTTACCAAACAATGACCATCTGAAATCATCAGTTCTAACTACATCTGCACTCAACTGTACTTCGAAACCTTTGTTTTCCATCTCTCCTGCATTAAAGTTATCAATTGAGGAAAAGCCGGTAGTTCCGGAAAGTGTTTTACTTAGATATAGTTCAGAGGTCTTTCTAGCATAGTAATCGACTGAACCACTGATTCTGTTCTGCAAAAATCCAAAATCTAAACCTACACTTAATTCCTTACCAACTTCCCACTTAAAATTTGGGTTACCAGGATTGTTAGGATTTAATGTGGTAATATTGTTATAGGAACCTGTAAAATAATTTCTTGAAGTTTCATAAGGGCTAGCTGTTTCCGGATCTCTAGGATTACCAACTTCACCATAAGAAACTCTTGGCTTCAGGATATTGATGAATGTAAGCGGCTGCATGAATTCTTCTTTATTCAATTGCCATGCAAAACCAGCTCCCCAGAAGGTACCCCATTTAAAGTTATCACCAAAATCAGAAGCACTTTCTCTACGGATCGATGCATTAAAGCTGTACTTATCGTCAAATGAATAATTCAACAAACCAACATAAGCTAACCTATGATACTTAGTATATCCTCCAGAAAGTGATGGTAGGGTTCCACTGGAAACATTAATACCCGCTGGACTATTGATAAACAGATTATTCAGACCATATCCTGTATATCCAAATGACTTAATGAACTTACCAAAGTACTCATAAAGACCGGTAACAGTTAAGTCATGACGGTCCGCAAATGTATTGTTATAAGTAACCGAAGTATTGCTCAGGATTGAAGATACTTGCGAATTAGATCTGCCTAAAGCACCTGCATTACCTGGTGTAGTAATACCACCAAGGTAGGTATCAGGATTGGTAAATGACTCTGCATTTGTATTTCTGAAGTCTATACCCACAGTTTGCTTTGCGCTCAGGTTGTCTGTGAATCTATATGTTCCATTTAATCCACTTACCAATCTGAACTGATTAGTCTCACTAATTCTAGTATTCAGCGTCTGCAGAAAGTTCCCTCCAAGCAATCCAGCACCAGCATTGTATCCGCCACCTGGTAAAAATGGTAAATCACTTGGTGGAGCCAGATAAGCAACAGCGGCAGGGTTATTCAAGTTAATAGCTCCCTCAGAAGAAATATTATTCCTCATTCCATAGGTGAAACTATTGTTAAAATTCAAATCAAATTTCTCTGAAACCTTAGCACCCAAATTTACAGTTGCAGTGATTCTTTCCTGACCCGACCCGCGGATTGTCCCTTCCTGATTAAAATAGCCTATGTTACTGTAATAGGTAAATGCATCCGATCCACCTGATACTTCAAAATTATGCTGATTAAAAACTCCATCTTGATATACAAGCTTGCCCCAATCAGTATTTCTTCCAGCTAACAATTCAATATCTGCATCTGTGTAAGCAGTACCTGTATATGGATTTCCTAAACCAATAGATCTTCTGAACGTATTCCATTGTCTGGAATTCATGAGGTTAACTTTATCGTTTGCTCTGGTAGAAACACCGGTCTGACCTGTGTAGGTTACCAATGCTCTACTTCTGTTTCTACCTTTTTTAGTAGTGATTAATATTATACCTCCACCGCCTGAAGCTCCATACTGTGCAGCGGTACCATAATCTTTTACAACATCAAGAGACTGGAAACTATTAGGGTCCAATAATTGGAATGCCGATGCTGAAATTGGAATTCCATCAACAATGTACAGTGGAGCAACGGCTCCATTAATCGTTTGCGTTCCTCTGATATCAACCCTTAAACTCGCCGAACCAGGTGCTCCCGAACCAAATGAGATATCCACACCAGATAGTTTTCCAACTAAAGCCTGCTGCACAGTTGCACCAGGTGTGTTTTCAATATCATCAGATTTCACTGAGGTAATAGCTCCGGAAACTCTTTCTTTCTTTACTGTAGAATAACCTGTAGTCACCAAAACGATCTCCTCAATATCAGACACATTAGTTGTATCTACAACTTGTTGTGCTGAAACAGCATGTCCTACAAAAAAGAGAACACCTGCACTTAATACTCGTAACTTTACATTCATATTAACATTTTTAATATTTTACTATTTAATCCGACAAATATGTTAATTTAAATTAACATACACAAATTTAATTTTTAAGAATAAGTTCGCAATAAAAAGCTGTGTTTATGAGCTTTTAACGAAGCGATGTGAGATTTCGCGACCTTTAGTATCAATATAAATTAACATATAATTACCATTAACCAATTCGGAAACAGATATCTTTCCATTTCTTGTCGTCTGTTTGGACACTAACCTTCCTGCCATATCTAAAATAGTTACGGTAGCCTCTACAGAGTTACTATTATTTATATATAAGAAATCTTTTGCGGGATTAGGATAAAAATGAATTTGCTCATTGACATCTTGCATATCGTTCACATTTAATGTAGAAAGATTATTTGAGGAAGCTATGAGGGTGAAATTTTGATTTGCGGACAGAGTGCCTTTGTGCGTAACTGTAATAGTGTAAAGACCTGAAGGATTTTCAATATCGACACGTTCAAAGACATCTGTATCGTTGGTGGAGTTATTAGTTGGTGAATCATAGTAAGCCGCCATTCCCTGCAATTTCCATGGATAATAAACTGTACCCGCTGCATTTGTTACTTTGACATCCAAGTCATTTACCAGATATTTTGTGCTAGGATCAACTACTCCAGTATTATGACCGGAAAACGCAGGATCGGTCCAAGAAATTGACACCTTTAGAGGTTCGCTACCTGTTGCTGTAATAGTTTTTGTGTAAGTAGTCCCATTTCCCAAAGACAATTCTTCTATAACACTTCTGTTCGTAGGCAGATTTTTATCTCTAATTACTTTAGCAGCGCTTTCGGCATTAATAAGACCCCATCCAAATTGATAGTCGGGACCAGTGAAATCTCCAGCTTCATCAGCGGTGTGTAAAATAAGTCCTTTCGTAGTTGCAGATTTCATATACGACGCGTAAAGTTGATTATGATACTGTTGTAAGAGAGTTATTACACCAGTAACGCCAGGGGAAGCCATCGATGTTCCTGACATAAACCCGTAAGCAGTATCGTTGGTATCTAGGGTTGACCTAACATTAACACCTTTCATGGAAATTTCGGGCTTAATTCTTCCATCGTCGGAAGGGCCCCAACTGCTAAAACTGGACATTGGAACACTTGACGCTCCAGTATAATTTAAGACTTGCCCCACAGCCGCGACCGTAAGTGCATTTTTGGCATTCCCATGTCCAAAGATTAAGTCATATCCAGCTTTCGCCGCATTTTGAGTAGAACCTGGAGCAGTTGTTTCTCCGCGATCATTACCTGCAGAAACAACTGGCAAATAGTAGGGGTTATTAAATGTAATATTATCAATCTGTCTAGCGCGCGAATCATATGCTCCGTAAAACCAGATACTACCCAGCGAACCTATTCCATATGAATGGTTAGACATTAGTAAGCCATTTGCAGCTGCGGTAAGCATTTCGGATAAATCAGCAGTCCAATCATAAGAGTTAATCGAAGCGTTAAAAGCAACACCCCGTGCATTAGAAACAATTCCCTGTGCAGCAATTGTCCCTGCGACATGGGTAGCATGGTCGTCCTCAGTTCCACCATCCATTATCGTGACTTTGGAAGCCGAGTTAACCATAAATTCCTGATGAGAATTTCTGGCACTGCCCCCATCCCAGACACCGGCAATCATATTTTGACCCTGAATATTCAATCCTAAATTTCCACCATCATATAAACTGGTAGCTCTTGCAGTAGTTGCAGCTCCTGCATTGTGTGTTTTAGCGTAAATTAATTCGCCGTTTGGAAGGACATCCAGTATTTCAGTTTTATTCATTTTGGCATCTATGAATACTCTTTCAACATTAGGATTATTCTTAAGATAGGCTTCCACTCTGGCTTTTCTCGCAACTTCCTCCTCGTGCAACTGTTTTCCTAATACCGTATTAGCTTCTTTATTAGAGAATGAGGCAATTTTTTCTCTTTCTTCCTTTGTCTGAGAGAAAGAAAATAACGGAACCATTAACAAAAGCGTATATAAAGCTTTATTTTTCATTATTAAATTGTTATTTTATTGTAACTATACTTATACAGGGCGTAAATATACAAAAAAAACTACATCGCTGTAGTTTCTCTTGTTTTGTAATAGTTTAATTTATTTTAGCTTCTTTTTCACGGCAACTTCCTCGTAAACCTCAAGAATATCTCCCACCTCTATATCGTTATAACCTTTTAGATTCAGTCCGCATTCGTAACCTTTGGTTACTTCTTTCACATCATCTTTAAAACGCTTCAAACTTTCAAGCTCGCCGTCGAACTTAACAATTCCGTCGCGCAGTAAGCGTATCTTGGAATTCCTTCCTACTTTACCGCTAAGAACCATACAACCGGCAATGCTGCCAACCTTGGAGATCTTAAATACCTCGCGGATCTCTACATTACCAATGACCTGCTCTTTAATTTCCGGCGAAAGCATACCTTCCATGGCCTCTTTAACTTCTTCGATTGCGGCGTAGATAACAGAGTAAGTACGGATTTCAATTTCCTCCTTATCTGCAAGCTCTTTGGCATTTGCTCCTGCACGAACATTAAATCCTATGATAATCGCATCTGATGCCGTAGCAAGGTTTACATCGGATTCCGTTATAGGTCCAACGCCCTGATGAAGTATATTAATACTGATTTCCTCAGTTGAAAGACGCTGCAGCTGATCTGAAAGCGCTTCCACAGAACCATCCACGTCTCCTTTCAGAATAATATTAAGTTCCTTGAATTCACCCAGAGCAATACGTCTGCCGAGTTCTTCAAGTGTTGTATGCTTTTTGGTACGGATAGAAAGTTCACGCTGAAGCTGCTCACGCTTGGTAGCAATAGTTTTCGCCTCACCTTCATCATCAAATACCCTGAACTTATCTCCGGCTCCAGGTGCTCCGTCAAGACCAAGGATAGTTACAGGCATTGAAGGTCCTGCAGTTTCCATTGGCTTTCCTCTTTCATCAAGCATCGCTTTTACCTTACCGTGGTTTTTACCGGCAAGAACGTAATCTCCCACCTTAAGTGTTCCACTTTGTACAAGAATGGTTGCTACATAACCGCGACCTTTATCCAGGGACGCTTCAATAACAACTCCCTGTGCATTTTTATTAGGATTGGCTTTAAGTTCCAGAATTTCTGCCTGCAGAAGAACTTTCTCCAACAGTGCATCCATGTTATTACCGAATTTAGCAGAAACTTCCTGAGACTGTACATTACCACCCCACTCTTCTACGAGGATATTCATACCGGAAAGTTGCTGGCGAACATTATCCGGATTAGAGCTTGGCTTATCAACCTTGTTCAGGGCGATAATCATAGGTACACCGGCAGCCTGCGAGTGAGAAATTGCTTCTTTCGTCTGTGGCATTACATCATCATCCGCTGCAATCACGATAATTGCAATATCGGTAACCTGTGCTCCTCTGGCTCTCATCGCGGTAAACGCTTCGTGACCAGGAGTATCCAGGAATGTAATTTTCTGTCCGTTTTCGAGTTGAACATTGTAGGCACCGATGTGCTGAGTAATACCACCGGATTCACCAGCGATTACATTGGTTTTTCTTACGTAATCCAGAAGCGATGTCTTACCGTGGTCTACGTGACCCATTACGGTCACAATTGGTGCGCGGGCTACCAGATCCTCTTCAGCATCGATTTCTTCATCTGCAGCAGACTCTTCAATATCTGCGTCGGAAAATTCGATCTTATAACCAAACTCATCTGCTACAAGAAGCAGCGTATCTGCTTCCAGACGCTGGTTCATGGTAACCATAACTCCGAGGGAGAAGCAGGCTGAGATCACTTCAGTAGGACTCACATTCATTAAGCTGGCCAGTTCGCCCACTGTAATAAATTCTGTAACCTTCAAGGTCCGGTCTGCAGCATCGATTTGTTCCTGCAGTTCGTCCTGCTCTCTTCTGTAGGTACGCTTTTCTTTTCTGTATTTTGAACCTTTGGATTTACCCCCTTTGTTGGTCAGTTTCTCCAGAGTCTCTCGTATTTGATTTTTAACCTGCTCATCGGTAAGTTCTACCGGCATCACACGGTCTGCCCCACGTCTGGAACCGCCAGGCTTGTTGCCTCCCTGCTGTGGAGGTCGGTTGCCTGCGGGACGGTTACCCTGACCACCAGGTCTGTTACCCTGACCACCGGAGCCGGCAGTACCGGACTGCGCTGTACCACCAGTTGGATTTGGTTTCTCGATACGTTTCCTCTTCTTTTTCGCAGCGGCGCTGTTCGCTCCCTGAGATTTAGGCTTATTAAACTGGGACAGGTCCACAGTTTGCTTCAATATTTTAGGACCGTCAAGTTTCTGGTATACGGTTTCGATTTTATTATCTCCCAAATTTTCAGATTCCTGAATGGCTGGAATAGCAGGTGTTGCAGTTTCTGCTGGTTTTGGCGTTTGTGCAACGGGAACTTCGGGTGCAGGCGCTTCAGCTGCTTTTGGAGTTTCTTTCACTTCCGCTGCCGACTTGGCAGGTTCAGGTTTTGGCTGCTCCTTTTTGGATGAACGCGGTTTTCCTGTCTCGATTTGAGATAAATCTATTTTATCCAGAATCTTAAATTCCTGCTTTTCCACGACAGACGGAGATTCCACTTTAGGTTCCTCCTTCTGTACCGGTACTTCCGGAACAGGTGCCGGCGTTTCTGCCGGAACTTCTGCTTTTTTAGGATTGAGATCAATCTTTCCTAAAATTCTCGTTTCGGGTCTGACGGCAGCTCTTGCTTTTATCACTTCAGGTGCTTTTTCTTCAATGACCAGCTTCTCTTCAGGAACCTTAGCCATAACTACCTCGTGTGAAGCTTTCCGCTGCTCACTGTCCTTCATGAATTCTGCCTTCAGTGCCCCATATGCCGCTTCATCCAGTTGAGCGTTCGGATTTTCATCTACCGCAAAGCCTTGCCCCTGCAGAAACTCCACAAGTCTCGACATTGAAATATTGAATTCCTTTAACGCTTTATTTAATCTAATTTTTGGCATGCAAATATTTACTATTTTATTTTAATTATCCTGTGTACTTCGTACAGCATTTTACAAGGTCTGTTAAGCTTCAAGCTCCTCCTTCAGCACCTGCTTCACCTCATCGATTTGCTCCTCTTCCAGATCCACAAGGTTCACCAACGCTTCAGTATCCTTATCCAGGACACTTCTGGCTGTATTTAAGCCTACTTTTTTAAACTCCTTGATAATCCATTCGCTGATCTCGTCGCTGAACTCGTCCAGCTCAACATCATCATCATCGCTGGTTTCACGGTATACATCAATTTCAAAACCACTAAGCCAGGATGCAAGTTTTATGTTTTGTCCCTGCTTACCGATAACTTTGGAAATTTCTTCAACGGGAGTGTAAACCATCGCATAGGCTTGCTCGACATTGATGTCAATTTTATTTATCGTAACATTACCCAGCGCTCTTTTCACCATAATCTCAGGATTCTTGGACCACTGTATTACATCGATATTTTCATTTTTCAGTTCGCGCACCACGCCATGGATACGGGACCCCTTTACACCTACGCAGGCACCTACGGGATCAATCCTGTCGTCATAGGCATCTACTGCAATTTTCGCTTTCTCACCAGGAATCCTTACCACTTTCTTAAGCATTATGGTACCGTCTTGAATTTCGGGAATTTCCAGCTCCAAAAGTTTTTCCAGAAACTTCGGTGAGGTCCGGGACACAATGATCTGTGGTTTGGACCCTTTAAAATCAACACTGTCCACAATAGCGCGGATACTTTCGCCTTTCTTGAAAAAGTCTGAAGGAATTTGATTTTCTTTTGGAAGAATGAATTCGTTATCCTCATCGTCCAGCAAAATAGCATGCTGCTTTCTGATATGGTGTACTTCTCCAACAACAATCTCACCAATTCGGTCATGGAATTGCTCATACAGAAGACCATTATTATGCTCCTGTAGTTTTGTAGCCAAAATTTGCTTCAAAGTCAGGATATTCCTGCGGCCTAATTCAGCAATTGGAATTTCTACTGTATAATCCTCGCCTACCTCAAAAGTAGGATCCATCTTCTTTGCTTCCCGCAGTTCAATTTCCAGGTCATCATCTTCGGACATACCGTCCTCCACAATAATTTTATTTAGGAAAATCTGAAAGTCACCTTTATCGGGATTTACAATGACATCAAAATGATCGTCTGAATCAAATCTTTTTCTTAGCAGCGTTTTCAGTGAATCTTCAATAATAGCCATCAAGTCAATCTTACTGATGCTTTTCTCGTCTTTAAAATCGCCAAACGCTTCAATTAACGCTAAACTGTCCATAATCTATATAGTGATAATAATGAGTAGTACGGCCGTACCGTCCGTCATCATATTGTTAAAATTTTACTGTTACCAGCGCTTTTTTTATATCTGTGTATGGAATTTCCTTTTCTTCCACCACATCCACTTTACCTTTGCCAACATCTTTGGGCTTTCTGTACCGCAGCACTAAGGTAATACATTTTTCATCCATCTTAAGAAGTTCACCTTCCACCTTAGTATCATCGGTAAGCAGAATATCCAGTTCTCTTCCAAGATTTTTTCGGAACTGCCTTTCCGATTTTAATGGCTCGCTCAGGCCTGCACTCATCACCTGAAGCGAAAAATCATGCTCCTCGCGATCCATATTAAATTCAATCGCACGGCTGGCATCCAAACAATCCTGTAATGTTACGCCCTGATCGCCATCCAGAATGACCGTTATATCATCTGAAGCTGAAAATCTGAGATCAATAAGAAACAGATCCTCGCGTTCCTGCAGAAATTCACCAATCAGGCTTTCTATCTTTTCTCTAAACTCCATAATTAACTGAACAATTGCTGATACGAAAAAAGGCTCTCTTTCGAAGCCTTTTCATTTTTCCGCAATTCCTGTGCAAATATATGAATAATTTATTAAAATGCAAAAGAGTTGTGATTCTCAGTTTCTTGACTCTCCCGTCCTTCTGTGAACAACTTTAAGTATTTTTCTGTACTATCAATTCAGATACCTCATTTTAAATACTGAAATCAGGTATACATTATTATTTAATTTTAAAAGGCAAATTTTCATTAATTTTGGCGGAATTATAAAGTAGAAATTTTGAACATTACGATTGTAGGGACCGGATATGTAGGCCTGGTTACAGGATCAACACTGGCCGAGCTGGGAAATTCGGTATATTGCGTGGACATAGACGAACAGAAGGTTGAGGCGATGCAGAATGGAAAGATTCCAATCTATGAACCCAATCTGGAGGAAATGTTCGCAAGAAACATACAGGCACAGCGGCTGTTTTTCACCACAGACCTTAAAGAAGCATTAGACAAAAGTGAGGTCATTTACCTGGCCCTGCCCACACCTCCCGGCGAGGACGGCAGTGCAGATCTTTCCTACGTTTTGGGAGTTGCTGAAAAAATCGGCATGCTGATGACCGGATACAAAGTGATCGTGAACAAATCTACCGTACCGGTAGGAACTGCCGAAAATGTAAGGCAGGTGATCGCGTCCAAAACCACCATTCCTTTTGACGTAGTGTCCAATCCCGAATTTTTAAGGGAAGGATTTGCCGTGGAAGATTCCATGAATCCATCCAGGGTTGTGGTAGGTTGCAGTTCAGCCCGTGCACGCGAGATAATGTCGGCCATTTACCAACCTTTCACCAATACCGGTATTCCTATTATATTTATGGATGAGAAATCGTCTGAACTCACCAAATATGCTTCCAACTCATTCCTGGCAGTGAAGATTACGTTCATGAATGAGATTGCCAATTACTGTGAGAAAGTGGGTGCCGATGTAGACAAAGTTCGCCTCGGAATGGGTTCTGACGACAGGATAGGTCACCGTTTTCTCTTTCCGGGCATTGGCTATGGCGGAAGCTGCTTCCCCAAAGATGTAAAAGCCCTCATAAGGTCCGGTAAAGGTGAGAATTTTGATTTTCAGCTGTTACAGGCAACAGAGGTGGTGAACATCAACCAAAAAACAATACTCGTTCCCGAAATTGAAAATTATTTTGGAGGAAACCTACAGGGCCGCAGAATAGCGGTTTGGGGCCTCGCATTCAAAGCCAATACCGATGATATCCGTGAAGCCTCTTCGCTGGACAATATTCGGGCATTGCTTAATAAAGGAGCAGAAATCGTAGCCTATGATGCAATAGCAGAGGATAACGTTCGCAGGCTTTTAGGAGACCAAATTGAGTACGCCGCTGATATGTACTCGGCACTGGATGGCGCGGACTGCCTGCTGATCATAACCGAATGGCCTGAGTTCAAGAATCCTAATTTTAAACTGATGGCCAGCCGCCTTAATAATAAAGCCATTTTCGACGGCAGGAATATGTATGCGGTGGAAACTCTTGAACAGAACGGTTTCTTTTACAAAAGTATTGGGAGGAGAACAGTAGAAAACACAGGAAAAAAAATATAAGCATGAAAAACATCATCATTACTGGCGGCGCCGGGTTCATTGGGTCACATGTAGTTAGGGAATTTGTAAAGAACCACCCCGAATCCACTATAATCAATCTGGATGCCCTGACCTACGCCGGCAATCTTGAAAACCTTAAAGATATTGAGGACGAGCCCAATTATGTGTTCGAAAAGGCCGACATTACCAAAGTAGATGAACTTAGAAGGATTTTTGAAAAATATAATCCGGATGCAGTGATTCATCTGGCGGCCGAAAGCCATGTGGACCGCAGTATAACGGATCCCAATGCCTTTATAAATACCAACGTAAACGGAACCGCCAACCTGCTGAACCTTTGCCGCGAATTCTGGACGCTTAATCCCGATCATACCCACGGCAATTTCCCCGATCAAAGCCGTAGCAACCTTTTCTATCACGTGTCTACGGACGAGGTTTACGGAAGTTTAGGGGAAACCGGGTTTTTCCTGGAAACCACCCCTTATGATCCGCAATCTCCTTACTCAGCAAGCAAAGCAGCTTCGGACCATCTGGTTCGCGCTTACGGAAATACATATGGAATGCCTTTTATTGTATCGAACTGTTCCAATAACTACGGTCCGAACCATTTTCCTGAAAAGCTAATTCCGCTTTGCATATCGAATATCATTAACGAAAAACCATTACCTATTTATGGCGATGGAAAATACACAAGGGACTGGCTATTTGTAATAGACCATGCAAAGGCAATACACCAGATTTTCTTCGAAGCCAGGACCGGCGAGACTTATAATATCGGCGGGTTCAACGAGTGGCAGAACATTGACCTTGTGAAAGAACTCATAAAACAGATGGATGAAAAACTTGGCAACGAGGCTGGTCATTCAGAAAAACTCATCACTTATGTGAAGGACAGACCCGGGCATGACAAGCGTTACGCCATTGACGCCACCAAACTAAGCAGTGACCTGGGCTGGAAACCGTCCGTAACATTTGAGGAAGGTTTAAGCAAGACAATAGACTGGTTCCTGGAAAATCAAGAATGGCTGGAGCATGTTACATCGGGCAGTTATCAGGAGTATTATGATGGACAGTACTCTTAAGGGTTAGGAGGTTAGAAGGTTAGAAGGTTAGGAGGTTAGACGGTTAGACGGTTAGAAAGTTATTATAATTACCTGTAGAAGAGATGGATGTTCGGTCACATAAGGATTTAAAGGTTTGGCAGGAATCCATGGTTCTTGTTGAAGAGATCTATCGTGCTACTGCCGTTTTTCCAAAGGAAGAAATTTATGGGCTAACAAGTCAACTAAAAAGAGCTGCAGTTTCCGTGCCTTCAAATATTGCCGAAGGCTGTGGAAGAAAAGGAAGCGCGGAATTGAAACGTTTTCTTTATATCGCACTGGGTTCTCTTAGCGAACTGGATACTCAGCTGGAAATAGCGGAACGTCTGCATTTAATGGAAAAAAATGAAGAAATTGTAGAAAGAATTTATTTTATAAAAAACATGTTAGCGCGTTTAATAGCAAGCCTGAAGGAATAGCGTTTTCCCATACACCGAAACTTCCTAACCTTCTAACCTTCTAACAAAATAACAACACCAAAATGAAAGGAATCATACTCGCCGGCGGCTCCGGTACCAGACTTTATCCGCTTACGATTGCGGTAAGCAAGCAGCTCATGCCAGTTTATGACAAGCCGATGATCTATTATCCGCTGTCCACACTACTGCTGGCAGGAATTAAGGATATTCTTATTATTACGACGCCACATGACCAGGAAGGTTTCATCAAACTTTTAGGTGATGGCTCCTCCATTGGCTGCAACATACAGTATAAGGTTCAACCGTCACCGGACGGACTGGCGCAGGCCTTTATTTTAGGTGAAGAATTTATCGGCGGCGATTCAGTAGCACTGGTTCTGGGCGACAATATTTTTTACGGTGCCGGTTTGCCCAAACTTCTTGAAAGCAAAACTACTGTAAAAGGCGGCTGCGTATTCGCCTATCAGGTCTCAGATCCGGAGAGATATGGTGTTGTGGAATTTGATGACAAACTGAAAGCCATCTCGATTGAGGAAAAACCCGAACATCCAAAATCCAATTACGCCGTCCCGGGCCTTTATTTTTATGATAATTCTGTTGTTGAAATTGCCAAAAACCTGAAACCTTCCGCACGGGGAGAGCTTGAAATCACGGATGTAAACAGAATTTATCTGGAGCGTGGTGAGCTGGAAGTGGGCGTGATGTCACGCGGCGCCGCATGGCTGGATACCGGCACCTTCGACTCACTGCACGAAGCTTCGGAATTTGTAAAAGTTCTTGAAAAACGACAGGGGTTTAAAATCTCGTGCATTGAGGAAATTGCTTATGCCAAAGGATTCATTAACGAGGAACAACTTCTTGAAGCTGCCGCCAAATATGGTAAAAGTGGCTATGGCGAATATCTAAAAGCCTTACTTTAATCGAATTCTTTACCAGTTAAAGGGTGTTAAAAATTGTGTTTTCTACGTCTGAAACTATATTTTTGCCCTATTATTTATAAAATCTATCGGCTAAGTGCAATTTCCGACGGTAATGAGATAATTTTGCAGTAACAGTTATTATGGGAAAATCCTACGACGTCATCTTTGAAAACAACCGCAAATGGGTGGAAGCCAAGATTACCGAAAATCCGGATTTCTTTAAGATTCTTGCAGAGACCCAAAACCCCGAATATCTGTATATTGGGTGTTCGGACAGCCGCGTGTCAGCAGAAGAGATGATGGGAATGAAGCCAGGCGAGGTTTTCGTAACACGTAATGTGGCCAATTTGGTAAATACGCTGGATATGAATTCCACAGCGGTTATACAGTATGCCGTGGAACACCTTAAGGTTAAGCATATCATTGTTTGCGGTCATTATGGCTGCGGTGGCGTAAAGGCTGCCATGACCTCTGAGGATTTAGGCTTACTGAACCCTTGGCTGCGGAATATACGGGATGTGTACAGACTTCACCAAGCCGAACTGGACCAGATTTCTGACGAGCATGAAAGATATAACCGACTGGTTGAACTTAATGTGCAGGAACAGTGCATTAACGTAATAAAGATGGCCGTCGTGCAGGAACAGTATCTTGTGGATGAGTATCCAATTGTGCATGGATGGGTGTTTGACCTTAAAACAGGCAGGATCATTGACCAGGAAATTGATTTTGAAAGTATTTTGAAAGATATTCAGAAAATATATAACCTCACCAACTCAGACTGGGTGATGAGCCGAAAGAAAAACAAGAACTTCTTTGATTAAAAAGTCTTTACCGATGCGGATCTGGAGTTTAATCACCTTAGCGATTTTTCTCAACTTCATGGCCTTACCCAGTATGGCCGCTACATTGGGATGGGACATTCCCGTGTCCACCGTCATGGTTTCTGAAGAAGAAACACAGCACGGTCCACTTGTGCTGCATGAAAAAACTATTCCCTCAACGTTAAACGTTCACGATTTCCTTAAACTTATTGGCGCAGATTTACTGTCCAGTTCATTTCTGCTGGCAGATGATTCCGTTCATCTGTCCCCATTTCTTTCTATTTTTTCTCCACCTCCGGAATTTTAGTATACCCCCACATGGATGCTGACCAGAATATATTAATATTCGGGACAGGACCACTGTGCAATCTTACTAAATTTTCAATCGGCACTGTTTATTATAATAAGCAGGTGCACAACACTTTACCAATAAATGAAAAAAGCAAAATCATTATATGGAGGGATAAAAGAAAATTTCCCTTCCGGACTCGTTGTCTTCCTCGTAGCACTTCCCTTATGTCTGGGAATTGCACTGGCCTCGGGCGCACCTCCACTCTCCGGGGTTATAGCCGGCATAATTGGCGGTTTGGTCGTAGGATATTTAAGCAATTCAAATATTTCAGTATCGGGACCTGCGGCAGGTCTTACAGCTATAGTTCTTACAGCAATAACCGGTTTGGGCAGCTTTCAAATGTTTCTTTGTGCCGGTTTAATTGCAGGTCTTCTACAGCTGGTACTCGGCTTTGTTAGGGCTGGAAGTATTTCCAACTACTTCCCGACGAATGTGATCGAAGGGATGCTGGCGGGTATTGGCATTATTATCATTATCACCCAAATTCCTAATGCATTTGGTTTTGCCACGGGATTCACAGACAGTGTGATGGCGGTGAATGGCTTCAGTTTGGATACACTGGCCACCATGGCGGCCGGCATCCACCCCGGCGCAGTTATAGTAACCCTAACTTCAGTTGCCATACTTTTGGCATGGGACAAATTTCCGAGGCTTAAAAAAATAAAGATGGTCCCTGGAGCCCTGGTGGCGGTAGCGTCCGGCATAATACTGAATTACCTGTTTACTGTCACTGGTAGTGCACTGGCTATAGGATCGGAACATCTTGTCTCCCTGCCCGTCCCAAAAAGTTTGGACGATTTCCGTGGAATGCTTGTATTTCCGGCATTCAGCGGATTTCTGAATATGCAGGTTTGGGTAGTAGGTGCAACAATTGCCATTGTAGCCTCCATCGAAACGCTGCTCTGCATTGAAGCATCAGACAGACTGGATACGCACCGAAGGATCACTGACACTAACCGTGAACTTAGGGCTCAGGGTATTGGAAACCTGCTTTCGTCATTAATTGGAGGCCTGCCGATGACTTCTGTAGTTGTGCGGAGTTCCGCAAATGCAAATGCGGGTGCAACGAGCAAAGCATCAACGATGATCCATGGTGCATTACTGCTTATCTCCGTTCTTACAATACCGTTCATTCTCAATATGATCCCATTGTCCACGCTGGCCGCAGTACTTATCCTGATTGGATATAAACTGGCCAAACCGGCTACTATCATGCACTTTTGGAAAAAAGGAAAGCATCAGTTTATACCCTTTATTGCAACTATTATTGCGGTAGTTTTCCTGGACTTACTCAAAGGTGTAGGTATAGGATTATTAATCTCCATATTTTATATTCTGCAGGGCAATATGAAACGCGCCTACTATCTGAGCCGCGAACAGCTTGACGATGCCGATGAGATAAACATTAAATTGGCAGAAGAGGTTTCTTTCCTGAACAAAGCGGCTATAAAAAAGACACTGAAAAATGTGAAGCCAAACTCCCGAGTTTGCATAGACGCGAGGTCAACTTCGTATATAGCCACAGACATCCTGGAAATGATTCAGGAGTTTGCCAATATCCGCGCTAAAGAAGAAGATATTGAAGTTACACTAACCGGTTTCAAGACATCCTATCAGGAATATGCAGAAGATCAGGATTCGCATGTCATCATTGCACACCGCAGGGCCATTTAATTAAGTTATTACCCAGAAAAATAAAATAATAATGAAAGCACATACTCTAGAAACACAAACCACAACTACACCTGAAAAAGCATTAATCTTCTTACAGGAGGGGAATCAGCGCTTTGTACAGAACCTTAAAATTAACCGCAATCTGCTGGAGCAGGTAAATGATACCCGCGCCGGGCAATGGCCATTTGCGGCAGTCCTGAGCTGCATAGACAGCCGGACTTCTGCCGAGCTGATCTTTGATCAGGGACTTGGAGATATATTCAGCATAAGAATCGCCGGAAATTTCGTGAACCGTGATATTTTGGGCTCAATGGAATTTGCCTGTAAGGTGGCAGGATCCAAATTGGTAGTCGTGCTTGGACACAGCAAATGCGGCGCTCTGAAGGGTGGACTGGACGCACGTAAAGTGGAAGGTCTTGGAATGGAAAACCTGAATCACCTCATCAGCAATTTTGAAGACTGCATAAATGAGGTCATATATGAGGGGGAAGAAAGGTCCTCGGCTAATGAAGACCTGCTCGAGCGACTGAATGTCTGCAATATACAGCGTACCATTGCACAGATCAGAGCCCAGAGTGAAACGCTGAGAACTATGGAGAAGGAGGGCAGCATTAAAATCATAGGTGCTAATTACTGCGTAGAGAGCGGTGTTGTAACCTGGCTGTAACCGGTTACTTGCCGTTAAAGGCGGTCATTGTATTCTGTATGCCGGCAAATACAAAAGAAAGACAGGCATTTGAAAACTTCCCGATGAGTTCGGGGAGTTTTTCTTTTTCCTGCTCTTCCCATTTACCTAGCACATAATTTACTTGTTTCCCGGCAGAAAATTCAGCAGAAATACCAAATCGCAACCTCGGATAGTTGCTTGTCTGAAGTTTTTCCTGAATACTTTTCAGGCCGTTGTGGCCTGCATCGGAACCCTTCATCTTCATCCTAAGTGTACCGAAGGGAAGCGAAAGGTCGTCCGTTATGATCATAAGATTTTCAACCGGAATATTTTCCTTCTGCAGCCAGTATTTTACGGCATTGCCTGAAAGGTTCATATAGGTGTCAGGCTTTAGAATAAAAACTTTTCTGCCCTTATATTTTCCTTCAGCCATTAAGCCAAAATTCGCAGATTTAAAGGACGCCTCTACTGCTTCAGCAATCTTCTCTGCCACCTTGAAACCGATATTATGGCGCGTTTCGGCATATTCTTCTCCCTTATTTCCAAGGCCTACAATCAGGTACTTCACTATCTTCAGTTTTTATAGTTTGCAAATGTAAATTATATGTACAAAAAATCCCAACTTCACAGAAGTTGAGATTTTAGTAAATACCGGGAAATCTACAGATTCTGATACTCAAAGTTCCAGATAGCCGATGCTGACTGGGTTTTGGTTGGATAACCTGCTGCATCATAGATATGGGTCATGTTTTCAGACTGCGAAGCGCCACCTGTCTGTATAGTAACCGTTTGATAATTATTTGAAGAAAATCCAGTAGGTCCTGCACCGTCAATGTCGAAATTTGCAGTAGCAATAGTATAAGAAAGTGGCAACGTTCGGTAAGGATTCATATTGACGTCGTAATTGCTGAAGTTTGCAGTAAACTGAATCGGGGAAACAATAACAGGTCCCGCGCTCACCTCAGCAGTATAGATCCATTTAGAAAGATTGTTGCCGGTGTATTCCAGATCAGAGGTCAATTTGCCGGCTTCTACTGTGGAGCCCGGCAAATAAATAGTTGTTTTAATCTGGGTTGGCTTTGCACCAATATAGATAAGGTCAGATCTAAAAGTTCCGGAAACAGTACCTGCATCAGTTATTGTTCCTGTAATCTGCGAAAGTACATTTCCACTGTAGCTCAGCACGGATGTAATAATCTGCGGCTGCGCACCCTGCATGTCAGTTTTTACGATCCTGGAAATCTGCGTACCGGTGTACTCCACAGAGTAAGACACAGAGTTATTGCTCGTGCTTACAGAATTAAGTTTTCCGGCATTATACATATAATTAACATCATACGCAGCAGCTCCAACTTCGGCAATATTTACTTTATTAAGAACTTTCACATTCGTATAATCAGGCAGTGCATTCTCCAAACCAATTAAATCGCCGGACGATTCTGCACAGGACGCCACCGCTAAGGCTGCAGTAATTGAAATGCCTGCGAGTTTTAAATTTTTCGTTGTCATAGAAATATAAAATAAAAGGGAAATGCAGTGGCATTTCCCGTAGTTCATGTTGTCTTTTTAGAAAGGCCGGTACTCATAGTTTGATCCCCAGCCGGATATCGCATAACCGATATTATCGTAAGTGTAAAGTGTATTGTAGAGTATAGGCAGTGGAATCGCGTCGCTGGAATACATTATTCTTTTCGGATTATTTGCAGAAAAACGGTAAGAATTAAAGGAATTCTCAAAGGTCTTGTGCAGCAGGTAACCAAAAGGCAGAAGCGAGTAAGGGCTTCTCTTATCATCGAAATTTGAGAAATCGTAGGATTCAGTTAGCAGGGCAGCACCCAGAACGTTTCCAACTACATTACCGTAGCTGTTTGTTACTTTAGTAACGTTCCAAAGCGTATCATACTGATAAGCAGACTTCTGGTAAGAGGTGAAGACAAAATTTTGCGCAGGTATCTCATTACCACTTCGTGTAATTACAGAATCCAGCTTTGAATTTGCGTTGAACTTTATTGAGTACAGCGCTCTGGATTTCTGGAATACAAGAGGTGCAGTTTGCGCAGCGATATTTGGATAAACTGTTCTTGTTTCCGTGATTGTGGAAAGTTTTGTATTGTTGTTCGGATCGTAGTTAAACAGCTGTGCATAAACGATACTGTCTCCAGCTACAACTCCGGTAAAATCAATCTTATTGATTTGATCTCCTGAATAGCTGATATTGGTAACTGTATTGTTCCCTTCTACGCGGACCAATTTTCTGCCGTTGTAATGATATCCTGCAATAGTATCAGCCGAGGTAACCTCCTGATACAGGAAACGGTCCTCACCAATACCTCCCTGGTTATAGTCCATATCATTAAGAAGGTTCCCGTCATCATCGCCAATTCGTTTACACGACTGAACAGAAAGAATTAGAAACATTGATACAAATAGATATAATAAATTTTTCATTTTTATTGATTGTAATTACATAATTTAATATTGTATGCACCTGTGAAACTTCAGTTTAGAAAGATCCTACAAGTTCATTTTCTATCACTGTGGAGCTGGTTGATAGGTATAAGATTTTGTGCCGTTGGATACAGGGTAATTATGCGTATCAAATTTATACGAATAAACAGTTTCCACCATTGGCAAAGATCCCGAAGTGAATTTCATTTTCGCAGGGTTATTGTCCGACATATAAGAATACATATCTGGAAATATACTGGCAATATTGATTATGTAATTATCGGAAATACCCAGATAAGGATTGTTTCTCCAGTCGTAGTTTACATACTCATATGTATTTTTCACAGTGCTTAAGATTACTCCTGAGCTAATATCAAGAACATTTTTGCTGGACTCCACTTTTGCTACGTTTGGTCCGTCGTACGTGATTGCGTCTGTGACCGTATTTGGATAAACATAGATATTAGGCGTCGCAGGATTTACTGCTGCAGTTTTCTTATATGCTTTAGTCACTCTGCCAGCACCGTCATACTCAAAAATACTGATGGAATGATTTGTATGAGTATTTCCAACATAGAAGTCATTCATAAGGCTGACCATTCTACCTGTTGCATTATCATAATTGGGAATCAGGACGTATTTTCCGCCTGTGGTTCCACCGGGAACTGTACCGATCATCTCCATCTTGGAAATTCTGTTTCCTAAATAATATACATATATCGTCTGATTTTCTACTGTTGCGCCTGCCTGTGCTACACGGTCTATTTTGAAAAGTTTTCCATTATTTAATGAATAATCCTCCAACGTACTATTGTCAGCAAATGCTTTCCTCAAAATCCTCGGTCCCGAAATATCATTAGGGTCTTCAAATCCGTATACAGCAGCGGGATCCGACTCCGCACAGGAATTAAATACGGCCAGACCTATTATCAGACTGAAAAATTGTAATAATCTCTTCATATTAAAAATTTATACTTTTATAACATACAAAACTAATTTTTTTTCTGAAGATAAGGCAATAATTTGATGTTAAAGTTTACAACCTCACATTAAAAAGCCCAAAATGGCCGTTTAAATTTACCTGCAACTCAAATTAAAGAATAGGTTTATAGATGATTTTAGCTACACCGGTGGGATCAGATACCGGATAATTATGAGTATCATAAATATAATTTCCATAAGTAATGACAGGCGGAAAATTGAAAAATTCCATCTGCATTTTCAAATTGTTGTTGTAACTATACTGATAGAAGGTAAGCGAGCCTACCATAATGCCCATACCCAGACGGAACTCGTTGGGTAATGTACTGTACGGACTTATTTTGTTGTCGTAATCCTCAAACTTATAAACCGTGTTACCCATTGGGTCCAGGGGCTCCAGACTGCCATCGGGATGAATGATACCCATATGATTCTCTGCAACCTTAACAACATTGTCGCCGGACCATGTCAGGTTTACGACACCGTAATGAGTAAAAGTACCGTTGTAAGGCGCCAATATCGATTTACGGTCCAGTTTTATCAGCTTGCCCGCACTGTTATATGTCAACCAAAAATGGGCTTCTTCCGAAACTATACCCATCACATTCTTTTTTAATATCGCATTGGTAACTTTGCCGGCAGAATTATAAGTATAATTCAAATCCATTGTATGTGTCCCTGAAGTCAATAACATTTTGCTCACGCTGTTATTGAGGTTGTAAGATACAGTGATCTGGTTATTGGTTTTATAGAATTTCACCTGCTCCAGTACTCCGCCCGGAGTCGAAAAATACTCGGTATGCGTAATGTTGGCACTGTCTATCTTATGAAGGATTCGGGGTCCGGTAATCGTGCTCACGGGCGTATTGCTGTTCCAGCCATAAACCATTGCCGGATCCGGCGGTACACAGGAGAGAATTAAAGTAAGCAGTGAGATGCAGCAAAGGCAGTGTAAATATCTTTTCATATTAAATTTGTTTCAAACAAATCTAACTGATTTAAAGATACGGATGTACTTCGTTTAAAATTTAATTTAAAATTCTTTCCAATACCGCTGTTACCTCATCCACATTCTTAACCTTCTCCTTGCGCATCATCAATTGAGTACCGTCGCTGGTGTTTTTTTCCTTTAAAGTAGCCTCTGCAGGATTCTGAGTTAGGTACGTGATGATATGCCGGAATTTATCACTCTGGTAGAATTTATCCTGTGGATTTGCCGGAAAGTAACCCAGGAACACACCGTTCTTCACTATCAGTTTGTCAAAACCGACCTCCGCAGCCAGCCATTTCAACTCAACGGATTTCAGCAGATTGCGCGCTTCCGGAGGCAAGGCTCCGAAACGGTCGGTCAACTCATTCTCAAATACAGCCAGATCTGCGGCAGATTTCACATCTGCCAGTCTCTGATACAGACTGAGCCTTTCTTCGGTGCTCTGTACATAGCTGTCCGGCAGCATCAGTTCCAGGTCAGTGTCTATATTTACTTCTTTGGCAGTACTTATAAGCTTACGGCGGTCCTCTTCATTTTCAAAAAGATCTTCAAATTCTTCATTGTGCTGCAGTTCCTCCAGTGCTTCCTGCATAATCTTCTGATAGGTTTCGAAACCCATCTCATTAATGAATCCACTTTGCTCGGCGCCCAAAAGATCACCTGCGCCCCGGATTTCAAGATCCTTCATGGCAATCTGGAAGCCGCTGCCCAGATCTGAAAACTGCTCAATGGCTTCCAGTCGTTTGCGTGCATCAGAAGTTACCATATCGAAGGGTGGTGTTATAAGATAGCAGAAAGCCTTGCGGTTACTTCGCCCAACACGCCCCCGCATCTGGTGCAGATCTGCCATACCAAACCGCTGCGCATCATTGATGAAAATAGTGTTGGCGTTGGGAACATCTACCCCACTTTCCACAATGGTTGTGGACACCAGCACATCATATTTACCGTTCATAAAATCCAGAACATTTTGCTCTAGCTGTTTGCCTTCCATCTGGCCGTGTCCTGTAATCACCTTTGCATCGGGCACAAGCCTTTGGATGAGTCCGGCAATATCCTTCAAATTCTCAATCCTGTTGTTGATGAAAAACACCTGACCGTCACGCTGAATCTCATAGGATACAGCATCTCGGATGAGTTCTTCATCAAAACCTACAATATGGGTTTCTACCGGCTGGCGGTTAGGCGGCGGAGTCTTGATAACCGACAGGTCCCGCGCGGCCATCAGGGAAAACTGAAGCGTCCGCGGAATTGGAGTTGCGGTTAAAGTCAGTGTATCTACATTGGCCTTCATCGTCTTAAGCTTATCCTTAACCGAAACGCCGAATTTATGCTCCTCATCAATAATGAGCAGTCCCAGGTCTTTAAATTTTACCTTATCCGAAACGAGTTGATGGGTGCCGATAACAATGTCGAGTTTGCCATCCTTCAATCCAGCAAGTGTCTCAGCTTTTTGTTTGGCGGTCCGGAAGCGGTTCATATAGGAAATTTCAACAGGAAAATCCTTCAGCCTTTCCTGGAAACTCCGGAAATGCTGAAATGCCAGAATAGTGGTGGGTACCAGCATTGCCACCTGCTTGCCGTCTGTAGCGGCTTTGAAGGCTGCACGTATGGCTACTTCCGTCTTCCCGAAACCTACATCGCCGCAAACCAGCCTGTCCATAACGGTTTGCGCTTCCATATCTTTCTTTACATCATTGGTGGCCTTCTCCTGATCCGGTGTGTCCTCATAAATAAAGCTCGCTTCCAGTTCATTCTGAAGATAGGAATCCGGTGTGAAACTGAAGCCTTTTGCCGTTTTGCGCTGTGCGTAGAGTTTTATAAGGTCAAAGGCGATCTGCTTTACTTTGGCTTTTGTTTTCTGCTTCAGGGATTTCCAGGCCGGAGAACCCAGTTTCGAAAGCACTATTTCCTTTCCGTCGGGACCGTTGTATTTGGAAATCTTATCCAGGGAATGTATGCTTACATAAAGTAGATCCTGATTCTTGTAAACCAGTTTAAAACATTCCTGAACTTTTCCGTTATTGTTAATCTTCACTAGACCCATAAACTTACCTATGCCGTGATCTATGTGAGCAATATAATCACCTACCTTCAGCGACATCATATCCTTCAGGGTAAGCTGTTCTGATTTAGCGAAATTATTTTTCGCTTTGAAGCGCTGGAACCTGTCGAAAATCTGATGGTCAGTATATACCGAAATCTTTAAGTCAGCATCGACAAAGCCCTCATGCAGTTCACTTTTGAAGGAGCGGAAGGAAACGTCATGATTGAGTTCTTCCAGAATACTTTCCAGCCTGTCCTTCTGCTTTTCCGATGAAAATGAAATCCAGGTTTGATAACCCAGCGCCTTCTTTTCCTTCAGGTCATGAGCCAGCATTTCAAAATTTTTATTAAAAACGGGCTGGGGCTGCTGGTTGATTTGTAACAGGCCGGAGGTGAAAAACTGTTGTTTTGTAAAATCCAACAGTGCAAAAGATGAAATTTTTTCGGTCAGCACAGTTTCAGAAATGAAAAGTTCTGCAGGTGGCTGGTGTTTCAGGGTTGTACTCAGCTCACCAAAATTCTGTTCTGCTTTGGCAAAAAAATCCCTGATTCTCTTGATACCGAGATACGCATCTTTCGAAATCACTATTGAATCGGTTTGCAGCAGGTCGAAAAAGGAAATCTTCGTTCCGGACGCTGTGAAATTCATATTGGATACCAATTGAAATTCAGGGACCGAAGACTTGGAAAGCTGGGTTTCCAGATCAAAAATTTTGATACTCTCCACTTCACTGCCGAAAAACGTGATACGGTAAGGCTGCTCCCCGGAATAGGAAAAGACATCAAGGATCCCGCCCCTGAGTGAAAATTCTCCGGGTTCTGACACGAAATCAGTCTGATGGAAATCGTACTGGGTAAGCAGTTCCAGTAAAAATTCAAAATCCAGAAGATCTCCCACCTTTACAGTATGGGTAATAGCTTTAAAATCATCCTGTTGAAGTACTTTCTCACTCAAAGCAGCAAAAGGTGCTACAATTACACGCGCTTTGGACGCCGAGTTAAGTGCATTCAGAACTTCAGTTCGCAGTACGAGGTTTGCGTTCTGGACTTTCTCCACCTGATAGGGCTCAAGATACGACGGCGGGAAGTAAAGCACATTCTCCTGTCCCACCAGTTCTTCCATCTCGGCGGTGATATATAACCCCTCCTCTTTGTCATTAACAAGGAAAAGAACTGTTTTCTTATGTACGATAAAATATTCGGCAGCCAACACAGAGGGTGCAGAACCGGCATATCCTTTCACAGTTACCGTCCTGTTCTTCTCAAGTTCAGTAAAAAGTGTTTCGCCAAAATTTAACCTGAGGAGTTCAGGCAATAAACCATCACTGATGTTTTTTAATTCCATTCGTAATAAATAGCAAGCAAAAATACGGTTTCAGGATATTCTGAAACCGCTTTTTACACCTTACAAATTTACAAAATTTCGCTGATTGTATTCACAATTTGAATCAGCTTGTGGTCTAGCACCGTTTTTGAATCTGCAATCCTTAAAATATTTGCATCATGAAAAATATTCTGACATCAGTGCTTATTATAATGGGTTTAGGGTATACTTCGGCACAAAGACTTCCGCCTAAACCACCGAAGCCGCCACTACCCAAATTCCTGAAAAATAAAAAGGCGAAGAAGGCAAGACCTGCACCGCCTAAACCGGGTGAAAGACCATATATTATAACTCCGGACGGACAAAAACTTTATCCGGGAGATACACCCCGCCGGCCGGATGCACCACCCCGACCTCCAAGACCGCCGCGCCATCCTTTAGCAAAGTAAATAATTCAACAATATTAACATTAACATTTCTAGTATGAAAAACCTTTTGAAAACACTAAGTATCCTTATGCTATCCTTATTCGTAATCGTGTCCTGCAGCCGTGACGATGATCCTGCAGATAATGATTTCTTTGCCGGAACATACAACGGAAACATCTCTTATCTGGACGGAAGTAATAATATAAACACTGCGGACGGAAAAGTATTTGTTACCAAAATTGCCAGCGGAACCAAGTATAACTTTAAATTCTCAAACGGCATTCCGGATCTTAATGGTATTGAATTCCAGCAAACAGGTGATAACACCTTAGTAAGTGTGGGATCAACAACTACAAGTTACATAACAATTGACAACAACGACCTGGACATTTTTTACACAAAGGACGGTAAGACCTGGACCGCCAACTGTTCCAGATAATACCAGTACAATTAATTCCAAGTAAGCTGCTTCCAACCGGGAGTAGCTTTTTTAATGTACTTACATATATATCATGTGAATATTTTTTACAGAATAAGTGTTTTTCCTGTAAATTATTCATGAGTTCGGTTTAATTTTACTGCAAACAACGGCGGAGTCCGAAAAGCCTATAGAGTAGGAAACAAAAAAATCAATACCATGAAAAATGAATTTAGAAACGTATTAGTGGGATTCGTTTTAGTGCTGCTAACCCTTGGCAGCTGCTGTAAGCCGGAAGTAATCGGTAATGTAGCGAACACCCTGCGGCCGCAGGAGACCAATAACTGGTGTTGGGCGGCCACCACTCAGATGCTGGCACAACATTTCGCCATCAGTGTGACGCAGTGCAGCCTGGCCAATCACCGCTTCAGCATGAACAATTGCTGTACGCCACAGAACCAGGGCAGTAACTGTCCGAAGAACTCCGCCTGTAACAAACCGGGCTGGCTGGAACTGGATTTTGCAGGTTTGAAATTTACCGAAACCAAAACTGCGCTTACCTGGGATGCGCTGAAAAAACAGATTTTCTGTGCTAAAAAACCAATGGGCTACGCTTACGGTACTCCCGGTGTTGTAGGACATGTACTTGTAATCAAAGGATACATCACACTGAACGGGACCCGCTACCTGGCCCTGAACGATCCCTGGGCACCCTGCTCCGGTCAGGAGAGGTTCATCACCTATGAGGAATATGAGAATCCTCCCGGAACATCCACACACTGGTCCACATGGTATGATATAGCTAAGAAATAACCTTAAAAATTACCCGACATGAAAAATACGATATTTATTATATTAGCCGGACTGCTCACCTTTTTCCTGACGTCCTGCAACAAAAATTCCGGTATGAACAATAACGATGGCAACCAGTCTGTAAAGGAAAATCTCTTCAAAACCTCTGAGGAAGCAGTTACCAAGGGAAAAAATGACCTCCTGTCACTTGTTAAGAACAATAAGGAGTTCAACCTGGGTATAGATGCCGGTGCTTTGGAAAGATCAGCTCCCGGCAGAGCTGTTCCGGAAATGACTCTGAATTTCGAAAGACTTATGCAGAACCAGCGTGATTCAATCGCTGGGATGCTGGAAGATTCACGCCGGCTTTCCACCCCACTCATAGCAGACAATACGGTGGTAACGGTGATTGGCACGAGCCAGACAGAAGGCGGCTGGCGTTTGGGCGAGTTGGGCAATAAAGAAGTTGCAAATGACCTCACGGAACTGGGCGGCACTGCGGGCATGAACATGATGCAGGTATCACGCATTGAAGTTCCTAATTTACAGGCCACCATATATGAGGTAAGTACGGCCAACGGCAAGCAATATTTCACCAACTATGGCGGACGATCCCTACGGGAACCCGTAAACCAGTCAGAACTCCTGAAGCAGCTTCAGGCAGATGCCGTCCGGTTCCAGCGGGAATTCGGGGATCAGCTGAAAAAGAACAATCTGGTTAGGTAGAATTCTGCAATAACATCGAAGCATCCGGCGGAATTGCCGGATGCTTTCTGTTGGTAACCTAAGATCAGGATACTTTCTTTACTTTTGCCTTATGCTAAATTTCCTAAAGAAAAAAGCCGCACTTATTTGGGCAGGTAATCATGTAAAGAAAACACAGGATTTTAAACTGAATGCTGAAATAAAGCAGGAAGAACAGTTACTTATGATGGTGCGTACCGCAGAAAAAACCCTTTTCGGTAGACAGCATCATTTTGAAGATATACATTCAATTGAGGATTTTCAGGAAAGAGTTCCGGTTACGGATTACGAAGGATTGCGTGCCTTTATTGAAAAGATGAAGAAAGGACAGCGGAATATCCTTTGGACCGACACTCCCTTATATTTCGCAAAGACATCCGGAACCACATCCGGTTCAAAATACATCCCAATCTCTAAGGAAGGCATGCCCTTCCAGCTGGCAGGTGCGCAGAGTGCACTATTCCACTACATCGCAAAAAAAGGCAATGCCGATTTCGTAAACGGCAAGATGATTTTCCTGCAGGGAAGTCCTGAACTGGAGGAAGTGTACGGAATTAAAACCGGCAGGCTGTCGGGGATTGTGGCACATCATATTCCTTCATACCTGCAGAAAAACCGCTTACCCAGCTGGGAGACCAACATGATTGATGATTGGGAAGCCAAAGTGAACCAAATAGCCGTAGAAACGGAAAAGGAAAACATGACCCTTATTTCCGGGATACCACCCTGGCTGATCATGTATTTTGAAAAGCTCATTGAAAGAAACGGTAAAAAAATCACCCAACTCTTCCCAAACCTGCAACTGATAGTAACCGGTGGCGTAAACTACGAACCCTACCGTGAAAAGATGAATGAACTATTAGGCGGCAAGGTGGACATTATCCAGACCTTCCCCGCCAGTGAAGGATTCTTTGCCTTTCAGGACGATTATCTTCAGGAAGGATTATTGCTGCTCACCAATCACGGTATATTTTACGAGTTCATTCCGCTGGAAGAATATGGGAAACCCAACGCCAGTCGGCTTACGCTTAAAGACGTTGAACTCCACAAAGATTATGCACTTATACTGACTACCAACTCAGGACTTTGGGGATATTCTATTGGAGATGTAGTGCGTTTTATCTCCAAAAATCCGCACCGGATCATGGTATCCGGACGTACTAAACATTATACATCGGCTTTTGGGGAACATGTAATTGCCTTTGAAGTGGAAGAAGCACTTAAATCCACAGTGGCCGAACTTGCTGCGCAAATTACCGAGTTCCATCTGGCTCCGCAGGTGAACCCAACGGAAGGACTTCCTTATCATGAATGGTTTGTCGAATTTGAAAAGGAGCCTGAAGACCTCAATTTATTCAGCTTAAAACTGGATGACGAAATGCGGAAACGTAATACCTACTACGATGATCTTATCACAGGAAATGTGCTCCAGCCACTAAAGATTACCCGTTTATCACGCAATGCTTTCCACGAATATGCGAAAGCGGCAGGAAAGCTGGGCGGCCAAAACAAAATTCCCCGACTGGCGAACGACCGAACGATTGCTGATATTTTAAGTGAATACAAAATTTAGGACCAAATAAGCACAGGTTCCTGCTCTTGTGAAAAAAATTTATAAATTTGAACAAATAAAAAATCCAATGAGACTATCTTTATCCTCTAAATCAATTTTACTTGCCGGTGTTTTTGCCCTTTCGTCCTGCGCGACCACAAAATACTCCGACGATGTAAATCAGAATAACTTCTCCAACCTCAGAGCCGGAAAACCTTACAGTTTCAAACTTAAAAACAGTACCGAAACCAAAAAGATGCTTTTCTCCAACTTAACGGCAGACAGTATCATTGGGTATTCCACGAAAAAAGATTCCACACGTATTTCGCTGGCAAAAAAGAATGTGAGAGAATCAAAAGACCTTAGAAATGCTAAAATCCAGACTGCCGCTTATGTTATCGGAGCCGTGGGTGTGGCTGCAATTGTCATCAGCTCATCCAAGGCGACAAGCAACGAGTAGATTAATTAAATTTAGGAGGAAACTGCTTTCAGTCCTACAACAGAGGCTATAAGTGTAATCACAAAGAAAATCCGCCAGAAGGTGGCCGGCTCGCTGAATATGAATATTCCGGCCAGTACACCGCCTACCGCACCAATTCCCGTCCAAACTGCATAAGCAGTGCCGATGGGAATTGCGTTTTCACCACTTATGGATTTGTACATCAGAAACATGGAAACAAAGAGGCAGCTGCCGAAACCAAACCACCAGTAAAGACTTTCGCGGCCCTCGGTTTCCTGCGCTTTCCCAAGGCAGGTGGCAAAGCCTGTTTCAAAGAGGCCTGCTATGATAAGTATAATCCAGTTCATAGGGCAAAAATAACAAAATAAGAAATGTGCATATGTTAATGCTGCATTTGATAGATTATTTTAACTCCCCCAGTTATATATTTGCCGGATGATTTCTCTAAGACCGGTTCAAACCCTGAAAATTCCGGAATTCAGGAACCTCATGGCCGGCAGATTTTTCCTTGTACTTTCCTTCCGGATGCTGGCCACCCTTTTAGGCTGGTGGGTGTATCAGCTCACCAAAGATCCGTTTGCAATTGGGCTGATCGGGCTTTCCGAAGTTATTCCTGCCGTAAGTTCGGCACTTTATGCCGGTCACGTCATAGACAATACCGAAAAGAAACGGCTTTTGCTCATCTGCAATTATGCCTATGTCATCCTGATCGGTTTCCTGGCGGCACTGGCTTTTTTTGTCGAGGGCACCCACACGCTTACCAACCGGGAAATTACTTATTTCATCTACGGTACTATTTTCTTCACCGGCATCTGCCGCGCATTTATTGGTCCGCTGGTTCCGTCCATGATTCCAAAAGTGGTCGGAATAAAAAAACTGGCGGCGGCAGTAACCCTGAACCAGGCCACTTTCCTAACCGCTTCAGTTTCCGGCCATGCCCTGGGCGGCTTTTTCATTCATTGGTTTGACATTTCCGGAACGCTGTTCATCATTGTAGCGCTTATGTTTCTGGCTTCCCTGTTTTTCTGGTTTATTAACAAACACCACAGTGAAAATCAGGGCGAAAAGATGAAAGTGATGGAAAGCATGAAAGAGGGGCTGCAATACATCTACAAAACAAAAGAGATTCTTGGTGCTTTGCTGTTGGATATGTTTGCGGTACTCTTTGGCGGTGCGGTGGCTATGATTCCGGTGTTTGCCAGTGACATACTGAAAGTAGGTTCCGAAGGTTTCGGTTTACTGAATGCAGCCTCAGATATTGGAGCCATGCTTATTATCGTCACGCTGGCATTTGTGCCGTTACGCAGAACTCAGGGAAAGATCCTGCTTTTTGCCGTAGCAGGATTTGGTCTCTGTATTATCGGTTTCGGGCTTTCCAAACTTTACTGGCTTTCCTTCTTTTTTCTTGTCTTAAGCGGAATCCTGGACGGCATTTCAGTGGTGATCCGCGGAACGATCGTGCAACTGAAAACTCCAGACAAAATTCGCGGACGTGTACTGAGCGTTAATTCGATCTTCATTATGAGCAGCAATGAACTGGGGCAGTTTGAAAGTGGACTTGCAGCCAAAATGCTTGGCGTGGTAAGGTCGGTGGTCTTTGGCGGCACAATGACATTGCTCATTGCCCTGGCAGTAAGCCGAAATAAGAAATTAAGGAAGATGGAGTATTAGCATAAGATATTTTCTAGATAAGACCAAGCGAAAATTTGTTGATTGTGTAATAAATATCTATTTTTGTTGACATTACTTTTTAGACATGAAAAAAATATTACTTACTTTCTATTTAGTTGCTTTCGCCACAATCGTCAGTGCACAAGGCAATTACGAAAAGCAAATGCTTGAAAATATCGGAAAGATGAAGACTGCCACCACCGTGCAGGACTTTACTGATCTCCGATACAACTTTGCCAGCCTGGCTGGCAACGGAAACAGCCATTGGCAACCTTATTATTATACGGCACTTAACTGCCTGAAGGAAAGCCAGGCCTATGTAAAGGAAGGTAAATCTGATGCCGCACTGGATGGTCCTGTAACTGGTCTTAAATATCTTTTACCTGTTACCAAACAGCAATTGAACAATGTGGAGTTTGTGGCGTTGCTTGGAATGCTTCATGCACAAAAAGCTGCTTTGAAAAACTCGGAAAAGGACAGACAAATGGCTGCTGACTACTTGGCAAAGGCCTTAAAACTAGATGCTAACAATCCGCGTGCTGCGCTGCTGAGGGCAGAACTTAAATATCATACATCGGCAGATAAGGGAGGAAGCAAAACTGAAGGTGTGGAACTTTATAAGGAAGCACTTAAGAAGTTCAGGACTTTTAAACCTAAAACTAAAACGGACCCAAACTGGGGAATGGAAATCGCTGAATATTACGCCTCTTTCAGTGAATCCGTTTTAACTTTATTAACTAGATAAACCGGAAGCTCATGAAAAAATATTTACTATCCTTATTAATCATAATATCGGCTTTCAGCTATGGTCAGTCTGACTGTATATCTGCAATCCCGGTATGCGGAAACTCCGGAATTTCTTATACACCTTCCGGCATCGGTCTTATTGATGAAGAACTTGGCGGATGTATGGGAAGTGATGAAAGAATGACCGTTTGGTATCAGTTTACCGCAGGTACAGCAGGAACATTGGCGTTTACGATAGAACCAAATGATTTCACCGATGATTATGATTTTGCCGTATACGGGCCTAATATACCGTGCTCCCAGGTAGGAACTCCTACAGGTCAGCCTATCCGTTGTAACTACTCCGGATTGGATGGACCTACCGGCTTGAGTTTGACTGTTACTCACCCAACTGTTGCACAACAGTGGAGTGGCTACCTTGATGTACTTCCCGGACAGACCTACTATCTTGTTGTAGATAACTTCAGTATGTCCACAAACGGTTTCACCCTGCAGTGGAGCGGTACCGCCGAATTACTTTCACCTTTTGACGATCCTGCCATTCAGCCGTATCCCTTCCTGGAACCGGGACAAAATTTTGACGGAATCGTAAAGCTTTGCGAGTTCCCACAGATGTTTGATTTCTCTACTCTTACGACACAAATCGTAAACGGAAATCCAAACTTTGTGGTTTCTTATCACCTGAATACAAATGACCTGCTTGCCGGAGATAACCCGATTGTCAATCCAATCTCAGTAAATACGACTACGACTTACCATTACGCCATTTCTTATGTGGACCCTAACAACCCGGACAGTCCAATCAGTAAATGTAAAGAATATGGAACAGTTAATTTTGAGAATGTATCATTCGAACTGACACCGGCAACACTTACTGCCTGCAGCAATTACACAAGTGGTGTAGCGCTGTACGACCTTACTACAGCTACGGTTTATAACGGAACTCAGAATATGACCTCCATTCAGTACTTCCCTACTTTATCGGATATGCAGAACGGCACCAATGAGATTTCCAATAACGCGGCGCAGGCCTATATGTCAGCACAGGGAATCATTTACGTGAAATATGTAAATGAATTTGGCTGTGAAGAAACCACTACCATCACCCTGGCCTTCTACCCACCAATTGATGTTATAGAAGCTACTCTTATAGAATGTTTCCTACCTGGAACACCGCTGATGTCTGAGTTTGATCTTACTACTGCAAATATTACGACTACAATTCCAAATACCAAAAAATTCTATCCTTCACTTCAGGATGCGATAAGTGACACTAACAGTATTGCCAACCCGAACGTGTACCTGTCCAGCTCAACAACGGTATACGCCAGAATTATAAGTGTAAACGGCTGCTGGAATATTGCAAAGATCAATCTTGTGGTTACACCGCCTGCATACTCTTCAGTCCTTAAGGATAAGATTATCTGTATTGAAGACAGAACATCCCTTGATGCAGGACCGGGCTTCCAGGCTTACCAATGGAGCACCGGTGCTACTACACAAGTACTGCCTAACGTAACTGTGGGTGAGTATTGGGTAGATCTCACGACAGATGGTTGTGTGACCAGACAAACCGTGAAAGTTTACGCATCTCCAACTCCGGTAATTACTAAGCTTGATATTACAAACAATACCATAACGATTACTGCTACAGGTGGCACGCTTCCTTACCAGTATTCAATTGACGGAATCAACTGGCAGGACTCCAATGTATTCACCAATGTACCCCGTGGTCAGGCCATGATTTACGTTAAAGATGCTTACGACTGCGACCCTGCACTTATTGAGGTAACAGTTCCAAACCTCATCAACGCAATCACACCAAATGATGATGGTGTCAATGATTACCTGGATTACTCAGCGCTCGGTCACAAGAAGAATCTCATCCTAAACGTTTATGACCGTTACGGAACAAAAATCCATGAAGGCAATCAGAAAAACCTATACCAGTGGGATGGCAGAACAGGAAATAAAAAGGTGGAAACCGGAACGTACTGGTACACGATCACCTGGAGCGACCCTGTAACCGATGTTCCTTCGCAGTACTCGGGATGGATCCTGGTAAAAAACAGAGATTAACAAAATTTCAATAAATTCTGAATCACCCCGCAAACCGCGGGGTGATTTTTTTATCAACAAAGGAAAGCATTCATATACAGTCTTTTGACCCTTAATACTCTTCTATGTTAGTTAATCACACATCTTAGACATCGCAAAAAAACTATCTTTGCACCATGGCTCAAAAAGAAACCTTATCCTCTCTTATACACGGTAATTTTGCCCGCGAACTTTCTATTTCCGACGGTAAAATGCCTCCTAATGCCCTGGATTTTGAACGTTTGGTCATTGGCACCTTCCTTATAGACAAGAAAGGTCTGGATTATTCCATAGACCTGCTGCAACCTGATGTCTTTTATGACCCACGGCATCAGACGATTTTTGAAGCGATCCAGAAAATGTATCTGGAAAACCACCCTGTGGATATGGTGACCGTAATCAACGAACTGAAGAAAGCCGAAAAACTGGGACAGGTCGGTGGTGACCATTATATTATCGAACTCACTCTGGGCGTATCTTCAAGTGCGCATATAGAATACCACGTTCGGGTTATTCTGGAGAAATATATCCTGCGAAGCCTCATCAATGTCTCAGCAAACGTAATAGACAGTTCCTACAAGGAAACAACAGATGTATTTGAATTGCTGGACAAAGCCGAACAGAGTTTTTTTGAAATCACCAACGGTACTATCAAGAAAGGTTTCGACACCGCCAACTCACTGGTAAAGCAGGCCATTGAAACCATAAAATCACTGAAGGACAAAGAGGGGATCTCCGGAATTCCCTCCGGCTTCCGCGATATCGATAAAGAAACCGGTGGTTGGCAGAATTCCGACCTTATCATTATTGCCGCGCGTCCGGCGATGGGTAAGACCGCCTTCCTGCTTTCCATGGCCAGAAATATTGCCGTTCAGCATGACATTCCAATGGCGCTCTTCTCCCTGGAGATGGCTTCGGTGCAGCTTATCACACGTATGATTGCCTCGGAAACCGGTATATCTTCCGAAAAACTCCGCAAGGGACAGATGAGTGATGAAGAATGGCAAAGACTGTTCTCCAACGTGTCCGCTCTGGAGAATGCACCGCTTTATATTGATGAAACGCCGTCACTATCGGTGTTCGACTTCCGTGCAAAATGCCGCCGTTTGGTAATGCAGCATGGCGTAAGGATCATCATGGTAGATTACCTTCAGCTGATGACTGCCAACTCCGGAAAAGGTGCCGGAAACAGGGAACAGGAGATTGCGATGATCTCCCGTTCACTGAAAGCCATCGCCAAGGAACTGAACGTGCCTGTGATCGCCCTGTCGCAGTTGTCGCGTAGTGTAGAGACCAGACCCGGAAAAAGACCACAGCTTTCGGATCTCCGTGAATCCGGTGCGATTGAGCAGGATGCGGATATTGTATCCTTTATTTTCCGTCCGGAATATTATAAAATTGCCACCTGGGACAATGATGAAGACGGCGCCGAAACACCCACTGAAAACCAGGCAGAACTCATCATTGCAAAACACAGGAACGGAGCCACAGCGGATGTTAGATTATCCTTCCACAAAAATATCGCAAAGTTTGCCGACCTCGATTTGTTTGGTGGCGGCGGATACGGCTATCAGCCTTCCAGTTTCGGACAGCAGGACGAGCCCAGCGGTTTTGAAAAGATCAAAACAACGATCCAGCCGGGCGCGGCTTTTGACCTGCCGGATAATTCCGGAGTTTCAGGCCTTTCCGGTTCCTCCATGAACGATCTGGACGACGATGACGATTTCGCATTCTAGGAACTGATATTAAATGCTGAGAATTGAAATCTACACAGACGGTGCCTGCAGCGGCAATCCCGGCAGGGGCGGTTACGGTATTGTGATGAAGGTGCCGGAAAAGAACTACGAAAAGCGTTTTTCCAAAGGTTTCCGCCTAACCACCAACAACCGTATGGAACTTATGGCCGTTATTGTAGCGCTGGAAAAACTGAAGTCGCCGGACAATGACATCCACATCTTTACCGACAGTAAATATGTTTCCGATGCCATCAATCAGAAATGGATTTACGGTTGGATAAAGAAAGGATTCAAGAACGTTAAAAACCCTGATCTTTGGCGCCGTTTAGTACCGCTGCTGAAAACACACAAAACCACTTTTCACTGGGTGAAGGGTCATGCCGGACATGTGGAAAACGAAATCTGCGACCAGCTGGCCGTAAAAGCCGCGCAGTCACCCGTACTGGAAGTCGATGCTTATTTTGAAAGCCAGAAAGACGGTGGACTTTTCTGATTAATCGAGAAAGTTATTATCCCGCTGACGGTTACTTCGCGCAAGGTCACGCAGTTCTTTAGTTGGTGCCGGTACCTTTATACCGTTTTGGGATACGTAAGCAGTAGGATCGTCGCGGTACTCCTGACGTTTTTTACTGAATTGTTCGTAGGTCGCTGGTATTACATTACGCAGCGGTGGTGTCATCCGTTTCATCCATTGCCTCACACTGATCAGGCTGAAATGGTAATGTTTTTTAGAGTCATACACTTCAACCACAAGTCCCGGCAACCCTTTGAAGGTATAAGGACCTTCGTCCATTGGTATTTCGTTGGTAAACCAGGCAATAATATCTCTATTGCCGTAACGCGCCACCGCTTTCTGGCAGTTGTAGGTTGCAATCTTTTTTTTCTCTGCCGTGATATTCCATTTCAGCGAATTGGGTGCGTCAAAGGAATACACGTCTAAGCTTAACTGATCATACACAGTGGTCTTCTCTCCGTACCTGTAGACCTCCGGTCTGAAGGCAACCCTTGGTAGATTTCCTGGCATCCGTAAGGTGAACTGACCCATTGCTACCTCCCGTTTAACCTGTGCTTCGTTTTCGTTTAAAAGGGAATCCCGAACCAACTTCATCTCACTTTTAAAGATTGATTTGTTTTCGCCAACCCTCAACACCGTTATTTCCTGCCTCTTACTTGTCACGTCGGCTGTGTCGCGCAGAAATGAGGTCATATACTTCACTTCAATTTTTGAAAATTCACTCATCTGTGCTTTAACAGAAACTGAAACGAACATAATAAAACATAACAGCATAATATTGCGCAAGGTGGCGGTTACGGAATAAAATTTGTGGAAAAAGAAAGTGCTCATAGGAGAAGGTGCCGGTACTTGTTTAATCGGTTGTCTAAGTTAACAAATTCCCGATTCGCACCTGTAAAATATCTGTTTTATAACGGCTCCTTACACCTCAATTCCTATATTTGTTTCATGAACTATATTGAATCTTTGCAAAAGCGCTATTCAGTAAAAAAATTTAATCCTGACAGAAAAGTTGCGGAAGCGACCATAAGGGATATTCTGGAGGCAGGGAAACTCTCGGCTAGTTCGCTGGGCCTGCAGCCATATAAGATTCTGGTGGTGGAAAGTCAGGAGATGTTAAGCAATCTTATTCCTGCATTTCATAATCCTTCGCAAATTTCGACCTGCTCTCACCTTGTAGTTATCATAGCAAAAAAGGTAGTGGACGGACATTATGTAGACGGCTATTTCCGTCATATATCTGAAGTCCGTGAAGTTCCGGTGGAAAGTATGGAAATGTTCCGCCGGGGTATAGAAACTTATACTCAGAATATAGAAGTACAGCAATGGGCCGAGAAACAGGCTTATATTGTCCTGGGAAACCTGATGTTTGCCGCCGCGCTGGAAAATGTGGACACCTGCCCCATGGAGGGTTTCAAAAAAGATATTCTGGAAGAAATATTAAAGCTTGATACCAGCGCTGAAGGAGTAGCAGTGACCTTAGCGCTGGGCTACCGTGCCGAAGATGATGATTTTCAGCGCATGAAAAAAGTACGGAAGCCGGACGATAAACTGTTTAAATTTTTATAGGAAAACATGATCAAAGCAGATGTACTTGTCATTGGCTCCGGAATTTCGGGACTTTCTTACGCCATCAAAATTTCCGAAAGGATGCCTGAGGCCAAAATCATCATCGTTACGAAGGCCGATGAGGACGAAAGCAATACCAAATACGCCCAGGGCGGACTGGCCGTAGTTACCGATTTCGACAAGGATAATTTCCAGAAACATATAGACGATACCATGCGTGCCGGCGACGGTGAGAATAATCTGGAAACTGTGAAGATGGTGATAAGCGAAGGTCCGGAACGTTTTCAGGAACTCGTGGACTGGGGAACCCGCTTCGACATGGAAAAGGGCGGCGATTTCAAATTAGGCCGCGAGGGCGGACATACCGAAAACCGCATTGTACATCATAAAGACATTACCGGTGCCGAAATTGAGCGGGCTTTGCTGGAGAACATTACCAAGTCGGCAAATATTGAAATGCTGCCGCACCATTATGTCATCGACCTGATTACGCAGCACCATGTACCCGGCAAAGAACTTATAGAAGGTGATATTTCCTGCTACGGCGCCTATATTCTGGATGCGAAGCACAAGAAAATAAAGAAAATCACTGCCAAAATCACCCTAGTGGCCACCGGCGGCGCGGGACACGTTTATAAAAACACCACCAATCCGGAAATTGCCACCGGCGACGGGATTGCCTTTGTGCACCGTGCGCGCGGCAAAGTTTCCAATATGCAGTATTACCAGTTCCATCCTACGGCGCTGTACTCCAAACGGGACGGAATGCTTTTCCTTATTTCCGAAGCCCTGCGCGGCGACGGTGCCAAGCTTCGTCTGAAAAACGGCGAAAAATTCATGCATAAATACGACGAACGCGAGGAACTGGCCTCACGTGATATCGTAGCCAGAGCCATCGACAATGAACTTAAGATATCAGGAGATGAATATGTAGGCCTGGACTGCCGCGAAATGGACCGTGAAAAGTTTGTGGAACACTTCCCGAATATTTACCAGAAATGTCTGAGCGAAGGCATTGATCCCTTTAAACAACTTATTCCCGTAGTGCCGGCCTGCCACTATCTGATGGGCGGAATTGAGGTGGACCGGGACGGGCAAAGTTCTATAAAAAATCTATTCGCTGTAGGCGAATGCACCAACTCCGGACTCCATGGCGCCAACCGACTGGCTTCCAATTCGCTGCTGGAAGGTTTGGTATTCGGTCACAAAGCTGCACTGAAGACTGTGGAACTGCTTACCATCAACGATTTTAACTTCGATGACCTTAAAGCGGTACCGGAATGGAATGAAGCCGGCATGAAGATGATGGACGAAATGGTGATCATCACCTACCTGCGCCGCCAGCTTCAGGAGATGATGAGTGACCTGGTAAGCATTGTACGAAGTAATGAGCGACTGCTGCTGGCGCAAAGGAAACAGCAGGAAATCTTTGATGCTGTTACGGAACTGTACAACTACTCCATCCTTTCGCCCCAACTGTCCGAACTCCGAAACCTGGTGAATGTATCCTACCTCATCATCAAACATTCCATTCAGATGAAGGAGAACAAAGGCTCATTCTACAATAAAGATCTGGAAAAGAAACCGCTCACCATTCAGGATTAAAATAATAAACATGAAAAAACCGGCATACGTAACCAAGGAAGCACTTAAGATTTTTATTAAAAACGCCCTGGAAGAAGACATTCAGGATGGCGACCACTCTACGCTTTCTACCATTCCTAAGGATCTTCAGCAAAAAGCAAAACTCCTGGTAAAGGAAGACTGCATTCTGGCAGGAGTGGAACTTGCTAAGATTATCTTTAACCAATTCGACAAAAACCTTAAGGTTGATGTTCTGATTGAGGACGGACAACAGGCAAAGGTGGGTGATATTGCTTTTTATGTCACAGGAAGTGCACGTTCGATACTTTCAACAGAAAGGCTGGTGCTGAACTGCATGCAGCGAATGAGCGGCATTGCTACTATGACCCACGAATGGGATTCCAGGCTGCTGGGTACAAAAACGAAATTACTGGACACCAGGAAGACCACCCCCAATTTCCGCATCTGTGAAAAATGGGCCGTAGCCATCGGGGGTGGTACCAATCACCGGTATGGTCTGTACGATATGATTATGCTGAAAGACAACCACATCGATTATAACGGCAGCATCACCAATGCGGTGAAAATGGCTAAGGATTACGTAAAGAAACTGAAGAAGCCACTTAAAATCGAGGTGGAGACCCGGAATCTGGAGGAAGTGGAAGAAGCACTGAAAGCCGGCGTTCACCGTATTATGCTCGATAATATGGATGTGGAAACAATGGCTAAGGCTGTAGAACTAATTAACGGGAAGTGTGAGAGCGAAGCGTCGGGTGGCATCACAAGAGAAATGCTTCACAAGGTAGCCGCAACTGGTGTAGATTATATTTCTGCCGGAGCTCTGACGCACTCGGCGCACAACATAGACCTCAGCCTGAAAGCTGTTCGGGAGTAAATTATATACAGACGCCCTATATTTTAATTTTTTTGTTAATTACGCAATGCCTTATGGTGCGCATAACATGACTTTAATCAGGTCATAGCTTTCTACCATACTGTACATCATGTACTTGCATCATCGTGCATCTTATTTTTCAATAATTAATTCTTTGTTAATACTTCTTAAATAATTAAAGATTATTTTTGCAGCGCAGAAATAATAATCTCTAATTATTTGATATGAATTTTAATCCTTTGAAGAAAACCGTTCTGATTGCTGCCATAGCATTCGCAGGTTATGGAACTGTACATGCACAGGTTACTACCAGCAGCATGACAGGTATTGTAACGTCACGTGACGGGAAGGAAAGCTCAGGTGCGAAGATTACCGCTACCCACATTCCTTCCGGATCCGTTTACAGCGCAACAGCAAATGCATCCGGTGCGTTCAACCTTTCCAACATGCGTGTTGGGGGTCCGTACCGTGTAGAAATTGTTTCAGGTAGTGATACGCCTATCGTATATGAGGACGTATACCTGGAGCTGGGACAACCTTTTTCCCTGAACCCGGTACTTGGCGAAAAGACTGAGAATATCGCTGAGGTGGTAATCACAGGAGGTCGCCGTGTAAACGTGAATAAAACAGGCGCTGCAACCAATGTAGGACTGAAACAGATTCAGGAATTGCCGCAGGCCAGCCGAAGCATCACTGAATTTACGAGACTTACCCCACAGGCAAACGGAAACTCATTTGCAGGAAGGGATGCAAGGTATAATAACCTTCAGATTGACGGTGCAAACTTCAACAATGGATTTGGATTAAGCGGAAACCTGCTGCCTGGAGGGAGCGCACAGCCTATCTCTTTGGATGCGATTCAGGAGATTTCTGTAAACATCGCACCTTTTGATGTTACCCAGTCAGGTTTTACCGGTGCGGGCATCAATGCGGTTACCAAATCAGGAACCAACAAATTCCACGGGTCCTTATATGGTTATTACAACGGTAAAGAACTGAACGGATGGAAAATCAATGACAATAAGCTTGAGAAAGTATCCGGTGGACAGATGACCAACGGATTCACGATCGGGGGCCCATTGGTTCAGAATAAACTGTTCTTCTTCATAAGTGCTGAAAGGGAAACAATGACCGGTGCAAACGCTTCCGGCGCAAACCTTTGGAAAGCATCGCAGGACGGCGTTTCAGATCCTGAAAACAATATTACCAGAGTAAAGGAGTCCGATCTTATCGCTGTACGTGACCACCTGATTAACCGTTGGGGTTACGATCCGGGAAGATATCAGGGATATGCCAACGAGGCACAGCAGCAGGGAGATAAGTTCCTGGCACGTCTGGACTGGAACATCAGTGACAAGCACAAATTTGCAGTTCGTTATAACGTACTGGACGGAACTTCCATGCAGGTGGCAAACGCTTCTTCCGGTCCATCTCCAAGATCTGCTTGGAGCCGTGTGAGCGACAGAGCAATGACTTTTGAGAACGGTAACTTCAATGTGGAAAACAAAGTCCAGTCCCTTACCGCGGAACTGAACTCTACATTCAACTCAAGCCTGTCAAACAAATTACTTTTCACCTATTCTAAAATCCAGGATCTTAGAACTACCCCTTCGGATACCCTGTTCCCATTTGTTGACATTTGGGATGGATCGCCTACCGGCGGTAACTACATCAGCTTCGGTACAGAGCTTTTCTCTTATCTGAATGATGTAATTAACAACAACTTTTCCATCACCAATAACCTTACCTATAACGTAAACAAGCATACATTTACTGCTGGTGTGGCTTATGAGATGCAAAAGTTCGGTAACTCCTATACACGTATGGGAACCGGGTACTACAGATATGCATCCGTTGCAGACTTCCTTACTACCGGTACGCCTAACGAGGTGGCACCTATTATGTTCGGTATTACTTATCCATATGCAAATCAGGATACCTACTCACGTGTAAACTTCGGTCTGGGCTCTGCTTACTTACAGGACAGGATCGCGCTTACCGACAGATTTAACTTTACACTCGGTTTAAGAGCAGAATTGCCTTTCTACCAAAATGAACTAACCGCTAACCCTGCAATTGATGCACTGGAGCTTTTAGATACCGACGGAAATCCTACCCATTATTCTTCAGGCAGCTGGCCAAAGTCCCGCGTGATGCTTTCTCCGCGTTTAGGATTCAACTATGATACAATGGGTGACCGCACATTAACCCTTCGTGGTGGTACCGGAATTTTCTCCGGACGTGTACCGTTTGTTTGGTTAACCAACATGCCTACTAACGCTGGTGTACTTCAAAACACTGTAGAACCTACATCGTACTCACAGGTTTCAGGATGGATCAATAACGTAACCTTCCAGCCGCAGGATATCTATTACCACCTTAATAATGTTCCTGCAGGTGCCGAAAGTGTATTTATCCAGTCTCCAAAAGATGGAGCGCCAAGTACGTTTGCTCTTGTAGACAGTGACTTCAGAATGCCCAAAGTTTGGAGATCAAGCTTAGGAATTGATTACAGAGTTCCTAACTCCCTTCTTACCATCAGCACAGATCTTCTTTTCACAAGAGATGTGAACGCTGTATTCCAGTTTGGCGCAAACAGAAAACCGTCTACAGAAAGAATGACGTATGCAGACCGGGCCTATTATCCAAACACTGCTTCATATCAGTACAATACAGCAATCGGCGCGAACAACGCAACTATTCTAACCAATACAGAAAGCAAAGGATATGCATTATCTGCAACTATAGGTGCTAACCTCCGTCCATGGAAAGGACTTTCAGGTTCTGCATTCTATACTTATTCCGAAGCTCAGGAGGTAACATCCAACTCCGGATCAAATGCATCTTCGTCATGGTTGGCGTCTCCGGTAGTTGATTCACCAAACCAGGATTTCCTGAGCATCTCCAACTTTGCAGTACCTCACCGTATAGTAGCAAACGTAACTTACGAACTTAAACCAACCGGTACAACAATTGGAGTTTACTATTCCGGTGCAAACCAGGGTAGATATTCTTATTACTACTCCAACGATGTGAACGGTGACGGCCTGGCTAATGACCTGCTTTATATCCCTACCAATACAGCTGATATGAAGTTTGCTGATATTACCACGGGTTCCGGAGCCAATACAAACGTGCTTTTCACAGCTGCACAGCAGAGAGAAGCGTTTGACCAATTCATTACGGACAACGGACTGGAAGAATACCGCGGACAAATCCTGCCAAGGAATGAGTTCCTGCTTCCATGGCTGAACCGTGTAGATGTAAGACTAAGCCAAAACCTGTTTTCCAATATGATTCAGAAAGGGGATAAAGTACAGCTTACGCTGGATGTTATCAACTTCGGAAATATGCTGAACTCTGATTGGGGAATCCAGGATACCAATGTAAGCTCTTACGGTGCTGCAATCCTTGGAAGAACGGGAGCACTTTCTCCTGATCCTACCTTCCAGATGCAGAGAACTGGTAACGAACTGCTATCTTCGTCCACCAGAACTGTAAGCTCCAGATTCACTACCTGGTCTGCGATGTTTGGAATGAAATATTCTTTCTAGAACACTGGCGGTCAAACCCGCAAATAACCTCAAATCCCGGCTTCAGGTCGGGATTTTTTTTATCTTTGTCATTAACTAAAAAAAATAAATTATGGATTTCAACATTATGCTTCAGGCACACCGCGGTTTTGCCTATTTAATCCTATTGCTGTCAGTCGTTTTCCTTTTGGCACTGCTGCTTACCATGTTTGGCTATTCAGGAAAAATTTCAAAACTGTTAAGAAAATCTACGCTGTTTACAATGATTTTCTTCCACCTTCAGGCTCTTGTAGGACTGGTGATGCTTTTCTTCTTTTCACCCGGCTTTAAAGCCGCTACTGAAGCTGGAACGCTTATGAGCGATTCAACCGCCAGAAACACTTATGTAGAACATCCGTTTGCCATGATCGTATCGGCAGTTCTGCTTACAATACTGAACAAGAAATTCAAAACCAACGATACCCTTCGTATGGGCTGGGTAATTATGGGAGTGGTTGCCCTGTTGCTTATGGCCTGGGCATTCCAGTGGCAGAGATTATTTGGAGCTTAATAGAGTTCAAATTGTTCTGATGGTTTAAAATGGTTCAAGTATAAAAAAGTTTGTATACTGCTATAAATTTAAACAGGTGTTATGGCTTCTGTCAAACGTTTTGAAGATTTAGAAATCTGGCAGCTTTCAAGGTTACTGTGCAACGATATTTTTGAGATTATACGAAATACCGGTTTAGACAGGAACTTCAAACTTGCTAATCAAATTGAAGGCTCGTCAGGTTCCGTAATGGATAATATTGCTGAAGGATTTGAACGTAATGGTAATAAGGAATTTATCCAATTCCTGTCCATCGCGAAAGCATCTTGTGGAGAAACCCGATCTCAGCTTTACCGAATCCTGGACCGGAAATTCATCAGTCAGGAAAAATTTGATAAATTAAGGTCTCAAACCGAACAGTTAAGTATAAAAATTAGTAATCTAATGGACTATTTATCCAAAAGCGAAATGAAAGGTTCAAAATACAATAAACCAAAAGACTGACAGGGTATTTTATTAAACGACCAGAAAATCTTAAACTATTTGAACGATTTTGAACGTTTGAACGTTTGAACAATTTGAACAATAATTTAAACAATTTGAACCAGGATAAAGTATGAAAATCGCGGTAGTAGGCGCAACAGGAATGGTGGGACAGGTGATGCTGAAGGTTCTGGAAGAAAGGAACTTTCCCGTTACTGAACTTATACCTGTAGCCTCGGAAAAATCAGTAGGTAAAAGCGTAACCTTCAAAGGAAAGGAGTACACCATCGTTTCCATGGAAGATGCTGTAGCCATGGCGCCTGATATTGCCCTTTTCTCGGCAGGCGGCACAACATCCCGGGAATACGCACCACTTTTTGCGGAAGCCGGCACCACCGTAATTGATAATTCTTCCGTTTGGCGAATGGAAGCGGATAAGAAACTGGTTGTTCCGGAAATCAATGCTTCTTCACTTACAAAAGAGGACCGGATTATTGCCAATCCGAACTGCTCCACCATTCAGCTGGTCATGGTGCTTCATCCGCTCAATCTTAAATATAATTTAAAAAGAGTTGTGGTATCCACTTATCAGTCGGTTACCGGTACCGGTAAAAATGCCGTAGACCAACTGAATGCCGAAATCCACAACAGCGAAAGCGTACCAACCGTGTATCCTTACCGGATATTCCAGAACGCCCTGCCACACTGTGATGTTTTTGCTGATGATGATTACACTAAGGAAGAGATCAAACTGATGACGGAACCTAAAAAGATTATGGGCGACTCCGGTTTCAGCCTTACTGCAACTGCGGTGCGAGTACCCGTGCAGGGCGGACATTCAGAAAGTGTAAACATTGAGTTTGAAAATGAGTTTGATTTGGATGAAGTTAAAAGAATCCTGTCCGAAACTCCTGGTGTTATCCTTTTGGACGATGTAAAAAATAATATTTACCCGATGCCGCTGCTGGCCGAAGGTAAAGATGAGGTATTCGTAGGACGGATACGCCGGGACATCTCACAACCCAATACGCTCAATCTCTGGATCGTGGCAGATAATCTTCGTAAGGGTGCCGCCACCAACGCGGTGCAGATCGCAGAATACCTGGTAGAAAATAAATTAGTTTAAAATGAATGCTCACTCCGGTGAGCATTTTTAATTAGAAGACTGAAACATTCAGCCTTAAAGTAATATAATTAAGATGTCCGAAACCCTGAACTCATCTAAAAGAAACTTCGCATTCCAGCGTAATGTGGCACTTATCGGGATTGCTCTTTTTGTAGCGAAGCTGGTGGCGTGGCACCTCACCAATTCGGACGCGGTATTTTCCGATGCCATGGAAAGCATCGTGAATATCATTGCCGGTTTTATGGGTCTGTATTCCCTTTACCTTGCTGCTAAACCAAAGGATGTGGAGCATCCCTACGGTCACGGTAAGGTTGAATTTGTGACCTCGGGTGTAGAAGGTGCCCTGATTATCTTTGCCGGCATCATAATAATTGTAGAGGCTGCAGATTCACTTCTGCACGGTAATATCCCCAAACAGCTGGACTGGGGAATCCTCATTATCGCTGTCACTGCCGGTATTAACTACCTGATGGGATACATTTCCTACCGAAAAGGCATAAAGGAGAATTCACCTGTGCTTCAGAGTTCGGGTAAACATCTTCAGAGCGACACCATCACCACAATTGGTGTGGTACTGAGTATGGTGCTCGTCTATTTTACCAAAATCTATTGGCTGGATGCGGCTGTAGCACTAATTTTTGGGCTTTACATTATCTTTATCGGCTACAAGATTATCCGCAGGGCACTAAGCGGAATCATGGACGAAGCGGACCTGGGAATGCTGGCAAAACTGGCCAAAGTAATGAATGATAACCGACGTCCGCAGTGGATAGACCTTCATAATACCCGGATACAGCAGCATGGAAGCGGACTTCATATTGATGCGCACCTAACGCTTCCTTGGTACCTGGAATTAAGACAGGCTCACGAGCAGATGGAAGAAGCCATTAAAGTTATTGCTGAAAACTCATCCCGAAAAATTGAGTTCAACTTTCATATGGACGACTGTAAGCCTTTTTCATGTGAAATCTGCGAACTTTGGGAATGTCCGGTACGCCAGAACCCATTCGTTAAAAAGGTTGAATGGAATTCGGATAACATCGCTCAGGCAGACAAGCACACGGCTTCCACTTAGACCTGGACTATTGTCAATTGCGTTGCATAGGCGGGCGCAATAGATTCGCTGCATTCTATTTATATTTATTCTAAATGGGTTTAAACTGTTTTCAACTTAAAATTTCGTAAATTTGGGTTTCAAAATTTCAAATAAAACATACAGATATGACATTCGACCTTGATATGATCAAAAAAGTGTATGAGCGTTATCCTGAGAGAGTTGCAGCAGCAAGAGCAGCCGTAGGTAAGCCACTTACACTTTCTGAAAAAATCCTTTATACTCACCTTTGGGAAGGAAATGCCACGCAGGCTTACGAAAGAGGTAATTCTTATGTAGATTTTGCACCGGACCGTGTGGCCATGCAGGATGCTACGGCACAGATGGCACTTCTTCAGTTCATGCAGGCCGGTAAGTCTAAAGTTGCGGTACCTTCAACAGCTCACGCAGATCACCTGATCCAGGCACGTGTAGGCGCAGAAGCCGATTTGCAGGAAGGCATCAACAAAAACTCTGAAGTATTTAACTTCCTTAGTTCTGTTTGCGACAAATACGGCATCGGATTCTGGAAACCTGGCGCAGGGATCATTCATCAGGTTGTACTGGAAAATTATGCATTCCCCGGAGGAATGATGATTGGTACCGACTCACACACTGTAAACGCAGGTGGTCTGGGTATGGTTGCCATCGGTGTTGGTGGTGCTGATGCAGTAGACGTAATGGCCGGAATGGCCTGGGAACTTAAAATGCCGAAACTTATCGGTGTTAAATTAACCGGAAAACTGAACGGCTGGACCTCCGCAAAAGACGTTATCCTGAAAGTAGCCGGAATCCTTACCGTTAAAGGCGGAACAGGCTGCATCGTTGAATATTTTGGCGAAGGAGCACAAAACCTTTCCGCAACTGGAAAAGGAACAATCTGTAACATGGGTGCGGAAATCGGAGCAACAACTTCTACATTCGGTTACGATGATTCAATGAGAAGATATCTTGCAGCAACCGGCAGACAGGATGTTGTAGATGCTGCAGACCAGATCGCAGAACACCTAACAGGTGATGCTGAAGTATACGCTAACCCGGAAATGTATTTCGACCAGGTAATTGAGATTAATCTTGATGAACTTGCGCCACACCTGAACGGACCGTTTACTCCCGATTTGGCAACTCCTGTTTCAGAATTCAGATCAAAGGCTGAAGCTAACGGCTGGCCGCTGGATGTAGAATGGGCACTGATCGGATCATGTACCAACTCTTCCTACGAAGATTTGTCCAGAGCAGCTTCCATCGTAGAAGATGCTGTAGCGAAAGGAGTGAAGCCAAAAGCGATCTTAGGTATCAACCCCGGTTCCGAGCAGGTAAAATTCACCGCAGAAAGAGACGGCTTCCTGGATTCTTTCAGAAAGTTTGAATCGGCCAGAATCTTTACAAATGCCTGCGGACCATGTATTGGTCAGTGGGATAGAGAAGGAGCTGAAAAAGGTGAGAAAAACTCTATTATCCACTCTTTCAACAGAAACTTTGCGAAGAGGGCTGACGGTAACCCAAACACCCACGCATTTGTAGCATCGCCGGAAATGGTAGCAGCAGTTGCGATTTCAGGAAGATTGGATTTCAACCCTATCACTGATACACTGACTAACCAAAACGGTGAGCAGATTAAACTGAATGAACCAAACGGTTTTGAACTTCCTCCAAGAGGTTTTGCGGTTGATGATAACGGCTACCAGGCTCCGTCTGAGGATGGATCACATGTACAGGTAGCGGTAGACCCGGCTTCGGACAGACTTCAGTTGCTGGAACCGTTCAAGCCTTGGGACGGACAGAATATCACTGGTGCCAAAGTTTTGATCAAAGCCTTCGGAAAATGTACCACAGACCATATTTCTATGGCGGGCCCTTGGTTAAAGTACAGAGGTCACCTGGATAATATTTCAAACAACATGCTTATTGGCGCCATAAACGCTTATAACATGGAAACCAATAAGGTGAAAAACCAGCTTACAGGAGAATATGATGAGGTACCAAATGTAGCGCGAGCTTACAAGGCGGCAGGAATATCTTCAATTGTTGTGGGTGACCAGAACTACGGTGAAGGTTCTTCCAGAGAGCACGCGGCTATGGAGCCAAGACATCTTGGTGTAATGGCAGTACTGGTAAAATCATTTGCAAGGATCCACGAAACAAACCTTAAAAAGCAGGGTATGTTGGGTCTTACCTTCCAGAACGAAGCAGATTACGAGAAGTTTGAAGAAGATGATACCGTAAACTTCCTGGATCTGGATCAGTTTGCACCTGGCAAGCCACTTACTTTGGAAATCGTTCATGCAGACGGCACAAAGGAGACCATCATGGCAAACCATACGTATAACGCACAGCAGATTGAATGGTTTAAAGCAGGATCTGCACTTAACCTTATTGCGGCAGAAGCAGCAAGACAGGCAGCCAAGTAATAACCTACTCGTTATCTATAAAAGAAAAGCCATAGCAGATTTGCTGTGGCTTTCTTCATTTTATTTCACAGAAAATATTAGAGAATCATCTGCTATGAGATTGGCGAAGTATTAACGGTCCACCATAACAAATATCCCTGTCCCGAAAATCAGGTTTCGCTAAACGTACATATGTTACTACTTGTGTATAAACTATAGTTTTTTATACATTTGAGTTACTAATAACCAATCTATGAAAACCATTGTAACCACCTTTTTCATACTGCTTTTCTCATTATTACAGTCTCAGGTAAAAAAAGTTGACATTGTTGACTTTTATAACTGGACTTCCAACAGCGGTATAAAGTACCAATTTATCCTGGTGTCAGAAAATCTATCAAAATTCGACATGCCCATATCTGCAGTGATCCGGGTAAGGTATTCAACCGATGGCAACATTACTTATAAAACAGCCGAATTCGGCGCGAATGTAGTCATGAACCGCGATAGACGGAGTGAAGGAGAGCTGTCTGTTCATATCAACGCTGCTGAAACGGCCAGTATGGTACAGGGTGCCAGCGGATATAGTCCTGATAACTTTATTCTGTACTACGACACAGAGGGAAATTATTTGCGCGGTTATCAGGCAGATTATAACGAACTGGCCAAAAGCGACGTAGGCTACGCTAAAGTTTTCCACATCTCTGCCCCAACCGGAGATCAGATGCGCGGTTTAATCCGCCTTTTTTACAGATCATCGGACCCTCTTTACAGGGATCTGATGACTTTGGCAGCGAGGTATGATTAAGAGGAAGAAAAAGGGTCAGCTGGAATTTGAGTCCGATTACGAAGTATTCTCATTTAGACTCCGACAGCACTTTTTCCCGATAAATTCTCCTACTTACACCGGACTGAAAACGTATTGAAAACAGCAACAGAAAGGCGGCTATTAAAGCCGCCTTCCGTGTTTAGATACTGATTGGTTTATCTTTTTATAACCTTGAAGGTTTGCACGGAACCATCATCCATCATCAAAGAGACAAAATACAATCCCGAAGAGAGATCAGACAGCTGTAGTTGCCTGCTTACCTTGTTAACGGTTTTGATCACGCGTCCCGAAGCATCGGTAACCGTCACTGACTGTACATCGGAGACATCAGAAACAGACAGAACATCTGCGAAGGGGTTCGGATATACCGAAAGCCTTTCCTTCGTGACCTCAACTGTACTTAGCGCCTGTGGTTGGTAAGATAGGTTGTCTATTGACAGGCTGTTCGTTGGTGTACCGGGATTTTTAATAGCAAGTTGGGTTACGCCTGCAGGAAGTGCCGGTAAGTTAAATGAGAAGGGATACAGGGTTCCGGTTGTGGGCACACTGAAGGTGGTCAGTTCCACAAAGTTGTTGGTGGGATCCAGATAGCCGATCTGCAGAATCCCATTCGCGGTAACACTGGCGAAAGCCTCGAATCCTAATTTATAGGTACCTGACTGCAACGTACTCATCGGTGGCAAAGCTGCGTACGCAATCCGCGTACCCGAGGTCCACATATAAAGGGTGTTGGAGCCTGTTGGCGAGGTACTGTTCGCAATATGAGCACCGTTTGTTGTTCCCAGATTGGTCCAGCAATTAGGCAACACTCCCGCGTTTCCGTTTGTTGTACCGGTGTAACCGTTAAAATCCTCAAAATAAGAACCTGTCACGATATCGCACTGGGTAGCAAAGTTCAGCAGGGCCCACGCACTCTGAATACTGCCACAGTTCACGCGTACCCAAACATAATAATTTGAAGCCGGCGAAAGTCCACTGAGCATTGCTGAAGTGCCACTTATGCTTGGTATGGAAGGAGTGGTTGTCGCTGTAGGGGGAGTCCCTGTAGCACTGTAATACAAATCGTAAGTAACCCCTGGCGCAATGGAGGGACTCCATTGTATCTGAGCGCCACTGGGGGTTATAGAACCAGCACTAAGTCCTACCGGAGCAAAACAGGATGGCGGAGTCCAGCTGTATGTTAAACCGGAACAAGGCATCCCCGGTACCGCATTCAGTGAATGAAAGGCCTGGGAACTGGTGTTTGAAGTTCCCGGTGAGGAGTTCACGAATTCCACGGACGTAGGATTAAGGCGGTTGTTAAAATCTGCATTTGAACTACCTCTCAGTCCAATCTGGGCTGTTCCGGATACTGCGGTGCTGCCCACGACATAACCGGCGCTACTATATACCATGTGTATTACATTAGCAGTCTCCACCAAACGGATTTGAAAAGAAATGGTAAAGACATTTGTAGTTGAAGTACTGCTCACGGGCCTGAAATTAGTCCACTGCACCACCATTTCACGGTTGGGAGCAATCCCTACCGTCTCGTAACTGAGGGTAGAACTAATGCCATTTACATCAAAGACCCCACTTAAATCCCTTCCAAAGGCAGAAACTGCCCCCTCATAGGCAACTGTTGCGGAAATAGGAATTGTAGTAGTGGTAACGGGAGGAGTAGCACCAAAGGTGATAAAACCATTGGTGGAAACATTCATACTGCTGTACTGTGCTCCGTTATAATTAAAATTAAACGGGATTGTAACGGGATATACCACACTGTTAAGGTTCAGGGCACTGGTGTTGCCGGTAGCGGTGCCAAGTACGGTGCCGGTTATCGGAGTGTACGTTCCGTTAGATTGCGAAAAACTGTAGGCACTGCTTTGTGCCGCCAAATGGCAGGACATACCGATAAGGATCGCCAGACAGACTACGCCTTTCTTCGCCCTGCCCTTGAGCGTAAAGCGCGAGGCCAGAATCATTTTGTAAAGTTTTTTCATAACGTTCATTTTGTGAATTAGGTATTCAAAATTACTTATTATTTTTAACTAAACAGAGAGAATTGCCTTAAAAAGGATTAAATATGCAATGGAACAGGATAACCGCTATGGATACGAAAAATGAAGAGAAAACCTATAAACTCTCTAAGATTAATTCTCTTCGCACACACGCCAAACCGCATCATTCTGCGGTACCGGCGCAGTCACGCGGATGTTATGGTTTGTAACGGGATGTTTGAATTCTAAATTCCGGGCATGCAGGTAGATGCCACCATCCGGATTGGAGCGGGCGGCACCATATTTTAGATCACCTTTTATCGGAGCGCCTATCTTGGATAACTGCGCCCTAATCTGATGGTGGCGGCCTGTCTCCAGATCGATCTCAAGAAGCTGGAAATTATCAAGGGTCTTTAAGCGCTCGTAATTCAGAATGGATTCCTTGGCATTTTCCGTAGGCTTTATGAAAACAGTTGCCTTATTGGTCTTTTCGTTTTTCTGAAGATAGTGAATCAAGCGTTGCTTTTCCGGTATCTCCACCTTGGGAACCACTGCCCAGTAGGTTTTTTTGATTTCGCGGTTCTTAACCATTTGGGTCAGCCTTGTGAGCGCTTTCGAAGTCTTTGCATAAATTACCAGACCGGAGGTGGGCCTGTCTATACGGTGCACCAGTCCCAGAAAGACATTACCGGGCTTGGAATCTCTTTTTTTGATGAAATCCTTTATAAGGTCCAGCAAAGAAAGGTCACCTGTCTTGTCGCCCTGAACAAGCTGACCGGTTGCTTTATTAACGATAAGAAGGTGATTGTCTTCGAAGACGATTTGTGATGCTTCAAACTGCTGCTTTGCATTTCCCATATTCATTCAAAAAAGCAAAAGTACGGGAATTTGGCGGTTTTCGGATTACGACATAGGACATACTGTTGCTTTTAGCGACAGCAATATCCTAATCTCATTACAAATTGAGCGGGGAAATTTTAGTTACGAACCTGACGCGGCCTGTTGAAGATGGACAGAAGGACTCCACCAAACAAACCTGCAGTCTTCAGGAACTGAAGATTCATACTGTCCGGAAGCAATGCACCAATAATGCAGAATGCTGCAGCCAGATACATGGGGTAGCGCATTTTGGGATTACTGAGGAACGGAGCCTGGAAAAAGAAACTTGCGCCAATTAAGATATAAAAGATTTTTTGGGAAAGAAGCGCGTTGATTTCCGGCGAGAACAGATTGAACCATCCTACAACGAGGCAGAAAATTGCGGCAACAGACAGGATTCCCTGAATCATTTGGGTATTTTTCATTTAATAACTTTCGTTTTGGTTAGGGAAATCGGCGGACTTTACATCCTTTACATATTCTGATACTGCACCGGTGATTTCCGTATAAAGGTCGCGGTAACGTCTTAAAAATTTAGGAGAAAAGCCTTTGTTCATCCCAACCATATCGTGATAAACCAGAACCTGACCGTCACAGTCGGCACCCGCACCGATGCCGATGGTTGGAATGGAAATGCTTTCTGAAACTTTTTTGGCAAGCCCAGCCGGAATTTTCTCCAGCACCAGCGCGAAACAGCCCAGTTCTTCCAGAAGTTTGGCGTCACTTAAGAGTTTTTCAGCTTCAGCATCTTCCTTGGCTCTTACCTTATACGTTCCGAACTGATAGATGGACTGTGGTGTAAGTCCCAGGTGTCCCATTACGGGGATTCCGGCATTTACAATTTTCTTAATTGATTTCTCGATCTCTACCCCGCCCTCAATCTTTACGGCGTGGGCACCGCCTTCCTTCATCATCCGTACTGCAGACTCCAGTGCTTTATCCGAATTACTTTGGTAAGTACCGAAAGGAAGATCAGCCACCACAAGTGCCCTCTCTACTCCGCGGACCACGCATTGTGTATGGTAGATCATCTGGTCCAGGGTGATAGGAAGTGTAGTTTCATAACCCGCCATTACATTCGCTGCGGAATCGCCCACCAGAATGGAGTCTACCCCGCCACTGTCCACCATCTTTGCAGTCGTAAAATCGTATGCGGTGAGCATGGTGATTTTTTCCCCGTCGAACTTCATCTTACGCAAAGTTTCGGTGGTAATTTTCTTGAGTTCTGAATGTACAGACATTGTTATTTTGTTTGGATTAAAGTCCTTATAGGGACGGTCGGTTTTAATTACCGGATATGGAGTTTGGAATTACAGAACGACGTGTCCCAGCTTGATAAGTTTTTCGTGGTTCAGTATCCTGATATTACGGCCTTCGGTTTCAATAAGGCTGTCCTGCTTAAATTCAGAAATCAGGCGGATGGCACTTTCGGTTGCGGTACCGATAAGGTTGGCAATCTCTTCACGTGTAAGTGAGATCTTGATGAAACCTTCGGGATCAGTTCCCAGTTTCTGTTCCAGCAGAAGAAGGATTTCGGCAAGCCGTTCGCGGACAGTTTTCTGTGCCAAAAAGGTAACTGTGTTTGAACTTTCGCCTAATTCAAATGCGATTTTCTGAAGCATCACGAAAGACATTTTGCTGTCGTGCTCGAGGAGGTGCATAAAAAGGTCGGCCGGTATTTTAGTGGCCTCAACATCCGTCATCGCTTCGGCTTTGGCCTGAAAGTTTTCACCACAAAGTAATGAACGGTAGCCAATGATATCGCCATCTTTAATGAATCTCAGGATCTGTTCCTTTCCATAAGCTCCCTGCTTGGAAAGCTTGGCAGTACCCTCGTGAAGGTAGAAAACACTTTTGGGCAGTTCCTGCTCGTCAAAGAGTATTTCTCCCTTATGATAGGTCACAGTTTCAGTTGCCGACCGGTATCTTTCAAAATCCTCTGCAGACAGCCTTTGTTTCAGGCTTTCTTTGCTGAAAATATCCCTAATGCTGGCCTCTAAAATCACCTGTTTTTCCTGCGACATTTTTTATGATATTTATCAGCAAAAGTAGCACTTTTATACCGTAGGGACAACCTTTTTTGGCCTATTTTTGTAGGTCATATATAAAAGTACTGTGTCAGATAATTGTTTTCACTGCGGGCAACCGGCAGAAAAAGAGCGCATAAGCTTCGACAGCAGAATTTTTTGCTGCAACGGCTGTAAATCGGTTTTATGAAATCCTGAACCTGAACAATCTTGGGACATTTTATGAACTGAACCAAAATTCGGGCGTAAGACCGGACGAAAACTCGCTGGAATACGGATACCTGGACACACCTGAAATATTTGACAATGTTACGGATTTTTCTGAAGGCGAAACGACGCTTGTTAGCTTTAAAATTCCTGTAATTCACTGCTCGTCCTGTATCTGGCTGCTGGAAAGCCTGCACACGCTGAAGCCGGAAATCCGGTATTCACAGGTGAATTTTACACGGAAAACGGTGCAGATATCATTCAACCATCATCAGCTGAAACTTAGTGAGCTGGCCACATTCCTGACCAATTTGGGTTACAAACCTGTAATTAACCTGGAAACTGCCGACCGTAAAGAGGACCACTGGGACAAAAGCCTGCTGGTAAAACTGGCTATCGCAGGGTTTGCGTTTGGAAACGGAATGTTTTTCTCCTATCCTGAGTATGCTGGTGAAATCCTGGGATCTTCGGATTTCTGGTTTGACAAGTACAAGCACCTTTTCAGATTCATCCTCTTTCTGCTTTCCACACCAGTAGTGTTCTATTCGGCATCAGATTATTTCAAGTCTGCGGTATTTGGTTTGCGCAATAAAGTCATCAACATAGATGTGCCGATAGTATTGGGAATCCTGGTTTTATACGGCCGCAGCATCTACGAAGTCCTTACAGATTATGGTCCGGGCTATTTCGACACCCTATGTGGATTGCTGTTCTTCATGCTTTTGGGCAAATTCTTCCAGAAAAGAACCTACAGCGCACTTTCTTACGACCGCGATTATAAATCCTTCTATCCTATTGCTGTTACACGCGTAGACTTTAACGGTAAACAGGAAAACATCCTGCTCTCCGAACTGAAGATTGGTGACAGAATAATGGTCAGGAATCAGGAAATAATTCCCGTAGATTCAATACTGATTAGCGGTTCCGGTAACATTGACAACAGTTTCATTACCGGCGAAAGCGCCACTGTGACCAAGCATCCCGGCGACAAGATCTTTGCAGGCGGAAAACAGATTGGCTCTGTCCTGGAAGTGGAGGCCATCAAGAATGTGGACCAGAGTTACCTTACCCAACTCTGGAACAAGGAAGCTTTTAAAAAGCATGAGACCGGACTGGATACACTTACCAACACCATAAGCAAGTACTTCACCATCATAATATTGGGAATCACCCTCCTTGCGGGAATCTACTGGATACGCATTGATGAAGAGAAAATGTGGCAGGTTGTTTCAGCCATACTTATTGTGGCCTGTCCGTGTGCACTGGCACTTTCGGCACCATTCACCTTCGGGCACATTATGAGAATCCTGGGACGAAATAAATTTTACGTAAAGGATACTTTAACAATAGAAAAACTGGCTAAGGTTGGAACGCTGGTTTTTGACAAGACCGGCACTATAACGCAGAGCAAAAAATCCAGCGTAAGTTACACTGGACAGGAAATTCCGGAGGCTGACCTTCTGAACCTGAAATCTTTACTGAAGAACTCAAATCACCCGCTTTCGAAATCACTGTACCAATATCTGGACGTTGAAGATTCCTATTTTGAAACAGAAGGCTTTCAGGACATTCCGTCTAAAGGATACAGCGCAACGGTTCGCGGACAGCAGTACAAAATTGGTTCGGCAAGTTTTAACGGACAACAGTCGCAGGATCTGGAGACCGCGGTTTACATCAGTAAAAATGATGAATATTTGGGAAGATTTATTTTCAAGAATGAATACCGGGCAAATCTGCAGGGGCTTTTCGGCAAGCTGACCAATTACAATATCCACGTGCTTAGCGGCGATAATTCTTCTGAGGAGGCACATCTTCGTACCATTATCCCTACGGCACAGGAAATGAGTTTCAACCAGGATCCTGAAAGTAAACTTAATTTCATACGCGAACTGCAGGATAAAGGTCAGAAAGTCGCCATGCTGGGAGACGGTCTGAATGATGCCGGAGCCCTGAAGCAAAGTAATGTCGGAATAGCTGTGGCAGATGACACCCACTCCTTTACACCTTCGTCCGATGTGATCATGAACGGTGAAAAAGTAGCAGAACTGGATAAATACCTGCTTCTTACCAAAGATGCTGTCACTATTGTGAAATTTACCTTTGCCATAAGCCTTACCTATAATGTAGTGGGCCTTACCATAGCGGTTATGGGTTATATGTCGCCGCTGGTGGCTGCGATCCTGATGCCGATCAGTTCCATCAGCGTGGTAGCTTTTACATCTGCGACCACATGGATACGCAGTATGAAATACTTTGGCAGACCCATTTAGTAACGTTTGCAGAGGCCTTATTTAGACGGCTTTTAAATTAATTCATTTGCTGCCAACGTGATTAATATCATTATTTTTCATTAAATTTGGCCTTTCATTTACCTTAAATTTGCCTCTGAAATGGATATACTCTATTTGATGATCCTTTGCAGTGTCTCGGTGGGGATTGTTTTCCTTATCATTTTCATCTACAACGCCCGCAACGGGCAGTTTGAAGACGACGAGTCGCCGGCAGTCAGAATTCTTCTGGACCGTGACAATCCGGTAGAAAGAGAGGCAGAAACAGAAAATAAAAAAAGTAATACACAAGAAAAAAGTGATTAGTTAATATGGAAACACAAAAGTTTAGTTACGACAATAATATTGTTCGGGCATTTCTATACGCAACCGTCATATTTGGGATCGTAGGGTTTTTATTTGGCCTCACAGCAGCCTTAATGCTGTTTTATCCTGAGCTGCCGGAATTTTTCCTGGGTAGTGATGATGACACCATAAAAAGTCTGGCGGCCGGAAACATCCAGGGCCTTATAGATTCTCAAGGTGCATTTGGATTCGGACGGATCAGGATGCTGCATACCAGTTCAGTAATTTTCGCCTTTGTATGTAATGGCTTCTTTGCCGGAGCTTACTACTCTACGCAGCGACTGCTGAAAACAAGAATGTGGAGCGACACCCTTTCCTGGATCCATTTCTGGGGATGGCAGTTAATGATTGTATCCGTAGTGATCACTTTCTTCATGGGAATTAACACCTCTAAAGAATATGCTGAGCACGAATGGCCAATTGACATTCTTATCACAGTAATTTGGATTATATTCGGTATCAATATGTTCGCCACAATAGCGATCAGACGTGTACGTCACCTTTATGTGGCCATCTGGTTCTATATCGGTACCTGGATTGCAATTGCGATGCTTCATATCTTCAACAACCTTGAAGTACCTGTATCATTTGCAGGATGGAAGTCCTACTCGGCTTACGCCGGTGTGAAAGATGCTCTTGTACAGTGGTGGTACGGTCATAATGCCGTAGCGTTTGTACTTACGACTCCAATTCTGGGTCTTATGTACTATTTCCTGCCAAAAGCTGCAGACAGACCTGTATTTTCATATAAGCTTTCCATTATTCACTTTTGGTCACTGATCTTCGTATATATCTGGGCTGGTCCTCACCACCTTCAGTATACAGCTTTACCGGGATGGGCTCAGGCTCTTGCTACCGGTTTCTCCATCATGCTTATTGCACCGTCCTGGGGAGGTATGCTTAACGGATTACTTACACTTAGAGGTGCCTGGGATAAGGTTAGGGAAAACCCTGTTCTGAAGTTCTTCGTTGTGGCAATTACCTGCTACGGTATGGCAACCTTTGAGGGGCCGTTGTTGGCAACAAAAACATTGAACAAAATCGGTCACTACACTGACTGGGTTATTGGTCACGTTCATATTGGAGCATTAGGCTGGAATGGTTTCATGGCCTTCGGTATGATTTACTACTTACTTCCTATCATGTGGAGAACCAAGTTATGGTCTGTTAAACTTGCCAACTGGCACTTCTGGCTTGGTACATTGGGTATCATCTTCTACGCAGTACCTTTATATATCTCCGGATTTACTCAGGGACTTATGTGGAAGCAGTTCAACCCGGACGGAACCCTCGTTTACAAACAGTGGCTAGACACGGTAACTGCAATTATCCCTTACTATATCATGAGATTTGTAGGTGGAGGACTTTACCTAATCGGTGCACTTCTTATGGCGGTGAACATTGTTAAGACAGTAAGATCCGGATCATTCCAGAAAGAAGTTCCTGCAGAAGCTCCTGCATTGGGTAATATCACGAAAAAGAGAAAAGAAGGCGAAGGTGCACACCTTTGGCTGGAAAGAATGCCTGTTTACCTTTCTATCCTGTCATTCATTGCAGTGGCAATCGGAGGTTCGGTACAGATCATTCCTACACTTACCATTAAGGAAAATGTGCCAACTATCTCGGCGGTTAAGCCCTATTCACCACTTGAACTTGAAGGTCGGGACCTTTATATCCGCGAAGGCTGTAATGCATGTCACTCGCAGATGATCCGTCCTTTCCGTGACGAGGTTGTACGTTTCAACGGTAAGAACGGACAGTATTCCAAGGCTGGAGAATTTGTATATGACCGACCATTCCTTTGGGGATCCAAGAGAACGGGACCGGATTTGCACAGACAGGGTGGCAAGAACCCAAGTTCATGGCACTATAAGCATATGTATAACCCAAGATCTACATCTGCAGGTTCCATTATGCCACGTTACCCATGGCTCATCACAAATGACCTGGACCGTTCCGATATGACGGCGAAACTGAATCTGATGAAAAACGTGTTTGATGTTCCGTACACAAAACCGGAAATAGATTCAGCAGATCAGTGGGCTAATACGCAGGCGTCCATGATTGTTCAGGAAATCTATAACGAAGCTCCTGACCTGAAGGCTGCCTATGCACAAAGACCGGCTGGCGAGCTTGAGAAAAAGGAAATCATCGCACTGATTGCCTACCTGCAGAGGTTGGGTACCGATATCAAGACTACTGAAATCAAAACAGCAAGTAACGATTAACAGGTAACGCTAAATTAAGTATTATGATACCGCAAAGTTTAAAGGATATAATGGCAAATGGCGATGGCGCAACCTGGCTCCAGATCATTTCATTGCTTCTCCTTATGGTATTCTTTCTCGGACTTGTGTTCTATGTGTTCAGCAGGCCTAAGAAACATTACCGTGAAGAGGAAAACGCACCCTTAGACGACGATCAACCTTTTAATACAAAAAACTAAAACATCATGAAACATAGAACGCCGGTTTATATTAACATCCTGATTATACTGAGTATCTTATTCATACTGTACTATATGTTTGTACAGGATACCTCCTTTATTACTTCGCCCTATTTCGTGGGTACGATAGTAATCAGTTCTGTGATGGCTTTCATTCACAGCGCTATTGGAGACCTTATTGAAAATGACCAGTTCAAGAAACTGAGCCCGGACGAGCAAAGAGTATATCTGGAAGGTAAGAACACTCCGTATTTCAAAAGACTGTACGATGCGGCTTTCAAGAAGCAGTCCAATACTGTTGAAAAAGATATCCTGATCGACCATGGTTTTGACGGTATTATGGAGCTGGACAACCAACTGCCAAAATGGTGGCTGGGACTGTTCTACTTTGGAGTAGCTTATTGTATCGTGTATATGACCTCGTATTTCCTTACCGATTTTGCAGATCCATATAAAGAATATGAAGTTGAACACAAGGAACAGATTGCAAGCATCGAAAAATGGATGAAGGAAACTCCACCACCAACGATAGATAACGCTGTTTACTCGGCAGATAATATTGCCGCCGGCGAGGAGGTTTTTAAAACCAACTGTATCTCCTGCCATATGGAAGGTGGAAAAGGAGGAATTGGACCAAACCTTACAGATAACAACTGGATAAACCAACCGGAGAAAACACTTTTTAAAAATGTATTTCATATGGTTGAAAACGGTTCACAGAACAACCCTACCATGCAGGCATTCGGTAAGAATGGTGTACTTAGTGGATTTGATATCCAGAATGTGGCAGCATATGTGTATCACATTAACCAGGAAAAACAACCGGTCACTCCGGCGCAGGGAGGTCAGGCCCCTCAGGGAGATCCTGCCAACTGGGAAGAATAAAAAATAGAACATGAAATAGTATAAGCATAATTCGTTATTGATTCAACATTGAAAAGGTAACGGGTTATGTTTTTTCCGTTAAATATAAATTATGTCAGAAGATACAAAATACAGTGGCGGACAGGGACAGGTGGTCAGCCCCGAAACATTTCGGGATTCTGTAGGCACCATGGATCAGTCCGGCAAAAGAAAATGGGTATACCCCAGAAAACCCAGAGGCCGTTATACCAATTACAGGTATCTGGTCTCAATTATTTTATTAGCCATCTATTTCGGAATTCCTTTTATTGAAATTAACGGAAATCCATTACTGCTAATCAATGTCCTGGACCGGGAATTTTATATAGCCGGTAAACCGTTCTATCCGCAGGACTTCTTTATACTCGCGTTGGGAGCTATTGCTTCCATAGTTTTCATCTTACTCTTTACTGTAGTTTTCGGCAGGATATTCTGCGGGTGGATTTGCCCTCAGACTATTTTCCTGGAAATGATTTTCCGTAAGGTTGAATATGCCATTGAAGGTGACCGTAACAAGCAGATACGCCTGGATAATCAGGCATGGGACAGCGAGAAAATCTGGAAGAGAGGTCTAAAGTGGACTATTTTTGCGCTCATCAGCGTAATCATTACCCACTTTATGTTCATGTACATCGTGGGCTACCGCCGTGTTTTCCAAATCATGCAGGAAGGGCCTTTCGCGAATCCCAGCAATTTCCTAGTGATGATTCTTTTTACCGGCGCATTCTACTTTGTATTTGCATGGTTCCGTGAGCAGGTCTGTACACTTGTATGCCCCTACGGAAGACTTCAGGGAGTATTGATTGACAAACAGACTATAAATGTATTCTACGACTTCAAACGGGGCGAAAACCGTTCAAAATGGCGTAAGGGTGAAGACCGGAAAGCCGCCGGAAAAGGCGACTGCATTGCATGTAACCAATGTGTGGTCGTTTGCCCGACCGGTATCGACATCCGTGACGGACAACAGTTGGAATGTGTAAACTGTACTGCATGTATAGACGCCTGTGACGAGGTGATGGTAAAAGTTGGACTTCCTACAGGACTGATCCGCTATGCTACCGAAGATGAGATTGAGCAGCAGAAGCCATTTGTATTCAGTAACAAGATGAAAGCCTATACACTGGTTCTGGCACTTCTTGTTGGCTTCTTAGGATTTCTTCTTTATAACAGAGGCGAAATGGAAGCAAAATTCATCAAGCCTGTAGGGTCTTCCTTCATCATTCGCGATGGCAGAATATATAATACCTATAACTACACTTTACTAAACAAAACAAACGATAAGAAAGCGGTAACGCTTAAAATTACCAATCCCGACCACGGAATAGTTTCCGCAAACGGTACGCAAACTGTGGTGGTGGATAAAGACAAAATGACCAAAGGATCTGTATCAGTGTCTTTCCCGGAAAATGAGATTACGAGAGCGAAACAGAATATTACTATCGGAATTTACGATCCGGAGGGTAAACTCATAGATGAGTATGATACTTATTTTGAAGGACCTTTTAAATTACAGTTTTAACTATAATCAAAATGCTTAAAAAATTCACTTGGGGCCATGGAGTTGCCCTTGCACTCGGGCTGTTCATCATATTTATCCTTTCCATGATCTTTTATTTTACAAGCACCTGGAAGAATTCTGAACTGATTACTGATGACTATTATGAAGCTGAACTTGCGTATCAGGACGTTATTGATGCAAAGTCCCTTGCCAACGGATTGCCGGAAAAACCTCAATATTCTCAGGATAAAATGGGGATCCGGATTACGTTCCCACAGGAATACAACAATATAAATACCCAGTTCAGCATTGATCTGCACCGTGCGGAAGACCAGAAACTGGACGTTATAAAAGAAATGGAGCTGGATGGCAGAAACAGCCTCTTTATTCCTGCGGCAGTACTAGCCAAAGGCAACTATGTACTTCGTGTACACTGGACAAGAGCAGAGAAGAACTACCAATTGGATTACGATTTAGTATGGTAATATGGAAAATGCACTTCTGTTATCAGCCCTGGTACTGGGCATCGGGTCAGGATTTCACTGCATAGGCATGTGCGGACCCATTGCAATGTCTATGGGACTGACAAGGAAACAGGCGGCCAACTATCACCTGCAAAATATAACCTACAATCTGGGCAGGATTGTAACCTATTCTATACTAGGAGCACTGCTCGGCTTGGTAGGCGAAGGGTTTAATATCGCAGGTCTCCAGCAGTACCTTACAATTGCTGTAGGTATTCTCCTGATTTTTATGGCACTGTTCTCCTTTGGCGGAAAGGATTTCGCCTCGAAAATTCCTTTTTTGTCGGGATTGCTTCTGAAGGTGAAGAAGAAACTTGCTTCCCTCCTGCAAAAAGCCGATTACCGCTCCAGGTTTACCACCGGTATCCTTAACGGTTTCCTGCCCTGCGGAATGGTCTATATGGCGCTTACAGCTTCGCTGGCAGCCGGTGGCATCTGGCAAGGCGCTTTATTTATGGCAATTTTCGGCTTAGGCACATTTCCGTTTATGTTTGCAGTCGTATTACTGGGTAACCTGATGACTAATGCTTTCAGAATTAAAATCCTTAAGGTTATTCCGATAATGATGCTTGTTTTGGGTATGCTCTTCGTAATACGCGGTATGGAGCTGGGAATCCCTTACCTCTCTCCAACGCACGAAGCAATGCAGGTAAACCATAATAACTCAGCAGAACACCACCAGGGAGATCATTCCACTTGTCATTAACCGATTTTTATAAATCATAATTAGAACAAAGGCTGCCTTCGGGTGGCCTTTAACTTTGGTCCCGCTTTTGAATCAAAAAAGTCAAAAACAAAAGGAATATGTTCAAGAAATTAACACTGTGGCTGGCTGCAGGAACGCTCGGTATTTTGCAGTCATGCTCAGTAAATACTGAAACTACCTACTATAAGGATGCTGCAACAAGTATGGAATCCAGTATATTAATGGATCAGAGTACAATGGGGATTCTGAAAATGCTGAATACTTCCGGTAAATCAGAATCACTGCCGGACATTACCAAACTTTCTGCAAACTGGCAGAGTCTGTACGATATGCAGAAGGACGGAAAGGTAGTCCTGAATGAAAAGGAAGTTGGCGCATTAAAGAAAATGTATGTAAAAGTAAACCGCCAGAAGGATGAAATCATGGGACTGTCGCTTAAGTACGATAAGCTGATGCCTGAAGAGGTAGCTAGTCTGTTCGCCAGCAAAAAGGAACTGAAATCCATCCCTCTGCAGGACATCGCCAAATGGGACGGCGAGAAACTGGAAATCAATACCCAGAAGTTCAATATCGCTGAATCGCTCTATGAAATACAGAAAATCAAGACGAATGATAAGGCGGTCCCGCCGCGTACAAAACAGGACTCCATTGAAGCCTACGGCCGACAGATGGCCTCAGGTATCATTGGGATGGCAAAAATGTTTAACGGAAACTTTACCAATACCCTCAAATTCCAAAAACCGATAAAGTCTATTGAAGGCAAGCATGACTTTGTAGAGCAGATAGACAGCAAAACAATCCGTATCAATGTTCGCAGTGCCGACATCTGGGATGACGGTAAGAACCTGAAAAACAAAGACCAAAAGGTCATCATCTACACCAAATAAACGAAACCACCTTCGCAGGTGGTTTCTACAATTATCACAATAAGTTTAGCTATCCAATTATGTCAAAACGCGCATATTCCGCTACTTTGGCAGGAAGTTTAATCCCATCGGCGGTCTGGTTATTTTCCAGCAGCGCGGCCATTATACGCGGCAGCGCCAGAGCTGAACCGTTAAGTGTGTGTACAAGCTGTGTTTTACCCGACCCTTTAAATCTGCATTTCAGACGGTTGGCCTGGAAGGTTTCGAAATTAGATACCGACGAAACTTCAAGCCATTTTTCCTGAGCGGCACTCCACACCTCGAAATCATAAGTCATGGCGGAGGTAAAGCCCATATCGCCGCCACAAAGCCGTAGGATCCGGAAAGGAAGTTCCAGGTCTGTAAGAAGACCTTTTACATGCTCTACCATCTCTTCCAGCGCAGCATATGAGTTTTCCGGCTTTTCCAGACGGACAATCTCTACCTTCTCGAATTGGTGCAACCGGTTCAGTCCGCGAACGTGGGCGCCGTAACTTCCGGCTTCCCTGCGGTAACACTGGGAAAAGGCTGTGTTTTTAACAGGCAGGTCTGCTTCATCAATAATTACATCGCGGTACATATTGGTCACGGGTACTTCGGCGGTGGGGATCAGATACAGGTTATCTTCATTGATGAAATACATCTGTCCCTCCTTGTCCGGAAGCTGACCTGTACCATAACCGGAGGCTTCGTTAACCACGTGTGGCGGATTGACTTCTTCATATCCTGCTTCCACGTTCCTGTCCAGAAAGAACTGAACCAGAGCGCGCTGCAGACGTGCCCCTTTGCCCAGATATACCGGAAAACCTGCACCAGCGATCTTAACTCCGAGTTCAAAATCAATCAGGTTGTATTTCTTTGCAAGCTCCCAGTGAGGTATGGCGCCTTCGCCCAAACCATGAACATCATGGGACTGGAATATGATTTCATTATCGTCCGAAGTAGTACCTGCTTTCACTTTTTCGAAAGGAATATTTGGTATCAGGTAAAGGATCTCCTGAAGTTTGGCTTCGGAATCCTTAAGCTGCTGCTGCAGATTCTGAACGTTTTCCTTGAACTGAGCAGTTTTGGCTTTGGCAGCCTCGGCCTCTTCCTTCCTGCCCTCTTTCATAAACATACCGATTTCCTTGGAAATACGGTTCATTTCGGCAAGATTCTGGTCCAGGTCAAACTGGTATTTCTTTCTGTCGTCGTCATGACGGATGGCATCATCCACCAAAGAAGATTGTTTAAAATTCCTTTTTGCAAGGCCCTGCAGCACAAGGTCTTTATTATCGCGTAAGTAACTGACTTGTAACATTTCTATTATTTGAAGTTGAGAACTGAAGGGTGTATGCTTGAAGTACCGCCGGCAACCCCCTGTACCGTGCGAATTTACGGATTATTTGTTTATTTTGATGACATTGGGTGCGCCCGGTGTTTTGCTGAAAACAGGTATACCATTATAAAATGCCGTAGAAAGTTGAAAAACCTGAGGCGTGAGTGAATAATTTAGCACCAACGTATCATTTGTAACGGCTTGTACGCTGTCGTTAAGCTGTTTTCTCATATTCAGGGCGATCCTGGAGCGGTACAACTGTGAATTATCAGGCATAGTTTCAACAAGAGTCCTTGTCGCGCCGGCGGTATACTTGATAAAAGAGACATTTGCTTCATCTTTCATCAGATTTACCAGTACCGGAGCATTATCGGTAAGGCCGTCCACATCATTCATGCTGACAGTAATATAAGAGCCGGGTATTGTATTGTCCAGCATATCCTGGCCCAGCGAATCGATATAAATATTCAGCACCTGATCAATCCGCTGGATATCATCCGGATTATCGCTGCGGCAGCTAACTGCTGATAAAAGAATTATGGAAAGGAAAAATAATACGTTTTTCATGGTAACAAATATACAGAGTTCCACCGAACCAGTCATTTATTCCCCGTTGAGAAAAATTGCTTTACAAATGTAAGTTCTGCTTTCGTAGGTAGTAAATCTGCAACTTTGAAAGTTGTGCCCTTATAGAACTTCCAGAACAGGATTCCGGAAGACAGGCAATAGGAAATGGTAGTCACCACGCAGGCGCCAATAATGCCCCATCTCGGAATGACGTAGACGGACGAAATAACGGTAAAGGCCAGCCCTACAAATGACTTTATATTCAGTACCTGAAGCCGGTTTACGCCTGCAAAATAGGAACCCACAATATTGCTTACCGCTATGGCAAGAATCCCAGGTGACAGGAGCATAAATATAAGTTTGGTCTGATAAAAAGCCTCGCCAAAAACAATAGTGTAAACTTCTGCCGGTACACAGAGTATAATCAGAACAAAAAATGAAGTCACAAGGAAGCTGAGCTTTATCGCAACCTTGGCGGCATCAACCGACTCCAGTTGGTTACTGCTGTTCACAACTTTAGAATACAGTATCGTGGAAAGACTCCTGCTCACTGCCCAAATACCTTCGGATAGGGCAACACCTATAGAAAATACGCCTACACTGGCAATACCCCGGTATACTTCCAGGAAATAGAACGAAAGTCTGTAATTCATGAACTGCATTAAGGCGCTTAGCTGCGTCTTCCAACCATAACTGAACATGCTCCGGATAACCGCGCCGGAGAATGAAAATTCCGGCAGTTTGGATTCAGTGGAAAGCTGTAGGGTACTTACAAAGAAAAGGACGCCATAACAGGCAATAAGCGTTATAAAATAGGTATTGAGACTGGTAATACCAAAAATATAGAAGGCTGCCAAAATGAATACAAGATGGACACCCTGCTGCAGGATGGTGTACAGATTGAATTTTGCAATATCCTGTTTACCAATGAAATGGTTGATATTAGACGTAAGCAGTGAAAACAGCACAGAAAGGAGCACAAGATATCTTAGATCGTAAACCGGACGTATGGCAAAATGGACAACCAAGGGAATGGAAATGCCCACGACTACTGACCATACATAGGCTATACCCAGGATATCTGCCGTTTTATATCTTGAAGTAAGGTAGGTTATACTGCCCACAAAGATATTGCTGATGAACCCGATAATGGCCAGATCGGCAATAAGCATGGAAATGCTTCCCTTTCCCTGACTGCCCCAGACATTGGTCGCGAAAATGATGATTCCAAAATTAAGAATCAGGATAAGAGCCCGTGAGAGAAAAGTATGGATGAAGGTTTTCTGCATCCACTTAATTTTTACTGTCCACTATAAATTCAGTAAACGATGCTTTAATCTGGTCCCAATTGTATTTAGTCTGAAATGCCGCACGGGCATTCAATGCATGCTTACGGTAAATATTGGGGCTGTCCAGATAGCTTTCAATATGGCTTGCAATTGTTGCGCTGTCTTCGGGGTTTACCAGCCAGCCGAATTTGCCAACATCCACGGCATTGCGCGTTGCTTTCAGATTCGAATAAATTACCGGTTTACCGGCGGCGGCGTAGTAAAAAATCTTTATAGGAAGGCAGTGGTCATTCTCAAATGTTATAGGTCTCAAATCAAAACAGACATCGGCTTCGGTCAGGCTTTCGGTGAAGGACTCAAGACGCACAGGCGGAAGAATCTGAATATTCTCCCAATGGTATTTTTTAAGAATAAAGTCAAAATATGCCTCACCTTCTTTCCCTTTCGCACTTCCGACAAGGAGGATATTTAATTTAAGGCTAGATCTGCGGGTCCGGAGTTCAGAGGCAGCATTAAAAAAATGCTCTATCCCTTTTTCCTTACTGAATGTTCCGGTATAAGCTAAAGTGATGCTGTCCCGGCGCAAAACATTAATCTTTTCTGTAATATACCTTTTCATGGGATAATACGGCAACAGTATTTTTTTTTTGAAGGGAAAAATATAGGATAACGGAAACTTCTTACTTGGCTCGCCAAATATATACCGGTCGCTTACCGCGCCGGCAAAAAGCTGGATCAGAAAAAAACGCAGGGCGTGAAAGGGTTTAAGGAGAGTTGGGTAAGTTGCTACCATCCTTGTGGATGGGTACCATTCAGTAACGTCATAGACGGTAATTGCCTTAGATTTTCGTGTCGCAAGCCAGGCAGCGATAACTGCAAGAGGTTCCGAACAGATAATACGGTCTGGATTGAACCGTGCACAAATCTTCCGCAAATACTCCAGTTTACCAGTGGCACTTTCATTCAGGATTGCCTGTGACTCAATTTCAACACCTTCTATCTCGCCGAGATAGTTGGAGGAAAGGCTGCAAATCTTCACCTTATGCCCCTGTGAAACCAGTTCTTTGGCCTGATGATGTAAAATCCTGTCATCATCATATTGGTGGGCAGTTGTAAGAAATAGGATTTTGAGCATGGGCAATTAACAGATTTGGTTCAGCTGCACAGCAAAAAGATTCCTGCAAATGGTTTCGCCTTCTTTTTCTAGCTGATGTAAGCACCCGCCCAACTTTTGTTCAGTGGCAGCAGGAAATCGCTCAGGAAAGCAATATAGGTGTTCTTTGAGAAGTCAAAAACCTCAATTTGGGTAGAAATGGCACCCTCCTTCAAACCTTTGCGGAAATCCTGCAGTTTCATGGTTTTGATTTCGCCGTTCTCAACAAAACTTGCTTTCATCCGGTCAAAAAGTCCCAGGCTGAATTCCTGATCCAACTCTCTCATTACGCCGCCCAGGGAATCGATTGAGCAGCCGGAAGCAGCTTCCTTTTCCTCATCAACACAAACAACGATAAACTGATTCTTTTCAATCTTAAAAGAGGAAGACAGCGGTTTTCCATGAGCAGCCCAGGTAGCCAGGAAATCATAGAGCTTCTCCGTAATTATTTTACTTTCCTTAGGTGTGAATGGCCGTGACGCTGGATAGATAATTACCCGGTAGTCATTGGTTTCTGTTATATTGGATTCTTCGATTTTCATAGATTTAGATATTAGATGTTAGATTTTAGATTTCAGACATTTCTACATCTGAAATCTAAGGTCTGAAATCTCGTGTCTACCTAGAGATCTTCAGCTTCGGCCAGGAGCTCAACAATGTCCTTAACCTCTACTTCTGTATTTTTGTTGAAGTGCTTAATTCCGTCTGTCATCATGGTGTTGCAGAACGGGCAACCGGTAGCAATAATATTTGGCTTTTCCGACAGAGCTTCTTCAGTCCTCTCTACATTGATGTCCTTATTACCTTTTTCAGGTTCTTTAAACATCTGGGCACCTCCGGCACCACAGCATAATCCGTTAGTCCGGCAGCGCTTCATCTCTACGAGTTCAGCATCCAGCTTCTCCAGGAGCATGCGTGGGGCTTCGTATTCGCCGTTTCCGCGTCCCAAATAACAGGGATCATGAAAGGTAATCTTCTTTCCTTTGAAACTGCCGCCTTCAATTTTTAGCCTTCCCTCTTCCATCAGCTGTTTCAGGAACTGCGTATGGTGAATCACCTCATAGTTTCCGCCCAGGTTAGGGTATTCATTCTTGATGGTATTGAAACAGTGTGGGCAGGCCGTCACGATTTTCTTTACATCGTAGGCATTCAGGATTTCAATGTTGGTGAGTGCCATCATCTGGAAAACGAACTCGTTTCCGGCACGTTTGGCTGGGTCGCCGGTGCAGCTTTCCTCAGGTCCGAGTACGGCAAATTCAACATTAATTTTATTGAGAATTTTGCAGAATGCACGTGTAATCTTCTTCGCACGGTCGTCAAAACTTCCGGCACAGCCTACCCAGAACAGAACTTCCGGAGATTTTCCTTCGGCAGCATAATCTGCCATTGTTTTTATAGTGAAATCCATTGTTTAATTTGCTAATTAGTTGATGTGATGATGTGACGCTTACTGTAAAACAAATTCGCATCATCCTATTTTCAAATCATCACCTTACTCGTTTGCCCAGTTTAACCTGTCGGCCTGATTGTATTGCCACGGTGCGGCATTATTCTCCACGTTCGTCATCATCAGGTTCAGTTCCTGAGGTGCTGCTGACTGTTCCATTACGAGGAAGCGGCGCATCTCCATAATGATGGAGAGCGGGTCTATAAGTACAGGACAGGCCTCTACACAGGCATTACAGGTTGTACATGCCCAGATTTCCTCACGCTGTATATGGTCGTCAAGCAATTTTCTGCCATCGTCCTCAAATTTGCCGTTTTTGTTGATGTTCCAGGCGACCTCTTCAATACGGTCGCGGGTATCCATCATTATTTTACGTGGCGAAAGTTTCTTACCGGTAATATTTGCAGGACAAACGGCGGTACACCTACCGCATTCGGTACAGGAATAAGCGTTGAGCAACTGTACCTGATTAAGGTCGAAGATGTCGTTGGCTCCAAATTTATCCGGCACCGCATTCGGATCTGCATCCGGTTGGGCTGCGTAGGGATCGGCATTAGGATCCATCATCAGCTTGATTTCCGCAGTCACCGATGCCAGGTTATTGAATTTACCCTTTGGCTGCAGATTCGCGTACCAGGTATTCGGGAAAGCCAATATAATATGAAGATGCTTAGAGTAGTAAAGGTAGTTCATGAAGAACAGGATTCCTATGAAGTGAAACCACCAGGCACCACGCTCCAGATAATATAAAGTACCATCGCCCAGGCCGCTGAACAGCGGTGCAAGAATATTTGAGGAAACCGGGAAACTGCCGTGAGTAGCCAGCAAACCCCTCTGCTGCAGTACCCAGTCTGAAGCGTTCATCGTGAAGAAGGCGGTCATCAGGGCAAATTCAATGATAAGAATCCAGTTGGCATCCTGTTTCGGCCAACCGAAGAGTTCTTTCATCGTCAGACGTTTTACTCCATAGAAGTTTCGTCTGATGAAGAAGATTACTACTGCCATAATTACGAGCAGGGCCAGAACCTCAAGTGTAGCTGTAAAGAAACCATACAGAGAATCTCCGATGACGGAAGCCAGAAAGCGGTGGGTTCCGAAAATACCGTCAACCATAATTTCCAGCAGTTCAATGTTGATGATCACAAAACCTACGTAAACAAAAAGGTGAAGGATCGCCGCAATGGGTCGCTTTCCCATCTTGCTCTGCCCCATAGCCACTTTAGCCATGGTTTTCCAGCGGTCACCGGGGCGGTCCGTCCGGTCAATGGCACGGCCCAGTTTAATGTTTCTGTAAATTTCTTTCAGACTTCTGAAAAACAGTCCGAAACCCGCAACCAGGGCAACCAGGAAAATAATATTGTCAATATACTGCATATTGAAAAGGAGTTTTAGTCTTTGGTATTCTTGCCGAATACGGAAAAATTCAGGTATCGCTTCGGGTTTGCTTTCAGGTCTTCAATTAAGGCATTCAGGTTATTTGAAGCGGAGTTCAGATTATTGTACAGCTCCTCGTCCTTCATTACCTTACCTAAGGATCCCTCGCCTCTGTCGATTCCGGAGATTACATTATTCAGTTTGCTTACAGTAGCATCCAGATTAGCAACTGTTGCATTCAGTTTCTGGGTATCGATACTCTCTGCGAGTCTGCCGTATTTGTCCACCGCAGTGTTGGCGGACATCATTGTTACATTGGCATTGTCCAGCACACGCTGAAGTTTCGGGTCGTTATTGGCAACCAGGGAATTTGCCTGACGGCTTGTATTTTCAAATGATGCCACGGTCCGGTTCAGACTGATGAGCAAAGCACGGATTTCCGCACGGTTTCTGTCATCCAACACCTGATTTGCACTGTAGGCCAGTGAATCTACTTTTTTAAGTACACTTTCCAACTGATCTTTTACCGGACCCACCTGCTCGCCAAGATTGTTTATTAAGGACGGCTTATAGTTTCCTACAAGGGTATCTCCGTCCTTAGCCGTTGGGCCTTTGTAGGCAAGGTTAATTCTCATTTCCTTAGCAGACATGATTCCGGGTTCAAAAACCTCGACAACAGACTCCTTTGAAAATTTAAAATCATTGTCCACCGCAAAGGATATTACGAAATACACCCTTCCGTTCTTATCCGTAACCGGTATAATGGTGTTTACCTGCCCCACTTTAAGCCCATTAATGGAAACCTTGCTGGCGGGCTCAATACCTTCCACGTTATTATATTTTGCGTAGAAAATATTATCGGTGGTAAAGAGGCTTTTGCCTTTCATAAACTGAAAAATCAGCACAAAGCCGACAATGGAAAGCACAGCAATAAGCCCTGCTTTTATCTCTTTTGAAAATTTCATCTAAATTGGTATAACTTAAGTCTAGCAAAGATAGGATTTTTTCTCCATCTCTAATTTGAAAATACAAGGCCAAAAAAAGCGGCCATTCCGGCCGCTTCATTACTATTTATTTATTGGGTTACCCCTTTGTCCCACACTTCAATTCTGTAATCCTTGATGTCGGCATTATCCTGCAGACTCTTGATGAATGACTGTCCGAAGAAACTTGCATTCTGCTGAGTCATGGATTCAGTCATCTGCTTGACGTCGCCAGGCTGCTTGTTCAATGTCTCAGACTTTTTAAGTACCACATAAACACCGGTCATACCTTCTACCGGATTGCTTACTTTTCCTTTCGCAACTCCAAAGGCAGCACCCGCCACGCGTGGCTCCATGGAACCTCCAACGGAAGGATTAAGAAGATTAACCTGAGTAGTCTGTTTTGCGGTACCAAACAGTTTGGCAACCTGATCCAGACTTCCTGCTTTGGCAGCATTCATTTTCTCAATGATCTTTTTAGCGGCCAACTGATTTTTTACGATGGGCTCTATCTGTTCCCTTACGGATTCCGGATCTGCAAGACCCTTCTCCTGCTTGCCGTTCAGTATCGCAACTACACGGTCACCTGTACCGTCTACCACAAAGAATTCAGTATCACCTTTCTCTCTTTTTTTATCAAAAGCCCAGGCAATGATTTCTGCATCTTCAGGTGTCCCCAGTCCGGAAATCTGACCTTCAAATCTTTTTACCATTTTAGGGTTACTGAACAGAAAATTACCTTTTTTAGCAATATTTGCAAAATCATTAAATGATTTACCCTGGACCTGCTGAATGAAACGTCTGGCATTTTTATCTACCGTATTTTCTGTTTGCTCAGACGGCGTTACGGCTTTTACAATATTGGCCAGCTTATAGGTCATGGAACCTGATTTCTTGTCTTCAATATTGATGATGTGATATCCGAAACTGGATTCCTGCACCCCTGTAGCCCCTTTTGGATTGCTCATCAGGAAGTTCAGGTATGCCGGATCAAATGGTGAAGCAGGAGTTACCCAACCTACGCTGCCGTTTCTTTCAACAGCTCCCGGCTCGTCAGAGATCTTTAATCCTTCAGCAAATGCTGCAGAGTTTCCTTGGATAACTGCATAAAGACTGTCTGCTGTCTTTTTAGCCTGCTCTTTGGTACGTGTTGCTGTAGATCTTTGTGCGCCCTCATATGCGATCAGGATATGCTTTGAAAGCACTGAGTCAGAAGGCTTGCGGTCTAACATTTTGGACAGTACATATACATTCTGTTCTTTGTAAGGACCTGTAATCTGTCCCGGTGCTGCACCCTTCACCCATTCCCTGATGGATGGCGGCAGTTCGTTTTCACCAAGATATCTGTTATCAAAAGGCATATCCGAGTTCAGCATTACGAACATGGAATCACTTGCAGTATTCTGGAAGTTTTCTACAACGCCTCCGTTTGTATTTCCACCGGTTAGAAGTCCTGTTATTTCCTTCAGTTTGGCAGCATCATCCTGTGCGCTGGCCTGAGCCGGGAAATAAACCACACCAAGATTTACACTGGCATCGGTTTTATAGGTGTTTGGATATTTTTTAATATAAGCAGCAATATCTTCGGTGGTTACTTTTATGGGATTCTTCTGAAGGAAGGACGAATAATCAACTTTAACATAATCAATATCGGCAAGATTGTCGCGTTGTCTCATGATCTCTTCCACCTCTTTCTTACCAATCGTAATACCGGAATTGATATTCGAGAACAGCTCGCGTGCCATCATGCGGTACTCAATGGATTTCCGCATCTTTTTCCACTGGTTCAAAGACTGAACATCTCCACCGCTTTCAAGTGATTCTACCTGCTTCTTTATTTCCTGCAGACGAAAATTTCCCTTTTCATCGAAATTTTGTTGATTTTGAGCAAACATCGGATCGAACTGAAGCTGGCTCCAGAAGTAATCATCGGTCATTTCCAGACCCATTTTCTCAAACTGCTGCTGTACAAGTTTGCTCTGAACCATCATCTGCCAGGCCTGCTCTTCCAGACCGGTAGCTGGCTGACCCTGCTGCTGTGCCTGTTGCTGCAGGACAAAGAGCTGATCAGAATACTCCTCTCTTGTAATTTCATCTCCGTTTACCTTTCCCAAAATGTTTGGATCCTTGCCAAAGAGCTTATCAAACGTATCCGGATTAACCAGAAACGCAAGAAGCGCCAGGGCAATAATCCCCATTAATAAAATCGGTCGTTTTCTAATTTCGCCTAAAATTGCCATTATATTGTAATCTATATTTTATCAGTCAGCGAAAATACACATTTTTAAGAAACAAGAGAAATATAGCATCATTTTTATGGGAGAAGTACAATCCGGCGTGCCTGAAGGAAATTTTGTCCGCATTCTTTTATGAAAATTTCATTGGCACAGGAATTGGGAACCTGCCTGTATAAATTGCCTGCTTATATTTATAGCTCCTGTTGCTATGATTATTCAGAATGGGCTACTAACCGAAATGACAGATTGTCATGGTGTAAAAGAGAGACAACAGAGAATGGATTTTGATGATATTTTAGATGATGGTTTCAGCCTAGTAGCTGAAGAGATAAACCTGAAGGATTTTGAGGAGACGGAAAGCAATACCAGCCAGACGCTTTTCCCTATTTTGCCGGTCCGGAATATGGTAATGTTCCCAAAAGTAATTGTTCCAATTACCGCCGGCCGCAAAAATTCAATAAAACTGCTTGAAGAAGCACAACAAAGTGGTGAGTTCATAGGCATTATAAGCCAGAAAAATGCAACAGTAGATAACCCTGAAGCACATGACCTCTATCAAATAGGTACTTATGCCAAAATTTTAAAGATTATTAAGTTGCCCGAAGGGAATGTTACGGCTATAACAAAAGGATATGGCAGGTTTAAAACAAAACAGTTTGTAGAAAACCAACCGTATTACAAAGCCGAAATTACAAAATTGAAAGACAGTGCGGCCAGAAATAAAGAGGAATTTGAAGCTCTGATTGAAAACATTAAGGATCTTGCGGAAAAAATAATTGCTTTGGACCCCGGCATCCCCAATGCTGCAAACTTCGCCATTAAAAACATTCAGGGTCTGGATGAACTCCTGAATTTCATCTGTGCGAATGCCAATTTCAATGCCAGCAAGAAACAAAGCCTGCTGGAGGAAAAAAACCTGCTGAAGAGGGCTCAGACCTGCTATGAGATGATGCATGACGATTTCAGAATCCTGGAACTTCGTAACCAAATCCATCAGAAAACATCTAAAGACCTGGATAAACAGCAGCGCGACTATTTCCTAAATCAACAGATGAAGACCATTCAGGAAGAGTTAGGCGGAGGGCCCGAATCCGACGTGGAGGAACTTCTGCTCAAGGTCAAGAATGTAAAATGGAGCGAGGACGTCGAGAATCACTTCCAAAAAGAACTGAACAGGCTCCAGCGCCAAAACCCCAGTTCGCCCGACTATAACGTGCAGCGCAACTACCTGGATTTCTTTACAGATCTTCCATGGGACACTTACACTAAGGATGTTTTTGACATCAATAAAGCCGAAAAAATTCTGGACAAAGCCCATTTTGGACTGGACGACATTAAGAAGAGAATCCTGGAGCATATGGCAGTTCTTAAACTGAAGAACAACATGAAATCGCCCATCCTCTGTCTTGTAGGTCCTCCGGGTGTAGGCAAAACATCGCTTGGTAAGTCTGTAGCGGATGCATTGGGCCGGAAATATGTAAGATTATCACTGGGGGGCCTGCACGATGAATCTGAAATCCGCGGACACCGTAAAACCTACATTGGTGCCATGGCAGGTCGTGTACTTCAATCTATAAAGAAATCAGGCACATCCAATCCCGTAATTGTACTGGATGAAATCGATAAAATCGGCCAGGGAATTCACGGTGATCCCAGTTCGGCACTGCTGGAGGTACTGGATCCGGAACAGAACAATTCTTTCTATGATAATTTCCTGGAATTAGGATACGACCTTTCGAGAGTGATGTTCATTGCAACAGCAAATTCACTTTCTACAGTTCAGCGTCCGCTTTTGGACCGTATGGAAATCATTGAGATTGCAGGATATACTCTGGAAGAGAAAGTTGAGATTGCCAAAAGGCATTTAATAAAGAAACAGCAGGAAGAAAACGGACTTACCGCAAAGTCTTTTAAACTGGGTAATGCCGAACTGAAGCATATTATAGATGCTCATACTTCGGAAAGCGGTGTTCGCGGATTGGAAAAACAGATTGCCGCTGTTGCACGCTGGGTTGCACTGCAAACTGCTATGGAAAAAGAGTATGAACCTAAGATATCCATCGCAAAAGTGGATGAAATCCTGGGTGTACCGCGGCCAAAAAGCCTTTCAGAAATTTCAGATGTACCCGGTGTTGTTACTGGTCTGGCGTGGACCCAGGTAGGTGGCGATATTCTCTTCATCGAAAGTATTTTAAGTGAAGGAAAGGGAAACCTTACGATGACCGGAAACCTTGGGAATGTAATGAAGGAATCTGCAACCATTGCCCTGGAATATATTAAAGCGAAGCATGACTACCTGGGTATCTCTTCGGACGATCTGCAGAAAAAAAACATACATGTACACGTTCCGGAAGGTGCTACACCTAAGGACGGACCGTCTGCCGGGATCGCTATGCTCACTTCAATCGTTTCCAGCTTTAAGAACAAAAAGGTAAAACCTCATCTTGCCATGACAGGTGAGATTACCCTCCGCGGCAAGGTGCTGCCTGTGGGCGGAATTAAAGAGAAATTACTGGCCGCAACCCGTGCGGGTATCACCCACATAATTTTGTGCGAGGCCAACAGAAAGGATGTAGAGGAGATCAAGAAAGATTATCTGAGAAATATTACGGTCAGTTACGTAAACCGGATGAGTGAGGTAGTTGAACTTGCCCTGGAAAAGTAACCGAATTTATTTACGTTGAAAAGCTCTTCATAATTGAAGAGTTTTTTTTGTTTAAAACCACAACGGTTTGACTCTCAGTAACCTGTTTTCTGCATTTTCATCATGATTTTTAAATAAGGTTTTGTAGAAACTTCCTGAAACCAATTTTACAAACCCTTGATTTACAACCCTCTGTAAACACACATTGTTTTACGCAAAGTATAAAAGTGTTTTACAAAGATTCATAAGTATTCAAAAGCAATTTTGAATTAACAAATCAACAAAAAGACAGCTTATGAAAACTTTGAAATCAAAAATTGTTTTAGGCAGTATGTTTCTGCTTATGGTAGCCGCATGTAATAGAGTGAATATACCGGCAGTGCCGATGAAGCCCAGGACGGACTGGCCAGTCCCTTCCCGGTAACCGACAGCATCAGCACAGCCGCAACAATGCAGGTAGAAGGAAAAAGATTCATTAAAACCGCGGAAGTGGATATGGAAGTGAAAGATGTTTACGAAGCAACCGTAGCAATTGAAAAGTCCTTGCAGGAAATGGGTGGATTTGTGACCACAAGCCGACTCAATTCCCGTGTCATCTCCGAAGAAACCTTTAACACCAGTGATGAAAATGCGGTAATGCTGCGAAAATTCCAGACTGAAAACAATATGCAGGTTCGGGTCCCTACCGAAAAACTCGGTGTTCTGCTACAGTTCATCAATGACCGCAAAATATTTTTGAACTCCAGGGTCATTCTTGCGGAAGATGTAACTGCTAATATTGAACTGGCAAAGCTGGAGGCAGACAGAATTAAAAGCACTGCCAATAACATCAGCCAAATACAGGCTAACAAAGACAAAGTGAAACTTGGAGACCAGAATATGGCTGAGGGCAACTATCAGAAGGTTTCCAATATGCAGATGAGCGACAGACTTAAATACAGTACAGTAGATATTTTTCTGAAAGAACCCAATGTACGTGTGGCAGAAATCGCGGTTACAAATCTGCGCAATATGGACAATAAGTACAAATCCAATTTCCTGTATGAAAGTACGAATGCCTTTGTTGAAGGCTTTTACCTAACCCAAAAACTGATTGTTGGCTTGGTGACACTTTGGCCATTACTACTGGTGGGTGCTCTGATAATCTATCTCCTGCGGAGGAGGAAAATAAATCTGCACGTGAAACCGCAGCTTTCTGACAAGTAGTTGTACAGTAAGATAAAATGTACAGAGGAATTTATTAACCTTCGGCATGTGTGCCGGAGGTTTTTCTGTGGCTTTTCTCCATCCATACAATTTTCCGTAAATTAGCACTTTAAAACCCGACCGGGTGACCAAAAACCTCACGTATGCTGCCCAAGATTAATCCTACCCAAACCAATGCCTGGACGGCCCTTAGCGAACATTTCGCCAAGAATGATTTTGAGCTGCGGACACTCTTCAATTATAACTCCGAAAGGTTCAGACAATTTTCCGTCCTGAGAGAAAACTATCTCTTTGATTTTTCCAAAAATCTCATAGACGACAGGACTTTTCAACTATTGCAAAATTTAGCCGAAGAATGCGGACTGAAGACCGCTGTTCAGAATATGTTTGCCGGCGATATCATTAACGAAACAGAAGGTCGGGCGGTATTGCATACGGCGCTTAGGGATTTTTCAGAGGAAGAAATCAGGGTAGATGGTGTAAATATAAAACCTGCCATAAAAAAGGTTCTGAACCAGATGAAGTCCTTTTCTGAGGAGGTAATTTCGGGCAGGCATAAAGGATTTTCCGGAAAAGAGATCACCGATGTTGTGAATATAGGGATCGGCGGCTCAGATTTGGGACCCGCAATGGTGTGCAGGGCACTGAAGCACTACCGAACCAAATTAAATGTTCATTTCGTTTCCAATGTAGACGGCAATCATATTGCTGAAACAGTTAAGGAACTGGATCCAGAGACTACCCTTTTCATAATAGCCTCCAAGACTTTTACAACCCAGGAGACCATGACAAATGCAGAATCTGCAAAAACCTGGTTCCTGCGCAAAGGCACTCAAAATGATGTGGCAAAACATTTTGTGGCACTTTCCACAAACACTGAAGCTGTAAAGGAATTCGGCATAGCCGAAGAGAATATATTTAAGTTCTGGGACTGGGTAGGCGGCCGTTATTCCCTGTGGAGCGCTATTGGTCTGAGTATAGTGCTGGCCGTGGGCTATGAAAATTTTGAACTGCTGCTGAAAGGTGCAAATGAGACTGACATTCATTTCCGGACAGCTGAGTTTCAGGAAAACGTACCTGTTATCATGGCACTTTTGGGAATCTGGTACAGAAATTTTCATCACGCTTCAACCTATGCAATACTTCCCTATTCACAGTATCTCGACCGTTTCCCAGCTTATCTTCAGCAGGGTGACATGGAGAGCAACGGTAAATGTACGGACCGCAACGGTCATTTCGTTCAGTATGAAACCGGACCTGTAATTTGGGGCGAGCCAGGCACCAACGGTCAACATGCTTTTTATCAACTCATCCATCAGGGAACTGAGTTTATTCCGGCAGATTTTATCGCGTTTGTGAAGTCCTGCAATGATGTTTCCGATCATCAGGAAAAACTTCTCGCCAATTTCTTTGCCCAAACAGAAGCGCTGGCGTTTGGAAAAACACCCATCGAAGTGCAGGACGAACTAAGGAAGGCAGGCAAGTCCGAAGAAGAAATAAGAAAAATTCAGAATCATAAAGTATTCCACGGCAATACACCAAGCAGCTCTCTTTTATTCAGGGAACTCACGCCATTTTCACTTGGACAGCTCATCGCACTTTATGAGCATAAAATTTTTGTACAGGGCATTATCTGGAATATTTTCAGTTTCGACCAGTTTGGGGTGGAGCTCGGAAAAACCTTAGCGGGAAGGATACTTCCTGAACTTGAGGACAAAGAAGAGGTTAGTTCCCATGACAGTTCAACCAATGGCCTAATTAACTACTATAAAAATCAGAAATAACAGGCCGGACTTACTGTGCAAACACCAAAATATAACTTTAATTTTGCATCAGTATAAAATAGAGGTAATTAAAGCAAGAATTTCAGGGAAAAAAAGGGCTTTGGTATAGTTGTTAAGACTGAGGGGGCCTGGTTATGATTTTGAAGATACATTAAATAATAAAAGTAAAATAAATATGGCGCAGATTCTGGATGGACTTAAGATCTCCAAAGACATTAAACAGGAAATTAAAAGTGAAGTAGACGAGATTGTTTCTTCCGGACAGAGACCTCCACACTTAGCAGCGATACTAGTAGGCGAAAACGGTGCCAGCAAAGCCTATGTAAGCAGCAAGGTGAAGGACTGTAAGGAAGTGGGATTCAAATCCTCACTCCTGAAGTTTAATGACACCATAACTGAAACTGAGTTGCTGAGCGAAATTGAAAAACTGAATGCGGACAGTGATATTGACGGTTTTATAGTCCAACTACCTATTCCAAAGGGAATGGATGAAGAAAAAGTGATTGAGGCGATAAGCCCTGAAAAAGATGTAGACGGTTTTCACCCGGAGAACTTCGGCAGAATGGCTCTTGAAATGGAAGCTTACCTGCCTGCTACACCTTATGGCATCATGACTTTGCTGGAAAGATATAATATTCCCACCCAGGGGAAGCACTGTGTGGTTATAGGACGCAGCCGAATTGTCGGAAGACCGATGAGCATCCTTATGAGTACAAAAGGTAACCCCGGCAATGCTACGGTAACCGTGGTACACAGTCACACTCAGAATATTGAAGAATATACTAAAAGCGCAGATATTGTAATTGTAGCCCTGGGAGCTCCTAAGTACCTGAAAGGCGATATGATTAAAGATGGCGCCGTGATTATTGATGTAGGTATATCCCGTGTTGAAGATGAGGGACCCAAAGGTTACCACCTGGAAGGTGATGTAGACTTTGACAGTTGTGTCGAAAAAGCATCCTGGATCACCCCTGTACCGGGAGGCGTAGGTCCGATGACCCGCGCCATGCTGATGAAAAACACACTGCTGGCCTACAAAAGGAAATTTTAGAAAATTAAATGACGACAGATCAGGAAATAGTATTGAAAGAAGGAAAAATGCTTCCGGTAATGGAACATTTTTACACCATTCAGGGCGAAGGTGCCCACACGGGAACCGCAGCCTATTTTATACGGCTTGGCGGTTGCGATGTGGGCTGCCATTGGTGTGATGTAAAGGAAAGCTGGGACCCCACACTACATCCACTGATGGATGTGAACCAAGTCGCGGAAACGGCAGCGAGCCATTGTAAAACCGTTGTCCTTACCGGAGGCGAACCTCTGATGTGGAATCTGGAACTCCTGACACTCCGTTTAAAGGAGTTGGGTTGTACCATTCATATTGAAACGTCCGGTGCATATTCACGCAGCGGTATCCTGGACTGGATTACCTTGTCACCTAAAAAAACGGGCTTGCCCCAGGCCGAAATTTACGGGATGGCGCACGAACTTAAGGTAATTGTCTTTAACCGCCATGACCTTAAATTTGCAGAAGAACAGGCGGCCAAAGTTGGTCCTAACTGTAAGCTGTATCTGCAGAGCGAATGGAGCAAAAGAGATGAGATTTACCCGCTTATAACAGATTTCATCCTTCAGAATCCACGCTGGCAAGCCTCAGTGCAGACTCATAAATACCTCAACATTCCCTGAGTAACCGTAAATTTACTTACTTTTAGGATCTGATTTGAGTTCATGCAACAACTTCGGTTTTCACGGTATTTTAAAGGATTCATTATTCTGCTCGATATACTGATTATCGCAGCAGTTTTTGTATTTTTCTTTATCCGACGAAATATTGACCTTAAGATAAAGGATATAGACTGGGAGCAGAACTCAATGTCTATCCTGCTGCTTACCCTTTTCTGGATACTGCTGAGTGGGCGAACGCGACTGTATGATATCCCCAGGAACCTTACCTATACGCTGTATCTTGAAAGGATAGTAACACATATTCTTATCTTTCTGTTCGGGATTATCCTGCTTGGAAAAGTGAGCAATAACATTTTTCTGAAAAGCGAACGTTTCGATTTGGCAATCAGCATATTCATCATCTTTTTCCTGCTAAAGTCTGCAATTTTCTTCCTGCTGAAGTCCATACGCAGTATGGGTATTAACATCCGGAATATAATGTTTCTGGGCGCGAAGAGTGATGCACTGCAAATTCTTGAAGAGGTGTTGCGCACCCGTAATGATTATGGTCTAATCATCTATGATTACCCGGATGGACCTGTAAAAACTGAAGAGCTTGTGGAATTCTGGCGTCAGAACGGAATCTACACACTGTATATGCCGGCTGATAATGCAGGTATATCAACCGAAGTACGAAGTGAAATTTTCCGCCAGGCGGAACTCTGCAAGGTTCGCATTGCACTTATTCCGGAAGTTGACCACAGTAATTTCTTCAATTATGAACTAAATTATATAGAAACACAGCCTGTACTTACACAAGCTAAATTCCCGCTGCAATATTTCACCAATTTCTTCCTGAAACGCGTTTGGGATCTTCTGTTTTCACTTATAATCCTTGTCACGGTCTGTTCATGGTTATTTCCTTTTATAGCACTGCTTATTAAGCTGGACAGCAAAGGACCGGTTTTCTTCAGGCAAAAGCGATATGGCCTGCATGACCGGGTTTTTCACTGCATAAAATTCCGCACGATGGTGGTTAATGGGGAATCTACTACCAGAACTACACAGAAGAACGATGACCGGATAACTGCAGTGGGAAAATTCCTCCGGTTTACGAGTATTGATGAAATGCCTCAGTTCATTAATGTCCTTCTGGGACATATGTCCGTCGTGGGGCCGCGGCCCCATATGCTGCTGGTGGATGACTACTATAAAACCCGTATCGGCCGGTACGCCATCCGGAGTATGGTAAAGCCGGGGATTACAGGTCTGGCACAGGTAAACGGGTTGCGGGGCGATTATGGCGATATGAGTATTGAAATGAAAAAACGCATTCTTGCTGACACCTTTTACGTAAAAAACTGGAGCATGGTCCTGGATTTGGTCATCATCTTAAAAACTGTATTTCTGGTGATTGGGGGAGACAAAAAAGCAGGCTGATCCGGCGAAATTTTTATTTTAAAAACATTAATTTAGCAGAATGATTAAAAAGTTCCTAACCGCCTTCGGAGAATATTTTCTGCTGCTTGGAAAAGCCATAAGAACACCACAGAAAATGTCGGTTTTCATTAAACTTTTTTTCAGGGAAATAAATGATCTGGGTGTAAATTCATTTGGATTGGTAGTCTTCACTTCCGTCTTTGTAGGAGCCGTTACCGCCATCCAGATGTTCAATAATTTCAGTTCCTCATCTATACCGATCCCTACACCATTTATTGGATATGCAACTAAAGCGGTTCTCGTACTGGAATTTTCACCCACTATCATCAGCCTCATTCTTGCCGGTAAGGTGGGTTCTTATATCGCTTCCAGTATTGGTACGATGAGGGTTACAGAACAGATAGATGCATTGGATATTATGGGTGTAAACTCACCCAACTTTCTGATTTTGCCAAAGATACTGGCCTGCGTCATCTACAATCCGCTGCTTATAGGCTTAAGTATGGCGGTAGGTATTATGGGAGGGTTCGCAGCTGGCGAACTTACTGGCAACTGGACCATTTCGGATTTTACAACGGGGGTGCAAATGTATATGCCAATGCTGTTTTATTATTACGCATTTATTAAAACGATCGTTTTCGCCTTTATTATTGCCAGTGTTCCCTCTTTTTTTGGATATAACGTAAGCGGTGGCTCGCTGGAAGTAGGACGGTCCAGCACGCAGGCTGTAGTTTGGACCATGGTTTTCATCATTATTTCAGAATTAATATTAACACAGATTATTTTAGGGTAATGATAGAAATTAAAGACCTCCGTAAAAAATTTGACGAAACTGAAGTCCTTAAAGGTATATCCACAACCTTTGAGACCGGCAAGGTAAATCTCATTATCGGGCAAAGTGGCTCCGGCAAGACTGTCTTTCTGAAATCGCTGCTCAATGTTTACGAACCTACGAGTGGTGGGATACTTTTTGACGGTCGCGATATTACACAAATGAAACGTGAGGAAAAGCAGATCCTGCGCGCCGAAATCGGCACTGTATTTCAGGGTAGTGCACTGTTTGACTCCATGACCGTGGAGGAAAACATTATGTTTCCGCTGGATATGTTTACCAACCTGACATTCAGGGAGAAGAAAAGACGGGTTTTTGATGTAATGGGAAGGGTACACCTGGATAAGGCGGGCAGAAAGTTTCCGGCAGAAATATCGGGCGGAATGCAGAAAAGAGTGGCCATTGCACGTGCCATTGTAAACAACCCGAAATACCTTTTCTGTGACGAACCTAATTCCGGTCTGGATCCGTACACTGCGAATGTTATTGATGATCTTTTGGTTGATATTACAAAGGAATACAAAACTACAACGATCATAAATACTCACGATATGAACTCGGTAATGACAATTGGCGAAAAAATTGTTTACCTGCGTCTGGGTATTAAGGAATGGGAAGGCAATAAGGATAATGTAATTACTGCACGCAATAAAAATCTTATTGACTTCGTTTATTCCTCAGAACTGTTTAAAGAACTCCGGGAATATTTCCTGACGAACGACAAAACATCCATTGAAAATATTGTAACTAATCCTAAGACTGATGAAAATTAAACTATTAGCCACTGCGCTCGTCTTCACTTCTGTATGTGCATCCGCTCAGGTGGCGGTTGCTGTTAAAGCTCACGGTCTTTTTCCGGCGGGAAAACCAACCTGGGAAAGTGTAAAGGCAGGTGCCGAGGAGGCTTTTGAAGCTGAAGGTAAAACCAATGTAGGCTTTAACGCAGGTCTTTCCGTGAAGGTTAATCTGGTAAGCGGCCTATTTGTAATGCCTGAACTTTACTACACTACATTTACAAATGAACTTACCGAGCCAATCACTGACTCAAAGATTGAAGCAAAAAGTAACCGTGCAGACCTACCTGTGCTGTTAGGTTATAATGTATGGGGGGAGACAGTAGGGATTTATGCAGGTCCGGTAGCCAGCCACAACCTAAGCTCAGAAAACCAGTACAATGACTTTAAGGAAAACGCTGAAAATAACTTTACAGTAGGGTATCAACTCGGTGCTCAGGTTAAAATAAGGAGTATTATTATTTCCGGAAGATATGAAGGTTCTTTCTCCAAAGACCAGCGGGAGTTCATAAACAATAATACGGATGCTGTAATCCGCTATGATAACCGACCCAGTATGCTGATGGCTGGCTTGGGTTACCAATTCTAAGAAAACAAATACGCAGGACTAATAAAAGTTCTGCGTATTTTCTTTATCGCGGTTTAAAGGTTGGGTGGCTGTGGTATTCTGATTTACAGCATTCGCAGCGGCAATCTTCTCAAGTTCAGCTTTTTCTTTCAGAAGTTGTTTGTACTCACGTCTTTTCTGCTCCTCTTTTAACGCAGAACCTTTGCTTACATAGCCCACAACACCACCTATTATAAGACCAATCCCGATTCCCGCAAGTATGCCCATTAGACTTATTGGTTCAAAGAGTTTAACCATTGAAAATTCCGGTAGCATGTAGTACAGTAAAAAGGCTAAAGCTAGGAGGATAATACCCACCAGGGTTAAATTTTTCATATCGCTATATTTAAAAAACCTTCCCAAATTTATAAAATATTGAGAAGGTCTGTAAGTTACTGTTTGTTATTTATTATTTCCCGCCCGCTGCTCTGTAATAAGTCAGAGCTTTATCCATATACGAATTTAATGCGGCCTGACGGTTTTCCGGCCCCGGGTGAGTGGAAAGGAACTCCGGCGGACGCTGTGCTCCGGTTGAGGCAGATTCCATACGCTGCCAGAATGGTATTGCCTGTCTTGGATCGTATCCTGCCATACCCATAAGGTATAGGCCCATCTGATCTGCTTCCAGTTCCTGTTTACGCCCGTAAGCCATAAGACCTACCTGTGCACCAATTGGATAAACCTGCTCAAAAATAGCACCCCATTGGCCGCCCGATACCTGCGAACCAATAACCGCCCCACCAAGTTGGGCAACCATAGCCTGTGAAATTCTTTCGTTACCGTGTCCGGCTAATGCATGGGAAACTTCATGGCCCATTACAACTGCCAGCCCTGTATCATTTTGTGTAACCGGCATAATACCTGTATATACCGCCACTTTACCACCAGGCATACACCAGGCATTAATCTGCTTGTTGTCAATAAGTTTAAACTCCCACTGATAATTGGTCAGGTCGCCTTCGCGTCCTAAGGTTTTATAATAATTGTAAGCCGCATTCTTTATACGTGTTCCCACATTGGCAACACTTTTTGCCTGTGTGGTGCCGCTGATTATTTTAGACTGGGTTATTGTTTTCTGATACTCCTGGGCAGCCATTGACGCAATTTCTGCATCATTTGCTAACTGAAGAGATCTTCTTCCGGTAATTGGATTAGTTGAACATGCAACTGCCGCGAACATCATGGCGCCTATTCCGATTGTGTTTATAAGTTTCATAGTAAATGATATTTGATTTCTACGGTTTTGCAATTATTATTCCAATAAATTTACGGTCTTAGATTTGCTGAATATAAGCTAACAACTTATAAATAAATTCAAAAAAAATGAAAAATATATTTTTAATGATTGTAGGCCTGGGACTGTTCCTGAACTGTTCTTCGCAAAACTACCTGGAGCCGGCAGCTACACAGCAACTTACAAGCGCCGGTGACTTCACCTTCCATGCACAGAAAGCAAATGCAGTAGGGGCGGATATTAATGCGGTTACCAACGCGATTCCGAATTATACGCCAACCCGATTGACTACTCTGGACAGTGGGTACACACTTGTTATAGAGAAGGAAAAACTGACCTGCACATTACCCTATTTCGGAAGGCTGTACAACAGCAATGGTTACGACACTAATAAACAGAGTTTACGGTTTACGTCTGAGGATTTTACAGTCCAGAAATCAACGTCTAAAAAAGGTAATGCAGTATTCATGATCAGGCCAAATGATGTTTCACATATCAGTATGATCAACATTGAAGTTTATAGCAATGGAAAAGCTTTTGTCTCTGTAGATACAACCGACCGCCAGCCAATATCTTATGACGGGTATATCGCTGCAAACGAAACTGTCAGGAAATAGTCTTTTTCAGTATTTCATTTACAAACTTCTTTGCTTCCGAACTGGGATTGCCTTTCAGTTCGGAGGCATTTTTTTTATGCTGAATAAATAAGTTCTCTGCGGAATTTTCTTTTTGAGTCATTATACGGATATATTCCTGTACCCAGAATTCGAAACGGTGGGCTGCCTGTAACATTCTGACTTCCTGGAAGCGGCCACTCTTACGTTTAAGTTCAATAAAGCGTTCTATATTGCTGTACACGTCCTTAAGGCCTTCATGATTTAATGCTGAGCCCAGCACTACCGGCACTTTCCAGTCCTTTTCCTTAGGATGGAGAAAGTGTAGTGCCCGCATCAGTTCGGTTTTTGTCCTTTTGGCAGCGAGTATGTTTTCCGAATCTACTTTGTTGATGAAGATAAGGTCTACCATCTCCATTATTCCGCGCTTTATGCCCTGAAGCTCATCGCCGCCCCCAATGATTTTCAGGAAAAGGAAAACATCAGTTATTTCGGAAACCAAAACTTCGCTCTGGCCCACCCCTACCGTCTCAATCAGTATGCAGTCATAACCTGCAGCCTCACACAGAAGCATCGTCTCGAAAGTAGTATTGGCAATTCCTCCAAGAAATCCTGAACTGGGTGAAGGCCGGATAAAGGCATTTTCTTCCCGGGCGAGTTCTTCCATGCGGGTTTTATCGCCCAGTATAGAACCTTTATTTAATGAAGAACTGGGATCAATGGCCAGGACAGCAACCTTATGTCCTTTTTCTATAGCCAGTTTTCCAAAGCTTTCAATGAATGTAGATTTACCTGCGCCCGGTACGCCGGTGATACCGATTCTGACGGAGTTTCCTGAAAAAGGCATTATTTCCTGAAGTAAAGCTTCGGCCTGTTCCCGGTGTTCGGGCTTCTTGCTCTCTACAAGCGTAATGGCTTTGGCCAGTAAGCGTTTGTTTCCACTTCGAATTCCCTCAATTAAAACCTCATTTGTTATGTCCATACCGAAATAAAAACCAAATTTAATGTTTACCTGCCAAAGGCTCAAATTTTACCGCCCGCTGAATTAGATCAACCGGATCCCAAGGCCGGGGGCTTCAGACAGAAGCAATTTGCCTTCAACCACCTTGCTGCCTTCAGCAAAATCATTGGAAATCAGATTCGCTCCGTCCAGATCTGCATAATCGCAAAGTCCGGCCAATGCCATACCTGCAGAAATTCCGACGGTCGATTCCGTCATGCAGCCAATCATCACCTTGAAGCCGAAACTGTGCGCTGCCGAGATCATTTCGAGGGCTGGAGTTATCCCACCCAGTTTCATCACCTTGATGTTGACACTTCGGTAATGACTGGACAAAGATTGTAAATCTTCCACGCTTTGGCAGTCTTCATCACACATCCAATGAGCGTTTTTGTTTTTGGTAAGTAGCGAAAATTGGCCTGCCGGCAGAGGCTGTTCCAGATAAGAGAAGCCTTGAGTAAGCGTTTGCGATTCCAGAAAAATGCAGTCTTCTTCAGTAAAGCTGGTGTTAGAATCAAGCGCAACCTCCTTACCACTGTCCAGCAGTTTGAAAACATTACCGCGGTCCAGTCCGTTGCATTTCACCTTGAATCTAGTCCATTTGCTGGCCTTTATCTTTTCGAATTGCTCATCAAAACCAGCGACATTTATAGTGAAGGATGACTCAGGCAAGTTGTCCTGATGCAAATCCACAACTTCAGCGAAAGTTCTGTTTTCCAGCTTACCAAAAAGGTCCCAATAAGCACAATCCAGTGCGGAACGCAGGAAAGGATGAAGTTCAAGAGTTAGCAGAAAAGAGTAAAATTCCAGCGGATGAATAATGGATAGACTGTGAAGCCTGTCTTTTACAGATTCCAGATCAAGTTTGAATTTTTGAAGATCTATATTGTAATAGTTGATGGCTACACATTCGCCAAACCCAGTTTCACCATTTGCAGAAAGTGCCACCGTAAGAGAATCGCGGTAGTCGTAATTACCGTAGGCGATTTTAAAAGTTTCCCGAAGCTGCAGCCTGTAATCATTGTAGGTGAGAGTCATGCATTAAATTTTAGGAATTATATAATTAAAGGTAGTGCTTACCATGTAATTTTGTTTGACCAAATCAAAACTATTATGAAAAAGACAATCCTAACAGCGGCGGCAGTTTCGCTTTTCATGGTCTCGTGCGCAAGAAGTAATGCGGTAACAGGACCTAAGTACACCTCTTCTGAAAAACTTTCTCAGGGAAAAACTGTCTTCGAAAACTCGTGCAATAAATGTCATAATTTACCTGAACCGACTAAACATACCGATGCGGAGTGGATTGAAACACTGAGCAGAATGGCGCCGCGTGCAAAACTTACTCCGGACCAACACCAAATGGTATATGATTATCTGATTTCCCAAAACTGAAAATTCCTCCGAATGTGGAGGAATTTCTGTTTGGGATTTATTCTAGTTAAGATACTTTTCCAGAATCTCACAGGCAGATTTCGGCAGATTGGTGCCAGGACCGAAAATGTGGTCTGCACCATTCTTGTGCAGGAATTCATAATCCTGCTGGGGAATTACGCCACCCACAACAATCCTGATATCGTCAGCACCTAATTTCTTAAGTTCTTCAACCACCTGAGGAACGAGAGTTTTATGTCCTGCGGCAAGAGAAGAAACTCCGAGGATATGGATATCGTTTTCCACAGCCTGCATGGCAACTTCGGCCGGAGTCTGGAAAAGCGGTGCAACATCAACATCAAAACCCATATCGGCAAAGGCAGTCGCTACTACCTTGGCACCCCGGTCATGACCGTCCTGACCCATTTTAACAACCATAATCCGAGGTCTCCGGCCCTGCTGGTCTTCAAACTGCTGGGTCAGAGCCAGGGCTTTTTCAAAATATTCGTTCTTTGAAGCATTCATCGCATAAACTCCCTGTATTGTTCTTATGTTTGCTTTGTAGCGCCCGTAGCTTTTCTCCATAGCATCACTCATTTCACCCAGTGTTACACGGCGGCGGGCTGCTTCGATGCATATCTCCAGAAGGTTTCCGGTTCCGCTTTCCGCTGCATTGCTTAACTTTTCCAGTATCTCATCAACATCTGCTGTGTTGCGGCTGGCTTTAATAGTATCAAGCCTTTCAATCTGTTTTCTTCTAACCTCAGAGTTGTCAATATCCAGGATTTCCAGTTCCATCTGTTTCTGCGAAGATTTAAAGGAATTTACACCTATAATGAACTCTTCACCACTGTCAATCTTTGCCTGCTTCCTGGCGGCCGCTTCCTCAATCCGCATTTTTGGAATTCCGGCTTCGATGGCTTTGGTCATACCTCCTTCTTTCTCCACCTCATCAATATACTTCATAGCTTCATCAATCATCTGCTGAGTAAGAGTCTCAACCAAATGACTGCCGCCCATTGGATCTACAACATCACAGATGCCGGTCTCCTGCTGCAGGATAATTTGAGTGTTACGGGCAATTTTTGCGGAATAGTCGGTGGGTAAAGCAATGGCTTCATCCAGTGCATTGGTATGCAGAGACTGTGTTCCGCCCAAAGCTGCTGATAGTGCCTCAATTGCAGTTCGTGTAATATTATTGAAGGGCTCCTGCTCTGTAAGGCTCCAGCCTGAAGTCTGCGAGTGTGTACGAAGCGCCAGAGATTTTTGATTTTGCGGCGAAAACTGCGTTAAAAGGTCGGCCCAGATGTAACGAGCAGCCCTCATTTTCGCAATTTCCATGAAGTGATTCATCCCAACAGCCCAGAAAAACGAAAGTCTGGGGGCAAAATCATCAACCTTCATTCCGGCCTGAATTCCGGTCCGTACATATTCCAGACCGTCTGCCAGGGTATAGGCCATTTCCAGAACCGGTGTGGCGCCGGCTTCCTGCATGTGATAGCCGGAAATAGAAATTGAGTTGAATTTCGGGATATTCTTAGCAGTATATTCAAATATATCCGCGATGATTTTCATGGAAGGAGTAGGCGGATAGATATAGGTGTTACGGACCATAAACTCCTTCAGGATGTCATTCTGGATGGTTCCTGAAAGAAGATTTTGAGAAACTCCCTGTTCTTCGGCAGCCACAATATAGAACGCAAGAATGGGCAGTACGGCTCCGTTCATTGTCATTGAAACCGAAATCTGATCCAGTGGAATCTGGTCAAAAAGGATCTTCATGTCTTCCACGGAGTCAATGGCTACACCGGCTTTTCCCACATCGCCTACTACACGCGGATGATCTGAATCATACCCACGGTGTGTTGCAAGGTCAAATGCTACAGAAAGTCCTTTCTGTCCAGCCGCAAGATTCCGGCGGTAAAATGCATTGGATTCTTCCGCAGTGGAGAATCCGGCATACTGACGTATGGTCCAGGGTTTCTGTACATACATTGTGGAATAAGGACCACGTAAATATGGAGCAGTTCCGGCCGAATATTGTTTTTCAGTAATTTTTTCTGAGTCCTGAGCAGTGTATGCCGATTTCATTTCGAGTCCGTCCTTTTCAAAAAAATAAGGAAGTTTAACATCAAAATCGGACGAAAAATCGGGGGTTTTGTTCTGAATTTCTTTGCGCATTTTGCTTGCTTTAACAGGCCATAAAGTTACTGATTTTAAAACGTTGATGAAGGAAGCAGCATGAAAAATCTCCTCTTACCCCAATCCGCGGTAAGTATTTTCTATTTTTTCACCTTAATGGTACAGCCTATCGCAACGGTTTTCTCCGTTTTAATTTTCTCCCCTTGCAGCAAACTGTTCACGGCGTCCTGAAGATAGAATTCGGAGACATCTGAGGCATCTTCGTAGTTATTGTCGATAGCACCAATATATTTTACGATGTTACGGCCCTTTTCCTTATTAAGCAAAAATACATGCGGTGTCTTGGTTGCACCGTACTGGGGGTAAATTTTCTGCCCCTCGTCCACAAGGTAAGGGAATGTAAAACCTTTTTCTATGGCGCGCTGTTTCATCTCTTCAAAACCATCTTCCGGCTGAACGGTCGCATCATTTGGATTAATTGCGATTACGGGATAACCTTTGGCTTTATACATTTTGTCCAGTGCCACGATTCGTTCTTCATACTTTTTGGCATAGGGACAGTGATTGCATGTAAATATGATGATAAAACCTTTTGCAGATTTATAATCACTGAGCGATACCATCTTGCCGTCTGTGTTTTTCAGTCTAAAGTCTGTAGCTTCGTCGCCAACTGCATAACCGGTCTTGGAAGATTTTGTAGTAAAACTTACCGCCGACTGCGACTGTGCAAAACCGGCCGCCAAAAGTAAAATACCCAATAAGAAGATTTTTAGAGATTTCATATTACTAATTATTTGCGTTTAATTTAAATGCTTACTGATTATTTCTTCGAGTTCGGGTTTAGACATCTCCCCGTTATGGAAGTGCACTTTAACCCCTTTTCTGTAAAAAATAGTTACCGGTATTTCGCCACCCCATTCGGGATCAAAACGCGGAATCCAGGTGTTCATCCGTTTGTTATCGTCCAGCAATACCACCTTCGCGGCAATATTTTTATCAGTGATAAATTTCTTAACCCTTTCCATGTCCCTGGTTCTGTCCAAGGTGACCAAAAGCATTTTGAATCCTGGATTGGACTCATATTTACGGTTTACTTCCATAAAATCGGGTAACTCTTTCACGCAGGGAGCACAGGTGGTAGCCCAGAAATTAACGACCAGCAAGTCAGCCGGCATTTCCGCAATCCTATTCTCCAGTTCTTCAAATTTAAGCTGAGGTATGATTTCCTGCTGTGCCTGAACTTGTGCCAGGAATATTATATATAGGAATAAAAGGTACTTTTTCATACTCAAAATTAAGGATTAAGTTAAATATATTCCTAATTAGAAATACAGCAGATAGATCTGAATTTTTTGCACAAAAAAAGCCTTCCCGGTTGGGAAGACTTTAATTCATATTGGTAAAAGTGATTATTTAGTTACATCACCATCACCGTCGGTAGCTTCCTGAGCGCCTTCTTTCACGTTCTGAGCACCATCTTCAATAGCATCACCGGTAGCATCTAATGCGCCTCCAACAGCCGTTGAATCAGACATAACCGGCATAGAATCCGCATCTACGATAACTACAGCATCAGTAGAATCTGCGTTCACATCTGTAGCAGTAGTTTCCGTTTTCTTACATGAGATTAGAGTCACTGCGGCAAATGCAGCCGCCATAAAGATTGATTTTTTCATATTTTAAATATTTTAATGTGCGCTAATATAGGACATCTGAATTAAATATTAATAATTTTCCTCCTCACCTTTCATTTTTTCCGCATTTTCGGCCATGATAACTGCATCAATCATCTCCTGAATATCGCCGTTCATATAGGCATCCAGATTATAGATGGATTTGTTGATGCGGTGGTCTGTAACCCTGCCCTGGGAGTAATTATACGTTTTAATTTTCGCCGATCTGTCACCAGTTGATACCATTGTTTTACGCTGCGCAGCAATATCTCCAGTTACCCTCTGCAGTTCAATATCATACAGTTTTGTACGAAGCATTTCCATTGCAAGTTCGCGGTTGGCCAGCTGGGAACGTGCCTGCTGGCACACCACTACCATTCCGCTGGGTTTGTGGGTAAGCTGTACCTTGGTTTCTACCTTGTTTACGTTCTGTCCGCCGGCACCACCTGAACGCGAGGTCTGCATTTCGATATCTGCGGGATTCAGTTCAAAATCCACTTCTTCTGCTTCAGGTAATACGGCTACCGTAATAGCGGAGGTGTGAACCCTTCCCTGAGACTCCGTTTCAGGAACACGCTGTACCCTGTGCACCCCGGATTCAAACTTCATAATACCATATACACCATCGCCTTCTACCTTAAGTATAAGTTCTTTGTATCCTTTGGATGCTTCACTTGCATCTGTAATTTCGTGCTTCCAGCCCTTTGCTTTAAAGAACATGGAATAGGCGCGGTACACATCTTCTACAAAAATCGCGGCTTCATCTCCTCCCGTTCCTGCACGCAGTTCTATGATTACGTTTTTATCATCCGCAGGATCCTTTGGAATAAGAAGTACCTTAAGTTCCTCCTCCAGACCGGGAATCTTCTCAATGGCTTCATTCTTCTCCATCTTGGCCATTTCCACAAACTCCCTGTCTGATCCATCGGCAATGATCTCGTCCGACTCCTCTATAGTTGTGAGCGCCTGCTTATATTTATCGAAAACAGTAACAATCTTACCAAGATCGCTGTATTCTTTGTTTAGGGCGGAATATTTCTTCTGGTCGGAAATTACATCAGGCTGGATAATAAGGTCGGCAACTTCGTTATAGCGCTGCTTAATAGCTTCCAGCTTGGGGATTAGGGATTTGGACATTTCTGAGAATTTGTGAGGGCAAAGATAAGGAAAATGAGAGAAAATGTATTGCGGAGGGAAAGTCAGAGCATGGGCAATTCCGAAGACCACACTTTTCAGCAAAAAAAATCAGTCCCTGCGAACAGAGACTGAACATATATATGATTTTGCTTTGTAACCGCTATTTCCCGGGTTTGTGGGGAAAAGCGATGACATCAACTAGTGATGACCGTGACCGTCGTTGTGGTGAATGAAAGGTCCGTTTCCTTTCGGGTTACTGTAAATAACTTCAGCACCCTGTTCTACTACAGTTTTCCTCCGAACATCTTCCGGATCAAAAGGTGCTGTTTTACCAAAATACTCCTTCAGGCCGGAAGTAAGCCACATCGGGATTACTACACCGAAAAACATGATAATGCACCAGAATCCTACCAGCAACATAAATACAAAAAATACGAACCAAAAGAACTGGTAGCCTGGCCAGAATGAAGATAATAGTAATAACATCGATTTCAGATTTTGAGCAAAATTAAATTAATTTAGTTGATAATAAAAGTTTTCACTGTACTTTTTAGACGCAGACCCTCAATTATAACCTCTGTTTCCCTGGAATTTTTTAGCTGCCTATAGATTCAAAGAAGTCATTCCCTTTGTCATCGGATATAATAAAAGCCGGGAAGTTTTCAATTTCAATCTTACGAACGGCTTCCATTCCTAATTCTTCGAAATCTACAATCTCCACCGATTTAATATTCTCCTTAGCAAGGATTGCGGCGGGACCACCTACAGAACCCAGGTAAAACCCACCATACTTTGCACAGGCGTTGGTCACTTCTTTAGATCTGTTTCCTTTGGCCAGCATTATCATAGAGCCGCCCAAACTCTGGAATTCATCCACATAAACATCCATTCTGCCCGCTGTTGTAGGTCCGAAACTTCCGGAGGCCATTCCGTCCGGGTGCGTTTTAGCAGGTCCGGCGTAGTACACAGGATGATTCTTGAAATATTCAGGCATTGGCTGTCCGCTGTCTATAAGTTCCTTAATCTTTGCATGTGCAATATCACGCGCTACGATCAGTGTTCCATTCAGGCTCAAACGGGTTTTGATGGGATATTGTGAGAGTTCTGCCAGGATTTCCGGCATCGGTCTGTTCAGGTTAATCTGTACGGCAGCCTCCAGGTGAGGTGCGGTTTCCGGCAAAAATCTTTTAGGATCTGTTTCCAGTTGCTCCAGGAAGATGCCCTCGCGGTTGATGAACCCCTTGATGTTACGGTCAGCAGAACAGGAAACACCCATTCCTACCGGGCAGGAAGCAGCATGTCTCGGTAAGCGGATTACGCGAACGTCATGGGTAAGGTACTTACCGCCGAACTGCGCTCCGATGGAGGTTTCCTGACAGATTTCCTGAACGCGGCGCTCCCATTCCAGATCGCGGAAGGCCTGGCCACCCATGTTTCCTTCGGTTGGCAGATGGTCATAATAACCGGCACTGGCTTTTTTCACTGCCGCAAGGTTCGCTTCAGCAGAAGTTCCCCCGATTACCAGCGCCAGGTGATACGGTGGGCAGGCAGCGGTACCAAGATCCATGATGCGCTCACGAACAAAAGCTTCGAGAGCTTTATCATTAAGCAAAGATTTGGTTTTCTGATAAAGGAAAGTCTTGTTTGCAGAACCACCGCCTTTTGCCAAAAATAGAAATTTGTATTCCTCGCCCTTAGTTGCATAGATATCGATTTGGGCCGGAAGATTGGTCCCCGAATTCTTCTCTTCAAACATGGATAAAGGTACGACCTGTGAAAAACGCAGGTTTCTGCTTTGGTAAGTATTGTAAATACCGCGCGAAATCCATTCCGCGTCGTCAGCTCCTGTATAAACATTATCCCCTTTTTTCGCCACACAGATTGCTGTACCTGTATCCTGACATGACGGCAGGGCCCCCTCCACAGCAACAGCAGCGTTCTGCAGCAGGTTATAGGCAACGAAACGGTCGTTATCCGTGGCTTCCGGATCGTCTATAATATTCCGGAGTTTCTGCAGGTGCGAAGACCTAAGCATAAAAGAAACATCAGCCAAGGCATTTTCTGCCAGAAGCTCGAGCGCTTTAGGATCTACCGACAGGATTTCACGTCCGCCCAGGTAATCTATTTTTAAATATTCTGAACTGAGTTTTCTATATTTAGTATCGTCCTTTAGTATAGGATAAGGTTCCTGATATTGAAATTCCATAGCTTAAGTTTGGTGGTGCAAAATTAGTGAAAATTAAGGGGATGAAAAACTGATATTATGCAGGCCTAACGGCAATTACTAACAGCGAAAGTAAAGTTTTAGATGAGAGGATCCGCACTTCAATTATAAAATAGTTAACTTTAATCTCAAAATATCTAAAATGAATTACAGAACCGAAAAAGATACGATGGGTGAGGTTCAGGTGCCGGCAGATAAGTTCTGGGGCGCACAGACCGAACGTTCGAGAAATAACTTTAAAATTGGTCCGGAAGGCTCCATGCCGGCCGAGATTATCGAAGCATTTGCCTATCTTAAGAAGGCGGCAGCTTATGCAAATGCGGATCTGGGTGTACTTTCGGGGGAGAAACGGGATCATATAGCTCAGGCCTGTGATGAGATTCTTGAGGGCAAACTGGACGATCAGTTCCCGCTGGTTATTTGGCAAACAGGTTCCGGCACTCAGAGTAATATGAATATGAACGAAGTGATTTCCAACCGTGCGAATGTAAACAGTGGCGGAAAGCTGGGCGAAAAATCAGTCATTCACCCTAATGATGATGTAAATAAATCACAAAGCTCCAATGACACCTTTCCGACTGCGATGCACATCGCCGCTTACAAAAAAGTGGTAGAACACACCTTGCCGGCAGTTGAAATTCTTCGCGATACGCTGCTCACAAAAAGCAATGAATTCAAAGATATTGTTAAAATAGGCCGTACGCATCTGATGGATGCCACACCTTTAACACTTGGTCAGGAATTCTCCGGTTACGCAGCTCAGTTGGATTATGCGATGAAGTCAATAACACATACGCTGGATCATCTGCAGGAACTGGCGCTGGGCGGAACTGCCGTAGGTACAGGATTAAACACGCCGGAAGGTTATGATGTCCTGGTGGCAAAGTATATTTCGGAATTTACAGGACTGCCTTTTGTTACTGCACCGAACAAATTTGAAGCGCTAGCTGCGCACGACGCGATTGTGGAAAGCCACGGAGCTCTTAAGCAGCTTGCAGTAGCACTCTTTAAGATCGCACAGGATATCCGGATGCTGGCTTCCGGTCCCCGCAGCGGAATTGGCGAACTATTCATCCCGGAAAATGAACCCGGCTCCTCAATTATGCCCGGTAAAGTGAACCCCACGCAGAATGAAGCATTAACAATGGTTTGCGCACAGGTTCTGGGAAACGATACTTCCATTTCGTTTGCCGGCACGCAGGGAAATTATGAGCTGAATGTCTTCAAACCGCTGATGGCCTATAACTTCCTGCAGTCTGCACAGTTGCTGGGAGATGCGTGCATATCCTTTAATGACCACTGTGCGGTTGGAATTGAACCCAACCTGCCACGCATAAAAGAACTGGTGGACAAAAGCTTAATGCTGGTAACGGCCCTCAATACTCATATTGGTTATGAAAATGCGGCAAAAATTGCAAAGACGGCTCATATCAACGGCACAACGCTGAAGGAGGAAGCAGTGAACCTTGGCTTACTGACCGCTGAACAGTTTGACGAATGGGTAAAACCGGAAAATATGATTTAACCGCACGAAATACTAACATATAAACGCTTTCGGAAAAGGGAGCGTTTATTTATTCTGGGCTTCGGACAGCGACTTAAAATAGGCAGCCAACATTTTACGGGCTTCAGGCGTAAGCGCTGCTTCTTCGTGATAAGATACATAAACAGGCAAAGGCATCTTTCGGTCCTCCAGTACGCGAACTGTTTTATCAAGAATCCCCTGCTTCTGCTCCTTATTGTAGCCACCCCATTCTGAAAAATTCAAATGCTTCCTGGCCTTATTTACATGATGCTTTACAGACCATGAGAAAGGCGCGATGTATGAGTACTGCGGATAGCGTGTTTCGTTGGAATGGCAGTCATAACACGATCTTTTCAGAACCGTTTCCACTTCAGAAGGCGTATCCATCACCCTCACAAAATCCAAATTCGGATCTACCGGTATATTGGTCCGGTCAACCGGAATGAACTGTATCAGGACCAACACAGCTACGATATACAGGAAAATTTTAAGAGCCTTCTTCATCAGTTTCTTTCCAGGGTTCTTGCCGGTCTTGTGGAAGGTACATTTCCGCGGATATCCGGAGTGCGGACCGGTTCTTCGGTATTGGCAGGTGTAGCCTGCGGCGTAGTTGATTCCGGTTTTATAGGGTCAAGTTTTCGCGTATCCTTCAGATCCCAGTCTTCCACCAGTTCCCAAAGCGGACGGATATTTACTTTCTTGTAGAAAATATATGCGTCCTCGGCAAACTGCTGATTCAGGAAATCGGCTTCATCCCAATGACCGTTACCATTATTATCTACTAAAATACGTACAAAATATTCGCCAGGCTTCACTATATTAAATTTCACCTCAGCAGCATCTGTAAAAGTGGTGTACTGTACTTTTTCTGATGAGTCCAGCAGCTGAATCCAGTAACGTGAATCAGGTTTATTGGTAAGGCGGGCCGTAAAGCTGCCATAATTCTGAACTTTATCTGCTTCAAAATCGAAACGGTAAGGTTTTGCGGTAGCTTCATAAAAAGAAGAGACCGTTTTGCTTGGGATGGTTAGCTGGTATTTATTGCCCTCCACAAATCCGGCATTAACCAGGATCTGGTAAGGGTTTGTCTCAGAAATTCTGGCAGTAAACGGTACTGCAGTAAGACTGTCTATGGTAAGAGTCCATTTTTCAGGCTGAATTCTGTCCACTATATAGTTACTGGTCACCCTGAAGTCGGTTCGTGGTGGTAACAGCGCTCCCTCGGTATTTGAAATGGTCATTTCATTTGTCGCGTCTCTTTTGTAAAACAACGATACCGTATCCTGTTTACCCTGGGCATCATAGCTTAATCTCAGATTCTCACTTACATCAGTTCCAATATTCTGTCTAACTGCATCAAACCAAATCTTCACACTGTCGGATTTCGGACGGTGAGTTACTCTGAAATCTCTCAGCTTTTCTGAAACCGAACGGACTTCCACGCTCTGTGGATTTCCTTCGAAAAGCATCAGCACACCTCCGGGCATTTCCTTCATTTCCTGATAGCGGAATGATTTCTTCGACGGAAAGAGACTGATAGGCAATCCGGAAACCGAATTCTCAACAACCACAGGCTCTTTAAGGAAGCCCACCTTCTCTTTTCCAGGATCATACACAGAGTTCGAATTCTCATCTTCAAAAGCAAGAATTCGATAGGTACCCGGCGACAGGTAATTAAGTTCATAATAACCGTCCTCATCCACCCTTGTAATATAATAGGGCTTCTGGCGGTAATCCATTGAATCCTTTGCCTGGTACAGACCAACCACCCTGCTTATCTTGGCTGGTGTAGCTTTAATCTGAAGCGCCTCTGTAACTTCACCACTAATATAAAGGTCGTCAATTTTCTCGCCTGTTGAAAATGCATAGTTATAATAAGGGAGCATGTTCCCTTCGTTATGATCCTGAATGGAACTTCCGAAATTAAAACTGTAGGTAGTATTTGCCTGAAGCGTATCTTCCCATTGAATCACTATTTCTTTAGTGGCAAGACTGGAAGGCAGGATCCTTTTAATTTTCTTAAGTGGGGGCGAGATAATGAGGTTCTTGCTTGCATCCTTGAGGGTAATGTACTCGTCAAAAGATATCCGAAGTTCCTTCAGGTCCCTGGGAACATTCACTCTTGGGGTATCTATATTTGAGCCCATGACACGTGGGGCAATGGTGTCCCGCTCTCCTCCTACAGGCGAACCCACTCTGGCGCAGGAAAATAACAGCAAAACTGTCAGTATAAGGAAAAAAGGCTTCAGCATTTATTGATTTTGTGCAAATTTAAAGATTTATCCGCCATTTATACCTGCAGAATCTTCCTCACTTCCGGAAGAAGCTGCGGAACCCTTCTTCAGAGTATTCTTTAAGCGGTCCACTTCAATTGGATACTGGTCGAACAGGGCGGCCAGCGACAGTGCTGTGTAGGGCTGACGGGAAAACTTATTACCAATAGCCACAATAGTCACATTGGAACCCAGCAGATGAGCAAATACCGAATTGGTCCCATGCCACCAACCGGTGTGAAAGGTAAGCTTGTTGCCGTTATCATAAACCTTCATACGGAAACCGATACCGTAATTGTTGATGCCCGCACGCTCGTTACTGTAAGGTTCAAAAACCATATCCTTCAGGTCTTTTCTCAGGAAATTTTCAGCGTACATAGCCCGGGAAAAATTAAGCAGGTCACGTGGTGTGGTATACACATTCTTATCGCCATAAATTAAATCCAGACGGTCATACGGATATACTTTCGGACCTCGGTTATAGAATGATTTGGAAGCGGTAAGGGTATCTTTCTCCTGAAAAATAAATGAATTCTTCATCTTCAGGGGTTTAAAGACCATCTGTTCCATTGCTGCGGGGAACGGGGTAGCAGTAACTTTCTCTACCAGTAAGGCCAGCACGGCAAAGTTAGTATTACAGTACATGAAGCCGGTGTTTGGGCTTCGGGCAGCTTCAGGCTTATGACGGATCATAAGATTCAGGATGTCCTGATTAGTGAGATATTTTTTGCTGAGTTCCGCCGGCTTTGGTTCTATTTTCTCAATAAAATACTCGTATTTTGGTAAGCCGCTACGCTGCGTAAGCAGAGACTGAACAGTAACGCCGGGATAAGGTAAATCTGGAAAGTACTTGGTTATTTCATCGTCCAGCTTTAGTTTTCCGGCCTCCACAAGCTTCATTACTGCCATAGCCGTTATGGTTTTGCTGATGGATGCTACGTGCAAAGGTGTGGATTGGGTAATCGGTTCCTGTTTGTTGTCCTGTGCAAATCCACGGTAACCTTCAAAGAGAATATCGTCGCCTTTGGCTATAAGGAATCCGCCCCAAAGGTCGCCACCTTCCCATACTGTATTATAATAATTCTGAATAACGGCGTCAATAGAATCACCATTTGCCTGCTTGCTGTCCTTACGGCTAAATACTTCATTCAGCTTAACATTTCCGAAATTAGGCAGGTGTGTTTCTGGCTCTTTCTGGAAAATTTCCAGCTCCTTCTTACAGGAGCCCAGCAACATCAGACACATTAAGCCAAGCCAAAATCCTTTTCTCATTATCTTCTTTACAAAATGAGCGGCAATTTAGCAAAAAGCAAAGCCCTGAAGGCGGACCCGAAGGAACATTATGATTACTTTAACAAAAGAACATTACAAAATCGGCAACCTACTGTTATATAATTTTAACAATAAGCGGTGAGTAAGGGCTGAACTATCAGGTACTCAGGATGCAAACTCTGCCACAATCTTGTCTACAATTACCTGAGCGAGTTTTTCCTTACTTTGGTGAGTCCAGCCGGCAATATGGGGAGTAACAATAACCTTTTCGGACTGAAGAAGATATTTAAGGTCATCACTTTCGGAATCCAGTTTTTCAAAAGAAGGTTTTTCAAACTCAAGAACATCCAGTGCGGCACCTATTATCTTACCCGATTTTAAACCACGAACTAAAGCTTTCGTTTTAACATTCTTACCTCTTGATGCATTGATGAGGTAGAAATCCTTAGCCATCCCATTAATGAAAACCTCATCCACAAGGTAATGAGTTTCCTCCGTAAGCGGAATATGGAGGCTGATAATGTCTGCAGTGCCCATTAACTTGTCAAGATTAACCGCAGAAGCGAACGCATCCCCAAGATCAGGTTTTATATCGTAAAATATTGCATTCAGTGAGAAACCGGAAAGTCTTCGGGCGACTGCTTTTCCCATATTTCCGTATCCAATGATACCGAACGTTTTCCCGGTGAGTTCATCGCCCCGGTTTTCCTCCCTTCTCCAAAGTCCCTGCTTCACTTCTTCAGCAGATACAAAGAGACGGTTGGTCAGTACCAGCAGCATCCCTAATACATGTTCGGCCACAGCATCGCGGTTCCCTTCCGGCGAGCTGATGACGGAGACACCAAATTCGGCGGCAGCTTCCAGGTCAATATTTTCCAGTCCGGCACCTACGCGGGCAATAAATTTTAGATTTCCGGCTTTTTGGATGAAGTTCCGGTCCATTGGGACGCGACTGCGGATGATGATCCCTTCATAAGGCTCAATAATATCCAGAAGCTGGGCATAAGTGCTGCTGAAGTCATCATCAATAACAAAACCCTTTTCCGAAAGCTGCTGTTTGATCAGCGGATGATTTTTGTCAAGCTGCAGTATTCTCATTAATCAGCAAATTGGAGAGGAAGACCAGGATTATCCCTGGCCAAACAGTTTTTTAAGCTCTACAGAATCAGCGGGTTTCATACGTCCGGAAAGAATGAGCGAAAGTTCCTTTCTGCGCAGGGCCGCATCGTAACGTGAAATTTCCTGTTCGGTTTCAGGTTCCATATTAGGAATCGGAATCGGACGGTTAAATTCGTCTACAGCCACGAAAGTATAAATGCCTTCGTTCGTATGAATTTTTTTCTGGTTAATGGGATCGTCCAGCCAAACATCAACATAGATCTCCATCGAGGTAGAGAATGCACGTGAAACTTTCGATTCCAAAACTACAATACCGCCCTCCGGAATGGGATGATTAAAAGAAACGTGGTTTACCGATGCGGTAACCACACGTCTTTCGCAATGACGTGCAGCTGAAATGGAGGCACAGCGGTCCATCTTTGCCAGCAGTTCACCTCCAAAAAGGTTGCGTAGCGAATTGGTTTCGTTCGGCAGAACGATATTGGTCATTACCGTGAGTGATTCCCTTGCTTTTTTGGTTTGCGCCATTTTTTTGTAGTGTTTTTCTTTGATTTCCAGGTTTTCGGTGCCACCGGAACCGCTGCTGTTGTATTATTTGAATCGGCTATTGCGGAATCTACTTTCATAGAATTGACCGTATCTTTCCTTGCGGCAACAATTTTTACGGTGTCCTTCATGGTTTCCAACGACGCAGGTGTAAATGACTTTCTGCCAAAAAGCATCTCAGGTTGGGTGACACCAAAATAAGCCAGGGCGCCTATCGGCAGAGCTAACAAAAGGAGCCACACCCAACTTTTCACCAATGAATATTCTTTCCTTTCCGAAGTAGTTACAGACTTGCCCCTACTTTTCCCTAACTCAACAAGATTAATTTCCTCAAGTCCGTAGAAGTCTGAATGATCACCTTCCACTCTGTTTCCCTCGAAGTGAACGGAATCTGCAGAAATTTTGAAAATACCCAATCCTCCAACGGTGAAGTTTTCACCTTCGTTGATCTTGTTTTTCCAGAACGTGATCTGGGATTTAATTTCTTCCGCAGCCTTTGCAGCAGTTAAGCCTTTCTGTTCGGCCACGAAGTATTCGAAATCCGGACCTTGAGCTTCATAATCCGGTTTATAGGTGATCTTTTGCGCAGGTGGCAGCAGCGTTTTATGTTCCGGGTTAAGGACAGCAGCCGCATTTTCCAGCAGGAAGTCACCAAAGCCCGTTAAAGTAGCTTTATGCCTGACCTTCAGATATTCGAGAATAAGTGCAGAAATATTCATGAGTCCGCAAATTTAGGATTTTTTCGGCGAAAAAAATTTCCGCCGAATCAAAATCCACCGATGGTGATCTAAACCTAGTTACTTCTTCAATAATACCGAAATCCCAAACATGAAATTTATACCGGCCTGCGAGAAATAATAAGGTGAAGCGTCATCAACATAACCATTATTCACATATTTACGGTCCAGAATATTATTTACAAGAAGTTTGAAATCCAGATCGGTTTTTTTCAGGTTCAGAATATATCTGGCGTTAAAATCGGTAAGCAGATAATCTTCCAGCTGCAGCTCCGCAGTATTTGTATTGTCCAGAAACTGCCGGCCAACATACTGGTTCTGCAGACCCAAACTGAAGTTTTTGAGAGGAGTATAATTTACCATAAGATTACCAATTAAACCCGGGGAAAATGAGATAGGTGTATCCCCCAGGTCCTGTATTCCGCTGGCATCTTCAATAATAAAGTTGCGGTTGCGGTTTCGGCTTATATTCAGATTACCGGATACGTTCCAGTTTTCGGAGAGTTTTGCCGCGGCTCCCAGTTCAATCCCGGTTCTGTAACTCTCTCCGCTGTTTTCGCGGATAAACTCACCAATATCATTAATTTTACCGTTCAGTACCAGCTGATTGCGGTAGTTCATAAAATACAGATTGGCAGTAAGCATAACATTACCCAGGGTTTTTTCCATTCCTGCCTCAAAATCATGAAGTTTTTCCGGCTGGGTTTCAGTATTGGCAAAAAGGTCATCGCGGTTGGGCTCGCGTTGTGCATGAGCGTAGGATAAGAAGATTTTTCCCGAATCAATGAGGTAATTCAAACCGAATTTAGGATTGAAGAATAGCCACTCCTTACTCAGGTTCATGCCTTCATCATCGCCCTCCATGATTACTGACGTATTGTAGGAAATGTTCCTGAGCTGCAAATCGCCAAAAATTTCAAACTTATTAAGTCGGTAGATGGCTTTTGCAAAACCTGCAAGTTCATCCTTAACCCCATTATTGCGGTAATATTCGTGTGAGGAAATAGCTGGAACATACACATCAGACACCTGACCGAAATGTTTACCAAAATAGTGGTTTGCAACAAGGCCAAAGTTCAGATCCAGATTGTCAAACTTACCGTAAAGCGTACTTACCCCACCATAGAAATCATTGTCCAGCCACTTTTTTCGTATAAAATCCGAATACGCGCCAGCAACTTGGTCAGACAGGTTATATTTTGAATAAGCCGCGCCCTGTTTATAGTTTTCATAGAAGCCTTTACCCTTGGTATAGTGCAGTGTGGTTTCCAGCTTCCACTGAGGACTGATACGCTGATTCCACAACAGCTGATAATGGTTTTGGCGGTAATTATCGGTTTCATTATCATAAAAACCTATTATGTTTTCCCAATCAGAATCATAAATAGCTCCTGAGAAGTTTGAACGGGGCGCCGTCAGCCAGGTTTCGCGGTCAATGCCGTTCCACGCCTGATAGGTTTTTTCCCTGCCGCCAAATGCGAGGAATCTCACAGAGGTATTTCCCTCCTCAAAAAGTGCACTCAGATTATAAGACTGAAGGTCAGCTGAAGCTCTGTCTATATAACCGTCCGAATGTATGCCTGTATACCTACCCATCAAACTCAGGCGGTTGTTCCAGAATTTCCCCGAGCCCACCTCAGCTGAATATTTATAGGTATTGAAGGAACCGTAGGAATTATCTGAACGGACATAAAACTCCTCCGCGGGATCTTTTGAAATTACGTTCACCGTGGCTCCAAATGCCGAGACACCGTTCGATGAGGTTCCCACTCCGCGCTGAATAATGATTTGAGAGGCCGAACTGGTAAGGTCGGGCACATTGACAAAAAAGGTCCCCTGCGATTCCGAATCGTTATACGGCACGCCGTTCATCATTACATTGATGCCGCTTCCGCCCACGCCACGAATCCGGAATCCGGTATAGCCTATGCCATTACCTGCGTCGGAGGTTGCCACCACGGAAGTTTGATTTTTGAGGAGAACCGGAAGGTCCTGACCGAGGTTTTTGTGGTCCAGGTCCTTCGCCACGTTTACAATTTCACGTGCTACAGGCAGACGTTTTGTGAAAGTTACACTTTGAATTTCCTGAATTTTTGCCGTGTCTTTCGGCATAGATTGCGCAAAATAGAGAGGACCTGCACAAAGTCCTAAAATAACAAATCCTTTCATTCTTTTAATTTTTAGATTAATTGAATAAAAGGGGACGTAAAAAATTATACAATAAAAGATCCGAAGATCACTCCCTAAACAGCATTACCTGTTCCAGGTTCATTGGGTATAATCTCAGCTTTTTACAGCACCCCTTAAACTTAATGGCGCGAAAATACAAAAAATTTATCAGTAGCCTTTGTTTTTGGCATCAATAAAAAAATAGTTCACACCATCCTTGCTCACTTCAAAGAGTTTAGCCAGTTTCCAGCTGTAATTACGCTTTATATCAGAATATTCAAAAGGGATTACTACATTGTTATTTATGTCAATAACACCAAAGCGGTCATTTTGGGAAGCGACAATCATTGGGCTGTCCAGGTTGTCACCTTCCAGGATGTGCAGATACTGGTATTGCGGGTAAATCACATAGCTTTGATAATCGTCTTCGTTCCTGAAATGAGGCTGCTCAATGATTCCGTAAAATCCCCTTCGCACATAGGCATGGAAACGTTGCTTCATAAAAACGAAAGGACATTTAGCAAGGTCGGCTTCCTTGTACTGATAAACCCTTTTTCCGCTCATATCAATCCTGAAATCTACTCCCTGACGGCGAACGGAAGCATAGTTACTACTTCCGAACTTTCGGACTTTTGCATTTTCTGAATTTAAAAGATTGCAGTCTTCTGTAAAAAAGCCCACATTACTGTACTCCGGTTTAATAACTATTTTGCCCTGCTGATTTACAAAGCCAAAGAGGCCATTACGTATTTGAGGAATAAGTGCCGGTATTTCATGGTTAATTTTCACCAGCGCCGGTTTAGCAGCAGCTGGCTTTGCAACTTTTGATGTTTTTTTGGACTGCGCAGAGCCAAAAACCACCATCAAAGACAACAATACCGAAAACCATTTTATCATCATATTCCTTTTACATTTTACTTTAGGTAATAAACGGCCAACCGCCATTTCACCATTCCTTTTAAGTTCACGAATTACAAACTGCGGCAAATATAACAAATCACAATCAATGTGTTATATTTGCGGGATAGTCTGATCATTTGGAAAAAGCTCAACAGTTTCTTGAAAATTATACCGGAAGTACATGTTCGGTTTTTTATGCACTCGCCGAAAGCGGATCATCCCGACGCAACTATTTCGCTACCTCAGGTGGCCGGAATTTCATCGTGACCAGCAACAGCAATCTCAGGGAAAATGAATCGTTTTATTATCTGACAGACGTTTTTCAGCAACTGCAGCTCAACACTCCAAAAATTTTCAGTATTTCCGAAGACCGAACCCTGTATGTGCAGGAGTATTTGGGTAAACGTACACTTTCAGAAATAATCAGCCAGGAAGGTGAAAGTGAAAGGGTCAAAATTCTTGTTCGTAAGAGCCTCAACAGCCTGTTTGTCCTTCAGCAAAAATCAGTAAATAAGGTTGATTTCAGCAACGCATTTGAATATGAAGTGTATGACGAACTGCCGATACAGAACGATCTCTTTTATTTTAAAAGCTTCATTGCAGATGTACTGGAGCTTCCTTACCATAAATCCAGCCTGCTGCGGGAATTCCGCGAGCTTACGGAGAAACTTACCGATCTGGGACCACGCTCTGTGATGCTGCGTGATTTTCAGGCACGGAATATTATGGTAAATGATGAAGATGAGGTTTACTTCATAGATTACCAGTCCGCAATGGAAGGACCGGCCATGTATGACGTAATTTCTTTTCTGTTCCAGGCCAAAGCTAACTTTTCGATTAACTTTCGTGCTGAGATGTTAAACTATTACTTTGATATGCATGATGACCCCACGGTTCGCGAACAACTACAGAGTTCACTCGGACCGCTGCAACTTGTCCGTTTTATGCAGGTTTTGGGTGCGTATGGTTTCCGGGGACTCATCCAGAAAAAGGCTCATTTCATATCAAGTCTCAGTGCAGGAACCGATAATTTATACTCATTAAGCGAGAAATGGAAAGACATGCACTTATACCCCGAACTTAAAAAGCTCATAACCTGTCTGAAGTCCGGCGAAACGAATAAAAAAATCAAACAATCACTATTATAATAAATGAGTTTAACAATAGATATACACAGCTTTTCCTATAAAAAAGGGGGAATTCCCAAAGATACTACCGGCAACGGCGGCGGCTTTGCCTTCGACTGCCGCGGTATCCTGAATCCGGGGCGGATAGAGGAGTATAAAGCGCAAACAGGGCGTGATATTTCAGTACAGGAATATCTGGAGGCCAAAACAGAAATGCCAAGATTTCTTCAGCTTGTACATAATATGGTTTCCATCAGCATCGAGAATTACCTGGAAAGAGGGTTTGAACATCTTCAGATCAATTTCGGCTGCACCGGCGGCCAACACCGCTCCGTATACTGTGCTGAAAAGACTGCGCACTTTATCCGCGAAAATTATCCAGAGGCAAACGTAGTGATCCATCATGATGAACAACCGCAACTTAATGCAGAAGTTACAATTTAAGTAAGGGCATGAAAGCACTGATTTTCGCTGCAGGTAAGGGCACCCGCCTGAAACCCTTTACAGACCATCATCCAAAAGCACTGGCGCCGGTGAACGGTGTGCCTTTACTGGAAAGAAATATAAAATACCTACAGTCGTATGGCATCAATGAATTTGTCATCAACATTCACCATTTCGGCGAACAGATTATTCAGTTTCTGAAGGAGAAGGACAATTTTGGCGCGAAGATTGAAATCTCGGATGAGCGTGCCGAGCTGTTGGAAACCGGCGGAGGTTTGCTGTTTGCCAAACATTTCCTTGAATCTGAGGAAGATTTTCTGATTTTGAATGCCGACATTTTAACAGACCTGAATATTACGGATCTGGTAAAATATCATCAGAGTAAAAGGAATTTTGTGACCCTGGCAGTATCTGACAGGAATAGTTCCAGAAAACTTCTTTTCAACAAGGAACAACAATTGCGCGGATGGACAAATCTTGACACTGGTGAAGAGCGGCTGGCAGAGCCAGACACCGGTTTTAAACCACTAGCCTTCAGTGGGATTCACTGCGTAAACAGAGGTGTTTTCAATAAGATGAGCCGCACGGGTAAGTTCTCCATCATGGAAGAATATCTGGACTTAATGTCTATCGGGCAGATCTTCGGCTTTGAGCATTCGGCACATTTGGTTGATGTAGGAAAACCTGAGGCTATTGCATTAGCCGAAAGGTATTTTAAATAAAAGGTTTTATGAGTAAGATAAAAAGAGGAAAAGGCCTGACTAAGATAATGACAGGTCCCAAGGATGAACTGGACCAGCGCGTACAAAGTCACTTTCGGGAGAAAACTTGGGACGAGTCCATTGGTAAGGACAGCTGGATGGTCTTTAAAATAATGGCTGAACTTGTGGACGGTTATGATAAACTGGCCAAAATAGGTCCGTGCGTTTCCATCTTCGGATCGGCGCGGCTGAAAGAAGGAGACAAATATTACGACCTTGCCACTGAAATCGCCGAAAAAATTACCGGTATTGGCTTCGGTATCATCACTGGTGGAGGACCCGGAATTATGGAGGCTGGAAACAAGGGCGCACGACAGGCAGAGGGTAAATCCATCGGGCTCAATATAGATCTTCCTTTTGAACAGCATTTTAATCCCTATATAGACAAAAACTATTCGATCGATTTTAATTACTTTTTTGTACGGAAGGTAATGTTTGTAAAATACTCACAGGGATTTATTGTAATGCCGGGCGGTTTTGGCACTTTAGACGAGCTCTCTGAAGCTCTTACACTAATACAGACGGCGAAGATTGCGCGTTTCCCGGTAATATTGGTAGGCAGTGAGTTTTGGAGCGGACTGCTGGACTGGTTTAAGCAAACGCTGCTGAAGGACGGAATGATTTCAGAGGAGGATCTGAATCTGTACCGGGTGGTTGATACCGCCGATGAGGCAGTGGCTCATATTAAAGCATTCTACGACAAGTACACCATTGGGGTAAACTTCTGATTGGCATATAATTTGTCAACTTTTGGGCAATTGCGATATTGCAGTTAAAACGATAAAAAAGATGAAAAAATATTTACATATAATCTCCATTTTAACAGTTTTTCTGATGATGGGTTTTGCCACGCAGGACTTTTATTCATCAATGACTAAAGTGGATTACGTGGAAGGCAGCAAAACGCTGAAGTTTACCACGAAGCTGAATACCAGCCATATTTCCGATGCCATAAAGATAAATCCAAATACTGCACAGTTTGAGGCTGAAGTGAAAAAGTACGTTAATAACAATATTGATGTGTACATTAACGGGGCAGCTAAAACACTTACTTTCACGGGAAGTCAGGTAAAAGGTGAAACCGTATGGGTTTATTTTGAATCCGGGGGTATAGGAGATGTAAGTACTATAAGGATTAAGAATACTATATTATTGGGAACTTTTCCAAAACAGTTTAATCTGGTAAATATCGCATATAAAGGTAACCAGAAGACGATGAATTTCCAGAGAGGTAAAGAAGTGAACGAAGTTTCATTTTAATCTTTTAAAGGATATAACGTAAAAGAAAAGACTGCGGATTCGCAGTCTTTTCTCAGTATACAGTGTGTGGTTTGGTTATTGTCCCAGAACCTTTACGTTGTCTAGCTCCCATGTTGTGGAAGCAGTTGCTGAACTTGTATATTTGAATGCGATGCGCACATTTTTGTTGGCATATGCATTCAGATTCACAAGACCGGAGTTAATGAATCCCCACGCACCAAGGTTAGTATCGATTGGAGCTGTTAACTGTGTCCAGTTTGTTGTTGTTGGATTGCCGGTATAAGAGTCAGTAATAAATACCTGCAGTGGTAATCCTGCCGCGCCCATTCCGTCTGAATCAAAAGATAAGGAATAGTTTCCGAATCCGGAAAGGGATATTTCACTGGAAACCAACCAATCCTCATTGGCAAAAGCACCGCCGTTCATCACAGCATAGTAGTTGGATCCTGCTCCCTGGTTGGATGTGGTCCATTCCTGTGTGCCAGCTACGCTTACTTTTGTCCAGTTTGCAGTAAGACCATTCTGGAAATCCTCTGCAAAGATTTTAGTGGGCGGAATACTTCCGTCGCATCTTGGATTATCCAGATCAGCATGAATCTGCTTAGGAATCCAAAGTTGGTACGTTCCGTTGAAAACACTTAGAATAGCGTATACATCGCCACGTCCACCATCTATTTCTTCAGAAGCAAAATTTGCAAAATGACTTGTACGCAGAATGATGGTATTTCCATTACAGTCTTTCAGTGTCCTGTTGGTTGGTGATCCTGAGGCATAGTTATTACCCAGATCAGTGTTAATAAATTCCACATCTTTGAGCTTTATCCATCTTCCAACATCGGCCATTGTAAGTTGGCTAATTGTTCTTTCCGTAGGAACGGGTGCGGCCAGTGGCTTCTTACTGTCGAAAAAGAATTTATATACATCCGCTTCAGCGATCTGACCTACATTATTGCCGAACAGCTGACCCAACTGCAGTTCACCATTCACACTACCAATAAGTAAAGTATTCAGTTTGATATAAATTTCTTTACCAACTTTAAATCTCGCATCCTGATAAAGATTAGTCTTATTGATGTTCACGCGGATACCACCTGTAGCATCTTCAATATAGATATAATTTGAAAAGATTACCCGTTTCGTCATTAGCAGTTACCTTTCCTTTCAGCACATACTCACCATTAATAGTAGTTAATGCTCCTGTAAACATTTGCTTCACTTCCTGAACTGTCTTCGGCGAAAGACCCCGTTAGGTCCAGGGTACAAGGATCTGCCGCGATACCGTCCAGCCTTGGGAAGTTGTTCATGTCGAGATCAGAAACCTTATTGATGTACATCTGGTAAGTTGAGTTGAACTTGCTCATGATACCAACGAAGGTTCCGTTTCCGCTTGGCAGGGTTTGGTTGGCAAATGATGCAAAACCACTGTTTCTAACCACCCTTGCAGATGTTGTTGTGCCATCATTGATACGGCGGTCTACACTTGTTCCGTCCGGTGCAAAAACAGAGCAAAGAACTGTACGGTCAAACTCGGCATTATTTACCTGAATAAGGGCTCCCAAAAGATTATCGTTTGCGGCAGACATCTGCGCAAGTGTAAGTATCTTAGGAACGATTTTAGCGCGCTCCGTACATGACCGGAAAATATGGGCAGGAACCGTACTTTCAGGGATCCTGGACACAGCGTCTGCCCCTGAGGCAGCAGCATCCTTCACTCCCAACTGTATTAAACCTCCATAAGTTCCCAGGGCCAGGCCGTTGAGCTTAATATAAATTTTAGAACCCTGTGGAAATTTTGTGTACGTACTAACTGCATCTACACTGATGGTGAAACCATGTGTAGGGTTCTGCGGATTATCCTGGATATAGATTGTCTTGTAGATATTCCCGGTTTCATCTGTAGATGAAACATATCCTTCCATAATCATTTCCGATGCTGAAGCATCAGGAAAGACATAGGCTACGCCAGACTGTTTCAAGGCTTTAACCTGGGCTATAGTCATATTAGCCGTAAGATCTTTACATTCGTAGCCGGCCAGATTAGGATCATCATAAATATCATCATGTACACAACCCGTAATAAGCAAGGCCGCCATCATGAAGTACAGAGATCTTAAAAATGAACTGTATTTTTTCATTGTCGTTTTTTTATTATTAGAATCTTAAGTAAACATTTGCGAAGAAGGTTCTTCCTCTGTCATACCATAATTTAGGACCAAAATAACTGTAGGTCCGGTTGGCGTCAGCAAGTGACTCAGGAAAGTTTACGTTTCTGCCCTGCTCAAAACCTCCGGTTACATAATCGCGGTTGTTCAGGATATTATTTACACTTACACTAACACCCATTCTGTATTTTCCGTATACAAATGTCTTACCTGCATTGGCATTGAGCATGAACTGATCTTCAAATTTCTGCTGTGCCGTAAGTCTCGCAATCTGTTCCGGAGTCACGCCGTTATAATTATCCCCAGTTAAAGGATTTGTGTACAGGGCTGCTGTTTTATTAAGTGCTGAGAAATCCAGGAATTGGTCCTGCAGGTAATTTGCAGATGCTCCTAACCACCAGAATTTTGTAGAATTGTATCTGAGCCCAAAGGAATAAGCCTTCTGTGGAGTTCCGGCAACTTTATAATCTTTAAGTTGAGCTGTTCCCCATTCTCTTACCGGAGATCCTGTACGTTCTACACTGTCATCATCGGTGGTATAAACTGTAGGATTATTGGTTATCCTGTAATCACCATAACTGGCTACCGCATTTGCTGAAAGTGTAGGTGTAATCTTCACTTCCGCACCCAGTTCAAGACCTTTGTAGGTTTTGTTGATGCCGCTTAGAACTTCAGCAACAAGCGCATTTCCCTGATCCGCAGTCTCACTGGAGATATCCACATAATATCTGGAGATTTCCGTGGCGTTGTTCATCGTGGTATGGTATGCGCCTAACCTCAGTTTCAGGATCTGGCCTCTCAAAATATAACTGAGATCGTTTGAGTTGACAATCTGGTTTTCCACACCCGGCGTAATCAGGTTAGTAGCTCTTGGGTTGATGAAAATCTCGTTAAGCGTAGGCGCCAGACTGAAGAGTGCTCCGTTATAGACAATGAAGTTACGTCCGTCAATCTTATAAGTCACTCTACCTTTTATCCCGGCATCAAATGCGTCGTAAATATCACTTTTTCCTTTACTGTCGGCATAAAGTGGATTTCTGAATTTACCTTCGCGCTGCGATTCAGAATAGGAAGAGAATACGGACGCCATTACATTCCATTTTGGGAAATCCACTTCCGTAGAAGCATTCAGTGCATAAGTATTACGAAGAAGGTCGTAAGAATACTGAGTTCTGTCTCCTTCCATAATCCTGCGGCCAGGGTTATCTGCATCATTCGGTGCATCGTTGTTGAAGGCGTTCAGGTCATTTGCGTAAAGAGCGCCCAAAAGGTCTTTCATTTCCCGGAAATTATCAGACTTAAGGTTCTGATAATTAAAGTTCAGGTTAAGTTTCCAGTTAGAGGCAAGTTTCGTATCGAAATGAGAGGCGAAGTTCAAAGTTTTATCTTTGTTTACATCTTCTACTATCGTATAAACCGCACCCTGCTCGTTTCCGTTCATATCATACCGGTTCAGTATATTTGCGGAATACAGTGAGTTCCAGTCTATCTGGCTTACATTTGGGTTTGTTTGCCACTGATTTACATAAGCATTAAACTGAGCCTGTTCTGCATCTGTGATATCTGTTGAACCGTCGGAGTCAGCATCCATGAAACCGCTGTACATATAACCAGGTAATTTTCTGTAGTATGTCGGGTTAGGATCAGCTGCGTGGAACCAATCCAGTCTGCTGCGGCCGTCACGACCAAACTGATAGGAAATGGTATTGTTCCAGTTGCTGTTTTCACCAATTTTAAGGTAGTCAGTAAGCATGAAAACAGGTTCAAAAACACGTCGGATACGTGAGTTTCGTTTCTCACCATCCTGCCATCCCCAGTAAGCATTATAATTCTTACCCATCAGGTCATACGTTTCCTGAGTGTTAGGAGAATTGGAAGCCCGGTAAGTCGGTGCCCCAAAAGCGGTAAAATTAATGGCATGCCTGGAGCTGAACTGCTTCTCAATAGCGGCAAAATAGGCGTATGAATCCTGGTAAGTACCGTCTATCACACCATCATCTGCCCATCTGCGGCTTCCTGAAAATGTAAATGCCCAGCCATTCTTGGTAAGACCACTGCTGTAGGTAGCCATCGCTCTGTGAAAATAACTTCTGTTGGTAAATGAGTAGGCCAGCGAAGTTTGTTTACGGTAGCTGGAAGCACGGGTATTATAATAAACCACGCCACCAAGATTACCGAATGTGTACTCAGAGGGGGTAATATTGTCCACATTTTCAAATGGATAACGTGTAACATCGTTCAATCCGCCCCAGTTACTGAAATCAACCCTGCCGTCATCATTCTTGGACATAGACACACCGTTGAAAAGAATATCTTCATAGCGGTTCTCGATACCTCTCGGACGGAACCAGTAGGCGCCAAGCTCAAAAGCTGTAACACTTTGGAATACATCCCGGCCGGAACTTAACAGTCCAATGGTAGGTTGCATGGACGAACCGCCTTCGTCATTGTCGCCGGCAGAATCATCAATAACCAAAACTCCTGCATCGGTTGGTGAAGGGTTCAGGCTGATAACACCCAGATCCTTTCTTTTTTCGTCTGCCGTAACGTCGAACTCCACAATTTTAGGTTCAAAAGTCGGCTTAAAAATGGTGATCAGATAGCGGCCTGGCTGCATATCTACAAACTGGAAATATCCAATCTTGTCTGCGGTAACATCGTTGCCGGACTGCGCCAAATCAATTTCAGCGTTTTCAATCGGTTTCCCTGCGGCATCCTTTACATAGGCATACACAGTAGTCTGCGCGAAATAGAAAGACGCAGGCAGCAGTGTAAACAATGAGATTAAGGACAGTTTTTTAATCATAACAAATTATTTAAAATTCACTTTTAATATTGATTCAATAAAGGGCTACAAAATTAAACTTAATTTTTGTTAAGTTAAACATATTTAACATTTTATTGAATCATATATAACAGCAGCATTATGAACCTTATAAAGACATTTCCAGCAGTTTAAATTGCTCTCGACTGCATAATACCGCATATTGATTTTTAACTATTTTGCAGATTTAGTGTCAAATAATTATTAATTTTACACACTAAAATAACTGTAAATATTGTAATGAAAAAATATCTGATTATTACCGCCACACTGTGCTTCGGAATGGTCTTTTCGCAGAAACAGGTGCAACGCGCCACTGTCGCATTCATGAATGTGGAGAACCTTTGGGACACTGTACCTTCCTTCGATTATATAGACGGAACCAAAGATGTGAACAACCCTGCTTTCCACCGTAGTGTGCCTCTGGACTCCATAGACCTTATGGATACTACCGAAGACTACAGAGGTCCCTGGAGTAACGAACTCGTGAAGGATAAAAAGGTAATCAGAAGGCAGATTCTGGCTGACGATTTTACCGCGAACAGTGCCAAGAACTGGGACACGCAGAAATATAATGACAAGATGGGGAAACTGGCAAAAGTCATTTCTGAACTGGGCCGCACATACACAAATGACAATCCCGCAATAATGGGCCTTTTGGAAATAGAGAACCGCCAGGTCGTTCAGGATCTCATCAGCCAACCGTTACTGGCCAAAAGCGATTATGGAATTGTACACTACAATTCGTACGACGCACGTGGTGTAGACAATGCCATTATCTATCAGAAAAAAAGATTCCGCCCGACTGAAACCTATAAAAAGGAAATCAAGATTTTTGATGATGAAGGTAAAAGGGTTTATACACGTGACATCATTGTGATGAAAGGCTTGCTTGATGGCGAAAGAATCGCAGTTTTCATGAATCACTGGCCTTCCCGAAGCGGCGGAGAAGCCCGCTCCCTGCCAAGACGTATCGCTGCTGCAGCAGCATTGAAAGCAGAAATGGACAAGGCAAGTGCCGAAAGTCCGGGCATTAAGCTTATCGCCATGGGCGATTTTAACGACGACCCTGTGAGCCCAAGCCTCAGGAAACATTTAGGTGCCGTGGGCGATCCTTCTGAACTTTCAGACAAATCACCGTACTATAACCTGATGACCAAACTGTATAAAGCAGGTGTTGCCTCACTGGCCTACCGTGATGCACCCAACCTGTTCGACCAGATCATTGTGTCAAAAAACCTGTATTCGCCGGAGAAAATGACAAATAGTTATTCTGTTTACAAAGCAGAGATTTTCGCTCCGTCCTACCTTGTGAACTCACAGGGACAGTGGAAAGGGTATCCATTCCGCTCCTGGGACGGCGACCGTTACACCGGAGGGTACAGTGACCACTTCCCTGCCGTATCGGTACTTCAGAAAGAACATACACCAGCCAGATAACTGTCTGTACTTAAATATAAACCGGGACTGTTGTTCCGGTTTTTTTATGGTCGGTAATTTGTAGCTTTACCTATATATCTGATTCAACATGAAAAAGCTGATCTTTTTACTCGCGCTCTATTTTGGAGGCATGAGTTGCACTTCCCAACAGACCAAAGGTAACGACACTACCATTAAGCAAGATAAAGAAGATGATGGTGAATGGGACCTGACGGTAATTGACTCACAGTTTGATTACTTTATGAATGCTATTGCCAAGCCTAAAAGCATGTATTCCCTGGAGACCCTTCGAAACCGGAACAGAAGCCTGGTAAACGAGTGGAATTCCTATTACATGTCCGGACGATACAGAAACATCATTGAATCTTCAATAGACTACGATCCCAATGAAAACTATGGTCTGGATTTTGAGTATAAACTCTACCAGGTCTTCGCCTTTGTAAACTGGAAATACAAACTCAGGTTCACCGGCCTCAGTGCCATGGACTATTCAAGATAGCAAAAAGGTCCGGCAATTTGCCGGACCCATCTTTTTATTCAGATAAGCTTATTTATTGAAAAGCTCCTCCACTTTATCCCAGTTAATAATGCTGAAGAATGCTGCAACGTAATCAGGTCTTTTGTTTTGGTAGTTCAGGTAATACGCGTGCTCCCAAACATCAAGTCCCAAAACAGGCGTTCCCTGGCAATCTGCAACAGGCATCAGAGGGTTGTCCTGGTTGGGTGTAGAACAAACAGTTACAGAGCCATCATCTTTTTTGCAAAGCCATGCCCATCCGGAACCGAATCTTGTCTTGGCAGCTTCGGCAAAATCAGTTTTGAATTTCTCCATACCGCCGTAAGTTTCAATAGCCGCTTTCACGTTTCCTACAGGCTCTTTACTTCCGCCCGGAGTCATGATTTCCCAGAAAAGAGTGTGGTTAAAGTGCCCGCCACCGTTATTCCTAACCGCTGCTTTATCGGTACCTGTCTTGCAGATTTCCTCAATGGTTTTACCCTCAAGGTCGGTACCTTCAATAGCCTTGTTCAGGTTATCGATGTACGCCTGGTGGTGTTTCGTGTGGTGGATTTCCATTGTTCTGGCATCAATGGTAGGTTCTAACGCGTCGTAAGCATATCCTAACTGTGGTAATTCGAATGACATAATGCTGTTATTTTTAAAGTTAATTCTCAAAGATAAGGATTCGGAAAAATCTTTGCCTTATAAAGTTTCTTAAAAAAGTATAAAAAGGATAGACAGAAGCGAAAACGTCGCAGGTTTATTCACCAACAACGGTACCTCGGAGACGGATCTTGGTTCTAAAGACATACGGCATAAGAAAACCACCGGTGGCGGTTTGGAATATTATTTGGTGAAGATCAGGTTATCAGTCTCGGGAAGGTAAATATTCAAATCTGCATTAGGCGGGCATTCTTCGGTTACCGAAGTATTATATGGGGTAAAAGTCCAGTTAAACTGACTATTAGAAATTTTTGCAAAATCAACTGTACCAGCTCCGACCCCACAATTAGCGCCATTGAAACGAAAATTTAATGTATTACCTTCTGTACACATGCTTACGATTGCAAACAAATCATAATAAGTCGAAATGGTATTTTGCAACGTCCTTTGTTGGATAAGTATATCATCTACAACAATTGCATATTTAACTACTAGATCCTTATATAGAGTTTGGTTTTGAAAAATAAACGGAAAATTAAGGTGTTTGTTACTACTAATTTGATGGTTTTGTCCTGCAAATTTGCTGTCCATGTGCCTACAAAATAATCAAGATCGTTATTAAGTATCCTTCAAATATGAATTGTTTGAAATGTTCAGTATATTCAGATTTAAGGGATACTGCTGAGCCTTACATGAAATAAAAAAAATAAGGCTACACGCGATTGGAAAGGATTTGTATGATCTGACCATTATTTATAAAGATAACAATTTCCGACCTACAAAATAAATGAACATGATTAGACATCAGGCGCTGCAAGCAATTGTAAAGGATTTATATGTTCTTACCATTAAATATAAAGGTAGTAATTCTCACCATAAAACAAAACTGCCCCGAATTTCTTCAGGGCAGTTATATTTTGAATAAGAGGAGCTCTTATTTGTTCATGCTCATCAGGAACTCTTCATTGCTTTGGGTTCCTTTTATGCTGCGGTTTACAAATTCCATAGCCTCCATCGGGTTCATATCCGATAAGTATTTCCTAAGAATCCACATACGCTGCATGGTCTTTTCGTCCAGAAGCAGGTCGTCTCTACGCGTGCTGGAGGATACAAGATCAATAGCGGGATAGATCCTTTTGTTGGCAATCTTCCTGTCCAGCTGAAGCTCCATGTTACCGGTACCTTTAAACTCTTCAAAAATTACCTCGTCCATTTTGGAACCGGTATCAATTAAGGCGGTAGCGATAATGGTCAGGGAACCGCCGCCTTCAATATTACGCGCCGCTCCGAAGAAACGTTTCGGCTTGTGCAGGGCGTTGGCATCTACACCACCGGAAAGGATTTTACCTGAGGCCGGGGTAACGGTGTTATAGGCTCTGGCAAGTCTGGTAATGGAGTCGAGCAGGATCACCACATCATGACCGCACTCCACCATACGCTGTGCTTTGGCAAGGACCAGGTTGGCTACTTTTACATGTTTTTCCGCAGCTTCGTCAAATGTAGAGGCAATAACCTCCGCATTTACGCTTCTTTCCATATCGGTAACTTCTTCCGGTCTTTCATCAATAAGAAGGACCATCATATAAGCTTCCGGGTGATTGGCAGAAATTGCATTGGCAATATCCTTAAGTAACATGGTCTTACCTGTTTTAGGCTGCGCCACAATCATAGCACGCTGACCTTTACCTATCGGTGAGAATAAATCGACGATTCGGGTGGAATGGGTAGAACCTTTGCCTGCAAGATTAAATTTCTCTTCCGGGAAAAGCGGAGTAAGGTATTCAAACGAAACACGGTCTTTTATAAAAGCCAAATCGCGGCCGTTTACTTCTACGGGCTTCATCAGGGAGAAATATTTCTCTCCTTCTTTCGGAAGTCTGACAATCCCTTTTACGGCATCACCGGTCTTCAGTCCGTAATTGCGGATCTGAGCGGTAGATACGTAAACATCGTCGGGAGAGGAGATATAGGAGAAATCCGGTGAACGGAGGAATCCGTAATTATCCGGAAGGATTTCCAGCACACCTTCTATGGTCACCATTCCGTCAAAACTGTATTCCTTTTTAGTTTCAGTTTCTTCATGGTTATCCTGGTTGCGCTGATGTTTTTGATTTTTATGCTGATTTCCGTTCTGCGGACGGTTCTCGTTTTGGTTACCGCCGTTCTGGGACTGATTACGGTTCTGTTGTGGATTCTGACCCTGACTTTGCTGCTGATTCTGACCCTGACCTTGCTGCTGAGGTTGTTGTTGTTGTTGTTGTTGTTGTTGTTGTTGCTGAGCCGGAGCCTGGGGCTGAGTCTGCGTCTGCGTCTGCTGAGATTGGTTTTGAACCGGTGTCTGCTGTTGCTGCGCAGGCCTGTTTTGAGGCTGTTGTTTTTGTGCCTGTTTCTGAGGCTTGTTCTGATCCCTTCTCTGAGGTTTTTGTTCTGATGCTTCCTGCGGTGTTTCCTCTGTAACAGCTGTTTGCTCTTCTTCAGCTACCGCTTCCGGATCTGTAACAACAGGTTCTTTTTTCTTTCTGGGCTGTCTCGCCGGTTTCTCTTTTGGAGCTTCTTCAGCGGCAGGTGTTTGCTCTGCTGCGGTTTCTTCAGCCGGTGTCTCGGTGATTTCTATCATCGCAGGCATTGGTGCGGCTTCTGACTTGGCAGTGGCAGGTTTCTTTTTGACAGCAGGCTTTTTGGGTGTTTTAGGTGCAGCCTTCGGAGCGGGAGCACTTTCTTCGCCGGCGGGAGCAGCAGCTTTTTCGGTGCTGTTATAATACTCCTTTGCAGTTTTGGAATTAGAAGCCTGAAAGTCCAGTATTGCGAAGATTATGGTGTTTTCATCGCTGTTTCTGGCCAGCTTCACCTCCAAATCCTTAGCAATTTTGGTCAGTTCCGCAATGGATTTAGACCTTAGTGTTTCTAAGTTAAACATATATAAGGGTGTGTTACGTAAAAAATGATGTAAGTAGAGTTTGTAAAAGTTCAGCCGGGCGGCTATTCTTTAGAATTCGTAATGCAAATCTACACTTATTTTTGAAATATGCAAAATTTGTACTATTTTTGGCGCTTACGAACTGAAATGTTACAGAGAATACAAACCATCTTCATGTTTCTGGCCGTCCTTTCGGCTGCTGCCCTTCATTTTACGGCTATGGATGTGGAACTTTTTGGAAGCACCTATATCATCGCCGCACTTTCGCTGCTTTGTGTTGTATTGGGAGTAATCTCTATTTTCAGTTATAAGAACAGACCCCGACAAATCCTGCTGAACAATATCAGTATGTTGATAAACGCTTTGTTGACGGGTTTACTGTTATACTGGTTGCTAACGTTATCTGGAGGAATGTCATTTCCTGAGAAAGGTATTGAGCTGGTTTTTCCTCTGGTGGCGCTGTTATGTCTGTTTTTAGCAAACAGCTACATCCGCAGGGACACAAGGCTCGTAAAATCTGCGGACCGTATCCGGTAACCTTACAGCGATTTTTTTGAGTGTAGGAACAGCTTCCCTTTGGGAGCTGTTTTTTTGATGCCAGTGGTCCCGTGCGGCAGATGGCTTATTAGCAGGATTTGTGTAATTTTGCCGTTCAAACAGCTTTAATGAACTACTACAAACGGGCAATAGAATACATCTTACCATACAAAGGCAGCATTGCACTCGGTATTTTCTTCAACATACTATACGCGGTTTTCAATATTTTTGCCATGCTGGGTTTCATCCCGGTCCTTAATATCCTTTTTGACAAAAAAACAGACGTAATTTATGCAGAGCCGATATATAGCGGAGATGTAACTACCCTGGCCACCTATGGGAAGGACAGCTTCAATTATTTTATACAGCAGCTGGAGGCCGACCGCGGACCTGAGTATGTTTTGCTCTTAACATGTATTATGTTCATAAGCATGTTTCTGTTCCGTAATGTATTCAGTTATTTTTCTGAATTTTACCTTACCTATTCCCGCACCGGTGTTTCCCGCGACTTCAGGAGTCAGCTGCACAGCAAAATTCTGGAACTGCCCGTAGCCTTTTTCTCGGATACCCGTAAAGGGGATGTTTTGCCCGAATCACTTCTGATGTAGGCGAAATTGAAGGCAATATCCTGAACAGTTTGATTGATATCATACGTTCCCCTATTGTAATTATCCTCACCATGGGATACTTACTCTATTCCAATTTTGAGCTTACCGTATTCACCCTGATCGTATTCCCGGTGATGGGCACCCTGATTTCAATTATTGGTAAAAGTCTGAAAAAAGATACCGGTGAGGCGCAGAACGAGTTAGGTAAACTTTATTCTTATGTAGATGAAACCCTGGTAGGCCTGAAGGTGATCAAAATCTTTAATGCCTCGGACCAGATCCGTAACCGTTTTGACAATACGCTGAACACCATCCGTCATCTTTCGCTCAGATTATTTAAAAAGAAAGCGCTGGCCTCACCTGTCAGTGAACTTTTAGGAGCCACCACCATTGGTATGATTGTTTATTTCGGCGGAAAACTGGCCCTTCAGGGCAACGGCCTTTCGGGTGCTGAGTTCATTGTCTACATTTCCCTATTCTACACTATTTTGGACCCACTGAAAAGGCTTTCCAACTCCATTTCCAATTTCCAGAAGGGTGAAGTTTCGGCTAAAAGGGTTTTTGAAATCCTGGATGCGGACTACCAGCTGAAGGAAATTTCAAACGCAGTGGAAATCAATGAGTTTAAAGATAAAATTGAGTTCAGAAACATCAGTTTTGGCTATGAAGACCGTAAAATCCTGGAGAATTTCTCACTCGTGATCCCTAAAGGACAAAGCGTCGCCCTAGTAGGTCAGAGTGGAAGCGGCAAAAGTACCATTGCCAACCTTATTACCCGTTTTTACGATGTACAGTCCGGTGAAATACTTATAGACGGCATCAACATTAAGAATCTGAAACTTTCCAGCTACCGCCAGCTATTTGGTTTGGTGACCCAGGACAATATTCTTTTTAATGACAGCATTGCCAACAATATCGCTTTAGGTAATCTGTCTGCAGGAAAAGAGCGTGTTGAAAGTGCCGCACGAATTGCCAATGCACACGATTTCATTGCCGAACTGCCAATGGGTTACGAAACAGGAATCGGTGAAGCCGGCGGTAAGCTTTCGGGCGGCCAAAAACAAAGGCTTTCCATTGCACGTGCAGTCCTGAAAAACCCACCTGTGATGATCCTGGACGAAGCTACTTCTGCACTCGATACTGAATCCGAAAGATTTGTGCAGGATGCGCTGGAGAAAATGATGCAGAACCGGACTTCACTGGTTATCGCCCACCGTCTTTCAACCATACAGAAAGCAGATACCATTGTAGTTATGGAACGCGGTAAGATTGTGGAACAGGGCACCCACACTGACCTTTACGAAAACGATGGTGTATACCGCAAACTGGTAGACCTGCAAAACTTCGAATAAGTCTGAAATTCTATTTAAACAGATTTCCCAGTAAATTGCCTATTTCAGCAAAATCATCAGGATTGTTTACACTCCGGGAGTATAATCCGGTTCCTTCTTCGCTGTTCCGGTTGGCGTAAGGGTAAATTAGAATGTAATTTCGGTCTCGGAAATCGCTGTTTAGATGATGAGATACCGACTGCATGGCAGGATGAAATGATTCCATACCCCGCTTGGCCAACATCAGGATAAGAGCTTCGTCATTTTTCATCTTGCCTGCAATTTTTGGAAGATCCTTCCAGTTATTGAAGATGAGGAATTCCGCATCTATTGTTGCTTTTTTCTGGATGGTTTCCAGCATCTGTGTCATATTGTCATCAGCATAAAATATAAGTCTTGTTGATGAATGGCGGGAGATATTCCACACCTTCTGCAGACATTTGAAAAATCCTGCCTCCCTGTGCGCATTCCTGGGGATCAGGACATGATAGGCCTGGATGGTGGCTACCGGCTGCACGGAATGATAGACGAGCAGATTAGTATTTTCGTTGGTTAAGTATCCGTTATAGAGGTTATAAATGAAAGATGAAGAGAAACCCCTTTCGCAGTCCACAGCAATAATAAGATCAGTAATTCTGTGTTCCCGGATTTCATTGTTGATGCCATTTACAACATCGGAGTCATGCCTCTTCAGCATATTCAGTTTAAGGTCTGCAGCTGCAGCTGTTTCTGCGGCAGTAGCCAGCAGTTTTTCAGCAATTTTATCAGAAGATTCATTCTCCTTTTCATTGATGATGTTAAGGGCAAACACATTCTCAGTATTCTTCCTGGACTTCAGAAGCAGTGCCAAATTGGTCATAGGTGCCACAGTAGCTTGATAGCTCAGCGCCAGCAGGATTTTTTCCTCATCCTCTGCTTCGTCACTCATACTGTTCTCACTTTCTGCATCAGCAATGTTTTTACCACTTTTTTGTGATACAAAAGAGGACACCGTACATGAAACAAGTATCAGGAGGATACTTCCGTTCAGTACACTTTCATTTAGAAGTCTGATGGGCTCCCCGCTTTCAGTTTCGCCGATAATAATATTGTATCCAACCATTACCGTGGCCAGTGTTGCGGCTGCCGAAGCCGAGGACAGTCCGAAAACCAACTTACCTTCATCATCCGTAAACCTAAATGTTTTTTGCGTAGCCAATGCTGCCAGATACTTTCCTCCCAGTGAAATGACGGTCATAATAAGCGCTACTTTTATTGTTTCGAAATCCTTGAAAAAAGCCTTAAAGTCTATAAGCATGCCCACACTGATCAGAAAAAAGGGAATAAAGATGGCATTTCCCACAAAATCAATCCGGTTCATGAGTGCCGAAGTATGAGGGATAAGTCTGTTAAGCGCCAATCCAGCCAAAAAGGCACCAATAATTGCCTCTACCCCCGCCAGCTCCGCAAAGAGTGAGGCCAGGTAGATCATCACCATCACGAAAATGAAATGGGAAACTTTATCGTGGACTTTTTTAAAAAACCAGCGAGCGATTACCGGAAAGCCAAACAGCACTACACCGGCAAAAACAAGCACAGAAAGCGTTAACCTGATCCAGAATGCGGGCGTAACTGTACCCTGCGCCATACCTACGCATACCGCCAGGACCAATAACGCCAGCACATCGGTTATCATTGTTCCGCCCACAGTTACATTCACTGCGCGGTTTTTTGCTATCCCAAGTTTACTTATTAGCGGATATGATATGAGGGTGTGGGAAGAAAATATACTGGCGAAAAGTACAGCGATAAGCATGGCATACCCCAGGATGTAATATCCTGCAAAAATACCCAGCACAAGAGGTACGGAAAAAGTGTACATTCCGAATGTTAAACTCTTCCATTTGTTTTTCCTGAACTCTGTAAGGTCTATCTCCAGTCCGGCCATAAACATGATGAATAGCAAACCTGTAGTTCCCATAACCACAACACTTGCATCACGTGGCAAAACATTGAAACCATGAGGTCCAATAACTGCACCTGCGATGATGAGGCCTATAAGGTGCGGAACCTTAATCCTGTTCAGTAAGATTGGAGCAGATAGAATAATGATGAGGATAACCAGAAACTTAAGAATAGGATCCTCCAGCGGTAACACAAAATGGCCCGCAATACTTATCATACTGTTCATAATTATTTTCTTACAAGTTCGATGGAGAATTGCGAGGTACAGGATTGGTCTACCTGTATTTCCCGGGTCCCTGCCAGCCGCTCCGCAGAAACTGTACCGAACTCAATTTTAAAGGACCGGTTTACAGGGGCGTCAGGCGTATTTTGTGATGCAAGCAGGATTCGTGTACCATCATACTCGCCGGTGTACATTCGTATAACACCGGTCTTGTTAATATTTTTTGCTGCAATTTTACCATCATCCACAGAAAGGTTCCATTCGTCTGTACGTACGTCTCCTACTACATAATCCGTACAGTTGGAGTGAGTGCAAACGATCTTTCCGGTCCAGTTGCCTGTGATATCTACCGGCAAGGGATTTACAGCAACACTGTCCTTCATCGCAGTAAGACTGTCCCGGAGTTCCAGTAAGGACTTATAGTCTGCAGCTTTCAGTGCGAACTCCTTTTCCTTAACCGTAAGTAAGGAATCACGTTTTTGCAGCTCCAAATGTTTTAGGTCTGATTCTTCTTTGCACCCCAGCAGCATTATAATAAACAGAGAAATCAGTAAATTATAGGTAAGTATTTTTAACATTCTTATTTTGTTTGTCAAAATATACAAAAAAAATCCGGCAATGCCGGACTCTCTAATAAGTTTAGGGTGCTGGTTAAGTTTTCATTCTTGCAATAATATCAACTCCTCCTTTGGTTTTATCACCAATTTTGCAGATGATTTCGGTGTCCAGGGGCAGAAATACATCCATTCTCGAACCAAATTTTATGAAACCAAATTCGTGACCGGCCTTTGCACTGTCACCTTCATTACAACTGAAGACAATTCTGCGTGCTACATATCCGGCAATCTGTCTGAAGACTACCTGATGGTTCGTTAGACTTTCCACCGCCACCGTAGTTCTTTCATTTTCTGTGGAGGATTTTTCATGCCAGGCAACCAGATATTTCCCGGGATGATATTTTTTGTAAACCACTTTACCGGACACGGGATAGCGGCAAATATGCACATTAAGAGGCGACATAAAAATGGAAACCTGAATAGCTTTTCCTTTAATAAATTCGTCCTCATCCACTTCTTTAATCATAACAACCTTGCCATCTACTGGCGCAATCACATTTTCTGTATGATCTTCAATATCGCGGTTCGGTACACGGAAAAACCAAAAGACAAGTGCGTAGATTATAAGGAGCGGAATAATCACGACCAGGGCCCAGAGCTCCAGAAAATATACAGCTAAAAAGCTCAGTACTGCAAAAATAAGGGTAGCAACAACAATGGTCCCTTTGGATTCCCGGTGAAGTTTCATGATATTAAATAAGTTTTTCTAATATAAAATACAAATATACTACAGGCGCACAGATAATAAAGCTATCCAACCGGTCTAAAATACCACCGTGTCCCGGAATCAGATTGCCGGAATCCTTTACAGCGAAACTGCGCTTCAACTGGCTCTCTACCAAATCGCCAAGTGGCGCAAAGATGGCAATCAATGCACCAACGATCATCCAGTTACCGCGAAGCTCCGGAAAATATTTATCTACAAAAAATGCCAGTATAACTGTAAGCACCACGCCACCGGCAAAACCTTCCCAGGTTTTCTTGGGTGATATCTTAGGCGCCATCTTATGTTTTCCGAAAAACTTTCCTGTAAGATAGGCAAAAGTATCACTGCTCCAGATCAGGATAAACAGGAAAAACACCTCCAGACTGAAGGTATTCTGATACGCGGAATATTTTGGCAGACCAAGTGCGAAACCCAACGGCAGGGCTGTGTATATTACCGTAAATATGAGTTTGCCACTGTCGTAGTAAAGTTCTGAACTGTATTTAAACAATGTGACTACTGCAATCAGGATCAGCGACAGCGCAAGTATTTCAGACAGCCTGAAATCGTAGTAGAATCCAAAATTGAAATATCTTTTACTGAAAAGGTAGAAAACAAAAAAAGCAAGCGGCAGTACAATCCAGCGCTCGTATCCGGTGCCAAATTTCATGATCTTCATACATTCCCACACCGAACCTAAGAACAACAAGGCTATAAGACCGTAATAGAGGTAGTGCTGTTTAGCCGCGTCCGGGAAGATTCTGTTAACAGTTTCTGCACCTGCCGGGTGCACACAGGCCATAATGATCAGGATATATACCAAACCAGAGATGGTACGCTGAATTAAATTTTTGTCCAAGGCAATACTGTTAGTTACTAGTCTTCAATAAGAAGAAGGAAAAGTTTCGTGCTGTTACGTGTAGGGGCGTCCAGTTTGTTTTGGTTTCCACTGATTGAAGTGAGGTTCTTCACGTTACCATTGCGCTTGATCTTGCTCATAGCTTCGTTAAGGTTGGATACAATCTGGGAAACATTTGCCATCACAATTATCTTCTCAGGTAAACGTGATGAGTGGAAGTGCTTAATATTATTGTGCGAAAGCATTATCCTGCCATCATAAGCAATCAGATATTCGCATGTGATAAAGGCTGCGTCATTTGCAAGTTCAAGATTATCGGTGAACGGAACTTTTATAACGTCAAGAAAATTCTTTAGGTCCCGGTCACAGCAGAAAACTGATTTAAGCTGTTCAATTTTTACAATCTGATTCAGGATTTGAAGTGCTTCAGCTTCATCTGCACAGTAATTAAAAAATCCACCGGAATGGGTAAAAAGCTGCGCAAACTTGTAGTCGAGGTCCGCATTTTTAAGCGAATCTCCAAGTTTTTCCAGGCTCTGATTTTCCGTTTCCTCAGACTGGTTCATTATCTTGCCGACAAATTTTTTAAATAAGCTCAACTTCGTTCAATTAGTATATCAATACAAAAGTATAAAATATTTCAGTTAATCACCGGAAACCCTGATATAATGACAAAAAATACCCGGAATTGATCTGCTTGAACATCAATGCCGGGAAATTTTACTCTTTACAGTTGCGTCGGGCTTTCCGGCGCCGCAGTATTCTCGTCTGGAACTGCTGTGGGGGCTGTCTCAGCTGCGGATCCTGCAACTGTACTTACAGGATGTTCTGTAAGCTCCGGATCCCATGCTCTCTTCCCGAAGATTTCTTCCAGGTCCTCGCGGAAAATAACTTCCTTCTCCAGAAGTTTTTTAGCAAGGCTATCCAGTTTATCACGGTTTTCCGACAGAATATCCAATGCACGTGTGTACTGATTTTCGATAATTTTTGAGATCTCCTGGTCTATCATTTTTGCGGTTTCCTCAGAATAAGGTTTTCCGAAACTGTACTCGCTCTGTCCTGAACTGTCGTAATAAGAGATGTTACCTACTTTATCATTAAGGCCGTATATGGTTACCATAGCTTGAGCCTGCTTGGTTACGCGTTCAAGATCCGAAAGTGCACCTGTAGAAATATTACCGAATACTGTTTGCTCAGCAGCCCGGCCACCCAGTGTTGCACATAGTTCATCATACATCTGCTCGGTGGTTGTAAGTGATCTCTCTTCCGGCAGATACCACGCAGCTCCCAGGGAACGTCCACGGGGAACGATGGTCACCTTTAGCAAAGGTGCGGCATGTTCCACCAGCCAGGATATGGCAGCATGACCAGCCTCATGGTAGGCAACACGGCGCTTTTCGGATGGTTTAATGGCTTTATTCTTCTTCTCCAGTCCACCAATGATACGATCTACCGCATCCAGGAAATCCTGCTTCGTTACTGATTCATGGTTGTTCCGTGCAGCAATAAGTGCGGCTTCATTACAAACATTAGCAATATCAGCACCGCTGAAACCAGGGGTCTGCTTAGCCAGAAACTCCCTGTCAATGTTATCATCCAGCTTAATTTTGGAAAGATGTACATCAAAAATTGAGCGTCGCTCATGTAATTCAGGTAAATCCACGTAGATGGAGCGGTCGAAACGTCCGGCTCTCATGAGCGCTTTATCCAGGATATCCGCTCTGTTGGTCGCGGCCATTACAATTACGTTAGTATCTGTACCGAAACCATCCATCTCCGTAAGGAGTTGGTTCAGCGTGTTCTCACGTTCATCATTCCCGCCTGTGAAATTACCCTTACCTCTTGCGCGGCCAATGGCATCAATCTCATCAATAAATATAATGGCGGGCGATTTTGCTTTTGCCTGTGCAAACAAATCCCTGACGCGGGAAGCACCCACACCTACAAACATTTCCACAAAATCGGAACCTGACAGGGAAAAAAACGGCACTTTAGCTTCACCAGCTACGGCTTTTGCCAAAAGGGTTTTACCCGTTCCGGGAGGACCTACAAGCAGTACGCCTTTCGGGATCTTACCACCAAGTTTCGTGTATTTTTCGGAGTTTTTAAGAAAGTCTACTACTTCCTGCACTTCCTCTTTGGCACCTTCCAGTCCTGCTACATCCTTAAATGTGGTCTGAACTTTGTCTTTTTCGTCAAAAAGTTTCGCACGTGATTTTCCTATTGAGAAAATCTGGCCGCCAGGACCGCCGCCACCAGCCATTTTCCTGAAGAAAATGAAGTAGATGATTGACAGAATAATCAGACCCACTGCGATCTGTATAAGAAAACTTTCCATTAAACTGCCGGCAGTATCCACATTAATAGTGGTCTTAAGTTGCGGATTCTCGGCTTTTACTTTATCAAACTTCTCCATGAGAAGTCTAAGTTCACCGAACTTCAGATTATAATCTGCACCCGGAGTTGTTTCCAGCGCTGCAAAGGGACTCTTACTTCCTTCCGCATTTTTAGCCAGAGCGGTACGGGCCTCAGGCGTCAGGAATACATCTGCCGTGAAATTGTCTCTGTATGCTTTGATATTCTGGACTTTCCCCTCCTTCATCATATCAAAAAACTGCTCTTCCGTAATCTCGGAACTGGAAGAAGGCATAAAAAGCCCCCGACCAAAGAACAGAAGGAATGCCAAAATGGCTATGGGAAAAAACCAGTTAAATCCTTTATTATTCATTCAAATTTTTTTTAAATTAAGCTTCTATCCTGGTTATCTGTGCATCGCCCCACAACTCCTCTATATCATAATATTCCCGTATATGTTTCTGGAATATGTGAACGACTACGGAAACGTAGTCTACAAGAACCCACATAGCATTCTCGGAACCTTCCACATGCCATGGACGTTCCTGAAGATCATTACGGACTTTCTTTTCGATATTACCGGCAATTGCCGAAACCTGAGTATTTGAGTTTGCGCTACAGATGATGAATGTTTCCGCTACGGAATTCTCTATCTTTGAAAGGTCGAAAATCATTATATCTTCACCCTTTGTATCCTGTACTGCATCAACGATTTTATCTATTAGTGCTTGCTTAGCTGTATTGTTATTCATTAAAATTGGTATAATCTGCAAATTTATTCTTTTTTCTTTACTTTAACATTCTCAACAGTCTTAAAACTTTCATAAATGACCACCCTGATATACCTGAAGGAATGCGGCTCCACTAATGATGAGATTCTGAAATACATCCATGCCGGCAGCAATCATTTTTCAGGTGTTTACACTTTCAATCAGACCAATGGTCGCGGACAGTATGGTAACGGGTGGAAAACCTCTGAATGTAAAAACATCGCGCTTACCGTGGCAATTCCTGAAAACTATGTTAAGACTTCCGATTCTTTATTCAACTTTTATACCGCGCTGGCGGTTCGCGAATTTGCAGCCAATCTGACAAAGCATGAAGTAAGAATTAAGTGGCCCAATGACCTCATCATCGGAAATAAAAAAGTATGTGGAATGCTGATTGAGAAAAAGAAGGTGCTGCACCACCAGTACTATATTGTGGGAATAGGCATCAATGTACAGCAGGAAAATTTTGAAGACCTGCCCAGGGCCGGGTCACTGCTCACACAGACCGGAATCCCATTTCCTCTTACCGAAACCGCTGAAGCCCTTTATAATTTTCTGATATGTAAAGCTAAAGATAATCCCACAGGACAGGATGTACTGCAATGTTACAATACTTTCCTCTACCGAAAAAAGGAGGTTGCAGTTTTCAAAAAAAATAATAGTAGTCAAAATGGCATGATTTCTCACGCAGATGAATTAGGGAACATATGGATTGAGCTTGAGCACGACGGTCTGCAGAAGTTCTACCACAAGGAAATAGAAATGCTTTACTGATTCGCTCTTCGAAAGTAAAGTATCGCAGCAAGCGGAGCAAAGACCATATTCGGCAGCCACATGGCTACCACCGGTGGCAGGGTCTTATTCTCGGATACTACTTTGAGCGCTTCAAATGAAAAAACAAAAATAAAGGCCAATGCAATCCCTATGGCCAGGTTTACTCCCAAACCACCGCGCTTTTTCTCAGAAGCAAGTGCAAGCGCCAGAAAAGTGAGAACTATTACGGAAACAGGCATTGCAGTACGTTGGTATAGTTCGTTCAGGTAGGTATTCAGATTGCTGTTGCCCTTCTCCCGTTCACGGTCAATAAATCTTAACAGCTCAGGTGTGGTCTTGGTCTGACCCAAGAGCTGGTCCGGAAACAGCTCTTCAGGCGGAAACCCAAACTTCCTGAATATCTCTGCACCACTTGTCAATTTTTCAGAATCGTCCTTATTGACCGTTTTTTCGTGGAAACTGCTTAACACGAAATGTTGTTTTGCATCATCCCAATACATCTCTGCAGCTAAAAGTTGGTAGACCAACCTCTTGTCTTTATCATACTTCCTGTAGGCAAATCCGGATCCCCTCTTTTCTTTTTTGTTATAACTGTGGATGAAGATATATTCGTTCACATTTATCTGTGCCGATACGGGTGCACTTCCGATGATTTGCTCCCGCTTTCGCGCATTCATGGTGTAGGCCTCCAGTTCATTTTTCTGGATGTTGGCCCACGGCAGAACATAGTGATTAATAACGAGCGAAAAGAGCCCTATAAAAAGGGACGTTATAAAATAAGGCCTTGCAAAACGGTGGAAACTGGCACCACTGCTGATTATAGCAACAATCTCAGTATTATTGGCCATACGTGATGTAAAGAAAATCACTGCAATAAATACGAGAATAGACATGAATGTCATAACCAGGTAAATGATCCAAAACGGGTAATACTGCGTCAGGAATTCCGAAAGCTGAAAACCGTTTTCTTCAATACGCGGCTTTTTGGCCTGCACATCAATTACCAATACCACTGTAGAGAGCAGCAGCAAAATGAAACCGAAGGTTCCCAGGTATTTTTTGATGATATAACGGTCTACAATCCCCATGAAACTGCTGAATAATTACAAACGCTGGCGCAAAGCCGGCATCACTGAGTCCTTCCACTGGTAAAAATCTCCGGCCAGTATATGCTCACGGGCTACTCTTACAAGATCCAGGTAAAATGCCAGGTTATGGATGGAGGCAATCTGTTTTGCCAGATACTCTTTGGATACGAAAAGATGCCTCACATAGGCTTTACTGTACTCTCGGTCTACGTAACTGGTTCCAAACTCGTCCAAAGGTGAAAAATCGTCTTTCCATTTCTGGTTTTTCATATTCATCACACCATTCCAGGTGAATAGCATAGCATTCCGCGCATTTCGGGTAGGCATTACACAATCCATCATATCGATACCGAGGCCAATGGATTCCAGAATATTCCATGGAGTACCCACACCCATCAGATATCTGGGTTTCTCCTTGGGAAGAACATCCGTTACGATATCGGTAATACGGTACATTTCGTCTTCAGGCTCACCAACGGAAAGCCCACCGATGGCGTTTCCCACAGCATTGCTTTCGGAAATTACCTCAGCCGAAATTTTACGCAGATCCGCATACGTAGACCCCTGCACAATAGGAAAAAGATGTTGTTGGTGTCCGTACATCTCAGGATTCTCCGCGCACCAGTCTATACATCTTTTAAGCCAGCGATGGGTCAGTTCCATTGATGTTTTGGCCTGATTGTATTCGCACGGATATGGAGTACATTCATCAAAAGCCATGAAAATATCGGCACCGATCTGCCTTTGAATCTCCATTGATTTCTCCGGAGAGATAAACTGAACGCTCCCGTCTATATGCGATTTAAACTTTACACCTTCCTCCGTCATTTTACGCGATGCTGCCAATGAGAATACCTGATAGCCGCCTGAATCTGTAAGGATAGGCAACTCCCAGTTCATAAATTTGTGCAGACCGCCGGCCCGTGTCATGATGTCCATTCCCGGACGAAGCAGTAGGTGATAGGTATTTCCTAAAATAATCTGTGCTTTTATATCGTCCTTCAGTTCACGCTGGTGTACTGTTTTTACCGAAGCTACCGTACCCACTGGCATGAACATTGGCGTTTGTATCTGCCCGTGATCTGTTGTGAGGATACCTGCGCGTGCTTTACCTTCTGAAATTTTATTTATTTGAAAAAATGGCTGCATATTAATTACTGGGAAGTTCCTGCTTTTTTATTTTCTTAAGTTCGTTTTCAATGTATGTGTCCGCCTTCGGATGACTGTTTTTGATGATGTTCTGAGCTTCCGTCAGTATCCCCTGCAACTTGCGGCTTGTAGCATAATATTTATAGCTGGCTGTAAAATCGGCCGCACTAATTTCATGTTTTTTAAGCACAAATCTGGTTGCATTTTCCATATTACTTTTTGGATTCAGCCTGAGCAACTCTTCCTGAACAGTCATTTCAGCTATGATTTCGGACATCGTATCCTCATCAAGAAGTTTACCCGGCCGCTCCACATAATCTGAGCAGGCCAGAAAAAAGGTAAACGTACAAAAAAACAGAAACTGTTTCATTCCCTTTATAATTTTCCAATTAATGACTGCCACTTCAGGTGAAGGACACCAAAAACTGCTTCACCAATGATACCGCCGTTCATCTTGCTCTCTCCCCTAACCCTGTTCGTAAATATAATAGGCACCTCTACAATCCTGAACCCTTTTTTAAAAGCACGGAATTTCATTTCTACCTGAAAACCATAGCCTTTAAGGTTCACATTATCCAGTCCGATTTCTTCCAGAACTTTTCGTGAAAAGCAGGCAAATCCTGCAGTGGTATCATGCACCGGAATACCCAAAACAAAACGTACGTATTTTGACGCACAATAAGAAAGCAAAACCCGTCCCATAGGCCAGTTAACCACATTTACACCGTTGGAATAGCGGGAACCCACGCTCATGTCGGCAGTAAGACATGCCTCGAACATCCGCGGCAGATCAGCAGGATTGTGCGAAAAATCGGCGTCCATCTCAAAAATATAGTCATAACCGTTCTGCAGTGCCCATCGGAATCCGTGAATATAGGCCTTGCCTAATCCGTCCTTTACTTTACGGACACTTAAATGCAGATGGTGGGGGTATTTTTCCTGTAGCTTCTTTACAAGATCAGCAGTCCCGTCCGGTGAGGAATCATCCACCACGAGTACGTGAAAATCCTGTTCCAGAGCAAACACCTCGGCTATAATGCCCTGAATGTTTTCACGCTCATTATAAGTGGGTATGATAACGAGTTTCTTCATTTACGGGTGCAAAGATAGTGTAATTTCAAGACTGCTTTTTGGTTTTTAAAATAATCCTATTTTTGCACAAATGTTACAAATAATTGCAGAAACACCCTTCGCCAACCAACTTCGTCTTACCGAGAGCTATGACTGGGTGATTGCCATTCTGCTGCTTTCCTGCTTTCTGTACGTGTTCATGCTGTCTTCGCTGCATCGGGGTATAAATATAAAACGTTTCCTGATGCAGGATATTACTGACGCGAGTAATGTTGTTATCACGTGGGTCATTGTCTCCTTCGCGTACTGCCTGAGCGTGGCTGCTCTTATTTCACAATATGTGCCCACAGTCCCGAGATTTCTTTCGCTGCCTGAAGTTCTTGGCCTGCAGTTCAACAAGTTTGGATTCACATTTCTGTGCCTTATCCTGTTTTATATGGGTAAAGCTGCCCTAAGCTATCTTTTTTACCAGAGCGTAGGCTTTTCCAGACGCTGGAACTCCTTCTGCTTCACGGCTACAAGGTTCTATTTTGTACTTTCGCTAATTATTATGGGCCTGTGCATTGGCCATTATTATTTTCCCATAGATAAGAGTGAAGCGTTAGTATATTACATTTTGTTCTTTGGAATCGTTTTCATATTCAAAGTGTTATTTTACATCTTTCACAAAAACCACATTCTGCCTAATGAGTGGTATTATAAATTTTTGTATATTTGCACGCTCCAATTTATACCTATAATGGCGCTTTGGAAAATGTTATTTTTTTAAACACAAATTAATATGAAAATTAAATCTATTCTTGTTTCTCAGCCGCCACCAAGTGAATCTTCACCGTATCTGGAGATGGCGAAAAAGGAAAAAATCAAAATAGATTTCCGTCCGTTCATCCATGTGGAAGGTCTGGACAACAAGGAACTCAGAACACAAAAGATTGACCTTTCGCAGTTTACAGGTATTATTTTCACAAGCAAAAATGCAATTGACCATTATTTCCGCCTGGCGGAGGAGATGCGTTTCAGCGTACCGGACTCCATGCGGTACATTTGCCAGAGTGAGGCCATTGCCAACTATCTTCAGAAACATATAGTATACAGGAAAAGAAAGATCAGCTTTGGTGAAAAAACCTTTGCAGACCTGGCACCACTTTTTAAGAAGTTCCCTTCGGAAAAATATCTTCTCCCATCTTCAGATGTGTTGAGTCCTGATATCCCTGTTATTCTGGACAAAGCAAATGTCGAATGGACCCGTGCAATTATGTACAGAACCGTTTGTTCTGACCTAACGGATATAACGATACAGGATTACGATATGCTGGTGTTTTTCAGTCCGCAGGGAATCAAGTCGCTTCATCAGAATTTTAAAGACTTTAAGCAGGGCGATACCAAAATTGCTGTATTTGGCCCTACAACACAAAGTGCTGCAGAAGAAACCGGACTTATGGTGAATGTTATGGCGCCTACGAAGGAAACCCCTTCTATGACTATGGCTATCGAAAAGTACATTAGAAATATGAATAAGTGATACCCTTGGTATCCTGGCTATACAATCCGTTCCTGGCTGGGACGGATTTTTTGTTTAAAATGCAGCTCAGTTTGCCCCAGGTCACGAAACCGCATTAAGGAAGACCTATCCCCGGTTTAAAAGTAACCGATAAGTGCGATAGCGAACTCCACTGCTCTAAATTAATTATCTTTGACATCTTTTATAAGAAAATGAACATTCCCCAAGCCAAGAAAATAGAAAAGATCCTGGAAAAACACGGCGACCGCCGAAGCGACCCTTATTTCTGGATGAACGAAAGAGAGAATCCTGAAGTAACTGCATATCTGGAGTCAGAAAACGAATATGCCGATTTTGTGATGAAAGACACTGAGCAGCTGCAGGAGGAACTGTTCCGGGAAATGAAGGCACGCTACAAAAAAGATGACGAATCTATTCCGTATTTTTTTAATGGCTACTGGTATATAGTTAGGTATGAGAAGGGAAAGGAGTATCCCATTTTCTGCAGGAAGCACCTTACTCTGGAAAGCCCAGAGGAAGTGATGCTCGATGCCAATGAACTTGCCCAAGGTTACGAATATTTCGATCTTGGCAGTGCTGCAGCAAGTCCTGACAACCGTTTGGGCGCTTACTCCACCGATACTGTCGGAAGAAGGATTTACACCATTCAAATTAAAAACCTAAACACAGGCGAAGTACTGGCTGACATCATTGAAAACTGTACCGGTAAAGCCGTGTGGTCTGCAGATAACCAGTATATTTTCTACATACGTAAGGATGAAAACCTGCGTGCCTATAAAGTATTCAGACACAAAATCGGGACAACTTCTCAGGAAGATGCTGAGGTATATCATGAGAAAGACGAAGCGTTTGACGTACATGTGTACAAAACAAAGTCACTTGAATATATATTTATTGGCAGTTCCAGCACCCTATCAGACGAACACCGCTTTATTTCCGCCAATAATCCCCTGGGTGAATGGAAAATCCTGCAGCCCAGGGCTGATGAGCTGGAATATTCTGTAGAACATTTCGCTGATGATTTCTATATTATTACAAATGCCGATGACGCCTTTAACTTTAAACTTGTAAAAACTCCGGTCAGCACTCCGGGAATTGAAAACTGGACAGATATTGTGCCTCACCGCGAGGATGTTTTACTTGAAGGTTTTGAAATATTCAGGAACTTTTTAGTTGTTGAAGAACGTAAGGAAGGACTTTTACAGTTAAAAGTTACCGACACCAGAAATGCTGAAAGTCACTATCTGCCTTTTTCGGATCCTACTTATACAGCATTTATCAGCCTTAATCTGGAATTTGACACTGATAAACTCCGTTACGGTTATACCTCACTCACCCAGCCCACCACCGCGTACGAGTATGACATGGGCGCGCGCACCACTACCTTGCTGAAGCAACAGGAAGTTTTGGGCGGCAATTTCAGCCCCGAAAATTACATTTCTGAACGCCTGTGGGCAAAATCGCGTGATGGAGAAACGATGATTCCGGTCTCGTTGGTCTATCATAAAAACACACCAAAAAGCCCGGAAACCCCTCTTCTTATGTACGGTTACGGAAGTTACGGACATACCGTAGATGCCGGATTCTCCAATGTGCGCCTTTCACTGCTGGACCGCGGCTTCATATATGCCATTGCTCATATCCGTGGTGGCGAATATCTGGGCCGCGAATGGTACGAAGAAGGCCGTATGCTGGAGAAGAAGAATACCTTCTACGACTTTATTGATGTTGCCAAATATCTCATTTCCTCCAAATACACCTCACCAGCTCACCTGTATGGAATGGGTGGTTCTGCGGGAGGCCTGCTGGTGGGTGCTGTAATAAATTTTGAACCCCAACTGTTTAACGGAGTTATCGCTCAGGTACCGTTTGTGGACGTGGTAACCACAATGCTGGACGAAACCATTCCGCTGACTGCCGGGGAATATGACGAGTGGGGAAACCCAAATGACAGTGAGTATTATCATTATATGAAATCCTATTCGCCGTATGACAACGTGGAAGCAAAGGCCTATCCCAATATGCTGATTACGACCGGACTGCACGATTCACAGGTTCAGTATTGGGAACCGGCCAAGTGGACAGCAAAATTGCGGGAATTGAAAACAGACAACAATATACTGATCTTTAAAACGGACATGAGCTCTGGACACGGCGGCGCCAGCGGAAGGTTTGAAAGCCTGAAAGAGGATGCACTGGAGTTTGCATTTTTATTAAAACTTGAAAAAAAGAATAATGAACAATTTAACTGAAGGAGAATTGTGGGCAAATGTTGAAAATTTCTTTGTGGAAAATTTCGACACCGAAAAACATCCCTCACTGGACACCATACTTTTTCTGATCGGTGTACAGGAACTTGGCAGCGGCCAGCAGAAATACACAAAAGATGACAAACTGAATATCCTTCATATTGCAGTATGCCGGCTGCTTGAACCTTTTGGATACTACAAATTTTCACATTACGACAAGGACGGCTTTCCACATTTCAGCGAAGTGGAGCAACTTCCTGAACTGAAACCGAATGAGCAGCAACTGCTGATGAAAAAAGCAATCATCCAGTATTTTATGGATGAAGAGCTTTTTTAAACCTTTTAATAGTACTATCTGGAATTCAGAGCCTGTTCCAAATTGTCAAGACCTGCACTAAAACCCTCTGCAAAACCAAAGTTGAGGATCTTTTCCAATTCCGCTGTTGATTTAAAATGAAGGTTCACTGTTAGTTTAGTCCCTTCCTGAACACCGGTAAAACCAATAAGCCAGTCGACGACTTGTTTATCCGTATCAATATTGCCAGCCGAATCTGAAAAATAATCAGACCAGGCGATACTGCGGTGGAACATAATTTCACTGTACCGCACTCCAGCGTGATGGCGTTCGCCCTCCGGTCCAGCCATCGCATACTGCCAGACTCCGCCTTCCGAAAAGTCCAGACTTTTGGTTTCGCATTTCCACGGCTTCGGCGCCCACCAGCTGTCCAATAATTCCTTTTCGGAAAAGTGTTTCCAAACCGCAGATACTTCAGCAGCAAAAACTCTCATTATAAACATTGTGGCCGCTTCCCGGTCAATCTGAACTATAGTTTTGTCCTTCATCTCTAGGTATTATATTTCAAAATTAAAAAAATAGAAATTAACCGCGTTACAAAACAGTCATTCAATTTATAATAAACCGTTAAAAGAATCGTTTTTAAGAAAATTTTAATATTATATCAGTTGAATTATTAAATTTACATTCTTAAAATCAGTAATTTTAACACCTGAAATCTAAAAGGTTCATGAATAACAAATTTATCCCAATTATATCAGTATTTATGACGATATCCCTTGTGGTCTTCGTTGCGCTCCAGTTTTACTGGCTGAAGAGCTATTATGAAGCCCTGGAGCAGGATTTCTCCAATAAGGTGCATGCGGCTTTGGAGTCATCAGCAAAAAAAATGACTGATATTGAGGTGGAAAAATATTACGCTCAGTACAAAAATCTGAATAAGGATGTAATGGGGAGCACGCAGCCTTCAGTGACTGCCATACAGCAGGTGGAAGACTCTGCCAGCCGCCGGACCATTACGTATTCCAAAAACATCATAGAAAATAAGGATATTCCTATTTCGCAGCGCGGCGACAGCCTGAAGGTAACCACTATGTATACAGACGAAGCCTTGATTCGTCTGCGCAGGGATTCATCAGCACCCGAACTTCTTACAGAAGACCTGAACCGGTCTATCCAAAGTGGCGAATTTACTTTGCGGGAATTTGCAAAACTAAGTGGGAGTAATCTGCCGGTGGAAAAGCGCGTGGTTCCGGCGATCCTGGACTCTGTGGTCTCCCGTGAACTCCGACTTAAGGGCATAGATACCAAGTTTGGTTATGGAATTATGGACAGTAAGAATAATCTGACTTCGGTAGCCAACGAAATTTATAAGGTTGAAAAAAATGCGGACAGCTATACCTATCCTCTTTTTGCAGACAGCAGAGACAGAACTTTGTACAGTCTCTCTTTAGTTTTCCCCAGAAAGGGATATTCTCTGGCAAAAAACAACCTTCCCATGCTGTTGGGTACCTTCATGTCTTTACTAACCATTTTGGGAATCTACATCATCTCCATTAACTACATGATGAGGCAGAAGAAAATTGCTGAGGTTAAAACAGATTTCATCAATAATATGTCGCATGAGTTCAAAACACCGCTGGCCACTATTTCGGTAGCTACTGATTCACTTGCTAATGATAAGATTGCCACCAATCCGGAAAAGGTGAAATACTATTCACAGCTTATAAAACAGGAAAATCTGCGCATGAAAAAGCAGGTGGAAAACGTACTGAACATGAGCAAGCTGGAAAGAAATGAAGTGCAGCTTTTCCTGAAGGAAACCAACCTCCGCAATCTTATTAAGGAGATTACTGAAAGTTTCGGACTCATCATCGCACAGCGTAACGGCACACTGGAACAGGAATTCACGGCAGACCGTTACATTGTAAAAGTGGATGAATTTCATATCTCAAACGCGCTGATCAATCTGTTGGATAATGCGAATAAATATTCACCCGAAACACCTGAAATATTTGTAAAAACCCAAAATGAAGGCAATTGGTATGTCATTGAAATCTCAGACAGGGGAATTGGTCTGGACATAGACAACAATAAAAGGATTTTCGACAAATTCTTCCGCGAGGAAACAGGTAACATTCACAATGTGAAAGGCCAGGGACTTGGCTTGTCTTACGTGAAGAAAATAATTGAACTCCACAAAGGACAGGTATTGGTGGAGTCGCGCAAAGGCAAAGGAAGCACCTTTACCATAAAACTGCCTATGAATCAGGTATTATAATGCAAACAAACTAAAAAATAACATAATGAATAACAGGATCCTACTGGTAGAAGATGACCAAAGTTTTGGTGCAGTTCTGAAGGACTACTTAACCATCAATAATTTTGAGGTAACACTCGCTGTTGATGGGGAGCAGGGCTTAAAGGAATTTACAGAGAATGAATTCGACATCTGCATCTTTGATGTGATGATGCCGAAAAAAGACGGCTTCTCATTAGCTGAGGATGTAAAGAAAATTGATAAGAACACCCCAATAATCTTTCTTACCGCCAAAAATTTAAGGGAAGACATCCTGAAGGGTTACCAGTTAGGTGCCGACGATTATATAACAAAACCATTCGACACGGAACTGCTGCTTTATAAAATTAAAGCCATCCTGCAGCGCAGTGCCGCTGTGGAGAATGACGAGCAGGAACAGTTCAAGATCAGTAATATCTTTTTTGATTCCATGCTGCGCCAACTCCGGGTAGGAGATAACGAGTATAAGCTTTCTCCTAAGGAAAATGAACTTCTGAAACTCCTATGCCAGCACAGGAACGATTTCATGCCCCGCGATCTGGCACTAAGGAAAATCTGGAAAAAGGAAAACTACTTTACAGCGAGAAGTATGGATGTATACATTGCTAAACTCCGCAAACTCCTTCGTGACGATGAAGGCCTGGAAATCATAAACGTACACGGTGAAGGTTTCCGCCTGCTGGTGAAAAACTAAACAACACCGGATCGGTATTAAAGAAAAACACCTCATGCATTAAGCCGCGAGGTGTTTTTTTAGCTGATGATCTGAGCTTTGGACTTACTTCTTAGGCTCAGCTGCAAATTCTTTATGAGGAACAAAATAAAAACCAACAATTTTGTTCTCCCCGTTAAAAGTAATCTGGACATCCAGGCTGCTTTTCTCAAATTCAGAGTAGAAATAGTAAGTATCCTCTTCACTGTTAACTTCTAAAATCTTTTTGAAAGGCCCAACCTGACCCATGATTTCGCTGCCAACAGTCTTAAAGTCCGTCAGTGGCAGCTGATCTTTAATTGTTCCGTTAAACATTGTATAGGCCTTTTCAGCCTCCTTCTCAGAAAACATAGCCTTCACGAAATTCTGACCCATTCCTTTCCTGTCCTGCGAAAACCCCAGTACGGAAATAAACACAAAACATAATACAAATACATTTTTCATAAGCTGTTCAGTTTTATTACAACTGCAAATGTAATTTTTTCAGCCTGTTTTCCTGCGTAAATTGTAAAATTCAACAAAAAACAAACGGATAATGCAATGTCGCAGGAATTTCCTACTTTTGCTGAATTAGAGATAACGATATGAAAATTAGCACACTATTTATACTTGGTGCCGTTTTGGCACTTAGCTCATGCGAAAAAAACCAGAAGCCGACCTATCTGAAAGATTCAGCCACTACGACTTCTGCAAATACCAATTCCGATGCGGCTAAAACGCAGGCATCAAATATGCTGTTGCCGGCTGGCGTTACTTCCTCAGTTCCAGGAGCGTCTCAGCCAACAGCTGGTGTACAGCAGACAGCGCCCGGCACTAACCCTCCACACGGACAGCCTGGACATAAGTGCGAAATTCCGGTAGGTGCGCCCTTAAATTCAGCAGCGAAAACTCCTGCAGCAGCTCCACAGAGTATAACTCCGAACTCCGCTCAGAAAGATCCGGCTGCTTATAATGTAACACCTGCTCCCGCTCCGTCCACTGCTCCGGGTATGAACCCGCCACACGGACAGCCAGGACACCGTTGCGATATTTCAGTAGGAGCCCCGCTTAACAGCCCTGCGAAGAGCACAACCAGCACTGCAGCACCTGCGGGTATAGTACCAGCCAAGTCTACTCCAGACCCCATGGCTTATAACGTTGCAAGTAAACCTGCAGCCGCAGCCAGCGGTAAGGCGGGACTTAATCCTGCACACGGTGAGCCCGGGCACAGATGCGACATAGCTGTTGGTGCACCGTTAAAATAAAATTCGTAATTTTGCGCCATAAATGGCAAGGAAACTTCACATATTGGTGATTATTTTTTGTTTGGGTGTTTTTATTATACCCAAACAGAACGTCTTTGCCCAAATTAAGCCACAATCCTGCTGCACAACAACCGGATTGGGCGACTGCTGTCCTTCTGAACAGAAAGATCCGAAGCCCTGCCATGGTGAAGATAAGAAATCCTGTGGTAGCGATTGTAGCAGCTGCCGTACCTGTACATCAACATCAGTATTCTCATCCGTTACACCGGAACTTCTCACTGTAACCAGGCTTTTGGTTGCAGGCCGTTCCGATATGGATTTTTGCTACTTAAGTCCGGACTTTTCCGATCCGACTGCCAGAATCTGGCAACCTCCCAAAATAGGTTAATTTCCTGAGTCTATGCCTAAGGTCCGTCCTTAGAGCAAATTTTCTTTTAATTAATCTAAATTTTAACGATGAAAACTTTATTAAGAAGTATTCTTATTATCACCCTATTCCTTACCCAAACTATAGCTGCCCAAACCATTACCGAATCAACCTTTAAAGTGAAAGGCGAATGCGGTATGTGTAAAGACAGAATTGAAACTACCGCGAAAAATGCGGGCGCCACCTCCGCTAACTGGAATGCCGCCACACAAACTCTAAGTGTGAAATATGACCCCTCCACAGTTACAGGAGACACCCTATTAAAAAAAATTGCAGATGTGGGTCATGACAATGAGAAGTATTCTGCGCCAGACACAGTATACAAAAACCTTCCGGGCTGCTGCCTGTATGAAAGAACACCGTCACTCATAAAGAGTCCGGAACAACCCGTAAACAATCTAACAGCTTTGCCGACGAACACTTTTTTTGTAAAAGGAAACTGTGGTTCCTGCAAAGCCAGGATTGAAAAAGCGGCAAAAGAAGCCGGCGCGTCCGGCGCAAACTGGAACTCTGAAACTCAGACTGTAGTTCTGGAATTCGACCCTGCTAAAACCTCATCAGACATAATTTTGCAGAAAATTGCAGAAGCAGGTCACGACAATGAAAAATTTCTGGCCAAAGATGCTGTCTATAATGCTTTACCTGGCTGCTGCCTTTACGACCGTGAACTTGCTTTCGGAGTAAAGAGTGATTTAGTGCATGACGATGAACAGCAACCTCAAAAGGATTTTACACAGCATAAGGATCATATTGACCATAATATAGATGGAGTTCTTATCACAAAACGTGAAGAAGCGACATCATTAAGCCGGAAATCGGCCGGACTAACCTTCAATATCGGTCAGAAGGAATTGCTGAAGGCGGCCTGCTGTAACCTTTCGGAAAGTTTCGAAACCAATGCGACCGTAGATGTTTCTTTCAGCAATGCTGTTACAGGCACCAAACAGCTGAAAATGCTGGGTCTGGACCAGAAATACACCTCACTTACAAGAGAACTTCTTCCCTCCATTCGGGGACTGGCTTCACCTTATGGCTTGAACCTGATTCCCGGCCGCTGGATTGGTGGCATCCAATTGACTAAAGGTGGCAGTACGGTGACCAATGGATACGAAAGTATCACCGGACAAATAAATACGGAATTTCTGAAATTTCAGGGTACGCCCGAAACAGCAATTAATTTCTTTGCCGATGCCAACGGAAGATTTGAAACAAATATAACCTCTACCAACGCACTGACTGAACATTGGTCTCAGACGGTACTTTTGCACGGAAACGCGACCGTGGCGAAGATGGATACCAATGACGACGGCTTTTTGGACCAACCTACAGGAAACCAGATCAACGCCGCTTATTTGCTTAATTATAATGATCTGGAACATACAGGCCTGGGAACTCATTTCGGGATCAGCTTTGTTAAAGACGAACGTAACGGCGGACAGAAAGACTTTGACAGACATACCGATCAGTCACAACAGACTCTTTACGGAATCGGCATCGACCTCGAAAAGTTTGATATCTGGAACAAAACAGGATACGTTTTTAAAGGAAAACCTTACCAAAGCATTGGCTGGATGAACCAATACAGCCATCATGAGCAGGACAGTTTCTTCGGAAACAGGAATTATCTGGGCAAGCAAAGCACCTTTTATTCAAATCTGATTTTTGAGAGCATTTTGGGGAACACCAACCATAAGTACAAAACAGGCGCAAGTTTCCTGTTCGACAGATTTGACGAGGTTTACCTTCAGGATAATTATAACCGCACGGAAACTGTTCCCGGGCTGTTTCTGGAATACACCCTTACAGGTGAAAACTATACACTGGTAGCAGGTGCCAGAGCCGATTTTCACAATCTGGCTGGTACCCAGTTCACGCCGCGCGTTAATTTTAAATATGACTTTACTCCAAGGACCATTCTGAGACTTTCCGCCGGGCGGGGATTCCGTACCGCCAATGTTTTTGCTGAAAACCAACAGTATTTTGCATCAAACAGGCAAATCGAAATCCTGGGTAGCAGCGGTGAAATTTATGACCTGAAGCCTGAGACCGCTTGGAATTACGGTGCCAGCCTTCAGCAGGAATTTAACCTTTTCAACAGAAAAGCAACGCTGGTAGCCGATTTCTTCCGGACGGACTTCCAAAATCAGGTGCTGACAGACCTGGATGTTTCGCCACAGAAAATTGTATTCTATAACCTGAACGGTAAATCCTTTGCGAACAGTTTCCAGACTCAGCTTGACTTTTCACCGGCAAAAAATCTGGATCTTCGCGTGGCCTACAAATTTTACGATGTTCAGGCAGATTATATGGATGGCAGAAGAAACATCCCGTTTATGGCTAAGAACAGAGGCTTCTTCAATGCTTCCTACAGCACACAACCTACCGAGGGAAAAGCTTTCTGGTCTTTCGACACTACACTTCAATATGTTGGAAAGCAGGACCTCCCAAATTTATCCACTAATCCTTCAGAATTCCAGCTGGCGCGGTCTTCAGATTCCTTTGTAACACTGAACGCACAGATTTCGCGGGACTTTTCTAAAAACATAAGAATTTATGTGGGTGGTGAAAACCTGACGTCCTTCACCCAGGACAATCCTATCATAGATGCAGCCAATCCTTTCGGAAATTATTTTGATGGTGGAATGGTTTACGCACCTATAATGCCGGCCAATTTTTATTTAGGCATGGACTTTAAGTTCTGATAATGTAAATCACAAAAAAAAGGGAAGTCGGCTGGACTTCCCTTTTTTATTTAAGGCATATATAATTACGCTTTAAGCCACTCGGATGATTCCATATAGGTCTGGTCCGGATAATAGATAAAAAGCACATTTTGCCCTTTAATAGTGTTGATGATTGGCTCAGCCAGCTCACGTGCTACCGCCGGGCAACCCCAACTGCGCCCAATTCTGTTCTGAGCCTTAATAAAGTTCTCACTTATATAATCTGCACCGTGCATTACGATAGCGCGTTTGTACGCGTTATCATTGTAACCTTTATCCATTCCGATAAGCTTCAGCGAGTAACCGTTGGACCCGTTATAAGTAGATTCTGTAATATAGAAACCCATGCTGCTCTGCAGTGAACTTTCGGTATTGGAGAAATTTGTAGCGAACTCCTCTCCTGTGTTCTTTCCGTGCGCTACGAGCTCATTAAACAGAACTTTTTTAGAATTCATATCAATAACCCACAATCTTTTCTTTGTTGATGAAAGCGAAAAGTCGCAAACCGTCAATATGCCTGCACTGTGCTCCAGTTTTCCTGCATTTTTTAAATTTGAATAACCCAAAAAAGCCTTCAGGAAAACTTCTTCATTCATCTTGCTACCCATTCCGAAGTCTATGGTTTTGTACAGTTCAGCGGCAGCATGATCAGCAGAAACTTCTTCTTCTCCAGGCACAGCAGCAACTGGCACGGAATTTTCAATGCTGGTTTCAACAATATCATTACGGGTATCACGGTAAAAAGAGGTAGTCAGTATAAAGGTAGCTGATACAGCCAAAATTAATTTGCGCATATTATTATGTTAAATTGATTGGTGTGGCAAAATTACATAACAATATCTCTCAGGGAGTTAGATCCCAAAAGTTTAACTCTAATTAAGAGTATTTAACATTTTTTTCGCTACTATTTGTTATTATTTTTGGGAGTCACCCACGAATTCCAGGCTCACTGAGTTCATACAATAGCGCATTCCGGTTGGTGGCGGACCGTCATTAAAAACATGTCCAAGATGTGAATCGCAACGCTTACAAACCACTTCAATCCTTTCCATTCCATGAGTAGAGTCGCGGTTGTAAGCTACACCTTCTTTATCAGCTTCGAAAAAACTTGGCCAGCCACAGGTGGATGAAAATTTTGAATCGGAGCGGAACAGATGATTGCCGCAAACAGCACAGTAATAATCCCCAAGTTCGTCAAATTCATTATACTTTCCGGTAAATGGTCTTTCAGTATCGGCCTCGCGGGCAATGGCATAGAGATCCGGTGAGAGTATATTTTTCCATTCAGCATTGCTTATGGTAAGTTTAGTACGGTCTGTCCTGGAGTAATAAGGATTTTCGGTTGTATTTTGCATAACTTTAGTATTTTCGGGTTGGTTTATCTGTGTACACATCTGCAGGGCAAACAGCGCAAGCAGGAAAAGCAAAGCTTTCATAATATATAAATTAATTCAAAATTAGTCATTAATATTAAGACATAGTTTACAAACCTAAACCTGCCAAAATCTACGTCCAACTATAGGCATCGGCATACAAATAGCAGCACTGCGTTAAGTTTGATTTTATTTAAATTTGAAATATGGACGACGTTCAAAAAAGAAAGCAACTCCGCAAATACAAAATGATTGCCACAGGACTTTTTGTGGTGATGGCCGTGGTATTTGTTTTAATGACAGTACTGGAAAAACGGAACCCCGCGCACTGGGTGGGCTACATCCGTGCATTCTCTGAAGCGGCTATGGTGGGAGCGCTTGCCGACTGGTTTGCTGTAACGGCCCTGTTCCATCATCCTCTCGGACTTAAAATTCCGCATACGAACCTCATCCAGAACAGCAAAGAGCGCATTGGTGATAATCTGGGAAATTTTGTGGTCTCCAACTTCCTGTCTCCTCAAAACATCAGACCTTATATTCAAAAAATCAGGATTTCAAATATGGCCGGTGAATGGTTGGCTAAAGAAAAAAACCAGCAAAACCTGGTGAGTGAACTTTCAAAAATAATCCTGAATATCTTATACAAACTTGATGATGATTCGGTGACCGGATTTATTACTAAGAAGGCACGTGAAATGACCGATGATTTGAAAATAAACCACATTGTAGGCAACGGTATTCAATATTTAGTGGAAAAACAGGACCATCAAAAACTGATCACGGGTCTCGCCAAACAGATCAAAGAATATGTGCTGAATAATCAGGACATAGTAAAACAAAGAGTTCAGAAAGAAAGCTATTTCCTTATTCCCAAATTTGTGGACGATACGATTGCTGAAAAAATTACGGGTGGGCTTTCTAAATTCTTTGAAGAAGTTGAAAATGATCCTTCACACCCTTTACGTTCGGAAATTACGTCTAAGCTTTACGCATTTTCCTCGGAGCTTCAAACTGAGAAGAAATGGAAAGATGAATTTAAAAACATAAAGAATGATTTTCTTACCGAAGATAAACTACATCAGTATTCAGTTGATATCTGGAGATCTATAAAAAAATCACTTGCCAGGGAACTGGAGGAAGAAGAATCAGCTTTGAAAGCCTATTTAAACAAAAATCTTACAGAACTGTCACTGAACCTTCAGACTGATGAAAAACTCCAGTACAAAATCGATCACTGGGTACGTGTTACTGCTTATAAATATATCCTGAAGAACACCCATCAGGCATCCAGCCTCATCAGTTCCACAGTAGGTAACTGGGAAGGTAAGGAACTTAGTGAAAAGCTTGAACTCGAAGTGGGGAAAGACCTTCAGTTTATCCGCGTAAACGGAACGCTGGTGGGCGGATTGGTAGGTCTTATCATCTACACCGTCAGTAATTTTTTTATCTGATGAACTTAAGGTAAACTTTATACAATTTGCCTAAAAGCATTTAGTTTATTGCAGGATAATTAAATATCTTCGCGCAAAAACAATGCTAAAATTGTACACACTGGCTATGGTAATTGCAATAAATATGTTGCAGGCTCAGGAAATTACATTAAGCAAGAATGAAAAGAAATTCCAGAAGGATGGTACAGAGTACAAACTGTCTGCCTACAAAACAGAATTTGCAAACCCTATTGCCAAAAACTATATCCGCGAAGGCAGATCCCACAAGTCCATATCTACTGTATTGGGCTTTTTTGGTGGACTGATGATTGGAGCCGGCTTACCCAACGCTTTATCCAAACAGCAATACACTTATAATTATAATAATTATCAGCGCACCAAAGTCTCTAAGCCCGGCTGGGCAATGGTTGCAGGCGGGGGCGTCCTTGTTGCGACAGCAATTCCACTTGCCTATTTAGGCAAAAAGAAAATCAGGAAAGGTGTAGAAACCGAGAATAAGTTCGGAACGAAATCACAAACTTATTACCAGTTTCAGACGGATGGAAACACGCTGGGTGTGACAGTAAATTTCTAAGACTTACGCCCTTTCTTTTTCCAGAAGTTTGGCGTTTATCTCATGGATCAGTTCAGGTCCCTCATATATAAAGCCGGTGTAAAGCTGAACCAGACTTGCGCCGGCTTCCAGTTTTTCCAGGGCATCTTCAGCAGAGTGAATTCCGCCAACTCCAATTATCGGAAATGCTTTATTGCTTCTTTCTGAAAGAAACCGGATAACTTCTGTAGACCGTTTGGTAAGTGGTTTGCCCGAAAGACCTCCACTTTCATCTTTATTTTCAGAACTTAAGCCTTCACGTGAAAGAGTGGTGTTAGTTGCAATAACTCCTGCAATCTGCGTAACTTTTACGATATCAATGATATCCAGTAGCTGCTCGTCAGTAAGATCAGGTGCTATTTTCAACAAGATAGGTTTCGGACTTTTCTTAGCTTCATTCAATGCCTGAAGTTCACTTAAAAGTTTAGTTAAAGGCTCCTTATCCTGCAGAGCACGTAAATTCGGTGTGTTTGGAGAGCTTACGTTTACAACAAAATAATCAACATACGGGAAAAGTTTTTCGAAACAGATAATGTAGTCATTAACGGCATCTTCGTTCGGCGTCACTTTATTCTTGCCAATGTTTCCGCCAATCAGGACATTTTTGTTCTTCTTAAGACGTTCTACCGCTGCATCTACGCCACCGTTATTAAAACCCATGCGGTTTATTATGGCTGAATCTTCCTTCAGCCTGAATAACCGTTTCTTAGGATTGCCATCCTGCGGCTTGGGAGTTAAAGTACCTATCTCCACAAAGCCGAAACCAAGATCGGACAGTTCTGAGAACATTTTAGCATCCTTGTCGAAACCTGCTGCCAGACCTACCGGGTTCTTAAACTTTAACCCAAAAACTTCCCTCTCCAGGCGTTTGTCTTCCAGTGGTTTAGGGAAAAACATGGAGGTGAGGCTTTTGAAATTCTTTAAAAGAGTGAAGGTAAAATAATGTACTTCTTCAGGATCAAATTTGAATAGAATAGGGCGGATAAAGCTTTTATACATGCGGAATTTTGAGTGGTAAATTTAATGATTTTTTCATCATTTTATGAAGAGAAACCATTCGGGAATTAGGGCTTTTCAGTATATTGGCAAAAAAAAACCATGAGAAAAATTTTATTGTTTACCGTATTGTGTTTATTTCAAATATCCTTTTCTCAGGTAAGTCTGGACAAAAACAAACTGGTGAAAGAGGGCGTGAAATATAAGTTTTCACAATATGAAGAGGTATTACACAATATTGAAGCACGTGATTACTTTAAAAAAGCAAGAGCAAACAAAAAGGTTGGCGAAGCTTTCACTTATTTGGGAGGATTCGGTCTAGGATTCGGATTAGCTCAGGCACTGCAGAGTGAGGACAAAAAAATAAATGTTAATGGCACTACGCAAACCGTAAAAGTAGAAAAAGCAAAAGGAGCTTGGACAATTGTGGGTATTGGTGCAGGACTTGTGGGCATTGGCATTCCGTTCGCGCTGGCTGCCAACAAAAATGCAAAAAGAGCGATGGCGATTGAAAATGGACAGCCTGTTGCGTTCCAGCCTTATTTTAAACTGGAAAGTGCCGGAAACGGATTGGCATTGAGCTATAATTTCTAAAAAATATTGTCAATAATGGGAGGCTGAATTCAATTCCGTTTTTTTTCTTTTCAACCGTTCCACAGCTGCATTCACTCCACCGTTTTTATAACCCATGCGGTTAATGATAGCTGAATCTTCCTTCAACTGGAAAAGTCTTTTCTTTTTGGATTTCCCATCCTGTGCTTTGCTTTTAACCACTAATTTTTTTTTATATTTGTTAAAAAACCATGAAAAAAGTAATTTTATTCAGCCTCATGGCAACTTTCCAGCTTGCCATTGCTCAAGTATCAATGGAAGGCAACAAGCTTGTAAAAGAGGGACAAACCTTTAAACTCCGCGACTACCGCCAGGCCTTCAAAAATGAGGAAGCCTCAAAAACCTTTGGAAAAGCCCGAACTAATGCCACTGTGGGACAGGTTTTCGCCTATGCCGGTGGTTTTGCCATCGGATTTGGAATTATTCCCGCACTTAGCGGCAAGAAACAGGAAGTGAGAAATGGAATAGTTTATGAGAATCAGCCTTCTAAAGGCTGGACGGTTGTCGGGATTGGAGCCGGATTGGTAGGGATCGGAATTCCTTTTGCCATTGCCGCCAATAAAAATGCGAAAAGAGCTATGGCATTGGAGAACGGTGAACCTACTGCATTTCAGCCACACTTTAAACTGGAGTCCGCGGGAACCAATCTCGCATTGAGCTATAATTTCTGATAACAGGGGCTTAAGGTTCAGGACAGGTTTTTACCTGTCTTTTTTTTGTAATCCAGCCACCAGGCACGGGTGCTTTGTTTAAACGCACATCCTTGTGCGGGTGGCGCAGTATCCGCACGACGGCTCAAAGCAGGCTGCCAGCTTGGCAAAAAACAGAATTAATTCCCTATTTTTGCCACAAATAATTAATAATCATGGCCAAACAGGAAGATGTTTTTAAGAAACTGATCTCACATGCGAAAGAATATGGTTTTATATTCCCTTCCAGTGAAATATACGACGGACTTTCAGCGATTTACGATTACGGACAGAACGGTGCAGAACTAAAAAACAACATCAAGCAGTACTGGTGGAAAGCCATGGTTCAGATGAATGAAAATATCGTGGGTATCGACTCCGCGATATTCATGCATCCTACGATCTGGAAAGCTTCCGGCCACGTAGATGCTTTCAATGATCCCTTAATTGATAATAAAGACTCAAAGAAGCGTTTTAGAGCTGATGTTTTGCTGGAAGATTACTGCGCAAAACTGGAAGAAAAAGCACAGAAAGAAATTGACAAAGCGGCAAAGAGATTCGGCGAGGCATTCAACAAGAATGAATTTGAAACCACGAACGGCCGCGTTCTGGAATACCGCGAAAAGCAGAAATCCATTCTTTCCCGAATGGCGAAATCTCTGGAAGCAGAAGATTTGGCGGATGTGAAAGCGCTGATTGAAGAGCTTGAGATCGCTGACCCGGATACAGGTTCGAAAAACTGGACAGAGGTACGCCAGTTCAACCTAATGTTCGGCACCAAACTGGGCGCCTCCGCCGATTCTGCCACAGATCTTTATCTGAGACCTGAAACAGCGCAGGGTATTTTTGTAAACTTCCTCAATGTTCAGAAAACCTCCCGTCATAAACTGCCGTTCGGTATCGCACAGATTGGTAAAGCCTTCCGTAACGAAATTGTTGCGCGACAGTTTATTTTCAGAATGCGCGAATTCGAACAGATGGAAATGCAGTTCTTCGTGCCACCGGGAACTGAGCTCGGCTTCTACGAAGAATGGAAGCAAAAACGTTTTAACTGGCACCTGGCCTTAGGTTTGGGCGAGGAGAATTACAAATTCCACGACCACGAGAAATTGGCTCACTATGCCAATGCTGCGGCAGATATTGAATTCAAATTCCCATTCGGCTTCAAGGAGCTGGAAGGCATTCACTCCAGAACAGATTTTGACCTCAAAGCGCATGAACACCATTCCGGCAGAAAACTTCAGTATTTTGATGCCGAAAGAAACGAGAACTATGTTCCTTACGTGGTGGAAACTTCGGTTGGTCTGGACCGTCTGTTCCTGGCTATTTTCTCCAATGCTTTGAAAGATGAAGTTCTGGAAGACGGTTCCGAAAGAACAGTACTGTCACTTCCGCCAGCTTTGGCACCGGTAAAAGCAGCAATTTTACCTTTGATGAAGAAAGACGGCCTTGGCGAATACGGTGAGAAGATCTTCAACGACCTGAAGTTCGATTTCAACATGATATACGAGGATAAAGACAGCATTGGAAAAAGATACAGACGTCAGGATGCCATAGGTACGCCGTTCTGCATCACGATTGATCATGATACACTCACTGATCATACAGTAACATTGAGGGACCGCGACACGATGCAGCAGGAAAGAGTTGCGGTAGCTGATTTGCGCAGAATTATCGATGAAAAGACCAACTTCAGAAACCTGCTTAGCAAGATATAAGTGACTGTTTACGAACAAAAAACAATGAGGGTTCCGCAAATTGCGGAACTTTTTTTATTTAAATTTGTCTGAAACAACCTCATCTTGAAAAAAATCCTGACTGGCGCCGCTGCCGTGGCCGCCGGAACCATAGCCGCCGTTTACCTATTTGATTACGGTTATCTTTTTAAGGGAATCGCTAAAACCTATTTCCGCGGCGAAAAAAGTGCGACCATAGACGACCTCAAACTTTTTCCAAGCAATACAGTTGCAACGGGCACACCGGTTGAATGGATTAAGGATGAAGAATACAACAAAAAGTCGCTCCCAGACGCCGTGCTGAAAAGTCTTGAAGAATCTAAGACGGTATCATTTCTGGTGGTGAAGGACGGCAAACTCCTGCATGAGCAGTACTGGAAGGGGTACGACGAAAATACCCGTTCTAATTCATTCTCTATGGCCAAGACCGTTGCTGTAATGCTTACAGGAAAGGCTTTGGAAGAAGGCAAGATTGAAAGCCTGGACAGCAAGTTCACTGAGTTCTATGATAATTATACAGATACTGAATTCGGCAGAGATCTTACCCTAAGGCATCTGGCCGCTATGGAGTCCGGACTGAACTGGAATGAAGATTACAAAAATCCACTGGCGCCAAATGCCAGAGCCTACTATGGCAACAGTCTGGAGCAGGCCATACATGCTCAGGGATTCAAGGAGGCACCCGGACAACGGTTCGAGTACCAGAGTGGTTCCACTCAGTTATTGGGATTTGCGCTGCGAAAATCGGTGAATACCTCAGTTGCAGATTATCTTTCGGAAAAAATCTGGAAGCCATTGGGTATGGAACAGCCTGCGGAATGGACTACAGACAACAGCGGCATGGAAAAAACCTTTTGCTGCATTCACGCCGTGCCGCGCGATTTCGCGAAACTCGGTCTTATGATGCTGAACAAAGGCAAAGCGAATGGTCTACAGATACTGAACGAGGATTTTGTTGAAGAAATGATTACCCCGACACCGGCTTCTGCAGGGATTTATGGATTGGGCGTCTGGATTAACAATGACAATCCGGTTAAGCATTATTTCCTGCTGGGTTTACAGGGGCAGTACGTAATCGTGGTGCCGGAGCATAATATGGTGATCGTGAGGACGGGCAGTTATAAAGACCAACCCAAGAATGACCGGGGCCGGCCCGACCAAGTGCGGTTTATTGTGAATGAAATCGTAAAGCTCTACTCATAAAATTAAAGACATGTCTGAATCCGATTCAAAAGTTGATGCTTACATTCAAAATGCGCAACCCTTCGCGCAGCCTGTTTTGGAATACATCCGGAAAACGGTACACGAGTTTTGCCCGGAGGCAGGCGAAGCTATGAAATGGAGCTTTCCACACTTTATTTACAAGGGAAAGAATTTATGTTCGATGGCTTCCTTCAAGCAGCATTGTGCTTTTGGCTTCTGGTTGGAGAGCGAGATGAAAACGATGAAGGAACTTACCAAAGACCGGGAAAAAACCTCCATGTTCACCTTAGGTAAGATCACTACAATTGAAGATTTACCTAGCAAGTCACAACTGAAAAACTGTATTCTGGAAGCAATGGAACTTACAGATATGGGCGTCACCATTAAGAAGGCGAGTCCAAATTCAACGGAAATTGAAGTTCCGGATTATTTTATAGAGGCACTGGAAACTACCCCTAAGGCAAAGGATATTTTTGAAAAAGCTTCACCTTCCTTCCGGAAAGAATATGTGATGTGGATTACTGAGGCCAAAACGGAAGCCACCCGTAATAAAAGAATGGCAGAAGCAGTAGAGTGGATTTCTGAAGGTAAGGGACGACACTGGAAATACGCAAAGAAATAGTTACAAAAAAACGCAGAATGAATTTCTGCGTTTTCTATTATCTATCGGAACTTAAATTATCCTTTCCACTCAACTACTGCCTTAATAAAGGCTTCAGCGTTTTCCACCGGGATATTGGGTAGGATTCCGTGGCCAAGGTTTACAATGTATTTGTCTTTATCGAAACGGTCAATCATTTCGTGAACCATCCGTCTGATGGTTTCCGGTGACGAATGAAGTCTGGCAGGATCAAAATTACCCTGCAGTGTGATTGAATTATTGGTCAGTTTTCTCGCAATTTCCGGTGTTATGGTCCAGTCTACGCCTAATGCTGAAACCTTTGACTTCATCATGTCCTCCAATGCAAACCAGCAGCCTTTACCAAAAACAACAACATGTGTCAGAGGACTCAAAGCTTCAACAATCTGGTCAATATACTGCCAGGAAAACTCTTTATAATCTGTTGGCGAAAGCATACCTCCCCAACTGTCGAATACCTGAACTGCAGAAACTCCTTTCTCTACTTTTCTCTTCAGATAAGCGATTGTAGTATCTGTTATTTTCTGAAGCAGAAGATGTGCAGCTTCGGGATTGGTGAAACAGAACGCTTTGGCAATATCAAATGCTTTGCTGCCTTTACCTTCCACACAGTAGCATAGGATGGTCCAGGGCGAACCTGCAAATCCGATCAGTGGGATCTCATTATCAAGCTTTTCCAGTGTCATTTCTATGGCATCGAAAACGTAACCTAAAGTATCATTGACATCCGGAACCACTACATTATTTACCTGCTCAGTGGTGCGTATCGGATCATCCAGCCAGGGGCCTACATTCTCCTTCATCTTGAAATCAATTCCCATGGCCTGAGGAACCACCAAAATGTCGGAAAAAAGGATGGCAGCATCCAGCGGAAATCTGCGGATGGGCTGCACGGTAATTTCAGAGGCAAGCTCCGGTGTCTGGCAACGGGTGAAGAAGTCGTATTTATTGCGCAGTTCAATAAATTCGGGCAGATATCTGCCTGCCTGCCTCATCATCCATACAGGTGGGCGCTCCACGGTTTCGCCCCTAAGGGCCTTCAGGTATAAATCGTTCTTAATCATATTTTAATATTAAATCCAGCATATCTTCGAAACTGCTTTCTCTGCTGGTATAAATTCTGTTTTCAGTATAATTTTTAACTTCCTGAGAAGTGGTATTTCCCAGGGAGAATATTTTCCTGCCGTCCAGGGAATTGTATTTGGCAAAGCTGCGTACGCCACTGGGGCTGAAAAACGCAATGGCATCATAATCGCCGTGAACCTGCGGATACAGCAGCTCAGTTTCGTAGATAACCACCTTTCTGTAAGAAATATTCTGAAGCGGAAGCGCATTGTTTAATACATCAAGCGCCAGATTACCGCAGAAATGTATGAATTTTTCCCGGGCGGAATTTTCAATAATGAACTCGGCCAAATCTTTAGCATGCTTTTTCACCTTAAATGTACCGAATCCTTTTTCGCGGAGCTTTTTCTTGGTCTTCTGACCTACACAGTAAATCTTGTTATAGTTTCGGTCTGTAAAATCTTCGTTAGGCTTAAAACCGTTTTCAAAGAAAGCCTCCACAGCATTGACGCTTGTGAAGATCAGGGAATGATTTTTCAGGTCGAAAGGTTCCATCTGTAAAGACTTCACTTTAATTACATCCACTACATCATAAGAAAAACGACTCCCAAATTTCTCGGAAATCATTTTCTTATCAATCTTTTTCTTTGTGAATAAAACCTTCATATACTCCGTTGCAGGTTAAATTTTAAGCGTTGCTTTAATCACGGACATCAGCTCACGGCCGCCATTATTAAGTATTTCTTCCGCCAACTCCTTACCATAGTTGCGGTTTTCTTCGAAAGTAAAAATCTTATCGGTCTCAATGCAGTCTTTTCCGTCCAGTGAGCAAAGGCGTCCTGTAAAACGCACCTGTCCGTCCTGCATTTCTGCAAAAGCTCCAATGGGTGCGGTACAGCCTCCTTCCAGGGTGCTCAGAAAATTCCTTTCCATCTGTACACATATCTGTGTTTCCGGATGGGTAATTTGGCTGAGTACCTCATTAATTTCTTTGTTTGAACTTAACCCTGCCACAGCCACAACTCCCTGCGAAGGTGCTGAAATCATCATGGGAAGCTCTTCATATTCTACAGCCAGATCCATACGCTTGATTCCGGCCAGGGAGAAAATAGTGGCGTCGAAATCCAGGTCTTCAAGTTTCTGCAGCCTCGTCTGCACATTCCCGCGGATGTCTGAAAATTCAGCATGGGCGAATTCGCGGAGCCAGAATGCTCTTCTTCTCAGGCTGCTTGTAGCCACCTTAAGTTCATGAAGCGGTTTTTGCAGCGAAGAGGCTTTCCTTACCAATACATCCTGATGAAAATCCCGCTGCAGATAGGCGATGAGCTCAATATTTTCCGGCAGTGCGGTGGGAACATCCTTTAGTGAATGAACAGCAATATCAACTTCACTGTTCAGCAGCGCGGTATCCAGGTCCCGCGTAAAGATGCCTGTAATACCCAGTGCGTATAGAGGCTGCGTAAGGTTTTTGTCGCCGGAAGACAGTATGGGCGTAATTTCAGTCTTATAATTATTGTTCTGAAGATGACGCGCAACTTCCCGCGCCTGCCACAATGCCAGCGGCGAATTCCGGGTTCCGATTCTAATGCTTTTCATTAAATTCATTATTTGGTTGTTCCACTAAAATCTCGTGCATCAGCTTGCTTACTTCCTCCGCCTTCCAGGGATGGTCGATGATGTATTTTGCAAAGCGGTTGGTTATCTTCTGGATCATACGGTCAGACAGTTCCATATCTTCCACACCTACATATCTGTGCTTGCGGTGAAAATGATGCATCTCATTACGCTCCATATTCTTCAGCACGGCTTTGAAATGATGAATTTTGGGTACCATCTTCCTTTTCTTTTCCCATTCAGCAAAATCCTTACTCATTTCCTTTATGATCTCCTCTGCCTTTGGAATTTCTTTTTTCCGCTGCGACATTGTTTCGCGGATGTGTGCTGAAAGCTGGTCTACATCCACAAGCTGCACATTTGGGTTTTCCGTAACGTTTTTGTCTACATTATGCGGAATAGAAAGATCTATAACCAGAGTTTCCCTGCCATTTGGGAAATGGTTTTTGTTGATGATGGGATGCGCCGCACCTGTAGCTACAATAAGGATATCCGTCATTTTAAGTTCCGCATCCAGATCTTCAATAGCAATATGAGGAATTTTGTATTTTTCGGCAATTTTTTCGGCTTTATCCAAAGACCGGTTCATCACCTTAATATTAGGTTCGAAAATATGTTTTACCAAATTCTCTACGGTATTCTGTCCTATCTCACCAGTACCCAGCAACAGGATGTTCTTATCAGCGAGCTGTTTCTGATGATTTAAAATATAATGAACTGCCGCATAGGATACAGATGCAGCACCGTTTGAAATTCCAGTCTCGTTCTTGATTTTTCTGGAAATCTGAATGGCTGAGTTGATAGCGCGCTCCAGATAGGGATTGCTGTTCTGCTTTTCTTTTTTGAAACGGTTATAGGCATTTTTAATCTGCCCGATAATCTCAAAATCACCAATGATCTGACTTTCCAGGCCTCCGGCCACACGGAAAAGATGATTGAGAGCCTCTTCGCGGGTATAAATATTGGCAAACTGCAGAAAATCCGTAAGGCTTACACCTGTAGTTTTACAGAACTCCTCGGCAACCATCAGATAGTTGGCAGAGGTTGTGTAAATTTCAGTCCGGTTACAGGTAGACACTACAAAAGCATCCCCTATACTTTCCTGATGCAGTGAGTTTACAAAATCCTTAATGTGTTCTTCAAAAAAAGCGAATTTGCCCCTCGTTTCAGCATCGGCTTTCTCGTAACTTACGCTTAGTACGGCAAAATTGGCAGTTTTATTTATTTCAGGAAGGTTATTCATAACGCAACTGCAAAAATACTGAAATTTTAATTAACCCTCACCCTCCAGGTCGGTGATCATTATCAGCATTATGTATTTAAAAATCAGAAGGTACACTCCGCCTCACTTACATTTCCGCAATGTTTATGCGCTTTATGAGTCTGTGTAAAAATCTTTAATTATATCAGACCTCTCCCAGCGGGTTTCTAATATCATCATAAATTAATAGCGCAGATATCAATTATTAGGAATAATGTTGATATGAGCCAAATTTTAACAGGAAGAGCGAGGTACTTTTAATAAAACTTTAACCAAATATTGGCGAGTCCGACTCCTGAAATGGTTCTAAATTCATATCTTTGTGCCCTTGATTTGTCTAAAAGAAATCGGAAGAATATTATGGGTTTATTTGATATGTTCACGCAGGAGATTGCGATTGACTTAGGAACAGCTAACACACTGATTATACATAACAACAAGATTGTGATAGACCAGCCTTCCATTGTTGCTATTGAACGCTCCACAGGTAAACCGATTGCTGTAGGTGAACAGGCAAAACACATGCAGGGAAAAACCCACGAAGACATCAAGACCATCCGTCCGTTAAAAGACGGAGTAATTGCCGATTTCCACGCGTCCGAACACATGATCAAGGAATTCATCAAAAAAATTCCGGGAATTAAAGGAAAGCTCATCCAGCCTGCCCTCCGTATCGTAATCTGTATTCCATCCGGCATCACTGAAGTGGAAAAACGTGCTGTACGCGACTCAGCTCAGAAAGTGAATGCTAAGGAAGTACGTTTGATTTATGAGCCGATGGCTGCTGCAATAGGTGTTGGCATTGATGTACAGAAACCGGAAGGCAATATGATCATCGACATAGGTGGTGGTACAACTGAAATCGCTGTCGTAGCACTGGGAGGTATCGTTTGTGACAAATCTGTGAAAATTGCCGGTGATGTATTTACAAATGATATTGCCTATTACCTGAGAACACACCACAACCTTTACATCGGGGAAAGAACTGCTGAGAGAATAAAGATTGAAGCAGGTTCTGCTTTGGAAGATCTGGATGTGGATGTGGAAGACATCCCGGTACAGGGTAGAGACCTTATCACAGGAAAACCAAAGGAAATCATGGTTGGCTACAAGGAAATTGCACGTGCTCTGGATAAATCGATTATCCGCATAGAGGATGCCGTAATGGAAACCCTTTCCCTTACTCCACCGGAGCTTGCCGCAGATATCTACAAAACAGGAATCTACCTTGCGGGCGGCGGGGCATTGTTACGCGGACTTGCGGACAGGCTGCACAAGAAAACGGGTCTGCCTGTTTTCGTGGCTGAAGATCCCCTGCGTGCCGTAGTGCGTGGTACCGGAATTGCACTTAAAAATATGGATAAGTTCAACTTCCTTATAAAGTAATAATTCGCTTACATATTCGGGATGGGATTTTTGATGAGATTATTTTCAAAGAACAGTCTTTTCATGTTCTTTTTACTGCTGCAAATTATTGCAGTAGTTCTCATTTTCACCCGAAATGCCATGCAGCAGTCCTGGCTGGCCGCGCAAACAGCTGCCTTCAATTCACGGGCTTCCGGTTATATTGATAAAGGCACCTCTTACCTTAAGCTCAAGCAGATTAACGACCAACTGGTACTTCAGAACAAAATGCTTATGGAGCAGGTTTATGGTAAAGGCGGATTTACCCGACCTACGTTCCGCAGAGTCCATGATACACTTGGCGGTGGCCAGATATATACTTTTGTTGATGGCGAGATAGTATATAACTCCATAAACAGGAAAAACAATTATTTTACGATTAACCGCGGCCGCAGGGACGGTGTGTTTCCCAAGATGGGAGTTATTGCGCCGCAAGGCATCGCGGGCATTGTAATTAATACAACCAACAGCTATTCGCTGGTTCAGTCTGTCTTAAGCGTTAACAAGATCCGGCTTAATGCGGCACTTAAGAATTCAGGATATTTTGGTACACTTACATGGCATGGAGAAAATTCGCGCCTGATGCATCTTTCTGATATTCCTAAATATGTACCTGTTAAAATTGGGGACACTGTGGAAACGGACGGCAAATCGTCCATCTTTCCCAAAGGGGTAATGATCGGTACCATTGCAGGTTATGAAGTAGATAGGAAGACGGGTTTTTGGGATATCTCTGTTGAGCTGAGCGAGAAGATGGGTACTCTGAGCAAAATTTATGTAGTAAAAAATCTAAAGAAGGCAGAGGTGCAGAAAATAGAGGATTCAATGCAGGTAACTATAGAACGGGAAAATGATTAGCAGAACCTTATTTACAGATATTCTTCTCATTGCTTTCTTAACTGCATTGCAGATTTTCATTTTGAACAGGATTACACTTTTCGGCGAATATACACCGGTGCTTTATCCGGTTTTCGTGATGTTCTACCCATTTTTCCGAAACAGATATCATTTCCTTGCACTCAGTTTTATCCTGGGACTTAGTATTGATGCCTTTTTAGGAACCTGGGGGATCAATGCATTTGCCACTACTGCAGTTGCTTACTACCGTACGCTCATTTTCCGTACCTCTACAGATACCACTACAGACTTCTTTACCTTCTCCACACTCCAGTGGCCGCAGTTTCTGCTATTTATAATTTCGGCGATATTCTTTCACCAGTTCCTGGTACAGTATATCGAATTTTTCAAACTGAGCAGATTTTTTGAAATTCTGCTGAATATACTTTTGTCTACCGTATTTTCGTTTCTATTTATATTGCTTTATGCACTTATCTTTAAAATAAAACAGCGCATTTGAAGCCTCAGTTTCTTAAAATACTGTCGGTTCTTATACTTATCGCAGCAATATTTGTAGCGAGGCTTTCGTATTTGCAGCTGTTTACAGACCGGTATGCGCTGAATGCGGCGAACACATCCATTAAAATTGAATATATTATTCCCCAGCGGGGAGTAGTATTCGACAGGAACGGGAAAATTCTTGTTGGCAACCAACCGGCGTATGAAATTTCGTATACGCAGGCACTAATGCGGCCGGACTTTGATACGATCAGTTTCTGCGCATTGCTCGGGATCAGTAAACACGAGTTCGAAAAGAAAATAGAGACTCTTAAAAAAGAAAAATATTACAGTAAGCTGGTTCCCATGACCTTTATGAAGAACCTGAGCCGTGAAGAGGTGGCCAGGATTCAGGAAATAATATTTAAATATCCCGCATTCAGTATCGTGAGTAGACCACAACGCCAATACGAAGTATCCACTTCCGGAAATCTGCTTGGTTATACCAACGAGGTAGGCGAACGTGATCTTAAGAAAGATTCTCTGTATTACCGTCCCGGTGATTTCATAGGTAAATCCGGAGTAGAGAAAGCTTATGAAGTGCAACTTCGCGGCGAAAAAGGGATGCGCTATATCCAGAAAGACATTAAACTTCGGGACATAGGCTCATACAGAGATGGCGAATTGGATAAGGAAGAGGTTACAGGAAAGGACATCACACTCACTATAGACTATGACCTGCAGCGTATGGCTGAGGAGATGCTCGTGGACAAGCACGGTGCCATTGTAGCTCTGGATCCCAGCAACGGCGAAATTCTGGTTATGGCTACCGGACCGGATATTGATCCTAACCTCTTCACGGGTCCCCAGAAATCAAGAAATCTATACCGTATGCAGATGGATACGGTGTACAACAACCGTCCTACCTTCGATCGGTCCATTCAGGCGGCATATCCTCCGGGATCAACCTTTAAGTTACTTACTGCAGCGGCAGCCATGCAAATGGGAGTAATGGACGAAAATACGATTTTCCCCTGTGGTGGCGGTTTTAATTACAAGGGCCTCAGGATCAAAGGACACGGCGGCGCTGACCCTTTAATTCCAGCTATACAGGTTTCCAGCAACTGCCATTTTTCATATGCCTATCTGGCGATCATCAACAAATATCCCGGCGATCCAAGCCGTGGTGTAGATGAATGGAAGAAGATTATGAGCAGTTTTGGGCTGGGTGAATTCCTGAATAATGACCTTGCGGTTGGATCTAAAGGCCGGATTCCCAGCGGCGAGTTTTATGAAAACAGGATGGAAGCAATAAATAAAGCGATTGGCCGCGGAAGAGTAAAGAACTGGGATCCCCTGGCAACAGGTGCAGTCTTCAATGGTATGGGGCAGGGTGATGTATTGCTTACTCCCCTCCAAATGGCCAATTCTGTAGTTGCAATTGTAAACCGGGGGTGGTATTATACACCACATATCGTAAAATCGATCGACGGCAAACCTAATCCCGATCCAAGATTTCGGAAAAAACATCAGACCCTGGTGAATCCAAAGCACTTTGACCCAATCATAAAAGGTATGGAAGCAGTGGTCCTGAACGGGACAGCACGTGGCTTAAAGTCCACAGATTTTACGCAGTTAGCTAAAACAGGAACAGCGCAGGTCCCACAGGGAAAAGACAACTCAATCTATGTGATGGCCGCACCGGCAGACAAACCGCGTATCGTAGTGGTTGCCGTAATGGAGCACGCTGGATTCGGATCTACATGGGCCGGCCCGGCATCTACCGTTATTGCAGAAAAATATCTGACGGGTGATTTGAAGCGTGAGCATCTTTACAAAAAAATGGTTAATGCGAGTTTTATGCCTGAATACCGCAGACAGTGGATTTCCGACCTTAAGCGTAAAGGGCTTTACAGGGAATCGGACAAAGATTCAATATTCATGCACCAGCTGGAGGACAGCATAAAGACAGTGAAAGACAGCAACCGCCGCGCGGAACTTATTTATAAGAGAGATTCCATAAAGGCGAGAATGAACATTGCAAAACCTAAAAACCGGACGAAATGAAGTGGGCAGAAGGTATAGACAAGTTCGGTTTGGGGCTGTATTTTTTAATTTGCCTCTTTGCTATTGCAAATATTTACAGTGTAGATGAGGCATTGGGCAACAAACAGCTTATATTTTTCGGAATATCCTGTGGTGCAGGCCTGTTTATATTTGTAGCAAGGACGAAACTGTTCGAAAACCTTTCCGGTGTACTCTACATTTGCGGAATATTACTCCTGGTAGGCCTTTTTCCATTTGGAACAGAAATCCTGGGTCAAAAAAACTGGTACCGCTTTGGGGGTTTCACCATGCAACCGGTCGAGTTCGCAAAGATTGGCACAGCTCTTATGCTGGCTAACTACGTAGCCGGACCGGACTTCAACCTGAATAACCGGAAATCACTTTATACAACTATTGCTATTATAGCCGTGCCGGCTGTTGTGGTGCTTGCTATACCGGATGTAGGTTCGGTACTGGTTTTTACAGCCTTCTTTATCGCTCTTTACCGTGAAGGCTTCAATGGTTGGTTCTTTGGTGTTGGACTTATTCTGGCCGCCGTGTTTCTGATTTCCATAGCAGTGGATCCGCTGTACGTTTTTGCAGGTATAATTGTTCTGGCAGGACTTTACCTCCTGATGAATTTCCGGAAGATTTCGTGGAATATTATCAGCATCACCACATTTACGGTTATTGTTGCGGTGCTTAGCGGGATCGCATTTGCCACACCCCATGTCCTGGAAAAACTACCGAAACACCAGCGTGAACGGATTGAAGTATTATACAAGGGTGAGAAAGCATTTAGAGACACCTCCGGTTATAATCTGTTATATTCCAAAACTGCTATTGGTTCGGGCGGACTGACCGGCAAAGGATACCGCCAGGGATCGGTTACGCAGGGTAAATTTGTACCTGAACAGGAAACAGATTATATTTTCTGTACGGTGGGCGAAGAATGGGGCTTTCTGGGCAGCTCACTTCTTGTACTGGCATACGCACTTTACATAGGACGCATATATTACCTGGCAGAAAATCAAAAGACTGCCTTTAACCGAATATTCGGCTATTGCCTGGCTTCTATCCTGCTTATGCACTTCAGCATCAATATAGGCATGGTTATGGGGCTTTTCCCTACTGTGGGTATTCCCCTACCTTATTTCAGCTACGGCGGAAGTTCTTTGCTCGCTTTTTCGGTGATGACCTTCATCTTCTTCAAGCTTAACTACATGGATAAGAATTCACTGGTATAGGATGGCCAAACCAGCAGTACACCACTTTTTTTTCTGAATAATCCTGTGCTCAGGCTCGGCCCGCACTCCTTTTTGAATTGTTAATGCCGCTGTGCTACCAATGATCTTCGTTCTGCTGACACCAGTATTGTGACTGAAAATCAGGGGACAACCATTCAGTCTGCAGGATATATTGCTGATGCAGTAAGTTTAAGCTAGATCTTTATTGCACAAAAAATCCGCCGGACCAAAAGGTCAGGCGGATTATACTGTATTGTAATCTTCGTGGATTAATTCAACGTCCCGGCAAGATTTTCCTGAGCTGACACCAGATCCGGATTGATAACCCTTTTAGCGAATCTGTATCTTGGGCCCCAATACTTATCATTCAGTGAGGAAACCATTACACCTCTGGAAGTAGCTGCGTGGATAAATTTCATATCACCTTCTTCTGTTACATTCTCTACAATACCTACATGAGAAATCCGTCCCCGACCCTGTGAGAAGAACACTAAGTCACCACGCTGCAGTTCAGTTTTTTCAACTTTCTCGCCCTCCTGTGCCTGCGATGCGGCTACCCTCGGTAAGTTAACACCTGCTGCGGATCCAAAAACTGAAAGTACAAAAGCGGAGCAGTCAATACCGCTTCTGGTCATTCCACCGTATCTGTAAGGTGTTCCCAAGTATGTGGTCGCTTCCTCTATAATTCCGTCAATTGTTTTTGCAAATTTAATAGCCTTTACCATTTCTGCCTTTTTCTCCAGGCTGTTCAGAATTGCCATCTTGGTAGACTTTTCTGAGGCAAAACTGTTAATAAGGGTTTGCTTGTTTTCCTGCATACGCTTTACATCGGCAGTGGAAACTTTGGCATCTGATTTGTATTCTTTCGTATATAAAGCCGGTTCGGCTACTTGATAATTAGTTACGCAGGATTGTAAGGTGAAAATTGAAGTAAGTACAGTAATGTATAATAAAACGCTTTTCTTCATATCTTTTTATTTTTTATTTGAAGCATCTGAAAACATATCGTTGAATTCAAATGCAGGGCAAAATTATAGAAATGTGCCCTAAGAGCTACTTTTTGCCTATTTACTATAACTTAGTTTAACAGTTTTTAACACTATAAAGAGGTGTGTTAAATAAAAATACGCCGTAAAGCCCTAAAACAAGGATATACGGCGTTAATTTTATTAAGATACCTTAACATTTAATCATCAAAATCTATTAATTATATAATGTTCATCTATAATTAAATAAATTCAAAATGTACTATCTGCCTCAAAATTAAGAAATTGCATAATAATTGATTAGGCGGTCAACTCTAAACAGACAGGGAACTTCATATAAAAAAAATCTCACCGCAAGGATGAGATTTTTGTTAAAACTGTTGAACTGATTTATCTTGTAAACAGCAGCTCTCTGTATTTGGTCATGGGCCAAAGTTCATCATCCACCATCATCTCAAGTTCATCACTGGCAGTACGGATTTTTTCAAAACGCGGAACCACATCATTACAGAACATTTCTGCCTGCTGCTGACTTCCCATGGTTGCACGCGCCGCTTCTTTTGCACTAAGCAGTTCATCTACACCGGTTTTAATATCTGATACATTAGCGGAAATGGAGCGAATCAATTCCATCTGCTCCTTGGCCAATGGTTTGAATTCCTCATCACCAAAAATTTCCTTCAGCCCCTTTACATTCTCAATAAGCCTGTTTTGGTAGTTAAGAGCCGCAGGAATAATGTGGTTTCTGGCAATATCTGAAAGTACCTTTGCTTCAATATCTATAACCGCAGAATATTTCTCAAGCTTGATCTCATTACGTGCTTCAAACTCCCGGTGGTTAAAGATGCCAAGACCTTCATAAAGGTCAATAAATTTCTGGTTTAGTTCTTCTTTTAGAGCTTCGGGAGTTGTTTTCAGGTTACTCATACCCCTTTTTTCAGCTTCCTGCGCCCAGTCGTCCGAATAACCGTCCCCTTCGAACATAATGTTCTTGCAGTCCTTAATATATTCACGCAGGGTATTAAATATCGCTTCGTCCTTCTTCAGGTTCTTTTTTTCAATATTATACTCAACCTTTTTCTTGAACTCCTGAAGCTGTCTGGCTACTATGGCATTAAGTGCAGTCATGGGTTCCGCACAGTTAGCAGATGATCCCACGGCACGGAACTCAAATTTGTTACCCGTGAAGGCAAAGGGTGAAGTCCTGTTCCGGTCTGTGTTATCCAGAAGGATTTCCGGAATCTTACCTACCACATTAAGTTTAAGGTCCGTTTTTTCTTCAGGGCTTAGTTTACCGTCGGTTACTTTTTCCAGCTCCTCCAATACAGAATAAAGCTGTGAGCCTATAAAGGCAGAGATAATTGCAGGTGGAGCCTCATTGGCGCCCAGACGGTGGTCATTACTTGCAGACGCGATACTTGCTCTAAGCAAATCCGCATAATCATGGACAGCTTTCAGGGTATTAACAAAAAAGGTAAGAAACTGAAGGTTCTTCTTTGGATTTTTGCCCGGACTCAGCAGGTTTTCGCCAGTGTCAGTAGCCAGTGACCAATTGTTATGTTTGCCACTTCCGTTTACGCCGGCAAACGGTTTTTCGTGGAAAAGGATATGAAAGTGGTGTTTATGCGCCACCCTGGCCATAATATCCATCAGCAGTGAGTTATGGTCCACAGCCACATTGGTTTCCTCGAACATCGGCGCCAGCTCAAACTGATTGGGCGCTACTTCGTTATGACGTGTAGTAACCGGAATACCAAGCTTCATACACTCAATTTCCAGCTCCTTCATAAAATTCATCACCCGGGTCGGGATAGAACCGAAGTAGTGATCGTCCAGCTGCTGACCTTTTGCAGGCGAATGTCCCAGCATTGTCTTACCTGTAAGTACAAGATCTGGTCTGGACTGATACAAAGCGCTGTCTACCAGGAAATACTCCTGCTCCCAACCCAAAGTTGGTATTACCTTAGTTACATTCTTATCAAAGTAGGATCTGCAGATATCGGTAGCAGCAACATCAACCGCATGCATAGCACGCAATAGGGGCGTTTTATAATCAAGTGTTTCGCCTGTATAGGAGATGAAGATAGACGGGATACAAAGTGTAGTACCTATAATGAAAGCCGGAGAAGTTGGATCCCAGGCAGTATAACCACGAGCTTCAAAAGTATTACGGATTCCGCCGTTAGGGAAGGAAGAGGCGTCCGGCTCCTGCTGGATCAGCATGCTACCGTTAAACCTTTCAATGGCGCGGTCACTTTCAAAAGGTGTGAAAAAACTGTCATGCTTCTCGGCTGTTGAACCTGTAAGCGGCTGAAACCAGTGCGTATAATGGGTGGCACCCTTGGAAAGAGCCCAATCCTTCATTGCAACTGCAATCTGATCTGCAATATTACGTGGTGTTTTGGCGCCGCGCTTAATTGCGTCCTGTATAGAGGTAAAAGCTTCCTTGGTAAGGTAAGCACGCATTGTTTCTTCTGAGAAAACATTCTCACAGAAGAGTTCGGACAGCTTTTTAGGAACCTCAATTGAGTTATCCTTTCTGTAATTGCGGAACGGAAGTTCTTTAAGGGCGTTAAATCTAAGCGTGGACATATAATAGTGTTTTTTGTACTGCAAATTTAGCTTATTTTTACATACGCATATAAATATTTATCTTTTTTCAGGGGGTATGCATTAAATAATTTGATTTTTTAAGAAAATATATGAACATTTATGGGGGTTGAATAGAAAACCATACGGTTTTAATTGTCTGCAAATCGAAACTGCTTAACCATATGTAGGTATTGGTTCCGCAAATAGTTAACTATAATTTATTAACTTTGTTCGTCATTAATTATAACTTTAACAAATATATTCCCAATATAATTTATGGCAACAAACCTACGTGCACGCGAAACCACAGAAGCAATCGAAAGGCTTTACGTAACCATGCGTCACCTCTTTTACAGAGGTTTTTTCAAACCTGGCGGCGTATCCGGGGAATCCATCCGAAATCTTCTTATGGTCATCTCGCCTGAAATTTACGGTTCTATGGCCGTATCCAACAAGGTGGAACTAGATGGGTTACTTTATGTGCTGGACCGGTTGCCGGCTGGGATTGAAGAAACTGCGTTTGTTCACCTTACTTCGGACGAGGGCTTTGAAAAAGGCAGTTTTGAGATTATTGTACCGAAGAAGCGCCGCCGTAACTGCTACCGTATTGACGAACAGCAGATGAATATTGAGGTCCTTCTGGGCCGTTCCGAAATCTATGATATCCTTACACATCTTACCTTTCTTTATATAGAAGCCGATAAAATCCGCGAACTGGGTTACCGTAAGGATGAGGATTACAAACCCACCAGAACCTGGAGGATTATAGAAGAAGTTGCGAAAGGTCAGAATAAACTAAGCCGCAAAGAAAAGGAAATTGCTCTTATACACCTTTCATCGCTGTTGGGAAGGACTTTTGACGAAGTTCTCCATGCCTACAACAGTTTTGGAGATGATACTAATCCGGACCGCCTGTTTAAGATCATCTATTATCTGGGCAAGACCAGCCTGGACGATATGAAAGGGGTTCGCGAACGCGAAATCTACTTCAGTGCTATCCTTAGGGAACGTGTGGGTCATCACCTTTTTGGTGAGAAATGGGCCAACCGGGTTAAGGAAGTTTTGGCTACCAACGACCTTCACATGCGGCCGCTGCATATTATCTCGGCTAATATGCATTCGGTAAAAAATATGCTTTACGGAAATGATGCGGTGGGCCGCAAATCCAGCAAAGAAGTGGACTATTCTTTTTATCAGGAAATCAGCAATCAGAGGCCACTGCAGGAAAAAGTCCTGGATTATTCCGAAAGTCAGGGTCTTATCTATATTGATGACAACAGCGGGAGTAATATTGACGTCCAGATTATTGATTTAAGCAAGGTAGATCTTACAAACTCCCCATTCCAGAACATTAAATATGATGGTGAGGATGTAATTCTTGTTTTTGACTATGCTTTCGGTGAGCAGGCTTACGAGATTATGGACGAATTGCTGAGACCCTATGAACATAATCAGGAAGTTTACACAATGAAGGTGAAATCCATATCGATTATGGGTAAAGCCGGAATTTTAACAGGAGCCAAAGGTGACATTATGATTCCCACCTCTCATATCTTTGAGGGCACGGCAGATAATTATGTTTTCGAAAACGCCCTTAAACTTGAGGATTTTGAAGATGATGAGATAAAAGCTTACGAAGGTTCAATGATCACAGTTTTGGGTACTTCCCTACAGAACAAAGACATTTTAACCTATTTTATGAATACGACCTGGAACGCGGTGGGTCTGGAAATGGAAGGCGCGCATTATCATAAAGCAATTCAGGTTGCCTCCAAGATCAGGCATCATATTTCACCCGACCTTTTTGTATGTTACGCCTATTATGCATCTGATAATCCACTTGAAACAGGTTCAACCTTATCCTCTGGAGGACTCGGTCTGACAGGTGTAAAGCCAACGTACCTGATAACAATGAAGATTCTGGAGAAAATATTGAATTCATCGGACAGTATCTGACAAATTAAGCCACCGGATCCGGTGGCTTAATTATTTTGCTGAAGGAAGGTCCCGGTAAGCAATGGGATGCCACTTCCCGTGCAGGTGCTTATAAAGGCTGATTTTTTCTACAGGAAAATTAAAGTCAACTTTCTTACTGCAATATTGCTCCCATGCCTTTAAAAATGCTTCGGGACTTAGGTCACGGAACGCCACGGTAAGGTGAGGATGAAAATGGCCGGCATAATTAAACGCAGACATCGCAGAATTGGTTTCGGAATAAATTTTCTGAAGTTCTTTGTTAGATTCCGGCTCAAGATATATAACAGGATTCTGGGGTTTGTTGAAGCAGTTATAGCCTGTTAAACGCATCCAAAAAGGATTTACCGTCAGGATCATTTTCATAAACTTACCTACAACTTCACTTTCATTTTGCTCATCAAAACTGAAAGGCGGGATCAAAGTAATATGCGGGAAGCTGTTGTACGCCCGTTCGGCGCCAAATCGTACAGCGAAGTCCTTCGCGATTAGCCTGATCTCATCTGAGACTTCCGGCGGTGGTTCGAATGCAATGAAGTAGAGGCTCATAAACAAAAATTCCTGCCTAAATATAAGCAGGAATTTCCAAAACTGTTAAATCTTATTTAAGTAATGCATTGAAGGTGTCACCCTGCCTGATATCGCCGGTGTTGTAACCTTTCATAAACCACTCTTTTCGCTGTGCTGAGCTACCGTGAGTGAAACTTTCCTGATTTACATAACCCTGAGACCGCTTCTGTATATTATCATCACCCACAGCTTCAGCCGCACTCATCGCAGCTTCCAGGTCACCCGGTTCCAGAAATTTCTCACGGTTTTCGGTATAACGTGCCCATAATCCAGCGTAAAAGTCCGCCTGTAATTCCGTAGCGACTGAAACCTGGTTCATATCCGTTTCAGAATAGTTACCGCTTCGTCTAAGCTGTTCTGTTTTCTGCAGAGTTCCCAATAAATTCTGAACATGATGTCCCATTTCATGAGCCATCACGTACGCTACAGAAAACTCAGTGACTTCTGCACCAAACCGGCTCTGCAATTCGGAAAAGAAACTCATATCCATATAAATGGACTGATCCGAGGGACAGTAAAAAGGTCCCATAGCATCCTGTGCGGTTCCGCAGCCGGATTGTGTCATCCCTTCAAACATCACCACTTTTGCAGGGCTGTACTGCATACCGTTCTCCGAAAATATTTTATCCCAGGTCTGTTCATTCTCTGCAGTGATCATCTGAACAAACTCCCGCACCTGCAGTTCCTCCTGTGTTAGGTCACGCTGCTCAGTTTGTGCAGTGGATGATCCTCCGGTACTGAGGATAGCTGAAGGGTCTCCACCCAGGAAAAATACGATGGCGGCAATAATAAGCGAGCCCAATCCGCCGCCTACCAGCATTCCACCACTGCCGGCACCTCTTCTGTCGTCCACATTACCGCTACGGTCCCCAGTCCATTTCATAGTTTATTTAATTAAGTTTGATGTTCAAATTTATATATTCTGACAAAATAAATAAGTATTTACTACTTTTGATTTTTATAACAGAAACGATGCATCAAAAAATACGCCGACTCAGTTCTGCACTTCCCCTTTTACTGGTGATCTCCTGCAGCAGCGGGCAGCCTACGGACGAAACAGTTCAGTCCGTTCCTAAAAAATCTTCGATCGAAACAGAGGTTTCCGTTCAACACCTGGACTCGGCAGATGTACTTGTTACACGCCATAAAGTGTGGGTAAACAACAGTCTGGCCAGGGAAATCATTAATATGGACACCATTCCTGCATTAGGGGACACTCTGGTGACTGTAGAGCAGAATGGAGGCACTGTGGAGCAGACAGCTAAGAAAGACTACGAATTCTATATCACCGTTCAATAAGATCATGAAAAAAAGCAAGCAAATCACCCTAGTTTTCGTAAGCGGAATTTTAGCCAGCTGCTCTCCCACTCCTGAAGAGAAGTCCTGGGACGGTGAGAAAAAAGTATATATGCGTTCGGATTCTACGGCAGGCTACAGTCCGGCACATGGTTTTATGACGGGGCTGCTGCTGTATCATGTTTTCAGACCTTACGGCTTTTCCGGAGCAAACGGTTTCCAGCGGGGGTACTATAATGGCGCGCTTTCACCTAGTTCCAATGTTGGACGAAACGCCTATAAAGGGAATGTGGTAAGAGGTGGAATGGGCAAATCGGGCTTCAGTGCCTCATCCTGATTATGAACAGGATCCCTACTATCCCACGTCAAAACTGGCAGCAGAAACTGGAAGATCTCGGATTTGGTTTCCATTCGCTGGACGATGCCTATTGGGATGAAAGCGCATACTATGAATTTGACCGCAACGAAGTAGACCAACTCGAAAAGGCTACACAGGAATTATGGGATATGTACCTGGAAGCCGTGGAACATGTAATTTCTAAAAACCTCTTCTTTAAATTCCAGATCCCCGAATGGTTCCGAAAACCCATCACCGACAGCTGGGAAAACGATGCACCATCCATATACGGCAGGTTTGATCTGGGGTACGACGGTCATCAAATCAAACTTCTGGAGTTTAATGCCGATACGCCAACCTCACTATTTGAAGGATCTGTAATACAATGGTATTGGCTGAAGGATAAATTCCCAAATAATGACCAGTTTAATTCCATCCACGAAAAACTGATTGAGTACTGGAAGCACCTGAAACCTTACCTTAGCTGCGATTTCGTACACTTTGCTTCCCTGACCAATATTGAAGATGTAACCACGGTAGAATATATGCGCGACTGCGCCTCGCAGGCTGGTCTGGAAACGCAATACATAGCAGTTCAGGATATAGGCTGGGCTGAAGAAATTAAGGAATTTATTGACGAAAACCGAGAGGTGATGCAGGTGATCTTCAAACTCTATCCCTATGAGTGGATTCTGGCAGAAGATTTTGGGAAAAACCTGGCAGGCAATCTGCACAAAACACAGTGGATTGAGCCGGCGTGGAAAATGCTGGCTTCGTCAAAAGCTATGCTTCCCGTACTTTGGGAACTGTATCCCAACCATCCTTATCTTCTGGAGAGTTATTTTGAGCCGCGTCATCTCGTGAGCTATGCCAAAAAGCCACTCTATTCGCGTGAGGGAGCAAATATATCGCTCTTCAAAAATTACCGTCCTATTGAAGAAAACAGCGGAACTTACGGAAAGGAAGGATATATCTATCAGCAGTTATTTGACCTTCCTGATTTCAGCGGGAATTTTCCCGTGATTGGGAGTTGGATCGTCGGTCAGGAAGCGGCGGGAATTGGTGTGCGTGAAAGTGTAAACCTGATTACCAACAACCAAAGCCGGTTTGTGCCTCACCTGATCACATAACGACGGTGAGGTAACCTTTCGGCTTCAGGAATTAGCTCTGAAGGTTATTTTCCGTATTTATTTCGGAAACCAATCATCTGCAGTGCCGTAACGGCAGCCTCCACCCCTTTATTTCCTAAAGTACCGCCACTCCTGGCAATGGACTGCTCTTTGGTATCGTCTGTTAAAACGCAGAAAATGGTGGGTGTATCTGTAAGGATATTACAGTCTTTAATGCCGTGCGTCACAGCCTGGCATACATAGTCGAAATGCGAAGTTTCTCCGCGTATCACACAGCCAACTGCAATTACAGCATCAAACTGTTTCTCTTTACAAAGCTGCATGGAGGCATAGCTTAGTTCAAATGCACCGGGAACGCTGAAAACCAAAATATTTTCGCGCTTCACGCCTTCTGTGGTAAGTACTTCTACTGCACCGTCGCGAAGGTTGTGGGTTACAAAATCATTCCACTCTGAAACAACAATGCCAATTCGGAAAGAATCAGCATTTTGTATATGTAATGGTTTGTAATCTGAAAGATTAACTGTTGCCATATTTAGAAGTATTTTACCATTTCAATATAAGCGTCGGACATTCCGTTGTCGTAATCCTTGAACTTCTCATCTACGGAAGTGAAATACTTCTTCGCCAGATCCTTTTTATTAAGCGCGAGCGCTACTGTACCGGCTTTTCGGGTAAAGTAATATTTGGTATAAGGATCGTCTGAAGCATTCATTGCTTTTTCAAGCAGCGAAAGTGCCTCGTCATTTCTGTTCAGATTAGACTGAGCATCGGCCATAGCGCCATATTTAAGAGCCATCAGGACTTCATTATCTGATGAGAACTGATCCAGCAAATCATAGGCTTCCTGGTATTTGCCTTCTTTAAATTTAAGAAGACCTGCATTATAAGCAGAAAGTTTCCCTACAGATGTATTGGTGTATTCCTTTGCAGTACCCAGGAACCCTGGATTAGCCGCAGATTTCCCACCCAATGCTTCAGCGTTATTACCTTCGGCCAAATTTTTCTGTGCAGCCAGATAGCTTTTGGTAGCTTCCAGATTTTTAGGAGCCACAACAAATTGCTGGTACGCAAAGTACACCAGCACGGCAGCCACCATTGAAACAAACAAAATAACCAGAATTTTGGAGTTCTTCTCCAGAAAACGCTCAGTCTGCAAAGCTTCCTTATCCAGATCCTTGAAGAATTCAACTGTTTCCTTACCTTCCGGAGTTTTTTCGTTTTGTTTATGTTTTGCCATAATTTATGTAAAATTGAAGTGCAAATTTAGTGGTTTCAGAATGATTAACAAAATTTTTGTTACAATGCTCCAGAAACTTTTAATACTCAAGAATTTTGTGAATTTCCGCATCAAACTGCGCCAGTTTCTGCTCGCCCTGCAAACCTCTTAAACCAATCAGGAAACTAAATTGCGAAACAGTGGCGCCCTGCTTCTGTACCAGACGTGCTGCAGCTTCGGTAGTGCCTCCTGTAGCAAGCAAATCGTCATGAATCAATACACGCTGACCGGGCTTTAACTGGCCTTCACGCATCTCAATCTCCGCAGACCCATATTCAAGATCATATTTCTCTGCAACGAACGGTGGCGGAAGTTTGCCCTTCTTACGTATAAGGATGAATGGCACCCCAATGGCCACTGCAACAGCAATCCCAAAAAGATAGCCCCGACTTTCAATACCACATACCGCATCAACCTTCCCTCTGCTGAATTCGGCTAAATTCAAAATCACATCAGCATAAAGCAGGTGATCCAAAAAAATGGGCGTGATGTCGCGAAACATAATACCATCATGAGGAAAATTGGGCACGGTTTCAATTGCATTTTCAAGCCTTTGTACTAAGTCTGCTGACATTCTATTTTATATTATAACTGGATATTTTCCACTCTCCATTTACATTCTTCAGACCGAAAGTAACATTAAGTGCCGAAGTGTTGCCGTTCTTATCTGTCACATCATACGCAGCAGATACGGAAGCGGAATTTGGATTTGAAGCGGAAGTTGAAATATTCTTCACATTTACACTTTTCACGCTGCCGAAACCAGAGTTAGGATTAGAAAATTTATCATAGGTTCCCCATGCAGGATTACTGGACACCTCGTAGGCAGAACGCAAATTCTGGGTACTGATGCCGTTCAGAAAGCGCTGCACTGTGGTCTTGGGGTCGCCAGCCGGAGCAGGTGAGCTTCCCGGAGCAGGATCTGCGAGCGGATCTGCAAGCGAAGGATCCTGGACTTCTGTTTCCAGCGGTTCAGCCGGAGGTGCAATCTGCGGTTGCATTAAAGCATTCGGATTGACTTTTACACCTACATTGGTCATCTTAAGTGTCTTCGCCGTTGTCTTAACAGAGACAGTGATGTCAACCGTATTATTCTGCAGCTTTTCGGCAGGAAGTTTATCATAACGCAGCGTAAAGCCGTAAAATTTATTGTCCTGCATTAAATTTTTGGAAGTAAAGACCTTGTTGCCTCCACTGTATACTTCCATTATGGTTTCTAAAGCAGCACCACTGAATTCAATTGGTTTCCCGTTGCCATCTACCAGACGCGGCACTACAAGAAGGGCTTTGGGACCCAACACACTGTCTGCCTGCGCCGGCCTTGTAGTTATGCGGAGTGCGTTTGCGGAAATATCATTCGGATCCGATTCTTTGGCCGCTACATCTTCAAAAATATTCATCTCACCCAATGAAGGCGGACCGGTACTGGTCCAGGCAATCCCATTTTCCCTGGCAACCTCGTCGGCCATACGGAAGATGTCGGGAACCTTCTTACCTTCCAGGAGTTTGGACAGTTGTACAAGTTCGTGCGTTTCGCCTTCCGCGTCCACAGCGAATGTCTTCAGCATGTACAGCGCCTCATTAAATTTGTACTGCTGAAGCGTATTGAGGCTGGAAGCCATATCGTTGATGCTGGACTGGAAGGTCTTAAGATTAGTGGCATCCACTGAATCCTTCTTGCAGCTGATTAATAAAAGGAAAACCGCACATAGCAGCAGGGTTAATTTTCTCATAGAAAAGGTGATTTCATACAAATTTAACTTATTTTGACGATACTCAACTTCTTAATTATGCTGCCCACCGTTCGGACCCTCGTGAAGTCCCTCGCCGCTGAAGCTGCTAAAGACAGGCTGCATGTTCGGGAAACCCACTTCCTCCCAATAGCGTTCACTGTAGGAGCTTTTGGCGGGATCTAATTTTACCTTATTGGATTCCGGTTTATCCGTAAATCCAATTTCCTGTGGGATGAAAGTTGCATATTTGATCATTTGGTGAAAATCGGGTTCAGATTTGTGCTTCAACTTAAAAGCCAACTGCTCGTTGTAGCCCGTAAAGTCGCGTAGATTAACGGAGCCTTTGGTGAAGTTGACTGTGCTTTTGTATACAAAATCATAAAAGCTGTATCCAAATATGCTGAATGGCTTTTCCTGAAGCGCTGCGGAGTTAAGCTGCATCATTGTAATATCATCATTGCTCACCTCTTTATACTTATTTTTGGGATTGGTCTTCGGTTCCTGCATTTTACCGATTCGTTCCAGTTCAGGAAGTTTCAAAAAACCTGTATACACCATAGACGCTATCTTCTTTCGGTCTTCGTTTTCATTTTTCCGCGTAAATGACCTATACTGCTCTATGTACAGATCCTTAACCTTCTTTGTATTGCTATCGTATACATAGGTAGCAATTCCATCTGCATAAACATTAAACTCTTTGTTAACAGTGAGGTATACATTAAAGGGTCCCCGCACGGTCATGAACCTGGCTTTTTTGCTGCTTACAACAACAGGAGCGATCTCCGTTACACGGTCATTCAACTTAAGCGTGGATACTTGCAGATCTTTTGCAGAAACGGTAGCCAGAGTATAGGAATCATGCACCAGAATATAAGATTCCTGCACAGGCAAAAGAGCGTCCCGCTGAACCAGTCCTTCCACATCGGAAGTCGTATAGAGTTCTCCTTTAGCAGAAAAGAAACTAACATTAGATAGCGGTTCTCCGGTGTTGGCCGAGACCAGTTTCAGTGTTTGCGCAGAAACTAAAAAGAAGGCGGCGAACACCAGCAGAAATAAAAGCTTTGTTTTCATAGTTGTTATAGTGGTTTATCAGGTTAAACTGTATCGCAAGCATGAAATCAGAAATGGTGGACTCACAAATACAGAGGTAAAAGATAATAAAAATCCCCGAAAACGTAAGTTAACGGGGATTTAGAGTTATTGCATTCCTTTTAGAAAGGATATTCGTAAATCTTGGATTCATGAAGGTAAGGGTTACCTTCCGGAATAAGTTTGAGTTTTGAAAGGGTGTGCAGAACAACCAGCATAAACAGTCCAACAACAAACAGTACTGCGCCAATGGTCAGAATCCAAAGTTCAGGAGTTCTCCAGTATGGACCAATTGTACCGGGCATTACCATATTAAAGTAATCCCATGCATGACCAAACAGGACAATAAATGCCATTGTGGTAACCACCTTATAATTTCTCTTGATGCTGGAACTTACCATTACCAACAATGGAATAAGGAAGTTCGGGATAAGCATTGGGAGGAAGATTTCTTTATAGTGCTCAAACCTTCCAAAGAAGTAGTTAACCTCTTCCGGTACGTTGGCATACCAGTAAAGCATGAACTGAGCAAACCATGTATATGTCCAGAGCATACTTGAAGCGAACAGGAATACGCCAAGGTCATGAAGGTGGTTATCATTAAACTGCGGCAGGAAACCATTCTTCTTAAGATAAACACTCAGTATGATGATCACAGCAATACCACTGGAAAGGCAGCTAACCATTGAGTACCAAATATACATTGTGGAGTACCAGTGAGGGTCAATAGACATTAACCAGTCCCACGCCCAGGCTGCTGATGCGAAACCGAAAAAAGCGATATAACCAACAGCCCATCTGTACAGGTACTGGTAATCTCTAAGAGACTTGGTTTCATCAACCTTTCTGGACATCTGTCTTAACTTCCAGGCGAGGAAGGAAGCACCTACTACATATAATACCGTACGGAATGCATACCATGGAATATTAAGGAACTTTTTCTTTTCAAAAAGGATTACGTCAAACTGATCTGAGTTTGGATCTGTTAATTCAGGATCCATCCAGTGAAACAGATGCCCGTAATGTGTAATGTTAAGCAGCATAATGATGATCAGAATGGCACCTCCATAAGGAATATAGCCTCCGATCGCTTCCATGACCCTTGTTATAATGATAGGCCATCCTGCATGTGCAACATGCTGAATACAGTAGAAGAACATTACCGCACAGCTAACTCCAAAAAAGAATACAGCAATAAAGTGTATAGAAGCTAACGGTTGGTTATGGATCTGATGTTTAGCATGGGCCAGGTGACCGTCATGATCCTTTGCAGGAGTCATCACTTCGCTGGAATGCGTAGGAGCTTTTTCTCCGGAGCTCATAGCAGCCTCCATCATATGTTCTATTCTGGTGTCATCTATGCCATGATTCATAAAATATCCTGCGGTAAAAAGAACCAATCCGGCAACGAGGAGTATAATAGAAACTAATTTTAATTTAGGCGAAAAACTATACATTTTAATTCTTTTTATTATTGAGTTGCGGTAGAATCTGTTGAAGCTGCTGTTCCTGCTGCAGCACCTGAAGAAGCCGGAGTCATTCCGCCTTTAAAGGCATTCATAACATACATGGCCACTCTCCATCTGTCACCAGCATTAAGCTGGCCTGCGTATGAACCCATTGCGTTTCTTCCGTGCATAATTACGTAATGTACAGAACCTACAGAAATATCACGGTCTGCATATTTTGGCACACCACTGTAAGCGCCGCTCTGAACAATTGGCCCCTGGCCGTCACCTGAAGTGCCATGACATGCTGCACATGTGCGGTCATACAAAATTTTTCCTCTCTCAAGATTCTTCTTCTGTCCGGCAGCATTCAGTGGCGAGGCAGTAAGACCTTTTGACTCGGCATATCCGGCATTATACTGATCGGGAGTCATAGCAGAAGCTGAGTTTGCTTCAGCTACACCGTCTTTATTCTGCATTACAGTACCGTCCACAGGAATCATACCTGTGGCTCCGCCGTTCTTTACAAACGCGGGAATTTCATTTTCATGGTCAGAATAAGCATCTTCCGCTTTCATGAGAGGGTCGTACGCTACCGGGAAATACATATCCGGAAAGTAAACCAATGGTGGATTATCCTTGGGCCCACAGGAATTAAGCATCACAGTAGTTATTGCTAAAGCTGCAGTTATTTTGAATATCTTCTGTTTCATGTTACGCATCTTTTACAGTTATTTCCTCAACTCCTGTATCAATCAGGATTTGCTTTACAGTATCTACATCATCTGTAAGAAACTCCATCATAAACTTATCGTCCGTCGTACGTGGATCAGGATTCTGTGGCGGTGCCAGAGGATACATCTTATTTCTTATAAGGAAAGTAAGCGACATCATGTGAGCTGCACAGAAAACTGTAAGTTCAAACATTGGCACTACAAAGGCAGGCATGTTTTCCCACCATGTGAACGATGGCTTACCACCGATGTTCATGGGCCAGTCATGATTCATGGCGTACCAGGAAATAAGTATAGCCACGGTAACACCGTAAACAGCATACATAAATGCAGCATCAGAAATACGGGTTTTCTTTAAGCCAAGTGCTTTATCCAGCCCGTGTACCGGAAATGGAGTATACACCTCATTAATGGCAATTCCTTTGTCTCTAAAAGCCCTTACGCCATCCATCAGGTCATCATCGTCGGCGTACAGTCCGTAAATTATTTTAGTGGTGCTCATCTCCTTCTTTTGCTTTATAGGTTTCACCTGAAATTTTCAAGATAGATTTCAATTCCGCCTGTGCGATTACAGGGAATGTACGTGCATACAGCAGGAAGAGTACGGAGAAGAATCCGATCGTTCCCAAGAATACACCAACGTCTATAATGGACGGCTTAAACATTGTCCAGCTGCTTGGCAGATAGTCGCGTGACAGGTTGATTACGATAATGTCAAAACGCTCAAACCACATCCCGATGTTAATGATCAGGGCAATGATGAATGTAGCGATGATGTTCGTTCTTACTTTTTTGAACCAGAATAATGCCGGCACAACAAGGTTACAGATAATCAGTGACCAGAATGCCCACCAGTATGGACCGGTTGCTGCACCCGGTGTAAGGTATGCGAAGTCTTCATAACGGCTTCCGGAATACCATGCGATGAAATACTCACAGGCATAAGCTACGGTTACCATACCACCCGTTACGATGATAACTATATTCATGATCTCAATGTGGTACATTGTGATATAATCTTCAAGGTCGCACACTTTCCTGGCAACAAGAAGAAGTGTCTGTACCATTGCAAATCCAGAGAAGATCGCACCGGCAACGAAGTATGGCGGATAAATTGTAGAGTGCCATCCTTTAATTACCGACGTAGCAAAGTCAAAGGATACCGTGGTGTGTACCGAGAATACAAGTGGAGTCGCAAGACCCGCAAGTACCAGTGAAAGCTCTTCAAATCTCTGCCAGTGTTTGGCTTTACCACCCCAACCAAAGGCAAGGAAAGTATAGATCTTTTTAGTCCACGGAGTTTTCGCACGGTCTCTGATCATGGCAAAATCCGGAATAAGACCCATGAACCAGAATACCGTGGACACAGAGAAATAAGTGGAGATTGCAAATACGTCCCAGAAAAGAGGTGAGTTAAAGTTGGTCCAAAGAGATCCGTACTGGTTAGGAATCGGGAATACCCAGTAGCCTACCCATACTCTACCCATGTGGATTACAGGGAAGATGGCCGCCTGTACAACCGCGAAGATAGTCATCGCCTCTGCCGAACGGTTAACGGACATTCTCCATCTCTGTCTGAACAGTAACAGTACTGCGGAGATAAGAGTTCCTGCGTGACCAATACCTACCCACCATACGAAGTTGGTAATATCCCAACCCCAGTTTATGGTTCTGTTAAGGCCCCACGCACCGATACCGGTTCCTATGGTATAGGCAATACAGCCGAAGCCGTAAATGAAAAGGGCAAGTGCTGCGTAGAAAGAAATCCACCACAGTTTCCCGGCTCTTTCCTCGATGGGTCTGGCGATATCTTCTGTGATATCGTGATAGGTTTTGTGACCAATAATTAAAGGTTCCCGGATCGGGGCTTCGTAATGTGACATTTGTTACCTTATTATTATTTATACTTTATTATCTTCTCTTCTGTTTCTTACCTTGGTATGATAGAATACGTTTGGCTTGGTACCGATTTCCTCCAGCAATGTATATCTTCTGTTGCTGTTGTAGAGTTTCCGTACCTCAGAATTCTTGTCATTCATGTCACCAAACTTCAGGGCGCCGGTTCCACAAGCCTGTGAGCACGCTGTCTGGAATTCTCCGTCTGCCACTCTTCTGCCTTCTTTCTTAGCTTCCAGAATGGTATTCTGCGTCATCTGGATACAAAGTGAACATTTCTCCATAACCCCTCTGGTTCTTACTACCACATCCGGGTTAAGTACCATTCTTCCCAAATCATTGTTTTGGTTAAAGTCGAATTTATCATTCAGGTTATAAGTAAACCAGTTGAATCTTCTTACTTTATACGGACAGTTGTTCGCACAATATCTTGTACCGATACATCTGTTGTATGCCATCTGGTTCTGACCCTGCTTACCGTGAGAAGTTGCCGCTACCGGACATACAGTTTCACATGGAGCGTGGTTACAGTGCTGGCACATCACCGGCTGGAAGATAACATCCGGGTTTTTAGCCGGCTCAATCAGGATATCATACAGTTCAGGAACATTAAGGCCTCTTTCAACCTGCTCCTTAGTATGGATTTTTTCTTTTGCTGAATAATAACGGTCAATTCTTAACCAATACATATCACGCGACATTCTGATCTCCTCCTTACCAACAACAGGTACGTTGTTCTCTGCCTGACAAGCGATGATACATGCTCCACAGCCGGTACATGCGTTCAGGTCTACAGAAAGGTTAAAGTGAGGACCGTCTGTATCATCATGTTCATCCCATAAAGAGATCTTCCCTGCCGGAGTGGATTCAGTAAGAGTATGGTACTCCAAAGGCTTGTTCCAACCGTTGATTTTGTCATCAAAAGGTACGTTGATGAAATCATCCAGAGGAACTTCTCTTGCGATCTCGTAACGTCCCATCAGGGTATTATGAAGCTGCATACCTGCAAATTCGTGCATTCCGCTAACTGTCTCAATCTTAACGTTTGAAAGAGCAAGGTTGGAACCGTCGAACAGAGGGTAAGCATTAACACCCGTTTCTGCGATCTTACCTGAATCAGTTTTACCGTATCCAAGCGCAAGTCCGAAAGAACCGTCGGCCTGTCCGGGCTGTACGAATACTGGAACATCCTTGATTGTAACACCGTTTACAGTAAGGTTCACTCTGGAACCGTCAAGCTGCATTCTGGCATTAAGGTCATTTTCCAGACCAAGTTTCTTGGCATCGTCCGGAGAAACGGTAAGGTAGTTGTCCCAAGCAAGTCTCGTTACAGGATCCGGAAGTTCCTGCAGCCAAGGATTGTTGGCCTGGGTTCCGTCTCCAATTGAAGTCTTGGTATAAAGGACAAGTTCGTATTCCGAAGGTTTCATATTGGCAATCTCTGCAGCAGCCTGAGCTGCATTTCCACCGCCGTAAGAAAGGGTACCACCTGCATTAGGTGCAGCATTGAAGCCGTTATAAAGAACTTTGTTGAAGCTTGTTCCACCAATCATTGTAGTGGCATTCGCTTTCAGATATTCGTAATAGTTATTGTTGGTATTGTTTTTACCATTAATCCAAACAAGAAGAGACTCTTCAATCTGTCTGGATTTGTAGATTTTTTGGATGGTAGGCTGCATCAGGGCATAAACTCCCGACTGCGGAGTAAGATCTCCCCAGCTTTCCAGCCAGTTAGCTACCGGAATAACTGCGTGAGCAGCTTTATACATCTCATTCTTCTTATCAGCAACTGCGATTACGGCATTTACCTTACCAAGAGCAGCTTTGAAAGCCTGTCCTTTGTTTGAAGAATATATTGGGTTTACATTGTTTGTAATAAGAACTCCTACCTGACCGGCATTCATCCAGCTCAGGAACTCCTGATATCTCGCACCGTCGAATTCCTTCATCAGGTTCGCTCTTCCTGTGAAAGCAGTAGAACCAAGCTTTTGGTTAATAAGGTGCGCCAGTACCTGGGCTGCTTTGGAACCGTCGGCAAAAACAACAGCGTTGCTTCCTTTAGCCTGTAGTTCCTTAACAATCTTGGCTGCAGCAGGGTTATTAACTCCGCCACCGTTCAGACCGTTGTAAACTGCCAGTAAAGTCTGGTTTACATCGCTTGGCTTCATTGGCATCCTTTCATCCGCATTTGCACCCGTAAGTGACATATTGGATTCTATCTGAATATGCTTCAGCATATTTGCGCCCGGTTTCCTGGCTGCGGCGTAAGTAGTTTCAAGACCACCGCCGTTGTAATCTCCAAGGAAATCTGCCTGGAAAGACACTACCAGCTGAGTGGCAGTAAGGTCATACACAGGAAGGGCTCTCTGTCCGAATACCTCCTGAGCAGCATCAAGGGAGGCCGCATAAGGATAAGCATCATAAGTTACGAGCTCCGCCGTTGGATATTTAGCTTTGAATTCTGAGAAAAGTTTCTTGAAAGTTGGGGAAGGGAAAGAATGTGATAAAACAACAATTCTTTTTCCTGCACCCTGAGCCTGAGTAAGAGCGTTCAGAACATAATCGTCCACTTTATCAAAAGTCTCGTCCTTACCATTCAGTTTAGGCTGCTTTACTTTATCATTATCATAAAGCGAAAGGATACTGGCCTGGGTCCTGGCACTTGTAGTACCCATTGCACCTGCTGCCGGATTCGGCTCAATTTTTATCGGACGGCCTTCTCTTGTCTTTACGAGAACACTCGCAAAATCAAACCCGTCAAAATAAGTGGACGCATAGTAGTTAGGTACACCAGGGATAATACTGTGGGGTTTTACTACGTACGGTATAGACTTGACAACAGGTGCCTCACATGCCGCCAGTGTTACAGCTGCGGTAGAAAATCCTAAAAGCTTCAGGAAATCCCTTCTGGATGTACCGCTGTCACTGTTAAGCAACTGATCATCACCAAGAATCTCATCAACAGGAATTTCATTCTGAAACTCTTTCTGAGCCAGCTTACCGTTTAAAGCCGGATCTTTAAGTTCGTGAATACTTCTGAATTGTATTTTATTTGAAGCCATTGATACTTCTAATTTTTAGTTATTAATAATGACATTTACCGCACTCAAGACCCCCGATTGCATCTACAGTAATTTTTCCTTCTTTCTTTGGATACTGCTTCTTAAGCTTATCATGCAGACTTTGGAAGTACTCTTTATTATAAGAGTTATTCATATCCACTTCAGTAGTTCTGTGACAGTCTATACACCAACCCATCGTAAAGTCATTGGCCATCTGTACTACGTTCATGGTATCCACCGCGCCGTGACATGCTTTACAAACTACATCAATCTTATTATCCGGGTTTTTCTTATTGTGCGAACTTATAATTGCCTGTTCACCGGCTACAACGTGCTGCGCGTGGTTAAAGTACACGAAATCCGGCATATTATGAATTCGTACCCACTCTACAGGTTGTGTTTTTCCTGTATACTGCTGCGTAGCAGGATCCCAGCCGGTAGCTGCATAAATCTTCTGGATTTCAGCATCATAGAATGCTTTATCTTTACCTGGCTCCATGTAAGATCCGTTGTATTCGGAGATATTACGGTGACAGTTCATACAAACGTTCATTGAAGGAATTTCCGAAACCTTACCGTATTTTGCAGATGAGTGACAAAGCTGACAGTCAATCTTATTTTCACCAGCGTGAATTTTGTGAGAGAAGTAGATAGGCTGCTCGGGCTTATAACCTTTGTAAACACCAATCCACATCAGCCAGTTCCAGATTCCATAGAAGGCGAACAATGCAAGCAGACCCAGAAGGGCTTTACCTACGTAGCTGTATTTCTCATAAAGCGCACCGAAAGAAACACTTCTTGATGTATTGAGACCGGCAAGTTCCTCCGTTTGCTGCAGCTTTACCAACTGTCTGAGTTTCAGCAGAAGCCAAACAAGCAAACCACAGATGGCTATCAGTGAAACCAGTATAATTGTTGAATTCGTTTTCTGTGCCTGAGCAGCTTCCAGCATCGCGGCTGAATTCTGATCGGAAGCCCCGGCACCATCAGCAGTTGCTGCAGGAGCAGGTGCGGGTGGGTTTGTGGTATACTCTAAAATATCGTCTATATCCTGATCTGTAAGATTAGGGAAAGGCAACATTTCTGTTTTGTTGAACTTTTCGTAGACCTCATTTGCATATTTGTCTCCGGATGCACGCAGTGAAGCATTATCCTTAATCCATTTATGCAGCCAGTCCGTGTCCAGATTCTGTTCTGTCTTTAACCTGTCCACTACTCCGCCCAGTGCAGGGCCCACCATTTGCTTATCCAAGGCGTGACAGGCGGTACAATTTGCATTGAAGAGCTCTTCACCCTTTTTGGCATCGCCCTGTGCATAAACAGAAGCACCGGTTGAAAGCAACAGCATTATTGCTACCAACCCTTTTTTGTAATGCTTTTTCCAACTAATCATTGATAATAAACTTGTGTTAGTACTAATTTCTAGATTTCAGAGAACATAATCAGTGGCGCAAAAATAAGACAATTAACAGGAATTTAACAGGTGAACGCCGGGCCTATTTTGGTTTTGAACTAATTTGTAACTGTTCTAAATAACAAAGTTTGGAATAATTTTTATTTGTTATAAATTTGCTTAAAATAATACTGAATGAAGAACCTACTCAAGATATGCTGCCTTTTAATGTGTATAGCAGTATATAATGCTGATGCGCAACAGGTTGTAAAGGTGGATACAATAAATGGTACACGGTTACAGATTTCTATGGACTCCAAAGTACAGAATGCGTTGGAAGATATGGAGGACAACTGCTCCAGAAATACCAGAAATTCCGGGACAGCATCTACAGGCACAACAAAACCTGCCAGGGTTCTAGTACCCAGCCGTGAACTAACAAATGCAGAGATTTGCCGTAAAAACCCAAGAATACTGGGTTACAAGATCCAGATTGCAGTGGTAAAAAGCAATACTGAAGCGAATGAAGTGAAATCGGCATTCCGCAGAAGGTTTCCGAATATGAAGGTGGAAACAGATGCTTCACTAAGGCCTAACTATAAAATCCTGGCTGGAAGCTATTTCACCAAACAAAGTGCCTCCGGAGATTTGGCAAGGATTCGGCAGTCTTTCAATACCGCAGTTGCTGTACAGTACAGAGTTTTCTGTGTTGAAGCTAAGTAGGATTATAAAAATACCAGAAATCAGGCCGGTCATTACCGGCTTTTCTTATATGTAGAAAGCATTGAGGAAGCTAAAGAACTCCTGCATTCTAAAGACATTGTTGACACACAGATACGCAAACAAAAGCAGCATAAGTGCAAACACACCGGTAAATACGCGCCGCCAATGCCTTAAACTGCAGAGAAGCCACCCCAACATTATAGGTACTGCGAAAATAAAATGGCCACCGTAAATATAAGAAGTATGGAGGCCAAACTTCAGTACTACATGTATCATGATATCCAGCGCAAAGCCCAACATCACGGTCTGCACAAGTCGGTTACGGAAGTTGCGTACGTAGCCCATTACGAAAAGTAAAAACATAAGCCCGGTAAAGATATACGGAAGCGGACTGTTATATACCTCCATAAAAAGCGCTTTATACTCAAATCCTTTTGCATTGTGGTAGTCACGTATGACGAAACCGGGAAAAAGCATATTACCACCCCAAAACCAGGAAACCACCATATCCCATAAGGGAGTAACCTTTGGATCAGAAAATTTATCGTATTGCGCTGCCGTTTTTGTAAAGATCCGTTCAATATCGAAATTGAGACGGTTCAAATACAGAAGCACAAATACGCCTACAGCTGTCAGGCTTCTAAAAAACGCATTGCCCAGCTTGCGCCAGTTTCGGAAAAGGTCTTTTTCAAAGAGAACGGGTACAAAAACTTTGGCCGCATTGGTAATGGTGAGTCCACCTACAGAAACAGTAGCCAAAGCTAACGCTGCTGCAGAAATTTTTTCCTGATTCCGAATCTTCAATGCCGCATAATAGTTGAACAGCACCAGAAGAAATAAAGTGTAAGTATAGGTTTCCGGCGTGAAGGACAATAGAATGCTGGTGCTGAAAAAAGAAAAGAAGACCACTAAAAATACGCAGATGTGAACCGGCAGTCTGATGATATTTTTTAAATATTTGTAAATCTGCACTAAACTTAAACTTAGTGTAACCGTACTGCACCAAGCCAGAAAAAGCCGGAAATCCGAATTGTACTTTCCGCCAGATATCTGCATGCCGGCATTGCGAAGCAGATTGAAGAAATAATTGGCCAGCGGATGCCTTTCAAAACCCCCGCCGGTCATTACTATAGCTCGGTTGTCAAAGCTGAAGTACGCGTCCCACGGAATTCTGTTATCAAAGATAATCCGGTAATTAATTGCTATCACCGATGCTAAAGTACCATAAGCAGCAAGGAATACCATAAACAAAAGCACTTCCGGAGTAGTGCTTGGGAAAACAAGTTTAAGAAAAGCTACAAACTTACTTTTGAATTTCACTTTTGCTGAATTTCTGCGAAAATACATTAAAATCATGAGCTGCAGGACAGCATGGAGCACCCCGAAACATCATCATAACCCAAAGGCCGCTTTACCGAAAATTCAGGGTAAATTTCCTGATAGGGATTCTGAAGCGCATGGAGCAGTTTGTTAAGCATATTTTTTTCACCCCTTTTCACTTCCTCTATACATTCAAACAGTAGATAATTTCTGAGAATGAATCTGGGATTACTTTTTGCCATCAGCATTCTGGACTCGGCAATGGTAATGTTGTTCAGGTTACGCCGCTCAATGTAAGAAATCAGGAAGTCATTCAGTTTAGACAAGGATTCATCTGTAGTAACTGAATACGAGACCTTTTCAAAAAAATCTTGAAGACCAGCTGACTCATCCCACTTTTCAAGTTCAGTAAAAAACAAAGTATAGTCCAGCTGCAGGTCCGTCATCAGTTTTTGCCATTCTGTAAAGAATTCATCATCCTTTTCAGTAAGATTTTCAAAGCCAAATTTAGATGCCATCATACAGTCATGTTGCTGCCAGAAATGATCACTGTATTCATTCAGCGTTTTCTCTAAAAAATCAGCATTTTCAATAAGTGGGAACAGGGCATTTGCCAGTTGCCAGAGATTCCATTGTGAAATTTGTGCCTGTTTTCCGAAGGCGTACCTGCGTCCGGGTAAATCAGTGGTATTAGGTGTGAAATTAAGATCATAACTGTCCAGCATGGAGAACGGTCCGTAATCGATGGTCAGTCCCACCAGGGACATATTATCGGTATTCATAACACCGTGCACAAAACCAACGCGGAACCATTCCGACATCAGTGCAGCCGTCTTCCTGCAAACGGACGCGAAGAAATCGCGGTACTTGAGGCTTCCCTCAGTACGAATCTCCGGAAAGTAATTTGCAATGGCAAAATCCGTAAGTTCTGTAAGTAAAGCGATGTCTTTCTGTGCTGAAAGCAGCTCAAAATGACCAAAACGAAGGAAACTTTCGGCTGTCCGGATCACCACTGCACCAGGTTCCGGTTGCGGGTTGCCGTCATACATCATATCACGGATTACCTGTTCGCCGGTTAGCACAATACTCAATGATCTGGTGGTAGGCACCCCCAGATACCACATGGCTTCACTCATTAGATATTCACGCAGGGAAGAGCGAAGGACTGCGCGTCCATCTGCCGATCTGGAATAAGGGGTGGCACCAGCACCCTTCCACTGTAATTCTGTAGTCCTGCCATTTTCATCTTTTATTTCGCCGGCATAGATTGCCCTGCCATCGCCCAGCTGCCCGGCCCAGTTGCCAAACTGATGGCCTGCATATGCAGTAGCATACGTTCGTACATTGGCAGGTAAATCAGTTGCTGCCAAAAAGGGCAGGTCCTCATCATCAAACTTACCTAGGCCTGTGTGCTGTGAAAGTTCTTCATTAAAAAGAATCAGCTTTGGACGCGCAAAACCGACCGGCTTCACGGTGGAGTAAAGTACATTAGGTGTCTGTCTTTGCTGAAGGCTTCCGGAAAGATCACCTGGAAAAATATCTAAATATTGTTGAGTAATATTTTGCAGATTCATGAGGTAAAGTTAAGAAAAGCATAGGGAGAACGGCACAAAAAAGCTCCCCCTTTTCACAAAGGGGGAGCTAAGAATGTGTTTATTTATTAAAATCTATCTCATCGCCGGAGTTCAGCGTTTCATTTACATTATCCTCCTTGCGTCCCGGAGACCGGGTATTGTTTTTTACCGGTTCCTCGATTGTTGGATTCTTCAGGTCCTCCAGTGTAGGTAAAGGTCCTTCATCACCATAACCACCGCCAAGTCCCTGCAGGTTCTGACAACCATCTGTCCAGTCTGAAGGCTTAACAAATTTATCCTCGGGTGTTACACCTAAAGTTTTGTCGGCCCACACCTTCTTCATAAAGATGGCCCAGATTGGGAGTGCCATCTTGGCACCCTGCCCTTCACCGGTACTCCGGAAATGAGTGGCGCGGTCTTCCCATCCTACCCAAACACCGGTGGCCAGGTTTGGAGTTATTCCCATAAACCAACCGTCGGAGTTATTATTTGTAGTTCCTGTTTTACCGGCAATTTCAACAGCTTTGCTGATGCCTCTTCTGCCGAGTTCTCCGGAAGCGGTACCAAACTGTGCCACGCCTTTCATAAGCTCAATCATGGTATAGGCGTATTTTTCATTCATCACCTCACGCACCACGGGTTCCACTTCTTTGATTACCCGGCCATTAGCATCTTCAATACGCCAGATCATCTCAGGCTTCATATAATTTCCGTAATTGGCAAATGTACTGTACGCACCAAGCATCTCGTAAATCGTAATATCCGATGATCCAAGGGCAATGGCGTATTCATTAGGGATATCTTCAGTAACCCCAAGGTCCCTGGCAGTCTGAATAACCTTCTTGGGACTGGTCATTTCAATAAGCCTTACCGCCACGGGGTTTTTAGAGTGTGCCAGGGCGTCCTTCAATGCGAGAGACCCGCCGGAACCTTCCACAGTCCATGTTCCTTTCCGGTAAGTGGCGTTAGAAACCTGCGAGCAGGGTGTCATGCCCAGGTTCATGATTGCTGTGGCATATACAAACGGTTTAAAGGTAGATCCCACCTGTCTTTTTCCCTGCTTAATGTGGTCATACTGGAAATGCTGCCAGTTAATGCCACCTACCCAGGCCTTAATCTCGCCTGTACCGGGTACCATAGACATCAGACCCGCCTGAGCAATTTGCTTGTGATATCTGATAGAATCCCATGGAGACATTTCCACTTCCTCTTCGCCCTTCCAGGTAAACCTGGACATACGGGTTGGAGTATTAAAATCAATAAGAATCGAGTCTTCAGAAACGTTTGCTGCTTTAAGCTGTTTATACCGTCCTGTTCTCTTTACTGCAGACATCATGATGTCGTTCATCTGTTTTTTATCAATAAAGTAGAAAGGTGCATCCTTACGCCCACGCTGCTCCCTGTCAAAACTTGCCTGAAGTTCTGTCATATGCTCTTTTATCGCGTCTTCTGCATACCTCTGCATTTTGGAATCCAGCGTAATATAGATTTTAAGTCCGTCCTTGAAAAGGTTTAGGGTCTTTCCGGTTTTCTTTTCGTAATCCGTAAGGTAGGTTTCAATTTCCTTTCTGAGATGAGACTTGTAGTAAGCAGAATATCCCTCATCTATTGATTTAACGGGCTGATAATCCAGCACCACAGGCTGGTTTACTGCTTTGTCATAGGTCTCCTGATCCAGATAACCGGTTTTAAGCATTTGGCTCAGCACAACATCCCGACGCTGCTTGGCACGTTCAGGATTTCTCTTGGGATTATTCTTTACGGGATTTTCCAGCATAGCTACAAACATAGCGGCTTCCGGTAAGGTGAGTTGCTTGGTAGTTTTGTTAAAGTAAATCCGCGATGCCATCTCAATCCCGTTTGCATTATACAGGAAATCGAATTTGTTAAGGTACAACTGGATAATTTCTTCCTTGGTATATCTCTTTTCAAGACTTACCGCAACAACCCATTCTTTAAGTTTCTGGAAACCTCTTTTAATTTTGTTCGATGCGGGATCCGGAGTAAAAAGGAGCTTTGCAAGCTGCTGCGTAATTGTAGAACCGCCGCCCCGGTCACCACCGTAAACTACCGCACGTGCTACAGCCTGAAGGTCAATGCCCGAATGTTCCTTGAAACGTTCATCCTCCTTGGCCTGTAAAGCATACACAAGGAATGGCGGCAAGTCCGAGAATGTAACAGGCTGGGTTTTTTCCTTTTCAAATTTGCCCAGTAGGACATCGTCTGCCGAATAGATTTCGGAAGCAACATAAATATCCGGATTATCAAGTTCCTGCACTTCGGGCATTTCGCCCAGAAATCCCTGCGAAACCGCAAAAAAGAGGGCTGCAATACCTAAAACCACTGCTACCAGTCCCGTCCAGATAAACTTAACCCACTTTTTCCATCCTCTGTTCCTGCCTTTCTTCGGAGGTAGAGGGAAAGATTTGCGGGAAGTGCCTTCCGTATTTTTTTTAACGTCCATAGGAAATAATTATGGTTTTGTGTTATCTATCATTACGCCTATATCCTCAATACCTTTCAGGGTATCATTCCTCATAGCCTGAGTGATTCCTATTCTGTAGGTACCCTCATTTGGGAAGCGGTAGTTGGTGCGGTAGGGAAAGTGGATTTCCTTAGTCTCGCCATAACCTTTTCCCAGCCATTCTCCGTCCGGTTTTGCCATTGTATAGTCCACCGTGTCAGTTTCTGCCTTTTTGGTTTTAAGATTGGAAACTTTTACGATAAAACGGATATTACTGTAAGGGTAACTGTTGTTATTCCTTACAACAAAGGTAATATTTTTGGGATTCTGAGCCTGTGCAATGTTGAAGTCAAATTGCTGTTCAGCATTCTTATGCCAACTGCTGTTCAGGCTGTTAGTCTTGATATCTGAACCTTCAGAACCGCAGCTCCAAAGTGCGAAAGAGGCAAGGAGCATTACTGCTTTAGGCATTTGTATCACGTTTGGGTGGTCCTTTTTTATGAAACTTCTTTTTATTTGGATTTGGTGTACCCGGTTCACGGTCAGGCTTCCCTTCCGGACGGGCATTCTGTGGTTTCGGCTTCTGCTCTCCTTTTGGTTTGCGTGGCTTGTTTTCCGCAGCTGTGCGGTTATCGGCAGCCGCGCGGTTGTCCGGTTTTCTGTTATCAGGTTTCCGGCCGCGGTTCTTATTACGGTTTTTACCCTCGAAACGATCTACACTGTTTTCCTGAATAAGGTCGGTATTTTTTGCAAATACCTCCGGTGCTACAGCTTTCATATCCTCAAGAGGTTTGGCTTTTTCACCTTTCTTATTCTGAGCGATCATGGTCTTTACGTCCGCAATCTCCAGGTCGTACCAAGCAGCCGAGTGATCCATATAGGCAAACCACATTTTCTTTTTGAAGACATCTATTTTAATACAAAAAGCCCTTCCTTTCTCTGTATCTAAAGTAGTGGAAGTTGAAGGAAAATGATGAAGAGCGTCCAGATAACTGTCCAGTTCATAATTGAGGCAGCATTTAAGCTTACCACACTGACCTGCCAGTTTTTGCGGATTTATACTGAGCTGTTGATATCTTGCCGCGTTGGTATTTACCGAACGGAAATCGGTAAGCCACGTGGAGCAGCAAAGTTCACGTCCACAGGATCCTATCCCTCCTATTTTCGCAGCTTCCTGGCGGAAACCGATCTGCTTCATATCAATCTTGGTGCGGAAAGTACCTGCAAACTCCTTGATCAGCTGTCTGAAGTCAACACGGTTTTCAGCCGTATAATAAAAAGTTACCTTGCCGTTATCCCCCTGGAATTCAACATCGGTAATTTTCATATCCAAACGCAGATGCTGGGCGATCTTACGCGCCTGCACTTTAGTCTGTTCCTCTCGGGCTCTGGCGTCCTGCCAGGTTTCCACGTCTTTCTGATTGGCGAGACGGTAAATTTTCAGGGCACCTTCTTCAGAAAAATTTTTCTTCTTCATCTGCACCTTAACCAGCTCTCCGGTAAGGCTTACAACCCCTACATCATGTCCGGGACTCGATTCTACTGTAACGATGCTTCCAATGTGAAGCGGCAAACTGTTTATGTTCTTATAAAAACATTTTCTGTCATTTTTAAATCTGACCTCAACCATATCACACTTACCGGAAGTGGGATTATTGACGTTCGAAAGCCAGTCAAAAACACTTAATTTATAGCTATTACCACAGGTATCAACACTTTCACAGCCGTTCGCGGATTTTGTTCCGCAGTTATGAGCAGAATCTCCGGATGTTTTACATCCACAACTCATATTTATCTGTTTTAAAATTTGTTCAATCTGCAAATTTAGAATAATTTTTAGATCACGTCTTATATGCCGCGTTTATTTTGACAGGCATCCCGCAATTTCGCTTTATTAACTACTTCTCAACCGTTGCGCTACACATAGCAAAAGTTTTAGTAAGTCCTCATAAATATTAAGAAATATTAACATATAAATAAAATAAATTATATATTTGACCAACATATACGAATCATTGATTATGAAAAAAGTTTTAATCTCTACAGCTTTACTGGCAGGAGTTTTAACGCAGGCCGGAGCTTTCAGGGTTTCACTGCAGGGCGTTAAGCAGTTGGCAATGGCGCACACCAGCGCCCACGCAGGAGATGCAAGTGTTGCATTCTTCAATCCCGCAGGTATGTCGTTTATTCCGGCCAAACTAAGCGTGGCAGCAGGTGGTTTTGGGGCGATAACAAACGTGACTTATCAGAATCCGACTACAATGCAGTCCTTCGATACAGACAATCCGATTGGGACACCGTTCTATGCCGCAGTAGCCTATAAGGTTATGGACAATGTTTCTGTTGGTTTCAGTTTTACTACTCCATACGGCAGCACGATCCAATGGCCAGAAGACTGGGAAGGACGTGAAATTGTGCAGAAGCTTGCTCTGAAGGCGATGTATTTTCAACCAATGGTTTCAGTAAAACTGGCTCCCTGGGCATCTGTGGGCGCAAGTTATATTTATGCGACAGGTTCTGTGGACTGGGACAAAGGACTGACTCTTTACAATGGGACGCTTAATATTAAGGATGAAAAAGCCAAGGGTCACGGTTTTGGACTGGGCTTCTATTTTCAGCCGGATGACAAGTGGGATGTTTCCATTGCCTACCGTTCCCCGGTTAATATGAAGGCCGAAAATGGGGTGGCCAGCTTCAACGTTACTCCAGCTCTCTATCCGCTGATCGGAATTGATGCGGCGGGTCAGGATAACTTCAAAGCAACTTTACCTCTTGTAGAAGAATATACAATTGGTGCAACGTTTAAAGTGACTCCGAAATGGAAACTTTCTGCTGATATGAACTATGTAGGATGGGAAAAATATGACAGGCTTACGCTTGATTTTGAAAACGCACCAATCGGCAATCAGGCAGATCCTACTGTACTTACCAACATCAAGGATTTCCATAATACAAGAAACTTCCGTGTAGGTACCGAATACATGTTTACGACTAAAATTGCCGGACGACTGGGCTGGTACTATGACGAATCGCCTTATGAAGACGGCAATTTCATTCCCGAAACCCCATCTTTTGATGCACATGCTATCACTGGAGGTATTGGATTGAAGTTTGGCAGTCTGGGAGTAGATCTGGCAGCAGCCAAGACTTTTCCAAAAAGCAGAGTCTTTAATAATCAGAATATAAACTTTGCAGGCCAGGCCAAAGCAAACTCCTTCTACTTTGGTTTAGGAGTAAACTATAACATTAATTAAGAACAGGTTATGAAAAAAATAATTATATCATCTTTGGCGGCTTCCCTGCTGTTGTTTTCATACAGTTGCGATACTGATTTTGAAAATGATGTAAATGACGTTGCAGTAACCAGCGGAAGTGCAGATTTCAGCAAGTACGTGGCACTCGGTAACTCGCTAACATCAGGTTACAGAGACAATGCCTTATATATAGACGGACAGAACGAATCCTATCCCGCTATAATTGCAGCCCAAATGAAAATTGCCGGCGGTGGTGAGTTTAAACAGCCGCTTATGGCGAACAATATCGGCGGATTCACCAATCTCTTTAATCCTGCTACGGGAGCTTTTGCCGGAAAATATGTGCTTTCTGTTGTAAATGGATCACTTTCTCCAGCACCTACTGCACCTGGTGGTGCTTTGGATATCATCACGGCTGGAGGACCATACCAGAATATGGGAATTCCAGGGGCTAAATCCTTTCATCTTGGAGCTGCAGGCTATGGCAATGCAGCAGGACTGAGTGCCGGGCTGTCCAATCCGTACTTTGTAAGATTTGCCTCTTCAGGGACCACTTCTGTAATTCAGGATGCGGCTGCGCAGGCTCCCACTTTCTTCTCTTTATGGATAGGAAATAATGACGTCTTATCCTACGCAACCAGTGGCGGTATGGGAACAGACCAAACAGGGAACATGAACCCTGCAACTTATGGGTCCAATGACATCACTGATCCGGGTGTTTTTGCTTCTGTAATCAATTCCTATGTGACAGCCCTCACTGCTAACGGTGCAAAAGGTGTGATCGCAAATATCCCGAATGTTACCACCATTCCTTACTTCACAAGAGTTCCGGCCAAACCTCTTGCCGGTCTTAGCGCTACGCAGATAGCACAACTCAATGGGGGATATGCACAGTATAATGCAGGGCTTTTGCAGGCAAAAAACCTGGGAGCTATTAACGATGCAGAATATCAGAGCAGATTGATAAGCTTTACCACAACCGGATCAAATGGAGCAATAATCGTGGATAAAGACCTTACCAACCTGACTGGATTTGGAATTCCGTCTTACAGACAAACTACCTCAGAGGATCTGATTTTACTTACAGCTTCTGCTGTACTGAATCCTACCGTTGGAGGTGGAACGTCTGTCCCACTGGAAGACCGATTCGTGCTTACCAAAAAAGAAACTGCCAAGGCAATAGCAGCTACCACAGCCTATAATGCAGCGCTGAAAAGTATTGCAGACTCTAAAGGATTGGCGTTCGTGGATGCAAATGCGAAAATGGCGCAACTTGCTCAGCAGTCAGGAATCAGCTTCAACGGTGTGAAATACACGGCCACGTTTGTCACAGGCGGAACCTTCTCGCTGGACGGGGTTCACCTTACAGGCAGAGGCGCGGCACTTATTGGTAATGAGTTCATTAAGGCTATAAACAACAAATTCGGCTCTAACCTTCCTATGGCAAACGTAAATTCCTATTCCGGAGTTACCTTCCCATAAAAGAACTGGAAATAAATTAATAAACCACCCGACCGAATCGGGTGGTTTATTTTTTTTAAATTTGTACCCTAAAAAAAAGTAAAAATGGCTCAACAATTAAGCTATCTGTTTTCTACCAGAACCAGCAAAGAATTAGCGGCAAACATCGCCAAACATTATGGACAGGAAATGGGTAAGATCAATTTTCAGGATTTTAGTGACGGCGAATTTGAACCGGTTCTGGATCAGTCCGTACGTGGTGGCAGGGTTTTCCTGATTGGCTCCACCTTTCCTCCGGCCGATAATTTACTGGAGCTGCTCCTAATGATTGATGCTGCGAAAAGAGCTTCTGCTAAGAATATTACAGTGGTTATTCCTTATTACGGACTGGCCAGACAGGACCGTAAAGACAAACCCAGAGCTCCAATCGGTGCCAAGCTTGTTGCCAATCTTCTTACCGCTGCGGGTGCAACACGAATTATGACAATGGATCTGCATGCAGACCAAATCCAGGGCTTTTTCGAAATCCCGGTAGACCACCTTTACGCTTCCACAATCTTCATTGACTATATACAGTCACTTAATCTCGATAATCTTACCATCGCTTCTCCGGACATGGGTGGTGCAAAAAGAGCTAAGAATTACGCAGGTCACCTAGGTGCCGAGGTCGTAATCGCTTATAAGGAAAGAAAAAAAGCAAACGTTATAGAAGAGATGTTCCTGATCGGTGATGTGCGTGACCGTAACGTGATACTTATTGATGATATGATCGATACTGCAGGAACGCTGTGCAAGGCCGCCGATATATTAATTGCAAACGGTGCAAAATCTGTACGTGCCATGGCTACTCACGCAGTACTTTCCGGAAAAGCGTACGAAAACATTGAAAACAGCCAGATGTCCGAGGTGATCGTAACAGATTCCATTCCTATCAAGACACATCTTTCATCCAAAATAAAGGTATTATCATGTGCATCTCTGTTTGCAGATGTAATGAAGATGGTACACGAACACAAATCCATCAGTGACAAGTTTATTATCTAAATTTACACACTACATAAATCAATTGAATCCTCCAGGTTGGGGGATTTTTTTTGTAGAATAAAATTTCTATCTTTGCACCCTAAAATTTTTACAATGAAATCAATTACAATTCAAGGCGCAAAAAGAGAAAGCGTGGGCAAGAAGTCTACAAAAGCTTTACGTGATGCTGAATTAGTTCCTTGTGTTGTTTATGGAGGTGGTGAGCCATTGAACTTCTCAACAGAAGAGAAGTCTTTCAAAGGTTTGGTTTACACTCCGGAAGCACACACGGTAGAACTGGTTATTGACGGAGAAACAATCCCCGCAGTACTTCAGGACATTCAGTTTCACCCAATTTCCGACAAAATCCTACACGTGGATTTCTATCAGCTGTCTGATGACAAACCAGTAGTTATGGAAGTTCCTGTAAAAATCACAGGTCGTTCCAAGGGTGTTATGGCAGGTGGTGTGCTTCGTCAGTCTTTCAGAAAACTGAGAGTAAAAGCATTGCCGGCTAATCTTCCGGACGAGGTTGAAGTAGATATTACGCCATTGAAAATCGGTGGTAAAGTATATGTAGGAGATATCAAATCTGAATCATTCACCTTTATGCACCCGGATAACGCGGTTGTAGCTGCTGTGAAGATGTCCAGAACTGCTATGAAGGGCGGTGCTGTTGCAGATGATGATGATGAAGAAGAAACTGCAGAAGGTGACGTACCTGCTACAGAACAGGAAAACGCTGAATAAGCAGATTCCCTCTATAAATTGTAAACCTGTCATTTCTGGCAGGTTTTTTTGTATGAAATGGTCAATATAGAATACGTATCTACCCGACCCGTTCACTACAGCCTGACTTCAAGCAAATCCTTTTTTATATTTTAAGTAAATTTGAACTTCTTAATTTCAGATAAATGATTGACCTACAAAATATACGCTCTCAATTTCCAATTTTACAGCGGGAGATCAACGGTAAACCGCTGGTTTATCTTGACAATGCTGCAACTTCACAAAAACCGCTGTCGGTAATAGAGGTGGAAAGTAATTATTATAAAGAACTGAATGCCAATGTACACCGTGGTATACACACTCTGAGCCAACTGGCCACAGAAGAGATGGAGAATGCCAGAAGAAAACTTCAGAAATTCATTAACGCGGCACATGATTATGAAGTTATTTTTACAAAAGGAACAACTGAAAGCATTAACCTGATTACCTACGCCCTGTCCAATTCCGGCACAGTGTCCGAGGGAGACGAAATCATTATCACTCATCTGGAGCACCACTCCAATATAGTACCCTGGCAAATGCTGTGCAAACGGACCGGCGCTAAGTTGAAAGTGATTCCAATTGATGAAGAAGGCGTATTAAACCTGGATTTTTTAAGGGAGAACCTCAGCGACAGGACTAAAATAGTGTCATTTAATTACGTTTCCAATGCGCTGGGTATTGTAAATCCTGTGCAGGAAATGATTTCAATTATACGTCAGAATTCTGAAGCCTGGATCGTGGTAGACGGTGCGCAGGCAGTGCCGCACTTTAAGGTAGATGTTCAGGCCCTGGACTGTGATTTTTTCGCCTTTTCCGGTCATAAGATGTATGCGCCTACCGGAACCGGCGTACTTTACGGTAAAGAGAAAATCCTGGAAAGCCTGGAACCCTTTCACGGTGGCGGGGAGATGATTGCCACCTGTTCATTCGAGAAAACGACTTATGCAGCACTACCATTTAAGTTTGAGGCGGGAACGCCCAATATAGCCGGCAACATTGCACTGGGAGCAGCTGTAGATTTTATTGAAGGCATAGGTCATGAAATCCTGCAACAACATGAAAACAAATTGCTGAGCTACGCACAGGAAAAATTGCTGGCAATTGATAACCTTAGAATTTATGGTGAAAATGCGCACCGCACCGGTGTTGTTTCATTTAACCTTCAGAATGTGGGTATCAGCTCCGATGTGGGAATGATTCTGGATAAACTTGGAATAGCTGTCAGGACCGGACACCACTGTACCCAGCCGATTATGGAATATTTTAATATAGCAGGCACCGTACGCGCGAGTTTCGCTGTGTACAATACGCTGGAAGAAGTTGATATTTTAGCAGAAGGTATTAAGAAAGCACAACGAATGCTTTCGTGATGCACCGCGTCTGATATCAGTATTAAAAAAGGTTGCCCACTTTATAAATTAGTATATTTTTGTAAAAAACATTTATGAACAAAATTATTCTGGCAATCGTTTTTTGCCTGTCCTTCATTAACATCGGTGCTCAGGAAATTGAAGCTCAGAAAAGGAATGACATCGTTGCAGACCCTTTTCTATTGATAGCGGTTCCTCTGGTAAATGTATCCTTTGAAAGACTGCTTAGTGAGAACTCCGGTCTGGGCGTGAACGCAATGATATCTTTGCAGAATGACGCCGACAATTTCACTCAGATTTCACCTTATTACCGAATGTATTTCGGACGTAAATTTGCCCAGGGCTTCTTTCTTGAAGGTTTTGTGCCGGTGACAATGACCAAGGAATACGATATGGTTTACTTCATGGACGATTTTGGAGGCTATTTCACTGAAGGTAATGAAAGAACAGTAACTACAGTCGGAGTGGGATTTGGCGTAGGCGGAAAGTGGGTTATCCGGAACGGGCTCGTTATAGAAGCCAGTGGAGGTATAGGTCGCAGACTGGGAGGCAATCTGGATGATAATTGGGATGGAGAAGGAGTAACAGGCAAGATTATGGGTGGTATTGGTTACCGTTTTTAAAAGAAATATTTATTTAATTGAAAGCTTTAGTTTTGCACTGAAGCTTTTTTTATGTTTACAGACGAATATTTTATGAGAGTCGCGCTTCAGGAAGCTGAGGCTGCGATTGAAAAGGAAGAGGTGCCGGTTGGCTGCATTATAGTAGCTAATGGCAGGATAATAGCCCGGGCACATAATCTAACGGAAACGCTGAATGATGTAACAGCTCACGCCGAAATGCAGGCCATAACCTCCGCGGCAAATTATCTTGGTGGAAAATATCTCCTGAACTGCACGCTCTATGTTACGCTGGAGCCCTGCGTAATGTGCAGTGGCGCCCTGAGCTGGTCGCAGGTTTCCAAAGTTGTAATAGGTGCGCGCGATCCGCAGCGCGGATTCATCAACAAAAACCTAAGTCTCCACCCCAAAACAGAGGTCGTGACTGGAGTGCTGGAACAGGAATGCTCCACAATCGTAAAGGATTTCTTCAAAAGAAGAAGATAATCCTGAGGCTACAGGTCTTTACCCAGATAATAAAGGCCTTTCAATGTATGCAGGCGGTCCGCTACATGAATCTTTTCCGTTAAGGGTTTATAAACATGGGAAACGCCGCCCGTAGCAATTACGAAGCACTGATCCTGCACCTCATCGTTGATGCGGTCTATAAAACCTTCAACCATGCCTAAATAGCCGTACACCATACCGCTTTGCATGCAGCTCACGGTATCCAGCCCCAAAACGCTTTTAGGTTTTATAAGTTCAATTTCCGGCAACTGTGCAGTATCATGAATAAGCGAGTTCAGGGAGGTAATGATGCCTGGCGCAATGATCACCCCTATAGTTTCACCGTGTTCGTCCAGACAGCTGGCTGTTAATGCCGTACCGAAATCAAATATAATTTTCTTTCTTTCGGGATACATATAATGGGCTGCCACAAGATTGGCATAGATGTCTGTTCCCATCTGCTCAGATTTGGGCTGTACAGGCGACGGCGTTTTACGGTCTACCAAAACGGGCCGCCGGTTATGCATTTTCTGGATAGCTCTGGTTATGTCGTAGGTGAGTTGGGGTACCACGGAACCGATGATAATTCTGTCCACCTCGGAAGCGTCTATTTTATGCGCATGGTACATCATCATGAACTGCATCTGCAGCTCATCACTTGTCCGGTAAGGCTTCGTATTAATAATCCAGGAAATATCACAGTTGTCGTCATCAAACAGTCCGAAACGGATATTGGTATTGCCGATGTTTATTACAATAGATCTCAAGTGAAGATTGGCTAGCTGTTACTTTATTTCGATAAAATTATCTGCAGGATTTACATCGGCCAGACGCTGTGAAAAGTCAATTCCAAGCGCTGATATCTGAGCTTTGGAGTACGGTATCGTAAACGTATATTCTTTTTGTGTCCATGGCCAGTAATTAAGGGTGGTAAAGCTGCCGTAAATATCCTTTGATTTCCACGTGTGGGTCATATTAAGCGGTATCTGATAGTTCACCACCTTGTTATCTTTGGTCAATACTGAGAAATCTACCGGCATGGGAATGCCACCTTTATTCTCCAGTGTAACAGTAGTGGTATTGCCGTCATGTTTCACCTCTTTTACAGCATAATCGATGGTCTTGGTGGTGTTTATCCAGTAATGCTGGAACCATTTCAGATCCATGCCCGAAACTTTCTGCGCCACATGCATAAAATCGCGGTCGGTAGGATGTTTCAGTTTCCACTGGTTGTAGAATTCTTTCATTACTGAATTCAGGGTGTCCTCGCCCATAATATAACCAAGCTGAACCAGGAAAAGTTCACCTTTAACATAAGTCGCAAAGGAATAGGCAGTACCGTTCTCATGATGGTCGCCCAGCCACACTGCGGGTTCCTCAATACCTCTTTTAACAAAATTACGGTAGTTATTCAGGCTTCCCAGGAAGGGGTTAGGCTCCGGTTTTTCCGGTGGAAAAAGCTGGTGCATAATCCTACTGTCATAATAGCTGGTAAAGCCTTCATCCATCCATGGTCTTACGCTTTCATTATAGGCCATTATCTGTTGGTTCCAGGAATGGCCGCCTTCATGCACCATCAGTCCAACCAGATCTTCCAGCGTCCTGGCTTCGCCTAACATCATCGTTACCATGCCATATTCCATACCGCCGTCTCCACCCTGAACAAATGAATAGCTGGGGTAGGTATAGCGTCCCAGCGAGCTGTTCATCAACTGAAAGAACTTCTCAACATATGGTTTGGACTCTTCCCAGAATTTAGTTTTGTCCGACTTCTGATAAACATAAAATATTTTCGGTCCGTCCAGAACAGTAAAGGTTTCCACAGTATAATCCCTGTCAGCTGCCCAGGCAAAATCAAGCATATTTTTGGCATTCCAGCGCCATGTTACTTTATTATCAGGGCCCGCTTTCACAGAAGCGTTTGGCGAATAACCTTTCACTTCGTTTGGATTCAGGAGCGTTCCTCCTGCTCCGATCACATAATCGCGGTCGATTTTTATGTTAATGTCAAAATCAGCAAAAGGTGCATGGAACTCTCTACCGATATAATCAAAAGTCGCCCAACCGTCGTAATCATATTCGGCTAGTTTGGGGTACCACTGGGTCATCGTCATATCAATTCCTTCGCGGTTATTACGTCCGGCGCGGCGAATCTGCATAGGAATCACGGCGTCCCACTCCATCGTGAATGTGCTCGTGGAATTAGGTTTTACAGGTGTATCCAGAGTAACCTTCATTATCGTTTCCTGAATTTCGAACTTCAGATTCTTACCGTTCTGGCGGATCCAGTGTATGTTTTGTGCACCTTCTTCACTTTTAGGAATGGAAGCCAGTGTTGAAACACCTCCTTTCTGCAAACGTGAATCACCGTTCTTGCCCAAATTTTGGGTACGCTGATCCATCATGGAGCCGGGCTTAAAGGCATTCCAGTAAAGATGAAAGTACACCACTTTCAGTTCGTCCGGCGAATTATTGGTGTAAGTGATGGTCTGCTTTCCGTTGTAGGTGAAATTGGCTGCATCAACATCAATATCCATTGCATACTTTGCAAACTGCTGATAGTAGGGACCCTGCTGACCTGAAACAAGTGCACCAAAGAAAAGAATAACGATTATTAAACGTTTGCTCATGAATTTCTTAATTTAAAAACGGGAAGATAAGAATTTTTATTTTTTGGAACGAATTGAAGCGGTTGAAGACCTCCTGGTCCAGGGCAACTACCTTTCTATTGGATTGCTTGTCCTGTCCATTGTTTCTTTTACACGAATTTCCATTTCTCTCCTGCGGTTGGGATCAGCCTGCGAAGCACCGCGGTTTCCGCCTCTTCCTGAACCAGCACGGTTCATAGCCGCGGACGGATCTGCCCTGAACTTTTGGTTTTGCTTTTCGAAGTCAACCCGTTTTAACTGTATAATATTCCCCCGCGTTACAAACTGAGCGGGTTCCGCAATTTTCTTCACTTCCTTTAGGTTAAATTCGTAATCCCCGTCTGCATCCTCCACCTTTACAATCAGTCCCGGAAGACCTGAAAACTTATATGGACCTTCCTGCAACGGGATGTCCTGCGTAAACCAGGCATTCCATTTACGGCCTGCAAAGTCGGTTTCAGCTTTCTGTGTTTTATACGTTCCAATAACCGCTGTTTCGGGCAGAATCTTCCAGTCCAAGGTTCTGTCTTCCTGATATTGGTACTGATCGCGGCCAATTCTTCCTACAAAAGATATTTTTTGCTCGTTAAGATTTTTCTCGATCCTGTAGTCAATATTGGTGCGCAGTTCAGCAGCCTGGGCAGGATTGAAATTCCGGGTATCTCTCATGCGTTGCATTATAGAATCCCGCTTTAAGCTGTTTTCACCGTAAAAAATGGATTTGCTGCCTGCCACGTCCAGGTAGGCCAGTTCTTTCTGAATAAAAGTGCGGTCGGACACGCTGGGCTTCATTATTACTTCGTATACAAAACGGGTGTTCTGCGCGTTGAAAAATCCGGAAAATAGTGTACAGAAAAAAAGGAATGTTAATTTATTCATAACTCTGATTATAGAACTTAGATGAATGCATAGCACGATTGTTAAGGCACCGTGCATCTATTTCGGTAATAGACAAATATACCGTCACGAATTTGATTTTCGTTATATTATTAGTAATTTTGCAATCTAAAATCAGTCTAAATAAAAACAATGATAAAAGTTAGCGATTACGCAAAAGATAAGGCTGTTCAACTCATGACAGAGGAGGGCTTTAAGCCTTTCGAAGACTTTATCCGGGTTGGTGTAAAAAGTGGAGGCTGCTCCGGTCTGGAATACGTCTTAAAGTTCGACAGCGAAAAAACCGAAGCCGATCAGGTTTTTGAAGATAATGGGATAAAAATCATTATAGATAAAAAATCCATCCTTTACCTTGCAGGTACCACTCTGGAATATTCCGGCGGGCTTAACGGAAAGGGATTTGTGTTTAATAACCCCAATGCAAACCGCACCTGCGGCTGCGGGGAATCTTTCAGTTTATAAATTTCACCCGGCGCAGTGATCTGCGCAGTGTGGGAATAAAGAAATAATGGCAAAATATACAGAAGACGATCTAAGAGAAGACCTGAAAACCAAGGAGTACGAAGCTGGTTTTTATACGGATATTGAGTATGAGTATTTCCCTACCGGATTAAGTGAGGAAATCGTACGGATGATCTCGGCCAAGAAGAATGAGCCTGAATGGATGACCGAATGGCGTCTTGAGTCATTCCGGATTTGGCAAAAAATGACAGAGCCCACCTGGGCCAATATAAAATACGAGCAGCCGGATTTCCAGGCGATCAAATACTACGCAGCTCCAAAAGTTAAACCCGAACTGGCCAGCCTTGATGAGGTAGATCCGGAACTGCTGAAGACCTTTGCGAAACTGGGCATTAACATTGAAGAGCAAAAAAGGCTCTCCGGTGTTGCTGTGGACATTGTGATGGACTCAGTTTCAGTAAAGACTACATTTCAGGAGACGCTGAAGGAAAAGGGAATTATTTTCTGCTCCATTTCAGAAGCTATTCAAAACCACGGTGACCTGGTAAAAAAATACCTTGGTAAAGTGGTTCCAAGAGGTGACAATTTTTATGCAGCGCTTAATTCCGCGGTTTTCTCGGACGGAAGTTTCTGCTATATTCCAAAGGGAGTAAAATGTCCTATGGAACTTTCCACTTACTTCCGTATCAACCAGGCCGGTACCGGACAGTTTGAAAGAACTCTGGTTATTGCTGATGAGGGCAGCTACGTAAGTTACCTGGAGGGATGTACAGCTCCCGCGCGCGACGAAAACCAACTTCACGCTGCCGTTGTAGAACTTCTTGCGCTGGACGGTGCAGAAATAAAATATTCCACTGTACAGAATTGGTTCCCCGGTGACGAAAGTGGTAAAGGTGGAGTATATAACTTCGTAACCAAACGCGGAATCTGCGAGCGGAATGCCAAAATATCCTGGACTCAGGTAGAAACAGGATCTGCAGTAACCTGGAAGTATCCGAGCTGTATCCTGAAAGGGGACAATTCCGTTGGTGAGTTCTATTCAATTGCCGTTACTAATAACCATCAGTATGCGGATACGGGTACCAAAATGATTCACATAGGCAAGAACTCGCGGTCCACGATTATCTCTAAGGGAATTTCGGCGGGTAAGTCGAACAACTCCTACCGTGGTTTAGTGAAGGTAATGCCGTCTGCCAAAGGGGCAAGGAACTTTTCGCAGTGCGACTCCCTGCTTATGGGTAATGAGTGCGGCGCTCATACTTTCCCCTATATTGAGATCAAGGACCCCACTGCACAACTGGAGCACGAGGCTACGACTTCAAAAATTGGTGAGGACCAGATATTTTACTGTAACCAGCGAGGCATTGATACCGAGCGCGCGATTGCACTTATCGTAAACGGTTTCAGTAAAGAAGTTCTGAATAAACTTCCAATGGAATTTGCCATTGAAGCCCAGAAACTTCTCGAAATATCACTGGAAGGATCCGTAGGATAATAAATCATTTTAACAAACTGCAAACAGGACCTCAAAAGGCAACCTGTCAATCAATATAACTAATATGCTAAGAATTAATAATTTACAAGCCCAGATAGAAGACGGAACTCAAATACTGAAGGGCGTAAATCTGCAGATCAATCCGGGAGAGGTTCATGTGATTATGGGACCCAACGGTGCCGGAAAATCTACCCTGTCTTCAGTTATTGCCGGCAAGGAAGACTATGAAGTTACCGCTGGCGAAATCATCTTTGAAGGTCAGGATATTGTAGAGGATGCTCCCGAAGACAGAGCACATAAAGGTATTTTTCTTTCTTTTCAGTATCCGGTAGAAATTCCGGGGGTTACGGTAACCAACTTCATGAAGGCAGCTCTTAACGAAACACGGAAAGCGAACGGACTTGCAGATATGCCTGCTAAGGAAATGCTGGCGCTGATCCGCGAAAAATCTGAGCAGTTGGGCATTAAGAAGGATTTCCTGTCCCGTTCCCTGAACGAAGGATTCTCCGGTGGGGAAAAGAAACGTAACGAGATCTTCCAGATGATGATGCTGAATCCTAAGTTGGCCATTCTGGATGAAACCGATTCCGGACTTGATATTGATGCCCTGCGCGTAGTTGCAGACGGCGTGAACGCCTTCCGCAATTCTGGAAATGCGGTGCTTATAATTACCCATTATCAAAGACTTCTTAACTATATTGAACCCGATTTCGTTCATGTACTTGCCAACGGGCAGATTATTAAGACTGGCGATAAAAATTTGGCGCTGGAGCTGGAAGCTAAGGGATACGACTGGCTTTTGAACTAATTTGAAATAAAAATTATAATGGCTTTATACGAGCAAATCATAAATACACATTCCCAATTCCTGCAAAGCCTGCAGCATTCGTTTTTGGACGACAGCAGAAGCGCTGCACTGGCACGCTTTGCCATGCAGGGATTTCCAACAAAAAAGGATGAGGAATATAAATACACCAACCTGAAGGAAATTACAGAGAAGGAATACAATTTCTTTCCAAGACCGGAGCATACCATCAGCCGCGAGCAGATAGACGAGCTGCACCTGGGTGAAGAGAATTTTGACTGGATTGTGTTCATCAACGGGAAACTTCACAAAGAGTATTCGAAGATCTCTATTGAAAACGCCGAGTTCCTTTCCTTCAACTATGCACTTAACGATCCTGAATACCGCGAGGTTTTCGATAAGTATTTCAATACGGTAGCTTCTCAGGACCTGGCTCTTACCAATCTAAACCAGGCGTACTGCAAACACGGATTCTTTTTGAAAGTTCCAAAAAACGCGGTTATAGAAAAGCCTATTCATGTATTCTATATTTCGCAAAATCAGGATACACATACCTTCTACAATACCCGAAATCTGCTGATTGCGGAGGAAGGTTCAAAAGTTGAAGTGATCGAGAGCCATCACAATTTTGATGATACATTTGTATTCACCAATACCGTAACCGAAATCTTTACCTATCAGAATGCAAAGGCGGACTGGCACAAGGTTCAGAACGACAGTCCTAACACTTATTTGATAGACCACACATTTGCTAAACAGGAACGTGACAGCCTTACTACGGTAAATACATTTTCCTTTGGGGGTAAACTGGTTCGTAACAACTTGGATTTCATTCACAACGGCGAGAATATTAACTCTTTTATGAACGGCATCACCATCATCGGCGATGAGCAGGTTGTGGATCATCATACTGCTGTACACCACAGGACACCTAACTGCGAGAGTTATCAGAATTATAAGGGGATTTTTGGCGATAAGTCGCATGGTGTCTTTAACGGAAAGATTTTTGTTGATAAAATAGCTCAGAAAACCAATGCTTATCAGCAAAATAACAACGTGCTTTTGGGCGAAGGTGCCTCAATTGACACTAAACCTCAGCTGGAAATCTTTGCAGACGATGTAAAATGTTCTCACGGCTGTACAGTAGGTCAGTTGAACAACGATGCCATGTTCTATCTCAGAGCGCGCGGAATTTCCGAAAGCAAGGCACGGGCACTTCTGCTCTATGCCTTTGCCAATGATGCCATGCAGAATATTGACATTGAACCTCTTAAAATAAAAATTTCCAAACTGCTGGCTGAGAAGCTTGAAGTCGAAATGGAGTTTTGATAAATAAATCAGAAAACGAAAAAACCGCCAGCTTTTAAAGTGGCGGTTTTTTCGTGGCATGCTGTCAGATTTACTTAGCGATAAATGGCTTAATTGCCTTCTTGGCCCTCAGCTTATCTGTTGACTGCTCGCCTATATTGTACGAAAAGCCTATCCCGAGTGTCTGCTTACGCTGAAGCTTCTGTATCTGATCGTGATCGTAGGCCAACTCCAGACTTAATAAAGTAGAAATAAAGCGGTTCAGTTTGATATTCAAAACACCGTTGTAGGCAATATCTACCCTTTCCGGGTGGCTCACATAATTGCTGAAAAAATTAAGTTGGTTATCCAGGTTCATATCCTTATATATCTTAAGTCTGTACAGGATGTTCATCATGGCACCTATCTCACTCCTTACGCTTTGTCCGTCCCTTTCCAAACCGTAACGGCCGGCTCTTTGAAGAAGCGGGTCCGTCACAAAAGTGAATTTTCCGTTCGCAGGTCTAAGGATTATCTGAAAATTCTCAGTAGGATTATAAGAGAAACCAATACCGGCATTAACATATCCCGGCGCCATGAACCTGGAGATCCTGTCCTGGTAAGAGGGATCCGGAGTTTCACTATAATTAAAACCCGGAGCAAACTGTGTTACAAGCTGAAAACCGGTGGACAGGTAGTAATGTTTTCCCAGATCATAGCCGTAATTGCTCATAAAGTTAATGAAATCTTCTGTTTTCCGGCTGGTCTGACCTTCCGCTGCATTCCAGCCGAAGCCTAGCTGCATTATGTTTTCCAGATAATGCTTCTTGTTTTTGTAACTGAGGTTATAATTCATTTTTCCGATAGCACCGATGCTGTTATTACCGCCGGAGTTCCAGTTGGAAAATGAGGCTTGATTAAAGACGAGATTGTTTTGACCGAAGAAGTACCACTTTTTCTCAGCCGAAAGGTTATTTAGAGCAAATGGGGTAATGGGCACTTCTTCCAGAATCTGGGGAATGATGACCTCGTCACGGATCACTATCGTATCCCTGAACTTGGGTTCGAGTTCCACCATAATGGGATTGGCCAGACTGTCCAAATTAAGATACCTGGCTTTCCAGTGCTCATACTGTATAGAATCAACAATACTTCTGGACCCTGACTCCGTTTGGGCCAAAACCGATGCCGAAAGGAGCATCAAAAAAAATAATATAGACCTTTTCATAATTCGCTTCGTAATATCGGGGCAAAAATAAGCCTTATGTACGATATGAATCCATTATAATAATTATACGTACATTTTGGCCTGCAAATGAGCGCTTGGGTCAACTTAACAGCCAAATTTGCCACCATTCGGTTTTGGCTTTTGTTTTGAAAACTTCCTGTATGATCAAAAACCATATTTCTGCTGGCACAATACTCTATCCCACCGGCATGCTGCTGCTCATGTGGCTCGGATATCTGCTACAGAATCTGGGGTTTTTTCAGGACTGTTGGGGAGCCATCATCCCACTGGTGCCTTCCGGCCTTAAAGGAGTTTTCCTTTCTCCGTTGCTGCACGGCAGCATGGACCACCTGCTCAGCAATTCTATTCCCATCTTCATTCTCTTAGGGCTTCTGTTTCATTTTTATCCCACCGTTGGCAGGAAGATCCTGTTAGGTGGTTGGCTTTTCACAGGCTTGCTGGTATGGCTGCTGCCACCCATCGATATTTTCACTGGTAAATATATGTACACCTGCACCATTGGCGCCAGCGGCGTGGTGTACGTACTGGCCTTTTTCCTGTTCTTTAGCGGCGTGTTCCGCTGGAATATGAAGCTGCTTACTGTATCTATGGTAGTCGCCCTTTATTACGGCGGTCTGGTTTGGGGTGTGCTTCCTGAAGAACTGTTTTCCGGTAGTGATAAGCCCAGCAATGTTTCGTGGCAATCCCACCTGGCCGGAGCCACGGTTGGAACCATAATGGCTTTTGCATTTAAGAATGCTGGCGAGAAGAAGAAGAAATACATCTGGGAATTTCCTAACTTTTACAGCGAGGCTGATGATAAGCTGTGGCAGGAATACCGCGAAAGGCATCCTGATGATTTTGCAGACATGCCTCAGAAAAAACGGGATGAAGTATGGGAACGCCTGGACGAGCTGCGGGACAGCAGAAAATAATTCTCTACCTTTGGTTAAATAACGTCTATTATGTTTACGGACGAACACCTGTATTCCATCGCTTTACGCAAATGCAGTAATGTAGGAGACATCAATTTCTACAAACTTGTCAGTGCAGTTGGTTCTGCGAAGGAAGTTTGGAGTTTTCCCAAGCGGGAACTTTCCAAAATCCTTGGCATTGGCAATAAAACGCTTCATGAAATAGGTTCAGCGGAAGTGCTGTGTTCTGCTGAAGAAGAGATTAAATTCTGTGAACGAAAGCAGCTTCAGATACGGCTCAGGCACCTGGGACAGTTACCACCACTTCTTAACGAATGCGAAGATGCGCCAGCTGTTCTGTATCAGAAAGGCGATTTCAAAACGGACCAGCAGGCTTTTTCTATGGTGGGAACCAGGAATATTACAGCCTACGGCAAAGGCTTCGTTCAGGAATTCTTTCAGGAAATCCGGAAAACAGGGATCATCTCAGTAAGCGGACTTGCCCTTGGGGTAGATACCGAAGTTCATGAGCAATCAATCAAACAGGAAATTCCGACTGTAGCTGTTTTGGCGCATGGATTCCACACCATGTATCCTGCAAAAAACCGAAAACTTGCCGGCCGGATACTTGAGCAGGGCGGAGTACTACTGTCGGAATTTAACAGTTCACAGAAGCCGGACAGGGAAAATTTCATTCAGAGAAACAGAATTGTCGCAGGTTTATCTGAGGCTACAATTGTGGTAGAGACCGCGTTCGGCGGTGGCTCTGTAAGCACCGTGGGTTTTGCAAACACCTATAACCGGGAGGTCTATGCTTTACCCGGAAAGATTACGGACAAATACAGTCAGGGCTGCAATATGGTCATTGCTCAGAATAAGGCCAGAATCATCAGCACAGTAACCGATTTAGTGGATGAATTAGGTCTGGACAGCAAAAAGAGTTTCATGGAACCACTGTTTCCCAAATCTGAACTTCGGCGCCAATTGTCTGAAGATCAAAAACTCATCTACCAGATCATTATGGACAATCCCTACATTTCTCTTGACGAAATTGCAGTTAAAACCTCCTCGGCATCACATAAGATTCTCAGTCATCTTCTTGAACTGGAACTTAATGGGTTAGTTAAGGCGCTATCCGGGAGGCAGTATACCGCAAATTAGCAATATTCTGTTTCCCAATATTACATCATATTTGCCAGTAGCTTAGCTATTAATCAGAAAAGCGCAGTTAATTATGAATTTAATAAAATATCATCAGTTTAAAGTTCAATTTTTATCAATACCTAAATTAATAACCGAAAGTTTTGGAAAAAAAATTAAATTTGTTGAAATCATCAAGCCTCATTTATGGAACACTATAATGTAGATCAGAAAATTCAGGAATTTATTGCCAAAATTGAGGCAAAAAATCCTAACGAGCCCGAGTTTCTTCAGGCTGTAAAAGAAGTCGCGGTAACGGTAATTCCCTTTATTGCAAGCAGACCTCAGTATAACGGCATGAAGCTTTTGGAAAGAATGTCCGAGCCGGAACGCACCATAATTTTCCGGGTTCCATGGGTTGATGATCAGGGTGAAATCCATGTAAACCGTGGCTTCAGGATTCAGATGAACTCCGCCATTGGGCCGTACAAGGGAGGTATCAGATTCCATCCTACTGTAAACCTTTCTGTACTTAAGTTCCTGGCTTTCGAACAGACATTCAAAAACTCCCTGACTACTTTGCCAATGGGCGGTGGAAAAGGAGGTTCAGATTTTGACCCACAGGGTAAATCGGATATGGAAGTAATGCGTTTCTGCCAGGCCTTCATGACGGAAATGTGCAAGCATATCGGTCCGGAAACCGACGTTCCTGCGGGAGATATCGGCGTAGGTGCAAGAGAAATCGGTTACCTTTTCGGTCAGTACAAGAAAGTTAGAAACGAGTTCACCGGTGTTCTTACGGGCAAAGGTCTTGCGTACGGAGGCTCTCTTATCCGTCCGGAAGCAACCGGTTACGGTGTCGTTTACTTCGCCGAGCAGATGCTTAAGACAATCAATCAGGATTTCAAAGGGAAAACTGTTACCGTTTCCGGATTTGGTAATGTAGCCTGGGGTGTTATCAAGAAAGTGGAAGAACTGGGTGGAACCTGCGTTACTATTTCAGGTCCGGACGGTTATATATATGATAAGGACGGAATTACAGGTGATAAAATTGATTATCTGCTGGAACTTCGAGCATCCGGTAATAACCGCGCTGAAGATTACGCCAAAAAGTTCCCCGGTGCAGAGTTCCATGCTGGAAAACGTCCGTGGGAAGTAAAGTGTGATGTAGCCATTCCAGCTGCCACACAAAATGAACTGGATCTGGAGGATGCAAAAATATTAGTTGATAACGGTGTGATATGCGTAACTGAAGCTGCCAATATGCCAAGCACACTGGAAGCTATTAACCACTTCCTGGAGCATAAGGTTCTGTTTTCACCGGGCAAGGCTTCCAACGCAGGAGGTGTAGCTACTTCGGGACTGGAAATGACGCAAAACTCTATCCGTCTGAACTGGAGTTCTGAAGAGGTGGACAGCCGTCTTAAGGAAATTATGATCGGAATCCACAAAGCCTGCAGAGATTACGGTAAGGAAGAAGACGGATATGTGAACTATGTAAAGGGAGCAAATATCGCCGGATTCGTGAAAGTTGCAGAAGCCATGCTTGCGCAAGGTGTTGTGTAAGCCTTCGATATAAAAAACCTGTCCCGGGTTAATGGGTAAAAGTAAAATGAAAGGATAAAGAGCACTGGTTTTCAGTGCTCTTTGTTTTTGAAGTATTAATTGTGCAAAATTATTAAAGCCCAAACTTCAGAGGTCCTGGCCTGACGTCCTACTTTTTATTTACGGTCATCAGGGTTTCCTCCGTTACTTTATACTCCCCTTTCTGGTAGGTATCTTTGCTTGAGAGGAGCACCTCGTAAGTATAAATACCTTTCGGTAAATTGTACGTACACTCTTTCTCGTCCTTTTGAATGACGAGTTCTTTTTTTATTTCCTCTTCCTCTATTGTTCCCAACATTCTCACCGTAATCTTCTCATCCATTTTATTTTTAAAGCAAAAGCTTTCTACGGTTTTAGCATTAGGATCGGGCATCTGCTTAGTACTCGTTAGGGAATTACCCCTTATGGCTTTATAGCCTTCAAAAAGCAGGTTGCCGACAAGTATACCGCGGTCGAGATTGGTAATAGTGGATTGGGCAGCAAATATTAGTGGAAATAACAGTAAAGTAATTGTTTTAATTCGTTTTAATCTTACCATTTTTCTTGAATGATATAATAGAAATCACCATGAGAATACCAAGATTAAATAAAAGATACTTTTTAGAAAATTGATTATAACTTTCGTTTCCGTTGATAAAAAACCTAAAGTTTCTGTATTCAAAGGAGTTTATTGTATCACCATTAATGATTATTTTAAAATATTCAATTAGAACTCCTAATACATTAATTACGAATATAACCAAACAGGTCAAGCAAATAATTTTAAGAAGCTTAATCAAAACAATCTTGGTTTCCATAGTACAATGATTATTAAATCTTAAATATAAATTAGTGCGTGATAACTAATTGTAAATTTTCTGGATTTACAGGTTTGTTTGTGGTAGATATCGTAAAACTTGTAAATGCTAACTCGCGATCTCTAATATTAATTTTAGGCATAGAATTTTTTAGACTTATCGTTAGGCAATCACAGTCAAAAGACACTTCCCAAGTAGTTGTTGAACTACCATCAGAATTTTTAATAGTCTTCTTATACTTAACCTTAACACAACATGCGACAACAAGAACAGCAATGATAACTGCTGCTGCTGGTCCTCCATTCACTTCTGCAGGCGGAAAATCAGTTGCCGGGAAGGATCCCACCAGATCTCCCCCATTGTAGAAATCCACAACAGCATTTTGATCTATACCAGAAAAAGCTAAATCGCGCTCACTCTTTAACATGTTGAATTTCAAAACATCGTTTCCATCTGAACGATAAGAAAAATTATAAGGTTCATTTAAGTCAATGTTTTCGAGATTAAAACTACTAGGTATCGCGCGCGCTTCGCCAACCATTTCAATTTCTTGGCCATTAATTGGCAACGTAACTAAATCCTGAGCTTTTAAATTGCCTGCAAAAACATAAAGGCACAGCATGAGTACTAATTTAAATAAATTTTTCATAATGGATAATTTTTTAATGTTTAAATAATTTTTTGTTACAAGGGTAAGTTTTTCGCGATAACTTATTACAAATCTATAATTGTTTTTTCGCATTGAAATGATAAGAAATTAATAAAAAATTGTCATTTGTATGTGATTTATTGTCATAAAAGAAAAACATTATCAAGTATGAGAAAATAATATTATTTATATCTTCGCTAAAATAATGATTTATGATAGGAAATAAGTTACGAGGGTTAAGGCATGAGCGCGGCATAAGCACACTAGATATTGCAGACAGGTTAAATCTTTCGGAAAGTACCTACCGAAGATTTGAGGCTGATAAGAGTTTTCCGGATATTTTCACTCTGGACAAAATCGCGAAGATTTACAACAAAAGATTCACGGACATCCTTCCGGAAGAGTTTAATCTGTCTCAAAACACGCAGGAATTCGCACATCTTAAGAATTTTGCAACAATCACTCTTTCGGAAAAATTGATAGAGCAGTATAAGGCCAGGATCCGTAATTTGGAGGAGCAACTGTCTTACTGGAAAAAGCTGGCGATGGGAGAAAGCGACTGAAGATTGGATACTTTAAACTTTTATATTCTTTGCCCTCAGAAACAGCAGCCCTCCTATTATAATAAATCCACCTGCAAACTGTAGTCCTGTAAGGCTTTCACCATCCAATACACCCCAGATTACAGCCACAATAGGCATTAGCAGGGTTACGGTAGATGCAAACAGTGGTGTAGAGATACTGAGTAACCGGTAATTCAGCATCATCGCCAGTCCGGTACCGAAAATTGAAAGAAGGCTTACATAGCCAAGACCTATAAACTCCCCTTTTGTTCCTTCGAAATTCTGGAAGAAGCCCGTAAATGCCAGTGTAATAAGTGAAGGCAAAAACAGGATAAAGAAAAACACAAATGCCGACAGGATCTTTGCGGGTACATCAGCTAACTTCGATTTCACAGTAGTTATGCTTACAGCATACAGCAGCGTGGCCAGCAGAAGCCAAAGAATCGGCACAATTTTCAGACTGTCGCCTTCAGCGCCACTCAACATCAGCAGGCATGCTCCCGAGAAACTGATCGCCACACCAATCATCTGCCTGCCCGTAGTCTTGAATTTCCAAAACAGTGCACCAATCAGGATCACGAAAATGGGCATCATTGAATTTACAATTCCGGCAATACTGCTGCTAACCTCTGTTTCGGCCAGCGGAAAAAGAAACATAGGTACGAAATTCCCGGCAACTGCTGCCACAATAAGCCATTTCAGCCTTTTTCTGGGAAACTTACTTATGTTGATAATGGCTACCGGTGCCAGCAGGATTCCCGCAATAAGCACACGAAGTGCACCCACCTGGAAAGGTCCATAATGCTCAAGCGATTTTTTAATCAGGATGAAGGACGAGCCCCAGATAATGGTAAGGAGGACCAGAAGGACCCATTTTTCTTTTTCAGAATTCATTGTTTCTTTTCAGGATGTTCAGGTAATCGGATTTAGGGATCATTCGGGCTCCCAGGCTTTCCAGATGTTCAGAGTGAATTTGGCAGTCTATAAGTTCTAAAGTGTCGCGGTATTTATTAACAAAATGGATAAATCCTGCCTTTGAAGCATTGCTGACGTGGGAGAACATACTTTCACCGCAGAAAACATTTCCTACCTGTATACCGTATAGTCCACCCACCAAATTACCATACTGCCACACTTCTATGCTATTGGCCATGCCTTCGCGGTGCAGCTGCGTGAAAGTCTCAATTAGGTCTTCGTTTAGCCAGGTGCCGTCCTGCCCGGGACGTTCGATCTGCATACAGTTTTCCAGAACTTTACGGAAGCAATGGTTTTCGGTAAAGCTAAAGACCTCATCCCGCAGTATCTTCCTCATGGACTTGGAAATTCTCAGTTCTTCAGGATACAGCACAAAACGGGGGTCCGGACACCACCACAGAATTTCTTCGCCCGGATTGTACCAGGGAAATATGCCGTTTTCATAAGCCAGCTTAATCCTTTCCGCAGACAGGTCTCCGCCATAGGCCAGCAAACCCTCCCGCGGATGATAATGCGCAGGATCTGGAAAAACGATTTGATGTTTATCAAGTTTATACATGCAGAAAAATAAATCCCACTTCAAAAAGCAGGATTTAAATAATTTCTAGTGGAGATTAGAATGGCAAATCGTCATCCTCTTCTTCAAACACATTCTTGGAAGACTGTGGAGCTGCCTGAGTTCCCGGTGAGGCCTGTGTAGGCTCAAAAGAATCGCTGCCGGCAACTTTTTCAAGTCTCCAACCCACGATAGAATTGAAATATTTTACTTCATTTTGAGGAGAAGTCCACTCGCGGCCGCGGATATTAATGCTTACTTTCACTTTTTCACCTTCAGTACAACTGTTCAGAAGGTCTACTTTATCCTGTACGAATTCAATATTAATAGGCTGTGGATACTGCTCTTCTGTAAGAAGCACCATTTCTCTTTTCTGAAAACCGCTCGCAAAGGTCTGAACGTCAGTTATCTTTTTTATTGTTCCCTGTAATTCCATATCGTAAATATTAATGCTGTAAAAATAGGGATTACAAAGTAATAAAGAAGGGATCTGCCCGAAATTTGGGCAAAAATATTTTTCAAAAATAAATTTGCATGATAATAGAAAACCTTCTATATTTGCACTCACAAAAAGAAAAGAAGATCTTTTTAACCAGCGGATGTGGTGTAATTGGTAGCCACGCCAGACTTAGGATCTGGTGCCGTGAGGCGTGGGGGTTCGAGTCCCTTCATCCGCACCAAAAATTTCTAGGAGTAATTTTAGAAATTTTTTTATGCGAAAATAGCTCAGCTGGTAGAGCACGACCTTGCCAAGGTCGGGGTCGCGGGTTCGAATCCCGTTTTTCGCTCATCATCTACCAGGCCCTGGTGGTGGAATTGGTAGACACGCAGGACTTAAAATCCTGTGTCCGCAAGGACGTACGGGTTCAAGTCCCGTCCGGGGTACTTAAAAATTGCTGTTAATCTTTGATTAGCAGCTTTTTTTATTTAGGAACTTCCCGTCATTTGGTCCGTGATTTTGCATTTTGAGGTATATTTAGAACTGCCTTGCATCCTTAATCTTTACTGAATCTTCCTGGATACCGGGTAATTTGCTCATGATGGTTTTACACTCACCCGTTTTCCCATGAGGATAAGTCTGAAGGTCATTTCATCATCTATCCCGATACAATTGATTATTTTTGCCAATTAAGCACTTAAAAATGTCAGATATCATACAGCTTTTACCGGATCACGTGGCCAACCAGATTGCGGCAGGCGAAGTGGTACAGAGACCGGCCTCCATTGTAAAGGAGCTGCGGGAAAATGCCATTGATGCCGGTGCTTCCAAAATTGAGCTTATCGTCCGGGAGGCTGGCCGAAACCTCATTCAGGTGGTTGATGACGGCGCAGGCATGTCTGAAACCGACGCACGAATGGCCTTCGAAAGACATGCTACCTCCAAGATCCGGACAACCGAAGATATATTTAAGATTTCTACCAAGGGCTTCCGGGGTGAGGCTTTAGCTTCAATAGCGGCCGTAGCACAGGTTGAACTCAAAACAAAAAAAGAAGGTGCCGCCGTAGGTACCAATATCTATATTGAAGGTGGCGGACTGCAGTTTCAGGAACCCGTGCAAACAGTGGCCGGCTCTAACTTCTGCGTGAAAAACCTTTTCTACAACGTTCCGGCACGCCGCAAGTTCCTGAAGAACAATAATGTGGAGTTCCGCCATATTATGGACGAGTTTCACCGTGTAGCATTGGCGCATGAGCATATAGAATTTTCGCTGTTTCATGACGATGATCCTGTATTCCGGCTTCGGAAGGGTTCGCAGATGCAGCGCATTGTGGAAATTTTCGGGAGGAAGCTCCACCCTATGCTGATTCCGGTTAAGGAAGACCTGGGTTGGGTGAAACTTGATGGTTTTGTGGCCAAGCCCGAAGGTGCTAAGAAAGTGCGCGGTGAACAGTTTTTCTTTGTAAACGGGAGGTTTTTCCGAAGTCCCTACTTAAACAAAGCCGTGCAGGAAGCTTTTGAAGGTCTCTTACTACCCGGGCTGATTCCGACATTTTTCCTTTATCTGGAGTTGGATCCGGAGAAAATAGACGTTAATATTCATCCACAAAAAACAGAAGTAAAATTTGAGGATGAACATGTGATTTTTGCACTCGTACGTTCCACCGTAAAAAAAGCGCTTGGGATTTACAATATTGCGCCGAGTCTGGATTTTGACCGCGACCCTCAAATGGACTTTTTCAGTACTCCGAAAACAGGCAGCGAAAGCAATTTCCGGATGCCGGAGATTCAGGTGGACCGAAACTACAATCCTTTCCGCGAGGAAACTCAGGTGAAAAGCGAAGAAATACAGAACCTGGCGCAGATGTATCATCATACCATTGAAGCTGCACCGTCCAAAATCAATCTTTTTGAAGATGAAGATTTTGATGAGGACCTGATGCGACTTCCCAATGGTTACTGGCTGCTGAACAAAGGCGAAAAGACATTGATGCTGGATTTGGGCAGGATGCACCGTCTGGTGGTTAGTGAGAAAAACAGGGACAGAAAAAAAGAACAGGTTTCGCATGCATTACTCTTCTCCCTGGAGTACCACATGAATGAAATAGAGAAGAATAAGTATAAATCAATAAAGAAATTCCTGCCTGAACTTGGATTTGACATTAAAGTAGCACACGAAAACGTACTCCGTGTAGACGCTGTACCTACGGGGCTTAAGGAAACTCAGGTTGTAAAATTTATTGAGGAACTTTTCGAAATCATGGAATACAGGACCGAAGATCAGTTCATGGAGTTTTATAACGGCAAATGGAGTAAAATGCAGAGTAAGTCCCGTTTCGACTTCATCTATAAAAATGATGCGGAACAGGTAATCCGCGATTTTTCGCAGCTTGGCTTCCCGGCGTACCTTCCAGACGGAAAATGCTGTTATGTTGAACTCCCGCTGGAGGATTTGAAAAATAAATTTTAGAAATTATGTTCAGAGAGATTACCCCGCTGGTTAAAGCCATCATAGTTATAAACGTTATTCTGTTTATCCTTACCAACTATATTTACCCTAATCTGCTTTATTACCTGGCAGCATATTACCCAATGTCCGAAAGCTTTAAAAGCTGGCAAATTATAACACACATGTTTGCGCACGGTGGCTGGATGCACCTGCTTTTCAATATGTTTACACTTTTCAGCTTTGGTCCGGTACTGGAGAAGATTTTAGGTCAGCGTAAATTCATCATCTTCTATCTTGTTTGCGGTTTGGGTTCCTTTGTGATCTATAATTTATGGAACTATTTTCATATACTTCAGCTTTCGCAGAAACTCATTGCACTGAATGTTAATCCCGCGGCAGTGTTTGCGAATGCTGATATATTCAACATTAATAATTCATATTACAACTCGCTGAATCCGGGTGGAAAAGAGCTTTTCCAACTTCTGGTAACACCTATGGTAGGAGCTTCCGGAGCCATCTTTGGAGTAATTACGGCATTTGCCATCCTATTCCCCAACGCCGAACTGATGATGATGTTCATTCCGGTGCCGATAAAGGCCAAAGTTCTGCTGCCCATTGTAATTGCCGGTTCTCTGTTTTTAGGTTTCAGCCAGTTCGAAGGTGATAATATAGCGCACTTTGCCCACCTGGGCGGTGCTCTGATCGGATTTCTCTGGATACGGAACTGGAAAAATAATCAAAACCGCTTCGACAGGTTCTAGCTGATGTTTTTAAGAAGAATATTTTTACTTATTCACGTGGGGGTGGTCCTTTTACTCCTGGCCACCTTACTGAATGCTTATGTGCCACCGTCCGTATTTCCCGGATTAAATCTGCTTTCACTACTGTTCCCGGCATTAATGGGCCTACACATCGTGTTTTGCCTGATGTGGATCCTTCTTTGGAAGAAGCAGGCACTTTTTTTTCTGGCAGTATCAATATTATTACTTAACCCCGCCCGCAGATGGCTCAACTACAACCCGTCAAACACAGATGGTCCTACACTGAAGGTCGTTTCAGCCAATCTAAAAACAGGAAAACTGGGTGAAAAAGCAGCCGCTGATTATCTGAACAGTACGGGGGCTGATCTGATGATTCTTCAGGATCCGGGCGAAGTACAGAATATGCTGGATCTTCCACACAAATCGAAGGATTACTGGGTTGTTTCGGTTTCCTCAGCTACAGAAATCATTGAACAGGGACCACTGTTCAAGGACGACGGCTATTCTTTCTACGCTGACATCAAACATCAGGGAAAAATGATCCGTGTAATCAATGTCTATCTTACACCCTTCTTTTTCGACAAAAATAAAGTGCGGCCGGCAGAGGATCTTGAGAAAAATAAAAGCAAGGCAAAGTATATTCTTAAGCGACTTATTCCTACCTTTAAAATTCATGAAGAGGAGGTGGATACGATTGCGCATGCCGTTAAAAATTCACCTTATCCGGTTATTTTGGCAGGAGATTTTAATGCTGTACCTAATTCCTATGAGTATTATACGCTTCTGGGAGACTTAAAAGATGTTTTTGTTGAAGTTGGCCGGGGTTCTCCTACCAGTTTCCATGATTATAAAGTACCGATAAGGATCGATTACATTTTTGCCTCAGAGAACATACAGCCGGTTGGCTACCGTGTGGACAGGAATGTGACGATTTCTGATCATTATCCGGTCATCGCAGAATTTAAAATTGATTAAGAATATGAAATCGGTAATTTTTATTTTGATGATATTAACAGTGAACGGCTGTTCAGATAAAAAATCTGTGAAGGCCGCACCAGCGGTCCGGGAGGAAGTTCCTGCCGACTACGATACGATTGCCATCGATTCTTTTTCAGCGGGTGCCGTTTCGGCCGCGGTGGAAGCAAAAATCAGGCAGAGAGCTGTACGATATAACGATTCACTGGCTAGGTTGCAAAAAAAGGAGGAAAACCCGAAGAATAATGATTCTGAAGATGTGTCGGACGAAAGTTTACAAAACAAGACCGCATCTGAAAAAAAGAAAACCATCAGTAAAGCTCCACATACTTCTCAACAAAATCCTTAACTAAATTTGTTACAAAATGAAAAATACAATTCAAAAAAATGTGATTCTTACGGGAATCCTTTCTCTAATAGTTACCGCCTGCACGAAAACCGAAACCAAAATTGAAACCTTTGAAAACCCGGATGGAAGTGTAACTACAACAGTCGTTGAGAATGAAGAGACTACAGGTCTGGATACAGTCACCATCACCAATACGGTACAAAAAGCAAAGGAAAATATCAATGAGGCAGGCGAAAAAATAGAGGAGGTTGCCGATAAAGCCGGTACCGAATTGAAAAAAGCCGGTGAGGATCTAAAAGTGGCAACCAAGAAAGGCGCTGAAAAGGTTGAACGGACCGCTGACAAAGCGGAAGCAGACATGAAAAAAGATTAGTCCGCAAGGTTCAGCTTCAGCAAAGGTTCAATATATTCACGGTCATTGCTTAACCTGGGAACTTTATTCTGTCCGCCAAGTTTTCCTCTTTCAGACATCCACGTGTAAAAAAGTCTGGGCTTGGCTGCGTGGATAATTGGCCTGTTCAGCGTCATATTATTGTAGCGTTTGGCTTCGTAATCGGAATTAATGGATTTCAGATGGTTATCAAAAACATCAGTGAAAAGATCCATATCACTCGGGGCGTGGCAGAATTCAAAGATCCACTCATGTGCGCCTCCTTTTCCGTCCTTCATGAAAACCGGTGCTCCGGTATAGTCTGAAACCGCTGCCTGTGTGGCTTCACAGGCCTTTTCCAGTGCGGCCTCCACATTATCAATCATCAGTTCCTCACCAAAAGCATTAATGTAATGCTTGGTCCGACCGGAAATCTTTATTCTGAACGGATTGAGAGAGGTAAACTTCACTGTATCGCCAATCAGATAACGCCACAGACCTCCATTTGTGGTGATTACGATTGCGTAGTTTTTACCGATCTCAACTTCTTCCAGCGGGATTGCCTGCAGGTTATTGGGATCAAATCTATCCATTGGTATGAATTCGTAGAAAATTCCGTAATCAAGCATCAGCAGCATTTCATCGCTGCCGGACTGGTCCTGAATCCCAAAAAAACCTTCGGAAGCATTATAAATTTCATAGTAATTGATGTCTTTCCCAATGATATTGCGGTACTGCTCACGGTAGGGTTTAAAGCTGATACCGCCATGAAAAAACACCTCCAGATTAGGCCACAGTTCACTTATACTGCCCTGTCCTGTATCTGCAAGAATCCGCTGGAGCAATACCAGCATCCAGCTGGGCACGCCGGTCAGACTTCCTACATCTTCATTTCTCACTTCGGACACAATAGCCTTCAGCTTACTTTCCCACTCGGACATGAGTGAGGTCTTTTTGCTGGGTGTGGTGGTTATTTCAACCCAAAACGGCAGATTCTCAATCATAATCGCCGACAAATCACCAAACTTTGTATTAAAATCCTGGTAAAGTTCGGCACTGCCGCCCAATCTCAGGTTTTTGTTGAGGAAAAGTGTGTTATCCGGATGATTGTTTGCATAGATGGACAGCAAGTCTTTGCCGGCCTTGAAATGGCATTCAGCCAGGCTTTCATCTGAAATGGGTATGAATTTGCTTTTTGCATTGGTGGTACCGGAGGATTTGGCAAACTGTTTAATCTGTCCCGGCCAAAATACATCTTTCTCACCTTTTCTTGCACGTTCAATAAACGGTTCAAAATCCTCGTATGCGACTACCGGAACGCGTTCCTTAAAATCGTTGTAGGAACTGATGGAACTGAAACCGTGGATCTTGCCATAGTCCGTGTTTTCACCATGAAAAAGTTGCGAAAAAAGGACACCATTCTGTGTTTCAATGGGGTTTTTAATGAAGTTCTCAATCTGATCTATCCTTTGTTTGATAAACCAGTTTACGACAGAATTGAACAGTGCTTTGGTTGCCATGTCCAAATATAAATGATTTCCGGAAAACGCAGGTAATAAAATAGCCGCAAAAGTATATCCCCCGAAAGCATCGGCACAAAAAAACCGCTGCTGAAATTCAGTAGCGGCTATTCTATAAACTTTTTCGGTTAGCAGTATTCGTCGTAGGCAGACTGAAGGTTTGCTGCAATAGCTCCTGCAGGATTGCCTTCAATGTGATGACGCTCCAGCATGTGAACCAATTCACCGTCCTTGAAAAGTGCGATACATGGTGAACTTGGAGGGAAAGGAGCCAAGTGTTTTCTGGCCTCAGCTACCGCTTCGCCATCAAATCCCGCGAAAACAGTTACCAAATTGTCAGGTTTTTTGTCGCCGGTTAATGAGAAAACAGCGCCCGGTCTTGCGGCACCGGCCGCACATCCGCACACGGAGTTAATCATTAATAAAGTGGTTCCCGGTTTCGCCAAAGCTTCATTTACAGCTTCAACAGAAGTCACGTCCTGGAAACCTTTATCAGTAAGTTCTGCCTTCATTGGCATCACTAATTCTTCTGGATACATATATATTATTTTAGATTGTTAATAATGAGTTAGGTATCAAAACCATTCCAAAGGGCGAGTCTGGACATTTTGACAATAAGTATATCTTCTAATTTGTCTTTTTAACGGCCTTAGCTATATTGACAATTACTTTCACCGCTTTCTCCATTGTTTCAACAGCTACGTATTCGTACGGTCCGTGGAAATTCATACCGCCGGCAAAGATGTTCGGGCAGGGCAGTCCCATATATGAAAGTTGCGCACCATCGGTTCCGCCGCGAATCGCTTTGATTTTAGGCTCTACATTGGCATCCTTCATGGCCTGCGCTGCAATATCGATAATGTGCATCTTACCTTCAAACTGCTGCTTCATGTTGCGGTACTGCTCCTTAATCTCCACTTCTGCGGTTCCTTCTCCATATTTGGCATTGAATTCAGCCACTTTATCTGTCATCAGTTTTTTTCTGGCTTCAAACTTCGCCTCGTCATGATCGCGGATGATATATTGGATTTTCGCTTCAGAAACATCAGATTTCAGGTCTGTGAGGTGATAAAAACCGTCGAAACCCTTTGTTGTAGACGGAGTTTCATCAGCAGGAAGCATTTGAATGAACTCTGCGGCGAGCAGCGAGGCATTTACCATTTTCCCGAAAGCATAGCCAGGGTGCACACTCAATCCGTGAATTTTCACTACAGCTCCCGCAGCGTTAAAGTTCTCATACTCCAGCTCTCCGGCTTCGCTACCGTCCATTGTATAAGCCCATTCGGCACCAAACTTCTTAACATCAAATTTATGTGCACCACGCCCAATTTCCTCATCGGGTGTAAATCCAATTGCTATTCTACCGTGTTTGATTTCCGGATGTGCCAGCAGATACTCTGCCGCGGTCACAATTTCGGCAACTCCGGCCTTATCATCTGCTCCCAGCAGGGTGGTTCCGTCGGTAGTAATCAGTGTTTTGCCGACATACTGCTTCAGGTTTTCGAATTTTGTAGAAGAAAGTGTAAATCCAGTCTCTTTATTCAGAAGAAGATCACCACCGTCATAATCATCCCAAATCTGCGGCTTCACGCCTTCACCGTTAAAATCCGGCGAGGTGTCGTAATGGGCAATGAATCCAACTACCGGCTCCTCATCATTTTCAATATTGGACGGGATGTAGGCGTAGATATAACCGTTTTCATCCAGTTCTACATTTTCCAGTCCCAGACCCTGTAGTTCTTCAAAAATATACTTTGCGATATTCCACTGCTGCGGTGTGGATGGTGTGGAATCACTCTCCGGATCGCTTGTGGAATATATTTTTACGTAATTGATGAAACGGTTCTGGAGTTTCAGTTTCCACTCCAGGTTGAATTCGATGGTCTGCATGTCTCTCTTGGTTTTATGTATAGCAAAGTTAAGAAATTATGTTTTACGGGACTGCAGCCATGCCCGCACCGGAATGAACTGATTACCGGCCGCATAATGATTTTTATGTGCCATCCAGCTCACTGGCGGATGAACAAGATTGTTATCTTTGTAAGATATGAAACCAGTTTTTGATAAATCCCGGGTTATGAGGTTGCTAATAATAATCTTGGCGGGAATGGCAATGTTTGTTGACAACTTATATTTTAAATCAGCATTAATTTTAGCAGCATTAATCCTGTTCTTAGTTAAAAATTACAGAAATAAAACGGCTCTAACTTATTTCGTATTTGTAATTGGATTGGGCGTAATCGGAGCCCTGGTGATTCCGAATATAGTAATGATTCAATAATTTCGCGCGCACATTCTAATTACGGTCATGTCTGGTATCTTTTGCGGGATTTTCCATTCCCTGTAAATTGGTTATCTTTGAAATCACCTAAACTTTATCAATGTTTCTCACCGAATGTCCACGTGATGCAATGCAGGGTTGGAAGGATTTTATTCCGACCGCTCAAAAAATCGACTATATAAATGCGCTGATGTCCGTAGGATTTGATGTGCTGGATTGCGGCAGTTTTGTTTCGCCTAAATCCATACCTCAGATGGCAGATACCAGTGATGTTTTGGCGAATATTGACAAAAGTAACTCCAATACTAAACTCTCGGTGATCGTGGCCAATGTGCGCGGGGCAGAAAAGGCACTTACACATACAAATGTAGATATCCTGGGTTTTCCGTTTTCCATTTCTGAAACATTCCAGCAGCGCAACACGAACAAGGACAGAGAGGAGGCTTTCCTACAGATTACAGAAATCCTGAATCTTGCCAAAAATGAAAAAAAGGAACTGAATGTCTATTTCTCAATGGCTTTCGGAAATCCTTACGGTGACCAGTGGAGCTGGGAAGAAGTAGATCACTGGGCGAGCCGTTTCGCGGAGATGGGTGTCCGGAACATCCTTTTATCCGATACAACAGGAACAGGATCACTTGAGGACATCGAACTTCTGTTCAGCAAAATTCCGTCAGGGTATGCTGATGTTGATTTTGGCGCTCACTTTCATAACAGATATGAAGATTCCTATAAAAAACTGAAGGCTGCCTATGATAACGGTTGTCGCCGTTTCGACTCAGCGATTAAAGGTATTGGGGGATGTCCGATGGCAAACGACGATCTTGTGGGAAATATGCCCACCGAGCAGATTATTAACTTCATGGCGGTGGAAAAATTAAGTCATTCACTTAATCTGCTTCACTTCGAAAGCGCATACAATAAAGCGAAGGATGTATTTCAGTTCTAATGAAATTCAGACCACCATTTAAATCTCTGCAGTTTTTCTCTAATGCAAACCTTTATATATTCCGAATAAATGACATCAAAAATAAAATACATCGGCGAATTCCGCTGCGAATCTGAACATTTACAGTCGGGCTCCGTAATTGTGACCGATGCTCCAACAGATAATCAGGGCAAGGGTGAAGCATTTTCACCCACAGATCTTTGTGCAGCTTCTCTGGCGCAGTGCATGCTGACCACGGTTGCTATACTCGGGAAAAACAAAGGGATTAATATGGAGGATGCCTATGCGGAAGTCCATAAAGTTATGACCGCAGCGCCACGTAAAATTGGCGAGATCGTATGTGACCTCTATTTTGCCACCGGACATACCGATGAGCAGAAGCAGTTTATTGAAAAAACGGCAATGACCTGTCCGGTAGCACTTTCGCTGCACCCGGAATTAAAGAAGACAGTTCGCTTTCACTTCGGGTAGTTTTTCTAAAACATACCCAGTTCGAACCGGGCTTCCTCGCTCATCATGTCCTTGTTCCAGGACGGTTCAAAGGTAAGTTCCAGATCCACACTTTTCACTCCTTCCACCTCTGAAACTTTTTCGCGTACTTCGGCCGGAAGGCTTTCGGCTACCGGACAATTGGGAGTCGTAAGGGTCATAATGACCTTTACATCTGCCTCTTCTGAAATCTGAACATCGTAAATAAGGCCGAGTTCATATATGTCTACCGGGATTTCAGGATCGTATACGGTCTTGAGGTTTTTTATGATATTCTCGCCAATATCGGCAATCTGATCGTCTGTTAAATTCATTTTTTAAGTCTCACTTCTGATTAGCAAATCTTCCTGACGCATGCGACGGAAAACATTTGCCAAAGTTAACACATCTTTCTCACAATATTGAACTATTCTAAATAAGTCTTTTTCGATATGATAAATTGACGAAACCATTGAGCCGTCTATATCATCTTTAGGAGTAGGGATTCCGAATACGTTTGCCAGCAGTTCCAGAGAAACGTAGGATTTATAATCGCCGAATTTCCAAAGCTCCATAGTGTCCAGGTGCGGAATTTCCCAGGGTTTTTTGCCAAACATCTGAAAAGGTTTCGGTGGTTCCATACCATTGATAAGGAAGCGCCGGGCGATCCACGGAAAGTCGAATTCCTTACCGTTGTGTGCACAGAGGATTACATCGCGCAGTTTGGGCCTGTTAAATATCTCACCGAATTCTTCCAGTATATTTTTCTCCACATCACTTGCAAAACTTCTAATCAAAAGCTTTCCGTTCTTTTCAACCATCCCGACCGAGATGCAGATAATCTTTCCGAATTCAGCCATTACGCCGGCTCTTTCCATGTAGAAATCCTCAGCTGTGATTTCATTCTTACGCTGATGGAACGTTTTTTTGTCCCAAAGTTTCTTTTCACTTTCCGGCAAATCGTCCCAGGCTGAAGCATTCGGCACGGTTTCAATGTCCAGGAAGAGGATTTTTTCAATCGGTATGTGCTGTATCATTTATAAAAAATTTTCGTCATTTCCTGAATTTAAGGAATGCCACAATTGTTTGGTCAACTTTTCCTGTTCGGAAATTTGTCATTAAAGTAAAGAAAAAAAGGGTGAAAACACTTAATTATCAATAAGCAATTATGATTAAATTTACTTATAAAATGCGTAAGTATGCTTGTAAAAATCTATGGAAGTGCCATTTACGGAGTAACTGCACAGACGATTACAATAGAGGTGAGCGTGGATACGCCTGGTGTAGGCTATCACTTGGTGGGCCTTCCCGACAACGCAATTAAGGAGAGCAGCTACAGGATTTCGGCCGCCCTGAAAAATGTGGGATACAAAGTTCCGGGGAAGAAAATCACTATTAATATGGCTCCCGCCGATCTTAGAAAGGAGGGATCTGCCTATGACCTGAGCATCGCCATTGGGATTCTGGCTTCATCGGACCAAATAGTTTCTGACAACATCGCCGACTATATCATAATGGGCGAACTGTCACTGGATGGTGGTCTGCAGCCTATAAAAGGAGTACTTCCTATCGCGATTAAGGCACGCGAAGAAGGATTTAAAGGTTTTATTTTGCCTAAACAAAATACACGTGAAGCTGCCATCGTGAGTAATCTTGAAGTTTACGGTGTAGAGAACATCAGCGAGGTCATTAACTTCTTCAACAAAGGTCTCCCTTTGGAAAGGACCGTGATTGATACAAGAAAAGAGTTTCAGGACAAAATCAATTATTTCCCATTTGATTTTTCTGAGGTAAAAGGTCAGGAAACCGCCAAAAGGGCCATGGAAGTGGCAGCGGCGGGAGGTCACAACATTATCCTCATCGGGCCACCCGGCAGCGGGAAAACCATGCTGGCGAAACGTGTTCCCAGTATCCTGCCGCCATTTACCTTAAAAGAAGCCCTGGAAACGACTAAAATTCATTCGGTTGCCGGAAAGATTGGTTCTGAAACTTCTCTTATGACCGTCAGGCCCTTCCGCAGTCCGCATCATACGATATCAGATGTTGCACTCGTGGGTGGTGGCAGTTACCCACAACCCGGCGAAATTTCCCTGGCTCATAACGGGGTCCTGTTCCTGGATGAGATGCCGGAATTCAAACGAACGGTATTGGAGGTCATGCGCCAGCCGCTGGAAGACCGGGTGGTAACGATTTCGCGCGCAAAGTTTACGGTAAACTATCCGGCCAGTTTTATGCTTGTTGCAAGTATGAACCCAAGTCCCAGCGGCTATTTCCCGGATGACCCCAACAATACATCAACCTCATTTGAAATGCAGCGTTATATGAACCGACTTTCGGGCCCATTACTGGACAGGATTGATATCCATGTGGAGGTACAGAAAGTGGAATTTGAGCAGTTAGCCGACCGCCGCAAGGGTGAAGACAGCCTCGCAATCAGGGAACGGGTTATGAAAGCACGTGAGGCGCAGAACGAACGTTATCAGGATTTGGAAATAAGTTATAATGCACAGATGGGCCCGAAAGAAATTGAGCGGTTCTGTGAACTGGACGAGGTTTCCAGAAACCTAATTAAAACCGCGATGGACAAACTGAGCCTTTCAGCACGTGCGTATGACCGCATCCTAAAGGTAGCCAGGACCATTGCTGATTTGGAAGGGACATCCGAAATACGAAGCGACCATATAGCAGAAGCAATACAGTACCGAAGTCTGGACCGTGAGTTCTGGAACATATAATCCTTCAAAAAAACACATTTTCAAACTTTAAATACACATAAAATGGAAGTGAAACAGATTATTGAAGTCATTGTAAAGTCTTTCCTTTACACTCTTCTCATCCTTTTTGTCATAAATCTTGGCGTATTTATGTTTCGGCTTGGGGACATACTAAATTCCGGAGTAAAAATTATTTCGGTTGAATTCAGCAACTTTCAGTTTATGCTGAATGAACGACCTGGTCATAATCAGTTCTCAAATGATCATCTGCTCACCAACATTATTGTTTTTCTTACTGTGGCAACTTTTGTATCCAGAAATGAATATTTCCTAAACAGACAGGCATTAAAATAAGAACATAACATGTATCTTAATCTCTTGATATCGCTAAAAGCAACCTATATTAGCAAAAAACAAACTATGGAACTAAAATCGGCATTTGACCATCCGGGCGAACTAAGAGTAAGCGGCCAGGCGAAGCGGTTTTTGAGTGAGGCTGCCGGCTGGGCCCGATTTCTCTCGGTACTGGGACTGGTCCTTGTAGCCCTGCAGGCTTTGGTTGTACTTTCAGCACTTCTGTTCGGTGCCATTTCGGGGTTATCGATGGGCCCGTTCGAAGGTACGGTAATTATGCTTATATACGGATTGCTGGCCTTATTCTACTTTTTTCCGCTTTACTACCTCTTTCTCTTTTCAGGGCGGGCCAAACGAGCAATTGCCACAGATGATACTATTGCACTGGAAGACTGTTTTGGCTACCTAAGGTCGCATTACAGATTTGTGGGAATTATCATTATTATAATGCTTGCCGTCTATATCCTTGCAATGGCCGCTGTTGCAGTGGGAAGTTTTGCCAGTATATTTTAAGTACTGCTCAGCCATTCCTTCTTTGTAATCAGGTAGAAAAGCAATTCTTCTGGATCATTGGGGATAAACACTTTCTTTCGAAAGCTGAGTCCCAGTTTTTCAATCAGTTTTCTGGATGAAATATTTTCCTGAACTGTAAGTGCTGAAATTTCCTCCAGCCCAAAATCTATAAAGCCGGCATCCAATATCGCCTTAGCCGCCTCGTATCCATAACCCCGTCCATAAAATTCTGGCAGATAAGCGAAGCCAATATCAACTCCAGTTACTCCTTCCCTGTGATATAGGCCGCAGCTGCCTACCTTCTCCCCGCCATCCTTCAGAATAACGGTATAATTACCATATCCACGCTGTTCAATCTGAGGGAATGCTCTGTTTCTCAGATATTCCAGCGCATCTTCTTCAGTGTGCAGGTTCCTGTCTCCCACAAACTGAAGAAACTCCTGTGTATTATACAACCGGTGTGTTAATGCAGCATCTTCTTCATTTGTTGGACGAAGAAATAACCGTTCTGTTTCAAAAGTTTGATATTTCATTGCTTTTTTGGGTTTAAGGAGACTGCATTCAGATGACTGTATTTCTACAATATAAAGGTAATTAAATGCGTACAAAAAAGGCCTCCCGAGTTCGGGAAGCCTTGTAAATAATTCAGTTAACCTTAATTCGATAAGGTTCCTTATTTTTTCTTTGTCTTAAGCTCGCTGCCTTTTACCGGCTTTGGATGGTCGTTGGTAACAAAAGTCATTTCATCCACCAGCCTTTTGGACCCGGCATATTTGTCTATAATCCACATTACGAAACGGATGTCTACGTTGATTGTTTTTTGAGAATCCTTTTCAAAAACAATATCTCCGGATAAAGCTTCAGAATTACCGTCAAAAGCGATCCCGATAAGGTTTCCTTCGGCATCAATCACCGGTGAACCTGAGTTTCCGCCTGTAATATCGTGGTCTGTAAGAAAGTTTACAGGTAGGTAGCCGGCAGCATCAGCATAAATGCCATAATCGCGGACTGCGTGCATATCCATTACTTTCTTCGGCAGGTCAAATTCCTCATCACCTTCTTTATACTTGTTTACAAGACCCTGCATATCGGTGTAGAAATTGTCGGTAATCCCATCATAGTTTCTGTCCGGTCTCTGTGGCAGGCGGTCTACTTTTCCGTAAGTTAGTCTCATCGTACCGTTCGCATCCGGATAGAATACTTTTGATGGAAAAGCCTTTCGGTATCCGTCCAGAAGTAATCTGTTATTCTTTGCAAAGTTGGCTTCCACCTTGGCGAAACGTGTACCTAGCGCTCTAACATCATTAATATACGCGTTGGAAAGTTTGTAAAGCGGATCTGCATCCAGTTTAAGAGCATCCGGATTCAGCATAAAGTTAACCGCGGATGCCTTATTGGCAAAAACCGAAGAATGTGCCTGAAGTGAAAGCGATTCAGAAGCCTGAGCCATCAAAGTACGGGAAGCAACATCACGGTTTACTTTAGTCTGATAAAGGTTTACAAGTGAGTTAAGCATTTCACCTTCCAGCTCGGCATCAAAATCTGCATAGAGTTCGTTGATCGCTTCTTCCAACTGAGGTTTCATGGCAATCCTGTTATTGATATCCTGAGCGGCGTAAACTTTAAACAGTGAACCCAGCTGGAAAGGAATCGTAATGTATTTCGTATTCATCTGAAGTATACCACTGTACATACGTTCCACATTTCTGTTGGCTATCTGGTCATAATACACCTGAATATTTGGGAGAAGCCCGCTGTACAAGCTGTTGCCCGGCATGGAAGCCCAGTCCTGAAACCTGCGTTCCTCATTTTGTTTTTCGGCAATCGTAGAGTTCTTGATTACTGCGTCGATAGTTCCCTGTCTGTTTTTCCAGTAATTGGCAACATTGGCATACTGAGATGCATAATCCAGCTGAGTCGCCTTATTGCCGTCCATATACTTCTTCATCACCTTCATGGCAAGATTTGAAGCTTCAACCCATGCCGGGTAGTCGTTTCTGATCATTTTTTCAATACCGAAAGAAGTCATATAGCGGTTGGTTCTGCCGGGATATCCCACAATCATTGAAAAATCACCTGGCTGAACGCCTTTAAGTGAAACAGGAAGATGGTGTTTAGGCTTCAGGGGTACGTTCTTAGGATTGTACTCGGCAGGCGCGCCTTTAGCATCCGCATACACTCTGAATACGGCGAAATCTGCTGTATGTCTTGGCCACTCCCAGTTATCGGTATCACCACCAAATTTTCCAAGTGCGGAAGGAGGTGCGCCAACTAAACGAACATCTTTATAATCCTGGTATACGAAATAGTAAAATTCATTTCCGTTAAAGAAATCCTTTACTACCACGGTATACTTACCGTTCTCAGAATTTTCCTGCTGTATAGCTTTGTATTCAGCATCAATAACTGCTTTGCGCTGCTCGGCAGTCATACCGTTGTTCAGTTTGGAATTAATACGCTGTGTGGCATCGTCCATACGAACCAGGAACCTTACGTATAAGTCCTTGGCGTTGAATTCGTCGTTTTGTCTTGCAGCCCAGAATCCATTCTTCAGGAAATCCTTTTCAGGAGTTGAAGCCGCTGCAATGGCATCGTAACCGCAGTGATGGTTGGTAAAGATAAGACCCTGATCCGAAACGATCTCGCCGGTACAGAAGCCTCCAAAACTTACGATGGCATCTTTTAAAGATGAATTGTTAACGGAGTAGATTTCTTCCGGAGTCAGTTTTAAACCCTGTCTCTGCATGTCTACACCATTGAGTCTTTTAATAAGCATCATCAGCCACATTCCCTCATCCGCCTTCATTTGGACAAAACTCAGAAGAAATGTAAACAGTAAAAATATTCTTTTCATTTGTTAGATTTATTTAGCGTCGCTAAAGTAGTAAAATTTTGAAAAATTTAAGGTTTAGATTGGAATTAAAGCAGTTATAAATAAAAAAAACCACTGAAATAGTCAGTGGTTTTAAGTTTTATCAGTATATATTACTTTACAATTGTCATTTCGTCCAGAAGGTGACCAGCTCCATAAAGCTTGTCAATAACCCAAAGTACAAAACGTGAATCTACGTTGATTGTTTTCTGCCAGTCTTCCTCGAACACGATGTCTCCGGAAAGAGCTTCAGAGTTACCGTCGAAGGCAAGACCGATCAGCTCGCCGTTGCCATTCATAATGGGAGAACCCGAGTTTCCACCCGTAATGTCATTATCAGAAAGGAAGTTAACCGGAAGGTATCCTGCTGCATCAGCATACTGACCATAATCTCTTTTGGCAGCCATATCCAGCAGACGCTGTGGAAGATCAAATTCTTCATCACCTTTCTTATACTTCTTCACCATACCGTCCAGGTCTGTATAGAAGTTATTGGTTACTCCGTTGTAATCTCTGTCATCACGTACCGGCAGTGTAGCTACCTTTCCGAAAGTTATTCTCATTGTAGAGTTAGCATCCGGGTAGAACTCCTGCTTAGGATGTGACTTACGAAGACCGTCAAAGAAAAGACGGTTGCTGTCGCTGAATTTATCGTCATATGCTGTATAGCGCTCTGCAGTCGCTCTGGAATCGGCTGTATAACCGTTTGCAATTTTCAGCAGGGCATCGTTATTCAGTTTCTGAGCATCAGGGTTGTTCAGGAATGCGATTGCTGACGCTTTAGTCGCAAAGATTGAGTTCTTTGCTACCTCATCAAGCAATTCAGGATTAATGGTTTGAAGTGACGGTGCACCAGCTTCGTTTCTAACCTTAGTACGGTAAAGAGAAACCATAGCCTTAAGCATTTCCTGCTCCAGCGCGGGGTTGAACTTCTCATAGTTAGCATTGATGCGCTCGGCTATTGTCTTTTTCAGTTCAGCCTTCTTGGCCGCATCAGTTTCTGCAATATAATTTTTAAACATTGAGCCAAAACCGGTTGCGAAAGAAAGATACTTTGAATTCCTGGTCATTTGTGCCGCATAGTTACGCTCAATTCCTCTGGCTGAGGTCTTTCTGTAATAATCCTGCATATCTGCAAGTACATTTCCGTAAAGATCTTTGTTCTCAGATTTGTCAGCCCAAGTCTGGTAAACCTCCTCTACCTTACGTTTGTCTTCAATGGTACCGTTTTTCTTGATAGATTCAATTGTACCGCCTCTGTTTTTCCAGTAATTGGCCACAGATGCGTACTGTGAAGCATAGTTAAGTTTTGTAGCCTGGTCGCGGTCCATATACTTCTTCATCACATCCATTGCAACTTTGGAAGCATCAACCCAACCTGGATAATCCTTGTTGATCAGTTGGTCTATTCCGTATGAAGTCATGAAACGGTTGGTACGTCCCGGGTAACCTACGATCATTGCCATATCGCCTGGTTTAATCGGCTTGATGGAAACCGGCAGGTGGTGCTTAGGCTTGAAGGGTATGTTGTTTGGAGAATATTCCGCAGGATTTCCGTTAGCATCAGTATAAACTCTGAATACTGAAAAGTCACCTGTATGTCTTGGCCACTCCCAGTTATCAGTATCGCCACCGAATTTTCCGATAGAATTAGGAGGAGTTCCTACCAAACGAACATCCTTAAAATCCTGATAAACGAAATAGTAGAATTCGTTACCGTTATAGAAATCTCTTACAGTCACGACATATTTGCCGTTCTCAGAATTTTCAGCCTGTATTTTTTTGTATTCTGCATCAATGATGTCTCTTCTGTCTTTTGCAGACATTTGATTGTTCAGAAGTGAATTGATTCTTGTGGTTACATCGTCCATACGAACCAGAAAACGAACTGAAAGTCCTTTTGCAGGAAGTTCTTCACTTTTCTTCATCGCCCAGAAGCCATTGGTAAGGTGATCTTTTTCCGGAGTGGAAAGTGCCGCAATCTGTCCGTACCCACAGTGGTGATTTGTAAAAACCAAACCTTCCCTGGATACGATTTCAGCTGTACAGCCGCCACCGAACTGCACGATAGCATCCTTAAGACTTGCCTGGTTTACGGAATAGATCTCTTCTGCAGTAAGTTTCAAACCTTTTTTCTGCAAATCCTGTCCGTTCAGCCTTTTTATCAGCATCATCAACCACATTCCTTCATCTGCACGCATCTGTACGAAGCTGAGCATGAAGGTCAACAATAAAAATATTCTTTTCATTTTTAAAAATTATTTTAAGCCTGCTAATTTACTGCTTTTATTGTAAACGCCTGCCCAATGGTATGAAAATGGCACGTTTTGACTGAATAATCAGCACCATTTCAACAAAAATTATGGAAATCAATCCTGAAATCATCGGCTTTATAGCAGGAGGGCTTTCTTCTGCTCTCTTCATACCACAAATCATTAAGATCCTGAAAGAGAAATCGGCCGAGGAAATTTCATTACTAACCTGCATTATTGGTATTGTAAGCTCTGCGCTCTGGCTGTGGTACGGAATCCTGCAGGAACACATTTCCATGATGGTGACCAACAGTATTGCAGTGGCTGCTACAGCGGTATTGGTGGTCCTGAGACTGATTTATAACGGAGAAAAAAACTAAATTTGTAACACTACATTAATAAACTAAACTATATGCTGGATAATAAAGAACATTTATATGAAAACGCTGTGCTGGTGGGTGTGATAACTCAACAGCAGGAAGAGGACAAACTTATTGAATATATGGATGAGCTTGAATTTCTGGCTCATACTGCAGGAGCCACCGTTGTGAAACGTTTTACTCAAAAACTTACCCAGCCCGACTCCAAAACTTTCATCGGAAGCGGTAAGGCTCAGGAAGTAAGAGAATATGTGAAGGAAAACGGAATCGGAACCGTAATTTTTGATGACGAACTTTCACCTTCGCAACTCAAGAATCTTGAAAGGGAAATTGAAGTAAAGATTTTAGACCGCACCAACCTGATTCTGGACATTTTTGCGCAGCGCGCTCAAACTTCGTATGCAAGAACTCAGGTTGAACTGGCGCAATATCAATATCTTCTTCCGAGACTGACCCGGATGTGGACTCACCTGGAAAGACAGAAAGGGGGAATTGGGATGCGCGGGCCCGGTGAAACGGAAATCGAGACCGACCGACGAATCATCAGAGACCGCATCTCGCTTCTGAAGGAAAAACTGAAGACCATAGACAGACAGATGTCTACACAGCGTAACAACCGTGGAAAGGTAGTGCGTACAGCACTTGTGGGATACACCAATGTAGGAAAATCTACCCTGATGAACGCCCTGTCCAAATCTGATGTCTTTGCAGAAAATAAACTCTTCGCTACCTTAGACACCACGGTACGTAAAGTGGTCATTGGAAATTTACCTTTCCTCCTTACGGACACGGTGGGTTTTATCCGTAAATTGCCCACTCAGCTTGTAGAGAGTTTCAAATCTACCCTGGATGAGGTTAGGGAAGCAGATTTACTTATACATGTGGTTGATATTTCTCACGAAAGTTTTGAGGACCACATAGCATCAGTTAATCAGATTCTAATGGAGATAAACGCCCATCAAAAGCCAATGATCATGGTTTTCAACAAGATTGATGATTTCAGCTACGAACAAAAACACGAGGACGACCTGACTCCCGAATCACGAAAAAACATCTCACTTGGGGAATGGGAAAAAACATGGATGTCCAAGTCCAAATATCCAACCGTATTTATCTCGGCACTTACGAAAGAAAATTTTGAGGAGATGAAGAAGATGATTTATGATGAAGTGCTGAAGATCCATATCTCACGTTTCCCTTACAATGATTTTCTTTTTGAATATTTTGAGGACGAAGAAGAATCTAAATAATTTACCATACAGTTTATCGCGTGAATGTTGCAGATGAAATAAAACTTGCATTGGCAGATCTGGCCATTCCTGAGAAAGCGGCGTTTTTTCCGCGGTTCTTTAAATCAGGAAAAGGAGAGTATGCAGAAGGAGATCAGTTCATAGGCGTAACCGTGCCGGACCAGCGAAAGATCGTGAAAGAATACTGGAAGAAGATACCCCTGGAAGAGCTGTCGGAACTTTTAAGATCGGAAATCCATGAGCACCGGCATTCGGCTTTGCTTATACTCATGACTAAATTTGAAAAGGCGTCAGAGAGTAAAGAGGAAATTATAAAATTCTATCTGGCGCATAAAGCATACATCAACAACTGGGATCTGGTAGATAATTCGTGCTATAAAATTTTAGGACGGCACTGTTTCGATGCTAACGACAACAATGTACTGGAAACTCTTTCAAACGAGGAAAATCTGTGGAGCAAGCGAATGGCAATAGTTTCCACAATGTATCATGTTAAGCGTGGGGAATTTGAGGTTATGAAGAAGCTGGTGCTGAAAAACCTGAATCATCCGCATGATTTAATGCATAAGGCTAACGGCTGGCTGCTGCGGGAAATGGGAAACATCAGCGAAGAGGAGCTTCAGCAGTTCCTGAAAGCACACTACAGGGATATGCCGCGAACCACCTTACGCTATGCCATCGAAAAACTGGATGAGGATACGAGGCAGGACTTTCTAAAAGGAAAAATATAATGGAAGATCTATATTGGCTTCGCAGTTCTGTCCACTACCTGCTTCATTTTGTTTTCCCATTTTTTCTGGCCATCGCTTTTTTTAGGTCTTTCTGGCGGAAGGCCTATTTAATTATGATTGTCACCATGCTGGTAGATCTGGATCACCTCCTGGCAAATCCAGTATTTGATCCGGACCGCAGCAGCGTCGGTTTCCACTTGCTTCACGCTTATCCTATGGTCGCAATTTATTTTTTAGGCGTAATTTTTCTTAGAAACAGCTACCGGGCAGTTGCTGTCGGTCTATTGTTTCATATGTTCACGGATTTCCAGGATTATCATTTTTGGAAATTACTCCCCGGTTTTGATTAGTTTTATCTAAAACATTTTGATATAAAATAGATTTTTTGTATAATTGTGAAAATACCTATTTTTATGAAATTTAGAAATTTACTTCACTGGACAGTCATTTTTCCAATTGTTTCATCATTATTCTACCTCTTAGGCTTTCTTAACGATACCATTTTTGCGAATATCATGGGAGGCATACTTCTTTTCGGAACCGTAATGGCTGCTGTACATCATGCCGAGGTAGTAGCCCACCGTGTTGGCGAACCATACGGTACCATCATCCTGGCAATATGTATAACCATACTAGAAGTAGGACTTATTGTTTCATTTATGCTTTCCGGAAGCGAAGGTGCTATGACTTATGCCAGAGATACGGTGTTTGCGGCTGTCATGCTTATCCTCAACGGTATTTTAGGAATCTGTATAGTAGCCGGTAGTATGAAATATAAAGAGCAGTTCTTTATGCGGAGTTCTGCAACCACCTATCTGGTCAGCCTCGTGGCAATACTTGTACTTACGCTGATCCTGCCCAACTACACTTCAAGTGTCCGCGGGCCATTCTATACAGAAACACAACTTGTATTCATCTCATTGGCGTGCTTAGTAATTTACGGCTCCTTCCTGATGTTCCAAACCGTACGTCACCGTAACTATTTTATCGTAGCGGAGGCCGACAAGACCGTACATGAGGCAGATCCCCCATCTAACCTGAAAACGGTTGCAAGTCTTGTACTTCTGGTCATTTGTCTTGCAGTCGTGATATTCATGGCCAAAGGTCTTTCGCCGGTCATTGAGCATTTTGTAGAAACGATGGGTGCACCAAGAGCGCTGGTAGGGGTAATTATCGCATCAGTGGTATTGCTCCCGGAAGGACTGGCAGCCATCCGTGCGGCCCGGAACAACCAGATCCAGACTTCTATCAACTTAGGCTTAGGTTCCGCACTTGCCAGTGTTGGACTAACGATCCCCGCGATATCGGTAGTCTGTATCATATATGACATTCCATTCGTGCTCGGACTGGACATGAAATCCATCATCATGCTGGCGCTTTCGGTATTCACCGTAATGCTGTCGCTAAGCCGCGGTAAAACCAATCACCTTTATGGCGCAGTACTGTTGGTGAATCTGGCCGCGTACATCTTCTATGTGATAGTACCTTAATACACCTAATTAATAAACAGGAAGAGGCGGATCAGTGACCCGCCTCTTTTTTTATACCCAAGAATTTAACAGCATTACAGTTTCCTGGCCATCTCCATTTTATGCGCCATCAGGTTAGCTATATTGCTGGCTTTGTAAATGGCAAGATCAGCCATTTCACCGCTGAAGTTCTCCTCCACAGTTTCAGTCCATAATTTTATCCAGTGGGCAAAGTGTTCCTTTTCCATGGCCACTTTTTCATTTATTGGAAAATGCATGGCCATTGGGTTTCCTTTATAGGAAATCTGCCCGAAGAGGAGGGTTTCCCAGAATGCATACATCTTGGGCAAATGGTGATCCCAGTCTACTCTGGCGACATCACTGAAAAAGAATCCTATTGTTTCGTCACGGCTCACTTTATCGTAAAACTTATTGACAAGCAATTCAATATCTTCCCGGCTTTCTAACTTTTTCATACTGCAAAATTAAGGCTTTTATAACAGTTAAGGTATGACTGTAATCAGTACTGTATTTTGGGCGGACAATTCGCGCTATCCGCTATTACTCCTCGGTCGGCGGCTCCGCTTCGCTACGCCGCCTCCCTGTGGGGTAGCCGCTGCTATCGCGGCCGCGGTTTCCCCACGAATCAGGTTCTGTAAAATATATGGCGTATTTTTGCCCAATGGATCTTGAATTCTATAAAAATCAGGCTACTTTAAAACAAAAGGAACACCGGAAAACACTGGAGGCACTGAAAAAGAAGCCGCCCAAAAACCTCGACTATCTGGCGCAGGAAGTCCATGATGAAGTTTTTAGGAAGGTGGACTGTCTTCAGTGCGCCAACTGCTGCAAAACTACCGGCCCTCTCTTCACCGATAAGGATACCGACCGTATCGCAAAGCATCTGCGCATGAAAACCGCAGATTTTGAATCACGGTATCTGCGAACGGACGAAGACGGCGACAAAGTCCTGCAAAACCTTCCCTGCTGGTTTTTAAATGACGACAATACCTGCTCGATTTATGAAGTGCGGCCTAAAGCCTGCCGCGAGTTCCCCCACACGGACCGGAAAAAAATCTACCAGATCAATCACCTCACTATTCAGAACACCCTCATCTGCCCCGCCGCTTATGAATTTGTGGAAAAAATCCGCCTGCGGACCGGAGTAAAGTAAGTCAGTTACAGGACTCTGATCACCCGATTAAACAATATATAAATGAAGAGAGCAGATAAAATCTGCCCTCTTCAATATTGAAGTTCTTATTTCTTTCGAGCTTTCACCTTCTTTACCTCCTCTTCCATAAAAGGATATTTCTGCAGCATATCCTCGGCGATGGACTCATCAAGTTCAAGTGCCTTCTCCAGATCTTCTCTACCCCCCTGTTCGTTCTTCAGATGGAACCAGCAGTTGCTCCGTTGGTAATACAGCTCGGCTCTCTGGTGTTTTTGCACCGCTCTGTCAAGCAGTGAAATGGCTTCTTCATAATCGCCCAACAGCATCAGCACTTCAGAATACGCATACCAGTTATAAAAACGTCCCGGTTCCTGGGTCACCAGCTTCTTTAGGCAATCCAGGCTCTCTTCAAACCTTCCCGATTCAATATAAAGGAAAGCCATCCGTTTCTGATAGTCCAGATTATCCTCGTTCAGAGCCGTAGCTTCCTTGGCAAAGTGCAAAGCTTCTTTCATACCGCCCATCTCCTCATAAATATAGCTTTGCTCCATCATGGACTGGTAGAACTGAGGATCTTCTACCATCGATCTCTGGAAGGCAGCAAGTGCCTGCACCGGCTGTTTAAGTTCTCGGTAACACAGACCGATTTTGTAGTAAGTAAAAGCTTTCGTAAATTCAACCTCAAGCATCTCCTGGTACACCTTAATGGCCTCATCATATTTACCCAAAGCTTCCAGACAGGCGGCTTTATTTCCGTAAACATTTACTGAGCCGGAATTGATGGCAAGCAGATAGTCAAAAGCTTTAATAGCCTCCTCATAATTCTTCCGGTTAAAGAAAAACTGGCCATATTCATACCAGGCGATCTCCGAGAAAGGGAAACGGTCCAGGTACGAATTCATAAACTCTACAGCTTCATCATACTTTTTAAGCTCGTTCAGGCAAACCAGACAGTTTTCAAATGAATATTCGTCATTCGGATCAAAGGTAAGTGCGAGTTTATAATGCTTCAGTGCGCTGAAGGGATCCTGCAGGTTAATATGCTCGTCCGCTATAAAATTGTGAAGGAAGTTCTGTTCCTCCTCCAGTTTCAGCGCTTTTTCACAAAACTCAATGGCTCTTCTGGGGTTTCCCAGGTTAGAGTAATATTTTGCACAGCAAACCAGGAAATCAGTGCTTTCCATACAGGATTCGGTAAGCTCTGCAATGAGTTTACGCGCAGTACTGTAATCCTCCAGTTCCAGCAGGACTTCCAGTTGTTTTGTTTTAATTTCAATGGAATTGGGGTGCAGTTTCAGGCCAAAGTTTACAGCCTGTTCTGCATAGGAAATGTCTCCCAGTTCCAGATAGTAAATAATGATGTCTTCCAACTCTTCGGTATCGAAGTAGTATTCATCATTGTTCTCTATCATATCTTCGAACTTTCTTGCAAGTTCGTTTTCAAAAAATTCTTCCACTTATCTGTTTGTAGTCCAAACAATGTATGAAACCAGGTTCCAAACTTTGATTAAACATCTAATTAAACTTAACTCTGCTGACCTTAGATCAGCGTTTTAATCTTTACTATTATCTCATCGCCCAAACGGTCGGCTTCCTCCTGGGATTTTGCCTCCGTATAAATGCGGATAATAGGTTCTGTATTGGATTTTCTGAGGTGTACCCAATTTTCTTTGAAATCAATTTTAACACCATCTACTACGGAAACCTCTTCATTTTGATACTCTTTCTCCATTTTTGTTAAAAGTGCATCTACATCAATGTCCGGCGTGAGTTCAATTTTCTTCTTGCCCATAAAGTACGCAGGATAACCGTCACGCAGTTCAGAAACTGTTTTACCTTCTTTCGCAAGATGTGTAAGGAACAGTGCAGCTCCTACCAACGAATCTCTTCCAAAGTGCAGGTCGGGATAGATAATTCCACCATTTCCTTCACCACCGATAACCGCGTTTTTTTCCTTCATCAGGTTCACCACATTCACCTCGCCCACTGCACTTGCAAAATACTGAGAGTTGTGCGTATGTGCCACATCCCTTAATGCGCGGCTGGAGGAAAGATTGGATACCGCTACTCCATTGGTATGCTTCAGCAGATAATCTGCAACAGCCACCAGCGTATATTCTTCGCCGAACATCTCGCCTTTTTCATCGATAAGCGCCAAACGGTCTACATCAGGATCCACTACAATTCCCAAATCTGCTTTCTCCTTTATAACCAGCTCACATATGTCTGTAAGATGCTCTTTCAAAGGTTCAGGATTGTGGGGGAACTGCCCGTTCGGTTCACAGTAAAGTTTCACGACCTCACAGCCCAGTTTCTCCAACAGTGGCGGAAGTGAAATACCACCTGTAGAATTCACGGCATCCAGCACGACTTTGTACTTTTTTGCCTTAACGGCCGCCGCATCTACCATTGGTAAATCCAGAATCTTCTGAATATGGATATCAAAAGCGTCTTCGCGGGTCTCATATTTCCCCAGATCATCTACCTCAGCAAATTCAAAATCCTCTTTCTCCGCAATATTCAGTACTTCGGCACCTTCGTCCGCATTTATAAATTCGCCTTTGGCATTAAGCAACTTCAGTGCGTTCCACTGTTTTGGGTTATGCGATGCTGTAAGGATAATTCCGCCATGTGCCTGCAGTTCAGGTACCATAACCTCTACAGTAGGTGTGGTGGAAAGTCCGAGGTCCACTACATGTATACCAAGTCCCTGAAGCGTGGCTGTAACCACCGAATTAACCATGGCGCCGGAGATGCGTGCATCGCGGCCAATAATAAGAGTAAGATCTTTCCTGTTGTGGGTACGCTGTAACAGTGTTCCGAACGCAGCTGTGAATTTTACAACATCAACCGGCGTAAGATTGTCATTTACTTTCCCTCCAATGGTACCGCGGATACCTGAAATGCTTTTAATTAAGGACATTATCTGTGTTTTTATTTTCTTTGCAAAAGTATGAATTCCAACATGAATAAGATATTACAGTTATCCACATCATAAATTCACAGTGAGTTATTTATTAGGTTAAACAGCAGTTAAGATACTGATCATTTAACTGCAACCACAATCTGAATCACAGTTGTTACTTTCACTACCCTTCCGCCGCAGACTGAACTTTTTTCTGAATATCTTAAAGATATAATAAAAGGCAGCAATCAAAAGAACTGCGATAATCACGTACTGAATAAGCAATGAGGTCTCCATACTGTTATTTTAAGAGTTGATAGGCAATAAACGCTGCAATATATGCCAGTCCCGTCATGGCAACGGTCTGGATAAGCGTCCACCGCCAGCTTTTTGTTTCCCGGTACACCACAGCGATTGTGGAAATACACTGCATGGCAAAGGCATAATAAATAAGAATTGAAATTCCGGTGGCCAGGGTAAAAACAGGTTCGCCGTTAGGCCGTACGTCATTCCTCATCTTATCTATAATTTTCGTTTCTTCGGTATCATCATCCATGCTGTAAAGCATACTCATTGTCCCCACAAATACTTCACGGGCTGCAAAACTTGTAATGATGGATACGCCCATTTTCCAGTCGTAACCCAAAGGCTCGAACACAGGTTCAATGGTCTGACCAATTTTCGCAAGGTAGGAATGGTCCAGGTGAACATCAGTGGCCACCATTTCGTTTTCATTTTGTGCCGGTCCCGCGTAACTGAATACCCATAAGATCATACTGACTGCAAGTATTATTTTGCCGGCACCCGTTATAAAATCCCAGACTTTGCCAAGCATGAGCTTGAAATCATAGCCAAATAAAGGCACTTTATAAAGTGGTAAATCCATCACCAGAAAAGTTTTACTCTTTTGCTTTATCACTTTTTTAAGCACAATTGCAGACAACAGGGCAGCTACAAAGCCTAAGAGATACATAGCCAGTAAAGCAATAGCCCTGTAGTCAATACCCAGGAAGTTTCCTTCCGGGATTACGAGTGCAATAATGATACTGTATACAGGGAGCCTGGCAGCGCACGTCATAAAGGGAGTAACCAATATGGTAATAAGTCGTTCCTTTACATTTTCAATATTTCTGGTACTCATGATAGCGGGAATGGCACAGGCCACACCTGAAACCAGGGGAACAATGCTTTTACCGTTTAAGCCGAAAGGTTTCAGGAAGCGGTCCATCAGAAAAACAACCCTTGCCATATATCCTGAATCCTCCAGTAAATAAAGAAAATACAGTAGGATGCCAATCTGAGGAGCAAATATTACGATACCGCCCAAACCGGGGATGATCCCTTCTGAAAGAAGGCTGTTCAGTGGTCCTTCGGGAAGCATGGCAGCTACCGATTCGGAAAGCCAGGCAAAACCACCATCTATCCAGTTCATCGGATATTCGGCCATAAAGAATACCATCTGAAAGATAAGCAGGAGGATAGCAGTGAAAAATACGTAACCCCAAAACCTGTGTACAAGTACTGCATCCAGTTTTTCGGTCAGAAATTCCTTTAGCTGGGGTTTTTCTGCTAAAACTTTGGCTACAATCTTATCTATACTCTGATAGCGTCTTATGGTTTCCTGGGTTTGCAAACGTTTTGGAACAATGCATTTGTCATCATTCAGATTCAGTTGCTCGTGTACGGTATCCAGTTTACCCATATAGGTTCCCGAAGAAAGAAGAGTCCACACTTTATACTCATTCTTTTCGGTGGTCTGAGCGGCAATTCTCTGAACGGCTTCCCGCTGTTCCAAAGGGATCTCAAAAGAGGAAGAGGCAGCAACCGTAAAGTGATCTGCATGGATTGACTCTCTTATTACGTCAATACCCACCTGTTTCTTTGCATTGGTTTGCAAGACCTTTACTTCCAGTTCCTGAGCAAGAACATTAAAATTAATGGTAATTCCACGCCTTTCCGCTTCATCCAGCTGGTTAGCAACCATAATCAGCGGTACTCCCAAATCCTGGATCTGCCGGAAAAGAAGAAGGCCGCGTTTCACGTTCATGGCATCCAGAATATATATGACACCGGAATAATTGTGAATTTCGTCTACAAGGAATTTAGCGAAGATAGCCTCATCCTCAGAACTGGGATAAATGCTGTACGATCCTGGAAGATCAATCACTTCAATCTCTTCCTCTTTATAAATATAGTTTCCGGAATGGCTGGCTACGGTTACACCCGCGTAATTACCTGTTTTTTGCTGGCGGTTACAAAGGGCGTTAAATATTGTTGATTTTCCTACGTTGGGGTTTCCCACAAGCAGGATCTGTTTTTTCTTTCGTGCAGTATGCATCTCAGTCTTTAAGGGTTTCCACAATGATGAAGCGTGCCTCTTCCTGACGAAGGGCTATCCGGCTTTTCTCCTCTCCAAATTCAACGTAAAGCGGCCCGCTGAACGGAGCCTGATAGAGTACACGGAAAACAGTTCCGGGCAGAAGTCCCATTTCAATGATTTTTCCCGGCATCTCCAGATGTTCATTTTCGTAATCCAAAACCTTCCCAGAAATGTTTCGCGGGAAGCAGCAAAGTTTGTTGGAAAGATCGTTTTTCAAGCCTGTAAATTTAGGTGCAAATATACGTTATTTAAATTTAATCTAAATAAGGATTTGGTGTACAGCGGGGTGATTCCATTAAAAAAGCCCGGATATGAGTGCACCGGGCTTTTGGGTTAAATATTGCTACTATTTTATTTCTTCTTGCCGCCTGATGTTGGGATTTCAATTGGATTGTTGTTTGAGCCATAAAAATCCTTGGCAAACTTTTCCTGGTCTTTAACAAATTCTCCAATAGTTTTATCGGAGCCAGGCATCTTACGGCCCATCATTTCCGGAGTCATGTATGGACGCATCTCTGCCATTGGATCTGCCTTGAAGTTCTCCAGCGATTTTTCAAATTTATCCCGGGCTACAATCACTACATTCTGACTCAAGCCGTACTTGGAGTTGAGTTTTTCAGCATAGGAAAGTTCTTCCCAGTTCTGGACTTTCTTATTGCCTTTTATTGTCCAGCTGTAATCCTTGTTTGTATCCTCAACTTTTACGATTAAGCCGGGTAGACCTGCAAATTTATACGGTCCGTCCGGAAAAGGAAGTTCTGTTGTAAACCATGCAGTCCATTTCCTTCCGCCCAGTTCTGTAGTGGCCTTCTGGGTATTATACTCTCCTATTTTTTCTTTTTCAGAAAGTATAGTCCATGTTGGTTTTGCTGTTTCTTCATATCCGAATCTCTTCATACTGATCTGGTCGGAATAGGTAACCTTCATATCAGGATAAGATTTCTGGATCTTATGGGTAAATTTCGGCATGCGGATCGATTTCGTGATATCCTTCCACGCACCGCTTTTCTCCATAGTTTCTACTTCCAGTTTTATAAGTGAATCCTGCGCAGGCACCGTAAAATCCTGGTAAATGGATTTATCTGCCACAATATCAAGAGTGGTCATTACCTTTTCCGTACGTGTGGAGTCCTTTTTAGGTTTAAAAGTAAGTTCATAAAAAAACCGGTTTGCAGTCTGTTGGGCGTTTAAGGCAAAAAACGCAGTTACCAACACTAATGTGAAAATTCTCTTCATATCTCAATATTTCTTTATTAGTGTAACCCTATAACAAAAATGTTACAAGGAACATTCAGAATAACTGTGAATCATTTCTGATATATGATTAACTTTAAACAAAAAATCCATGGACACCTTACCCAACCTAAGAACAGAACTGCAGCAGGAGTACGAGACCACCAGAAAATTTCTTGAGCTGTATCCCGAAGGGAAAAACGATTATGCTCCGCATGAAAAAAGCATGAAGATGATGCCGCTGGCTACCCATCTTGCTGAAATCTTCGGCTGGCCACATTTTATGATGACTACGGAGAATCTGGACTTTGCTTCAGGAGAGTACGAGCCAACAATACTTACAGACAGAGACGGATTGCTGCAAATGTTTGAAGATGGCTACGCTAAGAGCATCGAAAAACTGAGTAATATGGACGAAAAAGATCTGAACGGCAGATGGAGCATGAGTATGGGAGAACAAATTCTTGCCAGGTTCAGTAAGTACGAAGCTATACGCCATGCCCTAAACCAAATCACCCACCACCGCGCCCAGCTTGGTGTATATTACCGCCTGCTGGAAATTCCGCTTCCTGGCAGTTACGGCCCCAGCGCTGATAATGAAAACTTTTAACATTGAAAAAAGCCCTCATCAGGGCTTTTTCTATGGTTGAAGTTCAATTCTGTTATTATTGGCCGCCAGATTATCGCGTGCGGTTTTCTCCATCAACTTAAGGATATCCTTAGAGTCCGAATATTCCGTACCGTTTACATTAATCTTCACCGTAGAATTGGGGCGGTTAAGGAGTTCCCGCATTCCCTGCACCGGATCATTTTCGTATTGCTTAAGAAGTTTAACATATTGAGCACGCGTTACATCAATAGGTTTCCTTCCAATGAGCGGAATATCCTTTCCTTTGGTATCCAGCGTTTCCTGATTCACTGCAGCCATCTTCTTCACTCCCTTCAGTTCCATTCGGTGGCTGCCGGTACCGTCGTGAACGGCTACAATAAGTCCCGGCAAACCGTGGAATTTATAGGGTCCTTCCTGAATTGGAATGTCCGTTGTAAACCAGGCAGTCCAGCTCCGGCCGGCAAACTGACCTGTTGCTTTCTGAGCATTAAACTCACCCACCTGTTTTTTTTCGGAACTGATTTTCCAGTTTATAGTGCGGTCCTCAGTTACTTTATACCGTTCATTTCCGATCTCAGTAATCAGCAGGGATTGGTAGGAAGGATAACTTTTTTCCACTTTATACGTAATTGAACTTGCGTAGTTCTGCCGTGACATGGATATATTCCTCGTTCCTGAAGCCAACTGTTTCTTCAGGCTTTCGTTTATGATGGAATCCGCTTCAAATGCAGTCTTACTGTAGTACACCGAACCCTTATCAGCTACGTCCAGATACATCCATTCTGTTTTCAGGCTGTCTGTCTTTGTAGAGTCTGCGCGGAAAGAGTATTCGTAGATAAACCGGTTGACCTGAGCGAAGGTCATTACCGATGCAAAAACCAGAATAAGGGCTAATTTTCTCATTATTTTTATTACTTGAAATTAAACTTCACAGCAACCATAAACTGACTGGGACGAATTCTGATGCGTTCGAATGAATACGTAAAGGCATCATCAAACACACGTTCAAAAACTTTCTTATTTGCGATATTGAGCCATTTCAATTCGAAATCCACCTTTTTTGCCGCCCATGCATACTGATAGGTCAGGTCATAGAATCCATTTTTGAAATTTTGGTCGCCACTGGAGTAATTGAGCTGGTCCCAGTTCAGGGTTACCGAATGGTTTTCCACCGGATATACAGTAAGCCCCAGGTTATGGTTGAAGCTGCCTGTCTCTGAATCTCCAAATGTACTGCTGTTTTTACCCCATCCTGTTGTGAAATTATAATCCAGCGTCATCCACGAAAAATAAGCATTATTAAGCTTAAAGGTAAGGTTCTGAGTGGAATTCTTATTCTCAAAGATCTCGCCTCCACGGGCATTGTCTGAGGTGGTAGTTGAGTTGCGGAATGAAAGGGACAGGTTTGATTTAAACTTTGGAAAGTATTTCCCTATCTCGGCACTTTGGGAGTTGCTTACAATTTGGTTATCCTGCTCTATATAACTTATGATTCCGAAACCAATTCCCCGGTCAATATCAGCAATAAGATTACGGTCAGTTTGTGAAAGACTGTAATTTACGTTGAAGAAAAGATTATTCAGCGGATTTCGGTACTCAATACGCGAACCAGCACGCTTGGATTCAGTTTCGGACAAAGGGTTATCCGGATTCATTGCTGAAAAGGAAGTTGGACGCGACATTAAAATTCCACCATACAGATCGTTGATTGTAGCAAAATTATAATTCCAGTTACCGCTTAAAGCAGCTTTCCAGAAAGACGCAAAAGAGTACTGCACAAATCCGGAAGGTTCAAATGTAATCTTGTCAAAGTCTTTATTAACGGAACGTCCAGCATCCTCAGCCGTGATCATATTATAGTTAACAGGCAATTGGATTCCAACGGTCCAGGCCTCCGACTTATAATTTACTCCAAGTCCCACGTAAGGCACAGCCTCCCTAAAACGGAGATCATTGGAGAAATCCTCCCGGCGCTGATTATAAGGTGCATTGGCAAATTCAAGAATTTCCGAATTGAGACTGTTGCCTGTATAATTAAATCCAATTTCCGGTGTGAAAGTCCAGAACTTTTTAGTGAAACCCATCGTCGCTGAATGATTGGCTTCAAAAGTTTTCATTCCGAAATCCTGGCTTACCTCAGGCAAATCAGCGAAGATATTGTTGAACACCGGCACGCTCCCGGGGCCCGTAACTAACTCAGGATAAAATACATAGTTGCCCGGTGTTACGCGCAGTAGCTGGTTGTCATCCTGATAGCTGATGTAGGACATCACATTCAGCATTTTTGATTTCAGAGGTATAATAGTACTGAGTGAATTCTGAAAAGAGCCTGTAGGTGAACTTAATGTCTGACGTGAGTTTTTATTAAGCAGATCGTCCTCCGAGTTTTTCAGGTTAATGGATGCTCTGTCTTCATTCCAGAACTGGTTAAAACTGGTTACATTCTTAAAGAAGCCTTCCTTTGCGTTTTTTGTAAAAATAATTTCTCCTTTAGCTTTGTTGGTATACAGATTATTGTCCCTTATGTTAAATTCGGTGAAATTTTCCTTTTTGAAAAAGGTTTCCTCGTAGGACTCCCTTTCCACTGCATTGTTTACATAACTGGCGTTAGCTTTGAGCTCCCATTCCTTGTTCTTGAAAGGAGAAGTCAGCAGATTGGCACTAAGGAAATGGATATTATTCATCAAATATCTCTTCTCCGGTAAGTTAGGAACAGCGGCACGTTCCACGCTCAGCCAGCTGTTCTGCGAGGCATTACTGCGCCGGCCTTCCCAACGGTTACCCATGGCGAACATATTTCCTTCATTTTCTACAGTTTCACCTGTATTATTTGTCTTGTAATTTACCACCCACTGGTTTTTCTGGCCAAAGAACATGGGCGTAAGTTTCACATTCCAGATTGCGGGGTCAGAGATTCCTACGCCCACTTCACCACGGCCGGTCATCGTAACCTGCTTTTTAAGTTTGATATTAATAGCTGCCTGATCAGAAGGAACCTTGTCCTGCAGGATCTTTACGGGTTGGTGGTTTTCCAGTACTTCAACTTTCTGTACTGCATCCTTTGGCAGCGCATTATTCACAACGCCGTAACCACCCTCCATCAGGTCTTTACCGTTCACATAAAACTTGGACAGCGGCTGGCCCTGATAAAGGATTGAGCCGTCTTTATTCACTTCTATACCCGGCATCCTTTTCAGAACATCGGCCAGGGTCCGGTCATTTTTACTGTCAAAAGACTGGATGTCATAGGAAATTGTATCACCCCGTTTGGTAATCAACCGCGTTTTCAGCTGAATCTCCTTTATTTCTGTGGCCTCAGTATCGAGCGTAAAATCCAGATTTTGGCTGGTATTCTGTACACTTCGGGTAACAGGCTTATGATTAAAAGCCTTAATCTTCAGGTCTACATCCGACTCTGCTGAAGTAAATGTTACTTTATATTCACCTTTACTGTTGGTAATGGCATATGCGATAATGGCATCTTTTCCTTTTTCCTCCACCGTTACGCTGGCACTTGGCACGAACTCACCGTCCGAGTTCTTAATTTTGCCGGAAATGGTTTTCTGTGCAAAAGTGATTACGGAACAGCAAAATAGCAGGAAAATGAGGAATTTTGTTTTCATAAATTAGCTTTGAAATATTAGTAAACCATTTTGCTGAGTTGTTACACAGTTGCTTCGAGCGTGATGGGAATGTCGCAACGGGCTTAATGCATAAATGTAAATAGTCCGCCAAATTAATTAATAAATTAGCCATCAAATTAAAAAAGAAGATGGGCATTATATACAAGCCGATTGATGTAGTGGAAGACATCAGTAAAGAAGAGTTTTATACAAAGTACCTGAAGCCCAGAAAACCTGTTGTTATCCGAAACATGGCCCGGAACTGGCCGGCTTACCAAAAATGGACTTTTGATTACCTGAAGGATTCCATAGGCGATGTGGAAGTGCCGCTGCATGATTCCTCCAAGGCCGATCCGGCCGCACCGATTAACGCCCACGCTGCAAAAATGAAATTTGGCGATTATCTGGATTTAATAAAAGACACTCCAACAGACCTGCGCATATTCCTTTTCAATCCTATAAAATCATCTCCGAAACTACAGCAGGACTATATACCGCCTAAAGATTTGATGGGAGGTTTCCTGGACAAATACCCCAATATGTTCTTTGGCGGCAAAGGTTCGGTAACCTTTCTTCATTACGATATAGATCTCGCGCACATTTTCCACACGCATTTTAATGGCCGCAAACATATACTTCTCTTTGAGAATAAATGGAAAAGACGGCTTTATAAAATGCCGTTTGCAACCTATGCCATGGAGGATTTTGACATTTCGAACCCTGATTTGGACCAATTTCCTGCGCTTAACGGTATTGAAGGGATAGAATGTTTTCTGGAGCACGGTGACACCCTCTTTATGCCCACTGGCTACTGGCACTGGATGAAGTATCTGGACGGCAGTTTTTCCATCTCACTGCGTGCCTGGGATAAATCTTTGGCAGTGAAAGCCCGTTCAATTCTTAACTTAACGGTTCAGCGGAACTTCGATAATCTGATGAAAAAGCTTTTTCGCCAAAAATATATGGACTGGAAGGAGAAACGCGCCATCAATAATGCAGAATATGCACTGAAAAAAAACCGTCCGAAGAGATCTCTTTAAATTCCGGCGAGTGTGGCCACAATCATGATGATCAGGCTAATGAGATTGATTATCAGGGGAGCTAAAAAACCAGACTTTCCCGAGCTATCCGTCCGGAAATACAGAAATCCGCAGCTGACCACCTGTGCTGGCACAGCCAAAACTACGGGAATGGTCAGAAGTTCTAATATGGCGCGAAGTACTTTACCTGCACTTTCACCGGGTGTGTACAAATCCGCGGACAATAGAATGATTGACGATATATAAAACAAACAGAAAAGACTCAGTACTATTTTCAGTTTCATTAACCTAAAGTTAGCACTTATATTAGTTACGGAAGACGGAAAATTGGATACCGGTTAACCGTATCTTCGTAGTAAGGTGACTTCCTGTAAATCCAGTCAAGCTGCGCCTTCTCATCTTTCCCGAATTTGGGATTGATGACCTTCTCCATTTCAAATGCCGTTTTCAGAACGGTATCAATGTTAAGTAATTCAGCCGCAGTATCTTCGAAAACATAATCAGAAAAATATTCCTTTTGTCCCAATATGGCGTCAAAGAAGTTCCAGTTGAAGAAAGAATCGGCTGCCGACGGTTCCAGTGTCTCCAGAAGATACTTCACTCCTTCCTGCGCACCGGGTACCAGATAATCTCCTTTGCTGAGGCTGATGCTTTTAAACTCGGACTTCGTTTGGGTATCATAATGCAGGTAATGACCTTCATACGGACTTTTGACGGTCTGAAAATCTACAATCGTATACATTTCGACCATTACCGTGGAGTCACGCACTAACTCCCGCATCTCTATCCTGTTTCTTTTAAGATGTTCAATAACTGTTCTTTCCGATTTTGGCACTGCATAATACCGCGGAACGGTTACCTGAAGATCAGATGCATATTCATCAAAAAACTTAATTTTCCTGTTAAAGGGCATGGTTCTGTCGTAATACAGCCGGGGTTTTCCGGAAACTAGACTTGTCTTACGCCGGGCTTCAAAACCTTTGAAATCCAGCAGTTTGTGTTTATTCTCAGTAAGTTTCCAGCGAAGTGTATACTTTTTACCGGGCCGAAGTTCCGCGGCACTTTCCTGTATCTTCTTCTGGATTTCCGAACGGTTTCTGCCCACATATTCCAGCGAACTCAGCATATATTCATAAGTGGCCCTTACGCGGTCGGCATAAGGCTTAAGCATATGCGTTTCCGCTACGGTGCCCATTGTATTGAAAAGTGTGGTATAACCTGTGGCAAATCTCGGCGAATCCATAAATGAGGGAAATCCTTTGTCTGGAGCTTCGCCGTGAATATTGACGTAAGGCGTGGTCAGAATACCTTTTTTTTCAAGTTGCTGCAGGATGGCCGGCTGCATTTTTGTGTGAAGATAAGTTCCCAACGTCTTGCCAAGTCTTTCTTTATTGGTAGATATATAGGTGAAAAGATACTGGTAGTCTGCACCGTTACTTACATGATTGTCGATGAAGTAAATTGGTCTAAAATGATGGAAGATCTGCTGAAAGGCCTTCGCATTTTCACTGTCATTCTTAATGAAATCACGGTTCAGGTCATAATTGCGGGCATTGCCGCGGAAGCCGTACTCCTCCGGACCGTTCTGATTTACACGGCTGAACTTCCCGCGTCTCTGCATACCCGAAATATTATAGCACTGCACCGCCGCGACCTTCAAATTCTTCGAAATGATTTTGCCTGTGGCGAGGTCGCGCATCAACATCATTGTAGCGTCAATACCGTCGGGTTCTCCGGGATGAATACCGTTATTGATGAGAAGTACCGGCAGGTTTTTATTATTTGAAGGAGTAAAAAGCACTACCCGGATGGGTTCGCCATTATCATCCTGTCCGAAATTTTCGACTGAGATGGTCTCAAATGCCCTGTCTAAATCCTCGTAATAGGCCGTCATTTCCCCGTAGGTAGTGGTTTGGTTGCCATTGCCTTGTTCGTAGGGAGTTTGCAGTTGCTGGGCATTCAGAACAGTACAACCCAGAATCAGCAGTATGAAAATATTTTTCATTCAATTATGTTTAAACAAAAATAAAAAATTCCTGAAAGGATCAGGAATTTCGTTTGCTAACACTCCGCTTTTTACGAAGCTGACCCCCGCGCTCCGACTGGAACGGAGCTCTTTTTTCCTGCAAAGGAAAAAAAGCGGGAGTGGAAGGCGGAAAAAGCGCCCAGATAATATTAATCATTCAGCTTCAGTACCGCCATAAATGCGGATTGAGGAACCTCTACCCTACCGATCTGCTTCATCTTTTTCTTACCTTCTTTCTGTTTTTCAAGAAGTTTACGCTTACGGGAGATATCGCCACCATAACATTTCGCGGTAACGTCTTTTCTTAATGCCTTGATCGTTTCCCTGGCAATCACTTTGGCACCCAGCGCAGCCTGTACGGCAATATCAAACTGCTGTCTCGGGATCAGTTCGCGCAGCTTCTCACACATCCTTTTACCGATGTAATAAGCGTTACTGTCGTGAATCAGAGACGAAAGTGCATCTACCATATCACCGTTGATCAGGATATCCATTTTCACCAGCTTGGAGGCACGGAAACCGATGGGGTGATAGTCAAAGGAAGCATATCCTTTTGAAATTGATTTCAGTCTGTCGTAGAAATCGAAAACAACTTCTGCCAGAGGCATATTGAAGATAAGTTCTACACGATCGGCAGTAAGGTAGCTTTGGTTTACGATTTCGCCGCGTTTTTCTATACACAGAGTCATTACCGCACCTACAAAGTCTGACTTTGTAATGATGGAAGCCTTGATGAAGGGCTCCTCTACCCTGTCCATAGTCATTGGGTCCATCATTTCGGACGGGTTATTGATGAGAATCATCTTTTCCGGATCCTTTTTGGTATAGCCGTGGTAAGAAACGTTGGGCACCGTGGTAATAACGTCCATATTGAACTCGCGGTCCAGTCTTTCCTGTACGATTTCCATGTGCAGCATGCCCAGGAATCCGCAACGGAATCCGAAGCCAAGTGCCGCGGAGCTTTCGGGTTCGAAAACCAATGAAGCATCATTAAGTCTTAACTTTTCAAGCGAGAATCTTAGTTCCTCAAAATCCTCGGCTTCAATAGGATAGATTCCGGCAAAAACCATTGGCTTTACTTCTTCAAAACCTTCGATTGCTGCTTCCGCACCATTTTCGAAGGAGGTGATGGTATCACCAACTTTCACTTCGCGGGCATCTTTGATTCCGGAAATAATATAGCCAACGTCACCGGTCTTAATTTCGGTTTTTGGAGCCTGTTTCAGTTTAAGTGTCCCCACCTCGTCAGCCTCGTACATCTTGCCGGTAGCCATAAATTTGATGCGCTGACCTTTTTTGATGCTGCCGTTCACCACTTTAAAATAGGCTTCGATACCACGGAAAGGATTGTATACAGAGTCGAATACAAGTGCCTGAAGCGGTGCGTTCTCGTCGCCTACCGGCGCCGGAACCCTCTTCACAATTTGTTCCAGTAACTCGCGGACACCCTCACCGGTTTTTCCGGATACACGTAAAACATCCTCGTACTCACAACCGATAAGTTCCATAATCTCGTCCGTTACTTCTTCCGGATTAGCGGACGGTAAATCAATTTTATTAAGGATCGGGATAATGGTCAGGTCATTTTCAAGAGCCAGATAAAGATTGCTTATAGTCTGTGCCTGAACACTTTGCGCAGCATCTACGATAAGCAGAGCACCTTCGCAGGCAGCTATGGAGCGGGACACCTCGTATGAAAAGTCTACGTGGCCAGGAGTATCGATGAGATTCAGCACATATTTTTCACCGTTAAGTTCATAATCCATCTGGATTGCGTGGGATTTGATCGTAATTCCCCGCTCCTTTTCCAAGTCCATATCATCCAGAGTTTGGGACTGAAGTTCTCTTTGGGTTACGGTATTGGTATACTCCAGAAGCCTGTCCGCCAAAGTGGATTTACCGTGGTCTATATGGGCAATGATGCAAAAATTGCGTATGTTTTTCATTTAAAATTGTAAGTATTTGCAAAAATAGGGAATTTTGAATGATTTTTTTTCAGAAATATTATTTGTATGTCAATCGATTCCTCTACGCAATAATCATTGCACTTCTATTGTAACTCCCTGATTTTCCAGTGCCTTTTGTTTTTTTATGATATAACTTCAAACAAAACGACCTTCACAAAATACATTGCAAAGGTCGTCCAAACATTAAAAAAATAAACTATTATGGTCGTCTGCTCTGGGTTCTGAACCCGTTATTGTTATTGTTTCTACCTGGTGCACTACCTGGAGTCTGATGCAAAGTACGGCCGCGCTGTTGTGGTCTGGCCGACTCACCCCTTGGTGTCGCCCGGTTTTGGTTATCATTTTTTCTTTCCAGGATCTTTGTGCGCATCATTCCTTCATTCTGGAACATTTCAAGGATTTGTTGCGGCTTCAGGATCTTCTGAAATTTTTCCGAATATTTACGGCGGTTGTTCATCAACTGCTGGCCTAGTTCAAAACTTTTATCCAGTTCCTGCTTAGCATCACGGTCATTCATACCTTCGAAATTCCTGCTGGCTTTAAACCTTTCCTTAATTTGTTTCTGGCTTTCCTGATACTCATTATAAAGTGTACGGAAATCATCTTTCTTATCAGCCGGGACATCCAGTTCCTCCATCATCATGTTTTCTCTGAACTGCTGCAGCAATTCCTGCTTTTCTTCAGGCTTCATTTTACTTATAAGATCTTTCCGCTGCTCGGGCTTCATATTGCGCCAATCCTTTTCTTCCTGCGCATGAAGCGAGTTAAGGAAAAACAAAGCCAGGAAGCTTAAGACTAAATTAATTCTTTTCATTTTTTCCCGGATAGATGTTAGTTATATAAATCGAGATACACATCCTGTTCTGCGTTCATGGATAGTGCCGCAATATCTTCCGCACTGAACTCGTCCAAAATCATATCCATTTTCACGTCTGCTCTCGGCGACGTTGCCATTACCATTTTCCCCGATGGTTTTACAGTGTTCTTTTCGGGTTGTCTTTCTTTTTGATATTCATTTTCTGCCAAGGTTAAATCTTTTGCAAGAACTGCGTAATTTTCTGATGCAGCAGAAGGCTGCGGAACTTCTTCGGAATCTATAGTGGTGCTTGGGGTTATCGCTGCATCCTGAGAAACGGACTTCTGCGCTAAAGTATTTTCAGTACCCGATCCAGCATTATATACAAACGTGCCACCTGCGATTAAAGCCAGGGCTGCTGCGGCAACATACCAGCCCTTACTCCGGGATCTCCCAATAGTTGGTGTGGGAACATTCTCCTTGGATTCCCGTAAAGATTTCAGAACACTATCCTGCACCTCGCTGAAAAAGTCCGGTGGTGCTGTGTAAATATTCTTACGTTCCAGTTTTTCTATATCTAAATTTTTCATCTGTGGTTAAATTACGATTCGTAATTTGCTTTTATATATTCTTCAATCTTTTGTTTGGCATAATGATAATTGGTCTTTAATGTTCCTACAGACATATCTACAATCTGTGAGATCTCTTCGTAGGGCAAATCATCATAATACCTCATCATAAATACCAGTTTCTGCTTTTCCGGCAACGTATGTATCGCTTTTTGAAGCAGCAACTGTATCTCGTCTCCACCAGCGCCTGCGTTATCGGCTACAAGGTTCATCAGATGATAATCCGGGTCCTCGTCGGACTTCTGCATCTTCTTCATCCTGTTCAGCTGCTGCAGCGCCTCATTGGTTGCTATCCGGTACAGCCATGTGTACAATTGGCTGTCCTGCTTAAACTGATGGAAGTTCTGATAGACCTTTATGAATGTATCCTGAAGCACATCCTGAGCCAAATCATGGTCTACAATCATTCGCCGTATATGCCAATACAGCCTGCTCTGATAAGTATCCATCAATTTACGAAGACCTTTTTCCTGGCTTCGTTCCTCCTTCATCATCGCAATTATTTCTGCGTCTATAGGCTTCATTGGGTGCTTCGTGGTTTGGATGGTAAATATAATTAAAAGTTAAATTAATGTGTCAATTTTTAGTCCAAACGCCTAAAGGCTTATATTTGTTAAATGAACATTGTAATCATAGGTTCGGGCAATGTAGCGTATCATCTGGCAGGTATGTTTGCAGACAGCCGGATTCCGGTACATCAGGTATTCGGAAGAAATGAAGGCGCACTGACAGAGATAAACAGTAAATTTAAAATACCCGTCTCCACCACTGAACTGTCTGATGCTGATTTATATCTGATCGCAGTAAGTGATCATGCAGTAGCAGAGGTATCCGGGACTATCCGAAGGCAGGATTGTCTGGTAGCACACACATCGGGCTCACTTCCTGTGGATGTTTTACGCGGCAATTACCGTAAAGCCTGCTTTTATCCTCTCCAGACTTTCAGTAAGGCGAAGCGACCTGACTTTTCTTCAATTCCTTTTTTCATAGAGGCAGATTATCCTGGAGATGCTGATATGCTCATCGAGCTGGCAGGTAAAATCTCAGTAAACGTGATGGAGAGCACTTATGAGAAAAGGAAGTATGTACATCTGACAGCAGTGTTTGCCTGTAATTTCGTGAATCATCTTTTCAGCCGCGCAAAGGAAATTTCAGACAGACAGAATATTCCGTTCCACTATTTCAAGCCTCTGATTGAAGAAACTGTGGAAAAAATATCCTTTATGGAACCAAGGGAAGCACAAACCGGGCCGGCAGTGCGCGATGACCGCCGCATTCTGAAACTGCATGAGGAACTTCTGGATGGCACTACGCTGGAACTGTACAAAATGATGAATCAGTCAATTAAAGAAATGTATGAGTTATAAAGAAAACCTGAAATATATAAAGGCTTTTGTATTTGATGTAGACGGCGTCTTTACCGACGGCGGTGTCTACCTGATGCCCGGAGGCCATATGTGCCGCGTAATGAGTGTGCTGGACGGATATGCTGTGGTAAAAGCCATAAAGGAAGATTACCTCATTGGTGTTATTACGGGAGGGAACGATCCTGATGTAAAGCACCGTATTCATTACCTTGGAATTCAGGATTACTATCCAAAATCGCCTGATAAGTCATTAGATTATGAGCATTTCAAAGCTAAATATGGACTTAGTGATGATGAAATCCTGATGATGGGTGACGATATTCCTGACATCAGGATAATGGAAGTGGCCAAAATTGCAGCCTGTCCTAAAAATGCAGTTCCGGAGGTAAAAGATGTCTCTCATTATATTTCTCCTGTAGAAGGCGGGAAGGGCGCAGTACGCGACGTGATAGAACAGGTGATGAAGGTGCAGGGTAAGTGGACCGAGGATAATACAAAAAGTGTTTGATATATGAAGAAAAAAATACTGCTGGCCTCCGGTTCCGCTCGCAGGAAGGAATTGATGACACACCTAGGCTATGATTTTGAAGTTGTAGTTCCGGACTGTGACGAGTTCTATCCTGATGATTTACCTGCTGATCAGGTCGCGGGTTACCTGTCTGAACTGAAGGCAAACAGCTTCCAAACAATCGGCGAAGATGAGATCCTCATTACTGCCGACACTGTAGTGGTACTGGACGGTCAGGTTCTGGGGAAACCGCAAAAAAGGGAGGAGGGAATTGCAATGCTGAGAAGTCTGTCCGGAAAAATGCATCGGGTATACACAGCTATTACGGTACGCAGCGCAAAGTACACTACCACTGAGGTTGATGTGGCAAATGTATATTTTGACACCATTGAGGGACAAGAAGCTGCAGCATATGTTGACCGCTGCCAGCCCATGGACAAAGCGGGAAGCTATGGCATCCAGGAGTGGTTGGGAATGGCGAAAATAAATAAGATAGAAGGCAGTTTTTATACTATAATGGGGCTTCCTACGCACCTGCTATACAGAATTCTTCAGGAAATCCTGGAGGTGAATCACGGAAAATAAATATTCGCTAATTTTACAGACGTACGGCGTAGACTTCCAACAATAAAAGGCACGTTATCAAGTTATAATACTGCAATGAAAAAAACAATTCTCTATATATTTCTGGCCTCAGTACTTTTGGCCTGTGCTGCAAAGAAACCTGAAAAGCGCTCCCGCTTCCTTATTGGGTTTAAGACAGAATACAATACTCTTTTTAATGCTAAGGATGCATTAGATACAGAATTTACCGGACGCAGCAACGCACATAAAGATAATTTCTACGCACCATATATCAATATTCTGACGTATGAGGAACAACCTGTGGGCAGCGACATCGGGCAATCAACCGCTTTTGCAGAATCCAGCGCCGGGCGTAAACCCGGATCTTCGGCTCCTGCTCAGTCGACAGGTGAAAACAAAGGTGCTTCAATACTGGAAATTGCTGAGGCAAAAGCACTTAAAACAATTGACAAATACTCCGTCATCCGTGACGGGCAGGAGAAAAACGACAAAATCTTTGATGCATATATCACACTTGCTCAGGCACGGATATACATGGGCAAAAATCTCCAGGCACTGGACGCACTCAGCACTCTGATGCTAAAAATGAGAGAGGACAAACGGTTACCATTGGCCAAAATCTACCAGGGAGTTGCGTATGCAAAGATGGATGATCATTTTAAAGCACATGAGATATTTGCCAACCTAAAGAATTCAGATCTTAAAAAAGAATACCGCAAGCTTTTGAGCATTTATTACTCAGAATCTCTTCTGGAAGCAGGCAAAAAAGATGCTGCAATAGCTGAACTTTCCAGCGCGTTTGAAGTGAACAACAACAGAAAATTGAAAAGCAGGATTACCTACCTGCGTGGCCAGGTGTTGGCAGAGCAGGGCAAACCTGCACTGGCACGCGAAAGTTTTGAGTCAGCTTATAAATATGCAAATGATTTTGAATTTGAAGTAAAATCACAGATTGAAATTGCAAAGACCTACAACAGCAAAGATGATTACAGCGGGGCCAGGAAGTATCTGGAAGGAATCAGTAAAAAAGGCACTTATGCTTCCCGAAAAAATGAATTTTATTACGCGCTGGGGTTAATGGCTGCCAACGCCGGCAAGAAGGCTGAGGCTCAGGATTATTTCCGTAAGTCCCTGGCAGAAAAGGTATCCGATCCTCAGATCCGGGGCCTCAGTTACTACGAGATTGGCCGGGGCTATCTTACGGACAATGAATATATTTCGGCCGGTGCCTATTACGACTCTGCAGTCACTACGATGACCTATGAACCAACGAGAGTATTACTTCAGGAGCAGACGAATAATATCAAAAAACTGGCGCGCAACTATTATCTGATAAGGAAAAATGATAGTCTTCTGGCCCTGGCAAAGATGAACGATGCGGATCGTAATGCATATTTCAGCAAGTATATTGAAGATCTGAAGGCCAGGGAAGATGCCATGGAAAGGGAGCGCATACGGGCAGAACGGACCAAAGGATTTGATACGGGCGATTATTCTTCAAACTCGGTTTTTGCTTCCGCAAACGGTTCATTTGAGAATTTTGGGGCGGCCGGAAAAGGCTTTTATTTTGCCAATACAGGTGCTGTATCCAAAGGATCATCTGAGTTCAAGAATGTTTGGGGAAGCCGTAGTCTGGCCGATAACTGGCGCTATTCTGCAAAAATGTCTTCACTGGAGGATGCAAAGAATGAAGCGCTGGGACTTTCGTCAGTAGCAGATCCACGCCGCTTTGAACCTTCGTTTTATATCGAAAAGATCCCAAGAGACCAGGCATCCCTGACCAAGCTGAAATATGCGCGTGACACCGCTTCTTTAGGAATGGGGATTATGTATGATGATTACTTTTCCAATACTCCGTTGGCCACAAAAACCTTATATGATCTTGTTGATAACAAACCTGAGGAAAAAATAATGCTGCAGGCACTGTACGAGATATTCTCCATGAATTATGAGAATACTCCTGCCGCCTCTGAACGTGCAAAGCAAATCCTGCTCACCGATTATCCGTACACTTCCTATGCAGAGTTTGCACGCAACCCACGTAACAGCAACTTCCTGAAATCCAATCCGGATGCCGAGAATGCCTACCAGACATCCTTTGCGCTTTATCAGGGTGAACAGTTTGATGCCAGCCGACAAATGGTAGATGAATCGCTGGCCAGATTTCCAAAAGATGCTCTTGTGCCGAAATTTGCGCTGCTTAATGCCTTTATTGCCGGTAAAACAAGCGGTAAGGAGGTAATGATCCTCCAGCTGGAACAGATAGCCCTTAATTACGAGAATACGCCCGAAGGGCAAAAGGCTAAAGAAATGCTGAACTGGCTAAAAAGCGACCTGAAAGTGCAGATGACAGATGAAAAAGGAAATGTACTCAAAACCGGTAACAGTCCGCAGACGACGCCAAAGGCTGAGGCCGCGGCCCGAGAGGAAGAAAAAAAGAACCGCCTTTTAGAGCAAAGGCAGATGGAACAGGAGATGGGGAATGAAGTAATAATGAGTACTGAAGCTCAGCAGAAAATTCAAACTGCACCGGCCAGGAAGAAATAAGAGAAAGCGAAGTTAAATCTTCGCTTTTTCTGTTTTCAGCAGAGGTTATCCTGAATTATTTTGGGCTCCCTTTCTTCTTCACGCCCTGGAAGTCCTTCAGATAAAAAGGTTCAAAATACGCTACGTCTTCAAACTCAGCTGCGGTATACTTCCGTACAGCTTCGTCCGTTAAATACTGTGCAGAAGGGTAGACGGTATCATTGAAATCAGCATTTGGAAGGTTTAAAATTTCCTGTGCCTTCGTAGCGCCATCGCCTACAATAAGTACTTTTTTATCAGACAGATATTCCAAAGGACTCTCATCCAGAACAAGCGCCTGGGTAGGTTGCTGCAGTTTACCCGTCTGGCCGTCATACAGCGCCGTATAAACCTCCGTACGCCTCGCATCGACCATTGGAACGATCAGATCATAATTCTGTCCTAAAAAGGGCTTAATCATCGTTTCCAAAGAATTGACAGCAATCAGCGGAATTTCCAGACCAAAACAGAACCCTTTTGCGGCAGACGCTCCAATCCTGAGACCGGTATAAGATCCCGGACCCATACCTAACGATATGGCGTCTAAATCCTTCAGCGATAGGTTTGCTCCCTCCAATGCCCACTGCACAAAGGTATGCAGGCTTTCCGACTGTTTATAATTGTCTGAAACTTCTTCGCAAAGACAGAGCAGTTCCAATCCATCCGAAATGGCTACAGAACAGTTTTTGGAGGAGGTTTCGAGGTGCAGTATCTTCATGTGTTTATTGACAGTTATTGATGTTATAAATTCTTATATACCGTTCGCGGCTCACTTTGGGCGCTTGGGTAAACGGTAAGGTCAGATATCGCTACATGTGCGGGAGTACTTATGCAGTACAGGATAGCATCCGCAATATCTACAGGCTCAAGTGCTTTATAACCCTGATACACGGTAGAAGCTCTTTCTGCATCTCCTTTAAAGCGTATTTTGGAGAAATCTGTTTCCACCAGTCCGGGCTGTATGTTGGTGACTTTTATTCCGAATTCAGTAAGTTCCAGACGCATCCCATCGGAAATAACATCCACCGCCTTTTTTGAGGCACAGTAAACAACACCGTTAGTATAAGTTTGCCTGGCAGCTACCGAGGAAATATTCACAATATGTCCGGATTTCTGCTGCTGCATAATCGGCATAATCTGTTTGGAAACATAGAGCAGTCCTTTCACATTTCCGTCCAGCATCGCATCCCAATCATCTACATCTCCGTCGGCAAGAGTATCCAGGCCATGTGCATTACCCGCGTTATTGATGAGTACATCTATGTCCTGCCAGTCCTGGGGAAGGGAGTTAACCGCATTTTCCACATCAGTTCTGTTTCTCTGATCAAAACAAAGTGTATATACTTCCGTCTGTTCAGAAAGTTCAGTTTTTACATCTTCCAAAACATCGGCACGACGGCCGCAGATGATGATCCGGTAATTATTTTTGGCAAGTAGAGTGGCGGTAGCTTTTCCAATTCCGGAAGTTGCGCCGGTAATGAATGCAGTTTTCATTTAATTAAGATTTAGTTGGCGTCCATAGCTTCAAACGCACTTTCAATATGGGTAATTTCCAGTTTGCCCGTTGCATCAGGAAGTACAGATATGATGTCAAAACGAACCTCTTCTTCCAGGTTGTTCTTTTTCATGTACTCATCTGCCGCGGTTACAATAAGGCGGATTTTCTTCCGGTTTACGGCTTCGTGAGGTTCCAAAAATGCATCAGATGCCCTCGCTTTAACCTCTACCATAATTATTTGACTATTAGAGGAAGCAATGATATCAATCTCGGCTTTCTGATAGCGGAAATTGGAATCTTTAATGATATATCCTTTCTCCTGAAGATAACTTTTTGCAAACTCTTCAGCCAGTTTTCCAAAATCATTGTGTTCAGCCATAACGCTATCTGTTTTGGTTTACAATTACGTTATCTCCTACGGCCATACTAACCTGAGCGCCGATAATTAAGGGCCTGTTATCATGAATATGTCCGTTTGGAAATCCAAAGATCGCCGGAAACTTATATTTGGTTATTCTGTTACTGATTAACTGATAGGAAAAATCATCAAAGCTATCTTCATAATTCTGATTTTCGGCTTCTTCCTCCATAAGTGTCATGCCTCCAATAATCAGTCCTTTAATTTTTTTGAAAACGCCTGCCAGTTCCAGTGCCATCAGCATACGGTCCAGCGCGTAATATTTTTCCCCGATTTCCTCAATGAAAAGAATCTTATCAGCAAAATCAAAAGAGTAGGGAGTACCCAAAAGAGCGTAGATAAGCGCCAGGTTTCCCCCAACCAAAATACCGTTGGCTTTACCGCCGTGGTTATACTTAGTGGACTCTATCTCATAGTCCGGAATCTTTCCCTGCAGGATATCAACTGTAAGGGAATAGCCCAGATCTGAAACCCCAAAACCGGAAGTCTTAAGGGTTTGGGCATGAATGGAAGCCACACCTTTCCTGAGCAGATAGCTTTGAATCGCCGTATTATCGGAGTATCCAATATACCATTTTGGTTTTTTCAGGAATTCTGAAATTTCAAGATGCGGCAACAGATGTTGGCAGCCGTATCCGCCGCGAGAAGTCCAGACTGCAGATATATCAGCACTGTTAAGAGCCCAGTTCATATCGGCAGTCCTCTCTTCCTCAGTACCTGCGTACTGATATCCAAATTTATATGAAGTGTAGAGATTACGGCCTAAAACCGCCTCATAACCATTATCTTCAATTATGGAAAGTCCCTTTTCCAGCTGCTCTTTCTGCACCATTCCTGCAGGAGAAATAACGGCAATGCGGTCACCTTTTTTTAAAGAGGGCGGGAATACGATCTTACTCATAGTCTAATAATTTCTGTTCTTTTTTCTCTGCTTCCTCGAGTTTCTTATCAAACTGATTGAACATCTTAAAACTCTGCAGAAAGATGAATATACTGAATCCTATGAGAATAAATCCGACACCACGCCGTATCTGATTAGCCAGGCGCTGGGTAAGTTTATTATGGAACTGCTTGGCCAGAGTAATCTTGAGGAAATCAATCGCCAGATACGTACCAATAACAAGAGCCATATACAACAGAAAATCATTATGGTCCGGATAGGCATTGCGGACAGAAATTACCGTTACCAACCAAAACAGTACAACACCTATATTCAGGATATTGAAAAAGAAACCGTTCAGGAAGGTTTTCAGATAGTTCTGACTGATCATCTTCTCCTCGCCAGCCAAGTGCATTTTGGTCCTGGAAACAATCATATATACCGCATAGATGAGTACAATAAAAGCTGTTATCCGGTAAAATCCCGGATGCTTATCGATGATCTCCACCAGATCCCCACTTGCAAAATAAGCGGCGCCAATACATATTACATCAGCAACAAGCACCCCAAGATCGAGCGCAAGGGCATGCCGCGGACCCCGGGAGAAACTGGTTTCAATAAGCAAGAAAAATATAGGCCCGATAAATACCAGACTCAACATTACTCCAAGACCTACTGCTGACAATATAAGTTCTACCATTCTAATTTTAAGTTTGGTAACAGCAGTTTTAATCTACAATTTTAAAATCAAGCTGTTTTGCTATAAGATTGGCTTTCATCACCTTAATTTTCACTGTATCTCCGAGCTGGAACTGCTTTCCATGACGGGAACCTCTTACGGAATGGGTAGTTAAGTCAAATGAATAGTTATCATCCGTCAGGTCGCGAAGTTTGATGAGGCCTTCGGCACCGTTTTCCGGGATCTGCACCCAGAAGCCGAATTCTGCTACACCGGAAATCACACCTTCGAAAGTTTCGCCAAGGTGCTTTTCCATGAATTTAACCTGCATAAACTTAATACTGTCACGCTCGGCATCTGCTGCAAGACGTTCCATAGCAGAACAGTGTTTTGCTTTTTCTTCAACATCATTTCTGTTCGGCGATTTTCCGCCGTCCAGATAATGCTGCAGCATTCTGTGAGCGATCAGATCGGGATAACGTCGGATTGGCGATGTAAAGTGCGAATAATACTCAAAGCCCAGACCATAGTGACCAATTGGATTTGTAGAATAAACTGCTTTACTCATGGACCTCATAGCCAGTGTTTCAATCATATTCTCCTCTGGTTTGCCTTTCACTTTCTGTAAAAGTGAATTCATACTTTCCGTAACCTTCCTGGTATTTGCCAAATCCATTTTATATCCAAAGGTGGATACAAAATCACGCAGTGCCTCCAGCTTCGTAGGGTTAGGATCGTCGTGTATACGGTAGATGAATGTATTGTTTGTAGGTGTTCCTTTCTTGTTCAGGGATACAAATTCAGAAACTTTTCTGTTGGCCAGCAGCATAAATTCCTCAATCAGATGATTGGAATCCTTGCTTGTCTTAAAGTATACACCAATCGGTTCATTGTTTTCGTCCAGATTGAAGCGGACCTCACTTCTGTCGAATGTTATGGCACCGTCATTTATTCTTTTTTCTCTCAGGATCTTGGCCAGTCTGTTAAAAGTCAGGATCTCTTCTGCAAGATCGCCTTCACCGGTCTCAATGCGCTCCTGTGCCTCCTCATAGGTGAATCTCCTGTCTGAATGTGTTACAGTGCGGCCAAACCATTCCTTTTTAATTTCGGCCTTATCATCCATTTCGAAAACGGCAGAGAAGGTATATTTATCCTCATTCGGTCTCAGGGAGCATACACCGTTACTTAAAACTTCCGGTAACATAGGTACCACACGGTCCACAAGGTAAATTGAAGTTGCTCTGCTGTAAGCTTCATCGTCCAGACGCGTGCCGGGGCGCACATAATGAGAAACATCGGCGATGTGTACGCCTATTTCCCAATTTCCGTTCTCCAGCTGCCTGATAGAAAGTGCATCATCGAAATCCTTGGCATCTTTTGGATCAATGGTGAGGGTTAGGGTTTGCCTCATATCCCAACGTTTCGCTGCTTCCTCATCCCTAACTTCACGGTCTATGGCATCGGCTTCAAGTTCAACTTCTTCCGGAAACTCATAGGGAAGACCATACTCTGCCAGGATAGAATGTATCTCTGTTTCATGTTCACCGGGGGCACCCAGAACCTGCGTGATTTCGCCTTCCGGATTTTTATCTCCGGGACGCCATCCAATCATTTTTACAACCACCTTATCTCCATGGTTGGCACCGTTGAATTTATCCTTCTTCACGAATATATCTGTACTGAAATTCTTTTTGTCAGAAACAACAAAACCAAAGTCCTTGTGTGCAATGTATTCCAAAGTACCTACGAAATCGGTACGCTTTCGCTGGGTCACTTCCACTACGGAACCTTCAATCTTTTTACCTTTATACTGGTACGTTACGATCACCACCGTGTCGCCCTGCATGGCATCCTTTACATTCTTGGAGTGAATGAACACATCATCATCCAGTTCCTCTACCTTTACATAGGCATTGCCGCTTTGGTTAAAATCGATGGTACCTGTAAGTGTACCTTCAATTTTTAGGTTTATGATGTATTTGCCCTTAGAAACTTCCTCAATACGCTGATCAGCCAGAAGTTTATGAAGTGCCTGTACAACCAACTCACGCTGGCGGGGATTCTTAAAATCAATCCCATCTGCAATCTGTTTATAATTATAAATCTTTGTAGACTGCCTGTTCATAAACTGCAGAATGGCCTTGCCGATTTCCTGTAGTTTCTGAGTATTTTTGGAGGATATGTATTTGCCTTTTGCCATATAAATAATGTGATATTGGTTAATTTTTTTTAGCAGGAAGCTATTTTTGCTACTCTGCCTGCATGTCTTCCTCCCTCAAACTCCGTGCTAATAAACTTCTCAATGATTTCAACTGCAAGTTCAAATGCAATAAACCTTGCAGGGATTGCAATCATATTTGCATTATTGTGCTGACGTGAAAGTTCTGCCAATTCAGGCATCCAGCACAGTGCGCAACGGACATCCTTATGTTTATTTGCTGACATCTGGACACCGTTCCCGCTACCGCAAATCAGTATACCCAACTCATTATCACCCGTTTCAACGGAATTGGCTGCAGGATGAACAAAGTCCGGATAGTCCACAGACTCTGCCGAATCAGTACCGAAATCCTGAATCTCAAAACGTCCGCAGAAATGTTCTTTCAGCTTCTCCTTATACTCGTATCCCGCGTGGTCACACGCTATAGCTAATTTTTTCATGTTTACTTTATATAATGCCCAATGCCTACAAATTTAGGATTTATAATATAAATACAGATTCTTGAGGATTATAAATGAGGGTGGAAGATGGTCGATATTCTTTTACGGCTAAATTGTATTGCAGGAAACAGCTTTTTCCACCAGTATCATGTGAGGATAATAGGGAAACACTGTTGGTAAGTCCCGGGAACAAAAGCTTTCGCAGCCCGGATATTTTTATAATGGATTTTCTTTCCGGATAATCAGCAAAAAATTAAAAAGAAGTTCACCTGCCGGCGGTAGCATTTTGCTAATATCAGAACTACTGATAGTGGGGTGGACATGAAAATACTAACAATTGGGGATAACAGGACTAAAGTGCTGTTAACTAACATCATTTTATTGTTACTAAACTGTGATTTCAGGAACGTTTCTGTGTAGTGAAATAATTCAAGGTTATTTCTCCCCAAATCCCCGAACTACAACAACAGTATTCATATTCTTTTTATATAAAAAAATAATAATGTAGATAAGATGAGTCGTTGGGGATTGGGGAATTTTAAATTGTTTTTAATTTTTAATCATCCGAATAAGTGTTAAATTTGTGCAACTAAAAACAGGGTGATTTTATGAAAACAATAAATGATTTTAACTTTAAAGACAAGAAAGCCCTGGTTCGGGTTGATTTCAATGTTCCGCAAAGTGCTGACCTTAAAGTAACAGATAATACCAGAATCCAGGCCGCAAAAGAAACTGTGGAGAAAATCCTGAATGATGGAGGTTCCGTAATTTTAATGACTCATTTGGGACGGCCTAAGGGTAAAGTTTCTGAAGAATTTTCACTGAAGAATATTGTTCCCGAGATCGAAGAAGTTTTTGGCAGGGAAGTTCAGTTCTGTAAGGACTGTCTTGGTAACGAAGCTGTAAAAATGACTGGTGAGTTAAAACCGGGCAGCATTCTATTACTGGAGAATCTTCGTTTTTATAATGAAGAAGAAGCGGGTGATAAAACGTTTGCAGAAAAGCTGGCTAAATATGCTGATGCTTATGTGAATGATGCCTTTGGTACTGCACACCGTGAACATGCTTCCACTGCAGTTATCGCTCAGTATTTTCCATCGACTAAGTTTTTCGGTTTATTAATGGCCAAAGAAATTGAAGCTGTTGAAAAAGTTCTTCAGAAAGGGGAGAAGCCTGTAACTGCAATTATTGGTGGATCCAAGGTTTCGTCTAAGATAACTATTATTGAAAATATGCTTCCGGCTATTGATAATCTTATTATTGGTGGTGGTATGGCATTTACTTTCGTTAAGGCTTTAGGAGGCAGCATTGGCACATCAGTCGTAGAGGAAGATAAAATGGATCTTGCTCTCGATATTCTGAAGCGTGCAGAAGCTGAAAATGTAAAAGTTTATTTGCCGGTTGATGTGATAGGTGCAGATGAATTCAGTAATGAAGCCGATACTAAGGAGATGGATATTTATGAAATACCAGAAGGATGGATGGGTCTGGACGCGGGTCCAAAATCCCGTGTACTGATTCATGACGTAATTTTAAGTTCAAGAACTATTTTATGGAACGGACCGATCGGTGTGTTTGAAATGCCAAGTTTTTCAGCTGGCACAGTTGCTTTGGGCGACAGTATAGCGGAGTCTACCCGCAACGGAGCCTTTTCACTTGTGGGCGGAGGAGACAGTGTAGCCTTTGTAAAGCAGTTTGGTTATGAGGGTAAAGTAAGTTATGTTTCAACCGGCGGTGGAGCAATGCTGGAAAGTTTGGAAGGAAAAGAGCTTCCAGGAATCCGTGCTATTAATAATTAAATTTCTTCCCAGATAAAATTGAAAAGGGCGTTCTCGATTGAGGACGCCTTTTTCTTTTTTAAAAATTGTAATCATACTTATTTTAAAATTTTACAGAGTTTATAAATTTATCAGTGTATCACTTTAATTTTTCCAAAATCATGTTTAATGGCTAAAAATGACCTTCTGTAATGCCTTAAAAATCGATTTTCTCATTTTTTCTAATAATGTATATCAGACTGGAAAATTCGCCGTTTTTTGATGCTTTAAAATTAGAAATTGCCCCGATCACCGCACCTTTAAGCCAGAATAACGATGATTTTTTATATTTTTCGCTAAGCATTGAAATATAGAATGAGTCGAGTAGGAGTGGTTTCACTTTTACAACTTTCCATTTTTCACTCTCCATTAAATTGGTCATTCCAGATCGTGTGAAATGATATAGATGTCTTGGTACATCCCAGGCAGCCCAAAATTCTTTATACTTGTGGGCGTCAAAGGATCCTGGATTTGGAACAGCAACAATTAATACCCCGTCCTGGCGAAGTTTATTCCGGAATAGATGCAGCATCTCTTTTTGGTTTTCTATATGCTCAAATACATGCCACAGAGTAATAGCATTCAGACTTTCGTCCTGTATATCGGACAGATCTGAAATAATTGCTTTCTCACCGGATTTTGTTACTGCTGCATTTCTCGCAGCCTCGTTTGGTTCAAAACCGAATGCTGTAAAATCCTTCTGGACATATTTTATAAACTCGCCGGCACCACATCCATAGTCCAAAATTTTCCCTTTAGCAGGAATTTCAGCGGCTACTATATTTCTTTTATAATTAAGATTTATTTTTTGAAGAATCTTATATACTTTTTCTTTTATGCTTCCTGAATCCTGGTGGTGGGATATGTAATCTTTGCTTTCGTAATAGGGAGCAAGATTGGCCGGCACCGGACTGGTTTTTAAAATACCGTTGATTGCTGTTGACTCTAAATCGAATGATTCGCCAGTTAGGAAATGATCCTTTATTTTCATAAAATATTGTATTGTTTCACGTGAAACATTTTAATTTATCTTCCCAAATATATAAGCAGGACATTAATATCTGCTGGAGAAACACCGCTGATTCTGGATGCCTGGGCTATTGTTTTCGGATTTACTTTAGTCATCTTCTGTTTAGCTTCGGCGGAAAGCGATGTTATAGCCTCATAATTAAAATCTTCAGGAATTTTAATTGTTTCCAACCTGTTCAGTTTAGCCACATTTTCTTTCTCCTTTTCTATGTATCCGCGGTATTTAATATTGATTTCTGCCTGTTCGCGCACCTCCTCAGCGTATGTAGAACTTATTTCCCTGATGCCTTCAATATCTTCAAGCTTTTCAAGACTCATATTTGGTCTTGTCAGTATCTGAGCAGCTCTGTAAGCCTGGTCTACGGGTGATGAATCGATAGTCTGCAACACCGGATTTATGACACCTGGTTTCAGTGAATAATCCTTTAGGAATGCTTCCAATTCGTTACTCTTTGTAATTTTCTCTTCGGCAGTTTTCAAGCGTTCTTCACTTGCCAAGCCAATTTTATAACCTTTTTCTGTTAACCGTACATCTGCATTATCCTGTCTTAGCAGCAGTCTGTATTCGGCCCTGGAGGTAAACATTCTATAGGGTTCTTCTGTCCCTTTTGTTATCAGGTCATCAATCAATACACCAATATACGCCTCATCTCTCTGGAGTATAAAGTCATCTTTGCCATGAACTTTATTGTGTGCATTTATGCCGGCCATAAGGCCTTGTCCTGCGGCTTCCTCATAACCTGTAGTTCCGTTTATCTGTCCGGCGAAATAAAGATTTGCAATGAGCTTTGTTTCCAGGGTATGGTTAAGTTGGGTAGGAGGGAAGTAGTCATATTCTATTGCGTATCCAGGCCGGAAAACCTTTACATTTTCAAATCCCGGTATATGTCGCATGGCTTTGATCTGAATATCTTCAGGTAGCGATGAACTGAAACCGTTAACATAAATTTCGCATGTTCTCCAACCTTCAGGTTCTACAAACAACTGATGTCTGGTACGCTCTGCGAAACGGTTAATTTTATCCTCGATACTTGGACAGTATCTGGGGCCAGTACTCTGAATCGTACCGTTGAACATTGGACTTCTTTCAAAACCTTCACGCAGAATATCATGTACTGTTTCGTTTGTATAAACTATATGGCAGCTCAACTGTCGAGTCAATTTTGGAGTATCTGTGTAGGAGAACTTCTGAGGTTTTTCATCACCTTTCTGTTCCTCCATTACCGAGTAGTTAAGGCTCCGTCCGTCCACCCTCGGTGGAGTACCGGTTTTCATACGACCAGCTTCGAAACCCAGCGAAACAAGCTGTTCAGTTATCCCGAACGCCCGTGGTTCGCCCATCCGACCGCCGCCGAGTTGCTTATCACCTACGTGAATTAATCCATTAAGAAAGGTGCCGTTTGTAAGAATTACAGACTTTGACCTTATTGAAATTCCAAGTGAGGTTACAACGCCTACTGCACGGTTATTCTCTATTATAAGGCTCTTTACCATATCCTGGAAGAAGTCCAAATTCGGTGTGTTTTCAAGTGCTATCCGCCATTCTTCTGCGAACATCATCCTGTCGTTTTGTGTTCTTGGAGACCACATGGCCGGACCCTTGGATAAGTTAAGCATCTTGAACTGCACTGCAGATTTATCGGCAATGATACCGGAATATCCACCCAGGGCATCAATTTCGCGAACGATCTGTCCTTTTGCAATACCACCCATAGCTGGGTTACAGGACATCTGTCCGATAGTCTGCATATTCATTGTTACAAGAAGTGTGCTGGACCCGAGATTTGCGGCTGCCGCGGCTGCTTCGCAACCGGCATGTCCACCGCCTACGACAATTACGTCATATGTATCTGTAATCATATTAAATTTTGTAGTTAATGTTTCACGTGAAACATACAGGAAAAATAAATCAGCATTTATATTAACGCAAGATAAAATTCTTCCTTATTACGCATTTCCGCCGCCTCTTCGGTAGTTTTGTCTTTATATCCGCAAAGGTGGAGTATACCGTGCGCCAAAACTCTTTTTAGCTCCGTCACAAAGCTGGAACCTAATTGTTCAGCATTCTCGGAAATGCGCGGCAAAGATACGAAAATATCACCCGAGACTGTTTTACCCTTCACGTAATCAAAGGTGATCACGTCTGTATAATAGTCGTGATTTAGAAAGTCACGGTTTACCTTAAGTAAATATTCATCGTTGCAAAAAATATAGTTGACTTGTCCGACCTTGAAACCTTCTGATTTTATAAGCTGAATCAACCATTCCTTAATGGTCGGTTCAATTTGAATCTGGTCGATATCCTCGAAAAAATATTCTATCATCGTTAAAAATAATGTCCTAATATTACACTGAAAACACCTGTCTGCCGCTCAAAAGAGTGGCTGTAATTTACTTTTATCTGTCCGACCGGAGATTTATATCCCGCGGTTAAACCAGCCGACGATTCTGAAAGGAAAAAAATATCATCAACCTCAATATCATTGAAAAGATTGGCTGCGCTAACAGTCAAGTCGGCAAAGAAATTTTTGTAGACATTTACCTGCAGTGTATTTGCTGCCATCAGTATATTCCTGGTGCTGTGCTCGCCAAACTGATAGCCCTGTAAAGCAAAGAAATTGCCCAAATTCTGCTCGAAAATCCCTCCTGTACGGTACAGTTTATAACTTGAAATATCTTCACCTAGGGTTAAGCCTCCAGCCAACAGGAGCCTGTAAGTAAACAGTCTGGAAAGCGGAAAATTTAGCTGTGCAAATAATCGTGTCTGAAAGGTTCGGCCTTCCTGATCTTCGTTCAACAAATCCAATAATTTCCCTTCAGCACTCAACAGTATTCCTTTGGTAGGGAAGCTCCGGTCGTCCTGTGTATCAGATTTAATGAACAGGTATGGATTTACCATACTTTCTACATCTGTATAGTCCGACTGGCCAATTCCTTTTGATTCATAATAATCATGACTTATTCCACCCCCAACTGCGTATTTATCCTTCCAGATGGACTGTATAAAGGCTTCGGTACGCAGCCAGTTCCAGCTTTCCACTCTGTTTACATTACTGTCCCTCAGGTCCAGTGACATGCCGGAGGCATATAATCCGAATCCGGGTATATATCCGTTGTCAATGAAATAATTGAAATAGTACCGTGGCTTATCTCCTACTACCAAATCCAGGGAAACAATAGAATTCCTGAACAGGAGCCGTTTGGCAGTAGCGTTGATTAGCAATCCTGTTTTAAAAACCTCGTCATAATGAAGTCCGAATTTTAAGAAAAAACGAGTCTCATCTTCTGTAACATTTAGTTTCAGAACATTGCTTTCTTCACCCTGAATGATATCATAGTTAATAAGCTTATAATTGTTTGTGGCGTACAGTTTATCCACCATTTTGTTAATAGTGCCATAAGTAAGGAGAGCGGGCAGGCGAAGGTTCATTTTACCTTCAATATAGTTTTTCCGAAATATGCGGTTGTTCTCCACCACCAGACTGTCGATCTTGTAAAGATTACTGTATAAGAGGTTCATTGGAGTACGTAACAGAGTCTGCTCACGCCTGGGAAGTTGGGATAAGACAGGAACATATTTTTGTGCCTCAACATAGCCGGAATCCAGTATGGCAGCCTTCGCGTCGTAACTGGTAGAGTTCATACCGGTAAGGTCTGGACGTATATTGATATCCGTATATTTATACTGCGCACGGGTTTCCTCTTGAATTCCGTAATCAATTACCTGATTTAAAATATCCAGCGCACTGCGCATATTTTCCCTGCTGGCTAATCCCTGGCTGAGATCTACTCCTATCACAACGTCAATTCCCTTATCTTTAAGTGGCTTAGAAGGATAATTAATGGTCATTGCCCCATCAATATAAAGTGAATCACCAATCTGAACGGGATCCATAAGTGAAGGGAAGGCAGAACTCGCCATAATCGCGCTTACCAGATCTCCTTTTTCAAAGATTTCCATCTTACCGCTTTCCAGGTTTGTGCCTATGCACAGAAACGGGATTGGTAACTGGGAAAAATCTGTTGTAGTGGATACGTTTTTAAAGAGCTCGCGTAACAGATAGATATTTTTCTGACCCGTAGATATCGCTTTCGGCAGTATATTTATCTTACCGTCTTTTATTGGAACTGTAAGGATATATTTATCTACAGATTTATTGAAAAATGTTGTTTCCTGCCTCGTTTTCTCATTGGCAATTATATTGTAGAAGTCCGTATCCAGAACTATCTTTTCAATGTCCTTTCCTGTATAGCCGGAGGCATAAAGCCCGCCTACGATCGCACCCATACTGGTGCCTGAGATGTAGTCCACTTTAACACCCAGAGAATCGAGCACTTTAAGAACTCCTATATGAGCAAAGCCTTTGGCGCCGCCACCTGAGAGTGAAAGTCCAATGCGGGGATTTGGGGGTAGTTTAAAACCTTCCTTTACCTGAGCCTCAAAATAAAGCACAGCCAAACACAATAGAAACAGACAAAACGTTTTTCTCATTCAATTTTTTATATAGATTCGTTTAACACGTCTTGATATGGAAGTCAAAACCTCGTAGGGTATGGTCTGGCAATATTCAGCAAACTGTTCCAGAGTGGGTTTGGAATTAAAGATGACAACCTCAGAGCCTTCCTGAACTTGCAGAGTCCCAATATCCACCATGAGCATGTCCATGCATATATTTCCCACTATGGGGCAAAGCTTTCCATTAATCGAGACGAAGCCTTTCCCGTTGCCTATCATCCTGGGGATACCGTCGGCATATCCAACGGGAATGGTGGCGATCCTGGTGTCTGTACCAGCGATATGGCGCCGGCTGTAACCAATGGAATCACCTGCCTTAACATGGGAAATCTGCGAGATTACTGTTTTGAAAACTACTGCATTTTGAAGCTGTTTTTTAACAGCAGGATCATTAGATATACCCACCATTCCGATTCCTATCCTCACCATATCAAACTGATATTCTGTGAATGATGTGATCCCTGCCGAATTCAGGATATGGAGAACGGGCCGGTAGCCCAGCGCATTAATCAATACATCAGTGTTACATGAGAATACTTCAATCTGGCTCAATGCATAATCACGCTCGTCAGACATATCTGAGGTGGACAGATGACTGAATATACTGGCCACTTTCAGATTCATTGTATTCAGCTTCTCAGCAAGCAGCATAAGTTCTTCACTCTTGAAGCCGAGACGGTGCATGCCGGTTTCCAGCTTGATGTGGATGGGATACTGTTTATCTACCCCAAGTTCATTCAGCGCGTTCCAGAAGAGTTCAAGAACCCGGAAACTGTATATTTCAGGCTCCAGATTATATTCTATAATGGCATTATAACTGTGTTGCTCGGGGTTCATCACGATGATTGGTGTAGTAATGCCATTCTTTCGCAGGTCCATACCCTCATCGGCATATGCGACTCCAAGATAATCTATATGATGATGCTGAAGAAATTCAGCTATTTCATAGCCGCCAAGGCCGTACGAGTAGGCTTTCACCATCGCCATCATTCTGGTTTTCGGTTTCAGCAGTGCTTTGTGAATGTTTATGTTGTGGAGTAGTGCATTCAGATTAACCTCCAGAACGGTGTCATGTTTCTGGAGTTCCAGCAGATTTTTAATTTTTTCGATGGCAAACTTTCTTGCTCCTTTCAGCAGGATAAGAGAATCTTCAATATGATTAAGCGTTTGACTTTCGATCAAGTCGGCGGAATCTTTATAGATATAAGATTTTGCCTGAAAAAGAGCATGATACTGGGTGATAACTGATCCGACAAGATAAACACGGTCAAAATCCTGTTCATTAACCAACTGTGCGACTTCCTTATAGAGCTGATCCGGTGGTTCCTTTACATCGATGATATCTGTAAGGATAAGGACTTTTTTAACCTTCTTATATTCCTTTATAAACTGGAAGGCAATTTTTAATGAATCCACGTCCAGGTTAAAAGAATCATTCACTACCAGATTACCCCGTACACCGTGCACCGATTCCAGGCGCATTTCAATGGCTTTCAACCCGACCAACTTCTGAACAATTTCTTCATTACTTACCTGCAGTTCCTTCAGTACTGCAATAAGTGCAAGAACATTTTGAAGTGTGGCTTCATCTTTTTGGGAAAGGTTGAATTTAAAAACATTATCAAAATAGGAAACTGTTATTTCATTGGAGAAGTTGTCCCAACCTGACTGGACAAATAGTTTATTATGGGGCCCCAATCCGTAAGACACCAATTTTCTGTCAGGATATCGTAAGGATACCGCATCATAAATTCCGGGATGGTCGCCATTAAAGATAATGACTGAAGAATCTTTGAAAAATTTAAGTTTTTCATCAATTAACTCACTTTCCGTAGAAAAATTTGCCGAGTGCGCCGTGCCAATATGGGTCAGAACACCTATCTCGGGCGAAAAGATAGCAGCTAATACTGCCATCTCGCCAGGCCTGGAAATTCCGGCTTCAAATATTCCAACTTCATGTTTTTTGCCGGTCTGAAGTATAGACAGTGGAAGACCTGTTTGAGAATTGAAGCTTTTTGGACTTTTTACTGTATCAAAAATATTATAAATACACTGATAAAGCCACTCCTTGACTATCGTTTTACCATTGCTGCCCGTAATTCCTACAGTTTTTAAATCAGGGAAGGATTTCAGGTGGTATTTAGCCAGTTTCTGAAGAAACAGCACAGAATTTTCAACCAGGATCCAGGTGATTCCCTCCTTGTCACAGGCTTTGTGCTCGGCAATAATAATCCTTATACCTCTTTCCAGAACATCGGAAATATATTTTTCGCCACTGTTCTGACTCGTATTAATGGCAATGAAGGCACGGTCCTGAACAGCAAAGAGGTTTCTGCTGTCAAATGAAATATTTTTCACGGTTACGGATGCGTCACCGATAACCTTACTGCCGGTGATTTCGGCTATCTGGGCTGCTCTATAGTTCATTCCGGCAAAGTTTTATTAAGTACGTGATCAGCAAAAACACGTCGGCTCACAGCTTCATAGTTCTCAGTTTCGCCCAGTTCTACCAGATTAACACTTTCTGAGGTTCTCATGGAATAATTGGCCAGGTTGCCCGTCCTCCTGCAGATGGCGTGCACTTTCGTAACATATTCGGCAGTAGCCATGAGATAGGGCATGGAGCCGAACGGCCGTCCCATAAAATCCATGTCCAGACCTGCTATTACTACTCGTACACCGTTGTTTGCCAGATTATTGGCTACTTCCACAATACCACTGTCAAAAAACTGAGCTTCATCAATCCCAACCACATCGCACGTTGAGCCCAGAAGAAGAATTTCGTTGGAACTTTCAACGGGTGTGCTGCGAATCTTATTCAGGTTGTGGGACACCACTTCTTCCAGCCCATAACGGGTATCTATCTGCGGTTTAAAAATCTCTACTGTCTGACCGGCCATTTCGGCACGTCTGAGACGGCGGATCAGTTCTTCCGTTTTACCCGAAAACATTGACCCACAGATTACTTCCATCCAGCCGCTTTGTTTGGAATGATTTATTGTATTTTCTAAAAACATTTGTTATTTTAGCCGTATAAACAAGTTCAAAATTACGCAAAATTTAGCAAGATATTTACCATGCATAAATTTCAGGAAATTCAGGATCAGGCCTTCCAGGATGCCACTTCCATCATAACCAGACTGGGCAATGTTTCGAGCGCCGAAGAACTGGTAAACGCCGCGGGCGATCTTGCGGAACTTCGGGAACTTGTGACATTTCTGCAGCGCTTTAATACGTACTCGCTTCGACTTACAGAATCGGTTTCGGAAGCACCTGTAAGTCAGGCACTAAGCACAGATTTTTTTAATGAGAATCCTGAGTTTGAAAGCAATACTTATATCGCTGAAGAGGAGGTTATCTTCAACAATAATTTTAACCAGATTGAAGATTCCGAAATAGATCATCCGGAAATGGGTGTTGATGTTTTGGAGGAAGAGGCTGCCTTTAACAATGAACTTAACGAAATTGACCGGATTACGCATATAGAGCTTGATTTGGATGAAGATGAAACAAAGTCCCATGATTCCGAATCAGAGACCGAACCTGTTTCAAATACTGAAGAATCTGCTGAAGAGGTGCCGGTAGAGATCGATGAAGACTCTACTGCTGAAGTTTCGGTTCAGGATGAACATCAGCAGATTAATACAGATACTTTAACCGTTGATGAAGATTCTGCTGAAGAACCTGAATCCAGTGCATCAGATATGCCGCTGAAAAATGTTTCAGAATTGCAGACCGCAGAAAATAATGAAGAAAAATCCAAAACATCGGAGTCACGCCGACAGATTGTGGATTTTGAGCATGAACAGAAAATGCAGGAACTGAACGACGCTGCTGAAAAGCTGCAGGAACAGCATGAAGAGAAAAAATTTAAACTCTCCAGCATAAAAGGTCTGAAAAGAATACAGTCACTGTTTGATGACGACCCACTTGAAGATGTAATCCGAGAAGAACATTCTCCGGCTGCACCGGCAGACAGTCTGCGTAAATCCAATATTCCTACCGATTTCATGGAAGCGGCTAAGCCTAAGCCCGAATTCAGACTGGATCTGAACGATAAAATAGCGTTTTCCAAAATGCTGTTTGGTGGCAGCCAGTCCAAACTTAATGAAACAATCAGGGATCTTAACAGTTTTGCTACTTTGGAGGAAGCACGTGAATATCTTAGTGACGCCTATTATGAGAACAACTGGGAAAAGTCGGACGAATACGCACAAAGGCTCTGGAATTTGGTAGAGAGTAAGTTTCTTTAGATAAAAATCAAACATGACCAACGGAATTTCTGGTTTCCAGAATGTCTTTTTTATAGGAGTAGCAGGCGTAGGGATGAGCGCTGTGGCGCAGTACCTTCGCGGTATCGGAATCCGCGTCTCCGGCAGCGACCGCTACTTTAAAAACGATGAATACAATAAAACCAGAGAGCAGCTGGAACAGGAAGGCATCAGGTGTTTCGAGCAGGATGGTTCAGGAATTACGGATTCAACAGATTTGGTTGTAGTTTCTACCGCTATTGAAGATACGGTACCTGAAGTAAGGAAAGCACGCGAACTTGGTGTAAAAATTATTAAGCGGAGTGAACTTCTGGCACTGATTGCCAAAAGTAAAAAAACTATAGCTGTTGCCGGAACCTCCGGCAAATCGACTACCGCCGCTATGATTTATCAGATATTCACTGATGCTGGTCTTTCTCCGGGCATTATTTCCGGTGCAGGTTTAACGGGTATTATCAAGCAAGGTAAAATAGGAAATGCCGCAGTTGGAACCGGCGAATGGCTAATAATTGAAGCTGATGAGAGTGATGGTTCGGTTGTTCTGTATGAACCTGAAATTGGTCTTTTGCTTAATGTAGACCGCGATCATCAGGAAACGGATGAGCTGATGGAACTCTTTTCTGTTTTCAAAAGTAATTCTATGAGCTTGTTTATTGTAAATCAATCTAATACACTGGCCAAAAAACTGTCTGCAAATGTGGATGTTGATTTTGGATTTGAAAACGAAGCAGCGGGCTGCAATGCCAAAGACTTCCGGCAGGACGGCTTGAAGTTATCTTTTACGATAGAAGAGCAGAGGTTTGAAATGAATTCTCTTGGTCGGCACTCGGTAGAGAATGCCGCAGCTGCAGTCGCAGTGTCCAGACAGGCAGGAATTTCGCTGGCTCAATGTGCGGAAAGTTTGGCTGGATATGAAGGAATTTACCGCCGGCATCAGATTCTTGGGGAGAAGAACGGTATATGGGTCATTGACGATTATGCCCATAACCCCGCAAAATGCGCTGCTTCTATCCGTGCCTGTCAGCCCCTGGCAGATAAGGTAATTGCATGGTTCCAGCCACACGGTTACGGCCCTACAAAGTTTCTGAGAAACGATTTTGTGGAAGAAATTTCCAGCGCACTCAGATCTCAGGATGAAATCTGGATGAGTGAGATATTTTATGCCGGCGGTACTGCTGTAAAGGATATCTCAGCTAATGATTTAATTGAAGACCTTAAAGCGAAAGGGAAGAACGCGCATTTTATCGAAAACAGGAATGATTTACTCGAAGCATTGCGACCGGAACTTAAAGCAGGTGCCGTATTGCTGCTGATGGGAGCGCGGGATCCGGGGCTCGAAGATTTCACACGTAAACTTTTTAATGACCTGTAATGGCCGGAATTCTTTATTTTGTACCTACGCCCATCGGAAATCTGGAAGATATGACTTTCCGGGCCGTGCGGATCCTGAAGGAAGTGGATTATATACTTTGTGAAGACACCCGGACATCGGGGATTCTTTTAAAGCATTATGAGATTTCCAAACCGTTGAAATCTTATCATCTTCATAATGAACATTACACCACCCAGAAGGTGATTGATGACCTGCAGAACGGTATGAATATCGCAATCATTACAGATGCCGGTACACCGGGCATTTCGGATCCGGGATATCTCCTGGCTCGTGCCGCTGCGGAAGCGGATCTGGAAATGCAGTGCCTGCCCGGTGCTACAGCCTTTGTACCTGCACTGGTTGTTTCGGGACTGCCCAACAATGAATTCCTGTTCGCAGGTTTTCTGCCACAAAAGAAAGGCAGGCAAACGAAGTTGAAACAACTGGCAGAAGAGAAAAAAACCATAATTTTGTACGAAAGTCCGCATAAGATCAATACCACACTGGAGCAGGTTCGGGAGTTCTTCGGCGAAGGAACTAAAGCGAGCTTGAGCCGCGAAATATCCAAGAAATTTGAAGAAACCAAGCGCGGTACTATAGAGGAACTCATTGAGTTTTCGAAAACAAAAACATTGAAAGGGGAGATTGTCCTCATCATCAACAACGTGATTTAATAAATAGAATATGGGATTATTAGAAGGAAAAGTGGCATTGATTACCGGCGGTTCCCGTGGGATTGGCAGAGGAATCGTAGAGAGTTTTGCAAAACAGGGTGCACAGGTAGCATTTACCTTTGCAGGTTCGGTAGAGAAAGCAGCAGAGCTTGAAAAGTCCCTTAGTTCCACTACAAAAATAAAAGGTTTCCAGAGTGACGCATCCGATTTCGATGCTGCACAAAAACTTGTAGATGATGTAATTGCTGAATTCGGCAAGGTGGATATCCTCATCAACAATGCGGGAATTACAAAAGACGGTTTGTTACTCCGGATGAGTAAAGATGACTGGGATATCATTATGAAAACCAATCTGGACTCAGTTTTTAACCTTACAAAAGCAGTGATAAAGCCTATGATGAAGGCCAAAAACGGATCCATCATCAATATGTCTTCTGTAGTTGGGATTCAGGGGAATGCAGGACAGGCAAATTATGCCGCTTCTAAAGCGGGTGTAATAGGCTTCACAAAGTCTGTAGCACTGGAACTTGGCTCGCGTAATATCCGATGTAACGCTATTGCACCGGGATTTATTGAAACTGAAATGACAGCAGCGCTGGACCAGAAGGTAATTGAAGAGTGGAGAAATGATGTACCGCTGAAACGTGGCGGAAAGCCGGAAGATGTGGCCAATGCCTGCGTTTTCCTGGGAAGTGATATGTCTGCATACGTAACGGGCCAGGTACTTAATGTATGCGGTGGACTGCTTACATAGGCACAGAAGCGATATAAAATACAAATAAGCCCTTTTATCAATGATAGAAGGGTTTGTTATTATAAAGTTTAATTTCGTTGAAAAATAAGCTCATCTGTGAGGCTGATTCGGTAAGCAGATGGTAGCTCACTTTAAACAGAAAATAATATGATACACGACAAGGATTACATCATGCGCATCGTAAAGCAGTTCTCAGAGCTTCTGGCCACTATGATGCTAGGAAAGAATGAGGGCGAACTGAAAGATGAACAAACCCTGTTTGAGACCCAGATGCGGGACGTCTTTAAAATGGATTTTGACGAACTTTCTGCTAAAAGTGTAGAGGAGATTACTGAATGGGTTGAAGCAAAAGATGACACACATCAAATTGCCTACTACGAACTGCTGGGAAATCTGTTTTATTATAAATTTCACGGTGTGCCAGACAGAAATTTCGCCATGCGCGCCAAGCTATTTTATGAGACCTGGCTTCAGAAAAGTAAGATTTTCTCCTTGCCGGTAATGTCAAAATTAACAGAACTCAATAACTATCTTAACGAAGCTACTTAATAACCGGACTAAGTTTTAACCCGAATCTAGAAGGAAATGGAATAGGTTCCGGTAGAGGAAGTGTTGGCTCGTTCCGCCTTTACATATCTTTTCACCCATGAAATGGAGGTAGATACTGCACACGCGTCGGAAATGCCTCCGGAACGTCTGGCAAGTGTCACATTTCCTGCTTTATCTACCGTATAGGCTATGTTGATCGTTCCGCTGGCAGTACAGTTGTGGGCAGGCTGTGCACCACCACGACCCATAGTTCCAGGGATGAAACCAACCAGATTACGGTCTATTCCGATTTTGCTGTCGCCATCACTGTCGCCACCCAAAGGATTGCCAGCATTCCCGGTGGTACCTGCAGTTCCCTGTGTACCGGTGCTGGATTTCCTTCCGCCAATTAAATTGCCGATAGCCGCAGTTCCTTTACCGTCGCCTGATCCAGTTTTGGAATTGGCAACTGTTGCTTTTGAAGAAGCGGTTTTGGAGTTTGAAGGTTTGGCAACAGCCTTTGAATTGCTTTTTGAGACCGGCTTTGTCACCGTTTTATCTTGAGCAACACTTACTTTAGTGTTCGTCCCTGTTATTATTCTCTCAGATTTTACAGGTTGAGCACTAGCTTGAGCACTAGGCTGCGGTTCTGTACTGCTCTGCTCAACAGGCTGAGTTTCCAGCGCTTTTTCTGCAGCAAGGCTTCCCCGCTGAAATGCAGGATCCTGCTGGTCCCGTCCATTGCGGTTATCACCGAAGTTCAGCAGCATCGTAGTTACTTCCTCCGGTTTCTCAGTGACTTTGGTAAACTGGTAGTAGTAGATCAGCAGAAAGCCCAATACAGCTACCAATAAGGTAACCGCTGCACTTTTTTGGCGGTTTCTCTGGTCATAATCAATATGTTTGGCTGCAAAACTCATTACTCTTCCTGGGTGGTTGCGATTGCTAGATTGTACTTATGTGTTTCGGCTATAGACATTACAAAAACGACGTCCCTGTGCCGGCTGTTCTCATCTGCGCGGATGGTAAAAGCTGGGTTACTTTCTTCCTTCAGTGCATCTACAAGATATTTTTCCAGCTCATCTCTGGGTATCTCCGTGTCGTTTACAAAATATTTGCCGTCGGCCTTTATTGTTACCGTTGTAGCCTCCTGAACTGAAGGATTTGCAGAATTGGCTGTGGGAAGTTTTACATCAATGGCACTTTGGCTGATGGCAGAACTCGTGATCATGAAAAATATCAGCAACAGAAAAATAATATCTGTCATCGATGCCATGCTGAATTCTGCATTTACTCTGTTCTTCCTCTTTAATTCCATCAATAATTGGGTTTGATGTTACAGTTATGTTGCTTTTCGGCTACAATGGTTTATTCAGTGCATCCAGGAATTCGTTTACGTGGGTCTGGATCTTCAGAACAAGCCGGTCTACATTCGTAACAAGTATATTGTAAAAAAAGTAGGCTGGAATACCTACGAACAGACCTACTGCGGTAGTTGCCATGGCTGTATAAATTCCCGAAGCAAGAAGTTTTGGACTCACCGCACCGGTAACATTAGAAATTTCGAAAAACGCCATAATCATACCCACCACCGTGCCCAGGAAGCCAAGCATAGGTGCGGCTCCGGAGGCAGATGCAAGAATATTCAGGTTTTTCTCCAGTCTTGACACTTCCAGCTGACCCTGATTTTGCATAGCATTGGAGATATCTGAAATCGGTCTGCCTATCCGTGCAAGGCCTTTCTCAATCATGCGGGCTTCCGGCGAGTCTATTGTTCTGCAGTAATCCATTGCGGTCTGTATTTTCCCATCCTGCACAAAATCCTTGATGTTTTCCAGGAAGTTAGGAGTTTGTCTGGAAGCACGTTTTATAAAAAAATACCTTTCCAGGAAAATATACAGGGCGAGAAGTCCAAGCAGGAAGATAGCTACCATAATGGAATTTCCTAAAATTCCGCCACTAAACAGAACATTCCAAAGGGAAAAAACGTGCGTTTCTGTGGTTGTGTTTACAATTTGTGTAGAGGTCTGCAAAAACATCTTATATTTTTTGATTATTGATTGAACGGCAAAACTAGGCTAATATTGTTGAAAAGCCCATCTTTAAAAGGCTTATTTGATGTGGAAGGCAACATAAGGCCAACTATCTTACTCATCTTCCACCACAATTTCATCCTCCTTAAAATGGCATTTTAGCTTGAACGGGATGGGTTCGTCTGAACCTGTATAGAAGTCCGTAAGTTCGCCCTGCCAGCATAGTTGCATTATACCTTCACTATTTTTCTCAAATGAAAGTTTGTTTTCCAGCAAATAGGCTTCCTCATCATCAAACAGATTAATCTCAGTGTAGGAAGCTTCATCTGTATCATTGACGTCGAAAGTTTGTCCCTCAATCTCACCATTTTCCACCGGAAAATCAATGACCTGCAGGGAAAGTTGGGGAAAATTATACTGCAGGGAATCATCATCAACGTGATCCAGGGATTCATCGGTAATTACCTCCACTTCCAGCAAATGTTCACTGTTACTGTATACGGCCTTGCAGTACGTGTTCTTTATATGATACTTAAGCGTTTCCTCAGGATGGTAAATTTTTAATATCCCTTTCATTTGATGGTGAAGTAATTAATGTGTTAATAATACTGTCTGACAAAGATAAAAAATTGCCCGAACCGCAGATTTTTTTTTCAAAATATTTTAGGTAGCGTATTTGCTAAAAATATAATTACATTTAGCATGTTAAATTATCTGTGATGAACCATATATCAGTGAAGTATCTGTTAATTTTAGGTTTGCTGTTTGCAGCAGTTTCCTGTAAAAAAACCGATTCTCCGTTAACCCGCGTAACTCCAATGGAAATTGATTCCATAGCCGCCAATTATTATGAACAGTATTTGAAACTGTATCCCCTGGAAGCTACTGCACAGGGGGACTACCGCTACAACGATCAGTTGGCCATCGATATTGATAAGGATTATATTGCCGGCGAGATTGCCTTTTACAATTCCGTACAGAAGCAGATGGAGAAGCTGAATTACAGAAATCTCTCTGACGAAGATAAGACCGTGTATGATGTTTTGGATTTTATCCTGAAAGGCAAGATCGAACGCTATGCCTATAAACCCGAATATATTCCGTTCACACAGTTTAGCGGATTACCGCTTGATTTCCCATTGCTGGGTTCGGGCGAGGGCACACAGCCCTTCAAAACTGAAAAAGATTACGAAGACTGGCTAAAGCGTGCTGCTAAATTTCCGCTTTGGATGACGGCAGCTACCGAAAACTTCCGCGCGGGCGTCGCTGCGGGCCATGTACTTCCCAAAAAGCTGGTCGTGAAGATGATCGCTCAGATGCGTGCTGAAGAGATTATAACAACGGATTGGGAGAAAAATATTTTTTACGGTCCCGTGCATAAGTTTCCGGAAAGTTTTACAGACAAACAAAAAGAGAAATTTACCGCTGCATATAAAGATATGATTGGGAAGAAGATCGTTCCGGCCTACACTGCTATGGGAGATTTTCTGCAAAAAGAATATCTGCCAAAAGCCCGCGATACGGACGGGATAAATGCGCTGCCCAAAGGGAAGGATATTTATGCCTTTAATGCACGTAACTGGACTACAACAAGTAAAACCCCGGATGATATCTATAAAACCGGTCTCGCAGAAGTAGCGATGCTGCGTGCGGAAATGGAAAAAGTAAAGCAGCAGGTAGGATTTACGGGAAACCTGGATCAGTTTATTACGCATGTTAAGGAAGATCCGGCGGCCATGCCGTATAAAACCGAGAAAGAAGTGATTAATGCATTTAATGATATCCTGAAGAAAATTTCGCCCAAACTCAAGTCAATGTTCAGTAACAGCCCGAAAACACCTTTTGAGATCCGGCAGACTGAAAAGTTCCGCGAGGCAACAGCCAGTGCCGAGTATGTGCCCGGAACCCCAGACGGAAAACGCTCCGGTATCTTTTATATGCCGATTCCGGATGCAACCAGATTCAACGTTACGTCCGGAATGGAATCTCTGTTTCTACATGAAGCGATCCCGGGACATCATTATCAAATTTCACTGCAGCAGGAAAATACTGAACTCCCGAAATTCATGCGCTTTGGTTGGCTTGGAGCTTATGGTGAAGGTTGGGCGCATTATTGTGAAACCCTGGGACCGGAGTTAGGGCTGTATACAGACCCTTATCAGAAAATGGGTTACCTGAGTGATCAGATGCTTCGTGCTGTGAGACTTGTGGTAGACACCGGCCTACATACAGGCCGGATGAACAGGGAAGAGGCAATCCGCTATTTCCTGAGCAATATTTCCTATGATGAAGCTGCGGCAACAGCGGAAATTGAAAGATATATGGCTTTGCCGGGACAGGCACTCAGTTATAAAATTGGCAGCCTTAAAATACGTGAACTGAGAACGAAATATGAGAAGGAGTTGGGCAAGAAATTCAGTTTACCGAAATTTCATGATGAGATACTTAACCAGGGATCGTTGCCACTTGATGTTCTGGACAGGAAAATGAAGATTTGGGCTTCTAAGCAATAAACAATTACTACAGATTTAACATTTTGGTAATGAAATCTCCTTCGCGTTTTCCGCGTGCGGGAGAATATTCGCGGCCGTAGAAGATAATCTGAAGATGCAGTTTATTCCATAATTCCCTCGGGAATATTTTTTTTGCATCACGCTCCGTTTCCTGTACATTTTTGCCGCTGGTAAGTTTCCAGAGTGTCATCAGCCGGTGAATATGCGTGTCTACAGGAAAAGCAGGCACGCCAAAAGCCTGGCTCATTACCACACTTGCTGTTTTGTGTCCCACGCCTGGCAGTGCCTCCAGCTCTTCAAAAGTCTGCGGCACTTCACCATCATGCCTTTCTACCAGAAGTTCGGCCATCCTCTTCAGATTTTTTGCTTTCTGATTCGCAAGACCGATTTCTTTAATAAGATCTTTAATTTCAGAAATTTCAAGATTCTGCATTTTGAAAGGTGTTTCCGCCACGGCAAAAAGTGCGGGCGTAATCTGGTTCACTTTCCGGTCTGTCGTTTGTGCAGACAGCGCTACTGCCACCAGTAAAGTGAAAGGATCGGTATGGTCCAGCGGAATGGGTACGGTAGGATACAGTTTCTCCAGTTCGTTTATTACAATGGCAGCCCTTTGCTTTTTTGTCATTTTAAATTTAAATTTGAACAAAATTAACCTTTATGTTGAATGCAGGAGATCAGTTACCGGAGTTTACCGCGCTTAACCAGGAAGGCCGAACGGTCCAGAGTTCAGACTTCCTCGGTCATAAAACAGTTGTGTTTTTCTATCCTCAGGCCAATACTCCCACCTGCACCGCTGAAGCCTGCAATTTAAACGACCATCTCGCTGAGCTGCAAAAAGCCGGGTACAGTATGCTGGGTATTTCAGCAGATTCGGTAAAGAAGCAGAAGAACTTCCACACGAAATTTAATTTAGGTTATGACCTTATAGCCGATGAGCAAAGGGAAATAGTGGAAAAATTTGGAGTCTGGCAGGAAAAGAAAACCTTCGGAAAAACTTATTATGGTATCGTACGCACCACTTTTATTTTTGACGAAAAAGGAATCTGCGTTCGCAGGATAGACAAAGTGAAGTCCAAAGCGGCCGCGCAGCAAATCTTAAGCGCGGATTAATTCCTGCGCTGCTGTTTACGCACTTTTTTTTCCATCTTCTTAGTCAGTTCCTTCTGTATCCTTTTCTGCTCCTCAGCACGAAGCTTTGCCTCTTCTATCTGCCTGTCCAGAGCACTGTAATGGGGATTGTTCTTGCATTCCTTACCATAAAGTTCAAAATAGGGTCCTAAATCTTTTTCTTCAGAAACTGCGCCCGTGGCTTTGTCAACACGCATGGTATAATGAACCCTGGACAATGGGCATTCCAGTGAGGTGACCTTTCCTGCATCTACGATATAGTAACTGCCGTGATCCACATAGTTGGCCGCGTAATCTTTAAATTCAAAATCAATCTGATAACCATGTGCAAGTGCAGCCAACGCAGCTTCCTCGCCGTTATCAATCCGACCTATAAACGATTTTAAAGAATTGGGATCTGTAATGTATTGTGTACTTCCGGCCTGTGTAAATGCAATATAGTAATAACCACGCTCTTGAGGGTTAAGTTTAAAACCCTTGCCCTGACTCTCAAACGGAGATTTCCGTTCGGTGGTAAGGACGCGGTCTTTCCCTTCAAGATGATGAATTACTGTCCACGAAATGATATTCCGGTCCGGGCTGATGTCCCGAAGCAGGTTTTCCGCATTTGTGAAGTGGACTTTCTTCTCCTGAGACTGGAAAGACAGTGCCGCGAAAAGCGATGTAAGGACGAAGATTTTTTTCATAAACCAAAATATGCACCTATGTGCCGACTATAAAAAACGGACAATACTCAATCTTATTGCCTACGCTTCTTATATAAATTTGTTGCCATTCTTCAGGTTCTTTATATCCTGAACATACTGCTTTATCAACTGGTCATTTGCACGCGGACAAATGAGCAATGCTTTGTCTGTATCAACAATTATATAGTCCTTTAGTCCGTCTAAAACCACAGCTTTGCTGCTGTTCTTCAGTCGCACTACATTGCCTTTTGAATTGTAGGTCATTACATATTTTGAGTTCACCGCATTCTTCTGGCTGTCCTTTTCGGCGTTTTCATATACAGAGGTCCAGGTTCCCAGATCGCTCCATCCCAAATCTGCCGGGATAACATATACGTTATTTGCGCGTTCCAGTATACCGTTGTCTATTGAAATTTTGGTCACCTTTGGGTAAATCAGTTCCACGCACTGGCTTTCACGGTCCGAATTGTATTCACAGGAACTGAACTGTTCGCACATTTCCGGCAGGTAATTTTCGAAAGCACTGTATATGCTTTTAACATTCCAGACAAAAATTCCGGAGTTCCACAGAAAGTCGCCGCTTTCCAGAAAGGTTTTTGCTATTTCCAGACTGGGTTTTTCTGTAAAAGTCTTCACTTTTGATATTTCTTTGCCGGGAGTATCAATGAACTGAATATAGCCGTATCCTGTATCCGGACGAGTGGGAGTAATTCCAAGTGTAATGAGATAATCATGCTGCGACGCCAGTCCGAATGCATAACTCACCTTCTCCAGAAAGGTTTTTTCTTTAACAATCAGGTGGTCCGCGGGCAGGACGATAATATTAGCATCAGGTGATTTTGCAGCAATTTTGCTGGCCATGTAAATGTTGCAGGCGGCGGTGTTCTTCATCATTGGCTCGCCCACAATGTTTTCAGCCGGTACTTCAGGAAGCTGGGACTGCGAAAGTTCCACGTATTCCTTATTGGTAATTACATAAATGTTTTCGGCGGGCAGCAGTTGGCTTATCCTGTCATAGGTTTGCTGGATCATTGTCCTGCCTGTACCCAGAATATCCTGAAACTGCTTGGGAAACTTTTGCGTGCTCATGGGCCAGAACCGGCTTCCAATACCACCAGCCATTATGACGCAGTAATTATCTGATTTTAACATGTTTAGCTTATTTTTTGGACTCTGGCCAGGGGTTTGAAAATGTATTTTTTCCCGGTTTCCAGTTCAACACAAATATAGTTTTTTTTAAGTTTCTGCTCTATGATATATGTCTTCTTTCGGTAAATGAAACGGTCCTGTAAACCCAGATCATCAACATAACTGCTTTCATCCTCATAATCTTCAATATGGAAATATCTTACCAGTTCCGGGCTTGCCATAAAACTTGCCTTAGGCGACTGTGAGAAGCGAAAAATGATGGGTTGAAGGTCCTCTGCATATACACTAATACTGTCCTGCAGCATTTCACCGAAAATTTTCTTCCATTCGGTGCCGTGTGCTGTTATTCTTCCCGCGAAGCGGTCAAATGCGATTAGATGTGCAAGTTCATGGCTAAGCACGAAAAAAAACAAATGGGGCTGCAGCGTGGAGTTTAGGGTTATCTGATGACTCCCATCCTGCATTTTACGGTAATCCCCTAATTTTGTAGACCTTCCGCGTGTAATCTTGATGTGGATCCTGTGACTGCCAAACCAGTCCTTCAGATATGGCAAGGATTGGGGGGGAAGATATTTTTCTAAAAGAGTAACTGACATTAAAGTGCTTCAGGCTACTAATTTTTACAATGTAATCGGGATACCTGCATAGAAGTTAAGCAATTTCAGGCTGAAAATATAATTGTACTTAGCCTGGGCTACAGAACCCTGTGCATTAGCATAATTGTTTCTGGCCACATTCACATCATAGATCGTAGCACGGCCCGCAGCATAACTTTTTTCGGTAAAGTCCAGTGCCAGGGCGGTGCTTTTCTCAGTTTCCAGGGCTGCCAGATAGGATTCATAACTCGATTCGGCATCAAACTGAGACCTCTGCACATTCTGGAGTACTTCCTGACGCTGAATTTCAAGTGCGTTTTGGGCAACTTCCTCATTGATACGGCTCTGTTCCACCTGTAATCTCGTAATACCTTTGTTGAAGATGGGAATATTGGCCGACAGTCCTACCTGCTGTCCAAAAGTATCCTGATACTGCTCGAAAAAAGTTCGGTCTTTAACAAGGTTCCCCAACTGATCATATCTTTTTACCAATGAATTAAAATAAGAAGATCCAATGCCTGCGCTGGCTGATATTGTGGGCCAGAAAGCTGTTTCTGTAATTTCGGTTTGTGCCTGGGCGGCTTTAATCCGGCTTTCAGCAGCTTTTATCTGCGGCTGATTGCCGAATGCGGTCTCAATGATATCGGAGGCTGAATGAAGTGGTGCCTGTGGCTGCTGTTCTACATCTACCTCAGCAACATCAAAATTTTTATAATCAGTTAACCGGAGCAACTGGGCCAGCGCAAACAGACTTCTGTCAGTATTGATTTCGGCATTCTTTAAGTTTTGGTTTTCCCGGGATACCGCGGCCTCGGCTTCTGCCAATATAGTTCTGGCTGTTGTGCCTACCTCAGTGGTAATTTTGGCACGGTCCAGAAGTTTTGTGGCATTTTGCAGAGAACTTAACGCAATCTTTTCAACTTCCTTATTCAGCATGATCTGTAGATACTGCTGCGCCACCTGCAGTGAAATATCATTTTTCACGCGTTCCACATCATAACCTGCTGCTTCCAGTTCATACTGTGTCCGCCGAATATTCTTTTCAATACGTCCGTGGTTGAAAAGCAGTATATCTGCTCCAACATTAACACTGTTCGTAAAATTATCATTCCGCTGGGTGGCTCCGAAAAAATCCCTGCCCTGCCCGAATGAAAAATTATTATTTACGTTACCTGCCACGGATGGTAAATACTCCCGCTTTGCTATACTGAGAGAGTTCTGCTGTATCCTCTGATTGTTTTGCGAACTGATGACCTGCAGGTTATTTTGAACGGCATATTCCACAGCTTCCTGCAATGTCCACTTTTTTTGGGCATTTGTTCCGATGAAAACACAGCCTAAAGCCAAAAACAGAAGTTTTTTCATTCGCTATTTTAGGTGATTAGACGATGTAGCTTTGGAAATGTTACAATTTTCAGAAGATCATGCGCCTGCAATTGAAATCTTTTTTGAAATTTGCGAAATGACAAATGAGGAGTATCAGCAAGCGATCGAATGGCTTTTCGTGCAGGCACCAAATTATCAGCTCGAAGGTAAGAAGGCCTATAAACCGGGTCTGGATAATATAGTTAAGCTGTGTGAGTTCTTCGGAAATCCACAGGATAAGATAAAAACAGTACATATTGGAGGTACCAATGGTAAAGGTTCTACAAGTAACCTGCTGGCATCGGTAATGCAGGAAGCCGGATACAGAACAGGACTTTATAACTCGCCGCATCTGATTGATTTTACGGAGAGGATAAAGATTAACGGTGAGAACTGTTCAAAGGAATTTGTCTGCGGATTCATACAGAAACTTAAAACTTTGCCCACAGACATCCGTCCTTCATTTTTTGAATTCACCACGGTAATGGCATTCGAATATTTTCATCACAACAATGTAGATCTGGCAATTATAGAAGTTGGCCTGGGTGGCAGGCTGGACTCTACGAATATAATTCAGCCCTTAGTAAGTGCCGTTACGAATGTGGCACTGGACCACCAGAACATCCTGGGTGATACTCTGGAAGAAATTGCTGCCGAAAAAGCTGGTATCATAAAAAGTAAGACACCCATTATTTGCGGAGATGACGACCTCACGGTACATAGCATTATGCGGGCGAGAGCTTTGGAAAAGAACGCTCCATTTATTGATGCCACAGCCATTGAAACCACCTTAACCTCGGACCTTACAGGAAACTATCAAAAAAAGAATATTAAGGTTGCAGTTGCTCTTGTTGAAGAACTCCGGAAGGTTGGATACAGCATTGCCCCTCAACATATAGCTTCAGGGATGCTGAATGTATACAGAAACACGGGCTTCATCGGACGGTGGTTCAAGTTTTCAGAAGATCCGCTTACGATTTGCGATACCGCCCATAACCAGGCTGGGCTAACTGAAGTTTTTGAGCAGTTAAACAGCATGGACTGCCGTAAACATATTGTGTTAGGCTTTGTTAATGACAAAAAAATTGATGAGGTTTTAAAGATTTTACCGCCTAACTCATCGTACTATTTTGTAAAGCCGAACATTGAACGCGGCAGAAATCCGGCCGAGTACCGGAATTTACTGGAAAACGCTAAAATAAATTATAAAATTTATCAAAATTTACAGGATGGATATGTTGCTGCTTTACAAAATGTTAGCGACGGAGAAATGATTTTTATTGGTGGAAGCAACTTTATTGTTGGAGAATTTTTAGAAAAAAATTTGGAGAAATAAAAAAAGCTTGTATATTTGCAACACCAAAATTTGAGACATCAAATAACGGTTTAGGGCTCTTAGCTCAGTTGGTTCAGAGCATCTGGTTTACACCCAGAGGGTCGGGGGTTCGAATCCCTCAGGGCCCACAAAATCTCAGAGAAATCTGAGATTTTTTTTTGCTAAAGTCTGGTGGTTTTATACTGTCCTTTGAAACAGCAAACACATTCAAATAAAAAACCTCAGAGCTTTCTGAGGTTTTATGTTTAGAGTTTTTCAAGTATCTGCTGAATGTGGATTTCCTCCAGGCACGCATAATCTCCGCGAAAGCATTCGCGGTCCCCGAATACCGAGCAGGGCCTGCAGGTCAGGTCTTTTACCTGCACGATGTCATCTTCGCTCTGTCCATATCCCAGAAAGCCGGCAAAATGGTGTGTAGAGCCCCAAACGGATATGCAGCGTGTGCCTGCCAGGCTGGCAAGGTGCATATTTGCCGAATCCATTGAGATCATCACCTCCAGACTTGAGATCTTTTCCAGTTCCTGACTCAGCGAAAGGGTACCGGCCAGACTTTTTGTATTTGGTATCTGCTTTTCCCACTGAGCCAATGTATCTATCTCTTCCTTACCTCCGCCGAAAAAATAGATGTCCTTTTTTTGCGAAAGAAGCCTGGCGAGTTCAAATGATTTATCCAATGGAAGCATCTTGCCTTTATGCTGGGCAAAAGGCGCAAATCCGATTCCTGACCTGGGGGCACTGTCGGGTCTGAGAGTATGCGAAAGTGTCAGTCCGAAACCCAGGGCTCTAAAAACATCCGCATAACGTTCCACTGTAGTGCGGAGCGGTTGCTTCCCTAGGTTCCAAATGTCGGTAAGCACTTCTTTTTCTTCTTTGCCCTTATCTATCACTGCAACATTAAAGCCCTTCCTGGCGAACTTCCTGTTAAGGATTTTAGTGCGGATCACATCATGTAGATCTGCTATATGAGTAGGATTAAATTCACCGATTAACTGGGTGGCAAGTCTCTGCATCCCAAAGAAACCTTTATAATCGTCCAAATTAATTCCTTTGAAAACGAGATTTGGTATGCTGCTAAAAAGCGGTTTGAAATGCTCCCGGGAAACCATGACCATCCCGGTGTCCGGATTTTGTTCCAGAAATTCACGTATGACTACTGCCGTCATGGCTACATCGCCAAACGCTGAAAACCGGTATGCAAGGACGGTACTCACGATTTCAGTTGATATGCTACGGCGTAAAATTTAATTTGCTTAGTCATGGCCATCAGTCCGTTGGCCCGTGAGGGAGAGAGAAATTCCTGCAGGCCAATACGGGAGATAAACTCGAAATCTGAACCTAATATTTCCTCAGTGGTATGGCCACTATAAATGGAAGTAAGCAACGCAACTATGCCCTTGGGCAGAATACCGTCGGAATCTGCATTGAAAAACAGCTTTCCGTCCCGGAAACTGGCGTCTATCCACACTTTGGACTGGCAGCCTTTAATGAGATTGTCATCGGTCTTTTTGTCTTCCGGGAAGTTGTTTAACTGCTTACCCAGATCTATCAGATATTCGTATTTCTGTTCCCAATCTTCCAGAAATTCAAACTCATCAACTAATTCCTGCTGTTTCTCTTTAATCGTCATGCTGCAAAATTAGCGAAAGTTTTCCTTTTGAACTTTTTCGAAGAGACCTATGATCTTATCCTCCTCATTCTCCCAGTTCAGAGCCTCGGCGGCCTTATGAAGTTCAGACTGATAATATAATCTGCCTTTATCCAGAACGGTTTTTATTTTGGCAGCCAGATTTTCAGGATTATGATTATCTACCATTTCTCCAACTTTAAACTGACTGTATACCTTTCTCATTTCAGGAAAGTTAATCATGACTAAAGGTACCCGTGACTGTATATAATCGGCAACTTTGTTTGGGAGTGAATAAAGGTAGCTTACGCCGCCGTTTTCCTCTACACTCACTCCAACATCTGCTGTGCGCGTAACTTTTCGTAGTTCGTCGGGATGCAGTCTTCCGGTAAAATGGACCTTGCTCTCCAGGCCTTCATCGGCAGAAAGTTTCTCATACTCAGTACGCATTGGCCCGTCGCCGGCAATAATCAGCTTCGCACCGCTAATATGATGCATTGCAAGTATAATGCTCGGTATGCCTCGTGACTTGTTTATTGCACCCTGATAGAGAATAATCTTAGTGTCGTTTTCAGTAAGCGTTATTGGTTCTTTAATGACGCGTGGTATGTTGCGGACCACCACAGGATTTACCCCGTATGTGTTCGTAAACCATTCTGCATAACTCTCACTTTCGGTCATCATGTATTTCATGCCAGGCACGAGTTTTTTTTCAAGGAACTTCCATACTTTCTGCGTCCAGCGACCTTGGATGGCAGGCATTTCAGTAAAAATCTCATGACTGTCAAAAACCACTGGTATCTTATACTTTCTGGCAATAAGCATATTGGGTAACAGTGCATCCAGATCATTTGCCAACAGGACTGTTTCCTTATCAACTCTCCGGTCCAATTCCCTGTAAAGTTTCCACTGGAATTCGGGATAGGCATAGCGCAGAACAGTGGAAGTCATTGAAATCCTGAAAAAGGGATAGGGCCTTTCCATTTTTCCGGCGCCATCCCAGTTGTTGCCGATCAAACTGATGCTGTAGCCATTATTGTGAAGAGTCCGGCAAACCTTTTCAATGCGTTGATCTGTATAAAGACTGCTGAACGCAGAAACTAAAACTTTCATGAGGAAACCTTTTCTTTCTTGATGAGATGATAAATCTGGACAAAGCAAAGGATCGCATTAGGTATAATTATTGGCCAAAGCATTCCGCTGTATATTCCGTAAAGCACAAAAAGGATGCATCCGATCATATTAACAAACCGGATCTTTTTTATGTCTTTCAGCACGAAACTTAAAACGATAAATACTGAGGCTGTATATCCGCAGTAACTTGCAATTTCTGGGCTCATAGAAGTGGATTAGGTACGCAAATCTAATCAATTCCAGTAAGATGATAAAAACCTGCCTGCCAGAAAGTCATTATTTGGTTTTTGGTAAAGTATTTGTAACTTAGAATGTAATTAAGGCTGGAATTCGCCGCCTTATTATTAATGAGAACCTAATTATGGATTATAAATTTTCAGATGGTTTGGACAAAGTTTTCAAACACAGCAAAAGCGAAGCACGACGGCTGAAAAGTGAATTCCTGAATACCGAGCATCTGCTTTTGGGAATCATAAAAACCGATAATTCAGCGCGTGAAATTCTGCAGAATCTTAATGCAGATCTTACCCAGATCCGCAGGAAGATTGAAACCATGACTGTTTCGGGAGTCAATTTACTCAGTGATGAAATACCAAACATATCGTTTACCAAACTGGCCGATCAGGCCGTGAAGCGGTCCGAATTGGAATGCCGCCAGTATAAAAGCGCGGAGATTAATACCGTGCATCTGCTCTTGGGTATTCTTTATAAGTTTGAGGATCCAACTTCAAGCATTTTGAGCGCTTATGATGTAGACTATGAAGGCGTGTCACGTGAATATCAGCTTATGCTTAAGAACTCCGGTGAAACCCCAAAGATGAGCGCTTATGATGATGATGATGAGAGGGAAGAATACGGCCAGATGCGTAAGCCGGGCGCAAGTTTAGGCTCGGGTAAAAGTAAAACTCCTACTTTGGATAATTTTGGCAGAGACCTTACAACCCTTGCAAAGGACGGTAAGCTGGACCCTGTAATCGGACGTGAAAAAGAGATTGAACGGGTTTCACAAATATTGTCGCGCCGCAAAAAGAATAATCCGCTGCTTATTGGTGAGCCTGGTGTGGGTAAATCGGCAATTGCCGAAGGTCTTGCTCTTCGTATTCACCAGAAAAAAGTTTCGCGGGTATTATATGGCAAACGTGTGATTACACTGGATTTGGCCAGTTTGGTGGCTGGAACCAAATATCGTGGTCAGTTCGAAGAACGGATGAAAGCCATCATGACCGAGCTGGAAAAGAACCGCGACGTAATTCTGTTCATTGATGAGCTTCATACCATTGTAGGTGCGGGTAGCTCCACAGGCAGCCTGGATGCTTCCAATATGTTTAAACCGGCGTTGGCACGGGGCGAAATTCAATGCATTGGAGCCACTACTCTGGATGAGTACCGCCAGTATATTGAAAAAGACGGTGCCCTCGAAAGAAGGTTCCAGAAAGTGATGGTTGAACCAACTTCAATTGATGAGACCATCCTTATCCTGAATCAGATTAAAGATAAATATGAAGATCATCACAATGTAACTTATACAGACGAGGCCATAAATGCCTGTGTAAACCTGACTTCAAGATATATTACGGACCGTTTTCTGCCCGATAAAGCCATTGACGCCATGGATGAAGCAGGCTCGCGGGTGTACATCAAGAATATGAAGGTGCCTACTGAAATAATTGTAAATGAGAAGAAAATTGAAGAAATCAAAACTCAGAAGCAACAGGCAGTAAAGGCACAGGATTACCTGGAAGCCCGTAAACTTAAAGATGAGGAGGAAAGACTTACCCGTGAACTGGCTTCAGCCCAGGAACAGTGGGATAAGGATGTGAAGGAAAAGAAGGAAGTTGTTAGCGAGGAAAGTGTAGCCGAGGTAGTGTCCATGATGAGTGGAATACCTGTGACCAAAGTAGGTAAAAACGAACTTGACAAGCTCGCGCAGATGGATGATAAACTGAACGGCAAGGTCATCGGACAGGAGGTAGCGGTGAAAAAAGTAGTAAAGGCCATACAGAGAAACCGCGCCGGACTGAAAGATCCTAACCGACCTATCGGTACATTTATCTTCCTGGGTACCACAGGTGTTGGTAAGACTGAGCTTGCAAAAGTAATGGCCCGCGAACTGTTTGACAGTGACGATGCACTTATCCGTATTGACATGAGTGAATATATGGAGAAATTCGCTGTTTCCAGACTGGTAGGTGCGCCTCCGGGATACGTGGGATATGAAGAAGGCGGACAACTTACTGAAGCCGTAAGAAGAAAACCTTACGCAGTACTGCTTCTTGATGAAATTGAAAAAGCGCATCCGGATGTATTCAACATATTGCTGCAGATTCTGGACGAAGGCCATATAACCGACAGTTTGGGACGTAAGATCGATTTCAGGAATACCATTATAATCCTTACATCCAACATCGGAACCAGAGATCTTAAAGATTTTGGCGACGGTGTTGGTTTCGGCACTACTGCTAAGAAATCGTCTTCCGACGCAAGAGCCAGAGCTACAATTGAGAATGCGCTTAAGAAAGCATTCGCGCCGGAATTCCTGAACAGAATTGATGATATCATTATCTTTAATTCACTGTCTAAAGAAGATATTAAGCAAATTATTAATCTGGAACTTTCTAAACTTTATGCAAGACTAGAAAAACTGGGTTATACTGTTGAGCTTACAGAAGAAGCACAGGATTTCATTGCAGAAAAAGGGTGGGACAGAGACTTTGGTGCAAGACCGCTGAAGAGAGCTATTCAGAAGTATATTGAAGACCTTATTGCCGAAATGCTTGTAAATAAGCAGATTTCCGAAGGTCAGACCCTTGTCCTTAAATTGAATGAGGAGAAAGATGCTTTGGAAAAAGAGGAAGCGCCAAAAGCAAAGAAGGAGAAAGTGTAATATTTAAATTATGATTTCGTGAGGCCGCAGAAATGCGGCCTTTTTTGTGTATATAGCATTATTATTTTGTTGATATAACCTTATCCGTCAATCGTTACCATCCACAGCATAAATGCCGGTGCACACTTTAATCATTCTTATTTCCGTAATTTTGCATAAATTATTTTTAAGATGAAGATTGTAGTAGGGCTTTCCGGCGGGGTTGATTCTTCTGTTGCTGCTTATCTGCTTCAGCAGCAGGGTCATGAGGTCATCGCCCTCTTTATGCGCAACTGGAATGATGCCTCTGTAACGCTGGAAGACGAATGTCCCTGGGTGGAAGACAGCAATGACGCGCTGATGGTAGCCCAAAAATTAGGAATACCTTTTCAGGTGATTGATATGAGTGATCTGTATAAAGAGCGGATCGTCGATTATATGTTTGCCGAATATCAGAACGGACGTACACCTAATCCCGATATTCTGTGTAACCGTGAGGTTAAGTTTGATGTTTTTCTCCAAACAGCACTTTCCCTGGGTGCCGATAAAGTAGCTACCGGACATTACGCGCGGGTAGATTCATTTGAGAGTGAAAACGGCGGGCAAACATACCGTTTGCTTGCAGGTAAGGACACTAATAAGGACCAGTCATATTTTCTTTGTCAACTCAATCAGGAACAGCTTTCTAAAGCTTTATTTCCGATTGGTGACCTTACAAAACCCGAAGTTCGCGAAATCGCTAAGGAACTTGGTTTGGTTACTGCAGAAAAGAAAGATTCGCAGGGACTTTGTTTTATCGGCAAGGTAAGTTTACCTACTTTCCTGCAGCAGCAACTGGTTCCAAAAACAGGTGAAATTGTTGAGATATTTAATGATTTCCCGGACTTTCACCGCGGGAGTCCTCAATTTGCCTCAAAGCTTGAAGAACTGCAGTATCTTTCTGCTAAAACAAAATATAATAAAGAAGACGGAAAGGTGATTGGTACTCATCAGGGCGCCCAGTTTTTTACAATTGGACAGAGTAAAGGCCTGGGAATCGGTGGTCATAAGGAAAGCTGTTTCATTGTCTCACGGGATATGGAACACAATATCATTTATGTAGGTGAAGGCCGGAATTTCCCCGGGCTTTTCCGTAAAGCGCTAAAAATCCAAAATGATGACGTTCATTGGGTGCGTGAAGATCATCGGCTTAAAAATGGCGAATCTATGCCGGTACAGGCACGAATCCGGTACAGGCAGACGTTGGAAAAAGCGGTGCTTTATCAGTTTGAAGATGGCCTTTATATGGAGTTTGATCAGGCACAGTCGGCGATTGCGGAAGGTCAGTTTGCAGCCTGGTATGCTGGCGATGAACTTCTGGGCAGCGGTGTAATCTCATAGCTCTGGCGAGCTGGCATTATACAATTTAAAGCGAAGCTTTCAATTTCGCCATTTTCAATTGAGTGCGAAGCGAATTAGCCCTAAATTTACAGGTAAAATTTTCCAAAATGAACAAAACAACTTTATCCCTAGCCGGAATTTTGGCTTTATTGCTGACTTCATGTGCAACAACAAAGACCTACACCATCGAATCCAAGAGCAATTCTGAAGTTCAGGGTACTGCCATGTTTACTCAGAAAGGTAACACTGTAGAACTGGATATGAACGTGCTTAAGCTTAATCCTAACGGTGTACATGCAGCACATATCCATGAAAACGGGGACTGCAGTGCTCCAGATGGAAGTTCGGCAGGCGGTCACTGGAATCCGACTTCACACGACCATGGTAAGTGGGGTATGGGTGAGCACCATACCGGCGACTTAGGCAATTTGAAAGCGAACGCTCAGGGAACTTCAAGGCTGGTAATGAAAACCGATAAATGGTGTCTGGGCTGCAGTGACCCATCTAAAAATCTGTATGGTAAGTCAATTATCATCCATGCTCAGGCCGATGATTTCAAAACCCAGCCCACAGGAAATGCGGGTGGCAGAGTAGGTTGTGTGGTTATAAAATAATCCGTTATCAATAACAAAAAAATCGTCATTAAAAAATGACGATTTTTTTTGTTTGGAATAATTAATTATATCATTTCAGAGATTATGTTCACCGCTTCTTCCAGATAAACATCTTTTGACAGCAGTTTTTTCCAGTTTTCGGTCTTCTTTTTAAAGGCCTCATCGGTTTTCTCACGCTGCATCTCCTGCGGGAAAATGGAAAGAACCAGTCCGTTATTAAATTTGTCCAGTTTTTCAAATTTCTTGATTTCTTCCTTACGCTGTTTCATCAATTCAAAGAACTTGGTCTGATTTACGGTTATGCTTTGCTCTTTTCCCATATCTTCTTTCCATTGTGCAGATTCCAGCAGCAACTGATAGTTGGAGTTTACACTCATCCGCTGGGCGCTGTTCTGCTTCATTTTGGGAATATTGATGCCGTTTACTTTATTAAAGGCTACGTTTGGAATTTTGTCCCATGCCAGCGCATAATCATCATAACGTTCACCAATTTCAGAAAAAGTAAAGAAGTCTTTCATTTGAATGTCCGATTCAATGCCTTTTTTCTGGGTGGATTCGCCGGTAATCCTGTAAAATTTCTGTATAGTCAGTTTCAGAGAACCAAAATCGTCGTTCGTATTCAGGAAACGGTTCAGGTCTACAAAAGTCTGCACCGTTCCTTTACCAAAGGACTGTGGCGAGCCAATTACAACCGCTCTGCCATAATCCTGCATGGCACCGGCAAGAATCTCTGAAGCGGACGCGGAAAGTTCGTTCTGCATAATGGCCAGCGGTCCATTCCAAATCGGACTGTTGGTTTTATTCCTGAGCGTCTGTATCTTTCCCTGTCCGTCTTTTACCTGCACATAAGGACCTGCATTCATAAAAAGGCCCATAATGTCGCCAACCTCTGTAAGAGAGCCGCCACCGTTATTTCTGAGGTCCAGAATGATTCCCTGAACGTTCTGTGCCTTCAGCTTAATGATTTCGTTCTTAATATCGTCAGATGCATTTCTGCCGTCTTCTTTATCAAACTCGGCGTTGAATCCGGGAAGATTGATAAAGCCAAACTTTTTCCCGTCTTTTGAGTTAATGATGATACTTCTTGCATAGGTATCTTCCATCGCTACTTCCTCACGGATCATAGTCACTTCCTTGACGGTTTTATCTTTCTTTTCTACAGTTAAAGTTACTGCAGTTCCCTCCTTACCGCGAATAAGCCTTACCGCCTCATCGGACAGCATTCCAACTACATTTACGGCTTCCTTATTTGGCAGTGATTTTACCTTGAGGATTTTGTCGCCTTCCGAAAGTTGTTTGGATTTCCAAGCGGGTGCTCCAACGGTAAGTGCTCCCAAAAACAGGTTTCCTTTTCTCTCCTGAATAATTGCTCCGATGCCTATAACCTTTCCGGTGAAGTTAACATCGAAATCTTCCTTATCTCTTGGCGAAAAATAGTTGGTATGTGGATCGAAAACCTCTGAATAAGCATTCATATAGACCGTAAACCAGTCCATTTTCTTTCTTTTCTTGAATCGGGTAAAAGTTTCGCCCATAAGATCCTTCACCTCACCTGTCGCTTTTGTAAGTTTCTGTTCGGGCGTCAGGATTTCAAGTTTAATTGTATCCTTAAGGCCGAATTTCTGTACGCTGTCTTTTTTCTTACGCTGGGTCTCTTCCCTGCTGTTCAGGGTTTCCATTTCCTGAAGGATATTGTATTTGATGAATTTCTTCCATTCATTGTACTGCTCCTCGCGGTTAGCCGGTGCCTTCTTTATTTTGTGCTCCAGTACAAGCACTTCATCCTCATCAAGATTTATAGGCTTGCTGAAGATTTCCTGACTGATCTTGTCGATTTCATCAACACGCTGATAAAGCCTGTCCACGGTAAGTTTGTAGAAGGTAAGGTCGCCACGGTTCAGATAATCATCAAGTTTTGTACGGTGTTTGCTGAATTCAGCCATATCGGACTGGAGAAAATATCTCTTGCCGAAATCCACCATCTCAAAATACTTATCGTAAACCTCCTGGGAGTACGCATCATTAATGGGTTTCGGGCTGTAATGCAGATAAGAAAGAGTGTTTTTCACACTTACCATAATGGTTTGCATCTTTTCGTCGTCATTCTGGGCTGCATTGAAACAGAACATCAGACTCATTAACGGAACAAATAGAAGTAATTTATTTAGTTTAGATTTTTTAAACATATTGTAAACTTATGCTGTTATTAGTAAATATATAACTGTGGATGTTACACAGCGGATCAGAACTTCAAATTTAATACCTAATTGCAAGATAACAGGGTTTTTTAAGTAATTTTGTTAAAAATAGAAAGGAATATGCAGAGACCTCAGATATTAGTTACCAATGATGATGGCATTACCGCTCCGGGCGTCCGGAACCTGGTTGAATTTATGAACGAGATAGGTGATGTGACTGTTGTTGCGCCCAACTCTCCCCAAAGCGGTAAAGGTCATGCAATCACAATTAACTCCACACTTACTTTCGAGGAAATACAGTTGGACGGACCACAGAAGGATTATTCGCTTAGCGGCACTCCGGTGGACTGCGTAAAATTCGCCTTGGACAAGATACTTACACGCCGTCCGGACATCGTGGTTTCCGGAATTAACCATGGAGCCAATTCGTCAATTAACGTAATCTACTCCGGAACCATGTCTGCAGCGGTTGAGGCCGGTGTGGAAGGTTTGCAGGCCATAGGTTTTTCCCTGCTGGACTTCAGTTGGGATGCCGATTTCAGTCAGGCAAAGGGATTTATTCAGGAAATAGTAAGAAAGACGCTGGAGAACCCAATGCCGAAAGGAGTGGTGCTTAATGTGAATATCCCTAAACTTGAAAAAGACCGGATCAAGGGTATTAAGGTATGCCGTCAGGCAGTAGCCAAGTGGGAGGAAAATTTTGACGAAAGGATTAATCCACACGGTAAGAAATATTACTGGTTAACCGGATATTTCAATAATATGGACTCAGGCGCAGATGCAGATGAGAACGCACTCGCTGATGGATATATTTCTGTTGTTCCGGTGAAGTTTGACCTAACCGCTCATGAGCATATGATAAGTCTCGGACGGATTTTGAATACCGAAGCTAGCGGCTCTTAGACTTAATCCTTACAAACTGAACGTCATACGGCACCGTAAGTGCCAGATGAATCAGTACTGCAGGAAGAGGAGATTCAAACCAGACAGCCACCGCACAAAGCAGTATACCAAAGGGAATGCAGGACAGCATTTCCCTTTTTCCGTTTACAGCATGCAGCAGAACATACAGTGCCACATTTATAGCAACAGCGGTAGCGGTGCCGAAACTTTCGATGCAGAAAAAGAGGAAAAATCCCCTGAACCAGATCTCATAGGTTGCGATAAAGGTGATCCGCACAGTGAAATACAGGCTCAGGAATCCGCTTTTCAATATTGCCGGATTAACGTTCACAACATTTTTCCTTAGGTCCTTATCAGCAATGAAATAAGCGAAACATGAGGTGAGAAGGACCAAGCCGCCAAGCGAAAGCCATTGTAAAGTAGTCAGTTCTGCTGGGAGTATTTCTGGCAGAGGATAATAGAGCAGTGGCAGAAGCCCAAAAACAAGGATACCGGTCACATTCAGCAAAATGAGCAGCAACGGACTTCTTACATCGGAGTCCGCATTCAGAAGCCGCAGAGAATCTCTTCTGTATGCAGTCAGAAGAACAAGAGTGAAAATAACGATGCTGATAATGAAGGGAGCCATAACTGCGAATTTTCGCAAATATAGACGCTTCAGCCCATATCAGCGGGATTTCTGATAAAAGTTGAGTCCGCAGATAAAATTCCTTAACTTCACTCTACAAAAATAAAGCACTCATGTCCAAGAATTTAAGTGCCCTGTCCGGCCGCAAAGGATTGCACAGAAACCTGTTTGAGCAAATGGGAAATGCAGCTGTAAGCGGTAACGGAACACCAACGCCGGAAGCCCTCAGCCAGTTGGCAGACGAATTCCTGATGGGCGAAGCCAATACCTACGGCAGTATTACCGCTTATGATTTTATGAAACCCGAAAACAGGGGTAAGGAAATTTATATCTGCAACGGCTCTGCCTGTTTGTGTGCCGGCACACAGGACAATGTACTGGAAAAAGTGATGCAGCATTTTGATGCAGATTCTGTAGGTCATATGACGTGTTTGGGTCGCTGTCATGAGAATTCATCTTTTCATTTTAACGGAAAGAACTACTCCGGCAGCAGCATCGAAGATCTTGAAAATATAGTGAGCTCCGGAAAGGGTAATCAAAACGGTCATTATTCTGTGACCTCTGCTGTACGGCTGCTCACTGAACCTTTTAACAGCATAAAGGAATTTAAAACATTACTGCAGCATTCTTTACAGCGGCCTTCAGCGGATCTTCTGAATGAAATAAAATTATCACAGATCCGCGGCCGGGGAGGTGCCGGTTTTCCAATGGGAATAAAATGGGAAGGCTGTCGGAATGAAATCTCCGATGATAAATTCATCATTTGTAATGCCGATGAAGGTGACCCGGGAGCTTTTTCAGACCGTTATCTTCTGGAAGAAAGACCTTTGTTGGTGCTTTTCGGTATGCTCGTAGCCGGGATTTGTACCGGAGCTAACTTGGGTGTACTTTTCATCCGGGCGGAGTATCCCGAAGCTGTTCGTGTGGTTGAAGAGAAAATCCGGGAGCTTTATGCAAATAATCTTATTGGCAGCAATATTATAGGCTCAGGCTTTTCATTTAATTTTAAAGTTATAAAAGCTCAGGGCGCTTACATTTGTGGCGAGGAAACCGCACTAATAAACGCCATAGAAGGGCAGCGCCCGGAAGTACGCACGAGACCGCCCTTCCCCACGCAGCAGGGGCTTTTCCTAAAGCCAACGGTGGTGAATAATGTGGAAACATTGGCTGCTGCCGCATGGATTGTGCGCAACGGCGGTGATGCGTACGCTGCTTTGGGAACTGAAAAATCCAGAGGTACGAAACTGGTGTCACTGGACGGTATTTTCAATAAGCCCGGCATTGTTGAAGTTGAAATGGGCACCACAATGGAAAAAGTCATTTATGAATACGGTGGCGGCTTCCGAAAACCGGTAAAAGCCCTTCATATTGGTGGACCGTTAGGCGGAATTGTACCCGTGGAAAAGATTCCGGCGCTCTCAGTTGATTTTGAATCTTTTGCGACAGAAGGTTTTCTGCTGGGGCATGCATCGGTGGTCTGCATACCGTCGGATTTCCCGATGATAAAATATCTGGAGCATCTTTTTGAATTCGCTGCACTTGAAAGCTGCGGAAAGTGTTTCCCCTGTCGTTTGGGAACGAAACGCGCGCACGAAATGCTGCATGAAGCGGCTCATAATATGAAGACTGTGAACAGGGAACTGTTTATGGATCTGCTCAGTACTTTACAGCAGGGCTCACTTTGTGCTCATGGCGGCGGTATCCCCTTGCCGGCCCGAAATGCACTTATGTATTTTGCCGACGAACTGAACCTGCATTTCAATTAATACCCTCAGAATGATGGAAAATATTGCCTACATCAACAACCAGCCTTTTCAATTCTATCCCGGCGAATCCATGCTTTCCTTCATCAGGCGGCATAAAGGCCAGCAATCCATTCCTACACTCTGCGATGCACCTAATTTGGAGCCTTTCGGATCCTGCAGGGTTTGCTGTGTTGATGTGGCACTGGAGCAGGACGGGAAAACTAAGGCAATGGCCTCGTGCCATTCTCCGGTGACCGGAAACCTTTACATCTACCCGGACTCGCCGAATATCATTAACCTTCGGAAAAATATCCTTGAACTGGTGCTTTCTGATCTGCCGGAAGAAAAGAGGTTTGTACCAGCTGAACAACCTTCCGAATTTGACCTGGTGGTTCGCAAAAGTGGCTTACAGGAAGTCAGATATGAAACCTCAGGCAAAAATCATTTTCTTCCGGATACAAGTCATCCGTATATGCGGTCGGACCTCAATATGTGCATCAATTGCTTCCGGTGTATCCGTGCCTGCGATGAGGTACAGGGTCAAATGGTGCTGAATATGGCAGGCAGAGGTTACGATTCGCACATCATTAAAGGAATGGACGTAAGTTTTATGGAATCCGACTGTGTGAGCTGTGGGGCCTGTTCACAAACCTGTCCTACGGATGCAATCACCGATATTTTCCAGATGTCCGAAACGGTACCGGAAAAAGTAACACGAACTGTGTGCACATACTGTGGGGTAGGCTGTAACCTGAATGTAGCCACAAAAGGAGAGGAGATAATTTCAATAACAAGTCCTTATGATGCTGAAGCCAATTTGGGTCATACTTGCCTGAAGGGACGTTACGCATTTAAATTTTACAATCATCCGGACAGGCTTAGAAGTCCTATGATTAAAAGGAACGGCCATTTTGAGGAGGTTAGCTGGGAGGAGGCTTACTCATTTATTGTTGAAAGCTTAAAAAAAATACTGGCCCACGACGGACCGGATGCCATTGCAGGAATATCATCTGCTCGGACTCCTAACGAGGAGAATTATCTGATGCAGAAATTTATGCGCGCCGTGATCGGAACCAATAATATAGACTGTTGTGCCAGAGTCTGTCATTCACCTACTGCATTGGGTATGCAGCGTGCCTTTGGTACCGGAGCGGCCACCAATTCAATTGAAGACCTGGCTTACACGGATTGTATTCTTGTGATTGGAGCCAATCCTACAGTCGCACATCCCGTTACAGGTGCCAGGATTAAGCAGAGAATGATGAAGGGTGTTACTGGTATCGTGATCGATCCGCGGAAAATTGAGCTGGCCAAATTCGCAAAATATCACCTTCAGCTCAGGCCCGGAACAAACGTCGCGCTGCTCAATATGATGCTCTATTATATTATCAGTGAAGAATTGGAAGACCGGGATTTTATAGGAACCAGGACAGAGGGTTATGACGAAATGAAAACCGAAATACTGAAGCTCGACATAGATGAGTTGGAGCGTATCACCGGCGTTGATAAAAATCTGGTTCGCGAAGCCTCAATTGCCTACGCTACGGCCACGGCCGCCATGGAATTTCATGGCTTGGGTGTTACTGAGCAATTGCAGGGCACATTTACAGTGCAGCTTATTGCCGATTTGGCTATGATAACAGGTAATATTGGAAAAAAGGGCTCCGGCGTAAATCCTTTACGGGGCCAGAATAATGTACAGGGAGCTGCAGATATGGGTTGCCAGCCTCATCAGGGCGCAGGCTATCTGGATGTAACCGATCCGGAAATTAACGAAAGCTATAATCTGTTTTACGGGCGTGTAATACCTGCACATATTGGCTATAAAATTCCTGAAATGTTTGATGCTGCGATCAGCGGTAAATTAAAAGCCCTTTGGCTTATCGGCGAAGATGTGGTACAGACCGATCCGAATACCCAAAAAGTGATGAAAGCGCTGGACAGCCTGGACTTGCTCATAGTTCAGGAACTTTTCATGACTGAAACTGCCCGCCATGCTACAGTAATTCTGCCCGGAACCTCATTTCTGGAGAAAGAGGGTACATTTACGAATGGCGAGCGCCGAATCCAGCGGGTCCAAAAGGTAGTGCAGCCATTGGAAGGAACAAAGACCGACGGTCAGATCATTGTAGATATTATGAATCTCATGGGTTATCCTCAGCCAGATTATACCGCTGATGGAATGCTGCAGGAGATCTCGCAAATCGTCCCCTTCTTTGCGGGCGTAAAATGGACCGAACTGGGAAACAGCGGTAAGCAATGGCCTGTTGCGCCGGACGGTACCGACACAAAACTTTTACATACCGAAAAATTTAACCGGGGTCTCGGAAAATTTACCTTCATTGATTTTAAGGAGTCCAATGAGGTTGAAAAGCATGGTAAGGACTATCCCTATATCATCACAACCAATCGCGAACTGGAACATTATAACTGTGGCGCAATGACGAGGCGGACCGGTAATGTGGAAATTCTCACCGAAGATGTTCTGCTCATCAATCCCGATGATGCCGCCCGCGAAAAAATAATGGACGGAGATTTCGTTTGTGTTGAATCTCCGCGCGGAAAAGTAGACATCAAAGCCAGGATCACGGACGAGATGAAACCCGGTATTCTCAGTTCCACATTCCATTTCCCCGAAGTTATGCTTAATATAATCACCTCAGATGAACACTGCTCCGAAGCAATGTGTCCGGAATATAAGGTGGTAAGCTGCCGGATCCGGAAAAGCAAAGGAAAGTTTAAGAAAATGATGAAAGCGCAGGAGAAATACTGATTTTGGTAAGCAACTGTTAGGGAATGAATTTTGCCGTTACTTCTGGAGATTTTGTTGGCCCAGGTAATGTTCTGCCAACATTTAATTCTTGAGCATGGACGATATTCTTAAGCATATTACTGATTTCGGAGATACAGCCCACGGGGAGCAACTTCGGAAATATTCACCGGACCGGTATATGGTACACCCAATCAGGGTTATGGAAACAATGAAATCCCACACCGGTGATATTTGTGTTCTCGCAGCCGCGCTACTGCATGATGTACTGGAAGATACGCCCGTGACGGCAGAAGAAATCCGGAAATTCCTAAATAAATATCTAAATGAAGAGGAGGCAGACCGAACAGTGGATCTCGTGATTGAGCTGACGGATGTTTATGTTAAAAAGAATTATCCCCGTTTGAACCGCCGGACCCGTAAAGAAAAAGAACTCCAGCGGTTAGCCCGGATATCACCTGACGGGCAGACAATAAAGTACGCCGACATAATGGATAATGCACAGGAAATTTCTGAAGAGGATACCGATTTTGCACGTGTTTATCTGCAGGAAGTCCGTAAAATAATTCTGGAACTTAACCGTGGGAATGTCGCTTTAAGGAATGAAGCACTGCGCGTGGTGAATCAGGCTATTGCTGATCAGGATTGATATTGATCAAGTAAAGTAAAATGAGAATTGAAAATGATATAAAACTTGGATTTAAGGATGTGATGATCCGGCCTAAGCGTTCTACACTAAAATCCCGCGCCGAAGTAGATTTATCCCGCAACTTCACCTTCAGGAATTCACAGAAAAACTGGAGTGGAGTACCGGTGATTGCAGCTAATATGGATACGGTTGGTACATTCCAGATGGCCAATGCACTGGCAAAAGAAGGTTTGGTGACTGCCATTCATAAACATTATTCGCTTCAGGAATGGGATCATTTTCTTGGCACGCCCCCAGAGGGAATTTATGAACACATTGCAGTGAGTACAGGCACAGGTAAGGAAGATGAGGAGAAGGTTAAAACCATCTTTCAAAACCATCCGCGACTTGAATTTTTGTGCATTGATGTGGCAAATGGGTATTCAGAATATTTTGTAGAATTTGTTCAGAAAATGAGACATAATTTTCCTGCTAAAACAATTATTGCGGGAAATGTGGTGACCGGTGAAATGGTGGAAGAACTGATACTCGCCGGTGCAGATCTGATTAAAGTTGGCATTGGACCCGGTTCCGTATGCACCACCAGAATAAAGACAGGTGTGGGCTATCCGCAACTTTCTGCCATTATTGAATGTGCCGACGCCGCGCACGGTTTGGGCGGTCATATTATTTCCGATGGTGGCTGCCGTATTCCTGGTGATGTTGCCAAGGCCTTCGGTGGCGGTGCCGATTTCGTGATGCTGGGAGGTATGCTGGCCGGCCATGCAGAAAGCGGGGGTGAGATTGTTGAGGTTGACGGTAGGAAGTTCCGCCAGTTTTATGGTATGAGCTCAAAAACGGCCATGGACAAACATTCCGGAGGTGTAGCCGAATACCGTGCCTCCGAAGGGAAGACAGTACAGGTGCCTTACCGTGGTGCTGTTGCCGATACCGTTAGAGATATTTTAGGCGGAGTGCGTTCTGCTTGCACTTATGTCGGGGCATCCCAGCTTAAGGAACTTTCAAAAAGAACTACTTTTATACGTGTCGCCGAACAGCATAATGAAGTTTTCGGCGACTGAAACAGACATAATGCCCTAAACAAAGGCGGTTTTATTTTCTTAGCCAAAGAACATATAGGCCAGTATAACTGCCGTTATAATACCCACCAGGTCCGCAAGCAGCATGGCTCCCACCGTATACCGTGTGTTCCTGATGTTTACAGCGCCGTAGTATACCGCAATAACATAAAACGTGGTATCGGAGCTTCCCTGAAGGATTCCCGCCAAACGCGATGGGAAGGAGTCGGCGCCGAAGGTAGCCATAGTGTCCACCATCATTCCACGAGCTCCTGATCCGGAAAGGGGTTTGATAAGTGCCGTAGGTAGTCCATCTACAAACCGTGTATCGGTACCTGCAGCGGCAGCAAGCCATTTCATGCCGTCTATGATGACCTCAAACACACCGGACGTCCTCAGCATCGAGATGGCGATGAGCATCCCCACCAGATAAGGAATGATTTTCACACAGGTCCAGAAGCCTTCTTTTGCTCCTTCGATAAAGGCATCAAATACATTGATCTTTTTATAAATTCCGCCCAGGATAATGGCGAAGAATATCAGCAGGATAATCCCGTTGCTCAGCACTTTTGAGAAACCGGCGAGTTCAGACTGGTTAAGTCTGAGCAGAAATACAACCAGCGCAGCAATCACCGCTGAGATTCCACCGATATAGGCAAGGATCACAGGCTGAAACAGATTTATTCTCTGTTTGATGGATACGATTATCATAGCAGCCATCGTAGCAGCAAATGTCGCAATAAGACAGGGCAGGAATATATCGGTTGGGTTCTGCGCGTTCATGGATGCCCGGATCGCAATTATGGAAACCGGAATAAGCGTTAAACCACTTGCGTGAAGACACAGAAACATGATCTGCGCGTTACTGGCACGCTCGGCAGATGGGTTTAAGGTCTGCAGGCTTTCCATAGCTTTCAGTCCAAAAGGAGTGGCCGCATTATCCAGTCCAAGCAGGTTCGCGCTGAAATTCAGCATCATATGACCGAATGAAGGATGGTTCTTAGGAACTTCAGGAAACAGTCTGGAAAAAAACGGCTGGATCATACGCGAAAGCAGGTTAATGCCACCGGCCTTTTCGGCAATACTCATAAAGCCCATAAACAGCGTCATAATCCCAATAAGTCCTAAGCAGATTTTCACCGCCGTTTCGGAAGTCCCGATCACACCGTCTGTGGCCTGCACCCGATAGACCTGAACACTCTGCTTCAGGCTGTCCGTTTTATAGGAAATATGCTGCTCTTCGTAAAGATCGGTCGTTTTCAGTGCTTCCTGAACCGAGGGAGTCATACCCGCAAGCGGTTGCTGCGCAATCTGGACGGTGTCTCCACCCTTACCAACAACCATGTCGTTATAAATATCACCGTACGCCGGAAAAAACAGGTATTTTATGCTCGCTACTACAATGGCTACAATAATGAAGGCCGACCAGATTCTGCTTAAAACCATTCTTATGAAAATTTCGTTAAAAATAGGCCTTTTCGGAAAACAATGTTAAATATCATGGATAAACCATGGAAAGTTTTTTACAACACATTTTAAAGTTTTGTAACTTTAGTTTTCCAATATGCGGATGATGGGTCTTCCCCAATGTGGCTTCCGATTCCAAGAAACTAAAAACCATCAATACTATGAGTGCACAAACAAAAGATTTACGTAATGTGGTGATGCTGGGACATTCCGGTTCGGGCAAAACCACGCTTATAGAGGCAATGTTGTATGAAGGAGGAGCCATAAGGCGCCGTGGTAGTGTAGAAAGTCACAACACTGTGAGTGACAATACAGATTTGGAGCATCAGCGGGAAAACACAATCTTCTCGCACCAGATGTTTGTGAACTGGAAAAACAACAAGATCAATGTGCTGGATACTCCGGGCTTCGATGATTTTGTGGGTGAGGTGATATCTTCCCTGAAGGTTTCGGATACTGCTGTTATTGTACTGAATGCGGCAAGTGGTGTTGAGGTAGGAACCGAACTTGTGTGGGAATATCTCCAGCATTATAAAACCCCCGCTGTTTTTGTAATCAATCAAATGGATCACCCAAAGGCTGATTATGACAGCACTCTGCAGCAGGCTCGTGAAAGATTTGGCTCGCGCGTTGTTCCTGTACAATATCCACTAAGCTCAGGCGGACAGTTTAATCAGATTGTGGACGCATTGAGGATGGTCCTGTATGAATTTCCCGAAAGTGGCGGCAAGCCGGAAAAGAAGCCTATTCCAGAAAGCGAAATGTCCAGGGCAAATGAATTGCATAATGCTTTGGTAGAGATTGCAGCCGAGAATGAAGAAGGTCTGATGGAGAAGTACTTTGAGCAGGGAACTCTTACCGAAGAAGAACTTGCAAAAGGGATAACGATTGCTTTGGCTCATCAGCAGTTTTTCCCCGTGTTCGTGACTTCCGGTCTGAAAGACATGGGCAGCGGCCGAATAATGGGCTTTATAGACGATATTGCACCCTCGCCATTGGACCGGCCAGCAAGGAAGCTGCAGGATGGAAATGATCTGCACTGCGATCCATCGGAAAAGACGACAGTATTTATCTATAAATCAACCTCCGAACCTCAGGTAGGCATGCTTTCCTACTTTAAGGTGATGTCCGGCATTCTGAAACCTGGAGATGAACTGGTAAATGCCGACACAGGAGAAGTGGAACGCATTGCGCAGCTTTTTATATCGGAAGGGAAGGAACGTATTCCTGTAACACAGCTGGAGGCCGGCGACCTGGGAGTTACCGTAAAACTTAAATCTGCGCGTACCAACTGCACTCTTAATGCCCGTGGGATCAGTAGAAGTATCAGACCCATGGAGTTTCCGGAAAGCCGTGTAAGAAAAGCTGTTTGGGCTGAAACTACAGCTGATACAGAAAAGCTGTTTGCAGCTCTGAACAAACTGAAAGAAGAAGATCCAACCCTGAAACTTGATATTGATGCTGACACTCATGAAGCTATCATAGGAGGACAGGGACAGTTGCATCTGGATTTGCTAAAGCACAGACTTGAACGGGATTTTGGTGTAAAAATGCAGATGAAGGATCCGCGAATATCGTACAGGGAAACCATAACGGGACGCGCCGATGCAGATTACCGTCATAAAAAGCAGTCAGGTGGAGCAGGACAGTTTGCGGAAATTCATATGCGTGTTGAAAATTATAACGACGGAATGGAAGAACCTGCAGGCCTGAGCATACGTCAGAAAGATATTGAAGACCTGCCTTGGGGAGGTAAATTGGCTTTCTACTGGTGTATTGTTGGAGGCGCCATTGACAACCGTTACATCGGAGCCATAAAAAAAGGTATTATGCAGCAGATGAAAAACGGGCCTTTAACTGGATCTCCCTGTCAGAACGTCCGCGTGGTGGTATACGACGGAAAGATGCACAGTGTGGACAGTAATGATATATCGTTCCAGTTGGCCGCTTCCGGTGCATTTAAAGACGGTTTCAATAATGCCAGGCCGCAGTTGCTGGAACCAATGTATCATGTGGAAATTCTTTGCCCTGAAGAAACCACCGGTGATGTAATGGGTGACCTGCAAACCCGCCGCGCCATGATAACCGGCATGGACAGTGAAGGTCATTACCAGAAAATTATGGCCGAAGTGCCGCTGGCCGAAATGAATGACTACGGGTCTTCGCTGAGGTCCCTTACGGGTGGTAAAGCGAAATTCAGCATGAAGTTTTCCGATTATCAGTTGGTGCCCACAAATGTGCAGCAGGATTTGGTGCATAATTACCGTGCAGCAACAGTTGAAGTTTAATTTTAGATTAAATATTGACAGGTCGGCCATTTCTTCAGGAAGTGGCTGTCTTGTTAATGAACTCCGGAAACAGTTTACTCCTCTAGATATAGCAGTTCCTCAACAGGTTCCTGGTCAATGTCTGAAAGTACTACTGCAGTTTTAGTTTTAACCATTAATTTTTCTACAAAAAAGGAAGTTTCGAAAAACTGACGGTGGATGCCCTGCAGAAGTTCCATAAAAAGATCCATTCCTACCTGGTTGTTATGAAGGTCCATCTTCTTTTCCAATGGTTGATTCGGAAAGAGCTCCTCATGAAGGTCTGTAATCTTTTTGCAGAAGTTAAGTGCCTTTTGCGGCGATGAAATCTTGCAGCAGTACATCATAATCAGGCAAGTCCATAAGGCGTGTCGGTAGGCATTTCCGATGCCATTCGCCGAGCTGGTTCTGGGGAAATGCTTCTGCGCCAGTGCGAAAGATCTTATGGTTGCATAAAAACTTAAAAGTGTAAATAATGGATGAGGTGCTGTAGCCCTGATCAGCATCAGAATCTTTTTAAAACTTAATGTTGAAATGGTTCGGACAAATATGGTTGGTAACTTCCGCATAAAAAGAAATCTCACCCGATAGGGTGAGATCTATAGAGTATATTTATGATTAAGCCGGGGTTAACAGTTTAACCGTTTTGGAAACTGTTTCCTTGATTTCGGTACGGCGTACGATAAAATCTACGAATCCTTTTTCCTGAATGAATTCCGATGTCTGGAAACCTTCCGGTAGATCACGGCCAATGGTTTCTTTAATTACGCGCGGCCCTGCAAATCCGATCAGAGCTCCCGGTTCTGCCATAATGATATCCGCTGTCATCGCAAAAGAGGCTGTGATACCGCCAAAAGTCGGGTCGCACAGATAAGCAATGTACGGCAGTCCGGCTTCGGACAACTGTGCAAGTTTACTCTGTACTTTAGCCAGCTGCATCAGCGAGTAGGTCGCTTCCTGCATCCTGGCGCCACCGGATTGACAGATGATCATGTAGGGAAGCTTATTGGCCATACAGTAATCTACCGCACGGCGGATTTTTTCACCCATTACAGAACCCAGAGATCCTCCTATGAAAGAAAAGTCCATACAGGAAATCACCATGGGTGCTCCATTAACGGTACCGGTAGCATTCCGGATAGAATCAGTAAGTTTGGTTTTGGCTTTCACCTCCTTCAAACGGTCCGAATAGGATTTAGTATCCTTAAAATTAAGGATATCCACACTTTCCACATCTTTATCCAGTTCAGTATACTGGTTTCCGTCAAAAAGCATCTCAAAGAATTCTGTACTGCCTATACGTACGTGAAAGCCGTCCTCTGGAGAAACATAGTTGTTCTTCCTCAGTTCTTCATGTTCTACCACCTTTCCCGAAGGAGTCTGGTGCCACAATCCTTTTGGAACATCCTTTTTGTCTTCCGTGGAAGTGGTTATATTCTGCGCCTTTCTTTTAAACCAGTCAAATGCCATTATCAAATATTTATTAAAATAGAATACCGCAAAAACGCTGTAAATTAATGATATAAAGAGTTTCTGCGGGATTCAAAAAATGTTATTTCAAGGTGTTTACGTTGTTCAGGTCTTCAAACGCCTGAACCAGTCTTGTTCCGAAAGTTTCTTCACCTTTTCTGATCCATACTCTTGGATCGTAGAATTTCTTGTTTGGTTTGTCGTCACCGTCCGGGTTTCCGATCTGTGCTTTCAGATATTCCATCTTTTCAGCTACATAATCGCGTACACCTTCGGTATAGGCAAACTGAAGATCGGTATCAATATTCATTTTAATCACTCCGTAATCAATCGCTTCTCTAATTTCCTCCAGTGTAGATCCTGATCCACCGTGGAAAACGAAATTAATCGGCTTTTCGGCGGTACCAAATTTTTCCTGAACGAATTTCTGTGAGTTGTCCAGAATCTTCGGTGTAAGTTTTACGTTACCCGGCTTGTATACACCGTGCACGTTTCCAAAAGCTGCTGCAATGGTAAAGTTATCAGAGATGGCCTTCAGTTTTTCGTAAGCATATGCTACTTCCTCAGGCTGAGTGTAAAGTTTTGAAGAATCTACGCCTGTGTTATCCACACCATCTTCTTCACCACCTGTAACTCCAAGCTCAATTTCGAGGGTCATGCCCATCTTTGCCATTCTTTCAAAATATCTGCAGGAAATTTCCATATTCTCCTCCAGAGATTCTTCAGAAAGATCCAGCATGTGAGAGCTGTACAGTGATTTTCCTGTTCTCTTGTAAAAATCCTCACTTGCATCCATAAGACCGTCAATCCAGGGAAGCAGTTTTTTCGCGCAGTGGTCTGTATGTAAAATTACAGTCGCACCATACGCCTCTGCCAATGTATGGATGTGCTGAGCACCGGCAATTCCGCCCAGAATGGCAGATTTTTGCGCATCGGCGCTTAGACCTTTACCACCGTTGAAAGCAGCACCACCGTTAGAAAACTGAATAATTACCGGCGAGTTAAGTTTTGCAGCGGTTTCCATGGTAGCATTTACATTGCTGGACCCAATAACATTTACAGCGGGAAGCGCAAATTTATTTTCTTTAGCGTACTGAAAAAGGTCTGTTACCATTTCACCTGTGGCAACTCCTGCCGGAAACATTCTACTCATAATTTTTACTTTTTAAGGATTGAATTTGCGTTTTGAAATATCTTGTAAAGTTAAGGTTTTTTTGCGAATGACCTCAGTTGCGTCTGTCTTTTCCCCAAAGTAGCCTTTCCCTTAGCTTGTCGAAGAAATTAATGTCTCTGGGCAAGAGCAGGTTCAGTTCAAATGGCGCTTTTTTCAGACGTACCTCTTCCTCGATATCCAGCTCGTACAGGCGCGAATCCAGTGAAAGAGAATATTGAGGCACCCGGCTGGTTACCTTCAGATGGATTTCCACATCATCCTGCACCACGATTGGGCGAACATTGAGATTATGTGGCGCAATGGGAGTAAGTACAAAATTATCATTGGTAGGCGAAATGATAGGACCGCCGCAACTTAGTGAATACGCTGTAGATCCGGTAGGTGTGGAAACGATGAGGCCGTCTGCCCAGAAAACCGTCAGGAAATCATCGTTTATATAGGTGTCTACCGTTATCATGGCGGTGGTCTGTTTACGGCTGATAGATACATCGTTAAGCGCGTATGGGAAGGCGATGCTGTTCTTTTCGGTAAAGACCTCAATGACCGACCGTTTGCTCAGCACCAGGTCGCCCTTTACTATACTGTCTATATTATTGAAGATGTCTTCTTTGCTGAAGCTTGCCAGAAAACCCAGTCTGCCGGTATTGACACCGATGACCGGAATTTCGAGGTCCTGAATGTAGATAAGTGCATTCAGAATAGTTCCGTCTCCGCCAAAACTGAAAAAGAAGTCTACGCCGTAAGTCTGGAGCTCCTCCCGTGAACTGAATGTGTCAAAATCGCGGGAAAACTGTAGGTCCCGCGCGGTGTCCCTGTGAAGTACGGATTCGATGCCCCGGCCTGCAAGTTCAGAAATGAACTTACTTAGGTATAAAAAAGTGTCCAGGTCTTTTTTCTGGGAATATATGGCAGCTTTCATTAATCTCAGTTTATTAAAATTCCAGGAACTTTTGAAAAAAACCAAAACGGTCCTTCAGCAGATCCTCTTTCTCATCGTTATAATGCTTATGAACTACATTGTAGCCATATCTTTCAAAGGTCTCATCAATTGACGTCAGGTTTTCACTGCTGATCTTTAGTGTAAGCCAAAAATTATCTTCGTTGATGGCGCTTACATAGCAACCGTAAATCTTGGCATTATTGGTTTCCACAATCTGCGAAATCTCCGTGAAGGAATAATGTTTTGAGTTGGTTTGAATGGTAAGGATGGCGCCGGGTTCGGAGAAAAGCGGATATTTTGAGAACTCACTGAAAATATCGTCACAGGAAATGTATCCCAAATATTTTTCGTTGGTTCCAATCACAGGTACCACGTTGGAGTTGAATGTGTGAAAAAGCTTAACCGTGTCCAGGATACTTCCGTCTGCCTTAATTGCAAATTTTTCGAAGTGAAGTTCCAGGCTTTCTAATGGTCCTTCCGGACTTTCCTCCAGAAAATTCTGGCTTAGGGCACCTGCATACGCACCTTTCTTTTTTATGAAGACATGTGAATATCCAAACTCTTTGGCAAATTCCGATGCCGCTTCTACGGAATCGGTCACGTTAAAAGCCGGATAATCCTTGGAAATATAATCTTTAATAAACATATGCTAAAATAATAAAATTTGAAGACTAGCAGGATTTTTGTGAAAGTTTGATTTATCCGGACAAAAAGTTTGGAAGATATTATGCGGATGTGATATCTTTGTCGCCTTTCATTTTTACTTTTTATTAGATTTATTTCAAACTGCACTGCCTTTCAGGGCTTTGCAGTTTTTATTTTAAGTCTTTAAAGAAATGCCAGATGGCAATCCCGGCACATACAGACACATTCAGCGAATGTTTTGTTCCCAACTGAGGAATCTCCAGAAAACAGTCGTAAAAAGGGAGTGCCTCTTCACTAAGACCGTCTACTTCATTCCCGAATACCAGGGAATATTTCCTGTCGTGCTGTACTTCAAACTCTTCAATGTTTACACTGGCTGTGGTCTGTTCCAGTCCAACTATTGTAGAGCCCTCATTTTTCAGGTTTTGCAGTGCTTCTGAAATATCTTTAACGAAAATCCAGTCCACGGTTTCGGTCGCGCCCAGAGCTGCTTTGTGAATTTCGCGGTGAGGCGGTACCGGAGTAATGCCACAAAGAATAATCCTGTCTACAATAAAAGCGTCTGAAGTACGGAAAACTGCACCTACGTTGTGCATGCTACGTACATTATCCAACACCACTGTAACCGGAATTTTTGTAATCTGCTTAAAGGTTTCCCTGTCTACACGGCCTAAATCTTCAAGTTTTAATTTCTTTGCCATAATTTTTCTGTACCGCAAAGATACTTTATCGCTGGGGATGGAGCGGACATTATGCCCTGTTTTAACGGTCATATATCCGTCACCTGCTGAAATGCTTCCTGAGAATATTTGTATTTTTACCCTCAATTTTAACTATTACAATGGCCAAAGCGAAGAAAGAGACCCCTTTAATGTTGCAGTACAATACCATTAAGGCAAAATATCCGGATGCGTTGCTGCTTTTCAGGGTAGGGGACTTCTATGAAACGTTTGGCCAGGATGCTGTTCGCGCTTCCCAAATCCTGGGTATCGTACTTACGAAACGGGCCAATGGAGAAGGTCATATTGAACTTGCAGGATTTCCGCATCATTCTGTAGATTCCTACCTGCCGAAACTGGTTCGTGCAGGACTCCGCGTAGCCATTTGTGACCAATTGGAGGATCCTAAATCGGTTAAGGGAATTGTAAAGCGCGGTGTTACAGAGCTGGTTACCCCCGGCGTTACTTTCAATGATCAGGTGCTGAATTCAAAAAAGAACAATTTCCTGCTCGCGGTTCACAGAGAAAAGGAAATGTACGGACTGGCACTTGTTGATGTCTCTACAGGTGAGTTTCTTGTCTCCGAGGGAAATCTGGAGAAGCTTCTGCACATTGTTAACACTTTTGATCCCAGCGAAATCCTTTTTCAGCGTACAAAAGAAATCCCATCCCAACTGAATCACCGTAGTTTTTTCCGGCTGGAGGACTGGGCGTTCCAGTATAACTACGCAGTCGACAAACTCACAGCTCATTTTAAAACTTCCTCTCTGCGGGGTTTTGGGGTGGACGAACTGCAGTTGGCAATAACTGCCGCAGGTGCCATATTTGCTTATCTGGTAGAGGATACGCACCACGATCTGCTGACTCACATTACCCGAATTCAGAAGATCCCGCAGGAGGATTATCTGATGATGGACCCGTTCACCCTACGAAACCTGGAAGTAGTTTCGCCCGCTCACCGAGAAGGCCGGAGTTTGCTGGATATCATTGACAAAACATCCACGCCTATGGGAGGACGCTTGCTGAGACGGAGAATCATCCTTCCACTGAAAAATATAGGTGAGATCCAGTCCAGGCTTTCGCTGATAGAATTTTTTAACGATCAGGATATCCTCAAATATGATATTCAGGTCCTGCTGAAATCGATTTCTGACCTGGAACGGCTTATGGGTAAACTTGCCGCCGAGAAGATTTCGCCAAAGGAGCTGGGTTCGTTGCGCCACAGTTTGCAAAGCATAGCTGAAAATCAGCGGGAAACTTTCCGCATATAAGGAAATTGCAGCTTGGCTGGAGCCGGTCACAGATCTTACTGAACTTATAAAATATCTGGAGTCGCATCTGAACGCCGAACTTCCCGTGATGCTTTCCAAAGGAAATGTAATCAAAGGTGGCGTATCGGAAGAACTGGATTATCTGCGCGGACTGCAGCAAAAAGGGAAGTCCTTTCTGGATGACATGTGTAACCGTGAAGTGGAAAGAACGGGTATTTCTTCACTGAAGATAGATTTTAACAACGTATTCGGCTACTATATAGAAGTCCGGAACACGCATAAAGATAAGGTACCTGCCGAGTGGATCCGTAAGCAAACGCTTGTAAACGCCGAACGGTATATCACCGAGGAACTGAAGGAATACGAAACCCAGATCCTGGGCGCTGAAGAGAAAATATCTGTAATGGAATACAGGCTTTACCGCGAAATCTGTGCTTATGTGATGTCGTTTATGGCAGATATACAGCGCAACTCCGGACTTGTAGCCCAACTGGACGTTGCTGTAGGGTTTTCTGAACTTGCGGTTTCCGAAAGTTATACCCGACCTGTTCTAAATGAAGGATTTGCGATCGATATCCGCGAAGCCAGGCACCCCATCATCGAAAGTGCATTGCCACTGGGTGAAAAATACATTCCAAATGATGTATTTCTGGACCGCGAAACGCAGCAGATCATAATGGTTACCGGTCCTAACATGGCCGGTAAATCAGCGATACTGCGGCAGACTGCCTTGATTTGCCTGCTGGCTCAAATTGGCAGTTTTGTGCCTGCAAAATATGCGGAGATAGGTTTGCTGGACCGGATATTTACCCGGGTAGGAGCAACTGATAATATTTCAGCCGGCGAATCTACTTTCATGGTGGAGATGAATGAAGCTGCCAGCATCCTTAACAATATAACCGACCGCAGTTTGATCCTTTTGGATGAACTTGGCAGGGGAACTTCCACGTACGACGGTGTTTCAATTGCGTGGGCTATTGCGGAATATCTTCATCAGCATCCCACTCAGGCCAAGACACTTTTCGCCACTCATTACCATGAACTTAACGAGATGACCCTGAATTTTCCAAGGATCAGGAATTTTCACGTATCCATTCAGGAAAATAAGGGGTCGATTATCTTTTTGCGCAAACTGCTGCCGGGCGGCAGCGAACACAGTTTCGGTATCCACGTAGCTAAGTTGGCAGGGATGCCGGCAAAGGTTGTGCACCGTGCCAGCGAAATCCTGAAGACCCTGGAGCAAAGCCGAAATACCGGCGACGGGCGCGAATCTGTTAAAAAACTAACCGAGGAAAATCTGCAGCTGTCTTTCTTTCAGCTGGACGATCCTGTGTTGGAGAACATCCGTGAAGAACTGCATAAAATCGACATTAATACGCTAACGCCTATTGAGGCTTTAATGAAGTTGAATTCCATAAAGAAAATGATCGGGAAGTAATCCTTCGCCAAAAAAGACAGAAGTGGTCATTCGCACCTTTTATTTCTGCAAAAAGTATATTTTTCTGTGAGCTGAAAAAGAATAACTTTGACGCATAACAGAAACTATGAAAAGAGACCTCTACATTGACTTTGCGAAGGGTTTTGCAACGCTTTCCATTATTTTTATTCACACTGTTTTCTGGTCCGGGCAGTTTTATATTCCCACTGAAATTCGGGTGCTTTCACTGCTTATTGATGTGCCGCTTTTTTATGCATTATCGGGGCTAACATCCGGCGGTAATGTGGAAAAGACATTATACAGGCTGCTGAAACTTCAGATTACATTTATGATTTTTGTGACCTTTCTCTTTTTTCTAGATTACCTGTTTAAGGTTTTCGGGCTTACCCTATTTGGTCTTGCCTGGATGCAGGAATTCTATTCAACCTTCGGTGCCAAGTACGTTCCGCAGAATATATCCACTATGCCGCAGTGGCAAAACCTGGGTAACTGGTACCTGCATCAGTACACCAATGCCGACACTTTCCCGGTTGTGATGGGCAGTTTCTGGTATCTGAAGGTGTATTTTATACTCACGGTCCTGGGCGTGCTGATTATCCGCTTCTTTCCCAAACACCTAAACTGGTTTATTGCCTTATGCTTTGGTCTGACAGTAGTTTTTAATCTTCTTCCGCATTATTATCCCAGCGGGCAGGTAGGCTACGTTACTTTATACCTGGGTATATTCCTGATTGCCAACCGCCTGAAAGGTGAAAAGATTGCTTTGCCGTGGGTACTTTCTCTTCTTGGCCTGATGTTTATAATTCTGGCTGTACTTTACTGGAACGAAGGCAAAGAGTATATCCTGAAAATGAATAAAGCCAAATTTCCTCCCAAGGCTCTATATATTCTTTGGTCCTCCTTTTCACTTATCACTCTCTTTGCACTTTACAACCGTTTGAAAATCAGTAAGGAAAGTTTTATTACCTACATTGGCCGCAATGCCATCTTTTTCTATTTCGCTCAGGGCATAAGTTCGTCGCTGGTTTATTTTGCAGTAGTTCCACTGAAGGAGCAGATGCCGTGGTGGGTGCTGATGGTTCTGATTTATCTTTTCAATATTGTGCTGGCCATACTAATAGCAGAAGGATTGAAAAAGATAGATGCATTTGGCTGGAAAACGCTTGAGTTTCTTCGCAAAAAAACCGCCTCAGAATAGTCTGAGACGGTTTCGTGACAATATATATGAAGTGATTTAGTCGTTTGTTCTGTTGCCTCGGGCTACAAGAGCAATGATAACAATCAGTACCAGCGCTCCCACTACCCAGTACAGCGGATTTGTAAACCACTCTTCGGTGGTTGTAGTTGTTGTGGTTTCAGATGTTGTAATATCTACATCTGTTGCATCCTGTGCAAATGCGATGATGCTGGAGAAAAACATAACAGTAAGGAGGAATAGTTTCTCAGATCTTCTTTTGATAAGGCTTGTAGTCGTTTTCATAATTTATTTTTTTAATGTTGAGTTGATATTTCCAATTTGAATGCCACACAGACGTGCTCACCTGCCTAAAATACTAATGATGTAAGGAATCACTGAAATTCTGAAAGAAGCAATTGCCCCTCAGATATTCAGAATAATAGTAACTTTACAAAAAATTATCAAGTTCATGTTTAAGCTGAAACTCCCTACCGATCCGCGTTGGGCTAATATTGCAGAGGGAAATCTTAGTGAGATACTTACCGATCACGCCTGGTGCGAGCAGAAAGCCGCGACCAATTCCATAACCCTGATTACTTTACTTCCCGAATATCCTGAAATTGTTACCGAGCTACTGAAGATCGCTCAGGAAGAACTGGATCACTTCGGTCAGGTGCATGAAATCATTAAAGCTCGTGGTTATGAACTGGGCCGCCCGCGTAAGGACGATTATGTAAATGATCTTGCCAAATTTATGATTCAGGGAAGCCGCGAGGACCTGATTATTGACAAAATGCTTTTTGCAGCAATGATTGAAGCCAGAAGCTGTGAACGTTTTAAAGTATTAACAGAAAATATCAAGGACGAAGAGTTGAAGATATTTTACCGTGAACTGATGATTTCTGAAGCGGGGCACTATACTACCTTCATTGGATTCGCCAGACAGCTGGGAAACGAAGAAAAAGTAAATAAGCGTTGGGAAGAGTGGCTGGAGTATGAAGCAAAGGTGATCCAGGGATACGGAAAGAAAGAAACCATTCACGGTTAACCTTACAGTTTTCAGCATGACAAAAGAGCAGGTCCAACAGGTATTTAATATGCTCCTGAAATCCTTTTTTCAGGGTCTTATGATAGTGGGGCCATTTGGACTTACGGTCTTCTTTATCTGGTATATAGTTTCCAGTGTAGACAACCTTTATCCGGCAATTTCCGAGAAATGGCCGGGAGTAGTTTTCCTTTCAATCATCGGCACAGTTACGCTTTTAGGCTTTCTGGGAAATAAATTTCTGCTGGGACGCCTGTTGCTGGACCGTATGGACTTACTTCTGGAAAATACGCCCGGCATAAAACATATTTATACCCCCACCAAGGATGTAATGTCTTCGTTCGTAGGCGACAAAAAGAAATTTACGCGCCCCGTGTGGGTCAGGACATCTGAGAACCCAGTTGTTTGGCGTATTGGCTTCCTGACTCAGGAAGATATGACTGCCGTGGATAAGGAAAATTACGTAGCGGTTTATTTGCCGCACTCTTACGCCATTTCCGGCTGGGTGATCATCACCGAAGAAAAAAACGTGAAGGAAGTTACAGGCATGAGTGCCGCCGCAGCCATGAAATTTGCCGTGAGCGGAGGTGTAGCCGGTTTTCACAGTGATAAGGCCGTTTTCAAAGCTCCTGAGTAACTCTTCCGCCAAAGATTCTACTTATGATGCACATTCAGCATCTTCATTTCCTTTTAATAATAACTCAACTTAAATATCATAATGAAATTACCTTACGCAGAACCGTACAGAATAAAAATGATTGAAGAAATCCGCCAGTCTAGCCGTGAAGAAAGGGTAGCATGGTTGAAGGATGCAGATTATAACCTTTTTAACCTGAAATCTTCACAGGTATACATCGACCTGCTTACCGATTCGGGTACCGGTGCCATGAGTGACTCCCAGTGGGGCGCGATGATGACGGGTGACGAAAGTTATGCGGGATCCCGTTCCTTTCAGGCACTTTATGATACCGTGAATAAAATCACAGGCTTCCCCTATCTGTTACCAACTCACCAGGGACGAGCAGCGGAGAATGTACTTTTCTCAGTTCTTGTAAAGGATGGCGATGTTATTCCCGGTAACTCACACTTCGACACTACCAAAGGACATATCGAATTCCGTAAAGCACATGCGGTAGACTGTACCATTGACGAGGCTTTCGACATTGAAAATGATCATCCCTTTAAGGGGAATATCGATCTTGAAAAACTGGAAGCTATATATAAAGAGTACCCAAAGGAGCAGATTCCTTTCTGTCTGATCACAATTACCTGTAATACTTCAGGCGGCCAGCCGGTATCCCTGGAGAATATTAAAGCGGTAAAATCACTTTCCGACCATTACGGTATTCCTATTTATTTTGACAGTGCCCGTTATGCTGAAAACGCGTATTTCATTAAAACCCGTGAAGCTGGACAGGCCGACAGGACCATTAAGGAAATCTGTAAGGAAATCTTTTCTTATGGCGAAGGAATGACAATGAGTTCCAAAAAAGACGGTTTGGTGAACATCGGTGGTTTCATTGCGCTCCGTAACGAGGAAGTTTTTCAGAAAGCCTCAAACTTTACAATTATCTATGAAGGCTTCATTACCTATGGCGGGCTTGCGGGACGCGATATGAACGCTCTGGCAGTGGGTCTGGATGAAGCTACGGAATTTGACTATCTGCACAGCCGCATTTCACAGGTGGAATATCTTGGAAACAAGCTGATTGAATACGGCATACCGGTTCAGAAACCCATTGGCGGACATGCAGTTTTTGTAGATGCACTTAAGTTCTTGCCTAATGTGCCACGGGCTGAATACCCGGCCCAGACTCTTGGCCTGGAACTTTATAAGGAAGCCGGAATACGCGGTGTAGAGATTGGAACGCTTCTGGCCGACCGGGATCCTGAAACAAGGGAAAACAGGTACCCGAAACTTGAACTTCTGCGTTTGGCAATTCCGCGCAGAACCTACACCAACAATCACATGGATTATATTGCTGCTGGGTTAAAGAACGTTTTTGACCGACGGGAAGACATCAAAAAAGGATATAATATTACCTGGGAACCTGCTATCCTGAGACACTTTACAGTGAAGCTGGAAGAAGCAAAATAAAGTTTCTGTATCAGGACTTGACATAAAAAAACCGGAAAATTTAATTTTCCGGTTTTGTCTTTTTAAATGATTCAATTACTCAGCAACTGATCCACCTCTTCTCCCAAGATCGAAAGAAGCTCCTATCAGGAATGCAAACTGGTTGTTCAGCCTTCTGTAACCTGTACCTTCAGTGTTGTATTTGGCAATTGGAAACTGCGTTTCAGCAAATACGCCAAATCCTTTATCGAAGAAATATCTTACACCTGCATGTCCACCGAAATTTTTCAGCCCTAAATTAAGACCTGGATAAATATCGAAATTTTGCGGCAGGCCGATCACGTCTCCAAGGTGCGCACTTACTCTGGCTTTAGCATCAAATCGGTGCTCCGCTTTTACATCTCCGTCCAGCAGATTTTCTTCTACGCCCAACAGATATCCCGCCTGTGCACCAACCGAGAAACTTTCGCCTAAACCGTAGTCAAGCATCGCTGCGATACCAGTACCACCGGCCTGGAAATTAGCTCCCACATTCACACGAAGGTCACCGGGACCGCGGAATGCATCATTATCACTTTGTGCACCTGCAAACCCGAAAGCTGCTACTGCCACTGTTAATATTAACTTTTTCATAATTTATTTTTCTACGGCAAAGATACCTTTTTATTATTTTTTGGCCACTTTATAGAGTTTTCCACTATCGGTTACAGCGTACAGATTGCCGTCAGCGCCGTTCAGTACATCCCGGAAACGCTCATTCTGGTCTCCAAGCAACCATTCCTCGCCGGTCACTTTATTATTTTCTATCACAAGACGGATGATTTTCTTGCCGCTAAGGCAGCCCACCATCATATTGTTTTTCCATTCCGGAATAGTACCTGTATAAAAGTCGATACCACTTGGTGAAACTGAAGGATCCCAGAAATAAACCGGCTGCTCCAGACCTTCTTTCTGACCAATTCCGGCACCGATGGTCATGCCGCTGTATTCTTCGCCATAGGTGATGGTGGGCCAGCCGTAATTTTTTCCCGCTGTAATTCTGTTCACCTCATCACCACCTTTAGGACCCATCTCAGCTACCCAGAGCTCTCCTGTTTGTGGATGAAGTGCAATACCTTGCGGATTTCTGTGGCCGGTGGTATATATTTCAGGTTTCCATCCATTGATTTTAGGGTTGGCTGCATCTGCTTTGCCGTCTTTGTTAATTTTTATGATTTTGCCGTAATAGCTCTGCTGGTCCTGTGCCAGCGGCCTTGTTTCCATATCGGAACGCTCACCTGTACTGATGAAGAGGCTGCCGTCTTTTGCGAAAACCAGGCGGCTTCCGAAGTGCTTGTCGCCATCATAAGTGGGTGTAGCGCGGAAAATTACCGATACATTTTCAATTGTTTTTTCATCAGCGGAAAGTTTTCCTTTTGCAACAGCAGTATGATTACCACCACTTACCGGTTCCGAGTAAGTCCAGTACATCATTCTGTTGCTGCTGAATTCTGGGTCAAGGACCACATCCAGCAGGCCGCCCTGTCCATCGCTGTCTACTTTAGGGAAACCTGAAACTTTGGTGACATTTTTACCGTCAGCCGAAACGATGCTCATAAATCCGGATTTATCTGTTACAAGAAATCTTCCGCCTGGAAAATTAATGATACCCCATGGTTTACCCAGCTTTTCGGTAATTACATTTACACTGTACGGTGAGTCCGTACTAACGCCGCCGATTCTGGTTTGACCGCTGAAGGCGGGTGCAATGTCCGTATTACGTGAACCGCGTTCCGGATTTTTACTGTTCTGTGCTAACGTAGTTTCGCCTCCCGTAGTGGACTGGCTTTTGGTACCGTTTTGGCAGGAAAATGCTAAGCAGGAAACTGCTATAGTAAGTTGTATAAATGGTGTCCGCATAATGATGTTTTTACAAAAGTACACTTACTGCCCATTTTTTGTTTATATGATTTGAGGATGATGTATCAAAATCTATTCTGTCAATGATTAGCCTCATGATTTTGTACCTTTGAACTATGAAATTTAAACTTCACTCCGACTTTCAACCCTCTGGGGATCAGCCTACTGCTATCGCACAGCTGACACAGGGGGTTATTGCCGGCGAAAAATATCAGACTTTACTCGGGGTCACCGGCTCCGGTAAGACGTTTACAGTGGCAAACCTGGTGAATAACGTGCAGCGCCCTACCATCGTCCTGGCGCATAATAAGACTTTAGCAGCACAGCTGTTCATGGAGTTCAAGGAGTTTTTCCCCGATAATGCGGTGGAATATTTTGTTTCCTATTATGACTATTATCAACCTGAAGCATTCATTGCTTCATCTAATACATATATTGAAAAAGACCTTTCCATCAATGAAGAAGTGGAGAAACTCCGGCTGTCTGCAACAGCCAGTTTGCTGTCGGGCAGAAGGGACGTACTGATTGTGGCATCGGTTTCCTGCATTTATGGTATCGGGAATCCGTCGGAATTCCACAAGTCTCTGGTGTCTCTTAAAATGGGCGAAAAAATGACCCGGACCGGACTTTTGCACTCGCTGGTTAGTGCACTGTATTCGCGTACACTAAATGAGTTTCAGCGCGGGACTTTCCGCGTAAAAGGTGATGTTGTGGATGTGTATCCCGCCTATGCCGACAACGCAGTAAGAATAGAGTTTTTTGGTGATCAGATAGAGAAAATTGTATCCTTCGACCCTGTATCCGGAAATACAATTTCGGTTTTTGAGGAAATTAATATCTACCCTGCCAATATGTTTGTAACCAGTAAGGAAACAATGGTAGGCGCTGTACGAGCCATACAGGACGACCTTGTAAAACAGGTGGATTTTTTCGAAAGTATTGAAAAGCCTTTGGAAGCAAAACGATTGCAGGAAAGGACTGAACTGGACCTGGAGATGATAAAGGAATTGGGCTACTGCTCCGGAATAGAGAATTATTCAAGATATCTGGACGGACGTCTGCCCGGTTCACGACCTTTCTGTTTGCTGGACTATTTTCCTAAAGATTTCCTCATGGTTATTGACGAAAGTCACGTTACAATTCCTCAGGTGCATGCGATGTATGGCGGCGACAGAAGCCGGAAGGAGGCCCTTGTAGATTATGGATTCCGTTTGCCGGCGGCCATGGATAACCGTCCGCTGAAGTTTGAAGAATTTGAGGGCATGCAGAACCAGGTTATTTATGTTTCTGCCACTCCTGCAGACTATGAACTTGAGAAAACCGGTGGGCAGTATATAGAACAGATCATACGGCCAACCGGCCTTTTAGATCCTGTAATTGACATCAGGCCTACAATGAATCAGATTGATGATTTGATTGAAGAAATCCAGATGCGGGCAGAGATTGATGAACGTGTTTTGGTTACTACATTAACCAAGAAAATGGCCGAGGAACTTACACGCTATTTTACAAAGTTCGGCATACGTTGCCGCTATATTCATTCCGATGTCGAAACGCTGGAGCGTATACAGATTATGCAGGATTTGCGTACAGGTCTTTTTGATGTTCTGATAGGAGTAAACCTTCTTCGTGAGGGGCTCGATTTGCCGGAAGTTTCCCTGGTGACCATTCTGGACGCAGATAAGGAAGGAATGCTGCGGTCGCGGAGGTCCATGATCCAGACAATTGGACGGGCAGCCCGTAATATTAACGGTAAGGCAATCATGTATGCGGACAAGATTACTAAAAGTATGCAGGCAGCGATCGACGAGACAAATTACCGCCGTGAAAAGCAGATGTCGTATAATATCGCGAACAACATTACTCCGGTTCAGATCAACAAGAAGATATCGGAAGCGCTGGTAGGACGTGCCAAGGATTTCCCGGATGAAAAGTATACACAGAAAACGATAATGAAGCAGGTTGCAGAAGAGCGCCTGGCGTACGGTTCTGATTATATTGAAAAACTCATCGGAGACAAGCAGAAAGCTATGGAAGCTGCTGCACGAAATCTGGACTTCATAAAGGCAGCTAAACTGCGCGATGAGATAGCTACACTGAAGGCCGGAGTTTAAAATATCAGTTAAATTCTATAACATATCGCTGCGGCAGTTTCGTATTTTTGAATATCAAATACAAAATAATTATGGAAACCCCAAGACCTATGCTCACAATGAGCCAAGTGATGCACAAACTGATGCACAAAGGAGTAACGCAGGAATTCAGAATGAATGAATCCGGTGAAATGAAGTTAAGCAGTTCAGAGAAAGTTTATCAGCCTAATGAACTTAAAATTCTTAAAACTTACCGTTTTGAAGGTTTCAGTAACCCGGACGATAATGAAGTTCTTTATGTAGCCCAGGATCTGGATGGTAACCGTGGAATGCTCATTGATTCTTACGGTGCCGACAGTAATTATCCGGGGGACACATTCGACAGTTTTATCCGTGATATTCCTATTGAAGAGCAGGATGAATATGACTTCGAAGCAGACAGCGGTGATGCTTAGATTTACTTCGGCTCCTCTTTCTTTTTAAAAATCCGGTTCAGAAGCCCTTCCTTTTTAGCTGGCGCTTCCTCATCTTTTTTAATTTTCTCCTTTACATTCTCAACCTTGGTTTTTACCGAGGTTTTTGTTTCTTCCACTGTCGCTTTGGTGTCCTTTACCGTATTTCGAAGGGTTTTTTCAGTATTTTCTACATTCGCACCTATAAGGGTTTTCTTGAGTCCTTCCTGAATACCCTGCCAAAAAAGGTTGAAAAAGGATTTGGTTGGGTTCCGCTTTACATCATCTACCACCACGGAGGCAGGAAACACACCGGAGTTGGACTTTACAAAGACATTCACTACTGCAGAAAGCAGTTTTTTCTTTTCGCCGGTCTCTTTCAGTAGCGAAACCTGCAAATCCTGATGTTTCATATTTAAGGTGCCGTTAAGTCCGGAAGCATTTCCCTGAAAATTGAAAACAAGATCCTGAATGGTTCCGGTTGCCCTCGCTTTCAGGTAGGGTTCAATAAAAGCATTAATTCTGGCGGCCGGCAGATCTGATATGTTTCCGGCGATGCTGAATTCATCATTTTGAGAGGCAGTATCCATAGTCCAGCGCACATTCATGGGCGACGCGTTCATAAAACTACATCTTACGGTAATCGGGATTTTTGTGCTTTTTCCTTTGGGCTTAGCTGAATTCAGGTTTCGGGCATTCAGATTGAAATTGCCAAAAGTCAGTTTGCCGGGTCCCTCGCTCTGTTTGGTATCTTCTTCATAGACCAGTACCGAGTTTTTTACATCGAGTGTCTTTATCTCCAGAGGAAATTTTATTTTGCGCAGGAGTTCCGTGTACATCGGTTTTCTGGTAAGATCATCCTTAGGAACTTTGCTCCGGAAGATATTCGCATTCATCCCTGTTAGAGTTACCGCATCTGCATATAGATGTTTGTCTGCTGAAATTAAATCCCAGTCTCCGGAAGCAGTCATCTGTTGGACTTTAATATCGTAAAGATCCTTTTCAGCCGGAATCATCCTGATAAACTGGGAGCGCGACACAGTAGGATTAATAACTAAATTATTTATGACCATATTTTTTGGCTGAAGTTTCATCAGGCCGGTGCTTAGGCTATAGAATTCATTGAGTCTTCGTGAAAAACTGCTCACAGTTAAGCTGTAGTTTCGCGCCTTAAAGGGGACGGGTGCTTTTGCGGTTTCTGCATCCATTACGATATTCTGAGCCTTCAGGTTCAGATTGGTGTATGCAGTAGTTCTCCCCTGTGACGTTAGTGTAAAGTGGGGGCTGATAACCTGCATTTTCTTTAGAGTAAGCGGGAAAGAAATCCAGTCATAAGCAGCTTTCTTTACGTCTTTGGAAGGCGTGGTATTCAGTGTGCCGCGTAAATTATTAATTAATACACTTTGTGCGTTCAGTTTCAGTTTGCTGTCTTTATATTCCCAGTAATCCAGTGCCACTGCCACATGACTGATGCTGAGGTTTGCCTGCGTACTTCCGCTGCCTGAAGACTTTACCGAAAAATTTCTTATATCGGCCTTTTCTGGACGAATGGAAACATCTGCTGCTGCTATCATATGCGAACCGGTGGCGTAATTAACATCTTTTCCGGCCAGTGCAAGTTTCTCATAGGAGAACGGGATGTTTCCCTGGGATGTCTCTTCGTCCATCAGAAATTTATGAATGTTGATGTTCATGTTCCTGGCGTTAAATATCCTGCTGCCGTTTGACTTAAGGATTTCGACATGCGCATTATCCAGAACAATATCTTCCAGGTTTACCTCATAGTTAAATTTTTTTTTGTTTTTCCTGGCAGTGGGGGACGTATAAACCTTAAGGTCGGGGTTTGAAACTGAAAAATTAGAGAGAGAAATCCTGTTTTTAACCAAAAGCACATCTTTAAAGTCCATTTCTCTGGCTTTGAAATCGTAGAGTGCGTTTCTTGCGGGGTTGGAACGGAATGCCTGCGCAGGACTTAAGAGGAGCGTTACCTTAAAATTCTTAATGTTCATCAGGCCGTTTTCCGTTGTGATTATGTCGGCGGTCAGTCCATAAATATCATCCGGCCGAAAGTAGAAATTCTTACCGCTGATGTCATATTTATCGAATACGACCGGCAGGCGCGACTCTACAGACTCCTCGGTCATCTGCAGATTCTCTACCTTCAGTTTAAGATCCTGCACTTCTATAAACTTCTGTTTTGTATGCCTGAAAATTCTGATATTACCGTTTTCGATCTCTATATTGCTGAATACGAAAGGGCTGCGCTTCCTTCCGGTACGGTCATCAATAGGTTTTGCCAGCACAACATTCAGGTCTGGGTTAATCATCTGCAAATCCGACGTATTGATTCTTTTGTTAAAGAGAGCATCATAAATACCCAGTCTGCTTACTTCCAGTCTTGCCAATGTGCCCGTTAAACCGATCACATTCTGGTTTTGGGGATTCTTACTGTTTACAGATATTTCAGTGGCAGATATATTTCCGGTCAGTACAGATACGTTCAGTGATTTGTAAGCAATTTTGTAATCCGAATTGTTTTTCACATAGTCCGGAAGTTTATATTTTAACCACAGGTTAATGCCAATATTTGCCAGCAGGAATATTACTGTCAGTATTCCGATTACTATAAGGGTTTTGCGTATCTTATTGTTTTTCAAAGTGATTGATGGTTTGTGACAAAATTAACCCACGTAATTCGCCGCCTTTTATACGATGCAAAATTATTCTTACAATATTACGTCCTACTCTGTAGTGTCAGCCTCCAGTTCAATCACATAACCTTCGTGCGCACGCACGTTCAGGAAGCGGCCACCGTCAAAACAAAGATATTGACCTTTTATACCGGTCAGAGTGCCGGAAATTTCCGGATTTTTCTCCAGTGTGAATGACACAATTTTCTCAGGAGCCTCATAAGGATAATCCAGCCTTTCCATTTCGTGCTCCATTGAATAGAAATTCTGGAAATCTTCAGGAAAATACTCGCGGATCTTATCCCGGAAATCTTTGAGGTCCAGATCATCTTCAAAATCATCTTCAAGCATTTTCCGCCAATTGGTTTTATCGGCCAGATGCTCCTTCAGTGCTACTTCTATCATTCCGGCCTCGTACCGGTTATCGGTTCTGGCAATTGGAAGGGCAAAGGTGGCTCCCTGATCAATCCAGCGTGTCGGAATTTGACTTTCACGCGTTACACCCACCTTTACATCGCCTGTATAAGCAAGATATACTATATGAGGGTGAAGCTGTATAGACTTTTCAACCTCAAGGTCTCTTTCGCCAATTCCGAGATGAGCGGTGGAAAGTTCCGGACGGATAATAGTGTCACTGGCATATGGACTTTCGAAGAAACATTTTTTGCAGAAACCCATGCGGTATATTTTTTCATCACTGTCACAGCATAGACACTGGTATCCTATATGTTGGATAGTTAATGTTTTGCCGATGAGTTGATTCATCATAATAAGGTCATTGCCTAAATTAAGGTAATACTGAATTGGTTTACCGTTTTGGGTACACATCTTCAGGATCTGTCCGGAGAACTGCATTTTTTATATTTTGAGTAAAAATACGGAATAAAGATTTCACGCTCTAAATTTAATAGCTTTGTACAAGTAAACAAATCAGATGATATATCTTGTTACCGGCGGAAGTGGTTTTATTGGATCACACCTTGTGGAGCGGCTTTTAAGTGTTGGACATTCTGTCATAAACATTGACAATTTTGATAATTTTTATGATTACAGAATTAAAATCAATAATACTCTTACGAGCGCAGGCATTGATTTGCCATTTTCGTTTGAAGATAAGCAAAAGGATATTCTTAAAACGGTTAAAGCTACGTATTCAGATGTCTACCGACTTTATTACCAGGATATTAGGGATAAAGATGGCTTGGCAGAAATCTTTCGCGCGCACCGTCCGGATTTCGTAATCCACCTTGCAGCCCTGGCAGGAGTTAGGCCGTCCATTGAGCGTCCGCTTGATTATGAGGACGTGAATATCAGGGGAACTATGAACATTTGGGAACTTTGCCGCGAATTTGGGGTGAGTAAATTTATCTGCGCCTCCTCTTCCAGTGTTTACGGTAATAATGAAAAGGTTCCTTTTTCAGAAGAAGACCCCGTGGACAGGCCTGTTTCACCATATGCAGCCACCAAAAGATGTGGTGAAATTATCGGTCATGTGTATCATCACCTGTATCAGATCGATATGATCCAACTCCGCTTCTTTACAGTATATGGGCCGCGCCAGCGGCCGGATCTTGCCATCCATAAATTTACAGGCCTTATATCAGATGATCAGGAAGTGCCTTTTTATGGAGACGGCACCACTGCACGCGACTACACTTATATAGACGACATTGTGTCAGGAATTTTAAAAACTGCAGATTATCTGGAGTTGAATACCGGTGTATACGAAATTGTTAATTTAGGTGAAAATGAGGTGATTACCCTAAATGAAATGTTGAAAACTATTGAGGACACTTTACAGAAGAAATCCCGTAAAATAGAGCTGCCGCACCAACCTGGAGATGTTACGCAAACGCACGCAGATATTAGCAAGGCAAGTGGCATGCTGGGGTATAAGCCTGCCACAAAATTCCGCGATGGCATAAAAAAGTTTGTGGAATGGTTTTTGAGAAAATGAGTGCGGCTGTGTGTTGAAGTCTTCTTTGACGGTTCCCGCAAAATTATTCATAGCAGCCATTAAAGAAAAATCAAATTAATTGGAAATCAGATAGGAAAAGATTATTTTTCACATCTATTTTTTTACTTTTGCAAAAATTTAAAATACATTTAAGGATATGTACTGGACACTAGAATTAGCTTCTTTTTTGAGCGATGCCCCCTGGCCAATGACAAAGGCAGAATTAATTGATTATGCCATCCGGACCGGCGCGCCAATGGAAGTGGTGGAAAATCTTCAGGCCATTGAAGACGAAGGTGAAATTTATGAATCCATAGAAGAAGTCTGGAGCGATTATCCTACAGATGACGACTTCCTGTGGAACGAAGACGAATACTAAATCCGTTAATCGGATGCATTTCGGTGCATCCGTTTTATTTTTAGATTTGCGTAATGTTAATTTATTATTAGTGGCCTGATCCGGTGGTGAAGGCAGAAATCAATCAATATGAGTTTTTTAAACAAAGTTCTTAAAGGCTTTCTGGGAGACAAGAATGTTTCCGATCTCAAGGAAGTAAAAAAAGTAGTAGGAAAAATAAAAGCAGCGGAAGGTGATATTCAGCAGCTCAGCGACGATGGCTTGCGTAGTAAGACCGCGGAGTTCAGAGAAAAGATTAAGGCTGCTGCCGCTAACATCACCTCTCAGATAGAAACCACCCGGGAACAGATAAAAAACAGTTCTAATATTGATGAAAAAGAAGCCCTTTTTACTAAAGTAGATACGCTGAATAAAGAAGCCTATGCTGCCGAAGAAAAGGTGCTTGAAGAAATACTTCCGGAAGCTTTCGCTTTGATTAAAGAGACTGCGCGCAGGTGGGCACAGAACGGTGAAATACGTGTAACAGCTACGGATTGGGACAGACAGCTTGCAGCAACAAGGGATTTTGTTGAAATCCAGGGCGAAGAGGCTGTTTGGAAAAAAAGCTGGAATGCCCATGGTACCGAGGTCGTTTGGGATATGGTTCATTATGACACTCAGTTTATCGGCGGTGTGGTGCTGCACAGCGGAAAGATTGCCGAAATGGCTACAGGTGAAGGTAAGACCCTCGTGGGTACCCTTCCGATCTATCTGAATGCACTTCCGGGTCGTGGGGTACACGTAGTTACAGTAAATGACTATTTGGCTAAGCGTGACTCCGCGTGGATGGGCCCATTGTATCAGTTCCACCAACTTTCCATTGACTGTATAGACAATCATCAGCCTAACTCCGAAGGACGGAAGAAAGCCTATAACTCTAATATTACTTATGGAACAAACAATGAGTTTGGCTTTGACTACCTTAGAGATAATATGGTAACGTCACCAGACGAACTTGTTCAGGGTGAACTTAACTTTGCGATTGTGGATGAGGTGGATTCTGTTCTTGTTGATGATGCCAGAACTCCTCTTATCATTTCGGGACCGGTTCCTCAGGGCGACCGTCAGGAATTTGACGTGCTGAAACCTTCGGTAGACAGAATCGTAGCCGTACAGAAACAAACTGTTTCGCAAATCTTTAATGAAGCCAAGAAACTGATCGCGGCCGGAAATACAAAAGAAGGTGGATTTAAGCTTTTGCAGGCGTACCGTGGACTTCCAAAGAACCGTCAGCTGATTAAGTTCCTTTCCGAAAGTGGAAACAGAGCTCTTCTGCAAAAAGTGGAAGGACAGTATATGCAGGATAACAACCGCGATATGCCAATCGTGGATAAGGACCTGTACTTCGTTATTGACGAAAAGAATAACCAGATAGACCTTACCGACAAAGGTGTGGAATACATGTCCCAGGGTAACGACGATAAAGATTTCTTCGTACTTCAGGACATCGCCACAGAAATTGCTGAACTTGAAGCGAAAAATCTTTCTAAAGATGATGAGTTTGCAGCAAGAGAGGATCTCTTCCGCGACTTTGCCGTAAAATCTGAGCGGGTTCACACAATGAATCAGCTGCTTAAGGCTTACACTCTTTTTGAAAAAGACGATGAATATGTAGTTATTGACGGTGAAGTTAAGATTGTTGACGAGCAGACTGGCCGTATCATGGATGGCCGGAGGTACTCCGATGGTCTTCACCAGGCAATCGAAGCTAAGGAGAATGTAAAGATTGAAGCGGCCACGCAAACCTTTGCGACAATTACGCTTCAGAACTACTTCCGTATGTATAACAAGCTTGCGGGTATGACCGGTACAGCGGAGACGGAAGCAGGTGAACTTTGGCAGATTTATAAACTGGACGTAGTGGTAATTCCTACCAACAGGCCAATTATCAGAGATGACAGACAGGATTTGGTTTTCAAGACCAACCGCGAAAAATACAATGCTGTAATTGAGGAGATTGAAAGGCTGACTGCCGCCGGACGTCCGGTGCTTGTTGGTACAACTTCAGTTGAGATTTCTCAGTTGCTTTCAAAAGCACTTCAGCTTAGAAAAATACAGCACCAGGTACTTAATGCCAAACTTCACAAGAAAGAAGCCGAGATTGTTTCGGAGGCAGGCCGCCCCGGGCAGGTTACCATTGCAACTAACATGGCAGGTAGGGGTACTGATATTAAGCTTCGCGAAGGAGTGAAGGAAGCAGGTGGTTTGGCGATTATTGGTACAGAGAGACACGATTCCAGAAGGGTAGACAGACAGTTGCGCGGTCGTGCGGGCCGTCAGGGAGATCCGGGAAGTTCGCAGTTCTACGTATCACTGGAGGATAACCTGATGCGTCTTTTCGGTTCTGAAAGGATTGCCAAGATGATGGACAGAATGGGTCATAAAGACGGTGAAGTAATTCAGCACTCTATGATTTCCAAATCTATCGAAAGAGCTCAGAAAAAAGTAGAGGAGAACAACTTCGGTATCCGTAAAAGACTTCTGGAATATGACGACGTAATGAACAAGCAGCGTGATGTCATTTACAAAAGAAGAAAGAATGCACTGTTCGGAGATCACCTGAAGTATGATATCTCCAACATGATTTATGATGTGTCGCATTCTATAGTTTCCAAAACCAAGGCTGACGGCGATTATAAGATCTTTGAGTTCGAGATGATCAAGAACTTTACAATGGAGTCTCCTGTTACTGAAAGCGATTTCAAAAACAAATCCGTTGCCGACCTTACAGAAGCCGTATACCGTGCTGCGCAGGAAGATTATACCAAGAGGCTTGAACTGATGAAGGAAAAATCGTTCCCGATCATTGAGAATGTTTTCGTTAACCAGGGCAGTATGTTCAAGATGATCCAGGTGCCGTTCTCAGACGGGATTAAAACGATGACTATCGTAACAGATCTTCAGAAGGCTTATGATACCAAGTGCCAGAGTTTGGTTGATGATTTTGAGAAAAATATCACCCTTTCTCTTATAGATGAGAACTGGAAACTGCATCTTCGTGAAATGGACGATTTACGCCGCTCCTCACAGGGCGCGGTGTATGAGCAGAAAGATCCGCTTGTAATTTACAAGCAGGAATCCTTTTACCTCTTCAGCGAAATGGTGGACAGGGTGAATAAGGAAACAATTTCTTTCCTTTATAAAGGTGAAATTCCTCAGTAAGATTACAGATTTGCAATAAGTTGCGGCGGAAATTTTTCCGCCGCTTTTTATTTTGCCCGATGTTTGCTTTAATTTTTACTAATTTTAGAATCCAATTTATACCGTATGGCATTAACAGACTTGTCCGGGCGTATTGCCATAGGAGTGGATATCGGAGGAACCAATACAAAATTCGGACTGGTAAACCACCGCGGAGAGATTTTGGCAAAGGGAACCATGAAAACTGATGTCCATGAGGATGTGGAGGGTTTTATTGAGGAAATTTACAAACACCTGGAGCCGTTAATAATACAGAATGGCGGAATGACAATGGTAGAAGGTGTCGGGGTAGGCGCACCTAATGCTAATTACTACAAAGGGACAATAGAGCAGGCACCAAACCTGAACTGGAAAGGTATTGTTCCTTTTGCTGACCTTATGAGCCATAAATTCGGAAAAGCCTGCACAATGACAAACGATGCCAATGCTGCTGCCCTTGGCGAAATGATGTACGGAGCCGCCCGCGGAATGCGGGACTTTGTAATGATAACGCTGGGAACAGGCGTAGGTGGTGGTGTAATCTGTGGCGGTAAACTTGTGTATGGTCACGATGGATTTGCCGGTGAGTTGGGACACACCATCGTGAAGCCCGGGGGTCGCCGTCACTGGAGTACCGGTTCTGAAGGCAGTCTGGAAGCTTATGCTTCCGCTACCGGAATTGCAATAACTGCCAAAAAGATGCGTGCGGAATACCCGGCATCTATGCTTAATGAATATTCAGAAGATGATATTAACGCCAAAACAGTTTACGAGTGCGCTTTGCAGGGCGACGCGACAGCGATAGAAGTATTTCGCTACACAGGGCAGAAACTGGGCGAAGCACTTGCAAATTTTGTCATGTTTTCATCACCCGAGGCTATTCTGTTGTTTGGCGGTGTCATTAAGGCCGGTGATTTTATCCTAAAGCCAGCAAAACTTCATATGGAGCAGAATCTGCTGCCTGTTTTCCGGAATAAGGTAAAGTTGGTTCTCAGTGAACTTAGCGAAGCTGACGCGGCCATATTGGGCGCCAGTGCATTGGTTTGGGCCAACAAATAATGCTTATTAAAAATCATGAAAAAAATACTGTTTTTTGTAATCAGTTTAATAATAATTTCCTGCAACGGGCAGGAAGGAAAAACCGTTAATAATAAAACCAAGAAAATGAATAGTAATAAAAAAATGGAACAACTTGTATTTGGTGGCGGATGTTTTTGGTGTGTCGAAAGCTGTTTCAATATGCTGAATGGTGTAGAATCTGCAATCTCCGGTTTCGCAGGCGGGCATAAGGATAATCCTACTTACGAAGAAGTTTCTACAGGAGAGACGGGACATGCCGAAGTCGTACAGATCACTTATGATCCTCTGGTAATTTCGTACGAACAGCTTATGGAAGTATTTTTCTTCCTTCACGACCCTACAACGCTAAACCGTCAGGGTAATGATGTCGGGACACAGTACCGGTCTGTAATTTTCTATAAAGATGAAGCCGAGAAGGCAAAAGCCCAGGCAGCCATCAAACTTTCTGAAAGCTCAGGAAAGTGGAGCGGGACTTATGTTACGGAACTGGCTCCTTTGGAGAAATTTTGGACTGCAGAAAGCTACCATCAGGGATATTACAATCAGAATCCGAATCAGCCTTACTGCTCAGCAGTGGTCGGTCCTAAGATACAGAAGTTTAAAAAATATTTTGGTGAAAAAGGTTGGCTGGAAGCCGATGCACAATAAAGATAATGGCGAAGATCAAACTTCGCCATTTTTTTGTTTTAACCCGTTAGTCTAATTCCTTACCATTTCCGTGTGCGGAATATTATCTTCCAGGTATTTCCTGCCGGTGTCTTCAAACCCCACTTCACCATAAAACCGAAGCAGGTAGTCCTGTGCTGAAATCCTTATCGCGGAAGTACGGAAACGTGCTTCAATAATGTTAATGGCAAATTTCATCAGGACTTTTCCGAACTTCATTTGCCGGTAGTTTTGGTTGGTAAGAACCCTGCCGATGGAAGCTTCAGAGTATTTTATCCCCGGTGCAAATATCCGGCAGTAAGCTGCAACATCACCATTCTTGATTGCCCAAAGATGCAGTGCCTGCTGGTCGTAACTGTCCAGGTCGGGGTAGGGGCACTGCTGTTCTACTACAAATACGTCTACCCGTGCTTTTATAACAGAATAGAGTTCTGATGCGGTAAGTTCGCCAAAGCTTTTTACAGTCCAGACAACATCATCCATCAAACCTGATTTTGTTTTTTTTAAGAAGATCGTTGGTCTTGGAAATGTTTTTCAGGATTTCGGCACAGCCTTCCTTCTTCTCTGCCGAAGTAATATAAACAGGTGGTAGTTCTTCCCAGGTTTCAAGCAGTTTGGTCTTATAATCCTCAACGTTTTTCAGTGCGGCATTAGGTCTCAGCTTGTCGGCTTTTGTAAATACAATTGAAAACGGAACGCCGCTTTCCCCACACCACTCCATAAATTCCAGGTCTATTTGCTGTGGAGTATGGCGCACATCTACCAGCACATACAGATTAACAAGGTTTTTCCGGTTCAGGATATAGTTGGTGTTCAGTTTCTCGAAATCCTTACGCATTACTTTAGAAACACGTGCGTATCCGTAGCCGGGTAAATCAGTGAGATACCATTCTTCATTTACAATAAAATGGTTAATGAGCTGGGTCTTGCCGGGAGTCTGTGAGGTCTTTGCCAGGTCCTTATGGTTCATCAGTGCATTAATAAGCGAAGATTTCCCCACATTGGAGCGGCCAATAAAGGCGTACTCAGGTAGGTTGGGCTCGGGGCAGTCCTGCCATCTTTGTGAGCTTTTAAGGAACTCAACCGTTTTGATAATCATATATTGAATTTAAAAAAAAATGGAAGTTAATCACTTCCACCTATATTATTCCTTATTCGCGGCTTTTCAGCCAGTCATAAAGGATTTCATTGAAGGTCTCGGGTTTCTCCATCATGGCAGCATGTCCACATTTATCAATCCAGAACAAATCGGAATCAGGGATCAGTCTGTCCATTTCAATGGCAACCTCCGGGGGCGTTACATTATCCTGCTTACCCCATATAATGCAGGTAGGCGTCGTAATTCTGTGAAGTTCCGGTTCCATATTGTGTTTTATGGCACTTCGGGCAAGCATCACCGTCTTGATGCCCTTGCTGCGGTCATTGACCACAGAAAAAACTTCATCAACAAGTGATTCAGTGGCTACAGAGGGGTCGTAAAAAACTTCTTCGGCCTTTTTCCGGATGTAATCCCGGTCATTTTTCCGCGGAAAGCTGTCGCCAAAGGAGCGCTCATACAAACCTGAGCTCCCGGTCAGCACTAAATATCGCACAAGATCTGGGCGGGACAGTGTGAGAATAAGACCCACATGTCCGCCCATCGAATTTCCCACCACGATGGCTGGTTCTCCTACCTCCTCCTCTATGAATTTAGCTACAAATTTTGCCAGACTTGATAAGTTGGTATTGAGAATAGGCAGATCATATATAGGAAGGTCCGGGAAGTACACCTTATAACCTCTTTTCGAGAAAAAATCAATAAGCAGTGTAAAATTGCTCAAGCCACCCATCAACCCCTGAAGGAGTACAATCGGTTTGCCTTCGCCCTCCTGTATGAAGGTAAATTTTTTCTTCTTTTTCGTTTTAAAAATCATAGATTTTGTTCAGTAACTGCAAAATTACGAATTACAGCCATGGTGCAGAATAATTCGTAACATTTTATAAAAATAATCTTTTATTCTGAAATCGCCTATTCCGGCGGTTCTTTTTTGCTCAGTTACAAGCCTTTTTACAACTGCTTTTATTCCAGCGACTTCCGTTCCGTAACTTATCATTCCAAAAGTTATAAACAATAAGGCAAAAAGTGGTAGAAAGTGGGAGGTTTTGGAAATAAATATATAAATTTGTCCCAAATGAATAATTTCATAGGCACATACGAATGCAAAATAGACGACAAAGGGCGCCTGAAGCTGCCTTCATCGCTGGCTAAGCAGATGGAGAACTTTGGTGGTGATGCCTTTGTAGTAAAGCGTTCCGTATTCCAGCCGTGTCTTGAAGTATATCCAATGGACGCCTGGGAAAAGCTTATGATGAAGATTAACCGCCTGAACCGGTTTCAGAAAAAAAATGCTGATTTCATCCGGAGCTTTACTGCGGGACTAAAAACGGTGGAGCCTGATACAGTCGGAAGGCTGCAGATTTCCAAAGATCTTACGCTTTATGCCGGACTTAGCAAGGAAGTGGTAATTACAAGCGCCGGCGAACTGTTCGAAATATGGGACAAGGCTGCCTATGAGAAAGTGATCATGACCACCGAAGCCGATTTTGCAAACCTTGCGGAAGAAGTAATGGGCGACATCAGTTTCGACGAAGAAATTTAACACCAGAATTTATATCAATGTATCATAATCCCGTCCTTCTTAAGCAGAGCGTAGATGATTTGGTCACCCGTCCGGACGGTATTTATGTGGACTGCACTTTCGGCGGCGGCGGGCATTCCAGCGAAATACTGCAGCGTCTTTCGCCTCAGGGAAGACTCTTTGGATTTGATCAGGATCTCGATGCATTAAAGAATAATATTGAAGACGAGCGGTTCACGCTGGTCAATCAGAATTTCCGCTTTCTGGAAAACTCGCTGCTCCTTTACGGTATTTCCCAGGTAGATGGTGTGCTGGCGGATCTGGGAGTTTCGTCCCATCAGTTTGATGCTGCTGAAAGAGGCTTCTCCACCCGAAGCGACGCGCCGCTGGATATGCGGATGAATGTCCTGCAGCAACTGGATGCCAAAGCGGTCATCAATGATTATGAAGAAGAGCATCTTGCTGATATTTTCTATCATTATGGTGAGCTTCGTGAAGCACGCAGGTTAGCCCGGGAGATTGTTCATCACCGTAAAATAAAAAGAATTGAGACCACGGAAGACCTGAAAAAAATCTTCAGTTATATACCGCAGTTTAAGCAGAATAAATTTTATGCGCAGTTATTTCAGGCGGTGCGTATTGAGGTAAACCAGGAACTGGAAGTTTTGAAGGATATGCTTCAGCAGGCTTACTCGGTTCTTAAACCGGGTGGACGTTTGGTGGTTATTTCCTACCATTCCCTGGAAGACAGGCTGGTGAAAAGATTTCTGAAGAACGGAATGTTTGAAGGTGAGCCAGCAAGAGACATCTACGGAAATTATAATAAAACTTTCGAACTGCTGAAAAGCAAAGCAACTGTGCCCGACGGGGCTGAAATAGAGACCAACTCGCGTGCGAGAAGTGCAAAAATGAGAACAGGAATTAAACTCTGAGGCAGCTCAGGTATTGACAATTGGCAAAAAAAACAACATACAAACCTCAGAAAAAATTAACCTTTATAGATATCATAAAGGGGAATTTCCTGAACCGGGATGAGATCAAAACGCATTACCGCTATTTCCTGCTGCTCTTTGTGCTGATGATGGTGATGATCTACAGTAATCACAAGGTAAACCAGAAGATTGAGGTTGTTAATGAATTGAAAGAACAGACAGAAGAATTTAAATCGAGGAATGCTTATGCTCAGAGCCGACTTATTAAGGTGAAGATGGAATCCCAATTGGGAAAGGAAATGATCCAGGATTCACTTCTACCGTTGGAGAGTCATCCTCATAAATTATTGATTAAACTGGACAGCAGCTATGCAAAAGCAGAGTGATTTCGACAGAAAAAGACGTAAAACGTTAAGATGGGGCTACCTTTTTGCATTGGTAGCATTTCTTGTGTTTGTGCTTTTCCTTGTACGGATAGTCATTTTGCAGAATACTAATGTAGAGGCCATTAAAGAGGATTATATCAGTAAAAACTATCGGGAAGCCAAATTGAAAGCGGCACGTGGAAATCTCTACGCCGCAGACGGGTCCATACTGGCGACCACGGTAATGCGCTATGATATTTATATTGACTTCAAGGTTATTCGCGACAGTGTATACAGCAATAATATAGGCGCTCTTACAGACTCCCTGAACGTTATGTTCGGTAAGCCGAGAAATATTTACCGTCAGCGCTTTGATGAGCAGCGCAAAAAGAAAAACCAGTATTATGCACTGGTGAAGGGTCTGGATTTCGATGAGTACGACCGTATACGTAAGTTTCCGATCTTCAGCCGGGGCAAAAACCGGGGTGGATTCATTGTAGACCGTAAATTTAAACGGGAACTGGCAACTACGGAAATTGGGGCCGGAACAATTGGAATGGATAACGGTCAGTACAAGTCCGGTCTGGAAGCTGCATTTTCCAAATACCTGTCCGGTACCGACGGCACACGGCTGGAACAGCGCGTAAACTCCAGTCAGTGGAAACCTATCGATTTTTGGAAAGCCATCGAACCTGTAGACGGTCATGATGTGTTTACAACCCTGGACCTCCGTATCCAGGATATAGCACACTCTGCACTGGAGAAGCAACTTGTCAAGTTTGATGCCCATCATGGCAGCGTTTTGGTCATGGAAGTCGCTACAGGAAAAGTTCGCGCTATGGTAAACCTTACCCGTACAGAACCGGGTATGTACGTGGATTCCTATAATTATATCCTGAAAGATGGGATTGAGCCGGGCTCTACCTTCAAGACTGTTTCACTGCTTGCAGCAATGGACGATGGATTCATCACCGAAAAATCAACTGTAAATGTGGGCAATGGGGTGTGGACTTACGCCGGACAGCGTATTTCCGACGGTCATGGTGGTGGTACCTATGAAATAAGTGATGTACTGGCCAAATCCAGCAATGTAGGAACAGCAAAACTGATCACACAGCATTACGCAGCTAATCCTCAGATCTTCCTTAACCATCTGAAACGATGGAAGATGTTTGACAAGATGGATATTGAGTTACCAGGGGTTACGAAGCCGTTTATATACACTCCGGAACACAAACGCTGGAATGCAGCCACGCTTGCTTCCATTTCCTACGGATATTCAACCAATTTTAATCTTCTGCAGCTTTCTACATTTTATAACGGAGTGGCCAATAAGGGAACAATGCTGAAGCCACTGTTTATAGACCGAATAATGAAAGACGGTAAAACGGTATACGAAGCGAAACCGGAAGTAATGGTGAAGAAAATGGCATCGCAGGAAGCAATATCCATGATGACCAGCGCACTTACCAAAGCTGTTGAGAAGGGAACCGCCAGAAGCATCTTTACACCCAATTTAAAAATGGCCGGTAAGACCGGAACGGCCAGATTCGAATATTGGTTGCCGGGACCAATGAAGTACCGCGCATCATTTGCTGGCTTTTATCCTGCAGATAATCCAAAGTATACCTGTTACGTAATGGTAGATCAACCGGATAATTCCAAGGGTTTCTATGGCGGGGTGGTTTCTGCGCCTGTATTTAAAGAGATTGCCGGAAAAACTTTCCTGAAGACGCCTCAGAATATTGAACAGTCTATGCTGGTTGACCGAAAGGTCGACTTGTCTAAAATGACAGCCCGAAATATAAAACTGAACATCACCGACGGACGTATGCCGGCTCTCGTGGGTTTAATCGGAAAAAATGTTATTCCACAACTGGAGAATGCCGGTTATAGAGTGGATTATAAGGGTGTAGGAAAGATCCGTGAGCAGTTTCCCGAAGTTGGATCCGTTATCGGGAAAAATCAGAAGGTATATCTTACGCTTCAATAACTGGAAATAGTAATAAACATAAAGCCGCGGATAGCGGCAAAACCGATTCATGAATTTACAGTCATTACTAAGCAGAATCCCTACGCTGGAAATTAACGGTGAACTGAACCGTGAAGTTTCTTCAGTAGTATCCGACAGCCGTCTGGCTGTGGAGGGATCACTCTATGTCGCGCTGAAAGGTGTGACAGCAGAGGGTCATCTGTTTATTAATCCTTCAATACGCAATGGTGCAGCAGTAATTGTTTGCCAGGAATTTCCTGCGGAACTGGATGCGCAGGTAACATACGTCCGCGTAAAGGATACCGCTACGGCTTTGGGTGCACTTGCTTCCAATTGGTATGGAAATCCTTCTCAAAAGCTCAAGCTTACAGGAGTCACCGGAACAAACGGTAAAACGTCAGTTTGTACCCTTTTGTTTGATATCTTCACTAAACTGGGCCACCAGTGTGTCCTGATTTCTACTGTAGATTACAGGATAGGCGACAAGGTGATGCCTTCAACACATACGACACCGGATGCTCTGACCATCAACAGAATTATGGCAGAAGCTGTGGAGCAAGGCTGCGACTATGCATTTATGGAAGTGAGTTCGCATGGAATTCATCAGCACAGAACTGAAGGACTTACCTTTAGTGTTGCGGGCTTTACCAATATTACGCATGATCATCTGGACTATCATAAAACTTTTGATGGATACCTGCGCACTAAAAAAAGTTTCTTCGACGGATTAAGTTCCGATGCTGTAGCAATTACGAATCTGGACGATAAAAACGGACGTGTCATGATGCAGAATACGGCCGCTCAGACGAAAACCTATGCGCTAAAGACCATGGCCGACTATCATGGCAGGATGCTGGAAGCAGATTTTAACGGTATGATGCTCCATTTTAACGGCAAAGAATTCTGGACCACCCTTACCGGACGGTTTAATGTATATAATCTGTTACTGGCCTTTGCTGTCGCAGTGGAGTTGGGAAGGACCGAGGAAGAGGTACTGACAGCAATGTCTGAGCTTAAACGGGTAAACGGCCGGTTTGAAATCATAAAGTCTGACGGCGGAATCTTCTTCGTTGTGGATTACGCTCATACACCTGATGCTTTGGAAAATCTGTTGGACAGCATCAACGAAATCCGGACAAAAAATGAAAGGCTGATCACCGTTTTTGGCTGCGGCGGCGACCGCGACCGGGAAAAAAGACCTTTGATGGGCAAGATTGCGGCCCGTAAGTCCACTTTGGCCATTCTTACATCCGACAATCCACGTACTGAAAGCCCGGAATTAATTATCAAGGAAATTGAAGCCGGTATTGAGCCACAGTATTTTAGTAAATATACAGTAATCGCCGACAGAAAGGAGGCGATCAAAATGGCTATTAAGTTTGCCGAGCCGAAGGACATTGTTCTGGTTGCCGGAAAAGGCCACGAAACCTACCAGGAAATCAATGGAGTAAGACACCATTTTGACGACCGTGAGGTCATTGGCCATCTTTGGAAACAGATGTCCAAGTAAGAATATTAACAGATCCCTTAATTTAACCAGATATAATGCTATACTACCTGTACGAATATTTTACTGCAAACGGAATTCATATTCCGGGTCTTAATCTGTTGCGTTACATTTCTTTCAGAGCAGCGTTGGCGGTTCTGTTCTCTTTGGTAATCGCATTGGTATACGGTAAAAGGATTATCAATTATCTACGAAACCGTCAGATGGGCGAACTGGTACGTGATCTTGGCCTTGAAGGTCAGAAGCAGAAAGAAGGTACACCTACAATGGGCGGCCTGATTATTATTATTGCTACGCTGATTCCTGTCCTCCTGTTTACCAAAATATTAAATGTGTATATCGCATTACTGATTGTCTCCGTGGTTTGGATGGGTGCCATAGGTTTCATAGATGATTATCTGAAGAAAATCAAGAAAAATAAAGATGGACTTTCGGGTAAATTCAAGGTGATCGGTCAGGTAGGTTTAGGTCTCATTGTAGGAGTTACCATGTATTTTCATTCGGACATCACTGTGAAAAGAAAATATGCAGATGCACCTGTGGTGAACCGTAATAATGTGGAAAGAAACTTTATGCCTACGGAAAAGTCAACGGTTTCTACGGTGCCTTTCTTCAAGAATAATGAATTTGATTACAGCAAAATCCTTTTCTGGATGGATGAGGAAGGTCAGCAGGAATGGGCCTGGGCGATTTTTATCCCACTTGTAATCTTTATAGTAACAGCTGTGTCCAATGGCGCTAATATCACGGACGGTATAGACGGTCTGGCCGCGGGTACAAGTGTCGTCATACTCCTGACACTTGCATTTCTGGCCTATGTGTCGGGGAATATAATTTTTGCGGACTACCTTAACATAATGTTCCTCCCAAATATGGGTGAGACTACCATATTTACGGTAGCACTGGTAGGTGCTGTCATCGGTTTCTTCTGGTATAATACCTACCCGGCACAGGTATTTATGGGAGATACCGGCAGTTTAATGCTGGGAGGTGTAATTGCCGTACTTGCAATCATACTGAGGAAGGAACTACTGATTCCGGTACTGTGCGGAATATTCCTGGTCGAGAATATATCAGTTATGCTGCAGGTTGCAGTATTTAAATACAGGAAAAGGAAATTTGGGCTGGAGTACGCACAGAACAACCGCTTCTTCAAGATGTCACCGCTTCACCATCATTATCAGAAGAGCGGGTATCATGAAAGTAAGATTGTAAACCGAATGATCATTATTGGAGTGATGATGGCAATTATATGCCTGATTACACTGAAAGTAAGGTAATTACACCTGAAATAGCTGGTGAAATTTAACAGGATTAAAGAAAGAGAGATGAAAATAGTTGTTTTAGGAGGTGGCGAAAGCGGCGTGGGAGCAGCGTATCTGGCGATGAAAAAAGGGCTGGACGTATTCCTGTCGGATAAAGGCATCATCAAGGACGAGTATAAAGCAATCCTTACAGAAAACAATATTGAATTTGAAGAAGGGAACCATGATGAAGAACGCATTCTGCAGGCAGACTGGATTATAAAATCTCCCGGAATACCTAAGAAAGCCGATCTGATTGTCAGGATTAACGAAAAAGGCATCAGGCTTTCATCCGAAATAGAATTTGCTTCAGAATTTACAAGTGCAAAGATCATCGCGGTTACCGGTAGTAATGGAAAGACTACAACTACCTCTCTGATCTACCATATTCTGAAGAATGACAATATGAATGTCGGTTTGGGCGGTAATATCGGAAAAAGCTTCGCAAAACAGGTGGCAGATGAAAACCATGAATACTATGTTCTAGAGGTTAGCTCTTTCCAGCTGGACGACATCCAGAACTTCAGACCTTATATCTCCCTGCTGCTGAATTTGAGTCAGGACCACCTGGACCAGTATAACTATAATTACGAAGAATATGCGCTTGCGAAGTTCCGTATCGCCGAAAATCAGGAGAATGATAATTTCTTCATCTACAACCGTGATGATGAAATGAGCCTGAACCTGCTGGAAAGACTTGAGATTAAAGCCAAAAAGCTGCCTTTCTCCCTGAAAGAGAAGGTAAAACCGGGGGCGTATGCCGATGAGGATAAGATTTATGTGAAAATGCAGGATCACTTCTCAATGAAGATTGACGAACTGTCCCTGATCGGCAAGCATAATATAGCTAACAGTCTTGCAGCCTCACTCGCCGGTAAGATATTAAATATTACCAGTGAAAGTATAAGAAACTCACTGATGACTTTTCAGGCTGTAGAGCACAGGCTGGAACTAGTAACCGAAGTTGATGGTGTTAAATATATAAATGACAGCAAAGCAACAAACGTAAATGCGGCATATTACGCGCTGGAGAGCATGAAGGGGCCTACCGTCTGGATCGTAGGTGGCGTAGATAAAGGAAATGACTATACCGAAATTGAAGATTTGGTAAAAAGAAAGGTATCGGCTATTATTTGCTTGGGTCTGGATAATGAGAAAATCATCAATTTTTTCCAGGGCAAGAAAGATCACATTTACGATACTTCGAGCATGGAGGAAGCAATCAAAATCAGCAGATCGGTTGCACAAAAAGGAGATACAGTCCTTCTGTCACCGTGCTGTGCAAGTTTCGACCTCTTCAATAGCTATGAAGACAGGGGTGATCAGTTCAAAAAAGAAGTATTGCAAAAAGTGACTATTTGATCAGCATTAAACAAAAGTATAAGTCATGAACGAATTAAAAGCAGAAAGCAGGAAGGAGTTTCTTAAGGGCGATAAAGTCCTTTGGATGGCTATTATTGTGATTTCTGTCTTTTCCATATTCCCGGTATATTCAGCCAGTTCTAATCTGGAGTATATCGTAAACAACGGGACTACTACCAGTCACGTGATCAAGCATATGTTCTTTGTGATTATAGGCCTTGTAATCATGCGCATGGTGGGCATGATAAAGTATGAAGTCATAGGCAAGCTGAGCAGTGGACTTCTGGTAGTAACCATCGGCCTGCTGGGAATCACCATGTTTACCGGCCAGACTATAGACGGTGCCAGTGCCTCCCGCTGGCTTAAGATTCCAGGAACGCCGGTTTCCTTCCAGCCTTCTTCATTCGCTTATCTGATGCTTATTATCTATCTGTGCCGGTATCTAACGAAAAAGATAAAGCGGGACCGGCTGCCCATAGAGAACATATTTTACATTTTTGGCTCCATACTTCTGGTACTGCTTCTGGTAGGCAAGGACAACGGGTCTACAGCACTTATGATACTTATCGTGTCTGTAGCGGTTCTTATCGTCGGGCAGCTGAACTGGAAGTATATCGCTGGATTCATTGGTACCTCAATAGTTGCAATTACCCTCTTCATCATGGTGGCTTTGAATACCAACCTCATTGGCGGCAACAGGGTACATACCTGGATGAGCCGTGTAGAGGTTTTCATGAACTCTAAACAGGGTGCCCAGATTGAAGACGAAAGTGATAAAGCCAAGAACTACCAGGTGATGCAGGCCAAAGCAGCAATTGTCCATGGCGGAATTACAGGAATGGGGCCGGGCAAAAGTGCACTTAAGCAAATGCTGCCTCAGTCTGCTTCGGATTTCATCTTTGCCATCATTGTAGAAGAATACGGATTTTTTGGGGCTGCATTTCTCATCGCACTCTATCTGATCATTATAATACGGATCGTAATGATCGCCAGTAAAATGCCGGCATTCTTCGGCTCGCTGCTCGTACTCGCAATGGGAATAATGATTTTTGTGCAGTTGGCAGTAAACATAGCCGTGGCCGTAAATATTATTCCGGTTACCGGACAGCCTTTGCCACTTATCAGTTATGGTGGTACCTCCATGCTGGTAACCTATATACAGCTGGGGCTGGTACTTAACGTGAGCTCAAGAATCCAGGTTTTTGATGAAGAAGGGATGGGCAAGAAACAGAGCATTGAAGAAATTAATGATATTGCATAAGCGTATATGACCAGACAACTGAAAATAGTATTAAGCGGCGGCGGAACAGGTGGACACATCTTTCCGGCCATTGCTGTTGCCGATGAGATCCGCAAGCGGTTTCCGGATGCTGATTTTCTGTTTATTGGTGCGAACGGTAAGATGGAGATGGAGAAAATTCCGCAGGCAGGCTATGCTATACAGGGAATCGATATTTCCGGTATAGACCGTGGGAACTTACTTTCCAATTTTGGCTTACCTTTTAAAGTTTTGAAAAGTTTACGCAGAACCCGTAAGATCCTGAAGGATTTCAAACCGGATTTCGCGGTAGGAACGGGAGGATTTGCCAGTGGTCCGGCTTTGTTCTCGGCTTCACGCCTGGGAGTACCGGTTTTTATACAGGAGCAGAATTCCCACGCAGGGATTACGAATAAGATCCTTAGTGGAAAAGCAAAAAAAGTTTTCACAGCTTACCCGAACGTAAACGGTTTCCCGCAGGATAGGACAGTCTTCACCGGTAATCCGGTACGTCAGACCATTGTAGATGGTCTTCTGGAGACAAAGAGTGCAAAGGAAAAAATGGGCCTCGACCCTAATAAACTTACAATTCTGTCTGTGGGCGGCTCACTGGGCTCTGCCACACTGAATATGGCCTGGAAAAAGAATATTGATAAACTTCTAAAGAAAGATTTCCAGTTAATCTGGCAAACCGGTAAATCGGGCTACAGCGATCTGATGAAAGATGCGCAGCTGAATAACCTCACGGGTTCTCAGATACAGCTTCATGAGTTTATTGCCGAAATGGCCCTGGCTTATTCAGCGGCCGATGTAATTGTTTCACGTGCCGGAGCTATTGCGATTTCGGAACTTGCCATTGCAGGAAAACCCGTTCTTTTAGTGCCCTTTCCCTTTGCGGCAGAAGATCATCAGACAAAAAATGCTGAGAGTTTGGTCGCTGTGAAGGCCGCCAAAATGGTAAAGGATAACGAAATGAACCAACTTTTTTGGACTACGCTTCTCGAAATGTGCGAAAATCCAGAACTGCGCACTGAGATGAGTAAGAATATGAACGCTTTCAGAAAACCTGAAGCGACAGTACAGATAGTAGATGAAATATTTAAAACCCTGAAAATATGAATGTAGATCAGTATCAAAACTTCTACTTCGTAGGAATTGGCGGCATTGGGATGAGTGCCCTGGCCCGTTATTTCCAGGCTTCGGGCAAAACCGTCCTGGGTTATGACAGGACGCCCACCAAATTAACAACAGCTTTGCTTTTGGAAGGCGTTGAGATTTCATTTGAAGACATCGTTGACGCCGGTTTTGAGACGATCCACAAAGCGTCTACTTTGGTTATTTATACTCCAGCCATCAAACAGCTTGGGATTCTGAATTATTTTCAGGAAAATGGTTTCACTATACTTAAACGGGCTGAGGTACTCGGTTTAATTACCCGCGAGACTAATTGTCTGGCAGTTGCAGGAACCCATGGTAAAACTACAACCTCCTCGCTGATTGCACATCTGTGTAAAGAGGCCGGTTTGCCGTTCTCCTGTTTCCTGGGCGGTATTGCAGAGAACTTTAAATCCAATTTCCTCTTTAACGGAAACGAATATTCTGTTGTAGAGGCAGACGAGTACGACCGCAGTTTCCTGAAACTGTCACCCGACTGGGCTGTGATCACATCTACGGATGCGGATCACCTTGATATTTATGGCGACAGAGAGACGATTGAAGAAGGATTCCGGCAGTTTGGAGCCCTTGTTCCGGATAATGATCACCTGTTTGTGCGTAAAGGAATAGATATTGGAAGGACTGGTAAGTCCTATGCAGTTAATGAGCCTGCAGATTATTATTCAGATAACCTCAGGATGGACCGGGACCGGATCTATTTCGATTTCCATACGCCCACAGAAGTGGTTAAGGATTTTGTTTGGGAAATACCAGGGATACATAATGTGGAAAATGCTACAGCTGCAATCGCACTGCTGCACAGTTTAGGAGTCGACTTTAATACCCTGAAATCGGCTATTGCTTCGTTCAAAGGCATTAAAAGACGCTATACCAAGCATTTTTTTGAAAGTGGCAGGATTTACATTGACGATTATGCACACCATCCCACGGAACTGGATGCGGTGATAGGTTCAATCAGGACTTTCTACCCTACAAAGAAGCTGCTGGTAGTTTTCCAGCCGCACCTTTTCAGCCGCACCCGTGATTTTGCTGATGATTTCGCAAGAAGTCTTGAAAATTCAGACGAATTAATGTTGTTGGACATTTATCCGGCACGCGAAATTCAGGAGAATTTTCCGGGTATAACTTCTTATTGGCTGGCTGATAAAGTACAGGCAAAAGCAAAAGAAGTTAGCAGTCTTGAAGCGGCTTTAGAAAAGATAAAAGAAAAAGAATTTGACATCCTGCTTACCGTTGGTGCCGGAAATATAGATACGCTGTATGACCCGATTGTGGCATGGCTGTCTCAAACTGAGGATGTAAATGTCTAAAAAATTGAAAACCTTTTTATAAGGATTGATTCCACTGGGAATAAGCATATGAAAAAAAAATGGAGACTTCTGAAGATTCTGGCAACCGTAATCATTTTCGGCTTGCTGCTCAGCTTTTCCCTGAAGCGCTTCAATAATGCGCCTATGGAAAATGTATCCATTAACATGGTCTATCCAAAAGGCCTGGAGAAGGTATACTTCATCGACGAAAAAAACGTAATGGATTTTATACGGAAGGCAAATCCTTCCCGGAAAATCGGCGATATTGATATTCCTGCACTGGAAAAGGAGATAAATAATTTCCCCTCGGTGGACAGCGCCAATGTTTATCTGAACCTGAACGGCGCTCTGAATGTAGATATCATGCAGCGCGTGCCTGCCTTCAGACTGAACAGGGGTGGCGAAAACTTTTATGTAGACAGAAAAGGGAATGAATTCCCCCTGTCCAAAATATATTCTCATCCCACAATGCTGGTGCAGGGCGATGTGAAACGCAGCGAATATCTGCAGGTAGCAGAGCTGGTGAAGAAAATAGAGAAAGATGATTTCAGCCGGAAATATTTTATAGGCATCGCAAAGGAAGGCGGAGATTACAACCTGCTTACAAGTGATGGTCACTATAGGGTGGAACTTGGTTCATTGGAAAAAATAGAACTTAAAGTTAAAGGCTTCCGGACATTTGTGGAAAAATTCCTGGTGTTCCAGGAACCGGAAAAGTACAGCCGGGTTTCTGTAAAATATGATAACCAGATTGTAACCACCCTGAATCCGGGTTACGGAAAGAATGACAGCATGATTACCGCTTCCAGCAAGGAATTGGTTAAATATGCTGCAGAGCGGGCACAGCGAACCTCCGGCACGGCAACAGTCCGGTAAGTGGTTAAGAAAGTCTGAGTGGAGGGCAAGAGTAAATAGTGAAAGAGAAAAGTAGAAAAAATCAAATCGGCAAATAATGGAAAATCAAGAGTATTCAGTAGGACTCGATATCGGGACAACAAAAATTGTTGCGATCGTAGGCCGACGCAACACTCACGGAAAAATTGAAGTTCTGGGAGTAGGAAAGGCCAAAAGTTTGGGTGTTCATAAGGGAATCGTGAACAATATTTCACAAACCATCAGCTCCATACGCGCAGCGGTGGCAGAAGCCCAGACAAGTTCCGGAGTGGAAATTAAGAAAGTTACCGTAGGTATAGCCGGAAAACATATCCGGTCACTGCAGCATTCCGACTATATAATGAGGGAAAACCCCGATAAATTTATCGGTGAGGACGATATTGACGCACTTAAAGAGCAGGTGAAAAAACTTGTGATGCTTCCGGGTGAAGAGATCATTCACGTTCTTCCGCAGGAATATAAGGTAGACAGCGAAGGCGAGATCCACGAGCCTGTAGGAATGCACGGTAAGCGTCTGGAGGCTAACTTTCATGTTGTTGTTGGCCAGATGGGCAGCATACGCAATATCGCAAGATGTGTGAAAGAAGCCGGACTCGAAATGGAAGCACTTACACTTGAGCCTCTGGCATCATCCGAAGCTGTGCTTACGAAAGAAGAGAAAGAAGCAGGTGTTGCAATTGTAGATATAGGTGGCGGTACAACTGATATTGCTATATTTAAGGACAACATTATCCGTCACACCTGTGTGATTCCATACGGCGGCGGAATAATTACAGACGATATTAAGGAAGGTTGCTCTATCATCGAGAAGCATGCCGAGCAGCTTAAGGTGAAGTTTGGCTCCTCACTTCCCGATATGGAAAAGGAAAGCACCTATGTAACCATTCCCGGACTGCACGGTCGCCCGGATAAGGAAATTTCCCTTCGTACGCTGGCCGAAATCATCGGTGCGCGCGTAGAGGAAATCCTGGAAATGGTGAATATTGAACTGAAGGCTTATGGAGCTTTTGAACAGAAGAAAAAACTTATCGCAGGGATAGTTCTTACCGGAGGTGGTTCCAATCTTAAGAACCTGCGACAGCTTGCTAATTTCATTACCGGTTTCGACAGCCGCATCGGATTTGCCAATGAATATGTTGCCAACGATAAGAATCAGTATCTTAAAGGTCCGGAATATGCAACATCCATCGGTTTGCTTATGGAAAGTCTGAAGATCCGCGATAAAAAGGCGGGTATGCCTGAAGAGGTGATTGAGGAGAAAACCGCAGAACCGGAAACGGATATGATACTGGGAGCGGCACAGGTTGCGGCTGAGGAACAAACTGTGCAGAAAAAGAGGAAAAACCTGACGTTCGGGCAGTCACTAATGGAAAAAGTAAAAAAATTCTTCGAAGAGGTAGAGTAAGCAACTTTTATCTTCGATTAACTTCAATATAAAAAACAAACAGTTATGGAAAATTATAGCACTGAGGGGTTTTCATTTGATTTACCGAAAGGAAATTCCTCCATAATAAAAGTAATCGGCGTTGGTGGCGGTGGTAATAATGCCCTTATGCACATGTACGAGAAGGGGATTCACGGGGTAGACTTCATCATCTGTAATACAGATGCACAGACCCTGGATAACAATCCCGTTTCCAATAAAGTTCAGTTAGGTGTAACAATTACCGAGGGCCTGGGCGCAGGTGCAGATCCCGATGTAGGTGAAAAAGCAGCTATAGAAAGCATTGACGATATTAAAGCGGCTTTGGGACAGAATACCAAAATGGTTTTTATCACTGCCGGTATGGGTGGTGGTACCGGAACCGGTGCGGCTCCTGTAATCGCCAAGATTGCGAAGGAAATGGGCATTCTTACAGTAGGTATCGTTACCGTTCCTTTCAGTTTTGAAGGCCGCCGCCGTCTGGATCAGGCAGATCTTGGTCTGGAAAAACTAAGAAACAATGTAGATTCACTTATTGTAATCAACAATGATAAACTGAGACAGCAGTTCGGTAACCTTGGCTTCAAGCAGGGCTTCTCCAAAGCGGATGAGGTGCTTACCAACGCTGCCAAAGGTATGGCAGAGGTTATTACGGCTCCGTTTACCATTAACATTGACTTCCGTGATGCCAAATCAGTACTGCAGAACTCCGGAACTGCATTGATGTCCACAGGTATCGCTACCGGCGAGAAACGTGCTGATGAAGCTGTACGTAAAGCACTGGACTCCCCACTGCTGAATGATAACAAGATCACCGGTGCGAAAGATGTGCTTCTGCTGATTCAAAGTGGTATGGAAGAGGCCAACGAAGCGACAATGGACGAAATAGGTCTTATTAATGATTATATCCAGAGCGAAGCCGGCAATACCGCCAACATCATTTTTGGTGTAGGAACAGACGAGGAACTGGGCGCAGCCATCAAGGTACTTGTAATCGCGACCGGATTTGCCAATGACAACAAAAAAAATACGGGCCCTGCCGAAAAAATAAGCATCAAGCTTGAAGATGTAAACGAAGTTTCCGTTACAAAGCAGTCGCCCTTCCGTTTGAGAAATGAAAGACAGGACAGCGAGACACCGGCGGCGGTTTCTTCTCAGGGTTTTTTCAGACTGGATCAGGAAGATGAGGACCAAAATTCCGGCATAAATATGCAGGCGGCACCACAGACTCTGGCTACTCCGCGTAACGAATTCAGGATTATCGAGAAGGATGAACTGCCGGCAAATGATTACCGCTCAGATGCTCAGGTAGAGGAAGATTTTGATCTTTTTTCCATTGATGACAATGCTGCCAACCAGGCCGACCTTCAGGCACAGTCTTTCAGGTTTGAAACTGAAGACAGACCGAATCCGGCTCAGTCCGATGCTTCTTACGGAACTCCGGAGATTAAATCCTTCAGTGAGGAAAAGCCAATGGAGTTCAGTTTTTTCGTAAACGAACCGATTAATGAAACCTTAGCAGATTTCAGCACGCCTAAGGAAGAAATTAAGCCGGAACCGGTTCAGCCTAAGGAAGAAATTAAAGCTGAAGAAACAGCGGAAGTTCCATCCGCCAAAGCACCTGAAATCCCCGCGGTTGAGGTGGAAGAAGAGTTTACATTCATAAACAAGACCGTTAATCAGGATAAGGTATTCGAAAGAAGGAATAAACTGAAGGAATTTAATTCCCGTTATCAGGTTTCCGAAAGTGAAAATGATTTCGAAACAGTACCTGCCTTCAAAAGAAAGAATATCTCAATTGAAACTACAGATGCGTCGCAACACAGAATCAATACCTATCTTTCTGAAAACAGCAGCGGGCAGATGCAGGTTCGCGAGAACAGATTCCTGAACAAGGACGTAGATTAAGCCCTTCTGTTTAACTTATATATCAATTAAAATGAGTTTAGAACACAACATTACAGAAGCCATAAAGACCGCAATGCGCGAAAAGGACAAAGTAGCCCTGGACTCCCTGCGCGCCGTAAAAGCGCAGATCTTACTGCTGAAAACCGAGGCAAAAGGTGCTGAGGTTTCAGAAGAGCAGGAAATTGCTATCCTCCAGCGTATGATTAAGCAGCGGAAAGACTCTTTCGAACAGTTCTCAGCGCAGGGCCGTACGGACCTTGCTGACGTTGAAACTGCGCAGATGAAGGTTATTGAACAGTTTCTGCCAAAACAGCTTTCGGCTGAAGAACTGGAGACGGAGATCCGCAGTATCATTGCCGAAACTGGTGCTGAATCCATGAAGGATTTGGGAAAAGTAATGGGAATGGCCTCCAAAAAACTTGCCGGCAAATCTGACGGTAAGAGTATTTCAGAAACGGTGAAGAAGCTGCTTTCCTAACCGCCCTCGGATTTTGTAATCCGCACTATTAAGGATATCCAACCTTTGCATATCGATTTGATTTGAACCCGGAGCATTGCCGCTCCGGGTTTTTTATTAATTTCGACAGATTAATTTTCCTGCGATGGATTTATAGTGCAGATTTGGTAAGTGTTGAACAGGAATAAGTTTTGAAAATATAACAACTATGATGAATGAGCGGCTCAAAGTCAGGAGACTTTGCGCAGCGTTGGGAATTGGGAAACCGATAATTGTATGTTCAATGATAATGGCTCAATAGTCTAGACATTTAGCGCACAGTTGGCAGTCAGCATGCGTAAAAGGAATTTGAAATGGCATTCAAATATTTATCACTCAATTAATTTTGCTTTTCTTAGAATATTCTCTGCTTCTTTACTTTCAATTTTACCTCCTTTCGTATTTTTTATCTTTAAATTATACCTGAAAAACCGCAAACTATCATTAATTGAATAATTATTTTTAGGAACTTTTGCTGTGTTTGCAAACTCTCTTATTGTACTGCCATTTGAAGTAATTTCAGAATTGGTCGTTATGCCATTTTTTGATGAAAAAATGGGTGATTTTTGGAAGGTTAAAACAGTTTCATCGTGTTGTATAACCTCTATATTGGAATCCGGAAACTGTAGAGCTGCAATAAGACTTCCAATAATAAAAAAATTAATACAAAAGTGAAAAAGCATTGATTTATATAGGTTATAGTTAATCGCAATCCAAATCAATATTAATCCTAGGCTGAATTGAAAAAATACTGGCACTATACTGTAAAGGTTTGTAAACTCCGAAATTTTATAATGAACCAATGAAAATAATAAAGCATTTAAAAAAAACATTATTCTAGAATGTTTTTTTATTTTTAAGCCGAATTCTAAGAGGCCTATTATTAAAAGCAAAATCAAACTATAATAAGTTCCTGTCATCCAGATAGATAATGCTACTCCGAGATAAAAGATAAAAATAAAAATTTTATTTTTTAAAAAATATCCTCTGAAAACCAATTCTTCAAATACAGGTGCTATTAATAAGATGAAGAATATTACAGAATAAACAGAGTCTAGGTCACCAATCTTATCTGTACTTTCAAATAATCTTTCATCGTAATAATTAATAAGAGAATATAAAATACTGGTGCAGAAAAAAACTCCTGCACCAATTTTTAGAAGATAATTATTCTTTTTGTTATTAAACATAATTGTGTCTATCTGGGGTAAGTGGTCTATTTTTTTGGCAGTTTGTAAATATAGTTTTTCCATGTGAACTACCGATAGCGCCCCCTCCCCGCTGCGCAAAGTCTCCCGACTTTGAGCAAATTTCATTTCTTAACATTTCATAAATCATTATCTTTGATCAAAGCCGGCTCTTACAAAACCTGTTTGAAATAGTTGGTGGTTCCCTTAAATACAGTACAATTTTTTAATTTTTTACTAAAAGGATTAAATCATTCATGTTCTTTCGAGCAAGAAGATATTTGGAAAGGCTCAAAGTCAGGAGACTTTGCGCAGCGTGGGGACTTTGCGCAGCGGGGATAAATCAATTAGGATCAAAACGAATGATATGGTGGGATTTGTTTTTGGCGCATTTGGCGCATTTATAAGATGGATTTTTATTTATAATCTTAACTCAAAAAAAATGGGAGAAGCCTATAATACTAATCCACAAGTGGAAGATGCCAAGAACAGCTATGCTGGTCTTTTTTTGGTTCCGCTAGGCATTATTGTTGGCATTTTTATTAAATATTAAATTTAGTTAAAGGTATATCAGTTTATACCAAATAATAAGCAACTGCACCTATCCCCGCTGAGAAAACCCTCCTGACTTTCAGCATGTATCAGCGGCAATTTATAATCCATGCTAAGGTCAAAAACCTTAAATAATTATCTGTTCAGAAATGCGTCCCAGCCCTGGGCGTTCAGTGCAATCAGTTCGTTACTTCCCGCCGCAACCAGATAGTTTCCTTCTTCCACCGGAGTTACATGGCCGATAATGGTAAAGTCCGGATGATTCTTAATTTTGTCATAATCAGCCGCCGGAATTGTAAACAGCAACTCAAAATCTTCACCACCGTTCAGTGCGCACATCACCGGATTAAGGTTGAGTTCATCCGCGGTGGTCATTGTTAAAGGATCCATCGGTATTTTGGACTCGTAAAGCCTGAAACCTACCTTGCTTTGGTCAGAAAGATGCAGGATTTCAGATGAAAGTCCGTCTGAGACATCAATCATGGAAGTTGGCTGTACGCCCAATTCCTTTAGGGTATTCTTGATGTCCGTGCGGGCTTCCGGTTTCAGCTGCCTTTGCAGGATATAATCGTAGCCTTCCATCTCGGGCTGCATATTCGGATTGGCCAGATATACGGAATGTTCACGCTCCAGGATCTGTAAACCCATATAGGCACCGCCCAAATCACCGGTTACGACAAGTAAATCGCCCGCTTTGGCACCCGTACGGCCTACCAGATTTTCAGAATGCTCCAGACCAATCGCGGTTATGCTCATCACCAAACCCGACGTGGAACTTGTAGTATCGCCGCCCACCAAATCTACTTTATAGCGTTCGCAGGCCAGCGCGATTCCTTCATAAATTTCTTCCAGTGCTTCCACCGGAAAACGGTTGGATATGGCCAGTGAAACCAGTATCTGTGTAGGCGTGGCATTCATGGCTGCCAGGTCGCTGATGTTTACCGCTACTGCCTTATAGCCCAAATGCTTCAAAGGAACATAACCCAGATTGAAATGTACGCCTTCTGCCAGAACATCGGTTGTAATCACCACTTTCTGACCTTGCGGGTCGATCACTGCAGCATCATCACCAATTGAAATCTCTGTAGATTCATTGCGGAAACTAAAGTTTTCGGTCAGATGTTTAATCAGTCCGAATTCACCGTACTGTGAAATGGGCGTTAACTGTGGATTTTTATCTTCTAGCATAATGTCTGGGTTTGATGATCCGGTTTCCGGATTAGATGGAACTTAAGAGAGCAGGATCAATGTTTTCGGCACGGAAAGGTAGTGCCTTGATGTCTTCGCGCGTGAATATTTTATGATTCTCGGATTTGTACTTCGTCAGCACCTCCAGGATATCATCCGGTGGCGTGGTGGATTTTCTCAGCATCATGTCAATCCAGACACCAAAAGCTTCCGAGGTAGCGCAATGAGTGCCATCCGGCAGATAAAATTTGTGCAGGAACTGGTAAATGGCTCCGTCTTCGGAAAACCCGTCAATCTCCAGACTTACATAAACCTGCTGATCCAACAGGATTTCTTTGAAAAAGGAATATCTTTCATGTAGGATTACGGGACCTATTCCCCACCGGTTCAGCTCCTTCAGGCCCATTCTGTTTTTAGACATAAAGGACATTCTGGTTTGGGCGCAATACTCTACGTAAGACGAATTGGCGAGGTGACGGTTGGCATCAATATCGCTCCAGCGGACTTCAAATTTATGATGATATACGGACATTTTTATCTGTTATTTAGGGCCTCAAATTTACGATTAAAAGGTGGGTTCTAAAAATCGTATTTTTGCCGTGCTATATGGATAAGAAATCAGTCATTATTATTGGAGGCGGTGCAGCCGGTTTTTTTTGTGTGGCTAATCTGGACGAAAGGAAATTTCAGGTTAAGATTCTGGAACAGAATTCAGATGTTTTGCAGAAGGTCAAGATCTCCGGTGGCGGCCGCTGCAATGTGACACATGCCTGCTTCGACCCAAAAGAACTTGTAGGTTATTATCCGCGCGGGAACAAGGAACTCATCAGTGTCTTTCACAAATTTCAGCCGGGCGATACCATGGATTGGTTTGAACAGCGGGGCGTTGCCCTGAAGGTTGAGGCTGATAACCGTATTTTTCCCAAAAGTAATTCTTCGCAGTCAATCATAGATGCACTTCTGCAGACCGTGAATAAAAAAGGTTTTGAGATTCTTACGAAAACCGTTGTGCAGAACATTCAGCAAAATGAGCATGGATATGAAGTATCCACCACCAACGGAAGTTTTTCTGCAGACTATATAATATACGCGCCGGGAAGTGCGCCAAAATCGCTGAAGATGATTCAGCAGTTGGGTCATAAACTGGTGCCGGCTGTTCCTTCGCTTTTTACTTTCAACATAAAAAATGAACTGCTGAAAGATCTCATGGGTACTAGTTTTCCCAATGCCGGAATTGCAATTCCGTCGCTTAAGGCCGATGAATCCGGACCGCTGCTCATTACGCACTGGGGACTTTCCGGACCGGCGGTCCTTAAGATTTCTGCGTGGAAAGCCAGGGAGCTTGCTGACTGCGGCTACAAAACCGAAATCGTGGTTAACTTCCTGGGTATGGACACCGAAGATGCAGCGAATATACTTCAGACTTACCGGAAGGAGAATCCTAAGAAAACAGTTGGTGCTTCAAAAATCTTTGATGTAACCACACGCTTCTGGCACCGTGTCCTATGGCTTTCCAAAGTAGATTTGGATAAGAACATCTCCAACCTTAGCAGTAAAGACATGGAAAGTATAACCGGAAACCTTTGCGCAAACAGGATGCAGGTCACAGGCAAATCTACCTATAAGGACGAGTTTGTAACGGCCGGTGGTGTAGAACTGAAGGAGATTAATTTCAAGAATATGTCCTCACGCATTCTGCCGGACTTTTATCTGGCCGGTGAAGTGCTGAATATTGACGGTGTGACGGGCGGATTTAACTTCCAGGCATGCTGGAGTGAGGCCTGGCTGATTGCTCAGGATCTGAACAGTAAGTAATGATGGAGTAAGAACTTTGCAGTTTATCTTTTTAACTGGCTGAATTTGCAGTGCAAAGTCTTGTTATTCAGAAAATTTTATTACTTTTGCACACTCAAATATATAGTTAACAACCAATAAATTTATAAACAATGTTTGCAATTGTAGAAATAGCAGGGCTTCAATACAAAGTTGAGCAAGACCAGAAGTTGTTTGTAAACCGTTTGAAAGGTGAAAAAGGAGACAAGGTATCTTTTGATAAAGTTCTTCTTACCGTAAACGGTTCAACAACAGTAGGCGCCCCGGCTGTAAGCGGTATCACAGTGGATATCGAAATTTTAGACCACGTTCAGGCGGACAAGGTAATCATCTTCAAGAAGAAAAGAAGAAAAGGTTATGCTAAAAAGAACGGTCACAGACAACAGCTTACTCAAATCATCGTAACCGGTATCACTGGTTTCGAAGGTGAGAAAAAGACGAAGAAAGCTGAGCCTAAAGCAAAAAAAGAAGCTGCAGCAACTGAAGAAGCTAAAGCAACAAACGACAGCGCAACAGCTGAATAATTTAAACCGAAAAACCTTAGAATAAAATGGCACACAAAAAAGGAGTTGGTAGTTCCAAAAACGGTAGAGAATCGCATTCCAAGAGACTGGGTGTAAAGATTTTCGGAGGACAGGCAGCGATTGCCGGAAACATTATTGTAAGACAGAGAGGTACTCAGCACCACCCGGGTGAAAACGTGGGTATGGGTAAGGACCACACTCTTCATGCACTTGTAGACGGAAAGGTTGTCTTCAGAAAGAAGCAAAACAACAGATCATTTGTATCTATTGAGCCTAACGCATAAGTAAAGCGTTCCGGTTTTACCGGCATAAAACATAAATCCCTGATTCTTAATGAGTCGGGGATTTTTTTACATGTTGATATTGATTTCGTTAAATTATCGGGAGGATTAGAAGGCATAAAAAATCCAGCCCATTTATGAGCCGGAAAATATTCTTTTTTAAATATGAAATGCTATGCCTTACGGCGTCTGAAGCCGTAAAGGAGGAAGAAGGCATAGGCCATGATCAGCATTCCCACCGCCATTATTGTATTGTACATAAACCCACTCTCCTCCGTTCCGCGGACCATTATTCCTGCTCCCGTTAGCACTGTTACAGCTCCCAGCAGAATCATCCTTACTATCTGTTTCATATATGTAGTTGCAGTCATTTCTGTGAATAAAGATCTTTTGACCTTCTGAAGCTAAAAGGACTTAAAATCGTGCCAGAATGAGTTTTCTGCAGTTAAATATAAGTAATATAAGTTGTAAGTCGCTGATTTAAAGGAGTTCGGAAATAATAATCTAGTAAAAGAACTGTATTCCGGCTTTGATTCCGAACTTTTCAATGTTAGGATTGTTCAGGTAATTCCCCCGCCAGTTAAAGTCTACACGCAGGAACCTGAGGTTACCCCAGCCTATATTCTCAATGCCGAAGCCGTATTCATAGTAGATATTACGGTCCGGTGCCGAGTATTTATAGCCTTCTACATTAATGTTTTTTGAAGCTTCACTAAGGGTGCCGTATGCGCCGCGGATAAATGCCACTTCCCGCAGTTTAAGTTTTTTAATCAAAGGAATAAATGACAGAATCTTCCCGTTGAAGTGGTGTTCCAGATGTCCTGTAGTATACGTATCAGCTACAAATTCATAGTAATTAAGCTGTGAAAAGGTGTTGGCCACCAAACTGTACGACTGGTTTCCCGGAATTACATTCTGAAGCGCCAGTGGTACCGCATTGAAGTTCTTTCCTGCCTCCAGGCTGATGAAGGACTTTCCCCAGCTTCCGATAAGCATCGGCTTAAAAAACATAAACTGCAGCTTGTTATAGCCGTAGTCAGCATTGAATACGTTTTCCAGCCCGCGGGTATATTTCACCACGATGGTTGGAGCCAGCGTACTGTGCTCGTACCGGTCCACACCGGTTTGCGAGAATTTAGCACCGGGTCTTGCAATCAGGCTGAGGGTAACATGGGAATCATTTACTGTTTTACGCAGCATGCCGTCGTTATCATGATAATACAGGTTGAATCCTTCCTCATTGGCCGATTTTATACTTTGTAGCGTGCCGTCCAGCCTCACTGTGAAATTCTTCAGCGGATCAATAGCGACAAATACATTCGTTTGGTTTACCGAGCTTAAAGAGGCGTTCTCACCCCTTCCGAATACAGAGGACGAGGCAAAGCTGCGGGACATGATTCCGTCGTCCGTAGTAAGCTGTACACCCAGTTGCATGACATCCCTTCTGGTGCCTGCGCCGATGGTAAACCGGTTCACTTTATTGAACATGTATTTGGCCTCTGCACCGTATTTAAACTTACGGTCTTTGAAACCATAAGCGCCATAGCCCTGAATGCGCCAGTCATCGTTCTGAGAAAAATACGTGCGGCCTCCCAGGCGGATACGGTGGCCTTCCACTTCATTATTACCGTAGATGGAGTACAAATCGCCTATATCAACAGCCTTTCCCACATTATAATATCCGGAGGCAAATGTTTCGTAGGTTTTGGTGATCCGGCGGAAGCGGGGAGTCTCTTCCAGTTTTTCCAGCATTTCATAAATTCCTTTTTCCTGTTGGTTTAAGGAGTCGATACGTGCGGCCTCCCAATACTGGTCATCTTTACGGATAAAATCCTCACTCAGTTCGGCTTCTTTTGTTTCAAAGTCGACAGCGGACAGGGCAGGGTTAAACTTATAGTCCGTATAGTCTACACTTCGTGTGGCGGTAAGGCTTTTGGCGTTTTTACTTTTGGAAAAAGCAGAAAGGTCCAGCACCGTGCGGTATTTTTTTGGAAGAAAGGTGCTGTCGTTGGGGTTATCGTATTCCAGTTCGGTAAAGATGCCGTTCACGAAGTTTACACTCATTTTATTTGTAGAACGAAGCGTGGCCTGTGTCACGGCGTAATGATCTGTAGAAATATAGAGTTGCCCTTCAAAGGCCAGCACATCAGACCGGCGTGGTTCATAACGGATGTGATAAACCTCCTGCCCGTTCAGGGTAAGGGTATCCATAAGCTCGTAGTTATAGGTGCTGAACCCGTCGCGTGATACAGGACTTTGGAAACCAATGTCGAAGTAATTGATGGTGTTGTCATAAATGTCGATTTCCTTGTAAAGGTTCTTCGCAGTTAGAGTAACGATCTGGTTGTCCTCGAATCCGGAAGTCTTCTGCGCTACCAGGAGCCGTTTCTTTCTTTTGGAAGGATTATTTTGGCCAATGTTGGTGTAGACAGACTCATTAAGAAAAAGGGGCAGTGCCAGATTACCGTTGGCGGCAGAATCTGCATAATCAAATATAAAATCCAGCTTCTTAAAAACTTTACGGTTCATGAATGCACTGTCGATATTAGCCATATCAAACTGGATTTTTTCATATTCGCGAAAGGAGTAGGTGTCAAATTTATCCAGGCCGTTGTTGCGTTTCCGTTTCCAGACTTCCTGCATAATTGCATAGGCGGGGTTTTCCTTTTTGCTCTTATAAACTTTTTTTCCCTTTGTAAGGACTATTTCCTCCATTTGCCTTTCATCGGTCTGCGCTGCAGGATAAAAAGAAAGGAGAAGCAGTGCAATTGTCAAAAGCCTTGGCCAGTAGGTGTTATTCACTTTAAATTCGGTGTAAAATAATGGTACTCTTTGCAATAACTATGCTAAAGGAAAGGTGTGGGCAGATACTGAAAAACAAAAAAACCATCAGAAATTTCTGATGGTTTTGCTCCTCTTCTTGGGCTCGAACCAAGGACCCTCTGATTAACAGTCAGATGCTCTAACCAACTGAGCTAAAGAGGAGTGTTGCTCTTTGCTGTAAGCGTGTGCAAATATAGTACTATTTTAATTTAGTGCAAATTTTTTCGGCGAAAAAATTAAATTTTACCTGTAAAAATTTTAAAGATATCATTGCCGAAGATCAGCAGCATAAGACCCAAAAGAAAAATCACCCCAATCATCTGCGCATTTTCAAGCACTTTCTGTGGTACTGGCTTCCCGGTGATGATTTCCCAAAGAGTAAACATCACATGTCCGCCATCCAGACCCGGAATTGGGATCAGGTTCAGGAAGGCCAGCCATACTGAGAACATGGCAGTAAAACTCCAGAAGGCAGGCCAGTTAATGCTGAAGCTACCGTCTGCATCTGTTTCTACAGGCATCATTTTTACAATGGCAATCGGTCCGCCAACACTTTTATATCCCTGAATCTTGGAATTAAAGATAATTCTGAACTGTTTTACCTGTGTGGTAAGTGCGTCAATGGTTCTGGTGAATCCGCGCGGAATTGCTTCAAAGAAACTGTATTCCCGGGTTACCTTAACCAGATCGTCGGATTTCTGAAGTTCATTTGCATCAAATGCAAATCCTAACTTCCCGTCTTTTGTTACATTGGCAGTCACTTCCGAAGGAGTGCTGGCTCTTACAATGCCCAGACGAACCGGTTTTCCTTTGTTGTTACCGAGCTCTTCTGAGAGTTCATCAAAGAAAACCGTCTTTTTTCCGTTTACGGATACAATCTCATCACCTTTCTGCAGTCCTGCTTTCATCGCCGCACTGTTTGGAAGCAGCGAATCCACAACAGTTTTAAACCTCGGAGTAAGGTAAAGTTTAGCCTCACGCTGGCGGATTACCTCGGCAATACCGTCTTCATCTACAGCAAAAGTGTGTTCCTTGCCATCTCTTTCTACAGTAACCTCATTGCTGAAAAGGATATTTAATGATGCTGTTTCATATCTGTCCACAGGTTTGCCGTCCACTTTGAGGATCTTATCGCCATTTTTGAATCCCATTTTCTGTCCGGAACCCATAACGCCGATGCCGTTTTCAAATTTATTGAGGTCACGGTAGGTTTCGCCGTTAAAAAAGCTTAGGCATGAATAGATCAACCAGGCAAGAAAGAAATTAACTGTAACACCTCCTAACATAATAATCAGACGCTGCCAGGCCGGTTTGCTGCGGAACTCGTAAGGCTCAGCAGGCTTTTTCAGCTGCTCAGTATCCATACTTTCGTCTACCATCCCGGCAATTTTAACATAACCACCCAGAGGTAACCACCCAATACCGTATTTTGTACTTTCCGGGTGCTTGCGCCAGTCGCTGTCCGGCAGTGCATCGATATTGATTGGAACTTCTTTCCTTTCTCCGTTTATAAGAACGGTTTCTGTGTCAGGAAGGTTTTGGGATATAAATTTGAATTTCCACTGTCCGTTGATTTTCTTCATGGAAAACAGTGAAAAGTAGGGATCAAAAAACAGGAAAAATTTCTCTGCGCGGGTACGGAACCATCTGGCGGGCAGGAAATGCCCAAGTTCGTGAAGGATGACCAGAATGGATATACTGAGGATAAATTGAAAGATCTGAATCGTTAATTCCATTAAAAATTTTTATTAATTTGCGAAGGTACTAATTATCAAAGCCATGCCAAAACGAAACTTTTGATATTGCGTAAAATCTCACTATATTCCAGATCGGGCTTTTAATAGGAAGTCTGCATCAACTTAAATTATATTTTATGAAAATATCAGGTCTGAATCTGGACATCAGCTGGAAAGATAAGAAGGAGAACTTCACAAAGATTGTTGAAGGGTTTAAAGATGTTGCTGCGGACATATACCTCCTGCCGGAAATGTTTGCTACTGGTTTCTGTATGGAACCTGCTGAGATTGCGGACCGCAGCGGTGAGACTTTACGCTGGATGCAGAAATTTGCCCGCGAAAAAAACGCTGCTGTATGCGGAAGTGTCTCGGTAGAAGATGCCGGTAATTACTATAACAGGATGTATTTTGTTAAGCCGGACGGTTCGTGGGAGAAGTACGATAAGCGCCACCTTTTTTCATTCTCCGGTGAGGATAAAGTATACACCGCCGGAAAGGATCGGGTAGTGGTGAACTATAAAGGCTTCCGGATTTTGCTTCAGGTCTGTTACGACCTTAGATTCCCTGTATTTTCACGGAATAATAACGATTATGATCTCGCGTTATATTTAGCCAACTGGCCCGAGAAACGGGTCACGGCGTGGGAACACCTCCTGAAAGCGCGGGCTATTGAAAATTTGTCAGGCGTTTTTGGACTTAACCGAATAGGTACAGATGGTAATGACCTGGTATACACCGAAAGTTCACATGCTTTTTTCGCTGATGGAACTGAGCTCAGTACAAAAGAAGGAAATATTATTTCGGCCGAGTTTGATCTGACTGAGTTGCAGGACTTCCGCAGTCATTTCCGCTTTCTGGACGACCGCGACAGCTTCAGTATTAACAGTTAATTTTCCCCGGCAAATTTTGTCAACAGGTCTGTAAGGGTGTTCACATCATGTACGCCGCTTTCTTTCCATAAAAGCTCACCCTGCTTAAAAACGGCAAGGGTCGGAACTCCGCGAACGCCGTATTGAGCTGCGATGGCTGGGTACTGATCTACATCTATTTTGATGATTCTGGCAGCCTCGCCAATATTATCTTTTACAGTTGTAAGTACCGAAGACTGCACTTTGCACGGACCACACCAGGTGGCAAAGAAGTCTATAAGAACAGGTCTGTCGGACTGGATTAATTCCTGAAATTTTTGTGACATCTTATTACAGTTAAATCGTTAAATCAATTTTTTTCTCAATTTCTTTTGGTTCCGGCAATTCCAGCTCAGGAGTATCATCATCTGAGAACTCATCGCGGTACACCTGTATCAATAATACAGTCATCGAAACTAATATAGGACCGAAGATCAGGCCCATAAAACCAAAAAGATTCATCCCCATAATGATGCCGAAAACCGTATTGAGGGGATGTATATTTTCCAATCTTTTCAAAAGGGTAAAGCGCAGAATATTATCTGTTAATCCTACCACAATCATACAATAGATCAGCAGTCCAACTCCGCCTGTGGTATCGCCTTCTGCAATCATAAAGATGCCTACAGGAACATACACCATAGCACCACCCACAATTGGTATCATAGATGTTACGGCTGTGAGACCAAACAGGAGCATAGGACTGGGGGCTCCGAAGATGTAGTATCCAACCATGGCTACAATGCCTTGCCCCAGCGCTACAACAGGGATGCCTACCGCATTTGCAATAACCAGTTTCCGGAATTTCTCAGCAATAAGATTGATGTTTGCTTTTTTCAGCGGTGTTGCCGAACCAATGAGCCTTTCAAACAGTCTTGGCTTCTCGAGCATAAAATAAAGCATGAAAAACATTGACAGAACAATTGACAGTGTATTAAAGGTGCTGCTTACTGCGGACGTCGAAATTCTACCAACATAATCCTTGACCTTTGTCAGGTTCTCTTTACTCAGGATATCGAATTTGGTGCGGGAATAAATAAAATCATGGATTTTATCCAGAAAGACATTAAACTTCTGCATATATTCCTTGGAGTCGCCCATTTTTGCGATGATCATGTCGCCAATCAGGTATACGGGAATTACAAGAACTACCACGCATACCAGGATGATGAGTAAAGAAGACCAGACCGGTTTCCACTCGCGGTCCTCCTGAAGATAGAAGTTGAACCGCCTGCACACGATATACAGGGTTACGGCACCCAGCAGGGAAGGTATAAATAAGCTTAAATTACTTACAATGAGTGCAAGCAAAGCGGTAATAATAAGTATCAGGAAAACCTGCTTTATCTTCACGCCACTAATCTGATGCTTTCTGTTAGGCATTTCGGTAGGGTATTAATAAGCGGCAGTGATTCACTGCCGCCTGTTTGTTAATTATAAAGGAGTTACCGGTACTACCTGGCTACGGTTTGCGTTTCGCGCGGAACCCCAAAGTAAGCGCAGTACACGGAATACATTGCTGCATAGAAAAATGGTGCCGTAAGTAATATACCAATCCCGCACAGAATTATCCCGGCCACCGTGATGATAAGGGATACAAAACTAACCGCGAGAATTGTTCCGTAATTGGAACCTGCCGTGCTGAAACTTTTCTTCAGTGCATCTATTGCGCCGGCATTTTCAAAAAGGATGAACGGAATTCCCAGAAAGAAGAAGGGAATGATAAAAAATACAGGAATAACACACAGCATCAAACCTATAACCATTGCAATGGCCATTATTAAACCGAAAATGATAAACTGCAAGGTGTTCTGACGGAACCCTATAAAAAAGTCTCCCAGAGAAACGTTCTGGCCTGTATTTGCCCGGTGCATGGCATTTACATAACCTGCATACACGGGATACATCAGAAGGCTAAGTACTGTAGACAGAAGAATGCTCTCCATATAACCGGGTATTCCCATCATAGCCGAAACGAAATTGCCGGAAGCAAAAGATCCGTCTCTCATAAGTTCTTCCATCTCCGCCTGTGACTCCAGTGCGTTATAACCCACCAGGGGTCCGGATATGGCTGAAAATATAATGCTTACCACCACAGTAAGAAGAGTTACAAGGATGCTCCATCCTATAATCTTTACATAAGTGTTGAAAGCATGACCGATAATGTCGCTGAAATTGCGCTGTGGGGCAGTTCCCTGCAATTCAAATTCACTGAAATTCTCCATAGTTTATTTTTAAGTATCTAAAAATATCATTTTTTTTTGTAAAATCAATACTTAAATTTCCGTGTGCTCTTTGAACAGTGAAGTGTAAAGCGCATAGATCATTGCTGTCGGAAATGCCATTGTGAAAGGCAGGCCAATAATGGTGAGCATTCCCACATATTTAAAGACAGCCGCCAATGCCAGCCCTACCAACATTGCAGGGAAGAAGTTACGCCACACACGTATGTTATAGCGGAAGGTTTCAAAAATTTTCTTGTTCATAAAGAACATCAGCGGAGCGGTAAAAATGGTAAGTGCGATCCAGACCCCTGCCAGGATAACTGTGGGTGCCATGTACAGGAAAATCATAAACCAAAAAACATAATAACTGATGTAAATAAAGAAATTAACGCCCAGATAGCCGGCAAAAAGATCGTGCACGGTGAGCTTTTCGCCCAGATCCAGCTTTCTGTACATCTTCAGCAAGCCCAGATTCAGTGGGTAAAGAAAGATGAAGGTACCAATGATAATCCACGAAAAGGTAATATAGTTAGGATTGGCCATAAGCACTTTTTGGGCGTCGGCATAAGTGGCGCCTGTATTTACCATCTCCACAGTTCTCATGTAATCATTCAGGATTCCGTAATGTTCAGCAAAAAGAAACCATACGGTGATGAGCACGGACAGATAGATCAGACTGAACATAAGCTGATATACCAGTGTCTTGCTCCAGTAGTGAAATGCCTGTTTTAAGATATAGGAAAGATCATTTTTCTGCGGGTAATTCTGACTCATGAAGTTTTTCAATTTTGTGCAAAGTAAGGGTAAAAAAAATTACTTTTGCCTCATGAAACCTCCTTTTCATCCTAATTTCGACAGAATGGATGCGCTTTCGCAAGAGCGGATGCCATTTTTTTTTATTGCCGATTTTTTGATGCACAGGGTGGAGGTTTACACCATTGCTGAACTGTGCAGTAATGAGATCAGAATCAGTTTTCCGAAGTTCAGTCATTATTGCTCTGTAGAACCAGTGGATTCTTCTTTAAATATGCAGGCTTTTCCTGAAACCATTGACGACTATAAGAAAGGTTTCAGAACAGTTCAGGACAATCTGAAGTTTGGTAATTCGTACCTGATGAATTACACCCGGAAGACGGAAATTACGGTGGACCGTACCTTAGACGAAATTTTCCATCTGGTGGAGGCAAAATATAAGGTTTTGTACAGGGATATGTTCGTCTTTTTTTCACCTGAAACCTTTATCGAGATCGCGGGCGACAGAATTTTCACCCATCCTATGAAAGGCACCATCGATGCATCACTTCCCAATGCTGCCGAAGCACTCAAGAACGATAAAAAGGAAAAAGCGGAACATTATACCGTTGTAGATCTGCTGCGCAATGACCTGAGCATGGTGGCAGATGATGTGCAACTGGATGCGTTTCAGCGTATTGATTTTATCAAAACCAGACAGAAAGACCTTTTCGCCATGAGTTCTGAGATTTCCGGTAAGTTGAAACCGGAATTTAATGGTAAAGTAGGAAGTATCCTCAAAACTCTTTTGCCGGCGGGATCGATATTGGGTGCGCCGAAGAAGAAGACTCTCGAAATTTTGCTCGAGGCGGAAAAATACGACCGCGGCTTCTATACCGGTGTTTGTGGCTGGTTCGACGGTGCCAACCTGGATTCGTGCGTGATGATCAGGTTTATGGAAAAGGAGGGAGATAAACTGTACTTTAAAAGCGGCGGCGGAATCACCCACTTAAGCAGGCTGGAAGACGAATATGAGGAAATGAAAAATAAGATTTATGTCCCTGTTCCTTGAAAGTATAAAAATCCTGAACGGCGAAATAGTTCTGCCTGAGCTGCATCAGAAAAGGGTCAACAGTACATTTTCTCATTTTGGGATAAGTGATAATGTAAATCTGGAAGAGATTAGTGACGGAATACGCTTGCCAGGTGAAGGTCTTTTTAAACTTCGAATTATTTACGGTCTGGACCAGTCTTATAATTTCGAGATCATTCCCTACACCAGCCCTAAAATCAGTGATTTTTTACTTGTAGAGAATGATGAAATAGATTACACTTTTAAGTCCGCTGACCGAAAGGAGCTTGAAGTAATGAAAAGTAAGGCGAACGGTGCGGAAATTATCATCGTAAAGAATAGCCGCCTTACTGACACTTCCTATTCCAACTTGCTTTTTTTGAAAGATAACGTGTGGTTTACACCGGAATCATTCCTGCTGAACGGCGTACAGCGGCAGCATCTGCTTCATTCAGGAAAGATCAGGGAAACTGACATCACAATGGATACCCTCAAATATTTTTCACATTTCAAGCTCATTAACTCAATGAATGATTTTGATGACGCTTTGGTCTACCCGCTTTCGCGCATCCGGAATCTTTCCTGATATTAACCTTTTCGCTTCCTCTGCCTGGTTAAGCAAGAAATTCAAAATAGCTTTTCAGGATCTCCGCGTTTCCAATCTGCGATGTGTCCACCTCCAGGATTTTCGGTTTGGTGTCTGGGTTAAAAAAGTTATCCAGCACACGCAAAAGCGTATCTTCCTCATCCACTCTGGTGTAAGCAAATCCAAAGTTTTTGGCTAAAAGTTCTGCGTTTCTTTGGTGTTTGGTCAGGATAAATTCGTCCAGAGCATTTGTGGAGCTGGGTCCGGGAATGATTCTGAAAATATCGCCGCCACCGTTATTGAATACGATTATCCTCGTGTAGGGTGGGATGTACTGGTTCCACAAACCATTTATATCATACAGGAAGCTCACCTCACCCGTTACCAGTAATGTCGGGCTTTCATTGCGCATCGCGTAGCCCATAGCGGTGGACGTACTGCCGTCTATGCCGCTGGTCCCGCGGTTGCAGTGGATGCGGAACTGCTGGAAGTTAAACAGCTGTGCATACCTGATGGCAGAACTGTTACTGATGTGTATATGATAGTTTTGCGGGATTTTAAGTGAAAGAATTTCAAAAAGTTTGAAATCCGAAAAGGGAGCGTCCGCGCAATATTGTTGATGCTTCGCATCGCGCTTATCTCTTAGGACATCCCAGAGATTATAGTAAGGTTGAGGTTCCAGTTTTACATGGTTCAGCAGTTTGCCAAAAAACACCTCAGCCTTTGTCTCCATCTTTTGGGTTAAGGTAAAATAGGTGTCAGGCTGCCATACCTCATCAATATGCCAGTGACTTTTTGTTTTAGCCTTTCTCAGGAACTGCTTCACCTTTTTGGAAACTACGTTCTGACCTACAGTGATCAGGAGATCAGGGGCATATAGCTTGAAGTCTTCTTCTTCAAATTTAAATACGTAACGGTCTATATGACTGAAAAACTTGTCATTGTTAAGATTGGAATTAGCTTCTGTAAGCACCACGGCGCTGTGGTTCTTCACCAGTTGGCTCAGCTGCATCTGTAATTCATCACTATAATCACGTGTTCCCACAAGGATCAGCACTCTGCGCGCGAGGTTCCATTCTGCCACTAAAGCGGGCGAGAGGTCGTAGCCTTTACGATGTACAGTTTTCTCCACAGAGGGATAAACAGGGAATTCCGCTACCAGTTCATATAAAGGCTCGGCCAACGGTATGTTAATGTGCACCGGGCCTTGTTTTTCAATACAGATTTCAATTGCCTTCTTTATTAGACCATAATTTTCATCATCAGCATTCTCCCGGTCATCCTCCAGAAGTTGGAAATCACCATAGGAATGCTGCTGGAAAATGTCTTTTTGGCGGATAGTCTGCCCGTCAAAAATATCTACATAATCCGAAGGCCGGTCTGCAGTGAGAACCAACAGAGGAATGTTCTGATAAAATGCTTCCGTAACCGCGGGGTAATAATTGGCTGCCGCAGATCCACTTGTACAGGTCACGGCCACAGGCATTTTTTCGCTCTTGGCCATACCCAACCCTACGAATCCTGCACTCCTTTCATCTGTGATGCTGTAACAGTTGAAGCCGTCTGTTTCCGAAAAATGGATAGCCAGCGGTGCATTGCGGGAACCTGGTGAAATCACGATATTATGAATTCCGTATTCTTTCAGTAGGTGGGCTAAAATCTGTATGCTGTGTTTGGAGGAGTATTGTTTCATTTAAAGAGGGTTCAATTATTCAGCTTTCTGGGCCGGAAAGGCAGTAAATTTGGTGCCGCGCAAATTTACTGATAATTAAATTTCAATAATTTAAAATCTTCTAAATTTGCATTTCAATCCTTATTACTAAAAACTATGAAACAGATTCCAAGTGTGGATTTGCGTGATTTCCTTTCGGGTGACCCGGAACGCAAGCAGAAATTTGTAAATGAAATCGGAAAAGCATATGAAGAAATCGGTTTTGTAGCTCTGAAGGGCCATTTCCTTGATGACAAACTTGTTAAAGATTTGTACAGTGAGGTTAAGAATTTCTTTGAAATGCCTGTAGAAAAAAAACAGAAATACGAAATCCCAGGCATTGGCGGGCAGCGCGGTTATGTGGGTTTCGGAAAAGAAACGGCAAAAGGTTTCAAGAAGGGCGACCTGAAAGAATTCTGGCATTTCGGTCAATACCTTGAAGACGGATCCAAATATTCTTCTGTTTATCCGGATAATGTACAGGTTACGGAAGTCCCAGAATTTAATGAAGTTGGCAAGCAGGCTTATAAGATGCTGGAGAAAACGGGGATTTATGTTTTGAGAGCTCTTGCTTTACATCTTGGTTTGGATGAGTTTTATTTTGACAAATTTGTTAAAGAAGGAAACTCAATATTGAGACCTATTCATTATCCCCCGATTACTGAAGAACCTGATAATGCGGTTCGTGCCGCTGCTCATGGTGATATTAACCTGATTACACTGCTTATGGGAGCTCAGGGCAAAGGCCTTCAGGTTATGAATCATGACGGCGAATGGGTAGATGCCATTGCCGAACCGGACGAACTTATGATCAATGTGGGCGATATGCTGTCCAGGCATACCAATAACAAACTCAAATCTACAATCCATCAGGTGGTAAATCCACCGCGTGAACTTTGGGGAACTTCACGTTACTCTATTCCCTTCTTTATGCATCCCGTAAGCGAAATGCCACTAAACGCGCTGGAAAACACCGTAGATGAGAATCACCCCAAGTTATACGAAGATACTACGGCAGGCGAATTTCTGCATGAAAGACTTGTGGAACTTGGACTTATTAAAATATAATATAGCGGCGGACGAAAGTTCGCCTTATTTTTTTAGAATAAACGCAGCTGCTGATCGCGCGAGCCGGTAAAGTGCTCTGTAGAAAGTTGCCGGTGCTCCTGATTGGGAAAAAATTTCCTTTTGCCCAATGCGAAGGTGTCGTGAATCATGCCTGCAATATTGCCTTCGCCTTTATAGCGTTCATGAAATCTTTTCTCGCCGAGGTTGCCGCCACGCATAGACCGTATCTGATTAAGTACTTTTTGAGCCCGGTCCGGGAAACTTGCATTAATCCAGTTTATGAATACCGGCTTTACAGTGTCATTCAACCGAACAATGATATACCCGAAACTTCGGGCTCCCGCTTCAGAAATGGTTTTCAGAATAGTGAGACTTTCATCGCTTGTTAAACCCGGAATTACCGGCGCTACCATTACACCAGTTGGGATGTTGTTTTCAGAAAGAATCTGGATGGCTTTCAGCTTATTAGCGACTGAAGAAGTCCGCGGTTCCATTTTACGCCTGATTTCTTCATTAACAGTCGGAATGCTGAAGGACACGGACACCAGATTTTTTTCAGCAAGTTGACTGAGGATGTCAAGGTCACGCAGCACCAGCGCATTTTTTGTCAGTATACTTACCGGATGTCTGTAATCCAGACATAGCTGGAGAATTTTTCTTGTAATTTCAAATTTACGTTCAGCGGGTTGGTAGCAGTCTGTGTTGCCGGATAGAGAGAGAGTTTTGGGAATGTAATTTTTCTTTCTGAAGAATTTCTCCAGCAGTTCAGGTGCGTTTTTCTTCACCATTATCTTTCTCTCGAAATCAGTTCCGGCCGAGTAGCCCCAGAATTCATGAGTTGGCCGGGCAAAACAATAGGAGCAGCCGTGCTCGCATCCCTGATATGGATTTAGGGAGTATTCCATAAAAAGGTCCGGACTGGTGATTTTATTAACGACAGTTTTCGGGAAGACTTCTGTAAACGAAACTTTCACATTTTCTACATCCTCATCTTCCGGTTCAAAGGTATATTTGTCAAACCGGTTCAACTCGTTGCGCTGTGCTCCCTGTCCTTTTCTAAAATTACTTTCCATTTGCGCCAATACAAAAATCCTGCAGAAACAGGATTTGTAAATATATGTAGAGTTATTAGAGTGCGGAAAGATATTCTACACCGTGATGTGCTTCGTCGCGGTACCTTTTGTCAAAATGCCTGTGAAAATCTGAATAATAATCGTCATACTCCTTTCCTTTCTTAAGCATAATTCGCCTGAAGCCGTAGAGTCCTAACCCTATTAAAATTCCGACGGTTCCGGCCAAGATTATCCCAGTTCCTGTTTTCATACTGATTTTTTATTAATCTGGAGGAGCAAATCCTGTACCTTTTCAACTGCATTTACATTAACAACCAGTTAAATTTTGCTAAATTTGAAAAAAGTAAACGTATGAAATTTAGAACCATTATGCAGTCTGCCGCCGTGGTATTCCTTGCCTCGTGCGCCAATCAGAAAATGAACTCTTCCCATAAATATCCTGAAACAAAGAAAGTTTCCCATACTGATACCTACTTCGGTGCCCAGGTTGCCGATCCGTACCGCTGGCTGGAGGACGACCGGGCTGAAGATACCAACGATTGGGTACAGCGCGAATTTAAGTTCACCCAGGACTACCTTTCAAAAATCGGCTTTCGCGAGCAAATCCGGACGCAGCTGAAGGATCTTTGGAACTACGAAAAAATAAGCGCACCTTTTAAGGAAGGTGATTTTACATATTTCTATAAAAACGACGGCTTGCAGGCGCAGTCGGTACTGTACCGTACAGACCGCAGTGGTAAAACTGAAGTTTTTCTGGACCCAAATAAGTTCTCAGAAAAGGGAACAACTTCTCTCGCAGGTGTTTCCTTTAATAAAAAAGGCAATTTAGTGGCCTATTCCATTTCGGAAGGCGGCAGTGACTGGAATAAGATCATCATCATGAATGCTCTTACCAAAGAAATCATTGATGAAACTATCGTTGATGTTAAATTTTCCGGCGCCAGCTGGTTGGGCGACGAAGGTTTTTTCTACTCAAGTTATGACAAGCCCAAAGGCAGTGAGCTTTCTGCACAAACCGACACGCACAAGGTATATTTCCATAAACTTGGAACAAAGCAGAGTGCGGATAAGATGATTATTGGCGGTGAATCTTTCAAGAGAAGGTACATGGGTGTTGGCGTATCCGACGACGGTCGGTTCCAGATCCTGAGTGCTTCTGAAGCCACCAACGGAAATGAACTTTACATTAAAGATCCGAAAAAACATAAGGATTTTGTAGCTGTACAAAAAGGTTACGACTACAATACGGACTTTATTGATTCGAAAGGGGACTGGATTTATGCACTCACCGACAGGAACGCGCCGAACATGCGTCTTGTGAAGTTTCACATTGACAGACCGGATGTATGGACAGACGTTATCCCCGAAACCGAGAACGTTCTGAGCGTATCAACCGGTGCGGGTTATATTTTTGCACGCTATATGAAAGACGCTGTGACTTCCGTTCAGCAACTGGATTACGACGGAAAACTGATCCGCACTGTTGAATTGCCTGGAATTGGTACTGCTGCAGGCTTTGGGGGAAAGGATGATGCTGCAGAAGTTTATTACTCCTTCACCAACTATATTACACCGGGAACGATTTATAAATTTAATCCCAAAACAGGAGTATCTGAAGTCTACCAAAAGCCTAAAGTGAAGTTCGATCCGGCCAATTACGTTTCGGAGCAGGTATTTTATACATCCAAAGACGGTACTAAGATTCCGATGATGATCAATTACCGCAAGGGAACTAAGTTAGACGGTAAAAATCCAACAATCTTATATTCATACGGAGGTTTCAACATCAGCCTTCAGCCCGCTTTCTCAGTCGTTAATGCGGTTTGGATGGATAATGGCGGGATTTACGCCGTTCCAAATATCCGTGGTGGTGGCGAATACGGTAAAAAATGGCATGACGCCGGTACCAAATTTCAGAAAAAGAATGTTTTTGATGACTTTATAGCCGCAGGAGAATATCTTCAGCAAAAAGGCTACACCTCACCGGAATATATGGCGCTGTCCGGAAGGTCAAATGGCGGGCTTTTAGTGGGAGCGGTAATGACCATGCGTCCGGATCTGGCTAAAGTGACCTTTCCGGGTGTTGGAGTGCTTGATATGCTCAGATACAATAAGTTTACGGCCGGTGCAGGCTGGAGCTATGATTACGGAACTGCCGAAGATTCCAAAGAGATGTTTGAATATCTGAAATCCTACTCACCTGTTCATAATGTAAGGAAAGGTGTTTGCTATCCTTCCACAATGATTATTACAAGTGATCATGATGACCGGGTAGTGCCTGCACACTCCTTCAAGTTTGGAGCCGAGCTTCAGGAAAAACAGTCATGCAGCAATCCGGTTCTTGTTCGTATTGAGGTGAATGCCGGGCATGGGGCAGGCCGCAGTACAGATCAGGTCATTGCCGAAAATACCGATCTGCTGAGTTTCGCGCTCTATGAAATGGGAATCAGAAATATTAAAAAGTAAAAGTAAATGGCTTCCGGAAAAGGAAGCCATTTTTTAATTAGCAATCAGTTAACCTCTCACCCGTTTTTTAATTGGAATAAGAAGTTCCGTCAGTCCGTTCAGTTTTATCTCATAAATCGTAGAAAGCTGCATTCCCAGCTTTCCGGCGGGCATTCCTTTGCTATTAAACCATTCCAGATAAGAAACTGGCAGATCCGCTATAGTTACCCCTTTATATTTGCCAAAGGGCATTTTTTCAGTACAGATCTCAACAAGAATCTGTGGATTCAGTCCGGCTGTCATTCGCTGTCGGGGTTAAGTTCTTTGGTGATCAGAAACAGATTCTTCTCCATCATCCCCTGAACACTGTGCTCCACATCGACCGGTATTTCATAAACGTCCTGTTCCTGGAGCTCCAGCTGAAGGTCCGGCAGGTTAAATTTTAAGGCACCTTTCAATACAATCAGTGTGGCCGGGACCGGGGTGCTGTGTTTTTCCAGCACTGTTCCGCAGCCCAGGGCTACTGCAAACTGCTGAATATGATCTGTTTTCTTGATTTGAAAAACGGACGGTTTATGAAGCAGAAAATCGGTATATTTTAAGATATTCATCACGTATTATTTTAAATTTTTGCTTTGGCAAACAAAATCAGACGTCGGGACAGCGGTTTTCTTTATGCCGTTGAAACCCGCTTCAACTTCGGTAAAATTCCGGATACCCCGTGCATTCAGAATACTGGCCGCAATCATGCTGCGGTATCCACCTGCGCAGTGCAGGAAGAAATGCTGGTCATCGCTGGCAAGGTTTCCTGCCCATTCTGAAATGCTGTCCAGTGGCGCGTGAAAAGCATCTTCCACATGTTCAGCAGCATATTCGGTTTCTTTCCGAATGTCGATTACTTTAGTTTCTTTGGTAAATCCCGCGGCAAATTCGTCCGGTGAAATACGTTTCACCGTATCAGTTTCCATCCCATTTGCTTTCCAACTCCCGAAACCGCCTTCCAGATATCCGATAACATTATCGAAACCCACCCGGGAAAGCCTGGTGATGGCCTCTTCTTCAGTTCCGGCATCTGCCACCAGCGCGATGGGCTGTTTTACATCTACAATCATCGCACCTACCCAAGGGGCAAAATCGCCCTTCAGACCTATATTGACAGAATTCGGGACAAATCCCAAGTGGAAATCGGCAGCACTTCTCGTGTCCAGAATAAGGGCACCCGTCTGTTCCACAACGGATTCAAAATCCTGCGGCGCGATCGGATTCATTCCTTTGTTCATTACATTTTCAAAACTTTCGTAGCCCCCTTTATTCATGGCCACATTCATCCCGAAGTATTTAGGCGGTGCCGTAAGTCCATCCAGAACAGCTTCCACAAAAGAGTCCCTGTCAGGCTGGAGCAATGCATAATTGGTTTTTTTCTGATTTCCGAGCGTATCTACCGTTTCTTTCTGCATGTTTTTTCCGCAGGCAGAACCGGCACCATGGGCAGGATATACTGTAACCTCATCCGGCAGCGGAAGTATTTTGCTCTGAAGACTGTCGTACAGCATTCCGGCCAGTTCTTCCTGGGTCATGTTTGCTGATTTCTGCGCCAGGTCGGGACGTCCTACATCACCCAGAAACAGGGTGTCACCTGAAAAGATGGCGTGTTCCTTTCCTCTTTCGTCAATAAGCAGATAAGTAGTACTCTCCAGTGTGTGCCCGGGTGTGTGCAGCGCCTTGATTTTTACGTTCCCAATTTCAAATATCTCCCCATCTTTCGCAATAATGGTTTCAAAGTCGGCCTCGGCATTTGGGCCAAAGACGATTGGAGCTCCTGTCTTTTTGCTCAGGTCCAGGTGTCCGGATACAAAGTCCGCATGGAAGTGAGTCTCAAAAATGTATTTCAGGGTAACTCCGTCTTTTTCCAAACGGTCCAGGTAAGGCTGTACCTCACGCAGGGGATCTATTATTGCGGCCTCCTGTCCGGAAACAATGTAATAAGCTCCCTGAGCCAGGCATCCTGTATATATTTGTTCTATTTTCATTTTTAGCTAAATTAAGTGTTGTCAAATTTCGCGTTTTTAGTTCTAACAGTTTCTATACGGTTCTGCGCTTTTATTACGTTCTGAATTTGATATGTTCTCTGCTTTATGAGGTAATCTGTTTGATGAAAAGTTCGTTTACTATGATAAATACCGCCATAGCTAACACAAACCAGCCGAAAAGGGGTCTGAGTTTGCGTCCTTCTATTCTTTTTGCTAACTGTACACCTATTAAAATACCGACTACTGAAAGTGCGCTGAAAGAAAGCAGGAAGTGCCAGTCAATCACTACCTTATCCAGCGACGATATAAAACCGATCATTGAATTTATTGAGATAATGAACAGTGAAGTAGCAACAGCCTGTTTCATAGATACCCCCAGCAGCATTACCAATGCAGGTACAATCAGGAAGCCGCCACCTGCCCCTATAAAACCCGTAATAATCCCTACCAACAGTCCCTGGGATATGAGCAGAGTATAATTTACATCTTCTGATTTTCTAATACGCTGCCGGTCTGTTTTCTTAATCATTTTGAAAGCAGAAATGAGCATCAGCAACGCAAAAAGCACCAAAATAAACATCTCCTTAGTAATACTGATGCCCCATCTGTTTATAATGAAGGGTGGCAGATGCGGTAATACCACTCGCCGTGAGAACAATATACCCAGGACAGACGGTAAACCGAAGAGGAGGGCAGTTTTAAAGTTGATGCTGCCCTGTCTTAGGAATCCAACTGAACCTGCCGAACTGGTAACCCCCACCACGAAAAGGGACAGTGTGGTTGCTGTGATGGCATCAATATTAAAAATGTACGCAAAAACAGGTACACTAAGTATGCTTCCGCCGCCGCCAATCAGCCCCATAACCAGTCCGATTACGACTGCAAAGAAATAGCCCAGTACGTGCATGGCTGTAATTGATTAGTTAGTGATGATGTAAGACCTTTTTCTGACATTGGCTTATGAAATACCGACTATTTCCAGGGTGCGGTCGCCCATCTGCAGACTGTCCCCCTCTTTTTTGCCTCTTATCTTTGCGTAAATAGGAGCCTCCGGCGAAATGCAGTAAACATCTTTGCCATTATACTTAAAAGCCGGTAAGGCCACGCCCAGGAAAAAGTAATTTTTATCGCTTTCCACTAATGCTCCATGTTCCGCAACAGTATAACTTTTATCTTTTTCGCCAAGGACAAAGTTCAGGTCAGTTTTTTCTTTACTCAGCATTTTTTCAAATCTCAGCTGCATGTCCTTTGCCTCGGTCTGGCGGGCATAGTCGTCTGGGTCCGAGGTATCATCTTCGTCTTTATCAGATTCTTTTTTATATAGATTTACTGAGTTTTGCAGGTTGGCAATCACTTTATTTTGCTCCTCCAGAATTCTGGAGAGTATTTCTTTTCGTTTCATTGTTCTTGGTTTATAAACGAACCAAATATAGGTAAATAAAAGAAGTTCCGGAAGCAAAAAAGACACTTAAAGCGGCGTCAAAGAGCCACTGGATACTAACATATGTTCGTCGTTTAAAGTGGTGTTTGCAATTGGTTGGTTGCAGTTTTTCGCACATACAGGAAAATGTCGGAGTTTTGGTGTGGAACAAAAATCTGAATGCCTGCTGGACGAGCCGTTATTTTAATTTTACCTCAAAAAAAATTACCTTTAACAATTCAATTCACTGACTATGGGAAACAGGCCAAAATTTATAAAAGATCTTAACGCGCGCTATGTGCCCAAAGGTGAGCATATTATTCTGGGCAAAGGAATATTGGATGGTGAAGTGGTAAAAGAGGTAAATGTACTTCTGCCCCTGAAAACCATCAACAGGCACGGACTTATTGCGGGCGCCACGGGTACAGGTAAAACAAAAACTGTACAGGTCTTTGCAGAACAGCTTTCCCATGCCGGCGTGCCCTCTCTGGTGCTGGATATAAAAGGGGATTTTTCCGGAATCTCAGCTGCAGGAGTCAGAAATTCCATTATTGATGACCGTTATGCTAAGACAGGTTTGCCCTGGACTGCGCAAAACTTTCCGGTGGAACTGATGACCATTTCCGGCGAACGCGGCGTAAAACTTCGGGCTACAGTTACTGAGTTCGGGCCTCTTCTGCTTTCAAAAATTTTGGATCTGAATGATACGCAAACAGGGATTATGTCCATCGTGTTTAAATACTGCGACGATAAAGGCCTGCCTTTAATTGATCTTGAAGACCTTAAGAAAGTACTCAAATACGTCACCGATACTCCACAGGGCAAAGCAGATATTTCCGCTAACTATGGTTCTATATCACCGGCATCACTGGGTGCAATCCTACGGTCAATTGTCGCTATGGAACAGCAGGGTGCTGCGGAGTTTTTTGGTGAACCCAGCTTTGACGTAGCGGATCTTTTGCATAAGCAGGACGGTAAAGGGGTGGTAAATATTCTGCGTGTCGCCAACATCCAAAGCCAGCCTCAGCTTTTTTCTACCTTTATGCTGTCGCTTTTTGCCGAGATTTATTTAACTTTTCCTGAAGAAGGGGATAGCGGCAAACCCAAACTGGTTCTGTTTATAGACGAGGCACATTTAATTTTTAAAGAGGCTTCCAAAACCCTGCTGAACCAGATTGAAACCATGGTGAAACTGATTCGTTCAAAAGGAGTAGGAATATACTTTATAACCCAGATTCCTGGCGATGTGCCGGAAAACGTCCTTAGCCAGCTTGGTCTTAAAATCCAGCATGCCCTGCGCGGTTTCACGGCCAAGGACCGAAAGGAAATAAATAGGGCGGTGGAAAACTATCCCATTACCGAATTTTATGATGCCGGACAGCTGATCCAGAATCTCGGTATTGGTGAGGCTTTTGTTACCGCACTGGACGAAAAAGGAATACCTACTCCTTTGGTTCATACGTATCTGATTTCTCCGGAAAGCCGGATGGATGTACTTACCGATGGTGAGGTGGCCGAACTTACATCACGTTCTAAGTTGGTGGCAAAATATGAAAAGTCTGTAAATAAGGATTCGGCATACGAGATGCTGACTAACCGCATGGAGCAGACTATTGCGGAAGCCGGAGCTGAGCGGAAGGCAAAACCGGTAAAGGAACAGCCCGGAATGTTTGAGACCGTACTGAAATCCAGTGCCGGCCGGACTTTTACCAATACCCTCATGCGCGAAGGCGCCAGGGCCATTCTGGGTATGTTCGGCCTGAAGCGCAGACGATAAAAACAGGGAAAATTTAAAAATGTATTCAGTAATAGACATTGAAAGTAACGGCGCCGGATTCCGGAACGAAAGCATTATAGAGATTGCGGTCTACAAGTATGACGGGCACGAAATCGTGGATCAGTTTATGTCGCTTGTAAATCCCGACAGCGACATAACTCCTTTTGTACAGAAACTTACCGGAATTACACCGAAAATGGTACGGACAGCTCCCCGATTTCATGAAATTGCCAAAAGGGTGGTGGAGATGACCGACGGTACAACGCTTGTGGGACATAATATCGACTTTGACTACCGTATGCTGAGACAGGAGTTTAAACGCCTGGGTTATGAGTATCGTATTAGCACCTTGGACACCATACCTTTAGCTAAAAAATTAATTCCTGAAGCAGAAAGCTATTCCCTGGGAAAACTGGTGAAATCACTTGGTATTCCGTTGGTGGATCATCACCGCGCCGCCGGCGATGCCAGAGCTACCTTAGACCTTTTTAAACTCTTGATTATTAAGGATAAAGATTCCGAAATAATTCAGCAGCAGCATGACCAGCTTAATGCGGATACCTACCTCAACAAAATCCGTGACCTTACGCAGGACCTCCCTGCCGAAAGTGGAATTATTTATTTCCAGAACGAAGACGGAAAGATTATTTATTCTGATTTTTCTGATGATCTGCGAAAGTTTGCTAAAAGTGTTTTTACATCCAAACTGAAAAAGTGGAAACAGCTTCAGGACGATGTTAAGCAAATTCATTATGAACTTACAGGCAATGATGTGCTGGCGAAACTTATGATGCGCACCAAAGGGCTTTATAAAAAAGAAAATTTGCCATTCGGACTTTTCTTCAGGAAAGGAAAGTATTTTGTGGAGAAGATTACTGCGCGGGAACAAAGTCTGCCCATTTTAAGGTTTAAATCTTTTACTCAGGGTCTGAAAGCGGCAAGTTTTATTAAATCCCGCGAGGAATTTCAGGATGCTGAAGAGCTAACAAAAATTTTATCTCTTCAAAACCGTAGCGAAATGTGGATTTCTGATGGCAGAACCCGGGGCGAAAAAGCATTTATGATTCTGAAGGAAGGAAAATTGGTTTCATACGGCTTTTACGAACTGCACACCCAGATTCAGACCTGGGATAAGGTCTCCAGAATAAAAATTGACCTCCCCAAACCCACGTCGGAACTTCAGAATGACCTGCAGCTGCTTTTGCTGAAAGGTGACTGCGAGGTGCACTCACTGCCCGAATGATGCCTAGGTAGCGGTATGATGATTGTTGTTGCCGACGATAATAAATAACAGTAATAATTACGATTTTATACAAATGACCAATAAAGACTTGCTGAAAATTGCACACCAACACGGAACACCGGTGTATGTATATGATGCAGAAAGTATCAGACTGCAATATGAGAAACTGACTTCTTCATTTCACAGCCACACCCGGTTTTTTTATGCTGCCAAAGCACTGACCAACATCAATATCCTGAAATATATTGAGAGTTTGGGGGCGGGTTTGGACTGCGTTTCCATAAATGAAGTAAGACTTGGCTTGCGGGCCGGCTTCACCAATGACCGGATTCTTTTCACACCCAACTGTGTAGATCTGAAAGAGATAGAAGATGCGATGGAACTGAAGGTGCACATCAATATTGATAATATCTCAATCCTGGAGCAGTTTGGGAACAGATATGGATCTTCATATCCCATATTTATAAGGATAAACCCACACATATACGCAGGCGGAAACCATAAGATCTCAACCGGACATATTGATTCCAAGTTTGGTATTTCCATCCATCAGCTCAGGCATATTGAGCGGGTAATGAAATCCACGAATCTTTTGGTTGAGGGGCTTCACATGCATACCGGAAGTGAGATCAAGGACCCGGATGTATTCCTGCAGGGACTGGAAATCATGTTTGAACTTGCAGAGCATTTCCCGGACCTTAAATATCTGGATATGGGCAGCGGTTTCAAAATCCCTTATCAGGAAGGTGATCTGGAAACAGATGTGAAGACTTTAGGGAAAAAGGTGGAGAAAGCGCTCTCTGCGTATCAGAAAGAGACGGGTAAGAAATTCCAGCTTTGGTTTGAACCCGGGAAATTCCTGGTGGGTAACAGCGGACATTTTCTGGTGAAGGCCAATGTGATTAAACAGACCACGGCTACTGTATTTTGCGGCATCAATTCAGGTTTTAATCATCTTATCAGGCCTATGTTTTACGATTCTTACCATTTGATTGAAAACCTTTCAAATCCCCGAGGTGCCCAGCGCATTTATACTGTAGTCGGCAATATCTGTGAAACGGATACCTTCGCCTGGGATCGCAAGCTTAACGAAGTGAGGGAGAGTGATGTGCTTGTGTTCAGAAATGCCGGAGCTTACGGTTTTGAGATGAGTTCAAACTTTAATTCGCGGCTTAAACCTGCCGAAGTCCTCTTCCTGGACGGCAAAGCGCACCTGATCCGAAAGCGCGATGAATTTGAAGATTTGCTAAGGAACCAAATTGAAATATTGTAATGAAAAAGATTCTGTTCTTACTTGTCATCTGTTTCGGCTGGGCTTCCGGCCAAAGTACAGAGCAACAGGTACATCAAAAGATTATTTATACCGAGCCGGCACATTTTCCGGGAGGTGATGAAGCATTTCTTGCAGAATTTCATAAAATGGTCAGGGGATACATTGATATGAAACAGTATGCAGCAAATGGCATCTTCAATTTTATGTTTGATATTGATGTAAACGGTAAAATTAGTAACGTGCAGATTTTCCCTCAAGTAAAGAACAGCGGGATGTTTATTGATGATATGACCTTCGCAGTAAAACGCATTAAGCCAAAATGGACTCCGGCGATGCATGACGGGAAACCTGTGAAGTCCAAACGGCTTTTGAAAGTTAATTTTACATCGGATCATTTCGATCATGACTAATCCTATTATTTTCTATAACCTGAGTAGATCTTAACTTTACTAAAATTCAACATCATGAAAAAACTGATATTTATTCTAATGTTTGCGTTTGGTCTTGTGCCTGCGCAAACCCTGATTGAGGATAGTGAGATCTCGGAAAATTCCGAGGAGTTTGTACGTGTTGCCATTTCGTATGATATTAATAATCCTACGGAGTTTTACCGCCTGAAATGCGGTTCGCCGGTCTATGCACGCTTTACCGGTGGTGAAGGTGCTTTCAAGGAGAACATCAGCAAGCAGATGAAAGGTTTTCTGGATACAGGTCTTTATACTGTAAACGGCACCTTTGAGCTAATTCTTTACATTGGAAAAAATGGTTCGCTGCAGCGTTTTCAGTTGAAGCCTGAAGTTCAGAACGGTCACCTCCTGCTGCGCGATCTGGAACTGGCCCTGAGAAATATGAATCCAACCTGGACTCCGGCTACCTGCAACGGTGTGCCTGTTGATTCCAGGATACGGCAAAAAGTTAATTTCAGGACAGACAGTTTTGATCTTTAGGTTTACAGTTTATAGTGACAGATTTAAACGTGCGGGCGGGCATACTTTGTTTTCTACCTTAAATTTTATCTTTGGCAAGTAAATCAGAATTATTCCATGTTTTTACAAGAACTATTATGAATAAATTTTTCCTTCTTTTATTATTTTTATGTTCTATAGTGCTGCAGCTCAGGAACAGCCGTTTATCCATCCCCAGTATCCTGCCGGACAGGATTTTTATGAAGGTGGAAGTAAACTGTTATATAAGGAAATTCACAATACACTAAGGAAGTTGGCAATTGAACCATGTTTAAATGAGGAAGTACGCTATACGGGCTCAGTTTTAGTACGGGAAAACTCCAAAATTAGTTTTGTAAAAGATTTCGATTCGGTCAACATCACCGCAAACAAATGCGCTTACGACATATTTCGTAAAGTTTTGCCCCACCTTAAAAAGTGGAAGCCTGCTTTTATTGATGGTAAGACGGTTAACGCGGTTTCTCAGTTTACCTTGGTACCTAATCATCTGTTTAACTATTATCAGGAAGGATATTTTTATACCGAGGAGGTAAAGAATGCAGAGTTTCCGGGCGGGCTAACTGCCTTTCGACAGGAAATTCTTAAAAATTTCCGTGCTGATGTGGTTCCGACGGGAATGATTAAGAGAGTTGTTGTACATTTTGTTGTTGGTAGAGACGGAAGGATTGAAGATGTTACGGCCGAAGGAGATAGTCCACATGTTAACGCAGAAGCATTACGCACCGTATACCGAATTAAAACCCTATGGAAGCCCGCTACGAAATATGGCGTGCAGGTAAGGGCACGGTATAAACTACCGTTGGCTTTTGGTTCGTAACGTGCTGATTTAATCCACCAACAAAGCGAAGTGTTACCTGCCATTCTGTCACAATAATTCTTATCTTTGCACTTTAATTTAAGTTGAATTCAGTGTGTTTTTCTGGATTCTCCCATAATAACGAGTACCGTGCAGGATAAATATATAGACGAAACAAAGCAGGGCGAAGCCTTTGCTATAGCCGAAAAACCTACCAATTCCAAGAAACTTTTTTTGGAAAGTTATGGTTGCCAGATGAATTTCTCAGATTCAGAAATTGTGGCTTCCATACTCAATGAGCAGGGATATAATACAACCCTCAATCAGGATGAGGCAGATCTTATTCTGCTGAATACCTGTTCCATACGCGAGAAAGCAGAGCAAACCGTACGGATGCGCCTCTCGCAGTTCAAAAACCTTAAAAAAGCCAAACCTAATCTAACTGTTGGTGTTTTGGGCTGCATGGCAGAACGTCTGAAGACCAAATTTCTGGAAGAGGAACAGCTTGTAGATCTTGTGGTGGGTCCGGATGCTTACCGTGATCTTCCTAATTTACTGAAGGAAACCGACGGCGGCCGCGATGCCATCAACGTAATTCTTTCCAAAGAGGAAACCTATGCAGATATAAACCCCGTCCGTTTAGGTGGAAACGGTGTCACAGCATTTGTAACCATTACGCGTGGCTGCGACAATATGTGTACTTTCTGCGTTGTTCCTTTTACCCGTGGCCGCGAGCGCAGCCGGGACCCGCATTCCATTATTTCGGAATGTCAGGATCTGTGGAACAGCGGCTACAAGGAAATTACACTTCTGGGTCAGAATGTAGATTCGTACCTGTGGTATGGTGGCGGACCTAAGAAGGATTTCAAGAACGCGACAGAGATGCAGAAGCTTACAGCAGTTAACTTTGCACAGTTGCTGGATATGGTGGCTGTCGCGGTGCCGGAAATGCGTATACGTTTTTCTACTTCCAATCCGCATGACATGACAATGGATGTTTTCACGGTTATGGCGAAGCATAAAAATATCTGTAAATATGTGCACTTACCGGTGCAGAGTGGCAGCAACAGAATTCTGGAGCGCATGAACCGCCAGCATACCCGCGAGGAATATCTTGATTTGATAAGAAAGGCCAGAGAGATTGTTCCGGAAATTTCTTTCTCACAGGATATGATCATCGGATTCTGCGGCGAAACGGAAGCCGATCATGAGAAGACACTCTCCCTGATGAAGGAAGTGGAGTATGATTACGGATATATGTTTGCCTATTCGGAAAGGCCGGGAACTCCGGCACATAAAAAGATGGAGGATGATGTTCCTGCTGAAGTGAAACAGCGGAGACTTTCAGAAGTCATCGCACTGCAGGGAGCTCTTTCGCGGAAACGGATGGAATCATACGTTGGCCGTGAGCATGAAGTCCTTATTGAAGGAACTTCCAGAAAGAATGAGAATCAGTGGAAAGGGCGAAACTCTCAGAATGCCGTTTGTGTGTTTGACAAGAAACCGGGACAGAAGCTTGGAGACATTGTGACCGTATTGGTTTACGGAAATACTCAGGGTACGCTTTTAGCGGCGTCGGAATAATATTTATTCCCGCCGGGAGCTCTATAATCATAATTTGATTTTAAAATGACAGACCTACAATCCATAAAAACCCGTTTTGGGATCATTGGCAGTTTTCCTGCACTGCACCGTGCACTGGAAAAGGCAATACAGGTAGCACCCACCGATATTTCCGTTCTGGTAATGGGCGAATCCGGTGTGGGCAAGGAGTTTATACCAAAGATTATCCACGGAGAGTCGAGGCGTAAGCATCAGCCCTATATCGTTGTAAACTGTGGCGCCATACCTGAAGGTACAATTGATTCTGAGCTTTTCGGGCACGAAAAAGGTGCCTTTACGGGGGCAACAGCCACACGGAAAGGCTATTTTGAGGTCGCTGACGGCGGAACCATTTTCCTTGATGAGGTAGGCGAACTGCCGCTGCAAACCCAGGTACGCCTGCTTCGTGTACTTGAGAGCGGTGAATTTATGAAAGTGGGTTCATCCCAAATTCAGAAAACCAATGTCAGAATTGTAGCAGCTACCAATGTGAATATGCTGAAGGCTATTGAAGACGGCCGTTTCCGCGAGGATCTCTATTACCGTCTCAATACCGTTCAGATAGATATGCCGCCTCTGCGCGAAAGAAAAGGTGATGTACATTTGCTTTTCAGAAAATTTGCTATTGATTTTGCCGAAAAATACAGAATGCCGGAACTCGTACTGACCGACGATGCGGTGAACTACCTGGAAAACTATGCTTTTCCCGGAAATGTACGTCAGCTCCGTAATCTGGTAGAACAAATGACTGTGGTGGAACATAACAGAACCGTTAACTCCACAAAACTGGCCGAGTATATCCCGATGAATGCAAACCTGCCGGCTGTAGTTCAAAAGATGGGCCCAGGTCATGTGTCCAGTTCAGAGTTTCATTCTGAAAGGGAAATTATGTATAAGATTCTATTCGATATGCGTAATGACCTGAACGATTTGAAGTCACTGACATCAGAACTGATCAAGAACCGTGGCAGTGAGGATCTTAGTAATCAGGAGAAAAATTTGATTAACAGGGTGTTTACATCTGACAGCAATACGCAGAATCAGAATTCACTGCTCTATTTTGAAAATGGAAATCAGAACCCGCCCGGCCGTGCACCCATTTACACTGAGCCTAATGAAGAATATGATGATGTGGAAGATATAGAGATTGAAGAAAGTCACTCACTTTCTCTTCAGAATAATGAACGGGAGCTTATAGTAAAGGCTTTGGAAAAACATAAAGGGCGCAGGAACAAAGCGGCGGACGAACTGGGGATTTCCCAGCGTACACTTTACCGAAAAATTAAACAGTACAACCTGGAGGATTAATATGAAAATGAACCGACTTTTAAACCCTTTCTTGGGATTAGTGTTGCTTTGCACGGCCATGCTGCAGTCCTGTTATACATTTACAGGCTCATCGCTGAGTCCGGAAACCAAAACAGTGCAGATCAATGAATTCATTAATAATGCCCCGCTGGTAAACCCTACTTTGGCTCAGCAGTTCTCAACCGATATCCAAAACCGTTTTCTTCAGCGTACCACTCTCAAGGGAACAAAGGAGAATCCTGATTTGCTTATCGAGGGCGAAATTACCGACTACAGCATTTCACCTACAACTATTTCATCTAATGTGGATGCAGTAGGTGGAAATATCCAGGCAGCCCAAAACAAACTTACAATATCAGTTCGGGTGCATTACGAGAATAAAATTGAACCGGACAAAAGTTTTGATCGCACTTTCACTGATGAAGCCGTTTTCAGCAGTGATTTGGATATTAATGCCATTGAAGCCTCACAGGTTAAACTGGTTAATGAACGAATAATCAATAGGATTTTTAACGATATTGTAGCTAACTGGTAATATGAATACGCGTATACTGGAACTTATTGAAAATCCGGACTTGTTACAGTCTGCAGATCTGAAACTTCTGAATGACCAGATCAGGACTACACCTTATGTGCAGAGTTTACGTGCACTGGCACTACTGGCTACCTCCCGGTACGATCCGGAAAATTACCAGCAGGAACTTTCAACGACAGCGGCCTATACAACAGATAAAAAAATTCTTTATCAGCTGGTGAACGGCGTATCTAAACCTTCCGCTGAAGTAAATGAACCTGTACTTTCGCAGGAAATTGATAATCAGGATGGTACCGGTAGTGAAAATGAGGTGCAGGAGCATCTCCAGGTACAGAAAAATATCAATATTCCTGAATCTGGAGCAGATGAATCAGGACCTGAGACCACTGTTGATTTGGAAAAGGCTGCTCTTTCACCCGTATTGGAATCCAAAAAGGAAACTTTTACAAAAATAGCACCTTCGGAGACTGAAGGTGCAAAGCCCGTTTATGTAAACGGTGAACTGAACAGGATTCTGTTTGAGGGAGAAGAGGATTTCCTTGAAAAGGAAGCGCCTGTAATCGATAAGGAGGCTTCAGCTGAAAGCGGCCAGTTGGTTATTGCAGATCCAAATATCTCCCCACCAAAGGTTTTTAGCGAAGAGTCCGCGCCCGTAAACGAACTTGCCGCTAAGGAGGAAGAAATTACCGGACCTGAAACTAAGGAAGAAGAATCGGAGGAAGTTGAGATTAAAAGTGCTGAAGAACCCATCGCAGTAGCGGTGGCTGGTCAGGAGGAACCTCCAACCGCAGATGTAAGTTTTCATGGCATAGCTCCATTCCTGCCCGGGGTGAAGATAACAGCTGCTCCAAAAAAAGAGGAAACTGTTATAATACCGGCGCCTGTATCCAATAAACATGAAGAGGAGATGCAGCGTCTGATTGCGGAGGTGGAAAAGAAGATTAAGGAGAAAAAAGCCTCGCAAATCGAAAACGAACCGGTAGAAGAGCAAACTGAAAGTACAGAAATAAGTTTCAGTGATACTCAGGATTTTGTTGTTAAGGCGGAAACTCCCGCGAATGAATCAACAGAAGCTGTACAAGAAGAAATTACAGCTTCAGAAGCTGAGGCAGAGGCATCTGCAACAGTTAACTTACCTGGGACCGATGCTGTCGGATCCAATCCGGTTTCAGAACCGAACGCCGAAATGCCGGTGCGTTCAGGCTGGAAACCCATGAGTGTGCCTTTGCAGATACCCGATGCTTTACTTAAAACTGAACGTAAATCACTTAATGTGAAGCCCGAGGTATCTCCTATAAAGACTGAACAGGAGGTTGAAACTGCACAGGAGGAGACGGTTTCTATAGTACCGCCGACAGAAGTGACAAAAGTGTCAGCGGATGAAGAAGCAGAAACAGCCCAAGTCATGGCTGACGACGACAGCAATTTGCCTCAGTTTATAAACACCTGGCAAAACTGGCTGAAAATTGACAGGAAAGAAACAACTCCTGAAATCCAACCCGAACCCGAAGAAGACAGGAAAACGGTTATCATTGAAAAATTCATTGAAACTGCGCCGCGTATTTCGCAGCTGCGTGAGGAAGGAAGCTTCGTCATCAAAGAAAAGAAAAGTGATATCTCACACCTGATGACGGAAACTCTGGCCAATATTTACGTTGAACAGAAACTGTATGCCAGAGCCATTCATGCATTCCATATTCTGGCCGAAAAGCATCCGCAAAAAGCCGAATATTTCCGCGCGAAGGTAAAGGAGGTACGCGACCTGCGAAATAATTTCCAGTAACTCAACCTAGATGAAAATGGACAACACAACATTAGTGATCGGACTTATACTGTTAGGTCTCCTTGCAGGTTATCTAAGTGGACTTGTAGGAATTGGCGGTGGTATCGTAATGGTACCTGTGCTCGTGCTTCTTTTTGGTTTTACGCAACATAAAGCTCAGGGAACGACTCTCGCATTGCTTATGGTTCCTGTAGGCTTTTTTGGTGTGATGAACTACTACAAAACCGGTAATGTTGATATTAAAACTGCGCTGTTGCTTTGCTGCGGATTTGTACTCGGTAGTTATTTGGGTAGTAAAACAGCCATTTCACTTTCGCAGGATATGATCAGAAAGGTTTTTGCGGTGCTGATGTTTGTGGTGGCCGTAAAAATGTTCTTTCAGAAATAATGGTGCAGAAATGGCTGGTTCTGTGCTCAATGCTATGGTCAATCCCGGCTTTTGCATGTAAATGTAATCATCAGGATATTGAAAGTTCATTTAAAAGCGCTGACTTCGTATTTGTTGCCAATATTTACAGTACAGTTAACGAATTTCCCGGGCTTCAGCAAAACAATCCGATTCTCCTAAGTAGAGCCAAGATTGTAAAGAGTTATAAATCACCTTCAGAATTTTCTTTTTATCAAACTAAGGAGGTGACTTTACTTTCTTCCTCTTTAGATACTTGTGATTACCCCTTCGTTGCGCACGGAAAATACCTGATTTTCGGATTCCTCGATTCAGACAGTGAGTTTGTATACTCAAGCCATTGCCTGTCTACAAAAGCTCTCTCTGAAGTTTCCAGGACCGAACTGGTGACTCTAAGCAGACTTGCGGATGAATACGAAATTGAAAATCAGACTATTCGCGAGACGGATGATAGCCTGATCGAAATTGTGGAATTCAACTCCAACCGCAAAATGAATTCCTTACTGTTGGAAAATTCAGCACTTACAGTGGAGAATAACTACCTTAAATACAGCCTTATACTATTGACAGTGCTGGCAATTATAATAATGATCTATAAAGTGAATAAAAAAGGCAAATAGATATCCGCTATTCCAGGTTTTTACGCTCTACAGCTTCTACATCAATTATTTTTGAATTTCGGTCGGCTTTGAAATTTCTGAATTTATTCCACAACTTTTTGCCTAAAATAAGGACAGTGATTACCAAAGCTATGGCAATGATGGCGGCAAAAATTGGTGCTGCAAGTGCCAGTATGGACATGATTCCAGCGCCCGCAGTTTCGGTTGTGGCTACTACCGAATTACCCAGTCCGCCTGTGGTTGCCGTTGAAGCTGCCCGCGTTCCCGCAAATCCCGAACTTATGGCCGCCGCAGTTCCTCCGCCGGCAATAAGTGCAAGTGCCCATTGAGGAAAAGTCCCCAAATCAGCAAACTGACTTGCAAAAAGTACGGAGCCTGCCAGAGTGGCCAGCGGAACAGACAGTGTATCCAGTAAATGATCTACAATAGGAATATAATAGGCCAGGATCTCAAAAATCATTGCAAAACCTGTCGCGATTAATGTGGGAAGGCCCGCCAGCCATTCAAAAGACTCATTCATCGGGATCCATCCCATATACGAAGCCATACTCACCGTAAACATGGGCAGGAAAACCCTGAAGCCGGAAGCTGCGGCAAGGCCTATACCGATAAAGGCACTAAGAAAGTAAGGTAGGTAAGGTATATTATCCAGCATTTCGCGATTTGTTTATAGTTAGGAAATCAAATTTACGAAAAGGAAATTCACGCCAGTATAATTATTTTTTAGTTTGGCAAAGCTTCAGGAATGCCTCTTTCACTTCATCATAATTTTTTGGCATTGTGGATGAAACCCAGAATATCATGGAGATGCCTGACGTGCCGAACGCTTCTGTGAAACTGCTCTTATTCAGCCTGTAGGCTTCGCGCAGTAGTCTTTTAATCCGGTTGCGGTGCACAGCTTTCTTAAAATTCCTTTTCGATACCGACACACCGATTTTTGCCTGAGGTAGCTCAGCGGTAGAGTAGGTAACAATCCGCATGTTGCCCACAGTCTTCCACTTACCTTTGTCAAAAAGCACGTCCAGTTCCCGCTTCGACTTAAGTTTTTCGGCTCGTGGGTAGCACGTGTCTCCGGTTCCTGAATCATTCATTTTTTAAAAGATGGTTTATCACTTCCGCCGCGGCATAAAGTCCGAACATTGCGGGAATATAGCTTATTGTTCCGTAAAAGGATTTTTTATAGTTGGTCCCATCGGTCAGCTTCAGGCTGTTTTCCTGCTGAATTTCATTGGAGAAAACACAGCGGATCCCTTTGTTGATACTTTCCTTCTTCAGGCGTTTGCGTACCTGTTTGGCCAGATAGCAGTTATAAGTCTTGCTGATGTCGCGTACCATTACCTTACTTGGATCTGTTTTTCCACCGGCGCCCATACAGCTAACTACTTTAATCTTTTTTCTTTTGGCCGCCTTAATAAGTGTGATCTTAGGCGTTACGCTGTCTATACAGTCCAGAACATAATCGAACTTATCAGCGTCCAGAATCTCCACCATATCTTCAGGTTCAAGAAACCGGCTGATTTGAGTTAACTTAAGATTTGGGTTGATGTCCATGAGGCGCGCCTGCATCAGGTCTGCTTTGGAAAGACCTATTGTACTGTGCAGAGCGGGCAGCTGGCGGTTTATATTGGTAATGTCCACCGTGTCGCCGTCTACAATGGTCATTGTTCCGATTCCGGCCCGCGCCAGGAATTCAGCGGCAAAAGAACCTACACCTCCCAGTCCAATGACGAGTACATTGGATTTCAGAAGTTTCCTGGCTCCCTTTTCCTTTATCAGCAGTTCTGTGCGTTCCAGCCAGTTTTTTTCCATAAAATTTCTATCGCGGCATAATTGCCTGCAGGTTTTTTTCGATTTGATGTATAAGTGCTTCTTCAGAAATGCCTTTCACCGAGCTGACTAACCGGTAAAGTTCCTCAATACCGCCTTCATCCGCATCTGTCTCAAGAAACATCTTCTCAGTTGGGAAATCCTTCACCAGCCGCTGCAAATTTACATTTTGTAAAACTGACTTACCAAAACTCAGGTAGAAATCATGTTTTCTGAGCTCCTCTGCCACCGATTGCTTTTTGCTGAATCCGTGGACAACCATGGGCACACGAACTTTTTTTCTGAAAGGAATCAGATGGGAAAACCGGCGTACACAATGGATAATCATTGGTTTACAGAGGTCATTGGCCAGTTCAGTCTGCCTGGAAAAAGCTTCACTCTGCACTTTTTCGTCCGGAACCCGGCCATCCAAACCACATTCGCCGATGGCTACACAATTGGGATGCTGACTCACTTCATGCAGCCACTTCCATCTGCTTTCATTACCCGATGATATTTCCTGCGGGTGAATTCCTGCGGAAAACAGCCCCTCTCTTGGTAACTCCGGAAAAGACAGATTATAGATGCCTTTTTCCGTCGCGCGGTTATGATGATGAAAGTCGAAATATTCCATCATCAAAAATAGCATAGTTTGATTAAACACTTGTTTATTTGTTAATGTTATGTTAACTTTACTAAAAATCACATGAATGGGAAAGAAGTTTACGGAGAAGCAGATACACATCCTGAATATTGCGGAAGAACTGATTGCGGAAAAAGGGTTTGAAGGGACTTCCGTTCGTGATATTTCGGCAAAAGCAAATATTAATGTGGCCATGATTTCCTACTATTTTGGTTCCAAGGAGAAAATGATGTATCATCTTTACCATTATAGAGTTCAGCGTACACGTGAGCATTTTGCTGAATTTTCAGAGATCATCAAAGATGGAAAGCCCGAAATGCAGATGCGGGAAATCATTAAATATATTGTGGGCCAGCTCTTTAAATATGGTCAGTTTCACGGGTTTGTGTCGCAGGAACTTCGACGGAACGAAAACTTAAAGCAGGAGTTACTTGTCTTCTATCAGTTTTGTGTAAAGAAAATTGATGAGGTTCTAAAAAAAGGGATTGCATCAGGAGTTTTTACATTCGCTCCAAAGCCGGAGGATATCCTTTCCATTATTCTCGGTACCACCCTGTTTTCTATCAGGAATAAGAACTTTATGGAGAATTATGTTCGGCACAGCGATGATCAAAGCTACATTAAGGAAGCGGAAAAAAAGGTGAAAGCCAATATGATGCTCACTGTCTTTGCACTTTTAGGGTTTGTGCAGGATTAATTAGCGTTAAATAATCATAAAACCAAAACTATTGGTAAAAATATTATATTTTTGCAGGCTGACAGGCTTACAGTCTAATATGTAGGCCGCACGACAAGATTCTATGAAAAAAATTGTTTTAATCCTTCTTACGGCAATATTGGTTACAGCCTGTAATACAGTTCATGACCAGGCACTTAAAAGTGCCGATAAGGATTTCATCCTTAAGGTAGCAAATGAACATTTTGCCAATAAAAAATGGGCCAAATCATTGGCTTTATATGAAAGGCTTTCCAATCTGGTTGCGGGAACAGACGATGCGCCCAACGTGGTGTTCAATTCCGCTTATGCCAATTACTACGATAAGAATTATAAACTTGCAGGTCACCAGTTTAAAAACTTCGCTGTAACTTTCCCACAGGATCCAAGAAAGGAAGAGGCTGCCTATATGTCGGCACTTTGTTATTATGAGGGCTCAATGGACTATAACCTGGATCAAACCAGTACCGAACTGGCAATTAACGAGTTGCAGAACTTCCTGAACGAATATCCAACCTCAGAAAGGTCACGTAACATCAGCCAGCTTACGGATGAGTTAAGCTACAAACTGGAATATAAAGCCTACGAGAATGCCCGTCAGTATTACAAAATGGGTGAGTATAAAGCAGCTGATGTTGCATTTGAAAATGTTTTGGGCGATTTTCCCTCTACAAAACTAAGACCTTCCATTTACGATTATATCCTTAAATCCAGATATGAACTTGCGGTAAACTCTGTATTCAGCCTGAAACAGGAGCGTATTGAAAGCGCCCTGTCTTTTGCAAGACTCGTAGAAAAGGAAATGCCGGGAACCGAATATTCAAAAACCGCTGAATCTATCCGTGCCCGTCTCGTAAAAGAGCAGGAAAGCTTCAACCGTCAACAGAAGGAAATTGAAGCACAGAAAGCTACTTTGCTTGCCAGGCAGCAGCGCGAAACTGAACGTTCCGCCTCAGATGCCGAAAAGCAGACCAAACAGGCCTTAAGAGACAGTGCTATACTGAACACGCCTCCTCCGGCGGTCACTTTACCACTTGAAAAATAATCACTATATTTGCATCCTAAATTATAAATAACTCTCTCAAAATGAGCGCAAAAGATACAAGAGCAGAACTGAACACCATTACGTACGACAGGGACAAGATTGAACAGAATGTAGGTTCCATCTACGAAGCCATCGTAATCATGGGAAAACGCGCGGAGCAGATCAATGCCGAGATCCGTACCGAACTTCACGGAAAACTGGATGAGTTTGCGGTGCACAATGCAACTCTTGAAGAGGTTTTTGAAAACAGAGAGCAAATTGAGATCTCCAAGCACTATGAAAAACTGCCGAAACCAACTTCTATTGCTATAAAAGAGTGGTTGGACGAAGAAATCTACTACAGAAAAACTGAAGACAGAGCATAGGCTCTTTTTTCCTTATAACTCATTGTCACAGCGGTTTTCCGCTGTGATTTTTTTATGCACTTTGGCAAAAAAGGGGTAAATTAGTGCTCAAAGATTTTCGATGATTCTGCAGGATAAAAAAATACTCATTGCGATAACCGGTGGTATCGCAGCCTATAAAATAAATCTGTTGGTGCGCAGCTTCATAAAAGAAGGTGCGGAAGTTCAGGTGATTATGACGCCGGCTGCATCCAATTTTGTATCGCCGCTTACGCTTTCCACGCTTTCCAAAAAGCCCGTCTATTCTGACTTCTATTCTGAAAACGGAACCTGGAACAGCCATGTGGACCTTGCGCTCTGGGCAGATCTGATGATTATCGCTCCCTGTACCGCTAATACCCTGGCCAAGATGATGCATGGGCAATGCGACAATCTTGTTATTGCGACTTACCTTTCAGCAAAATGTCCTGTCTTCATTGCTCCGGCCATGGATCTGGACATGTATGCCCATCCTTCTACACGACAGAACCTTGAGATAGCGGAAGATTTTGGACATTTCATTATTCCTGCTGAAGATGGAGAACTGGCAAGCGGTCTCATAGGCGAAGGCAGGATGGCCGAACCGGAAACCATCATCCAATCCATTACGGATTATCTTAATATATACAGTGATTCACAGTCATTTGCAGGCAAAACCGTGCTGATAACTGCCGGGCCAACTTATGAAGCCATAGATCCGGTACGTTTCATCGGTAATCACTCATCGGGCAAGATGGGATTTGCTATTGCGGAGGCTGCCGCTGCGCGGGGTGCTCAGGTGATACTTATTTCCGGTCCAACATCACTCCAGACGGGTCATGAACGGATTCAGCTCATCAGAATTACTTCAGCACAGGAAATGTATGATCAGGTGTTCAGGTTTTATGATACTGTAGATGTAGCCATTGCCAGCGCAGCCGTAGCAGATTATGCGCCGGCAAACGTTGCCGCCCAGAAAATTAAAAAGTCAGATTCCCATCTCACCATTGAACTCATAAAGAATCCTGATATCCTGGCGGAAATGGGGCTGCGGAAAAACAATCAGTTCCTCGTCGGTTTTGCACTGGAAACTGAGAACGAAGAGGAGAATGCCCGGGGTAAGCTTGAACGCAAGAATCTGGATATGATCGTTCTGAATTCATTAAGCGATGCGGGAGCAGGCTTCGGTAAGGATACCAATCTGGTTAAATTCATTACGTCTGACGGAATTACGGAGTTTGGGCTGAAATCCAAGCAGGCTGTTGCTGCAGACATTCTGGAATTCGTACAGCAGGGAACATTAAAATAAATTGAGTATTTTTCCGTTCTCAAACTCAATACTTACAATGAAAAATTTCCTTTCCATATTCATCATCCTTTTCTTTGCCGGTTCCGCTTTCTCACAGGAGATCATGGCCAATGTGACAGTGAATGCGCAGCAGCTTTCCGGAAGTAACCAGCAGGTTTATAAGACGCTGGAGAAGAACGTGCGCGACTTCATCAACAAAACCAGCTGGACGGGGAAAAGACTGCAAAACTTTGAAAAGGTAAAAGCCAATTTCGCTTTCGTGATCACAGGTCGTGAGGGAAACCGTTTCAACGGTACCATGGTGGTGCAGGCGGTAAGGCCGGTGTTTAACTCGACTTATGAGTCCCCGCTCATGAATGTTAATGACACTAAGATCGACTTTGAATATGTTGAAAATGAAAACCTGGTCTTCAACGAACGCCAGTTTTCGGGCAAGAATCTTACGGACATCATCAGCTTCTATGTTTATATGATCCTGGGCTATGATGCAGACAGTTTTCAGTCCATGGGAGGACAGCAGCACTTTACAAAAGCTCAGCAGATTTCGCGTAACGCGATGAACAAAGGCTACGAAGGATGGTCTGTTGTAGAAGGGCCGCGTACCAGAGGTGCTTTGATTGACGGGATCATAGCCCCTTCCTACAATCCGGTGCGGACCGTTTTTTACAACTATCACCGCTCCGGCCTGGACAATATGTACAACCAGGATCAGTCCAGCCCAAAGAAAGTGATCGCGGATGCGCTGATGGCGCTGAAGCAGTTTGAAAATTCATTCCAGCAGAACTACGCCATCAATTTGTTTCTGGATACAAAAGCAGCTGAGATTTATAATATTTTTGATTCCAGGAACAACGGGGCTGTTAACATGAACGAGCTGAAACAGCTTATGATAACACTTTCGCCCAAGAATACAGAAGCACGGTGGAATAACTGGAAATAACTTGCGGCATCAACTATTAACCAATATTTTTGTAGGGCTTTAGGTATTCTTAAAGCTCATTTTTTTTATTATGCTGAACCGAATTTTTATAAAGAATTTTGCGCTTATTGATTCACTGGAACTTCAGATAAATAAAGGTCTGCAGGTTATTACAGGTGAAACGGGAGCCGGAAAATCCATTATCCTGGGTGCGCTGCGTCTTATTATGGGCGAACGGGCCGACGTGAAAGCGATGCAGGATTCAGCCACTAAAAGTGTTGTGGAAGCCGAGTTTCTTCTTGATGAATCATATACACAGTTCTTTCTTGATAATGACCTTGATTTTGAAACTCATACCCTTGTACGCCGGGAATTGTTGCCCACTGGTAAGTCGCGTGCTTTCATCAATGATGTGCCGGTAACGCTGGAGGTTCTGAAATCACTTTCAGGAAAACTCATTGACATACATTCGCAGTTCGAAACCTCAAATCTCTTTGACGAAGATTACCAGTTCAGCATTGTGGACGGTCTTTCTGAGAATAAATCATTGATTGTTGATTATAAAGCCGCATTTGAGGCTTTTAATCATCTCAAGTCCAAACTCCATGGATATAAGCTCCAGCTGAGTGAAGGAAATAAAGAAGCGGATTATAAGCAGTTTTTGCTTACTGAACTCAGCGAAGCCAGTCTGGACGAGGTAGATTGGGAAGATTTGCTGAACCAGCTGAAAAAGCAGGAAAACGCAGATGCAATTACAGAAAACCTGAAGGATATTTTCGTTAAACTTGATGCTGAACAGATCGGTCTTCTGGACACGATAAATGATGTAAAGTCTAAACTGAACAGGATCGCGGATCTGTCACATGAATTTACGTTGCTGAATACCCGTTTGGCAGAAAACATCGTGGAATTCAAGGACATCGTATTCGACCTTCAGAATGAAGCTGAGAAGATTGAGACTGATCCCGAAGTGCTGGAAAGACTTAATGAAAAAGTAAACCGCATCAATTCACTGTTCCTGAAACATCAGGTTGCCACAGTCGCTGAACTGATAGAGGTGCGCGATGCACTTGCCGGCGAGCAGTCCGGAATGGACGAACTTCAGCAGCTGATTCAGGATACTGAAGCCGAAATTTCTGAACAGGAGAAAAATCTGACGCGTCTTGCCAAGTTACTTGCTTCTAACCGCAAGAAAGCGGTGCCCGTCTTCAAAAATAAGATAGAAACCTTACTTAAGCAGCTGGGTCTGGAGAAGGCAAAGATTGAGGTGGAACTTACCGCTAGACCAGACTTCAGCCGATTTGGCAAGGAGAATATAAGTTTACTGTTCCAGGCGAACACCGGATTTCCGCTTAAACCAATTGAAACCGCAATCTCTGGTGGTGAACGGTCACGCGTCATGCTTTCCGTAAAGAAACTGATGGCCGAGAATGCCGAGCTCCCCACACTTATTCTGGATGAGCTGGACACTGGAGTTTCCGGTAAGATTGCTGAGGAAATGGGCAATGTGATGCGCGAAATGTCCCGGAATATGCAGCTTATCGTTATTACCCACCTGGCGCAGGTGGCGGCTAAAGGTGATGATCATTTTAAAGTTCAGAAGGAAGAAGTTTCCGGCCGTACACAAAGTACGATCCGCCCGCTGGATGCGGATGAAAAACTGCAGGAAATCGCTCAGCTTCTTTCCGGTGCCAAAGTAACACAGGCTGCCATAGAGCAGGCCAGGCTTCTTATGAATTAATTCAAAAAAAATAAAGGATATGTATTTTAGACTACTCTCCCTGGAATTAAAGCATTTCCTCCGCAATCCACAGTTTGGCGTAAACCTGATCATGAAATTGCTCGTGGCCTTTTCTTATTTCTGGATGGCTGCCGCATTTATAGGAGCGGCGTTCGGTGTGTATTTTTTTGTTAAGGAAGAACTGCAGCAGGATCCGATCCGGATTTTCAGCAGATATTTTCTCTATTACGCTGTTGTCGACTTACTTATCCGCTACTTTATGCAGCAGATGCCTACCCAGAATATCAAGCCTTTCCTGGGTCAGAATATCAAAAAAAAGCAATTGGTTAATTATACCATTCTCCGGATATTCCTACATTTCTTCAACTGGGGGTACCTGCTTTTTATGATTCCTTTCTGTGCACTCCTTATATTCCACGGTGGTTATTCGGTTACAGGAGTGCTGATGTTCCTTTTTGGGATAATGTTCGTCTTCTACTTCAATAACTTCCTGAATATCCTGCTGAATAAGAAGAACACCGTCTTGTTTTCGGTAGCTGCCGTTATAATAGGTTTGGGTGCACTCGATTACTATGGGTACATACCTTTTCTGTCCTATTCTGAATCGTTTTTTTATTCTTTTTACAATATTCCGGGTGCCTTCCTGATTTCAGGAGTTCTTGCTGCAACCGTTGCCTACCTGTGCTACCAAAGTATCCTTGGCAATTTCTATCTGGATAAAGGTCTTGAACTTGAAAAGGCAGAGGGTAAAACCGAGAATATCGAATTCCTGCAGCGTTTTGGGACCATGGGCACTTTCATCAACAATGATATCCGCCTGCTGAGGCGCAGTAAGGCTGCAAAGGTTACGCTTTATATGAGCATTGCCTTTCTTTTTTACGGTCTGTTATTTTTTAACGGCGCCTACCAAACGGATTTCATGAAACTTTTTGCGGCCATCTTCGTAACCGGTGGCTTTATGATGATGTTCGGACAGCGGGTTCCGGCCTGGGATTCTTCTTATTACCCGCTAATGATGACCCAGCAGGTTCCTTATAAAAAGTTTCTGATGGCCAAATGGTCGCTTATTATCCTGAGTATTTTAATAGGCATGATATTGTCCACAGCCTACCTGTATTTCGGATGGGAAATCTATCTTACTGTGCTGGGGGCCGGGCTTTATAATCTGGGAGTAAATTCCTACCTTACCTTGCTTGCAGGTGCCTACAACAAGCAAGCGATTGACCTGAACTCTACAGCAAAAAGTTTTGGTGGCGGTAAGAATAGTTTCAACATGAAAGTACTTCTGATTGCGATACCCCAAATGGTCCTGCCAATGGCAGTCTTTGCTATAGTAAAATACCTTTTCGGAATGTACGCGGCAGTTGCGGCCCTGGGTCTGCTGGGCGCAGTTGGTTTCATGCTCCGAAACTACATATTTGATCTAATTGTGAAGGTGTACAAAACACAGAAATATTCCACCCTTCAGGCATTTAAAAAAGAAAACTAAATACGATGATTACAGTTCAAAATATTTCTAAGGTATACGGTACGACTGAAGTTTTAAACATTCCTTTTCTGGAGATTCCTAAGGGGGAAAGTTTCGGATTGGTTGGTAACAACGGTGCAGGCAAAACAACGCTGTTTTCGCTGCTGCTAGATCTTATAGAAGCCAGTACAGGCCAGATACAGATCGCTGGCGAGAATGTAGCTGAAAGTGAGAACTGGAAGGGCCTTACATCTGCCTTTATAGATGAATCTTTTCTGATTGGTTACCTTACACCTGAGGAATACTTTTATTTTCTGGGCGAGCTTCGCGGACAGAACAGGGCCTCTGTTGATGTGTTTCTGCAGCAGTTCACCGACTTCTTCAATGGGGAGATACTGAACGGGAAGAAATATGTGCGGGATCTGTCCAAGGGAAACCAAAAGAAGGTGGGAATAGTAGGGGCACTCATCGGAACTCCTGATATCATAATTCTGGATGAACCTTTTGCCAACCTGGATCCGAGTACCCAGTTCAAACTTAAAAAACTTATCCGCGACTGGTCCCAAAATCATCAGGTAACCTTTCTGATCTCAAGCCATGACCTGGCGCATACTACGGAGGTAAGTAACAGGATTGTGGTCCTCAATCGGGGAAAAATAGTTCGTGATATTGCAACCAGTCCGGAAACACTTCGTGAGCTGGAAGCCTTTTTTGCCGGGGATGCGGGGGAATAGCAACGGTCGCAGATGCTAGAGTTCTGAATCAGCGTAAATAGTTCCAGAGGAATTTTCTCTGGGATTCAAACGCGAGTTCCTCCAGATCAATCTTGGTACGGTCTATCCAGAAGGTTTCTGAAATTTCTGAGAGTTCAAGCTCAACATCAAATTTCTCATCAACCTCATATTCATAAAAGAGGTCCAGTGTATTATAGGAGATCTCTTTGTATTTATAGATGTTTGGCAGTGAGGAAAGGTACTTCAGTCTGCCCACATCAATCAGAAGACCCAATTCTTCATAGAGTTCGCGGCAGCAGGTGTCCTCTGCCGATTCGTGGGGATCTACAAATCCACCGGGCAAATCCAGTTTACCCACCTGTGGCTCCCGGTTTCTGCGGGTGAAGAAAAGTTCATTTCCATGACGTATTACTACTGCTATTGCCGAGGCAACATTGTGGTAGAGGACAAATCCACAGCCACAGGACCACTTTTTTTCTTCCTCCCATTTCAGGCACTCTGTACCGCAACTTGGGCAGTATTTCAGACCGGAGTTCATGTAATATTCCTTGGATGGTAATTTAAGATGACGTCCCGAAGTTCTTCGGTCTTCAGGTGAGTGTATATTTCAGTAGTTGTGATACTGGAGTGGCCCAGCATTTCCTGGATATACCGCAGGTCTGCACCGTTCTGAAGCAGATGCGTTGCAAATGAGTGTCTGAAGGTGTGGGGCGAAATGCGTTTACTGATGCCTGCTTTTTCAGTAAGCTCCTTGATGATGATGAATACAATTACCCTGGACATTGCGGAACCGCGGCTGTTCAGGAAAAGGATATCTTCAAATTTCTTGTTTATCTTATATTGTGACCGCACATTCTTGATGTAATCGCGGATCAGCCTGGTAGTATAATCTGCAAGCGGCACAAACCGGGATTTATCACCTTTCCCGTCTACTTTAAGATAGTTTTCCTTATAGTTGATATTGGAGATCTTTATGTCAATAAGTTCAGATACACGCAGGCCGCAACCATACAGAACTTCTATCATACATTGGTTGCGCTTCCCAAGATCCGTGGATATATCTATTGCTGTAATAATCCGCTCAATATCATCAAACGAAAGTGTATCGGGCAGATAAAGACCCAGTTTGGGACCTTCCAGAAGAATAGCCGGATTATCTGTCCGGATTTCATCTTCCACCAGATATTTGAAGAATGCTTTTATAGATGACACCCATCTGGCTTGAGACCGCTCACTGAATTTCTGTTTGGACAGCTGGTAAAGATACTCCTGCAGTTGCGTGAAAGTTATTTCCTGGGGTCCTGTGCCCGTAAGTTCAGTTTCTGCGTAATTCTGCAGTTTTCTGATGTCGCGCAGGTACGCATCCAGCGTATTGTCTGAAAAATTCCGCTCAAATTTCAGGAAGATTTCAAAATCTTTAATTTTTTCAGTCCAGCTCATGGGTTGTAGGTGTGTCGTATTAATTTAGGTCCAGTTGTTCTTCGGCAATCTGCATAATCTCTATTCCGTGGTTCTGCAGGAAAGCAATTCCCTCACCGTCAGAATATTCACTTATGTACACCAGGCGTGAAATCCCGGCCTGCAGTACCAGTTTACTGCACTCTTTACAGGGCGAAAGCGTCAGGTATAACGTAGCACCCTTTGCCGAATTGGTGGATGCAGCCAGTTTAAGGATTGCATTTGCCTCCGCGTGCAATACATACCAATGGGTTTTACCTTCGCCATCTTCACATGTATTATCAAAACCGGACGGTGTGCCGTTATAACCATCGGATATAATCATCCTGTCCTTTACAATCAGTGCGCCTACCTGCTTCCGGTGGCAATAAGACAGCCTGGCCCATTCTCTGGCCATTCTGAGATATGCGATATCAAATTTATTTAGTGTCACAACTGTTCAGGTTAGATACTCCGGTTTCCAAATGTTAAAAGTTAGGCTTCCTTTTTTCCAGAAAAGCGGTGACACCTTCTTTTTTATCGTTCTTTTCAAACAGCAACCCAAAAGATTTAATTTCTGCTTCATAACCACGGTCTGTATCCGAAAGATTAACCGCATTAATTGCCTCAGCAATAGCCATTGGTGAATTGGACGCTATAGTTGCCGCCAGTTCTAACGATTTAGGAAGAAGATCTTCCAGCGTGAAAACTTCGTTAACCAGGCCTATCTCTTTAGCCCGAGTGGCATTGATCATTTTTGCAGAAAAGATTAATTCATTTGCCAGTCCTTTTCCTACCAGTTTTGGCAAACGCTGGGTTCCTCCATAGCCAGGTATTAATCCAAGTGTCACTTCCGGAAGTCCTAATCTGGCGTTTTCAGATGCGTAACGGATGTGGCACGCCATAGCCAGCTCCAGACCACCACCCAGGGCAAATCCGTTCACGGCCGCAATTACGGGCTTGGTCATGTTCTCTACCTTATTGAAAAGAGTACGCTGGCCGTTACGTGCCAACTCCTCTGCCTGTACAGCTCCGAAATCGCTGAATTCTTTAATGTCAGCACCGGCAACAAAAGATTTTTCACCGCTTCCTGTTATAATGATGGCCCTGCAGGATGCATCGCCGTCCAGCTTGTCCAGGATATTACCAAGTTCGGTAATTGTTGCAGCATTAAGTGCATTAAGCGCCTGAGGCCTGGTTATGGTGATTACAGTTGTATTTCCTTCTGTAGAAACTGCAATATTTTCGTAATTCATAATCATTTATCGTTAAATATCAACAATGGACTGCAAATTACGAATAATTTAAGCAAAGATAATATTCAGGCGAGCGCTTTATTGTGCAAATCATTCTTTTTCGATGGGGGTCAGCATGGCTGTGTCAATCTCTTCCGGAAAATTCGTTTCCGATCCCAATTCCCAATTCTGTATCTGCACGAATAAAATGGAATAGTTGCAGGCTAATGACCTCCATTTAACAGGGTTTCCCAATTCCGGCTCATGACAGTCACTATATTCTTAATAACTAAATATCGCGGTTTTATCAATAAAAGCCATTGTAAAAAGAAGTCCCTGTAATGAACCTATTGTTTTATAGCTGGAGAATCGGCCCCAAAGGTGGCAGGTATTACCCAATTTCGAAAAAATTTAATCCTTTGCTTTACCTGTAATATCCTGAATTACCGTAGAAGTGAGGGTCTTAGTTTTCAGCGGCATGATCTGCTGCTTAATAAACTATATCAGGATATCAGCCAGATTTTGATGAAGAGTAAACATTCTGTAAGTTCGGCGTATTTCACTTTGTGACCTTCTATGCTGTTAATTCCGAAGTGTTGCCTTAACTGCTGGAATTTGGTACTGAGAGAATATATTCGATATTTTGCTTCACAAATTAATTAAACAGCAGTGTTTGAACTATTTGCCGTTCACGGCGGTGTAAGGAAAAACAATGTATATTTGTCCAAGGTAAAAGTCTTATAATGAACATTCAGCAACTGGAATATCTAATCGCAGTAGATAAATATAAACATTTTGGAAAGGCCGCACAGGCATGCTTTATTACACAGCCTACACTTAGTGCGATGATCCAGAAATTCGAAGATGAGCTGGATGTGAAAATCTTTGACCGTACAAGCCATCCTATCCGAACTACAGACGTGGGTGTGCAGATGGTTGCGCACGCCAAAAGCATTATTGATTCGGTAAACGAACTGCGTAATAAAGCGGACTTACTGAACAATGTGCTGGGGGGCAAGATAAACCTTGGTATTATACCCACGGTCTCCACCTATATTCTGCCTGCGGAAATATTTTCATTTCTGAAAGAAAATCCAAAGGTTGAAATGGCCGTAAAGGAAATGACTACCGATAATATCATCAAAGGTTTGAAATCCGGTGAGCTGGACGCAGGTATCATTGCCACCCCTTATGACGGTGCCAACGAATTTTATCAGGAGTTTCTGTTCAATGAGGAACTTATGCTTTACGCTTCGGATGTTCCGGAAAAACTTGACAGCTTCGTAGTGCCGGACGAAATCGATGTGGAAAAGGTCTGGCTTCTGGAAGAGGGCAACTGTCTCCGGACCCAGTTTGAGAACATCTGCCATTTGAAAGAGAATGCATTGAAACCGAAAAATCTTGATTTCAAGGCGTCTAACATCAGTACTCTGATTCAGATGGTAGATAAAGTAGGCGGAATCTCTATATTACCCGAGCTCGCTGTCCTGCAACTCACAGAAGAGCAGACAGCTAAAGTATCACGTTTCCGCAAGCCCTTCCCATACAGGGAGATAAGTATCATTTACTATAAACCTACGTACAAGCAGAAGATCATAGACGAGCTTTTGACTACGATCCGAGATTCCGTGCAGGCCAAACTCAATTTCAGCAAAGCGCCGGAAGATTATGTGAATGTGAAGCCTCAGTAGAAGCGTCGGCCATTTTTGGGCAATTAACTTTTTGCTTTCAGAAATAGTCGTAAATTTGCAGCAGTTTACGGGAGGATAAATTTGACTGATTGCTACCTCAGAAAAAAAATGCTAAAACAGAATTATTCCTTTTTTCTGTGTGTTTTCTTTCAGATTACCTCTATTTTTAATTTCAATAAACACACATAATATGTCTTATTTATTCACATCAGAATCTGTTTCCGAAGGACATCCCGACAAGATTGCGGATCAGATTTCCGATGCACTGATTGATAATTTCCTGGCTTACGACAGACAGTCTAAAGTTGCCTGCGAAACCCTTGTAACCACCGGACAGGTAGTACTGGCAGGAGAGGTGAAATCTGAGGCCTACCTGGATGTTCAAACCATTGCCCGCGAGGTTATTAATGGCATTGGATATACCAAAGGCGAGTATATGTTCAATGGGGATTCTTGTGGGGTAATCTCAGCCATTCATGAACAGTCACCCGATATAAATCAAGGTGTAGACAGGAGCGGAGAAGATGCCGATTTTGAAACCCGTGCTAACTCACAGGGAGCCGGCGACCAGGGAATGATGTTTGGCTACGCCACCAATGAAACGGATAATTATATGCCGCTTGCGCTGGATTTGGCACATTCCATCCTGAAGGAACTTTCAGTTATGCGTCAGGAAGGATCTGAAGTTTCCTATCTTCGGCCAGATGCAAAATCGCAGGTTACAATTGAGTATTCAGATGACCATAAGCCTGTACGTATAGACAGTATCGTGATTTCAACCCAACACGACGAATTTGGAAGTGACGAAGCTATGCTTGCCAAAATCCGCAAGGATATGATAGAAGTTCTGATACCTAAGGTTAAATATAAGCAGAAGCGGGAAATTCAGGAACTGTTTAATGACCAGATCAAATATCACATCAATCCAACCGGAAAATTCGTTATTGGTGGTCCTCATGGAGATACCGGACTTACCGGCCGTAAAATTATTGTTGATACTTATGGTGGCAAAGGTGCACACGGCGGTGGTGCGTTTAGTGGTAAAGATCCCTCCAAAGTAGACCGGAGCGCGGCATATGCGACACGTCATATCGCGAAGAACCTGGTAGCTGCCGGTATCGCAGATGAGGTACTGGTTCAGGTTTCCTATGCCATCGGTGTAGCACAGCCATGTGGTCTGTACATCAACACCTTTGGCACATCAAAAGTAAATATGACTGATGGTGAGATTTCTGAACGCGTACAGCAGCTTTTTGATCTTCGTCCTTATGCTATTGAACATAATCTCAAACTGCGAAACCCTATCTATCAGGAAACTGCTTCATACGGACATATGGGTAGAGAACCTTTTACGGCTACCCGTATTTTTAACAAAGGTCGCAAAGACGAAAGGGTGGAAAAAGATCTGGAATTCTTCACCTGGGAAAAACTTGATCGGGTAGAAGATATTAGGAATGAGTTCGGCATTTAACAGTCACACAGTCTGCAACAAAACTGCTTCATGAAATGAGTGAAGCAGTTTTTTTAACTTTGTTATCTTCATACAATCTATATTATGAAATTAAAGATCTTTGGTTCCCTTATCCTGCTTCTGTTTTGCTCGGGTTTATATAGAGCGCAGTTAACAGTGCATAAACTGGTAAGCGCAGGGTATGTGTATCAGAATGGTAGTTTTGGAGAATTGGGAGGTAAACTTCTTTTCCTTAAAAATGATGATTTTATTTTCAGGCTGGGAGCCGGGGCAATGCTCGGTTCGGTAGATGGAAAATTTGCTGTGCTACCTAAGGTGCAGGGTGACATCCTTGTAAATTTTGAACGAAATGTGGATCTGTATCACTCGTATTATTTCCTGAGCGGGGCCGAGCTGACAAGTAAGTATATCGCTCCGAAGATTGGTTTCAGTTTATTTGGCCTGATAGATCTGACCGGTGGTTATGCATTTCCTTTTGGTGACAAAGGATTAAACGGCAAAGAAATGAAAGGTTTAAACGTTAATGTTACATTCAATGTTCCTACGGTGCTAATACACGATCTTCTGAATTGATTTATTAATGATTTAGATTCATTTCGTGTAAATTTGGAATCATAATGAAATAATAATTATATTTACCACATAATAACATCGCCTATAGATAAAATTTTACTTCATTAATTTAAATAGAGAAATCGCGGTCCTTCCTGGGTAAGGGTTGTCGTCTATAATATTGAAGTACATATGAAATCTATATCAGACAGTTCACTAATATCAAAGTATCAGGCGGGTGACGAAAAAGCGCTGGCCATACTTATTGAAAGGCACCAGAGCGAGCTATATTCCTATATATTCTATAAGGTAATGGACTCGGATCTGGCAAATGACATCTTCCAGGATGCATTTATGAAAATCATTGTTACCCTTAAAGGCGGCAAATACAATGAAGAAGGCAAGTTCATCCTTTGGGCCAAGCGTATCTCGCATAACCTAATCATCGACCATTACAGACTGAAAGCGAAACACAACAAAGTTTCAGAGACCTCTTATGACAATGAGGAGTTTTCCATCTTTGATCTGATCCGTGAGCAGGAGGAGAATATTGAGGAGCGCCTGGTAACCCAGCAGATCCACAGTGACCTCTTTAAGCTTCTGGAATATCTGCCGGAAAATCAACAGGAAGTCATCAGACTTCGGTTCTTTGACGGTCTTAGCTTTAAAGAAATTGCAGATCAGACAGACAGTAGCATTAATACAACGTTGGGACGCGTACGTTATGCGCTTATTAACCTGAGAAAAATCATGGAGGAAAACCGCATTATTCTTACCCGGTAGCAATATTTTCGGAGTTGCAGCGTTTTTCAGGTAAACCAAGTCCTTCAGCCTATGAAAAAAAATGACACTTTAAACGCTAAACTTCCAAAGCCAAAAAAAGAAACAGTTAGCTTTCTTCTTAGCTTCTCAAAAAGCATTGCTGTCCTTAAGACCGCAACTAAAATGGTAGCAGTTTCACGAAACTGATTTCAAAACCTTAATTTTGTGCTGTATGAAAATGCAGCACATTTTTTTTGACCTCGATAATACCCTGTGGGATCACCGCAGAAACGCATACCTTACCTTAAAGGAAATTTATTCCAGGGAAAGGGTACAGGAGCGCTACAGTATAGGCTTCGAAGAATTCCATAAAGAATATTTTACGATCAACGAAAGACTTTGGGCCCAGATCCGCGACGGCGAGATTGATAAGGAGCATCTCAGGAAGCACCGTTTCTACGATTCATTTCTATTTTTTGGTATAGACGATTTTGAATTGGCGCAGGTATTCGAGCATAATTTCCTGGATGAGATCCTGAATTATAATGACCTGGTGGACGGCACCTTTCAGCTCCTGGAATATCTGTCTGATAAAGGCTATACCCTGCACATCCTGTCCAATGGTTTTGAAGAAGTTACTCACAGGAAATGCGAACTGTCCGGCATCAGGAATTACTTTGCAACCATTACCAGTGCCGATGAGCTTAACATCCGTAAGCCAAATCCCGAAATCTATGCCCATGCATTAAATAAAGCGGGCGCCCGCGTAGATCAATCTATGATGATCGGTGATGACTGGGTGGCCGATGTGGAGGGAGGAAAAGCATTTGGCCTGAAGGTGATATTCTTTGATGTATTTGATGATAAATATACTGCAGACGGTGTAGTGGTGATACAGCATCTGTCCGAATTGAAACAGCTGCTTTAGAATGTTTTACCAAAAAAAAATATCCTTCCGAAAGAAAGGATATTTTTTTAAGCATAAAGGTTGTTAGTTAGCTTCCATCTTTACCTCATAGGTTTTCTTTTGGTATTTCGTAAGAGAGCCTGTTGCAGCATCTACAGCCACGCCAATAGCGCCCCCGATAAGGATGTTTACAAGGCTTACCGGATTGAAGGTTTTTTCAAGTTTAACACTCTGATCCTGATATCCGTCGAGTTTAATCTCAGCGGTAGACTTGGATAGTGTGCGCTGTACGCTGACAATACATGGGGTTTGGCATTTTTCAATATTTTTTACAAATACCGTAGCACCAGCCGGCTCAGACTTGAATGACACATCATCACTTGTACCTGTTAGTATAGTTGCACAGGATACGGAAGACATTCCGATTAAGATCAGAAAAGGTAGATTTTTTGTTTTCATTAAGGGTTTTAGTTATTTTTTATTTTTAAGATAGATATTAGTCGTTCCCGGACACTTATATGCCCAGGCTTTGCCTGGCTCTCTGCAGTGTATTTGCGGCAATTTTCCTTGTTTTTTCCGCGCCTTCCTTCAATTTCTGATCCAGCTCCGGCAGGTTGTTCATATAATAAGAGAAAAGTTCCCTTTCACGCGCAAATTTGGTCAGGATAAGTTCCAGGAGGGCATTTTTTGCATGTCCGTAACCGAAGTTACCTGCCAGGTACTTTTCTTCAAGTGCTGAAGTTTCTTCCGGAGTTGCTATCAGCTTATAGATGGCGAAAATTTTGTCCGTCGCAGGATCCTTTGGCTCCTCCAGCGATCTGGAATCCGTTTCAATGGCCATGATCTGTTTTTTAAGCTGTTTTTCCGGCAGGAATATATTGATTATATTCCCCCTGGATTTGGACATTTTCTGGCCATCGATGCCGGGAACATACTTGGTGTCCTCCTGCAACTCAGCCTGCGGCAGCACAAAAACCTCACCCATCTGATTATTAAATCGGGCGCCCATATCTCTTGCCATTTCCAGGTGTTGCAGCTGATCTTTGCCTACTGGTACTACTTCGGCATCGTAGAGCAAGATATCTGCGGCCATAAGCACAGGATAGGTAAATAAACCGGCGTTCACGTCGGCAAGACGGTCTGCTTTGTCTTTAAATGAATGTGCAAGTGTAAGGCGCTGATACGGGAAGAAGCAGGACAGGTACCAGGAAAGTTCGCAAACCTCCGGTATATCACTTTGGCGATAGAAATAAGTTTTGTCGGTATTCAGTCCGCAGGCCAACCAGGCAGCCGCAATTTCGTAAGTGTTTCTTCTCAGTTCTTCAGCATCTTTTATCTGCGTCAGCGAGTGCATGTTCGCAATAAACAGAAAAGACTCGTTCTCCGCTTTTTTGGAGAGTTCGACAGCTGGAATGATGGCTCCGAGTAAATTGCCCAAATGGGGCGTTCCGGTAGCCTGGATTCCGGTTAGGATTCTTGACATTGAAACAGTAATTAAGATTGAACTATAAAGTATGGCGGTTTAGAAGTCCAGTCCTTCAGGAAAGGCCTTCTTTCGGAAAATAAGAAGGAACACAGCTCCTACGGAGATGGCAGCGTCGGCAACATTGAATATATATTTAAAGAACTCAATGTGTTTGCCTCCTATTATGGGCCATTCGGCAGGAACATACCAGTCTACAAGCGGGAAATGGAACATATCCACCACACAACCTTTCATAAAGGTAGAGTACCCGTTGCCGAATTCCACCACTTTTGAAATACCGCCGTAATCGATCCAGCGCTGCACGCCTTCGTCATATACGGTACCGCTGTCAAAGATAAGTCCGTAGAACATACCGTCTATAAGGTTGCCAATGGCGCCTGCAAAGATCATTGACATTGGGATCAAAAGGTAATTGGATGCGCCCTGCTTCAGCCATTTACGGAACAGGTATATCATTCCTCCAATAAGAAAAATACGGATCAGCACCAGTAAATATTTTCCCAGCAGTCCACCAAAGTGAAATCCATAGGCCATCCCGGGATTTTCTACAAAAGTGAGTTTAAAACCCGGCACTACATCCACACTTTCGCCAAGGTGAAAGTTGGTTTTTATATAAAATTTGGAAATCTGGTCAATTAAAAGGATGATGATGGTGATGAATGCTATCTTCTTCATTATTCCCCGGTCTTTGGTTTGTCCCTGAAACTGCCGGTAGGTCTGCCTGCCTTTTTGTTTCCTGATCTTCCTTCGGAAGCAGAACCTGGCTTCAGAGTCCGGTTGTGAAATTTTTCGTATTTAATTCCCATTTCCTTCATCACGCTTTTCAGCGCGTTCAGTTCCATCTGGTTCTTGGGGTGAACGATTAGTGATTCCATTTTATTCTTTATTTCTTTGAAAGCTCCTCCAGCCTTCGTCTGTCCTTTTCAGAAAGATCCGCGACACCGTTGCTGCCCATTTTGTCCAATAATCGGTCAATTTCCAGTTCCCGTGCTCTTCTTTCTGCATTAAAGCGGTCGTCTATAGAGGTGAACTTTTCACTTTTTACGCCAGATTTTCCGGTGGAGTATTTCCTGAAGCAATAGATGATAAGTGCAAGTGCGGCAATAATCAGTATGGCTTCCAGCATTCAGTATTATTTTTAAATTGAAATAGGTTTATAATGCACCGTCTATTCACATTACAAACCTATTCGGTTAATTTTCGGATGGCATTTTACCTCTGCAGATTCTTTGCCTCAATGCTCAGTGTAGCGTGCGGCACAGCTCTCAGGCGGTCCTTACCAATAAGTTTACCCGTAACACGGCAGATGCCGTACGTCTTGTTCTCAATACGGATAAGCGCATTCTTCAGGTCGCGGACAAATTTTTCCTGTCTGCCTGCAAGAATAGCATTTTGCTCTTTACTAAGTGTTTCTGCTCCTTCTTCAAAAGCCTTGAAGGTGGGCGAAGTATCATCGGTACCGTTATTCTGGTCATTGATGAAACTCTCCCGGATGAGCATTAAGTCTTTTTCTGCTTTTTCTATTTTTTGCTGAATAAGTTCCTTGAACTCCTTCAGGTCTGTGTCGCTGTAGCGTTGTCTTTCTTCTGCCATTACTTTCTTGTTTAAGTTGGTGCTTTTCAGGCTCTTTAACGGATATTCTGAAAATCCGGAACCTCAAAAGCGATCAAATTCTGTTTACTGATACTTTAAATTTAATTTCATCTATTTCAATTTCGTTGAAAACCGAAAGTGAATTTACAATTTCTATTTTATCTGACAATACTTCCTCAGAAATATACAGATTATTGTTAATAAGTTCGGCTTCAAACGGTGAATTTTCCTCAATCTTAATAGTAATTCTGTCGGTTAATTCGAAATTCTGTTCTTTTCGCAGATTCTGAATCCTGTTGATGAATTCGCGCGCAACTCCTTCGGCCTTCAATTCATCCGTAAGCGTAAGGTCCAGCGCTACAGTAAGTTTGCCTTCGCTCGCCACGGTCCAGCCGGGAATGTCTTTTGTGAATATTTCTACATCGTCCAGCATGATTTCATGACCTTTAATCGTCATCTTTCCATCCTTCTCAAGTGTGGCTATCTGCTCAGAGGTCATGGCAGATATCTGTGACCCTACCACTTTCATGTCCTTGCCGAGTTTGGCGCCCAGCGTTTTGAAATTAGGCTTTATTTGCTTCACTATCAGATGTGAAGCTTCCTCAGCGTTGATGAGCACAAGTTCTTTTACGTTCACCTCCTGCTTTATAAGTTCTGAAACTGCCTGAATCTGCGCTTCTGTTTTGGAGTCCAGTACCGGAACCATCACCTTCTGCAGTGGCTGGCGAACTTTCAGATTTTCTTTTTTCCTCAGCGAGAATACCATCGATGTGATTTGCTGTGCCAGATGTGTTTTTTCAACAAGATCCTGGTCAATCAAAGCTTCGTCAGCCTTTGGGAAATCTGTAAGATGTACAGATTCTGCCTTGTTTTTTCCTGTGCTGCTGTTCAGATCCTGATAAAGCCTGTCCATAAAGAACGGCGCAATGGGAGCTGAAATTTTGGCTACCGTTTCCAGGCAGGAATAAAGAGTTTGGTAGGCTGAAATTTTATCTTCAGAATACTCTCCCTTCCAGAAACGTCTTCTGCAAAGCCTAACGTACCAGTTGCTCAGGTTGTCATTAACAAAATTATTAATGGCCCGGGCCACCTTCGTAGGTTCGTAATCATTATAGAACTCGGAAACCTCTTTTACCAGCAGATTCAGTTCTGAAAGTATCCATCGGTCAATTTCCGGCCGGTTCTCGATGTCCTTTTCTGAATAGGTAAAGTCGTCCACATTCGCATAGAGTGCGAAGAATGAATAGGTGTTGTAAAGCGTTCCGAAGAATTTTCTCCTTACCTCGTCTATTCCTTCTACATCGAACTTCAGGTTTTCCCATGGATTTGCGTTGGCAATCATGTACCAGCGCGTTGCGTCCGGACCGTATTTTTTCAATGTTTCAAAAGGATCTACTGCGTTGCCCAAACGCTTGGACATTTTCTGTCCGTTCTTGTCCAGGACCAGTCCGTTGGACATTACATTTTTATAAGCTACTGAATCGAAAACAGCAGTTCCGATGGCATGCAGCGTGTAAAACCAACCTCTTGTCTGGTCCACGCCCTCAGCAATAAAGTCAGCCGGGAAAGCTTTTCTTTCGTCTATAAGTTCTTTATTTTCAAACGGATAATGCAGTTGGGCATACGGCATGGAGCCGGAATCGAACCATACGTCAATCAAGTCAGATTCGCGTTTCATCGCCTTGCCTGAATCGGATACAAGGATGATTTCATCCACAATATTCTTATGCAGGTCGATCTTAGCATAGTTTTCTGCAGACATATTGCCGGTTTCGAAACCTTCAAACGGATTTTTGTCCATAAGTCCGGCATCGATCGATTTCTGAATCTCATTCATCAGTTCTTCCACAGAACCTATGATGATTTCCTCTTTCAGGTCTTCAGTTCTCCAGATCGGCAGTGGAATACCCCAATATCTTGACCTCGACAGGTTCCAGTCGTTTACATTCTCCAGCCAGTTGGCAAAGCGTCCCTCACCGGTTGATTTCGGTTTCCAGTTGATGGACTGGTTCAGTTCCACCAAACGGTCCTTAACAGCGGTCATCTTCACAAACCAGGAATCCAGCGGATAATAAAGCACCGGCTTGTCGGTTCTCCAGCAGTGTGGATAGCTGTGAACATATTTTTCAACCTTAAAAGCCTTGTTTTCAGTCTTTAAAAGGATCGCGAGTTCCACATCCCATGATTTCTCAGGAGCGGTTCCGGCGTCGTAATATTCGTTTTTGATGTATTTACCTGCAAAAAGTTCAGGTGTGCTCCCTCCCGCTATGAATTTCCCCTGAAGATCTACCAGAGGAACCAGATTGCCGTTTTCATCTTTTACAAGCATCGGCGAAATTCCGTTTTCCTTAGCAACACGCGCATCATCGGCACCAAAAGTGGGCGCGATGTGAACGATTCCGGTACCGTCTTCGGTGGTTACAAAATCACCAACGATTACTTTGAAGGCGTTCTCCGGACTTTCTGCGGGTAAAAACCAGGGAATAAGCTGCTCATATTCGGTGCCGGCCAGATCAGAACCTTTAAATTCGGACATGATCTGATACGGGATTACTTTGCTTGCTGATGTATAGTTTTGGAAATCTTCAACAGTTCCTTCGGCATATTTCTTACCGAAATTCTTTTGCAGAAGTACTTTGGCCAGAATAATATTAACCGGTTCAAAAGTATACTGGTTGTAGGTTTTAACTAAAACATATTCAATGTCTTTACCAACAGCAAGCGCTGTGTTGGACGGTAAAGTCCAAGGTGTAGTGGTCCAGGCCAGGACATGAATATCTTTTTGGTTTGTTTCTGAGTTTTCTTGGTCAAATTCTTCCCAATGCAAAGCTCCGCCACAGGTATTCCCTGCAACGTCTTCGGCTGATATCCTTTTGCCGGACAAAATCTCTTTTGCTTTTTCAGAGAGATTCTTAACCTTAAACTGAGCCACTACGGTTGTGTCCGAAACATCACGGTAGGTGCCTGGCTGGTTAAGTTCATGAGAGCTTAATCCTGTTCCGGCGGCTGGAGAATAGGGTTGGATTGTATAGCCTTTATACAGTAAATCTTTGGTATAAAGCTGCTTGAGAAGCCACCATACCGTTTCCATATATTTTGGTTCGTAGGTAATGTAGGGATCGTCAAGATCTACCCAATAACCAATCTTTTCGGTAAGGTCGTTCCAAACATCGGTGTAGCGCATTACCGCATCACGGCAGGCCTGGTTATAATCTTCAACAGAAATTTTCTTGCCGATGTCTTCTTTCGTAATACCCAATTCCTTTTCAACACCAAGTTCAATAGGTAAGCCGTGGGTGTCCCAACCTGCCTTGCGGAAAACCTGTTTACCGTTCTGGGTCTGGTAGCGGCAGAAGATATCCTTCAGTGCACGCGCCATCACGTGATGGATGCCGGGCATACCGTTCGCAGAAGGTGGTCCTTCATAAAAAACATATTCGGGCTGTCCTTCACGGATCTGCACTGACTTCTTGAACGTTTCGTGCTGATTCCAATACTCCGAAACACTGCTCGCAACAGCGGTAAGGTCCAGGTTTTTATATTCGTTAAACTTCTTCATTTTCAGTAAGTTCAATTAGAATGTTCCTAATTATTTTAAGTTTGCGAATATAGCGTTTTTTGGCATTAAATTCGCGGGTAGTGCGCAGGTTTTTAGCACTGTTCAGCTTAAAAAACTGTATTTTTGAAAACATTTTTCCTAAAGACATCAATTTGAACCTTAATCCATCAATTGAATACGCATCGCCCGCGGAAATCAGGATCCTGCAGGAGCAAAAGCTCGCAGAGCTCCTGAGGTATCTGCAGGACAATTCAGCTTTCTATCAACGACTGTTTTCGCAGAATGGAATTGATATTGAAAATATCAGAACCCTGGAGGATCTGCAGTACATACCGCTAACGTCCAAATCTGATCTTCAGCAGTTTAACCATGATTTTTTTTGTGTTCCCAATCATAAGATTGTGGATTACAGCACCACCTCCGGAACGCTGGGTGATCCTGTTACTTTCGGGCTGTCCGACAGTGACCTGGAGAGGCTGGCCTATAACGAGGCGATCTCGTTTGCATGTGCCGGGATTAAAGAAGGTGATCTCGTACAGATGATGACAACTGTGGACAAGCGTTTTATGGCAGGTCTTGCCTATTTCCTGGGACTGCGTAAGATGGGAGCCGGTGTGATCAGAATGGGTCCAGGGATTCCGGAGCTTCAGTGGGACAGCATCCTGCGCTATAAGCCAAAATGGTTGATTACGGTGCCGTCTTTTCTTCTCAAGATGATTGAATATGCGGAGAATCATGGCATCGACTATAAAAATTCTTCGGTGTACGGTGCGGTTTGCATTGGCGAAAGTTTGCGTGAGCAGGATTTTTCTGATTCAGCACTTTCACGTAAAATTGCTGAGAAATGGAACATTAAACTGTTTTCCACCTATGCATCTACTGAGATGAGCACTGCCTTCGCGGAATGTGAGTTGCAGCAGGGCGGGCACCAACATCCGGAACTCATCATCACCGAAATCCTTGACGAAAATGAAAAGCCTGTTTCGCAAGGCGGCACAGGCGAGTTGGTAATAACAACCCTGGGAGTAGAGGCTTTGCCGTTACTGAGATTTAAGACTGGTGATCTCGTGAAAGCTCATTCCGAACTGTGCGGATGTGGCAGAACCACAATGCGTTTGGGTCCTGTTGTAGGCAGGAAACAGCATATGATCAAATACCGCGGGACTACGCTGTATCCACCGGCGCTGAACGATATCCTGAATGGCTTTGACGGAATTACGGTTTATCAGATTGTAATACGCACCAATGATATCGGAACTGATGAAATCATTGTGAAAATCAGTACGGAACAGGATTGCGAAGAGTTGCTAAGTGAAGTGAAGGACCGGTTTCGGGCAAAACTGCGGGTAAGTCCCAGGATTGAAATCTTTCCGGCAGATGAACTGACGGCCCTGGTTTACAATCCAAAAAGCCGCAAACCCATTCATTTTCTGGACTTACGGCTGTAGAATTCTGTTATTCTGCTAAAAACCTGAAACTTTTTAAAGTTTTATCTCCTTTTCGTTTTCGATGAGGTAAGCCAGATTTCGGATTACGTGATCATGTTTTTTTACGAAGGGATTGTCTTTGTTCCACACGTATCCTGCCAATACAGCGCAAATTTTTCTCTTGATGTCCGGATTTTCGGGCTGATGGAAAAACAGGGTCTGCAGGTTGCCGGTGTACCATTCCTTTACATAAGTTGAAAATACCCTTACGCCGGAGAGGATGTAATCTGAATACTCGCGCTCCCAATCGATGGTTTCTCCTTCTATCTGCCGCTTAGCCAGTTTGGCGGCCAGAATTCCCGACTCGGTGGCAAAAGCCATTCCGGAGGAAAAAACCGGGTCCAGAAACTCGGCAGCATTTCCGGTGAGGGCGTAACCGTCGCCGTAAAGTTGCTTTACTGCGCACGAATAATTGGTAAGTCTTCTCGGTTCAAACAAAAATTCCAGTTTTCCGTAGCGGTCGCGGTAGTAATCGGATTTGTTTATAGCGCAGCGCAAAGCTTCTTCCGTGTTTCCACTTTGCGAGAGTTGGTCAATATAATCAGTAGGTCCTACGATTCCCACACTGGTATTTCCGTTGGAGAAAGGGATAACCCAAAGCCAAACCTCGGTCTCCAGGATGTCGAAGGAGATTAGTGTTCCTTCCTGCCCGGGCACGCGGGTGGTGTCTTTTACATGAGTAAAGATGGAAGAGTGCGGTTCCAGACTTGACGGCTTCTCCAGATCCAGCAGCCGCGGTAAAACACGTCCGTAACCGCTGCTGTCTATGACGAATTTTGCGTGTATTTCCTTGGTGTCGCCATTTTTATCTTTTACTGTGGTAATGGAATTGCTTCCGTCAAAACGGATATCAGTGACTTCCGATTCAAATTCAAGATCTACACCTTTTCTGATGATTTCCTGCGCCATTACATTGTCAAAATCGGCACGGGGCACCTGCCAGGTCCAGTCCCAGCCTTCGCCAAACTTATTGCTGAAATCAAAGACGCATACCTCCTCACCACGGATAAAGCGGGCGCCAGGTTTAATCTCGAATTTCTGACTTTTCAGTGCATCCAGCAGGCCGGCTTCCTCAAAATGATCCATTACCCTGGGAATCAGACTTTCACCAATCACGAAGCGTGGAAATTTAGTCTTCTCAACTACTTTTACTTTCAAACCATTATTATGTAACCAGGCGGATGATACACAGCCTGAAGGCCCGGCACCAATCACTAATACGTCCACAACTTCTTTATTCATGATTTGTATAGTTTTAATATCTTTGCGACAAATTTAGTCAAAATGGACTATTTTTTTATTTTTTTAAGCGCATGTTGAATGAGACTAGTTAATAATTTAAAAATTGAAGACTTTCAGAAGGTTATTTTTGATAACGAGAAGATTGAACTGGACGAATCACTCATCCAGAGGGTAGATGAAAGTTTTCAGTTTCTAAAGGAGTTTTCGGATAAAAAAGTAATCTACGGTGTGAATACCGGTTTCGGCCCAATGGCGCAGTACCGTATTGCCGAACAAGACAAATACCAGCTCCAGTACAACCTGATCAGAAGCCATGCTTCCGGAGTAGGTACACCGCTGAAACCGCGTGCTGCAAAGGCATCAATGCTGGCGCGTCTTAATACCCTTTCACAGGGAAAATCTGCTGTTCATCCGTCAGTTATATTGCTGCTTAAGGAACTTATTAACCAGGATGTTACGCCCCTGATTTTTGAACACGGTGGTGTAGGAGCCAGTGGCGACCTTGTACAGCTTGCCCATTTGGCACTTGTACTCATTGGCGAGGGCGAGGTCTTTTATAAAGGAGAACGAAGACCAACTGCGGAAGTTTATAAGGAGTTGGGACTTACACCTATCAATATTGAACTCCGTGAGGGAATAGGCCTGATGAACGGGACTTCGGTTATGTCCGGAATCGGGATCATCAATTCCTATAATACCAAAAAACTCATTGATTTCAGCATCCGGATGAGTTGCGCGATCAATGAAATTGTGCAGGCTTATGATGATCATTTTTCAGAATCGCTGAACAGTACCAAAAGACATTCGGGACAGCAGAAAGTTGCCGGCAAAATGCGTGAATACCTGCGGGACAGCCAGCTGATCCGTAAGCGCGAAGATCATCTTTATAATAAAGAAACACAGGAGGAAATATTCAAGGATAAAGTTCAGGAATATTACTCTCTAAGATGTGTACCGCAAATTCTGGGACCCGTTCTGGATACTCTGGAATTTTCGGAGAAGGTCCTGGAAGATGAGATTAACTCGGCTAACGATAACCCAATCATCATTCCGGAAGAGAAACATGTGTACCACGGCGGCAACTTCCACGGCGATTATGTTTCGCTGGAAATGGACAAACTGAAATTGGTGGTAACCCGCCTGACCATGCTGGCCGAAAGACAGCTAAACTACCTTCTCAACTCAAAAATCAATGAAATCCTGCCTCCGTTTGTAAACCTGGGCCGTCTCGGCTTTAACTTTGGGATGCAGGGTGTACAGTTTACAGCGGTTTCAACTACCGCTGAAAACCAGGCACTTTCAACTTCAATGTATATTCACAGTATTCCTAACAATAATGATAATCAGGATATAGTAAGTATGGGAACCAATGCAGCGGTAATGTGCGAAAAGGTGATTAACAATGCTTACGAAGTTCTGGCCATTGAAGTGATTACCATCGTTCAGGCTATTGAATATCTCGAATTTAAAGACCGTGTTTCTTCATCAACAAGAAAACTGTACGATGAGGTACGCGAAATTGTCCCCGCATTTAAAGAGGACCTGGTAATGTATCCTTTTGTAGAAAAAATTAAAAATTACCTCATCAACAACTAACAGGAAGAGTATGAAGTGTGCAATTGTAACGGGAGGTTCGCGCGGTATTGGCAGTGCTGTATGTATCAAACTGGCCAGTGCGAAAAAATATCATATACTTATAAATTATACTTCCAACGAAGCAGCGGCAAATGATACCTTACAAAAGGTAAGGGAGGCGGGAGCTACAGGTGAAATTCTGAAATTTGATGTTTCCAACTATGAAGAAACCCAGTCTGTTCTGAACGCATGGCAGGACAAAAATCCTGACGCCGTTGTAGAAGTGATCATAAACAATGCCGGCATCACCCGCGACGGACTTTTTATGTGGATGCAGCCGGAAGACTGGAGCAGCGTAATAAACACAAGCCTCAATGGTTTCTTTAATGTGACCAACTTCTTTATACAGAAAATGCTGCGCAACAAATACGGCAGGATTATTAATATGGTCTCTGTTTCCGGACTGAAAGGGACTGCCGGGCAGACCAACTATTCTGCTGCAAAAGGAGCGGTAATCGGTGCTACAAAGGCACTCGCCCAGGAAGTAGCCAAAAGAAAAATAACAGTAAATGCTGTAGCGCCGGGATTTATTAAAACAGATATGACGCAGGAATTTGATGAAAACGAACTTAAGCAGATTATACCTGTGAACCGTTTTGGTGAAGCGGAGGAAGTAGCCGACCTGGTCGCCTTTCTGGCCTCGGACAAGGCTGGATACATTACGGGTGAGGTGATAAATATCAATGGTGGTATTTATTCCTGAAAAAAAGTACTAATTTAAAGGTCCTGTATTAAGAAAAACTACTCTTTCAGATGGAAAACAGAGTCGTAATTACCGGAATGGGAATTTATTCCTGTCTTGGGATTACATTGGATGAAGTTAAAGATTCGCTGTATAACGGAAAATCCGGCATTATTTTCAGCCAGGAGCGGAAGGATTTTGGCTACAGGTCAGGACTTACGGGATTTGTTCCTAAGCCGGATCTTAAAGCGTTTCTGAACCGCCGCCAGCGTATCAGTATGGGCGAGGAAAGCGAATACGCTTATATGGCCACACTTGAGGCATTCAAAAATGCCGGTATCTCTCAGGATTTTATGGATTCCAATGAGATCGGAATCATGTACGGAAACGACAGTGTCTCTCAGGCTGTAGTGGAATCTACCGATATTGTCCGCGAGAAAAAGGACACCACACTTATGGGTTCCGGTGCGATATTTAAATCGATGAATTCTACCGTCACCATGAACCTCTCCACCATCTTCGCACTGAAAGGAATTAATCTTACTGTTAGCGCGGCCTGTGCCAGCGGTTCACATTCGCTCGGTCTGGCCTACCTTATGATCAAAGGCGGCCTGCAGGACATTATTGTGTGCGGTGGCGCACAGGAGACCAATAAATACGGTATGGCCAGTTTTGACGGTTTGGGCGTCTTTTCAACAAGAGAAGATGATCCAACCAGGGCTTCACGTCCATTCGATACAGCCCGCGACGGACTTATTCCCAGCGGCGGTGCAGCTACGCTTATTGTGGAAAGTCTGCAAAGTGCCCAAAGACGGGGCGCTCCGATTATTGCTGAAATCGCAGGTTATGGCTTCTCTTCCAATGGCGGACATATTTCTACTCCTAATGTGGAAGGTCCGGCTGCGGCCATGGAACGGTCATTAAAAAATGCCGGAATGACCGCTGACGAAATTGACTATATCAACGCACATGCAACCTCAACCCCTATTGGAGATGCTAACGAAGCCAAAGCCATTCACCGTATATTCGGAAGTTCAATACCCGTAAGTTCTACTAAATCGATGACGGGTCATGAGTGCTGGATGGCGGGAGCAAGCGAGATTGTGTATTCTGTACTCATGATGCAGCACAGTTTTATAGCCCCGAATATCAATCTGGAAAACCCGGATGATGATGCAAAAAATATTAATTTGGTGAGGGAGACCACACACAGTAATATTGACGTATTTTTGTCCAACTCATTTGGTTTTGGCGGAACCAATTCGTCCCTGATAGTAAAGAAATTTGATAGATAAATAAGATACACGATGGAAAGAGAGAAAATTGTTTCAATTGTCAACGGTTTTTTAATTGATGAATTTGAAGTGGATGGCTCAGAAATTTACAGCCAGGCACCACTTAAGCAAACTTTAGGTCTGGACAGTCTGGACTATATAGACCTTGTAGTGATCATTGAGAGTAATTTTGGTGTAAAACTTGGCGAGGCCGATTTTAAGAGAATGGTCACCTTTGATGATTTCTATACCGCAATTCAGGAGAAGATGGGCGAAAAGGAGTTAGTTTCATAAAACTATAAACTGAGATCCGTTTGGATCTGTATTCGTTTTATAATGGCAAAATGGACCGGAAAATCCCGTGGGACCTTAATGGGCTACAGGATTTTTGTTTTTTGTATCAAAAATTTAGGAGTAAGGACTGCATATGGAGTTCTTTATTTCGTTTCGGCCTGGTACTTCCTGTTTCTGAAGAAAAGCAACCGATATGTTTTTTATTATTTTAATAAAAGACTGGGCTGGCATTCACTGAAATCAAAAATTGGCGTTTTCCGGAACTATTTTGTTTTTGGCCAGACTATTATCGACAAAACAGCAATTGGCGCCGGACTTCGTGACAGTTTCACCTATGAATTCGACGGCATAGACCACCTCAGGAAAATGATGGATGACCGGAGGGGTGGCGTACTCATCAGCGCGCATATCGGTAATTTTGAGATTGCAGAGCGCTTCTTTGGTGAAATCGATTTCAATTATCAGATCAATTTGGTAACCACAGATCTGGAGCACAGCGTCATAAAAGAGTATCTCGAAAGTGTTTCCGACAGGAAAAGCAGTGTTAAATTCATCTTTATAAAGGAGGACATGTCGCACATCTTCGCCATTAACGAAGCGCTTTCAAACAACGAACTCATCTGTTTTACCGGCGACCGCTATTTCGAAGGTTCCAAATTCCTTGAGGCTGATCTGCTGGGCAGGAAAGCTAAATTTCCCGCCGGGCCATTCCTTATCGCCTCACGACTGAATGTTCCCGTGGCCTATGTTTATGTGATGAAGGAGCCTGATCTGCACTATCATCTGTACACCCGCATAGCACAGGTAAAACACCGTGACGCACAGGGATTGCTCAATTCGTATGTTCAGAATCTTGAAAGCATGCTGAAGAAGTATCCATTGCAGTGGTTCAATTACTTTGACTTCTGGGAGGACATAGACTGAAAATTCAGTAAGTTTGATGCACAGCATAATTCGTCTTGTCTAAAATATTCGACATAGTAGTAATTGGCAGCGGGCTTGGAGGGCTTGTTTCTGCTTTAGTTTTGGCCAAAGAAGGCTTAAGTGTCTGTGTGCTCGAAAAGAATAACCAGTTCGGTGGTAACCTTCAGACTTTTTCCCGCCGCAAACTTATCTTTGATACCGGAGTTCATTACCTTGGAGGGCTTTCGGAAGGTCAGAATTTGCACCGATACTTCAGCTATCTGGGTATAATGCAGGGTTTGAAGCTGCAGAAACTTGACGAAAACGGTTTCGACATGATTAGTTTTGATGATGATGAAACAGCATATCCACACGCACAGGGTTATGATAATTTTGTGGAACAACTCTCAAAACATTTCCCGGCTGAACGTGAAAATCTTCTACGCTATGTGAATGGAATTCAGGAAGTTTGTGCGCAGTTTCCGCGTTATAATCTGACTGGAGCTGAAAGATATTCTGAAGACTCGCTTTACCTCAATACCTCAGAATTCCTACAGTCCATAACAAAAAATAAAAAACTGCAGGCTGTGCTGGCCGGCACCGGGTTTTTATACGCCGGCCTGGACGAAAACACTCCTCTTTTTGTACACGCACTTACGGTGAATTCATATATTCAGAGTTCCTATAAATGTACGGACGGTGGCAGTCAGATCACAAAACTGCTTATCCGTGAACTCAGGAAGTATGGAGCCGAGGTTCATAAGCGTACTGAAGTGAATGGTTTTTCCTACGATGACGCCGGTAATTTGATTGGAGTACAAGCAAGAGGTGGGACAGAGTTTTCTGGCCGACGGTTTATTTCCAATATTGAAATACGCCGGACCATCGAACTGGCAGGTAAAGACAGATTCAGAAAATCCTTTACGAACCGGATAGAAGACCTTAAGCCCACTTCATCATGTTTCAGTGTCTATCTGGCCCTGAAACCTTCTACTGTTCCTTATTTTAACTGTAATTATTACCATTACAATACAGTCGGTGATGTATGGAATAACGCTGATTCCAAAGTCGCAAGTTGGCCGGCATCTTATATGCTTTCCTGCACACCGGACCGTAAAGATCCCGTTTTCGCCGAAAGCATTACCGCCATCACTTATATGGAATTTGATGAGGTGAAGCAATGGCAGGGAACAGACAACACAGTGGCCGGTCCGCAGGAACGTGGTGAGACCTACGAAAGGTTTAAAAAAGACAAAGCAGATATATTCCTAAAAAAGCTGGAAGAAAAACTTCCCGGGCTCACGAACAATATAGCCGGAGTTTATACGTCGTCCCCGCTGTCTTACCGCGATTATATCGGGAATTACAGAGGGAATATGTACGGTTATGCAAAAGATTCCGGTAATCCGCTTAAAACAATGCTTTCGCCCAAGACTAAGATCTCCAACCTTTATTTAACCGGACAGACAGTGAATATGCATGGTATATTGGGCGTAACAATTGGCGCTTTTGCCACCTGTGCAGAAATTTTAGGTTCGGAACTGATTGATGAACGTTTGTCCAAAGTATGATCAAGCCTGAAAAAAAAATCTGCGGTTCGCTTAGAGCTGTTTTACTTTCGGTGCTTTTTACATCTGCAATTTCCTGTGGAGTACAAAAGTCGGCGCGGCATATCCCCGACATCGGCTTCTTCCCGGTTGAAAGACCTGTGACCACGAAACTTAACGACAGCACGATCGTTTCCGGTCATAATTTCCTCACCAAAAACCCACAAAATATCTGGGAGCTTTATATTACAGGCAATGCATTACAGTTGGGCTATAACAACGGTGCTCTTACTCAGGGGCTTATGCAGAGGCAAGAACAGATATTTTTTTCGAAAGTGGAAGATATGGTGCCTTCCAAGAGGAAGCGGCGCCTGCTGAGCAAGGTCCTGAAATTCTACAACCGGAATCTGTACCGTCATGTACGAAATGATTTTCAGGCAGAGATTTATGGACTTTCTGAGTATTCTGGAGACCGGTATGATTTTATCGCACCGAAGTTTCAACGGAATCTTTACCTGCACGGTGCGCACGACATAGGGCACGCTCTTCAGGATCTTATGCTGGTGGGATGTTCTTCTCTGGCGGTCTGGGATGAAAAATCTGAAAACGGTAAGCTGCTCATCGGCCGGAATTTCGACTTTTATGCCGGTGATGATTTTGCCAAAGAAAAAATGGTCGCATTTGTACGCCCGGAATCCGGAATCCCGTATATGTCCGTCACCTGGCCCGGAATGACCGGTGTAGTTTCAGGCATGAATGCCGAAGGCCTCACCGTTACCATCAATGCCGGCAAGTCGAAGATACCCCTGACTGCCAAAACACCCATTTCCCTTGTTACGAAAGAAATTCTGCAGTTTGCCCGGAATATTAAGGAAGCCGTAAGCATTGCTAAAAAGCGTAAAGTTTTTGTTTCCGAAAGCATTATGGTGGGCAGCGCTGCCGACCGAAAAGCCATTCTCATAGAAATGTCCCCTACAAATTTCGGGGTCTATGAGGTTCAGAATTCCTCACAGCTGGTTTGCTCAAACCATTTTCAGTCAGAAGCCTACAAAAATGACCAACGCAATACCAAACATATCGCTGAAAGCCATTCACAATACCGTTTTGAGAGAATGGAGGAACTCATCGGTAATCAGCCACAGCTCAATCCCGGAAAAATTGCATCTATACTTCGCAACACGGACGGTTTAAAAGATATTCCGCTGGGTTATGGTAATGAAAAAGCTTTGAATCAACTTTTGGCGCATCATGCCGTAATTTTTTCGCCTGAGGAAAGATTGGTTTGGGTTTCCAGCAGTCCGTATCAGTTGGGCGAGATGGTGTGTTATGATTTAAATAAAATCTTCAACACTACAGCACCTGAACTGAGCCTAAGTACAGGCAGGCGTAATATCGCCCGTGATCCTTTTGCTGATAGCCGGGCTTTCCGGGATTACGAACTTTACCGGATAAAAGACCGCGATATGGATCTGGCGCTCCACAACAGACGAAGCCTGCCATTGGAGTTTATAAAGCAGTACCAGACTCTTAATCCTGAACTTTGGAGCGTGTACTACAAGGCCGGGAAATATTATTTTGAAAGGAAAGAGTACACGAAGGCGACCGTACAGTTTGAAAAGGCACTGACGAAGGAGATTACCACGGTTCCCGACCGCAAAAAAGTGGAGAGATATTTAGAGAAATTAAAGGTAATCACGAAGTAGTGCTGTCATTCTCTTCAGAATTGAACTTTTCAAGAAAATAGTAAAATCCAAAACCAAACAGTGCCGAAACAACGGTGGCCAGTATCAGGCTTCCCAAAACATACTGCAGTAGATGCTTTTTAACCAAATCCAAACTGAATTCCTGATCCATGAAATTGGTCTCTGCACCCAAAAGATAGCCTCCAATGGCCAGTGATCCGCCAACAATTAACGGGATGAACGGCGGAATGCTTACATTGGAAAAGGCAAATGCCAACACTTTATTAAGTTTCAGCAGTACCGCCAGGGAAATGGTAAGGAAAGTCTGTAAACCCCAAAAGGGTGACAAGCCGATAAAGGTACCCAAGGCTATGGACATGGCCTTCTTACGGTTGCTGCCGGCACTTTCCAGAACATCTTCCTTCAGGAAGCGTTTAAAACTTTTTTTTTTGAAGTTGCGGATGAACCTGCGTGGCGCAATATAAAAGATGGCTATGAATACCAACACTGTGTTCAGAATACTTATCCGCACAAAATCCGTGAAAGGGCGGAAATGGGAAACCCGTTCTTCCGGGTCGTAAAGCACTTTTACCGGTACATTTTTTACAGGCACGCCTTTCCAGGCGGTCCGCACCATGATCTCAATCTCGAACTCGAACTTGGGTGTATAGAACTTCTTCGGAATTTTGTTCAAAGGATAAAGCCGGTAGCCGGACTGCGTGTCCTTCAGTGTAATTCCGGTTTCAAACCAAAACCAGAAGGTAGAGATTCGGTTGCCTACACTGCTTTTCTGCGGAATGCCGGCCTGCTCCATATTCCGGTCGCCTACAAGCAGAACATCGATGCTTTCATTTTCAAGTGCTTGTACAAAAACAGGAATATCATCGGGATAATGCTGGCCGTCCGAGTCTATTGTAAGTGCATGGTTAAATCCTAATATTCTTGCTTCCGTAAAACCCGTGCTCAAGGCGTTTCCTTTGCCCCGGTTTTCAGGAAGGCTGATTATCTTAATATCCTGATATTGTGTAAGAATGGATGCTGTAGTATCCGTAGAACCGTCGTTAACAACAATAATATCAGCTGTATATTGCAGCACGCCATCAAGAACCCGTGCGAGGGTTTTATGGTTATTGTACGTCGCGATCAGTACACAGATCTTATGTTTTTTTAGAAGAATACGGGTCTCAGCAGGGGTCATGGTCCTTTATTTCAGCTTCTGTTTTTCCGCGGCCGTAAATGATTTTGAGGTGGCCGCAAATTTTTTGATATGGGACTTCATGGAACTTGTTTGCCCGCCATAGTTTTTAATAAGGAACGCTTTATCTGTGGTAATGTGACCGTTGTATTTAATGAATTTCGGCAGACTTTCCTGAATGCTCAAACGTATAAGGCGCAGTTCTGCATTGTCAGGGTCCGCTTTGACGACGTTTTCCAGCGATGTGGCGCCCGCCGTAATAATTTTCTTTCGCCCTTCACCTTTGGCAAATTTTGCCTGGATGATTTTTGCAGCAGCTTTGTATCCGGACATTGTGGAGCCGGTACCTTTTTCCACCAATTTTGCAAAATTGTCCGCATTTTGTTTTGTAGTGTGAGCTGAAGGATATTTTGCGCGAACAGCTTCAAGGTCCGCGGCCTGAAATAAAAATATAAAAGCGCTTAGGAATGCGATTATCAGTTTCATAAATCAAATGAATTTATAGTTAACGGACATCTTTAAAGCAATTGTCTCTCCAAAAGAGGTAACGTTTTTTACCTTCACCTGTTCGCCGTCCGTCTTTATGTCCAGATCAAGTTTCAGGCCCGGAGTTTCTTCGGGATTGATAATTGCCATAAATTTTACATTATTCGCAGAGGTCAGGAACAGTTTTCTTTCCAGAATCCGCTCCGTGACATCCTTTACGATCTGCATCATACAGACACCGGGCGCTACTGGGTTTCCGGGGAAATGCCCGCTGAAGATCTCATGTTCAGGATCCAGCGTTATCATCGCCGAATAATTTCCTTCAGCGGTATTATCACAAGAATTTAAAATATAAAATCCGTTCAGTATATCCATTTTTTCTTTAATTGGCTCCTAATCGATTTCAGTATCCATGCGCTTAAGCTGGATTTTCAGTCTGAAGTCTTTGTGTATCAGGGTTATTGAGTCGGCGAAGATAGCAGATTTCCCGTCAAATAGAAAATTTAGCCTTTCCTTTCCGTTTTCGGTGAACACTATTTTCTTAAGTAGCCCGTCGGTTTTACTGTAGTAAAGATAATTTCGCTGCTCAGAATTTTCGGATGAAAATATTAGGTGTTCTGAATCTTCAAAAGTATGGCTTACAGCATGTTTTTCCTTCAGCAAAACTCTGAAATCCCTTTCCAGAAACTTTTTGACCACGTTCCTGTCCAGATCCTGAACAAGGTAATTCACCTTAAAATCTGTATCGGATATTTCGAAATCGAGCATTTTATTGCCGAAATCAGTAGTCATCACCACACGGTGAGTTTCATCGGAAATCTTTTTAATGATGAGTATTCCGCTGAGGTCATTGTCATAGATCTCAATCTGAGCTTTGTACAGATAATCGTTTTCGGTGGAACTGAAATACAGGTTCTGAACCGGCCCTCCCGACTTCGATACGGCCACAGCACCCGCCGGTTCATAGGATTTGCAGGACTGTACAGAAAGAAAAAGACTAAAGGCTGAAAACAGAAGCAGGTACCGGCGCATTGACCTTTGTGTTTTTGAATACGATAGTTGTTGTATCACCGGAGGCTTCCAGCATATTCACCTGCGAAACCACAGACTGGTTTGAAGCAAAGTGAAGGTCAACCTGTCTAATATACTTCAGCAGTTGCGCAGATTTGGGGATAAACCTGGCGATGTTGCCGCTGCTATTTTTGAAATAGCTCACCGTGAAATCGGGGTCGTTCAGCAGGTTTCCGTTGGCACTGCCGATTATAAGTTTGTTCAGTTTTTGAAAATTCCTGGACTTTGCATCATGAGTAGATTTTTTCCCCTGATCATTGATATGCATTTTCCCGTTTTTGAAGATTACGCTGTATTTATACGGCTTTGTATACCTCCAGCTTAACATCGCGGGAGCCTGCAGCGCCATTTCGCCTGAGGTTACAAGGTCTTTGTTCAGGAAATCCATTTTTTTAGTTTGAACGAAACTGGCCTGCAGCGTCTTCATTTTCTTACTTTCAGCCGACATTTTAGCAGTGAACTGCCTGATTTCCGCCGGGTTCATTTTGGTCTGTGCCGATGTAAAAATCCCTAAAAAAAGCAGGAAGAATGCTATAATTTTAAATTTCATTTCTTAAAGTTGAAAAGTTCTGATACGGTTACACTTCGGTAGTTTTCGCGCTCCAAAAATAGCAATATTTCCTCCAGCACACTGCAGGATTTATCTGAAGTATCGTGCAGCAGGATTACGCTGCCGGGCTTTATTTTTGGCAGAATTCTATTCAGTATCTTTTTTTCGTCGCTGATGGAAGTGTCGAAACTCCGGATGTCCCAGCCAATGCACTTTTTACCCGTCTTGCTGATTGCCCGGGCAATATTGGGATTTGTAATGCCGAATGGCGGGCGGTAGAGGTCCGTTTGGATTCCGGCTTTCTTCAGCATGAGTCTGTCATTGCGGATGATTTCCCTTTTCATCTTAAAGGTCGTAAGAAAACCCGTTGCGTTGGAGTGCGAAAAGGTGTGGTTACCCACCTCATGGCCTTCAGCTGCAATGCTCTGAAAAATTTCCGGATACTTTATGATCTGTGTCCCGATGCAGAAGAAAGTTGCTTTTTGCTGATGTCTGGCCAGAAGGTCCAGCAACTTAGGGGTATATTCGCTAGGGCCGTCATCAAATGTAAGTGCAATGATGCGTTCCTCAACGTTTGGATTATTGGTATGGCTTTTCAGGAACCGGTTGAAATCCATATTCGTCACGCCTAAGAAAGTAACCAGGCCGAAAACCGCCAATGCAACAAAATACATCCATATTCCACCTTCCAGGAAATAGATGGTAATAAGCAGTAAGGTGAAAATTAAAATGGAAATCCGGTGTTTCAACAGTTAAGTTTTGCAGATGAATTAGGAGGGAGTATCCACCTTATAATAATTGAAATCAGGCCTTACGCAGTAAAATCAAACTGTGATCTTCACCATGAAGGTGGTTGTAAATGAGGATATGCCTGATGGAATCTTTTGATAACTCTTTGTTGATTTTCATCACCTCCGGAACTTCCTTACGTTTCAGGATTTGGTTAGCCATAAAGAAGGCAAATCCGCCCGAAGTATTGAATTCGCCGCTCAGGTGCTTATAATAAAGTTGATCAGCATCCTTAAATATTCCCTGGGCTGTATTATAATATCTATCAGATTTTAAATCTCCGCTAAAGCCAAGCAAAACCGCATCAAGATCGGATGGATTAAGATTGTTTCTGGACAGGAATCCACAAATGAAATCTGATACTTCAGATTCTTCAAGTGTGTTGATAAACGTTACTGCCCCCAATTGTGCATATGTGCTTTCAGATTTTTCTGAACTGACTACGAAAAAGGCCGAACCTTCACCCCACACCACGCCCTCAGAAGCTGAATTCAGTACATCCGCAGGCAAATCTTCTTCTTTTTTAATAGTGCCATTTAGTTGGTACAGTTCCATTGTTCTTACTGCCTTTTCATCTGTCGCTCCAACCAGAATGTTATTGGCTTCGTCGTGTTCGATCTGCAGTTTCGCGTCCAGCAGACTCATTTCCAGTGATGAACCCGGATTTACATAGGTGAAATTATAGGCATGGCATGAAGTGGCCAAAGCAATCTGTCCGGCCACTGTGTTGTGTGTTGACTGGATAAAGTGCGTCGGTGTGAGGAATTCCTCGTTGTTTTCTATGACGTTCTTCAGAAACTTCTCAGAATCTTCCTCGCAGCCCATTCCTGTACCGACGATAATGGCGTCCGGCATTTCCACACCGGCCTGTATCAGTGCTTTTTGAGCCGCCACGGCACTCATCTTCACCGTTTTGGACATCCGCCTGATTTGCGCCGGTGGAATAAACTCTTTATAATTCGGAGCAATAGCGTTTAGCATTACAGACGTCATCTCGGCTTCCATTGTGTGGAAAAATTCCGCATTCAGCGTGTCCTGGGCCGAAATACATACGGCACTGTTAATATAAACGGGCTTCATTATTTCGAAAATATTAAAGTGGAACAGTTGCCTCCAAATCCGAATGAATTGGAGAGTACGTTATTGATTTCCTTCCGCTTAATTTCTGTTACCGGTCTTAGGTCAAACTCCTGCATCGGAGTTTTAAAATTCAGGTTTGGAAAGATGATACCGTTGTTGATCGCAAGAATGGAATACACGGCTTCCACAGCTGCTGCGGCCGCCAGGGTGTGTCCTGTAAAGGCTTTGGTAGAACTGAAATCAGGTACCTGACCTTCGCCAAAAATTCTGAGCATAGCCGTACCTTCCGAAAGGTCATTATTCGGTGTAGCCGTTCCGTGCGCGTTGATATAGTCGATGTCTTTTGCTCCTAGTCCTGAGACTTTCAGTGCCTTTTCCATGGCCAGATAGGCTCCGGTTCCGTCTTCGGATGAAGCGGTCTGATGGTGCGCATCGTTCGCATTGGCATATCCGGAAAGCCAGGCGATTGGGGTTTTGTTTTCCTTCTCTATCACACTGTCACTTTCCAGTACCAGAAATGCGGCTGCTTCACCCAGATTCAGGCCTTTTCGGTCGTTATCGAAAGGTGTATTGTAAGTGTCGGTTACGATCATAAGGGTTTTAAACCCATTCAGTGTGAATTTGGACAGTCCGTCGGTTCCGCCCACAATAACGCGGTCCAGAACGCCGCTCTGTATAAGTTTCGCACCCATCATAATGGCATTGGCCGCGGATGAACAGGCTGTACTGATGGTGGAGACCATGCCTTTCAGACCTAAGACTTCAGCAATAGCCAAAGAGGACTGTCCGGCATCGTGCGTAGCGATATATTTCTGTTTGTCCGGCTGGTTTTCGTAGTCGTAAAAATATTTTTCAGTTACATCCATACCGCCCACACTTGTGGAGGAGATCAGTCCTGTACGGTATTTGTTAATATTGGTAATTCCGGCACTTTCTACCGCTTCTTTGGCTGCAGTAATGCCCAGCAGAGTACTGCGTGCGTAATTATTATCTTCGGGAATACCCAATTGTGAAACCAGGTCTTCGTTAGAGATTTTTATTTCGCCGAGTTTTACCTCACCGCGGTGACGGGTTTCAAGAATTTCGATTTCGGAAATCCCATGTCTGGACTCCAGAAGTGAGGCGTAATTTTCGTTTACATTCCGGCCAATGGAGGAAATGATTCCCATGCCGGTGATGGCAATCTTTCGGGCCATGGACTATTTTGTTCTGTGCTGTTCGATATAAGAAGCCATCGTGTCGATGCTTTCGAAGATTTCCTTGCCTTTTTTAGGGTCAGCCAGCTTAATGCCGTACTGCTTGTCCAGTAAAACGATAAGTTCCAGTGCATCTATGGAATCCAGTCCCATTCCGCCACCGAAAAGTGGAGCATCGTTTGCGATTTCCTCCGCAGAAACATCTTCCAGGTTCAGTACTTCTATTATCTTAGCCTTTAATTCTTCTCTTAAGTCCATAATTTCTTTTATAAGGTCAACAAATATACAAAACCTTTGTAATTTTCTCCGTACAATTCCACCCAGCCGCACAGCACCTGCTCTGCTTTTCCGGACTTCAGGAGCTGCCCTGCGTAAAGGTTCATGAAGTCTTCGTCAAACTCATCGGTAACGAAGAAAGCATTCTCGGTTTGAAGCTGATGCCTGATGCTGATCTCGCCCAGACAGATATTTGGTAAAGTATAAACAAATACCGCCGGGCTCGGAAAGTAGTTTTCAGCGGAACTGATGCTTTCCTGATATTTCATGTCGGTATCCAGACTGGAGGAACGGTTGGCGAAAACCAAAGCGGTGTTTTTATTCTCTTCATCCCTCAATACCATTTCCGAAGCCATAAATGCAAGTTTGCTTAAAGCATCCATCTTGTGGAATTTGGGATAGTCGAAACTGAATTTTTTATAAGCAGCCTTGGCAAAATCATTGAAATGGGGTAGGTCTTCCTGAAAAACCACCTCTTCATCCACAGTGATGCTGCCATTTTCTATAAAGCAGATTTTCAGTGTTTTCATTGGGCACATTTTTTCAGGATGATGGCTGCATTGGACCCGCCAAAGCCGGAAGCCGTTTTCAAAATATATTCAATTTCCTGAACTTTGTTTTCTGCTATAATGTTCAGTGGCTCAGAGATACCCTGCCTTTTCAGATTCAGAGACTTAATCAGCATGTTACTTCTGGCACTCTCCATGGCGATAATGAGTTCCAGTAAGCCCGATGCGCCCAAACAGTGGCCGTAGAAACCTTTAAGGCTGTTCACAGGTGTATGCTGTAATCCGGCGCGAGTAAAGGCGATACTTTCCATTTCATCATTATAAACGGTAGCCGTCCCGTGTGCAGAAAGGTAATCAATTAACTTGGCGGAGATCTGTGCTTCTTTTATTGCATTTTCAATGCTGCGGAAAAGACCTTCGCCCGTTCGGGATGGCCCGGAAATATGGTTGGCATCATTTACTGCAGATTCGCCCAGTATCTCAAAATATAAACTAACGGAAGGTGATGTGGAAGTTAAATAAACGGCTGCCGCAGCCTCACCGATGGTAATTCCGTCCCGGTTTTCATCGTAGGGTTTGCATGGGTTTGCGCTCATGGCCTGGAAGGAGTTGAAACCCGAGATCACAAACTCCGACACCTCATCGCCAGCTAAAACATAAGCATCTTCGTACAGCCCGGACTCGATCATGTTTTTAGCCACCGAAACTGCCATCACACCCGACACACACGCATTCGAAATGACTACAGGCCTTGTTTTAAAACCGAAAAAAGCGGCGATTTTCTTCGCCATTACTGAAAGGTAAGCGTCTTCAGGTGGCGCAATTTTATTTTTCAGCAGTGAAACGTTTCCTTTGGTAGTAGAAAGGATGAAGGCTGTTTTTTCTTTTACTCCATGCCTTTCCACCAAAGGCTTCAGGCTTAGAAGCAGCATTTTTTCAAGCCGCGTGAAATTCTCAGACTCAAATTCGGCAGAGAAAATTCTTTCGAGTTCATTATTGTCAATGATTCCTGCATGAAATGGTGGCTGGCTCTCAAAAAGATCATGCTTCCTGATTCCGGATTTACCGTCAAGAACATTCTGCCAGTTATCAGCCACATTAAACCCTAATGGGGTAATGCAGTTGTAATCTGTGATATAAGTGGTCGTCTTCTCCATTATGAAAGTCCCATTTTATCCTTCCACTCCTGATAAAAGGACGGATTGTAAAGCTGAAGGTTACCATTAATATCGATAAATACCTGAACGGTCTCGCCGGAGCAGACCAGTTTATTTTCTTCATTAAAAATCCGGTAGCGGAACATCATCTTGGCGGTCGGTAGGTTTACGAAAGTGGTTTCTACAGTGATGATCTCGCCGTATTTCAAAGGGAGAAAGTGTTCACAAACCGTTCTTACAATCGGTGTGGCAAATCCGTTATGCTGGACATCCAGATAGGAAATGCCGTGCTCGCGCCCGAAAGCTTCGCGTCCGTCCTCAAAATAAACAATATAGTGGCCGTGCCACACAATGCCCAGCGGATCGCACTCGTTGAAGCGTACCCTTACGGTTTGCCGGTTTACGATGGCATCAGATGGAGTGTTTCTTTCTTTCATAGATTAAAGCTATAAGCACGGTTACGAAATAGAACAGCAGCAAAAGCCCGATTTTAGGCAGTACCTGAACATAACCGGCGTCCCTGAGGATAATGTCGTAATAAGCGTTGAGCCCCCAATTCATTGGTGAAAAGCTTGATATCGTCTGCATAAAGTCAGGCATCATAAATACCGGCACCCAAATCCCGCCAATGGCAGCAAGGATAACGACGGAGGTGGCACCCAGCGGCGCCGACTGTTCCTGGGTGTCGGTTAAAGTTCCGAGCAGGATTCCAAATCCAATGGCTGCCAAACCTGCGAAGAAGGTTACGAAAAGCAACTCAGGAAGTTTTCCGGCCACCTCAAACTTCGGCAGGTCCAGGTAAGGGAAGAGGTAAACGCCCACGGCCAGCATCAGCAAAAACTGTATCATGCAGATCATCAGATAAGTGAAAGTCTTGCCGAGGACGTGTACATAATAAGGCGTATGGTTCGCCAGGATCCGGATGATTGTTCCCTGATTTTTTTCTTTTACGAGATTGATGGACAGCGGCACCACGATGAAGAAGATCGCAAACAGGGCCCAGGCCGGCACATTGTGCTGAACAGAGTTGGGCAGGGCTTCGTCATCGCCTTTCGGGGTTATTTCCTTGAAAGCGATAAATTTCTGGTCGAAGGAGATATCATCTTCGGTTCCGAGTTGGTCCTGAAAGGCTGCATAGATTTTCTGGTTTTCAATGGTCGCTACCATTTCATTTACAGAACTCTTCACGCCGCTCTTGAAGCCTGCGCTGGTCACCGGATCGAAATAAAGGTGGATTTCCTTTGCTTTGGGCAGTTCACGCTGCACCGCTGCCGTGTCGGTTTCGCCCACACCCAGGGAACTTACGATGGACTGAACCTTAATGTCGATGCTTTGGTTCATGTTCTCCGTAAGTTTTTCCGGAATCACGATGGCCATCTGGTAATCGCCGTTGAAGACCGCCTGTCGTGCTTTAGCTTCGTCTAAATCTTTCGTGATGAGATCGAATGTGTCGCCCTTTTTCAGTCCGTCCTTTATGATTTTCGAAACCTCGGATTTGTCATTATCAACAAGTAGAAGTGGGATTTTGGTGCCCTCCAGATTTTTGAACGTGGAATCCTGGATGAGCGTGATGGTGACAATGAGCACCAGAGGCATGATGAAGATGATCAGGATGCCGCCCATGTCGCGTTTCAGCAAAAGTATCTCCTTCCAAAGGGCACGCCAGAGTTTATATAACATCGCGAAGTTCTTTTCCGGTTAATGAAATGAAAACGTCTTCCAGGTTTTCGGCTTTTGGGGTGTTGGCAATAAGTTGCTCCGGACTGCCTATCGCGTAAATCTGACCATTGTCAATGATGGCAATTTTGGTGCAGAATTCCTCCGCCTCCTGTAGGTGATGAGACGTGTACACGATGCTGGTTCCGTTTTGGTTCAGCTCTTTCAGGAATTCAATGATGACATTTCGGGACTGTACGTCTACACCCACGGTAGGTTCATCCAGGAAGAGGACTTTTGGTTGGTGCATAATGCCGGCAATCAGGTTGCAGCGGCGTTTCATTCCTCCCGAGAAATGTTCCACTTTCTTATCGGCGAAGTTCGTAAGCCCCACACGCTCCAGCATGACATCTATCTTCTGGTGCAGATCGGCATGTTTCAAACCGTAGAGCGAACCGAAGAACATCAGGTTTTCTCTGGCGGTCAATGTAGGATAAAGCGCGTATTCCTGAGGTACGATGCCGGTAATTTTTTTAATGGAGTTCAGCCGGTTGCGGGGCGAAAGTCCGTTAATGGTATAGCTGCCGGAAGTGGGTTTTATAAGTCCGCAGAGCATGGAAATCAAGGTGGTCTTGCCGGCGCCGTTCGGACCCAGGATGCCGTAGATTTCGTTTTCTGCAATCTCCAGTGAAATATTGTTCACAGAGAACTCGTCTGCGTTTTTATATTTCTTGTAGAGGTTTTTTATTTCAATGATGTTCGTAGCCAAAAGCAATGGTTTTCAGGCTGCAAAATAGTGAATTTAGAGGGAAGGGGAAAGAGCAGGAAAGCGGTCGTCTTGCGCAGGGAATTGTCACGAATATAAATCTGCGAATTGGAGTACAACTGGTTTTAGCTATATGATTTAAAAATGCAGTAAGCGATATTAAATAATTGCGTTTGATTTTACTTTAAAGTTTTTATATCGTCAATAACTTCGTATTTGCCAAATTCGCCCAAATTGGATATATAATTGCCTTCCCTGTCAATAGTAGTTGAACTGAAGCAGGGATAGTGCATGTCAAAAAAAAGATTTTCAAAAAAGTTTTTTTTATCCTTAACCCAATTAATTTTCTCAGGATAGTAATATTTCAGTTCCTCATCATTTTTGTATATCCACAAAACATTATTGATAGTTAACCGGTTTGCTTTTTTAACAAAATCACGATCGAAAATATTCCATCTTGAGGGGGTGTTTATCTGATTGCACCCGTCTTTACCGGGATAATAAATTATAATTATTATACCATTCTTATAGGGTTCAATTTCTTTCAGATGTTTTATCACAAGATTATGTTCCTGAGGACTAAGTTTTCCCTTGGTTTTGCGTTGGTACAGAATATTTGCGATTTGTTCTTTTAGATCATATTTATTGAACCTATAGTTATCTTGCTTTAATAAATTTTGAAATTCTGTTTTGGCAATTTTCTCAAAGCTACTATTGTAATAATTTTCCGGTTTCGCCTGGGCATTTAAGATACTAATCGGCATTAATATAATACCCAGAAAGCAGATAAAAGTATTCCTCATAGATGATGATAATTTTCAGTTCCCAATCGGCAAAATCAATCTGGCTAAAGTAAGAAATTAGTTTGGGCTATTACAAATTAGGCACTTTGTTTATCATTATAATTATAAAGTATAGCGGGACACCATCATTAGGGGTTGAAAAGACTCTGATGCAATCCCGAATATAATTAGTGGATTCGTAGGGGTCAGCTGGTCAGCTAGTAAAAAGTTTTTGACGCTTGCGAATATACATTTATTTGATATAAGCGATATCGCACACAGTGTTCTTTAAGCGTCTAAGTGTTCCGGTATCTACGGTTTGTGATTTTTGATGTGGACGGCAGCACCTGTGGTCGGACTGATCTCCATATGACAGCCGAAAACGCAGTCTGCTGATCCCTGCACGCCGTCGTTTTTCCAGACCCAACCTACGGGGAGACTGTTTACTCTGGCGGCCTCTTCTTTGGTCATAAAAGAAACCTGGAGGTCGTTTTCCATCTGCATTTTACCCTCTTCCAAAACTTCGAAGGCACCACTTTCCGTATTATGCTGATGGGGCATAAAAACGCCGAGATTATACTTGGCCAGTCTTGCCATCATTTCCTTTACTTCGGGCAGGTCAATAGCCTTTTGAGCCACCTGAAAAGGTTCCGGTAAGAAATCCAGTACTGCCGGTGTCAATACATTATTTTCCATGATTTTGAGTTTTATTGGTTAATAAATTTAATTAAAGTTAAAATTTATCAACCTGTAAACCAAGTGAATGGAGTAAATTACGGTGTTTTACGTAGTAGAATGAAATAACAAAAAATGGACTTCGAAAGGTTTTCTAAGCGTATGTGGGTTTTTTAATGGCGAAACGGTCACGGATTACAAATGCGCGACATCGGGGGCAACAGTAATGGTTTTCTTGCCGTAGAATAGTGATTTGGGCGTGAAATGGAAAGGGGAGAAAAGTCTCGGCTTCTGAGGAACTGGTCACGGATTACAAATCCGCGACATCGGGGGGTTATGAAATAAAGACCTTCAGGATTGTGAAATTTGTAGTTCCGGCTCGCTTCAGCTAATTTTATTTAAAGATAAGAGTTTCTGCCCACGCGAAAGGATTGACTTCGTCGAATCTTCGATTTCGCGCGGCAGCGGGGGACTCCGGAATGTAAGTGAACTCCGTCTAATTGGTCGTTTTTCTCTTAATTTTTTCCCTATAAAATCATCGTGGCATTTCTGAATTAAAATAAAGGGCAAATTGGGAATATTTCCACATCATTATTATTACCAAAACAAAGGCGATTATATTATTTCTTTTTTTGGATACTTTGATGAAGATTACTATAAATAAAAGATCAATTAGAATAGCTGTAAAAAAATTGAAAAGAAAAAATTGTAAAAACGGAGGGATCACTTGTAAAATAGCATCTTGGAACGAGTTCAAGATAAAAATTAAATTATAAATAATTATTGCCGCTGAAGAAACAATAAACTTATTTTTCTTAAAATTTTCCATTTCAAAAAGCTGTTCTTTTTTAAATCCTAAAATAAATGGTTTTGCCTTTCTATATCTCTGTACTAGATAACAAACTCTTAAAAGTATCACCCGCACTACATAACGTCCTCTGACTGTGTGCAACGAGGCGCAGTTTGTTTTTTTCTTACAAGCGGAATAGTCCACATTAAAATTGATATTATGACCGAATAAATTAAGGGAGGAGTAGGTACATAGATTTTAGGGTCTTTTAAACCCATAGATCCGGTAAAAAAGAATGTTAAAGTAACTAAAAATACAGAAACACAAACTAATAAGAACTTATTTCTTGTCCATGATTTAATTATTAAACCCAAAATTATCATTGCGGGTATTGAATAAATCAAACCAATTAAAAAAACGAAAAAAACAGACTTCCAAAATACTTTTTCAGATATAATTGAAAAAGAAGTTACAGATTCACTAATACCATAATCATTAATTGCAATAAAAAGGAACGATGATATCATGTTAGTTAATATCCATAATTTCAATATGAAAAAAAATATTGTCTTAATAGAGATATTGCTTAGTTTAGAACTATTCATTGTAAAAATATTTACCCTCACTGCTAAAGGTCTCTTGACTCCTCTTAGGCGACAATATTAATTTACCTTCTTTATAATTTTCATATACTTTTGATATATGGTCGTAACCATCATTAATTTTCCATTTTCCGTTATCAGATATGAATGAAATGTATTCCCCCGCTGCCGCACGATTGCATCGTGTGGCCACATTAAATAAGGTATTGCGGATTTTTCATCTATCCCTTTATTTTCTTACTGATTTCAGGTAAATATTTATCTCACCACCTCCCTCAACTTCCTGAAAAAAGCCTCCTCCAAATCCGCTATATGCAGCATGGCCTGGGACAGGTTGTTATAGATGTCGGATTTGCTGTTGCGGTTTTTGTACACGCGGGCAATATCTACCGCGAAATCACGCCACAGGTCACCAATGTCGGTTATTTCCTTCGACAGTTCTTTCAGTTCAGGTTTCTTTAAAACATCGGCCGCTTCCGCCAGAAAGGCGCCGTAAATGTAACGGAACCCGCCGCCGCCGGTACCGATCTCCTCCTGCATACGGATTAGCTGACCTAAATAGTGATTCGTGGTTTTCGCACCTTTTTTGTCGGCCCATTTCGGGATACTGCGCGCCACCCAACGAATGGCCTTTACGCCGATGATGGGAACCGGTGCGAGCATTTTGTCGCAGGTATCCTTAATCCCTTTTACAATGGCTTTTTCCAGCTCCAGCGTGGCCGGAATGTCCGTGGGAAAGTACATGTGGCCTTTCGGCGCCATAACGCCTTTCGCATAGCGTACGCGTTCCAGTTCTTTCTCGGTAAGTGTGGTGGTTTCGTTCATCACCGGATCGCTGATGAGGAACCTGTCGCCCTCCTTGCCGAACACCACCAGGTTATGGGCATTGAAGTGAAATTTATACTCTTCAGGGAAGTAAGTTAGATGGAAAACGCCCACCTGTAATCCGGTCGGAATTTCGTTTTGGAGGTTTCTTTCGAGGGCTGCCTGGGCTTCCTTTGGATTGGAAAAACGCTGTCTTTTTATCTTGATGCCAAGCCTTTTGGCGGCTTTGGAAAAGATGGCTCCGGGCATGGGTCGGTAACTGAATCCGGGGGCAAAATTCACCTTCAGAAAGGGCAGGTACACAAAATACAGACCCGAGCCAATCCCGAAAATCATGGGTTCGCTAAGGTTCAGGCCTTTGTCCTTCAGCAGGTTGGAGGCTACACCGTTTTCGCAGTGTGCCGTCTGGTGGTGGGTGAAGTTCAGTTTGGTGGTATCGTTCATCTATTTTCCGTCAAAATTCTTTAGTTCCTCTACAGTGATCCCGAAGGCGTCGGCATATTTCTGTAAGGTTTTTTCGCTTAGTTTCTTAAATTTTCCCGGTTTGGCGTGCTGCTTTACAAATAAAGTCCAGATTCCCACATAACTTGCCAGGATGCTATAATCCATTTTACTATGCTCCATAAAGTAGACAATCGGGCTGGCAGTTCCGTTTGCTACCGCGGTTTTGGCCGCATTCACCCTTTCGTTAATGAGTTCCATGCTTTCCTCCAGCGCTTTTGCTTTAGCGTCCCAGCCGGTGCTGCGTGCGGTGGTATAGTTTCCGTTTTCATCGGTCACATAGTAAAGATCCGTCATGTTGGCGGATTCCAGTGCACTTTTTTCCTGCGGAACTTCTTCTTTTTTCATGATCAGAATTTTGAGGTCAAAAATAAATGAACAGGTTTCGGTTCACAGCGCCTTAATGAAAAGGCTGATCTCAGCCTCCACAAGCAACCGGTCTTCCAGATAGGTCATGCACGAAATGGTGCAGATGTCGCCAAACTGTGAGTTAAGGTGCGCTTTGGAGATAATCTCGCTTCCAATCGGCGGTAATTCATGGATCTTCACTTTTTTAATATTGGTGATGAAGCCGATTACTCTGGAGCCCGGATCTTCGTGGTTGCGGATCTCATCGCCAAAATCCTGGCCGGTAATTGCGGAGCAGGTTTGAGCTACATTTTCAATGAGACCTGATTCAACAAAAAAGCCTTTATCAACAAAAATATTATCAGGCTGTATCCGGAAAGACGTAATTACTTCTTCCTTCCGGATGTCCAAAATACGGTCTACCATCAGCATCGGTTCGCGGTGCGGCAGGAAGTCCTGAATGTTGATGTTAGCGGGTTTTTCCAAAATTATTTTACGACCGTCTTCATTTCGGAAGTGGCGATTTCTTTTCCTTTTACCGAACTACTGATCCTCACCAAAGTTACCCCCATCATTTCGTTCAGGATCTGTACTTCAGTCTCAATCTTATCGCCTACGGCAGGCAAGACCGAGATTTCAAAAGTCTTGATAGCACCGATATAACCCACAGGAGGTTCTTCGTCCTTCAGATAAAACTGATAGCCGGTATGCAAAGCCACACTTTGCGCCTGATGCTCCAGCACCCCCGATGCCTGAAAGAAACCATTGGCCACCAGAACATGTTCCTCCGGCACGGTGAAGCCCGATTTCAATTCCGTTTCCTGCCAGGAGAACAGGGCGTCCACCATTACAAATGGTTTTTTTTGCGGAATAAGCTTTCCGACAGTATTTTTATCCGTAACCGGCAGTAAAATTTCCATTACATTACGGTTAACAGTGCGCAGGAATAAGCAAATCGGCCACTTTCCGGGATGCAGAGCAGTACTTTTTCGTCTTTTTTAAGTTTTCCGGAAGCCATCAGTTCTTCCAGCGCGATATATATTGATGCTGCACCGATGTTACCTACTTCAGAAAGGTTGTAGAACCATTTTTCCTTTGGGAAATCCAGGCCAACGGCCGCGAACTCTTCTCTTAAGCCGTCTTTGAAGTAGTTTGAAGAGATATGTGCCAGCACATAATCCATATCGTCCGGATTCAGATTGTTTTTGTCGAATGAAGCCCTGAGCGCCTGAGCACCTTTCTTCAGGATGAAATCTCCCAGAAGTTTGGTGTCCTGCTTCAGCGAGAATATGGATTGCTTCAGCCATTCATCCGCCGAATATTCAGCCCAGGATTTCAGGCTGCCGTCTTCCTGCTTTTCGCAACCGGCATACATGCAGGCTTCAAGCTCATGGGCGTAGGAGAAGAAATCGATGAATTCAATTCTAAGGTTCACTTCTCCTTCACGCGGCTGTTTTTCCAGCAGGAAAGTGCCAGCGCCGTCGGAAAGCATCCATCTTAAGAATTCCCTTTTGAAGGCGATAATTGGTTTTTCTTCCAGCTGCTTCAGGTTTTCGGCCTCGTGGTTGAACTTGTCTGCTGTCATCCACGCCGAGAATCTTTCGGAGCCAACACAAACCGCGTTGTTTGAATTACCTGACTTTACGGACATAAATCCATACTGCAGAGCGTTCATACCCGCGTTGCAAAGTCCCATAGATGTGTTAACCTCGATGGAGTGACTTGGCTTCAGAACGCCGTGAACCATTGAAGCATGTGAAGGCTGGATCTGATCTGCCGATGTGGTCCCACAGGTAAGAAGTTCCATATCTTCCTTGGTAAAGTTTTCGTCAAAGAGTTTCTCTATCGCCTTGGCCGTTATTTCAGCATTGGTTTCGGTAGGTTTATTGTTTTTGTCCAGTGCGTAATATCTGGTCTTGATGCCGTTGTTTCTTAAGATCAGTGCCCTTGCTTTGGAAGGGGTGTCATTTACATATCCCAGGTAATCTTCCATTTCATCATTGGAAATTGCATTTCCCGGAAGGTACTTGGCTGCCCTTGTGATATAAACTTGATTCATATTAAAGTATAGTTGTTTTTTTTAAAGTCCCTGAAAGTGTTCAATTTGTCTCTTCCTTTTCCTGTAAAAGAAAGGAGTCAGCAATGTATAAAAAAATAAAACAATTGGCGATACCACCCAAATGGCAAACATGAGGTAGAATTTGTAAACCCCAACCCAAAATTTGCGGCTCTGGGGCTTTCTGGAGATGATTCCGGAAAATACAGTGAAGAGTTTGTTGCCTACAGTTTCAACCTTAATGAGGAAAGGGCGGATCTCTACCGCTCCGTTCTGTACCAATTCTTTCTGCATTCCACCATAGCTGCCACTCTCAGCGTATTTCATAATGATTTGGCCGTGTTTTCCGGCTTCGTCAATTTCCTTTTGCGCTACTCCCGCCGGCGGAAGCGGTTTTTTCTGTTCTTTATTGCCGGTCTGCATCCAGTTCAGGATGGTAATCACACTTGTGTAGTTATCATGCCTGTCAACCAATGCAATGTTTCCTACAAGTTGGGCTTGGAGCCTGTTTAAGTGTACCTTAAGTTTGTCCTGAGACAGCATCCACATGTTTCGCGTCGCCGAAACGGTAACCACCGGAGTGTTGGCCATCAGTCTTTCGGCAAATTCACTTTTCAGGAAAGAGATCACCGGGATTGAAGGAGTAAGGAACCATACCTGATAACCAAACAGGATGAGGTCATATTTCTTGTTCAGTATTTCCTCAGACGGCGGAATGATTTCACGCGGCACCTGCAGATAGCTTTCCGGAAAGGTGTCATAGAAAACCTCCGGCTTCCAGGGAAATTCAAAATCCTCCTTCAGCTTGATCTCGTAGTAGGTAATCTCAAAATCACTGCGGTTCTGGAATGCCCCGGCAATATTCTTCATGATCTCTTCCAGCTGTCCGGTTTGTGAATAATAGGTAACCAGTATCTTCTTAGGCATTACAGTTTTATGAATTTTTACAAAAATATTAAAATTAATCCATTATGTTAAAGACGGTAAGCCCATCTTTTCCCTCTGCAGTTGCATAGCCGGCCGGAGCCTGCACCTCCGGTCTGTTCAGGAATATGATTCGCGGTGGAAGTACAGCGAGTTGATCGAGGTTAAAGCTTACATCACTGATCAGCAAAACATCCGGAACGGTTTCAAGATGGTCCAAAGAGTCCCGATACTGGATTTTCCGCCTTTGCAGCAGATAGCTTTGTCTTGCGGTATCCCTTTTTTCCACATCAAGATTGTAGGAATTAATCTGGCGGCCCGCCTCCTGAAGTGTCAGAAGCATGTCCAGCTGCCCATAGTCCGCGGAAATATGAAGTATACGGTCTTTTGGGCCGATCCACTTGTTCAGCTCGTGGTACAGCTTTTTATTCTGCTTCCAGTCGCCACGGACTTCTTTCACGATTTCCTTCTCCATATAGTGATAGTTCATCAGGATCTTTGGTGTGAAATAATCCTCATCTTCGAGTTCCTTACTAAGTTCGGAAAACTTCTCACGGAACAGAGCATTTATTTTTTTGGCTCTATGCTGATAGGTAACCCCAAGCGAAACATCGTCCCATGCAATTCGTCTGCCGGTAATCACGGTTATACTTCCGTCATGAATAAACAGGTCGCCTTTGGGCATTACTTCGGACGTGCCATGTACATAAACCGGCAAAATGTCCAGTTTAAGATTTTCGGCCAGATAAAATGCACCTTTATGGAATCTCTGAATGGAATTTGTTGTTGAACGCTCACCTTCAGGAAAAATCATCAGCGAATATCCCTGCGCAACTTTTTCTTTTAAGCGGTCAATATTGCCCTCCAGACCTTCCGAGACGGGAAAGAAGCCCAGGCAGCGCACCAGTCGGCCGAAAACAGGTGAATTATACACCCAGTCATTAACGAAAAACAGTAACTTATGTGTCGTCATGGCCATGGATAGGGTGTCCAGCGACGAAGTGTGATTGGCGATAACCACGGCAGGCTTTTCAAACATTTCGCCAGTTTGGTTAACTACTCTTTTCCGGACAAAGGGATTGGTGTGAAGTACCATTGTGAGGTAGGAAGCTACCAATTTCTTTAGCTTTCCCTGATTTCTGCCGCTGAAGAACGGTGCAATAATTCCAAAAATAATTCCGCCAAAAGCGTAAATAAGAAGAGAGAATACGGAATTAAGCAGCACCCTAACTGTTACAGGCATCAGACCTTTTTGCGAGCGTTGGCGGATGTATCCGAACATTAGCGGATACATGGCAAAGGATATCACCACCACAGCCACCATTCCCACAAGTGCCACCGTGGATACGGAATGCAGCGCCGGATGCTTTGCAAAAATCAGTGCTCCCACTGCTAAAACCGTAGTGATTAGTGCCAGAATGATGGAAACCCTGTAAAGCGGCAGCTGGTCTTTTCCGGTGCTGATCTCTTTTTGAAGTGCCTGTGTAAGGAATATATTAAAGTCTACCCCGGCACCGAAGATGAGGGTACAAACAATTGTGCTGAATATATTGAGTTCCAGACCCAGAAAATAAAGAATTCCCGCCGTAACGATACCTGAAAGTATAATCGGAATCACAGCCATCACAGTAAGGTCTATATTCCGGAAAAATATCAGAAATATGAGAATTACGGCAATCAGCGAATAATTGATGAGGCTGTTGAAGTCATCCTTCAGCAAACCAAGAAAATTTTCGTTTATCTGCTGCCGGTCTATGGCGAGCACCTCATTGCGTTTCTCTACGCTGCGGATAAATTGGTCCCGCTGTCCTTCATCTACCTTCACAACAGTGGAAAGGGTATGCATTCCCTTTTTGAAATTATAGAATTCCGATAGCTGCAGCGCAGGTAAATTGGAATAATCGTCTAGTGAAAGTGGCTGATAGTTTCTGTTCAGCATTTCCTCAAATTCAGTGAAGGCTGAGCTGTTAAATCCTTGGGTAGCTCCGCTGATTTTCATCTGCGAAATGACGTCTGATTTTCTTTCAGGGGTCCAGAACTGGTTCCAACGGTCTGTCCTCGCCTTTTGTTCCTGTTCGGAAAGTAAAACTTCACCTACCGACTGAAAACTCAGGATCTTTCCGCTTTTCTGCTGATTTTTGAGGAATGACAAAAGCTTTGTATTTTTATCAACAGCTTCAGCTGAGGTGGATCCGTAAGAAACTACGTGTATCGATTTCTCGGTAATGTCGGACAGTTTCTCCAGCTTTTTTTCGTTTTCCTTGATTTCCTCAGGCACAAAATTCAGGTCAGAGATGTTCTGGTTGAATTTAATATGGCTGAAGCCGAAAAATGTAGCCACGATCAGCAATGAGCAGATGATGACCAACGGCCGGTTCTTTTCATAAGGATACGCACCGATTTTATCAATGAAGGTTTTCTTTTCAGGTACGTTGCTCTTTCGCGGCCTGTAAAGATGTGGGATAAGCACCAAAGTGAAAAGCGCAGAGAACATCACCGTTACACTGGCAAATATTCCGAGATCGCGCAACGCTTCAGAACGCACAAATGTCAGACACAGAAATGACACTGCTGTTGTAGATGCACTCATTATGATGGGATGAGTGATCTCTTTCAGGACATCTTCAATATTATTTTTGTGCTTGTAATGGGTTAAAATATGGATGGCATAATCTATCGTGATTCCAATCAGTATCGCACTGACACTTAGTGAAATTGCGGATATGCTGTCCTTTATTATATAAATGAAAATCAATCCGGCGGCGGCTCCGAAAACCGTAGGAATAAATATGATTACGGGTGCAAGTATGTTCCGGAAATAAAAGATAAGCAATAACAGGAGTACTGCCGTGGAGATTATTACGGTGGTCTGAATGTCTTTTTTAATCTGTTTGGCGTTTGCTGCGGCAATCAATGGAGCACCAAAATAGGAGATCTCTGTTTTTCCATTAAATTCTTTGTTGAGCCGGTCCTTGAGTAGGTTGAGCTTCTCTGCAAGGACCTCATTGTTTTTGGTTTCAGCTCCGCCAAAGGCAGGTTCCAGAAACAGGAGGATATTTTTACCGTCTTGCGAAACAATATAGCCGTCCTGCAGGCGGAAGTCCTTGTTTCCACCCAACAGATGAAGCTTCTGCAGTCCCAGACCTGTGATTCCCAACGGATCTTTTTTAATGAATTCCTTGGTGACTAAACTTGTGGGAGCGGTTAATGCACGGTAGTTTGCCGCAAGTCTGTGGTTTATACTGTCGCCCGAAATCCTTTCTTCAATAATCCGGTAATCATCATCAGCCAGCAGCAGCGGAATATTCTTCTGTGCAAAATCAAAGGTCTCTGAAATCTGATCTTCATCCACTTTGCCCTGTACCGATTTAAGATATGGGCTCAGGGGTTCCAGGCTTTCAATGAAGGCATCTGCCGTTTCAGTGAGCTGGTCACCGTTGGTTCTGCTGTTTATGAGAACAATAATTTTATCGCTGAACTCCAGTTGCGACAGCACCTGAGCAGTAATGTCTGATTTGCCATTCTTAGGCAACATCTGGCTGATGTCTTCCTCAAATTTAATTTTTGAGGCGTAAAATATACCGAGGATGAGGAAAGACAGGGCCAGCAGTGCTGCGACCAGTCGGTTCCTTTCAATCAGATAATATAAAGCAATAAAAATCCTGTGCATAAATAGGTGCCGCAAAATTAGTCCTTTATAATATACAGGAAAAAGATTTATTGCTGGAAGTGCAGCCGGTTTCAGAAAGGTGTGTTCATTGCCGAAGAACACTGAATATGCGTAGCCTGCTTAATAAAATATTGTCTGTCCTGCATGCTGACCTGAAGTCTTTTAGGTTGTATTTGGCACGCAGCAAAGGAGAGACAGATTTTCACATTTAAAAAAAACTCTACTTTTGCAAAAAATTTAGTTGATGCCAAAAAATTTAGTGATTGTGGAATCACCTGCAAAAGCAAAGACCATTCAGAAGTACCTTGGGAAGGATTTTGAGGTGAAATCCAGCTTCGGTCATATCCGCGACCTGCCTAAAAAGGGGATGGGGATAGACCTTAGTACTTTTACTCCCGATTACGAAGTTTCGGCAGATAAAAAAAAGATAGTCGCTGAACTTAAAGACGCGGTGAAGAAGGCGGAAACGGTATGGCTAGCCTCCGATGAGGACCGCGAGGGTGAGGCTATTGCCTGGCACCTTGCGCAGGAGCTGAAACTGAAAGAAGATAACACGAAACGTATTGTTTTTCACGAAATTACAAAGAATGCTATCCTAAAGGCTATTGAGAATCCGCGGTCTATTGACCAGAATCTGGTAAATGCCCAACAGGCTCGGCGAGTCCTGGATCGGATCGTAGGTTTTGAGATGTCACCGGTACTTTGGAAAAAAGTGAAGACCGGACTTTCGGCCGGCCGTGTGCAGTCTGTAGCCGTTCGGTTGGTAGTAGAAAGAGAACTTGAGATCAGGAATTTTGTCCCAAAATCCAGTTTCCGGGTAGAAGGTGCTTTCGTAAACAGTGAGAAGCAGGTCATTGCAGCTAAGGTGAAAAAAGATTTTGCAGAAGAAAAGGAAGCCGAAAAGTTTCTGAACCTTGCAAAAGATACTGACTTTACTGTGCTTAATGTTGAAAAGAAACCGGGAACACGTACTGCATCGGCACCTTTTACAACATCCACATTACAGCAGGAAGCAAGTAACCGTCTGGGTTATGGCGTGACCTCTACAATGAGAGTTGCACAGCGCCTTTACGAAGAAGGTTTTATCACTTATATGCGTACCGACTCCGTAAGTCTTTCGCAGGAAGCCATTAACGGGGCCAAAGCGCAGATCCTTTCAGAATACGGTGAAGAATATTCCAATCCGCGTAATTATACTACAAAGTCAGCATCAGCACAGGAAGCTCACGAAGCTATACGTCCGACAGACTTTTCCGTAAAGTCGGTTGGCGACGCGCAGCTTAACAAATTATACCAGTTAATCTATAAAAGAACTCTCGCCAGCCAAATGGCAAATGCCAAAATAGAGAAAACAGTTATTGAAATTGGGAGCCCTAAAATTACTCCGCATTTTGAAGCACAGGGCGAGGTGATTGTATTTGACGGTTTCCTGAAGGTATACGGAATTACCAAAACCGATGAGGATGAGGAGGAAAACAACGAAAAAATTCTCCCGAAAGTGACTGTTGGCGAAGCTTTAACGTATAAAAAGATTGAAGCCACCGAAAAGTTTACGAAACCTGCCGCACGTTACACCGAAGCTGGGTTGGTGAAAAAGCTGGAAGAGCTTGGCATAGGCAGGCCATCCACTTATGCACCAACGATCCAGACCATTCAGAACCGTGCGTATGTGGACAAACGGGAAATTGAGCCTCAAGAAAGAGAGATTGTGAAAATGACTCTTGCCAAATCCGGTGTTACGAAGGAAGTTCTTACAGAGAAATTTGGCGGCGACAAAAACAAATTCGTCCCTACAGATATTGGTGAAGTGGTTAATGATTTCCTGACGCAGAACTTTGCCGAGATCCTTGACTATGGTTTTACCGCAAAGGTGGAGCAGGATTTTGATGATATTGCCAACGGTTCCGAAAGGTGGAAAGAAGTGCTTCAGGGTTTTTACAGTGATTTCCACCCACGGATTGAGGATGTTGAGGAAAATGCAGACCGTGCGAATGGCGAACGTATACTTGGGGTGGATCCTAAAAGCGGAAAGAATGTAATGGCCAGAATCGGCAGGTTTGGACCAATGGTGCAGATCGGAGAGCAGGATGATGAGGAAAAACCGATTTTCGCCAGTCTCATGGCCTCTCAAAATATTGCAACAATTACACTTGAAGATGCTTTGGAACTCTTCAGACTGCCTTTTGACCTGCAGGAATTTGAGGGAAACCCTGTTTCAGTCGGAGTAGGCCGTTTTGGTCCATACGTAAAATGGGGTGAGACATTCATAAGTATACCGCGTGGCGAAGACCCACTTTCCGTATCACAGGAACGCGCCGAGGAAATCATCCGCGAAAAACAAATTGCTGATGCACCTGTGGCAACTTATAAAGGCGAGGGCGTCACTAAAGGAACCGGAAGATTCGGACCTTTTATCAAATATAAATCAATTTTCATCAATGTTCCGAAGCGATATGATTTCGATAATCTGACTCAGGAGGAAATGCATGAACTCATAGAAGCAAAACTGGAGAAAGAAGCCAACAGATATATACGCCAGTGGGAAGACGAGAAAATTTCGATTGAAAACGGTAGATGGGGACCTTTCATCAAATTCGGAAAAACAATGTTTAAGATTCCGAAGACGAAAAAAGATGAAAAATATACCGCTGAGGAACTTGCTGACGTTTCTTTGGATGAGGTGAAAAAGTGGATCACCGCTCAGGATAAGGATGCCTTCAAGGAAAAACCTAAAAAGGCCGCGGCGAAGAAAACTGCGGCGAAGAAACCGGCCGCAAAGAAGGCGCCAGCTAAAAAGCCGGCTGCAAAAAAGAAATAAAGATCAATCTTTTGTAATAGAAACGCTTTCCGCCACAATGCGGGAAGCGTTTTTTGTGCCTGGGTTTTACTACTTTTGCAGTGCTTACTGAATAATCACATCCATGAATATTGAAGACATTATCATTCCGGCAGGTAAAATTGAAACTGAAAAATGGCAGTTGGGGAATCTTATTTCGGGTGACATTTCTGAAGGTGGTATTGTCCTTATTTTCTGTTCCGACTATCGTGGTTTAGCTGGTGGTGAAGCGGAAATACACAGTTTCAGAAAAGTTCGCAGGGCGCTGTATACCTTGTCGCGGCTGGACTTCGAGGTTCCCGTGTGCGATCTGGGAGACTTGATCTCCGGAAGATCCCATGAGGATACCCATTTTATTTTACAGGAATTGCTTTCATTATGTCATGAAAAAAAGGCGGTTCCCATAGTCATTGGCGGAAGCTGCGATTTGTCCTTTGCCCTTTTTACCGCGCTTAACCACTATCACAAGCAAATAAGTTATACTAATATATCAGGTGTAATTTCACTTGCTGACCAGGGCGAGGGAATAAATGAAAAAAACTACCTGGCGAAAATTCTGGGTTCCAGGGATTTTCCTTTGAGGGATTATCATCATATGGCCTATCAGAAGCATCTGAACGAACTGGATTCAGTTAAGCTGATGAAGGATGTTGAATTTGATGTAATCCGTCTGGCCGAGATGATGGGTTCTACCGAAAATACAGAGCCCTTTTTCAGGCGTGCAGACCTGGTTACCGTAAATTGTGATTCAATTGAAGGTCCTTCCGGTGATTTCTCGGTCAATCCGCAGGTAAACGGACTGAACCGCCGCGAGATTTGTGCTTATATGAAGGAAGTTGGCCTTAGCGAAAATCTTAAGTCTGTCGGCCTGTTCAACTTTAATCCAAATTCAGATTCTTTGGTAGATCATCAGTTGATGGCGCAAATGGTGTGGCATATTATAGAAGGCATCAATATTCAGAAGTCACATCCACGGGAGAGACGCATGGAGACTTTTTATGTTCCGGTTGATGATGTTCATTTTGCATTTAAGAGAGATTCCTTTACTGGATTATGGTATTTTGGTGACGATGACGAGCTTAAAAATCTTATTCCCTGCTCACCAGCGGAGTATGCACAGGCGAAAAAAGGATCATTGCCTGCAAGGCTTATGCGTGACCGGGACTAATCACTTACCTAAATGCGGTTACCTTTTATAAAATTGTCGGGCAACTTTAATAATTATAAAAAAAATCACAAAAACTGCGCTGGTAGGGATTAAATTAATATTTAATTGTTTATATTTAACTAAATATTATGAATTTCGGTAATGCAAAAATGTTTTATATTTGCAAAAATTAAATACTAAAAATAACCATAATCTATATTCTCCTATGAATAAAAAATTATTACTTAGCTTGTTTGCAGTTATTCTTACAGTAGCAAGTGTAAAGGCGCAGCGGCACGAACTGGGTGTCCGTTTGGGAACGAGCAATTTGGTAGGAGATATAGGAAGAACCGGTTACGTTTTACAGGCACCTTTTGGAGAAACTTCCAAATATGGTTTTCCTGCATATGGCGGAATTATTTACCGTATGAATTTCAATCCGTACCAGACACTTCGTTTTGATTTAGGCTACAGTCATATACAGTTCGGTGATGCCTGGGCTAAAGAAGAATACCGCAGAAACCGTAAACTGTATGGGACCAATACCTTACTGGAAGCTGATGCGATTTTTGAATACAATCTGTTCCCTGTTAATAACGAGCAGGAGCGCGGAATGCTGAGTCCATATATATTTGCGGGTATCGGCGCGATGATGCACGATGTTACGCAGGCTACTTTAATACATGACTACCGGCGCGATGTAGACGGTGTGGCACAGGCACCGGTTAATGAAATTGATTTTAATACAACGGCAGAGTATTATAGTGGCAGAAAAGTTACCGGTTATCTTCCTTTTGGTATCGGTTTAAAGTATAAATTCAACTATAACTGGGCTATATCCGGAGAACTCATGTTCAGACCTACGCTTACCGATCAGCTGGATTACAGTACGATAAATGCAAAGGATCTGAAATCTACCTATAATGCGGATATTCTGGCGCCTAACACCAACACATCCCTGTTGCAGACGGATATTTATTACGCGGTATCCAAGGAAAGAGAGAGAGAATTCCTGAAAAACAGAGAAGTTGGAGATCCTAACGGTAATGACTGGATAAACAGCGTGACCCTGGGACTAACCTACTCCTTTGGAAGACCTCCTTGTTATTGCGATTAAAATGCTGTCAGTAAAATATCAAATCAATCCTGAATATCTTCCCCGTCATGTAGCCATTATTATGGATGGAAACGGCAGATGGGCGAAATCCAGGGGCAAAGAGCGTACGTACGGACATAAAAACGCTTTAACGGCCGTACGGGATGCCATTAATGCCTGTAACGAGATAAATATTCCATATCTCACTCTTTATACATTTTCTTCTGAGAACTGGAGCCGGCCTAATGACGAAGTAAACAGCCTGATGAATCTCCTTGCCGAAACGCTTTTGCTGGAGGCTGAGGAAATTTTTACCAAAGGTTTACGTTTACACATCATTGGCGATATTGAAAAGTTGCCGGATTTGGTACGTGACCAGTTGCAGAACGTCATGGATCTTACTAAAGACAACAAGCGCGGAAACCTGATCCTGGCTCTGAGTTACGGTTCGCAAAAGGAAATCCTGAGCGCTGTAAAGCAGATAAGCCGCAAGGTAAAAGCGGGTGAGATTGAGGAAGAGGATATAAACGAGAGTCTTTTTGAAGATCATCTCTATACAAAAGATTTCCCACCTGTTGATCTTATGATACGAACCAGCGGCGAGGTAAGGATAAGCAATTTTCTACTGTGGCAGATGGCCTATGCCGAGATGCAGTTTTTGGATATGCTGTGGCCGGATTTTAACAGGGAAACCTTTTTCCAGTGTATTCTGGATTATCAGCTGAAGGAAAGGAGATATGGCAAAACCAGTGAGCAGCTGGAACAAGAGTAATTAATTAAAGTTATTAAATATATAATGAAGTTTAGATTCATCCCTATTATTATGTTTGTTGCCTCGGCACATTTTTATGGTCAGGTAACTCCGCAAGGGAATCCGCAGGATACTAACCCGGTTTACGCAGAAAGCCAGACGGGGTCCTACAAATTGCAGGATATTGTGGTAGATGGGGTAAAAAGATATTCTCCGGCACAAATTTTACGGTTTACAGGTCTGACCAAAGGTGAAATAGTTGATATCCCTGGTCAAAAAGTAAGTAATGCAATCCGGAAACTTTGGGAGACCAACTCTTTTTCTGAGGTAGAGGTCTACATCGAAAGCCAGCAGGGCGAAAGTGTTGTTCTTCGTTTCTACCTTCAGGACCTGAAGGAACTAGGCGAAGTGACCTTCACAGGCAAAGGAATCGGAAAATCCAAGAATGAGAAACTTGCTAAAGACAATAATCTTAAGCCGGGTACCAAAATAACCCAGAATCTTGTTTCAACTGTTAAGACAAACGTTCCTAACGAATATGTGAAGAAAGGTTTTTCTGATGCAAAAGTAACGATCAAAGATAAGGTGAATGCAAATGATCCTAATCTGGTAGACTGGACCATTGAGGTAGAGAAGGGAAAACGCATAAAAATAGACCGCATCGATTTTGAAGGAAACGAGAATGTTTCTGATTCAAAACTCAGAAAGAAAGGTTTCAAGGATACCAAACAGAAGAGATTTGGGATTGGCGCGATCCTGAAGCCATCCAAATTTATTGAAGAAAAATACGAGGCGGATAAGCAGAACCTGGTGAATTATTACAATTCACTTGGATACCGTGATGCACGTGTGCTTTCTGATTCTGTGACAAGGAATGACAAGAATAACTTCGAGATCAACGTAAAACTGAACGAAGGTAAAAAGTATTATATCGGCGATATTTCCTTTGTTGGAAATACAGCTTTTTCAACGGAATTTCTTCAGCGCCTTCTGGGCTATAAAACCGGAGATATTTATGATGCGGTAGGATTCAACAAAAAAGTTGGTGAAGACGGCGGTAAGGAAGATGATTCCGATATCAAGTCCCTTTACATGAACAGCGGTTACCTGTTTTCCAATGTTACACCTGTAGAGAAGGCAGTAAACGGTGATTCAATAAACCTTGAAGTCCGCATCAGTGAAGGCGAAAAAGCTACCTGGAACCGTGTGACGTGGAGTGGAAATACCACAACGCATGACCATGTGGTTCTTCGTTCCCTGAGAACGAGACCCGGTAACCTGTTCGCCAAAAGTGATATAAAGAGAACCTATTTCGATCTGGCCTCTATGTCATTCTTCGATCCTCAGCAAATCGGTCAGGATATCAAACCAAATCCTCAGGATAACACGGTAGATGTTCACTGGTCGCTTGTAGAAAAAGGTTCTTCACAGGTTCAGCTTCAGGCTGGTTACGGTGGCGACAGCTTCATCGGAACTCTGGGACTTACCTTCAACAATTTCTCACTTCGGAATTTCCTGAAGTTTAAAGATTTTAAACCTGTACCACAGGGTGACGGTCAAACACTGTCCATTCAGGCACAGGCAGGATATTATTTCCAGAACTACGGTATTTCATTTACCGAGCCATGGTTGTTCGGAACAAGGCCTACGGGATTGTCTGTTGGTGTGAATCAGTCGCTCGTGAATTATGAAGATCAGTTCGGAATGGACCAGAAACTGAATATTTTTTCTGCCAATGCAGGTCTTAACCGCCTGTTGCGTTGGCCGGATGATTATTTCTCCCTGTACACAGGCATTCAGTTCCAGCGCTATAACTTTGACAATTATCCGTTCCTGTTTGGCACAACTAGAGAGTATTACGGAAACGCTAACAACTTCAGTATTAACGTAGGTCTTAGCAGGAATTCGGCAGGTATTGATCCAATATTCCCTACTTCCGGTTCCAATGTAGAAACTAGTGTAAAGTTTACGCCGCCATACTCACTTTTCAGCAATAAAGATTATTCGGTGATGTCGCCGGCTGAAAAGTATAACCTGATGGAATTCTATAAAGTAAAGGTCAAGAGTGATTTCTACAATGAGATCGTTGGTAAACTTGTACTTCGCAGTACAGCCGAGATGGGCTTCATGGATGGTTACAACAGTGAACTGGGTGCACCACCATTCGAAAGATTCTACGTAGGTGGAACCGGTCTTTTCGGAGGAAGATATGACGGCCGTGAGTTGGTGCCGCTTCGTGGTTATGAAAATGCAACGACTGACGGTGGAACCCGTGATGATGTAACTCAACTTGGAGGAGGTACTATTTACAACCGTTTCTCGTTAGAGTTAAGATACCCGATCTCAATGAACCAAACAGCCAAGATATATGCTCTTACTTTCCTTGAAGGGGGCAACGTTTGGAACGACTGGGGAAACTTTAATCCATTCCAGCTGAAACGTTCGGCAGGTGTAGGGGTTAGAGTATACATGGGCGCATTCGGTCTGATAGGTTTTGATTTTGCCTACGGATTTGATAAGCCGCTTTATAACAGTGAACCTTCAGGATGGAAAACACACTTCCTGATGAACCAATCATTATAAATGTAAAGATGAAAAACAGAATCCTCCTCGTAGTTGCTTTCCTTCTTATAACCGTTTCTGCGCATGCGCAGAAAATGGGAGTAGTGGATACCGATTATATTTTGCAGCGTCTTCCGCAATATAAAGAGGCAGAAGGCAGGCTGAACTCCCAGGTGGATACGTGGCAGAAGGAAATACAGAATCTGCAGGCTGAGTATGAACGTAAAAAATCGGCCTTTGACAGCGAGAAAGTTCTGCTTATCGGCGAGCAGCTAAAACAGCGCGAAAGAGAAGTTGCAGATCTGGACCGCAATATAAAGACAACCCTTAGTCTACGATTTGGAACTAACGGTGAAATTGCAAAACTGCGCGCCAACCTTACACAGCCTTTTCAGGACCAGATCTGGGAAGCAATAAGAACGGTATCGGAAAAGAACGGGTTGGGTATTGTACTGGACAAGAGTAATAACATTAGTGTGATTTTTCTTCAGAAAAGATACGACTACACAGATAAGGTCCTGGACCTATTAACAAAAAACACAGGCAGTAAAGCCGCGGGCTCAAAATAGATTTAACTTATCCCGCATAAAACAATCAAAAAAAGGAACCTAAATTATTAATGGAAATTATGAGAAAATTAAGTGTATTATTTGCTGCAGTAACAATGTTGATGACTGTTGGAATGGCAAAGGCGCAGAAGTTAGCAGCTTTGGACTATGAGCAGGTATTGTCTTTGATGCCGGAAACTAAGAAAGTTTCTACGGATCTGGAGACCTTCAGTAAATCAAAAGAAGCTGAACTTAAGAAAATGGGTGATACCTGGCAGGCTGATGTTCAGAAATACCAGGCTGAAGGTGCTAAACTTACAGAAGCACAGAGAACAGCTAAGGAAACTGAATTGCAGAAAACACAGCAAAACCTGCAGCAGATGGCAGTAACCGCTCAGCAGGATCTAAATAAAAGAAGAGAAGCGTCTCTGAAGCCTATCATCGACAAACTGAATGCAGCAATCGCTAAGGCTGCCAAAGCAAACGGATGGGATTTTGTAATTGATGCAAGCGCTTTAATTTATAAGGGAGGTCCGGATGCAACTGCGGCAGTTAAGAAGGAGCTTGGACTTTAATTTAACAAACATTTATACAGCTTAACCACCTTGCATAGAGGTGGTTTTTTTATTTTTGCCCCATGAACAAAGAAATTTCGACACTGGTAAAAGTTCGCTTCAGTGACTGCGACCCTATCGGACACCTCAATAATGTGAAGTATCTGGAATATATGATGAATGCCCGTGAGGACCATGTGGAAACTTACTATGGTTTTACATATGAAGAGTATTCACGCAGGACGGGTTGCACATGGATCACAGTTCAGAACGAGATCGCTTATCTACGTGAAGTCCGCTTTAACTCCAAAGTGCAGATCAGCAGTAAAACAATTGAAGTGCGCGACCGTATTTCCAAAGTGGAAATACTGATGAAAAGTGAGGACGGTAAAACAGTGAACGCAGTTTTGTGGATCACGGTAATCTATTTCAATATGAAAACCAGGAAATCAGAAGTTCACCCGCCCGAAACACGCGGTTTGTTCGAAGAGTTTCTAACTGAAGTGCCGGAGAAAACGTTCGCCGAAAGGGTGGCATACTTCAGAAAGCAGAATAAACTATCTTAATAGCACAAATATGAAAAAAATACTTGTTGTTGGTGCCAATGGTCAGTTGGGAAAATGTTTGCGGACAATTGCTGCAGATTATGAGTGGTCCTTCAATTTTACTTTTTTGGCCTCTGAAGATCTTGATATTACCAATTCCAGCGCAGTTCTTACTGTTTTGGAAGATGAAAATCCTGACTTTTGCATAAATGCCGCTGCATATACTGCGGTAGACCTGGCTGAAAAGGAATCAGAAAGAGCATTTGCCGTGAATGCCCAGGGTCCAGGCAATCTTGCGGAAGCCTGCAGGGAGGTTGGAGCCACCTTAATTCACATATCAACCGATTATGTGTTCGATGGGGATACAGAGATTTCCTACAGTGAAGATAACTTCACTAATCCAAAAGGGGTTTATGGTGCTTCAAAACTTAAGGGTGAGGAACTGGTGATGGATGCCAATCCAAAATCCGTTATTATCAGGACGTCGTGGCTGTACTCAGAGCACAACAGGAATTTTGTGAAAACTATGCTGAATCTTTTTGCCGAAAAAGAAGAGATCGGAGTGGTTAATGACCAGTTTGGTCAGCCTACTAATGCGAATGATCTTGCGGAAGCAATTATGCAGATCATCAGCTCAGACAGCCCAGGCCATGGCGTTTTTCATTTTTCAAATTACCCGGAAACCACGTGGTACAGTTTCGCGGAAAAAATCGCTGAGTTTTCAGGTTCGCAAATTAAGATTAATCCGCTCACGACCTTAGAGTTTCCGACACCGGCCGCCAGACCGCGCCGCAGTACAATGGCACTTGACAAAATTGAGACTGCGTACGGAATAGAACTTAAGCATTGGGAAAACAGTCTTCAGGATTGTCTGCATACTTTATTGGAAACGAAATGAGAAAAATAATCTTTTTAACAGCAGTAGTTGCTTTCAGTTTTGCTTTCGGTCAGAATGTGATCTGGAATGAAGTGGCCAAAAGCCGTGAAGGATCAGAAAAGGAACTGTACAGGATTAACCCTGCTGTTTCAAAAGCCGAATATTTAGGTGAAGTAGAAGTCCAAGGTTTCTCTGGCGATGATGCTAAGGTTTTCGGTCTTATATATAAGAAGGCGAAAGAAATTGGTGCGAATACGTTTTCGTACCGTCCGTTTGAATCTGTTGATGGCAAAACGCAGAACTTGGATCCGTGGAATTACAGGATCAGTTTGTATTATATGGCCACCGATGAAATACCTGTTGAAAAAGGACTCCTTTACATATATGCGCCTCCCGCTCAGGACCAGAACATTTCTTTTAATAAAGAAAGTATAAAGTTTAAGCTACGCACTTTCACCAAACGCAGCCTTACCGATGGTGAAACCTATACAATATCTACCCGCAAACTGCTGGGTTCGTCAGTAAAGTTCAAAGCAGATGTGCAGCAACCTGCTCAATATATGCAGTTGCAGGCTATCCAGGTACAGTCCGCACCATATGGCGAAGCGGGCATTAACCTTAAGTCGGGTGATATTATAAGGTTGGAACGCTCATTCGCAGATTTCCTGAGCATGATTTACATGGAATTCAAATAAATCCAAAGGGTGGATGGCCCATTTAATCACTCCATGTGATGGCAGACGCATTCCGGATCCTTAAATATAATCTTTGTTGAGTATTTTCCCCCTTCACCCTCAGTAGTTTATATAATTTTAGTAAATATTTACATCAATATATTTGGAGGGAGTGGATAAATGGGTATCTTTGCAATCCAAAATCGAGAGACCAGGGAGCGAAGTAGAAGACAAGTCAGGGTTTAGGAAGTAAGAGAGTAGAGCGGTTTTTAACCGGTTTAAAATTTTATCAAAAAACATTTGGCAGTTTAAAAATAAGTTGTACTTTTGCAGTCCCAATTCGAGGTAACGAGAGATGGGGAAGCGCAGGAGAGACTTAGGGGTCAGATTTGAAAGGAGAGGTAAGTTAAGGAAGGGGTTTGCTGAATAACACAGTGAATATCTGGACGTAAAATTTTCTTCAAAAATATTTGGTCATTTAAAAAATAGTTTATACTTTTGCACTCGCAATTCAGACGCCCAACGACAGAAGAGGTGACTGGAAATAAAGCGAAAAGAAGAGAGATCATTGACATACAAATAACAACCAAAAAAAAAGTAAGGAAAAACCAAAGCGTCAATAACTTTGAGTGAGCGAGTGAACAAACATACAATGGAGAGTTTGATCCTGGCTCAGGATGAACGCTAGCGGGAGGCCTAACACATGCAAGCCGAGCGGTAGAAGTCCTTCGGGACTTTGAGAGCGGCGTACGGGTGCGTAACACGTGTGCAACCTGCCTTTATCTGGGGGATAGCCTTTCGAAAGGAAGATTAATACCCCATAATATAGTGACTGGCATCAGTTACTATTGAAAACTCCGGTGGATAGAGATGGGCACGCGCAAGATTAGATAGTTGGTGAGGTAACGGCTCACCAAGTCTGTGATCTTTAGGGGGCCTGAGAGGGTGATCCCCCACACTGGTACTGAGACACGGACCAGACTCCTACGGGAGGCAGCAGTGAGGAATATTGGACAATGGGTGAGAGCCTGATCCAGCCATCCCGCGTGAAGGACGACGGCCCTATGGGTTGTAAACTTCTTTTGTACAGGGATAAACCCAGATACGTGTATCTGGCTGAAGGTACTGTACGAATAAGCACCGGCTAACTCCGTGCCAGCAGCCGCGGTAATACGGAGGGTGCAAGCGTTATCCGGATTTATTGGGTTTAAAGGGTCCGTAGGCGGGCCCGTAAGTCAGTGGTGAAATCTCGCAGCTTAACTGTGAAACTGCCATTGATACTGCGGGTCTTGAGTAAATTTGAAGTGGCTGGAATAAGTAGTGTAGCGGTGAAATGCATAGATATTACTTAGAACACCAATTGCGAAGGCAGGTCACTAAGATTTAACTGACGCTGATGGACGAAAGCGTGGGGAGCGAACAGGATTAGATACCCTGGTAGTCCACGCCGTAAACGATGCTAACTCGTTTTTGGATTTTCGGATTCAGAGACCAAGCGAAAGTGATAAGTTAGCCACCTGGGGAGTACGATCGCAAGATTGAAACTCAAAGGAATTGACGGGGGCCCGCACAAGCGGTGGATTATGTGGTTTAATTCGATGATACGCGAGGAACCTTACCAAGACTTAAATGGGAATTGACAGATCTGGAAACAGATTCTCCTTCGGGCAATTTTCAAGGTGCTGCATGGTTGTCGTCAGCTCGTGCCGTGAGGTGTTAGGTTAAGTCCTGCAACGAGCGCAACCCCTGTCACTAGTTGCTAACATTCAGTTGAGGACTCTAGTGAGACTGCCTACGCAAGTAGAGAGGAAGGTGGGGATGACGTCAAATCATCACGGCCCTTACGTCTTGGGCCACACACGTAATACAATGGCCGGTACAGAGGGCAGCTACACAGCGATGTGATGCAAATCTCGAAAGCCGGTCTCAGTTCGGATTGGAGTCTGCAACTCGACTCTATGAAGCTGGAATCGCTAGTAATCGCGCATCAGCCATGGCGCGGTGAATACGTTCCCGGGCCTTGTACACACCGCCCGTCAAGCCATGGAAGTTTGGGGTACCTGAAGTCGGTGACCGTAATAGGAGCTGCCTAGGGTAAAACAAGTAACTAGGGCTAAGTCGTAACAAGGTAGCCGTACCGGAAGGTGCGGCTGGAACATCTCATTTTTGAGTCTCGTCCCGTTAGGGAAGAGAATAAACAAACAACACGGTACGCTTTGTCGTACCACACGCACTCACTTTAAGTGATGCTTTGGTTTTTTACTTTTTGGTTGCTTATTTAAAATATACCCACTAGGAATTAGTAATAGGGAAGAGATTAAGAAAGAAGTTGGAAGTTAGAAGAAAGAAGTTAGAATAAAATCTGATATCTGAAGTCTAACATCTAATGTCTAAACAGAGTCTCGTAGCTCAGCTGGTTAGAGCGCTACACTGATAATGTAGAGGTCGGCAGTTCGAGCCTGCCCGAGACTACTAATTACAAGACGGGAGATTAAAAGACACAAGATAGGAGACAAAAAAGTCTCAGGTCTGAAAACTAGAAATCTCAAGTCTGAACTAGAGGGGAATTAGCTCAGTTGGCTAGAGCGCCTGCCTTGCACGCAGGAGGTCAAGGGTTCGACTCCCTTATTCTCCACAGTATTACCACTTTAATTTAAAAGTGACGGAAAGAGCCAAAAACAATTTCTGTTCATTAAAGAAGTAATAAGAAAATTGATCATTGACATTAACGGTAAGAACATCACAAAGAGAAAACCGAGCACCTGCGGGTGTGAAAGTTTACAAAATAAAAGGCAGCACGGTTGTGCTGTTATTAAAAATACTGAACTAATAAAAATATTAGGAAAGAAATCGTTAAGGGCGTATGGCGGATGCCTAGGCTTTCAGAGGCGAAGAAGGACGTGGTAAGCTGCGAAAAGCTCGGGGGATTGGCACACACGAATTGATCCCGAGATGTCCGAATGGGGCAACCCGGCTGGTAGAAGACCAGTCATCTCGTTGTTTACAACGAGAAGCAAACCCGGAGAACTGAAACATCTAAGTACCCGGAGGAAAAGAAATCGAAGAGATTCCGTAAGTAGTGGCGAGCGAAAGCGGATTAGCCCAAAAGTCTTTATATGTTTAATAGAACGTTTTGGAAAGAACGGCCATAGACGGTGACAGCCCGGTATATGAAAGGCATATTTTGATGATAAATGAGTAGGGCGGGACACGTGAAATCCTGTCTGAATATGGGGGGACCATCCTCCAAGGCTAAATACTCCTGAAAGACCGATAGTGAACAAGTACTGTGAAGGAAAGGTGAAAAGCACTTCGAATAGAAGGGTGAAAGAGAACCTGAAACCGTACGCCTACAAGCGGTCGGAGCCCACAAGTTGGGTGACGGCGTGCCTTTTGCATAATGAGCCTACGAGTTAATTTTACTAGCGAGGTTAAGGACTTCAGGTCCGGAGCCGGAGCGAAAGCGAGTCTGAATAGGGCGCATAGTTAGTAGGATTAGACGCGAAACCTTGTGATCTACCCATGGGCAGGTTGAAGCTTTGGTAACACAAAGTGGAGGACCGAACCGGTTGACGTTGAAAAGTCTTCGGATGACTTGTGGGTAGGGGTGAAAGGCCAATCAAACTGGGAGATAGCTCGTACTCTCCGAAATGCATTTAGGTGCAGCGTCGATGTTAAGTTTATTAGAGGTAGAGCTACTGATTGGATGCGGGGGAGTCAAATCCTACCAATTCCTGACAAACTCCGAATGCTAATAAATGTTCGTCGGCAGTGAGGGCATGGGTGCTAAGGTCCATGTCCGAGAGGGAAAGAACCCAGACCAACAGCTAAGGTCCCAAAATATATGCTAAGTTGAAATAACGCGGTTGGACTGCATTGACAGCTAGGATGTTGGCTTGGAAGCAGCCATTCATTTAAAGAGTGCGTAACAGCTCACTAGTCGAGCGGTCCGGCATGGATAATAATCGGGCATAAGCATATTACCGAAGCTATGGATTTGTATCCTAGGGATACATCTGGTAGGAGAGCATTCTATTTGCGCTGAAGCAGTACTGTGAGGTATTGTGGAGCGGATAGAAAAGAAAATGTAGGCATAAGTAACGATAAAGCGGGCGAGAAACCCGCTCACCGAAAGACTAAGGTTTCCTCAGCCATGCTAATCAGCTGAGGGTTAGTCGGGACCTAACGCGAACCCGAAAGGGGTAGTGGATGGACATAGGGTTAATATTCCCTAACTTGCTCACATTAAAAAGGGGACGGATTTACGTACTTGCTGGAGACTGACGGAATAGTCAAGGCCTAGCCTTCGGGCGAAGCTGCTGCAGGGAAATAGATTCCAAGAAAAGCCGAAGTGAAGCAACCCGTACCAAAACCGACACAGGTAGTCGAGGAGAGAATCCTAAGGTGCTAGAGTGAATCATGGTTAAGGAACTAGGCAAAATAGTCTCGTAACTTCGGAAGAAGAGACGCCAGCAGCAATGCTGGCCGCAGTGAAGAGGCCCAGGCGACTGTTTATCAAAAACACAGGACTCTGCTAAATCGAAAGATGCTGTATAGGGTCTGACACCTGCCCGGTGCTGGAAGGTTAAGGAAGGTGCTTAGGGTTAAACCGAAGGCATTGACTGAAGCCCCAGTAAACGGCGGCCGTAACTATAACGGTCCTAAGGTAGCGAAATTCCTTGTCGGGTAAGTTCCGACCTGCACGAATGGTGTAACGATCTGGGCACTGTCTCAACCATGAGCTCTGTGAAATTGTAGTATCGGTGAAGATGCCGATTACCCGCAATGGGACGAAAAGACCCTGTGAACCTTTACTATAACTTCGTATTGACTTTGAATAAACAATGTGTAGGATAGGTGGGAGACTTTGAAGCCGGCACGCCAGTGTTGGTGGAGTCAACGTTGAAATACCACCCTTTGTTTATTTGGAGCCTAACTCGAGCAATCGAGGACACTGCGTGGTGGGTAGTTTGACTGGGTGGTCGCCTCCAAAAGAGTAACGGAGGCTTTCAAAGGTACCCTCAGCACGCTTGGTAACCGTGCGTAGAGTGTAATGGCATAAGGGTGCTTGACTGTGAGACCTACAAGTCGATCAGGTGCGAAAGCAGGACATAGTGATCCGGTGGTTCCGTATGGAAGGGCCATCGCTCATAGGATAAAAGGTACTCCGGGGATAACAGGCTAGTCTCCCCCAAGAGCTCACATCGACGGGGAGGTTCGGCACCTCGATGTCGGCTCGTCACATCCTGGGGCTGGAGAAGGTCCCAAGGGTTGGGCTGTTCGCCCATTAAAGTGGCACGCGAGCTGGGTTCAGAACGTCGTGAGACAGTTCGGTCTCTATCTATTGCGGGCGTTAGATGTTTGAGAGGGCTTGAGTTTAGTACGAGAGGACCGACTTGAACAAACCTCTGGTGTATCTGTTGTGCCGCCAGGCGCACCGCAGAGTAGCTACGTTTGGAAAGGATAAGCACTGAAAGCATATAAGTGCGAAACCTGCCTCAAGATGAGACATCTTTTAAGGGTCGTGGGAGATGACCACGTTGATAGGCTATAGGTGTAAAGTCAGTAATGGCATAGCCGAGTAGTACTAATTACCCGTAGATTTATAGCCTAATTAGGCGCAACCGTAGGTGCAGCACGGTTATCTCTTTGTGAACGTTTTTATCGATTTTTTAAATCAGACAGAAGATTTAAAGACAAGAGATAAGAGACTAATGTCTCGTGTCTCAAATCTATCCATCTCCAATCTATTTAAAATACATATACTGTACAACCTTTTGTACAAAACAACCTTTAGGGTGGTTTTAGCAGAGGGGCTCACCTGTTCCCATTCCGAACACAGAAGTTAAGCCCTCTAGCGCCGATGGTACTGCTAACGCGGGAGAGTAGGTCGCCGCCAGTTTTTTTTTAAATCCTTCATTCGTAAGAGTGAAGGATTTTTTTTGTTTTGGAGAGAAGAAAGAGCCAAGAACCAAGAGCCAAGAGCCAGGACTTCAGATATGAGAGGTTAGATGTTAGAAGTTAGAAGTTAGAAGTTAGAAATTAGAAACTGCAGCTATAGGTCAAACTAACCAGTCACCAATCACGGATCACCAATCACCCCATCACCATTCACCAGCAGCAAAGGCTGCAGACATCAGCTATTTGATGCGAGAACTTAGAAACTGCAGCTATTGCTCACAAGTTTACCAACAGCCTGTCAGGTGTGCACACAGCGTATAGCTTGAAGCCAAAAGCAAAAGCTAAGCCCTGACCGCTGAGCGCTGAATGCGCAAACTACTAACCAGTCACCAGTCACCAAATCACCAGTCACCAGCCACTAATCAGCAGGAACCATTAACAGTCCTCACAGCACACTTCAGTTATTGGAACAAGTTTGGAACTGCGGTAAATCCGGTATTGCCCCAGCATATCGGTAAGAGGATTTGCTACGTTGCGGTTTTTGATATAATTGTCATAGGAAATACCTGTATCATTTCGTTTACTTCGGATGTCGTACTGCCATTTATTGTTCATCGGAAACATTTCCACAGCCACTACGCTCAGATCATTGTTCCGTGGAAGTCCCAGTTCTTCAAGTTTATTACCAATCTCTTTCACTGAAAGACGCACAACTCCTTTCTTATTTCCTTTCGGTCTCACCATACCACCATTTTGCGATTTTTGCGGTTCATAGAAGAGAGGTCCGGAATCTATCAGAATATTCCTGAACGATTCTCCGTCGGCCTGCATTACCTGCGTGTACAGCAGATACCATAATGAAGTATTAGGCGGAAAAGCTGTGATATCCTCACCATTTAATACCGCATTTGCGAAGGTAGCCGTAATCTCAATTTCCTTTGGAGTAAGATTATTTGCCGTCTCCACCCGGTAAGCGCTGCAAACCAGATCCGGGGCCGGATGCTGCACCCCATTTACCTTTAACGGACGGCCGTAGCGTCCCTGTGCTGTGCTCCAGAATTCTTTCTTATGTCCAAGCCTTATTTCGTAAGTGAAGAATCCGAATAACTCATCACTGTTGTTATGCAGGCCATGCGGCAGCGGAAGTAAATAGGTCCGCGGATTATCTGTGGATGCTGGAATCATTTCCTGTAGAACACCCATTCCTGCAAAATCATTGCTCATACCAGGGATAATTTCGCGGATTTGTTCAGGGTTAAGTCGCAATGGCAGATCCTCGCTGATATTAGTAATCAGTTCATTATCTACACGGCACAGATAAGGATCAGGCGAGTAAGCAAGAACCCTTGCAAAGTAAGTGTCGTTGGGATCTTTTGGTGGTTCATCAAATTCAAACCAGATGTACTTCTGTCTTTCGTCCGAAGAACGGTAGAACTCTTCATCGTAGGCATAACTGCTCATCGCAATACCAACTGAGACCATCTTTGGAATCTGATGTGGAATTGTTGTTATTGGCAAGTCAATCTGAAGTGTTTGAGGATCGTCGCTGGTCACGTTCTCATAGCCCTTCTTCAATTTGGTCACCAGTCTGTATTGGGCCGAAATTTCCCGTGGAAAGTTTTTGAGATATTTATCAGGATCAATACTGTCCAGGAAGAGAATTCTGCTTTGTTGTCTGTCGGCCTCAGTCAGCATGGACATATTCACAACATCTTTTACATTGATACTTCCTACTTCTTCCTCTATTTCACCGGGTCGGTTTATTTTTCTGAATACAGTAAAACTGTCCTCATGCAATCCTTTCCATGACCAATCGCGCAGTAAACTGAAATCTAGAGTGACCAGCCAGCGGTTATAAATTTCTTTTGTACTGGACAGGGTTACTGATCCGGAGTCAGGAGAAAGTGAATGCCGCAACTCATTGCTTACACCAAACTGCACACGTGTACCTCTTTCACCCTGTAGGGTAAGGTTATGTACTGTTAAATTCAGGGCGTCTCCCAATCTCTGCATTTCAGGAGAAGTATTGTTTGGTGTAATCTTTACGAGATCAAGTTTAGACTTGGATACTGCAGCTAGCTCAGGCTCATGTTCAGGCTGAAGAAAGAACGCCCTTAAACCACCATTTATTGGCGAAAGTAAATCGCTTTCGTCTTCCGCAATTTTAAATGAAGTCAGCATCGTGCTGCTGCCTTCTTTCACAAAAGGAGCAGCATAGTCGCCATCCAGGTCAGCGCCGTCTACGATGGCTGTGAGGGTTAGTCTAACTTCTCTGGATGTTGGCAGGATTAAATCATTCGGTTCTTCGTCATCCGATGGGGCCAGTACATTAATGTCCTGGTAAATGATGTTTATTTCCGCTTCCAGATCATAGTTCTCCGTTGCTTCGACATAAGGAATTTCGAATATTTTTTCTTTCCATGGGAAGAAACATTCCTTGCCGTTTACCGACTGCACATTATCCATTTCCAGGGATTTTACCTCAACCAGGATTTTAAATGTTTTTATATCGGGGTCCGGCAATCCTACGGTATGCTGGCTGCGGCTGTCTGAATTTTGCGGTAGTGGAAGGTTGTCTATCTTTTGTTTCAGCAAAGCTGCCGCATTGGTATATTTACCTGTGAATGCCACCGCTGGATAGCTAAGCAGCGGTCTTTTTACACGTAAGATATTTGAATTGTCCAGGATGTTCTCCAAAATACTTGTATCCTTAACAATTAACGCATTCTGAAGTTCATGAAAAGCATCCACATTAACAATATTCAGTTTTCCTGCCTTCACATTTCTTCTGAAATGTACATCTGAAACGGGTCTTTGGCCACCGTTCAGAGGTTCATCTTCCACTTGGGGACCGCCGCCCGAAATATCCATCAGACGGATCCGGAACTGATAATCATTTCCATAAATAAGATCAACTTTGTGATTTTCATCCTGTTGGTAGGGATGTAAAGTTGATTTTGGTTTCAGATTGATTGCATTGTTGGTGCCGGCTTTCTGTACCGGCACTCTTGCTTTTGCTAAATGATAAATTTCCTCCGCCTCTTTATCAGGCACCACCATACATTTGCCGTTCCATGAGGCAAAATACATCGGCAACCAAAACCCTTCTTCCATCGTGCTGCCATGTGAGGTAGGATAAACTTCAGTTGGCAGCTCCAAAGATTGATCTTCTGTAAGAAGAGCTTCCCCGGCGATTAGCATATTCTGTCGCGGAACAATCATATTTTGTGAGTACCATTGCGAATCGCCCGACTTCCTGACATCAACTTTATACCCGAAAACACCCAGCGGTGCATCTATTTTCTGTTCTGTGATTTCGTCCTTCTGTCTGAGTTGCCGGTTGCCCCATATAATCAGTTGCTCATCGTCCCAGCCCAATCTCAGGCCAACATCAACCACGGGAGGGTTGCTTTCATCTTTTTCCTGAAGTAAATCCTGATTTATTGGCTGGTTGGCATGTATAATTTTGGCAAAACCATCGTTATAAATCAGAGATTCCTGCATAACCTCATCGTAGGTGGCATTATTGACGGCAACTTCTTTAACCGGAAAAAGAACCGGTGCAAACAATCTGCGGTCAGCCTCAAGTGCCGGAATTCTTGCCGCGTAAACCGACGTGTTAACACTTCCAAACGAGCTTCCGGGAGCGAAGCGGTGAAACAGCCATGCTCCTTTTTTCAGTACCGACAGATCTACATCAAGGCTGCCCTTGATAAGAAAGCCTGCTTTTTCGGCAAGCAATGGGTTACGCAGGATGAAGGACATCAGTTTCCCCCAGGAAATATAATTTCTGTTGGTAACAGGATCTGTGTTTTTCTTGTCTTTATTTTTGATGATACATTCATATTCGTCATCTGTAACAGCAAAGCGTGTTCTGGGGCTGGTAAAGTTGAATGCTTTCCGATACGTCTCGGGCAAATACTTCCTGATCGCTACATTTTTGGCCGCATACTCCTGTATCTGTTGTGACGCGCCCGAATCTTTATTAAGACTTTTATCAGAGGTTACCTTTAAACCGTCGTTCAGTTGCAGCTGCTGTATAACGGCATTGATTACATTTCTTTTATTGGTTGCTTCAGAGATAATAGTCGGCGCGCTGGAGAATGTTGTAGCCGAAAAGAGCGGAAGTCCATCCAGCCCGCTAATAATATTTGTTTCAAGTTCAAACTGGGTATCCGCAAATGCCGGAATATTTCCGTTGATGATCTCCAACAGGTTTATATTTCTGGGCAAAACCATAATATTAAAGTAAAGCCTGCCGGATTCATATTTCTGCGGAAATGTAAGTAAGCTGTATAAGGGTTCCATGGGTTAGTCTTGTTTGGTTAGCTGATTTGTCTGGTTTCCTCCCAGGTCTCTGTAAAGTTGATGTTGATGACAAACGCAATTGAAATATCAAGCGCAAATGTGCATTTGGCAATACAGTTAGTGGGTTGGCTGGAGTCCACTTTTTTATGAATCTGCCCGGCTGCTTCGATGGAAATAGTTATGGTAACAATACCTCCCAGAATTTCAACCCGGCCTCTGAAGTAAATGAATGCACCTACGATAACGTCTACACTGTTTATCTTTATATCTACGCCCACCATAAACATTACTGCTACAGAACCTATTACGGGTAATCCAACCGCCAGTTCCACACCGAATCCAAATTTGAAATAAAGCGTTGGCGGCGTATTAAGGTCGGCGGCCAAGCCTACTTCAGCCCGTCCTACGGCATAAATTGTAGCCGCAGCTACGCTCACGCACATTACTCGCAGATCCGCACCTAACTCAAGATAGGCGCCCACCGAAGGCTTCAGCTGATCTATTGTATTTGGGATCTTTATTGGCTGATTGAAATATACTCCCAACCGGAAGAAGGCGTCCAGTTTGAGCGGTGTGGTGGGAGAGTTATAGTTCACAGGATCAAAGGGGAACTTTACCAACGGAATTTCCTTATCCGCTTTAAATTTATATTCCCAACTGTCTGCCGAATTGCTCATGACAATTTTGAGTGCTTTTTTTACCGCTTCGGAAGGTTGTGAAGGATCCAGATTGTTCAGGAATTCCAGAATATCGTAAATGGTCTGCAGTTCTTTGCAGAGTTTTAACTGCGGACTGCTGCCGGAATTAAGTCCGGCACTTATCTTTTTACCGTTACCAAAGTCACCCGAAATGTACATGATGGGTTTAAAAACAAGGTCAACCCCTACAGTTAGATTCTGCATTTGATTACTCCACCGGTCTTCCGATACCGAATCCGTCACATATTTGATAACCGATTTTTTAGGCGGGTTACCATTTTTGTCTACAGCGTTATAATTAATGTAAATCCTGAAAGCATCACCTTGCTTCCCTATAATATCATAGTTGAAATCAGGGGGAACTTCGTAGTTGAATATCTTTTTAACTCCGCCACTTACGGCTCCGTCAGGTAAAAGGTCTATAACCGTCTGCGCGGCATTATCCACTTTTATTGCCTCGCTCAGATTGGGGAAAGGGCCTTTTGAATTAAGCAGTCTGAAGCTGTCGGCCAAAAGTGCAGGATCGGTACTATATTTATCCGCCTGTCCCTTTATGTACTGTACCGAATTCAACAAAAGTTTTTGAGTTTCGGTATTCTGTAGGAAACCATAGGTTTTGCTGAAGCTGTTCAGCGAATTCTTTAATCCGTCCGGGAATGCAACCAGGGTTTTGGTCGTATTAAGCTGAAAAGCATTTCCGTGATTTTTGGGCCTTAACCCATCCTTCACTAAACCGACTGTGCTTCCGGTTTTCAGGTTCTGAACTACACCCGAAGATTTATCCACTTGCACCACGCTCCAACTTCCGTCTGGAGGCAATATCACCGATCCCTTTACGGAAGCGACGAAGGTTATAGCTCCGGCATTATCATTCTGATAGGAAGGATTTACCTCTACCGCATTACTTTTAAACTTCTGCAGTGTCCTCTCGATCGGCAACAATGTATCGATCCCGCCGCTGACCGGATTCTGACTTTTATTAAGGATCTGCCGGAGTATTCGCGCGGGCACCGGTACACCCTGAGGTTTGAGCTGCAGATAACCCTTGAACCTTTTACCGGTAACCTGCGTATCCAGAGGATCAAGTTTCACGTCAGCATCAAAATAGACAGCCACAAATTCTGCCTCTTTTGTTCCTGATGCGTTGGTCTGAAGAACACTGTTATTTACGGAAAAATCTCCGTTCTGTAAGTCATAGCTAAATTTAATTATATCATTATAGTCTTCTTTGATGTTTGAAACGTTAAACAGACCCTGCACCAAGCCAGGGTAAATGTCATATATATTGGGATAAAATACAGTAGCATTATTGGTAGGCCAGTGAAAACTGAAGTCAAACAGACCGTCGCCCTTAGCCACCCAGCCACTGTCCTCCCGAAAGATGACGGCATTATTGTTCCGGAGGAAGGTTACTGTTCTGGATGTACAGATTCCCCAGGGATATATTACGCTTACAGCCTGTACAAGTTCATAGGCTGTCCGGCCTTTCAGGACGTCAAATTTAGCCTGGGCGATGGATGCAAACTTTGCAGTAGGATTTTGCCAGTTGCTGAAGGTGCTGGCACCATAGCCGGAAAAGTCAATATGAGTAATCGGAATGCCGATATCCACTTCCTGATTCTTGTTGAAAGATTCATTAAATATCGTGGTCACAGATTGACCTAAAATGCTGATGTCGGGGAAATCTGTTAAATTATAAAGCTGTTCCGTTTTTCCTCTCATGCGGGGTGGCTGGTCGGGATTTGGGTCCTTGAATGCGGAAATCCTAAACTGTAGGCCGCCGGTCAGGCTTTGGCTCTGATGTTCAAATTTGGGCATAATGAAATCCAGATGTCCTTTCTGCCACATTTTTTCCTGACTGTAGGGATTAAGTGATACAACGGACAGTTTGCCGTTAGGTAATGTGAAAAGAATTTTAGACTGCAGATTTTTTGATTCATCGGTAGGCGACTTCAAAGTCTGCCGGAAAGCCTCCATATAATTCCGGGGATGTATTTTTACCGGCTTATTATACAGTTGAGTAAATACAGTGGGTACACTGTTATTTTTTTGATCCAGTACTCCGGCCGGCGGATCCAGGTTGTGATCCTTCGGAGTGATATTGGCTACCGGTTCCCAGCTGATGTGAGGAAGTGTTAGTCCGTGCATAAAACCCATTGGCGTCTGCAAATAATTTTTGTGAATGGTAACCACATTCTCATCAGTAACATTTACATCATGTGAATACAGTTTACGCATGATCTCGCGGTTTTCAAGAGAAAAGGCTACGCCCCAATGATCAGATTCCGTACTGACATCAAACAGCATGAAATTATTACTCATGCGCAACTCCTGATGCTTGTATCTGGGACTGTTTACAATAGCTGAAGTATTCAGCGTCGAGCTCTGTTCGCTGAATTGGCGGTTCATTTTAAAAGTGACCTTGGCCTCCTTCATCCCGCTTTCAGGACTCCACTCAATAATGGACTGAAATACACCGGACACACCACTGACCCGGGTTTTTTGGTGAAGGTGACGATTGGCCGTATAAGGGTGTGGCAATGTAGGTAAAACATGATAGATTCCGTACTGAAGCAGCAAACTGCCTTCGTATACAATGTTTTCACTTTCGTATTTGGCATTCAGGAATAAGCCCAGCTCTTCAGTAGTTGTAAAATAAGCGTTTTGGAGCGCGAACTGATATTTACGTAATGGAGCATTTGTTCCCGGCACCTGGTCTTCTGTTAACATATCGCTGTCCAGAATCAGTATGACTTTACCCGATTTGCTGTGTCCCTTTGCATACATGCTTTTCCTGGACTTTGGATGTACCGGCCGGTTATCTGCCAGAAGAGGTTTATTGATGTAGAAGTCGGTATCTGCAAATGTACTCACCATATCCATTTCGTTACCTTGAGATATGATCTGGAGTGATCTGTAGTCAGCAAACCGTACATGCAACTCCATTTTTTCGGCATATTCCGTGGAATGCTGCCAGAGCTTCATCCGGTCCTGGAGGGAAGCGAAATCTGCATTTTCTGAGCCGATGTGCAGGAGGCCACTCATGAAAAGAAGCTGGCATTCATTGAGAGTTACCATCCTGTCTGCCTCACGGATACCATCCCACTTACAATGTAGTCCCGGGCTGAGCATGGCAGTAAGAGCACCGTTAAATTTTACTTCTATACTTTGGTTGTTCTGAAGTACTCTGCTGGCGAGCATCCACCTGTAATTCCCAACCTTACATCTTCCCTGCAGCTGATATAGCTTGGATTCCGATTTATATACCGAAAACTGAGTTTCACGGGAGGTTAGGCTCAGCATCATATTGTTTTTGGCGCCGTCCCACTCAAAGGTATTGTCCAACGATGTAAGCTGGATTTCCTGTCCGAGAGTTTTCCCAGCATAGTTGCCATTTCCGGTAACACGAAAACGGGAATTTGTGGACTTCAGTTTGAGTAATGCTGAAGGCGTGAAGACTGAATTCTTACCATCATTTCCATAAGGATCAGTGTTTTTGGGTTGGTAAGAATTATTCAGATTGAATTCACACTCAACGGGTGAATTTTTAGGAATCTGGACCGAGTTGCTGCCTAAGGAGAAATTTCCGCCGAGCTTTACAGAACCTGAGGTTATGCATAGTCCAATATATTTTTCTTTCGGTGCATTGGGATCCAGCAGGTCTGCCCTGATCCATACACTGCCTTTGCCCAGTGTGAGAGTGCTTACACGGGTACCCGCCAGGACAATACGCTGCAAACGTGCCGGCATTATGACTGCAGCCTGCGTTTCACCCGGGAAGAGGATTTTAAAGTCGTCAATATACCTATAGAAGTTGATCACCATTTCCAGGCCGTCTATTGTTTTAAACGGACCCAAAATTTTCTCCGGAACCGTAAAGCTGGAGCTCAGATCCAGGCTGTTTTTCAGTGCTGAGAAAGCAGGGAAAGTTTCTTTGGATTCCATCTCATATTCCGGACGGACCGCGGGAGGCACGGTAGTTTGGCCGAGATTCCTCAGTTTTAGGATTTCCTGATTTTTTGCTTTACTCAATGCCAGTTTTGAAGTGCGGAAGGATTGTTCAGTTTTTTCAGGGACGTGAGATTTCTGAAGCGTAGCGATTAACGATTCCAATTGCTGCGGCTGGATTTGCTGTACAGATTCCAAATCCAAATTCTGCAATAAGGTTATTGCTGATTTAGAAAGATCGGGCATTTTACGGAGTTTTGTGGTTGGTAGTTTTTGGTTTGTTGTGAAGGAATCCTTTAGGCCAAATTCCTTTCACACAGGTTGGCGCCTGTAACTTTCGAAGCCCTGCAGTTGCCGAATTGATATGCAATGCCTTACGAAATTAGGAAGATTTTAAATAGGTTGTATGGAAAATGTGAATAAAATAAATTAATATACCAGTAATCAGGGATGTATTTTTAGGTGAAATCCCTGGTGAAATCCCAACCAGGCATATTTATACATGTGTATAGTATGAAGAAGGACCTAACAGGTAGTTTGATATAGAAATCTGATTCTTATCCCGAAATTGGAGAGCAGGTACGTCTAAGAAGGTGTTGCCAAGTTATAGCCCCGATGGAAGTGGTTACCTGGCGCCCGCCGCAGGCGGGCGCCAGGTAGTAGCGGACAGCGGGCTGAATATTAAGCGCCGAAGGGCCGAACAGTATGCTCCCGATTTAAAACCTCGTTAGAATTCCCCAGTGGATCTTCGTATCCCCGAATTTGATCTCGTTGCCAAATTCATTACCGTTGGAGATCTGGAAACTCATAAGACCGATAGGCAGGAAGAAATTGAAACCAAGACCGAAACTGTAGAGTTGGGGCCTGAGGTCAGCAACCTTGTTATAAAGCTGCCCGTACTGAAGGAACACATCGAAGAAGGCCTGATTGTTTACGAGGTAGCGGTATTCGGCAGCACCGTAATAATAGAAATCGGCGTACAGTGCCTCTTCATTGAAGCCACGGAGCGAGTTCCAGCCGCCGAAGCGCAGGAGTTCGTTGGTGGTGAGTTCATTCTGCGAACTCAACATGGCAGATTCACCTTTTAAATTGAGGTAATTGTTGCCGCGCAGGCGCAGGTTGTGCTCGGCAGCCAGGAAATAGCGCATTTGTGTAGCATCTAAATTTGCCGCGGAATAATTGGTAAAGAGCGCATCGGCTTCAGCACGTACCCTGGTTTTGTGCAGGAAAAGTTCAATTTCCGTAGGTGCAGTGTAGTCGTACCACAGACCGGCTCCTTTACGGGTATATTCCGTTCCCTGCGTATAGAGCGAGTCAAGAACGGTAGAGGTTTCGAATGTGCCTCGAAGTCCCAGCCTTTGTCGGCTGGAGAGGTTATAGTAGACCGCCGGCAACACTTTCACATTGGCAAATGTGGAATCCTGCCGAAAGATATTCATGTTCACACTGGCGCCTACATTGGACTGGAACAGATAGGGGATATCTGCTTTAAGGTCGAAGGATTGCCCCCGGTCCGGATTTCGTTGCCAAAAAAGTGATATGCTTTCAAAGCCATTGAAAACATTCCTGAAATTCAGATTCAGTGTGCCGTTGAAAGTGAATTTCTCCTCCTTGTCATTTCCAAATCCCAGCATCCCGTCAAAAGAATTTACTTTTTTCTTCTGCAGAAACAGATAAATATTGGTAGAGTCCTGGGTGAAAAGTGTTTGCGGAGGCCTTTCCAGAGATACAAACGGATGGTTTTGAAGGCTACGGTTAATGGCCAGCAGATTTTCATCGCCGTATTTCCTTAATTTGAATTCTTTTTCTAGATTCTTTACAAATCTTTTGGGTGCCTTTTCGTAACCCTTCAGTACAAAACCGTCTATTTTTCTTTGCCTGTTTCGGTTTACGGACAATTCCACCTTCGGAATTCCCTTTTCCATTCCCAGGTACTTCGTTTTTACCCGACTGAAGGAATAGCCCAGATCAACATATTTTTGGTTGATGTTCTTCCGTACTGAATCAAGGTTTTTCGTATAGAAAGTCCCGGATGTTTTAAGGTCAGCGGCCACGCTGTCCGAAAGTCTTACATTAGCAGTGTTATAATTTGGGCCTTTGTCATAGTAAATTTTGGTTCGGACAACTTCGTCGTCAATATTTCTGATTTCTGTGAAAAAGTGATTGTTTTCGGCAAGTGAGTCCAGGAATTTTGTGGCAGCCAGTGAATCTTTGACCACCTTTTTGCTGTTAGTTTGTACATCGATAAGCCAGAATTCCTTTTGCTGCGCATTGAGGAACACACATAAGAGAAGAAATGATATTTGAATTAGTCGGCTCACTTTGGCTGCTCAAGCAAAGAACGTTTATTTTATATTTTCATTGCGCTCATCTTTTTCTCAGTCCAGCTTATTGTACTTTTTCATCAGCTTTTCGTAAAGCCTCTGCGGTAAGATCCATTTTAAAGGCACACCGATTTTCTGGCCGAATTTTCCGAAATAATAATGTGCTTTCCAATGGTCTTTCAAGATTAGCTTTTCAATATAAACCGCTACATCCAGAGGTTCAGTGCCGTCATCAACGTGCGAATTCATCAGGTCATGAACTTTGGAAAAGGTAATTTTGTAAGGATCAGATACCGATGTTTTTACGCGGTTTTCTGCAATCTTTGTTTTAATATCACCTAAATGAAGTGAACAGACATGGATGTTCCACGGTGAAACCTCATATCTGATGGCTTCCGTTACTTTATCCAATGCAGATTTTGAAGCTGAATAAAATCCACGGAATGGCAGTCCCATTTCGCTCCCGATGCTGGAAATATTAATAATCTGACCGTTTTTCTGAGCGCGCATGGCAGGCAGTACAGCTGACATTAACTGTACTGCACCTACCAAATTCAGGTTAAAAAGTTTCCATATATCGTCTTTTGTTGAATCTTCTACAGCGCCCACCATGCCCATACCGGCGTTATTAATCAGCAAATCGATATTTTGTCCGTCATTTAAAACCTTGGTTATAGCTGCCTGAACCTGGTTATTATCTGTAATATCCGTAGGAATTGTTATGAAATAAGGCGATTCCGCCGTTTTGCGGCTTAGGCCGTATACTTTATGGCCTTTTTTGCCAAAATATTCTGCCAAAACGAAACCTATTCCACCGGAGGTTCCGGTAATAATTATTGTTTTATTGCTTTTCATCTAAGTCTGTTTGTGGGGTCAGGCATTGTGCCAGGTCTGCCCAAAAGTTGGGATAGGATTTTTGTACTACCTCTTCATTTTCAATGCTTAATTCCTGCAGGAGGCAGAAGGGTGCGAAGCTCATGGCCATGCGGTGGTCAGTGTACGTCTCAATGCTGATATTTGCAGCGGGCTCTATAAAGTTAGTGCTCCAGATAGACTCGTCTGTGGTTTCAGTAAGGCAGCCAATCTTGAAGAGTTCATTTTGAAGTGCCGACAGCCGGTCCGTTTCCTTTATTTTTAGTGTTTCCAGACCGGTAATGTGAAATGAAATCTTTAATGCGGCAGCCGTTACACAAATGGTTTGTGCAAGGTCCGGGCACGCATTCATATTCAGTTCAATACGCTCCGGATATTTAAAGTTGCTTTCCGGTAAAAGCGATATTTTAGCTTCCGCACCTTCGGAAATTGTATTAACGCCGAAGTATTCCCAATAAAGTTCCCGGATGGCAGAGTCGCCCTGAAGGGAAAATGGTTTAAAGCATTTTAAGCTGATGCTGTTGCGTCCGATAGCCGCCAGCGAATAGAAGTAGGAAGCCGAACTCCAGTCGCTTTCTATTGTAAACGGTATGATTTGGGAATTTTTTTCGGTTTGGATATTGGGCTCCACCTTTATGGTGTCGCTTTCCCAACTGTTGCTGATCCCGATGGTTCGCAGGATCTTCAGCGTCATTTCAAGATAAGGAATAGAGGTGATCTTTCCTTCCAGGATTATCGTGATACCATTCTCCAGCTTTGCCCCTATGAGCATAAGTGACGTGATAAACTGGCTGGACACATTTGCCTGAATTTTCACCTCGCCTCCGCGTAGTTTGTGCCCCCTAATCTTTAAAGGGGGATAGCCGTTATTTTCCAGGTAATCTATCTCTGCGCCCAATTGCTTCAAAGCATCAACCAGAGGTTTAATTGGTCGCTGTTTCATTCTGTCCGAACCGGTTAGTATTGTGGTTTTACCTTCCCGAATAGCAAAGTAAGAGGTCAGAAAGCGCATAGCCGTTCCAGCATGATGAACATCGATCGTATCTGAATTGTTTTCAAGCGCGGCCTGGAGTAGTTTTGTATCCTGAGAATCAGAAAGATTCGTAATCCTTATATTACTGAACAGCGCATGCAGAATCAGCAAACGGTTCGATATGCTTTTCGAACCGCTGACAGTAATGGTTTTATTACTTAAAAGTGTAGATTTTGTGAGAATCATTTGCTGTGATATACTTTACCGTCCTGATTGGCATATGCGAAGAATTTACCATCCTGATCAAAAAGCTGTATCAGCTGAAACCCTTTTCTTCCGAAATCTTTCTTTGAAAAATGAGGGAACTTTTCAAATTTTCCAGTGAAAATTTTTTGCTTGTTGTTTTCGATTTCAATGATGCGGTATACTTCTCCTTCCCGCACGATGTAGGTACTGCAAAAGACACACTTTCCTTCATCCAGGATTATTTCATCATAAGCCGGCGGTAGAATCCAGTTCTTGGTCTGGTTACCAAAAAAGCCCCATTTGTTGTCAACTTTCACCAGATTTGCATATTCCGGAGTTAGTTTATGATTAACCAAAGTCATGGTCTGGTTTGTATAAGGTTCAGTATATCTTTTATTCAGATCTACCATTCTGATTTCCAGAACGACTTTATCATTTTTCTGCTCCGGTTTTTTTGGTGCAGATTTTATGCTTTCCAGCGCGTAAGCGTGCGGAGGAGGCGGTGGAGAAAAGGAGCTGTAGCTTTCGGACACAGACCTGCCCATGCCTGATGAAGACGAAACAGTTTCTGTATTCTGAGTTTTTATCCTGCCGTTTTCGAAGGTTATCGTGAGCTGATTCAGGGTTGTTTCTCTGGCCAAAACATATTTTACGTTGAAACTGGAAGGCAGCCAGTCGTAATCTGTATCCACATCTACGGCATTCTCAAAAAAGGTCTTAATTACCTTCGTAGTGTTTTTATTCAGCAAAAGCAAACTGTACTTACCATTCAGATCATTGGTAAGAATCAGAATTTCATCTTTCAATGGGGGCTTTTTTTCATCTTCAATGAAATTAACAAACCGAAAAGACTGTTCGAAGAGTTTTTTACCGTTTAAAGTATAAATATCCGTAACGCTGTTCCGGGAATCATCTGCACCGAAATCCCTCGTATTTTTTAGCTTGACGGCAGTTATGAAGGAAGAATCCAGGTTGAAGTAGTTGTAATCTGTATCGCTGAGCCTGATTTTATTATCGGTAATGTAAGTAGTTTTAAAACCGTTCGCGCTTCTTTTTGTAGCAGTAAATTCCCCGGGAGCATGTACATCAATCACATCATAAGTTGCCGGAATAAGCATCTTCCCGTTTTCATCTGAGAGGCCAAATTTATCGCCTACCCTGTAGGGAACGGTGATCTGTGCCCAGCATAAACCGAATAGAAGTATAAATAGGGCTGTTAATAATTTATGCATTTAAGGTTTTAGTTTTTCGTTTTTATGATGTCGGCTGGCGTCACGCTCTGTTTTCAGCGTCATTTTTTTGTTAAAAGCTGCCTGTAAATCAGTCCCTGTTTGATTGGCTAAGCACAAGGTGACAAATAACACGTCCGCCAGTTCTTCACCTAAATCTTTTCCTTTATCGGACTCCTTTTCGCTTTGTTCTCCATATCTTCTGGCTATGATCCGCGCCACTTCGCCTACTTCTTCAGTAAGCATAGCCATATTGGTAAGCTCATTGAAATAGCGCACGCCTACGGTGTTGATCCAATGGTCCACCTGCTTTTGGAGAACTGTTATTTCCGTTTCCATTTATTTTTTACTGAATATGTTATTGGTACGCGCCCAGGGTGGCAATGCCTGTACGTGAAATCTTAACAATATCCAGCGGCACGGTTGCGGCAATACCTGCGGCACCTTTCCCTTTGGCGTAAGAATCCGCAGTTACCCTTAAATTCATTTTTTCTGTGAAATAGTTTACAAATCCCGGGTTTGTATTTTTAAAAGAAGTAATTATTCCGGGACTGGTGTCAAAATTAAATCCGGCACCTGTATCATACTTCAGCAGGGAGTTTCGGATTTCGTAGTTAAAGGTCTGTCCGGTTATTGGTTTAAACTGCACCGCATTCGCATTTTTAGTATAAAGTATAGAGTTACCGATATTCAGGCTCAGTGGCGCGGTTTCCGTCTGCCCATTACTGTTGATCCATTCGTTGGTAGCATACATTGCCAAACCGCTTCCTGTGGCGGTCAGCTGCCAGTAATTTGCCAGTGTGGAATGAATGATATTATAGTTTCCGCCTTTAAAGATTCCAAAATCGGCGTTCTGACAGTTATTCATTACCAGATTTTCTGCGTTTACAGTAGAGTTTACCGCATAGATGCCATATTCATCAAAGGTGTGTATGATGGAGTTCTTTATTGTAGCAGAAGCTTCGCGCAAATCCAGCCCGCGGATTCCTCCAAAAACTCTCGCATAGTTCATATTGACTGTGGATCCAGGTTCGAAACGCATGGAATTCCAGTTCTTGGGTATTGTATCGTATTTCGGGTCATTACGGTCTCCACGGATGTTTACCTCATCGTTCAGGTCTCCATTGATGTTCACTGTGGCGCCGCCGGCTACCTTCATGCCGCTGTTTTTAAAGAAATAAACTTTGGTGCCCTGTTCAATGTTCAGAGTGCTTCCTGAGGCAACGGTAAGGTCACCGTAGATAATCTTCGCCCGGTCATCATTCCAGGTGATGTTTCCGGATAGGATATTCGGATTGCCGGGTGTTTCTACAAAAAATTCCGCATCCTGCACTACTGAAAAAAGCGTTACGTGCTGCTTGCCGGCAGGGGAGGTGAAGAATATGCGGTCTTCGGCAATGGCCTCCGGCGATGATGCTGTTGGTGCTATTTCCACAAAAATATAAAGGCTGTCCTTTTTCCGGAGGGGTACATTAGTGAAAGAGTGACCCGATTTACCGTCCACATTAATCCTGTAAAGCGACGATATTCCGCGGCCAAGTTCAATACTCGGAATCAGGATATCCCTGTCTTCCGAATTGTACACTTTCACAGCATAAGATTCCGAGCGTACCTGATTGTAAACGGTATCACAGAAAACGGTGTCCCGCGAAAACCGAAGTTCCTGAGTGGGAGCATCAAAACTTATTTCGTCCCTGGTGCAGGAGATCATAAGCAGGGCTGTCCAGAAAAGCACTGCCGCTATTATTTTTAATTTCATATCCTCACTTATAGATTTCAAATTTAACTAAAAAAGCGGAACTTTATATTGTAAAAAAAGAGACAGGTATGTTGCAGGTTTAAAAATAATTAGTATTTTTGCACTCTAAAATTCAGCAGAGAAAGATCCATTACTTATTTCAACGCTAATTTTTTGTAATTAATTTAAATTTAATAAGTTATGAAAAACGGTATCCACCCTGAAAATTATAGACTTGTTGTTTTCAAAGATATGAGTAACGACGAGATGTTTCTAAGTAAGTCTACTGCTGACACTAAAGACGTTATTGAGTATGAAGGTGAGACTTATCCATTAATCAAAATGGAAATCTCTTCAACTTCACACCCTTTCTACACCGGTAAAACCAAACTGGTTGATACAGCAGGACGTGTAGACAAGTTCATGAACAAGTATAAGAAATTCGCAAAGTAATTTACGGATCTTAACGATATTAAGAGTCTTCCAAATTTTTGGAGGACTTTTTTTATTAAATTTGAACACCTTTCTCATTAAAAATTCCACTGAATGCAACTTGTTTTTTCTGATGCCCAATACTGGGAAAATTTCCTTCCTTTAACCTTCACAAGACCTGTAGCCGAAATGCGCTGCGGCATACTTACTTTTGCCGAAAGATGGCAGAAACTGCTTGGCAGCACTCAGGTGTCGTTTTTTACTGAAGAATTCCTGCAGCAGAAGTTTCAGGCGCCTGAATTGGAGGAAAGTCTGTTTCTGGTGCCCAATTTCCTGCCCACCAAAGATGTTTTGGAGCAAATCCGCAATTTGAAAATGGGTGAAGCGTTGGTGTATGAAGATGAGTTGCTGGCTGCAAGAGTAAATATTAAGGATTTCTCACTATCCCAAATTGAAAAGATGACGGATGTTACGGAGGAGATTGTCTTCTTCCGGAAATCTACTGACCTTTTTTCCTACAATGCGGCAGCCATTGATTTCGATTTTGAACTTCTTACTGAGGGACGGACTTCTCAGCCGCTATCGCCAACGAACGGTTTTCTTGGAAATGAGGAAGATTTATTTATCGAAGAAGGCGCGACGCTGGAGTTTTCAACTGTTAACTGCCGTACCGGAAAAATCTATATCGGGAAAGATGCTGAAGTGATGGAAGGCTGTAACCTTAGAGGCCCAATTGCATTATGTGAGGGTTCCAAATTTAATCTGGGGGCAAAGATTTATGGTGAAACTACGGTTGGGCCCCATTCCAAAGTGGGAGGCGAAGTAAACAATGTGGTTATTTTCGGCTTTTCCAACAAAGGGCACGACGGATTTATCGGAAACTCTGTTATTGGCGAATGGTGTAATCTGGGTGCCGATACCAACTCGTCTAACCTGAAGAATAATTATGCTTCTGTTAAACTCTGGTCATACAGCAGCAATTCCATGGAAGATACGGGTCTGCAGTTCTGCGGACTCATCATGGGCGATCATTCCAAAGCCGCCATAAATACTCAGTTCAATACGGGAACGGTGGTCGGTGTAGCTGCCAATATCTTCAAAGCAGGCTTCCCACCCAATCATATACCCTCCTTCAGTTGGGGCGGTATGGCCGGTGATGAAAAATTCAGACTGGACAAAGCTGTCGAGGTTGCCGGAAAAGTAATGGCCAGACGAAAAGTGGAACTGACTGGCGTGGATGAGGCTATTTTCAGCTATCTTCATCAAAATTACTAGGTGCCTTTATCCTGCGGCTTTATTTCACAGGGGTTGAAGAACAGCAGTTAAATCAACTGCAAAAGAGTTAATTATCAGAACACTTTCATTTTAAGTAAAAAAACCTTAATTTTGCAAAGAAAGTAAAGATGTCTATACACAACAAAATCGTGGAGACAGCCATCACTTTCGATGACGTTCTTCTTATCCCTTCTTATTCCGAAGTACTGCCTAATCAGGTATCTCTAAAATCACGACTTTCCGATAAAATCACCCTTAATGTTCCTATTGTGTCCGCAGCAATGGATACAGTTACCGAAGGCGAAATGGCCATTGCACTCGCAAGGGTTGGCGGCATAGGTTTCATCCACAAAAATATGCCGATTGAGGAGCAGGCAGCTCAGGTATACAGGGTTAAACGTTCTGAAAACGGAATGATTACCGATCCAGTGACCCTTTCTAAAGACCATACACTGGCTGAAGCTAAGGAAATGATGGCCAATTTCAAAATTTCCGGACTTCCGGTTGTTGATGCAGAGAATACTCTGATCGGTATCATTACAAACCGCGATGTAAAATACCAGGAAAACCTGGATGCGAAAGTGGAGGAACTGATGACTAAGGATAAACTCATCACCAGCGACAAACAAACCAACCTGGAGCAGGCCAAAGAGATCCTTCTGAAGAACAGAGTCGAAAAACTACCGATCGTTGATGATAAATTCAAACTCGTAGGTCTGATCACTATTAAAGACATCGATAATCAAATGGAATATCCTAACGCCAATAAGGATGCGGATGGACGACTGATCGTTGGTGCCGGTGTTGGTGTAGGCGAAGATACAATAGAGCGTGTTTCTGCGCTGGTTAAGGCTGGTGTTGATATTATCGCAGTAGATTCGGCTCACGGACATTCCAAAGGAGTACTTGACAAGATTACTGAAATCCGCAGCAACTTTCCCGATCTGGATATCGTAGGTGGTAACATCGTAACTGCCGAGGGTGCTAAAGACCTGATAGACGCAGGTGCAAACATCCTTAAAGTGGGTGTAGGTCCCGGTTCTATCTGTACAACCCGCGTAGTTGCAGGTGTAGGGGTACCACAGCTTTCAGCCATTTACAATGTATTTGAATATGCTAAAAGCCGCAATGTCGCAGTTATTGCCGATGGAGGTGTGAAGCTTTCCGGTGATATCGTAAAAGCGTTGGCCTCCGGTGCAAACGCGGTGATGTTAGGTTCACTGTTGGCAGGAACCGACGAAGCTCCCGGCGAGGAGATTATTTTCCAGGGAAGGAAGTTCAAGGCTTACCAGGGAATGGGCTCACTTTCAGCTATGAGACGTGGCGGAAAGGAAAGGTATTTCCAGACAGAGGCCAAAAAATTCGTACCCGAAGGTATTGAAGGCCGTGTGCCGCATAAAGGGAAACTGGAAGAGGTGGTTTTCCAACTTACCGGTGGTATAAGAGCGGGTATGGGTTACTGCGGAACTCCAGACATTGATACCCTTCAGCGCGACGGAAAAATGGTGATGATTACCGGCAGCGGTCTTAAAGAGTCGCATCCGCATGATGTAATCATAACACAGGAAGCACCTAACTATTCGCTGTAAGATGAATAAGCTGTATTCCATAGCTGCTCTGGCACTCGTATTGGCTTCCTGTGCAGTTCAGGAAGACAAAACACCTATTGCTGAACGTGATGAAGCGTACGAGTTTGGTCAGCTTATGGTGCAGGACTCCATTAACAAAATGGATACGGCTGCCGAATCGCTGGATTTGCTCCTGAACGGCAGTCCGCTGGATAACCACGTGTCCTTGCTGATTAATAATAACAGCAACTGCAATATTATCGTGAGGTTTGCAGGCGACAGTACCTACAATGTGCCTGTACGCAAGAATTTCAGGAATTTTGTTGTACTGGAGAAAGGGAATTACCTGGTTAGTGCGAATCTGTGCAAAACGCGATATGAGGTCCGTAAAACCGTAACCGAAAGCGCCACGCTTACCCTTTCGGACGGAAAATAGTCTACAAAAAGTTTAAAATATAAAAGGAGCCTTCTGCAATTGCGCAAGGCTCTTTATGTTACAGCGGTTCTTTTTCATCATTCAGCGCACGTTTAAAACTACTGATCCGATGATCGGTTGAGGCATTTCCCTTCTGTATCTTTTCGTGGGCATAAAGCCTGAAGTCATTCTCGGTCTTGTCCAGAAGGTAGTCATAAGGTCCGGCAGAAGAAATCAATTTTACCAGTACGGGAGCGATTTCCAGGCAGATAAAGAGTCCCATGATAAATGATGCGGCCAAAGCCATAATTGCGGAATCTTTACCCAGTTCATCCAGTGCCTGCAGCCGCGCGGCAAGACCATTGAACCTGTCCTCTATGGTTTCCGTTTTATCACGTTCTGTTTCTATATTGGTATATACCTTAGAGATCTCCCGGTCCAGATATTCCAGTCGCTGTGCGCTGCTGGCACGGTGATTCTCCAAATCCTGACGGCGCTGTTCCTTCAGTTCCGCCTTTCGTTTGGCATTGGTTCCGTAACCTACTTTGCCGCTTGTTAGTCCGGACTGTTTCCCCAGAATCTCTTTTTCGAGTTCTACAGCGGCTGAGTCATAAGATGCCTGATATATGGCCGTCTTCTCCTGAATCTGCTTCTTTTCATTCTCAAAAGGACTGCTTTGCTGCAAAATCCTGCTATTCATCTCTGCCTGCAGTTTGGTTTTGTTTCGCTGGATAATGGTGTTCAGCTGTTTGTTTACCTCCTTCTCAAAAATTTTCAGTTCCAGTGGTTTGGAAATGATGATACCCAGAAATCCAGCCAGAATAAGCCGCGGGACCGCCATAAGGATTTGGTTTCCCCACGAACCTGTTTTTTTAATTGACGAAACAATATAACGGTCCAGGTTAAAAATCATTAAACCCCACACAATACCGAAAGCCACAGAAACCCAGAGATCATCAAAGACGGTATACATGGCATAACCGGCGGAAAGGGTTGCAAATACTGCAGTAAACAGCACTATGCCGCCAATTCCGGCGAATTTGTTCCATTCGCTGGGAGTCTTCCTCAAGATATGGATATTGCCACCGGAGCATAGGAGCAAAAAATGCTGAAACCAATTCATAGTATGATTTTCCGGCCGCTGTAAATTTGGTTGCGTCTTCATACAGAATAAGTCCTACGACCGATAACATTGTTACAGATGGTATTAGGTTTTGCAAAGTAACAGGAAGCTATGCTAGGAATAATAAAATACGTAAATTGACGTATTTATTTACCTTCAACAATCTAAATAAATTTAGTTAGAGAATATATCTTTGTTATAACAAAAACACAAATGATAAAGCAATAATTCAGTGGCCTATACCTTTAAGTTCTATTAGAAATAAATGATTAACACTGGATTATTCAGAATGTGGTAACCGATGCAAGTCACGGTTACCATATTTTTTATCGGGCACGGTCCGGGTTCTGCCGCAGGAAACTTTCCCAGCCCGAATAACTCTTTTCTGATACGGCATTGCCGGAATTGAAGTGGTGACACACCGCCACAGCCAACCCGTCTGAGGCATCCAGATATTTTGTAGGAAACTCTTTCAGATTAAGTAAATTCTGCAGCATAGCCGCAACCTGTTCCTTACTTGCGTTGCCGTTGCCAGTGATTGCCATTTTTATTTTCTTGGGCGAATATTCTGTAATAGGAACATCGCGGTAAAGGCTCGCTGCCATAGCCACGCCCTGTGCACGCCCCAGTTTCAGCATGCTTTGCACATTCTTACCAAAGAAAGGAGCCTCCAGCGCCACTTCATCCGGATGGAATTCATCTATAAGAGACAGGGTTCTCTCAAAGATATATTTCAGTTTGGTTTCGTGGTTGGGATATTTTTTCAGGATGAGTTCATGGATGGATACCATTTCCATTTTACCCTTTGTCACAGAGATAATTCCGAAACCCATAATTGTGGTACCGGGATCGATACCCAGGATAATCTTTTCGTTTTTCACTGATGCAAATGTAAAAAATTAAACACCGAAAATTTGATACATAAGAAAATGATGTATATATTTGTGATGCATAGTTAAATTAGGTATGAAGAAAAATTCGCTTTATAAAGGTACGCTTCAGAACATTATTCTGAAACTTCTGGTAAAAGAGGTGAAGATGTATGGTTATCAGCTCACCCAGCGTGCAAAGGAACTTACAAAAGGTGAACTGGAAATGACTGAAGGTGCGCTCTATCCGCTGCTGCATAAGCTGGAAAATGACGGAATCATTTATTCGGAAATCATGAACGTTAACGGTCGCGACAGAAAATACTACCTACTCACCGAAAAAGGGCGGAAGCAGCAGCAGGCTCAGGAAGCCGACATGCGATCCTATCTTTTTAATTTAAATGCCATTTTTAATCAATGATAACGGAAGCACAGCAGCACGAAATTGTAGGATATCTTCTGGCAAAGAAGATGTCTTTGGATGTGGTAATGGAACTTCATGACCATTTCTGCACGCATATTACTGAGCTTATGCAGAAGGACAATATCACTTTTGATGAAGCTTTTGCATCTACTCTAGTTGCATGGAAAGATGATTTGAAATTACACCAGTTGGGAAACAGCAGATTCATTCCGAAGATTAATAAAGAAATTGCCGCTGAGAAGGAAAGGAAGGTTGCAGTACATGCCTTCATAGCTGTGGCAGTAGTACTTGGTTTACTGTTTTCTGCAACTAACATTCTTTCATCTGCCCAATATTTGGTTTTTATAACAGTTTTTTGGGGCTTAGCCATTTTTTTTCCCCTTGTCTTCCTGATTATTCATATCAAAGACTTTTTGATTGCGTGGCAGAATAAAAATTTAAAACTAAATGCACACCAGAAATCAATCATAATGCTTGCGCCCGGGTATATATTGATGCAGAATACCATCTTAAGCTTTGAAAGTCAATCAAGAATTCAGCAACTTTTTTACGGTTCCTTTACAAAAATAGACTTAGCTACGCTGGTCACAGCACCATTAGGTTTACTCGTTTATATGGTAGGATTGCTTTCCATGTTTAGATTCATTAAAGATTTCCAGCCTATAAAGCCATTTCTTCACTATACTAAAGCATAAAGCAATGGATGAAACTAAGCTCGCTACAATCCGAACTTATCTTTTAGATAAAAAACTTCCGATCGACATTCTGGTGGAGGTTTACGATCATTTCGTTACCCAGATATTGGAGTTGGAGAAAGAGGAAGGTGTATGTTTTGAGGACGCATTGGAACAAGTAAAGCAAAGTTGGCAGGGAGAATTGCAGCCTTCCTGGAAGGGCGAGTGGGACTTGGTCGACCGAAGTGATCTTTTAAGGAAAATTAACACCGCAAACTTTCGTGCCTTCCTGAAAAAAGCTCTTTACATGGCTTCTGTAATGGTGCTGGCTTTGATGTTACTTTCTTTTTTATTTAGTTTCCATGTTTATAAATATATTTTTGTCATTGGTACAGGTCTCGTATTGCTGCTTCCATTTTATGTGTACTTAAAAAACTTTAAAGATTTTTCTTTAAATAAGAAATACAGAAAATATATGCTTGTTTCTTTTCAGGAGTATACACTGTTAAGCCTATCTTGCCTGTATTTTTATTTTACATTCTTTACAGAAGCCGGTACCATTGCAAAAATGTTTGCAGGAACAGCAGTACATGGTAATCCAAAGCATATTATCTCTGGAATTGTAATCACTTATGCTGTTTTAGTGATAAGTTTAATTTCTTACTATTCACAGAGAAAATTTCTTCAAACCATTGAGAAAGTAAAGCCATTTTTAAAGCATCTTTAATGTTTTATGAACAGTACGCAACTTACCCAAATCCGTAATTATCTTTTAGATAAAAAACTTCCGATCGACATTCTGGTGGAGGTTTATGACCATTTCATAAGCCAGATATCGGAGTTGCAGAGAGAGGAAGATTTGGGTTTTGATGAGGCCTTTGCACACGTTAAGAACAGTTGGCAAGATGATCTTAAACTTTACTGGAATGGCAGTTGGGATTTGCAGGATAACAGTAGATTTCTCCGGAAAATATACCTGAGCATTAATCTGGCTGTCCTGAAGCAAACACTTAAATGCGGAGGTTTGGTGCTTATTGCTTTATTTCTAATGGCGCAGCTTTTCAGTTCAGAACTTTTCAGCTATTTATTGACCGCGGCAATGGTCCTGTTGACAATAATTCCCCCAATACATTTTCTGCATCATCGCCCTGATTTTGATCTGGCTAAAAAATACAATAAATATGTGTTGACGTACTATCAACATTCTCCGGCCATATTTTTCAGCTCATTTGCAGTGTTAATTCCAAATCTTGAGAGAATTTTTAATCATTCTCAGGACATTTTTACAGTTTCCCGTTTTGTACAGCCAAACCTTTCAACAGGTAGCTCATTGTTTCCCTGGATTGTTTTTCTTTTCCTGATTTTTGGAAATGCTTTGATATTCATTACCCAGAAAAAATATCTCAGTCAAATCCACAAAGTGAAACCATTTCTGAAATTTCTGAAACCACAGGCATAAAGTTTTGGCTAATTTTAGCTAAAAATTTACTCCATGGACCGTAAACAGTTTCTTGCCACCACCTTTTCTGCCGGGTTGGGTTTGGCCATCATGCCCGGATTTCTTAGCTGTGCCGCCTCGCGAACACTTTATGAACCCTTTGTACCGGCTGCGGGCGACCTCAAAAAAGTGCGCGGAAATGTAAGCCGGTTCACCAACCGTGGCGGTACTGTGGGCCTGCTGGAAACTGAAGAGGGATTTGTTGTAATAGATTCCCAGTTCCCGGATGTCATACAGCCCCTGCTGGACGGAATTTCAAGCAAAGGCAAGCCGGTTCTGTACCTCTGCAATACGCATCACCATGGCGATCATACATCGGGAAACATCGCGTTCCAAGATCCAAATACTAAGATAGTTGCCCACCAGCGGGTTCCCGAACTGCAGCGATTGGCAGCTGAAAAAAGCAACAAACTCAGCGAGCAGCGTTACCCCACAGTTCTTTTTGATAAGGAGCACCTGATAAAAGCCGGAAACGAGAGAATTACCGCCTATCACTTCGGCAACGGACACACTTATGGCGATGTAATGTACCATTTCGAAAATGATAATGTAGTGCATATGGGCGACCTAATGTTCATCAATTTGATTCCGGTCTACCGCACAGCCGACGGCTCAGATTCCCGCAGCTGGATCCGCGTGCTGGAAAAGGCTCAGACAGTGTTTGATAATGATACAATGTTTGTTTTTGGACATGCCAATACACCGGAATTAACCACTGGCCGTAAGGCTGATCTTGCGGAAATGGCCAGATTTTTGGAGGCCTCCAACCAATATGTTCAGAAAGCCATCAGCGAAAACAAATCTACTGACGAACTCCTGAAACAAAGCACGCATATTCCGGGTTTTGCCAATAGAATTACCCCAGACCGTTATAGAGCCTTTTTGGATGGAATCAGGCAAACTTTGGCGGGATAATTATTTTCAGTTTAGAATAAACTCCATAGGCCGGTTATTTTATTTCCGGCTGATTTTGTGTGGTTTATTGGCGAGTTCCAGTTTTGTTATCTCTCCAAGTGATTGAGTCGCAATGGTATTATACTTGTATAGTACAGTGCCGCCGGCTTCCTGTTCTGCCAGGTCCGGTAACTCTCAACATTAAAAATACAATATGGAAGTCTTAACATCCTCAGGTTTAGACCTGAAACAGATAGACAGCGATTTTCAGGAGTTTATTTTAAAAAGTGATCATCCCTGTATTATGGCGAAGTCACTTTTCAAAATGAACAATTACGATCTTCAGGCATATGACGAAATGGTAAGCACTGAAACTGCTGATCAAATTATTTCTGATCTTAAAAAATATGTGCAGTCCACAAAAATTGGTACTACTGATTTCCGCTCTTTTGTGGCTGTTTTCCCAAACAACAAATTTACCGATGAGGTTTCGTATGAAACCGCACTTTGGCAAACGCTACAAATGTTACATGAGGCTGATCCTGAAAACTGGGACAGCAATGTGAGCAGCGATCCCAATGATTCCAACTTCAGTTTCAGTATTTTAGGTCATGCCTTTTATGTAATTGGTCTGCATCCGGCGAGTTCAAGGATGGCGCGCCAGGCACCTTACACGACTCTTGTATTTAATCTGCACTCCCAGTTTGAAAAACTGCGCGAAATGGGTACTTATGAAAATGTGAGAGATATGGTTCGGCGCAACGATGAGAAACTTCAGGGCAACATTAATCCTGTACTGAAAGATTTCGGTGAAGAGGCTGAAACCCGACAGTACAGCGGCCGTCATGTAGAAGACAGCTGGAAATGTCCGTTTCACCATAAACACAGCAAGTAGATGTCGCATATACATACTATCGAAAAACAAACAGGGAAAGCTTTTATCCTTAACAAGGGTGATATTCTCACAGTTACAGATCCAGTGGGAATGCAGGTGAGTGATATGGTTTTATTCAACAGGCATGACCACGGCGAAAAACTTTCTTCCGGAAAGTCGCTGGATTTTGAGGAAAGCATTCTGCTAACCACAGGGAACTTCCTCTGGAGCAACCGGTCCCGAAAGATGGCGAAGATAATTGAAGACACTAACGGTCGTAACGACTTCCTGCTGGCACCATGCAGTAAGGAAACATTCGAAATTATGTACAGCCACGAGGGTTATCACCCGAGTTGTCTGGAAAATCTCACTAAAAATCTTGAACCTATGGGACTTTCACAAGATGAGATTCCCACGGCGTTTAATATTTTTATGAATGTTCAGTTTGATGCCAGCGGAAAGATATCCGTGTTGCCACCCACATCCAAAGCCGGCGATTACGTTAAGTTTGAAGCCATGATGGACCTGCTTGTGTGTCTGACAGCCTGTTCAGCTGAAGACAGCAATGGCGGAACTTTCAAACCAATTCAGTATTCAATCACCCCGTCGTCCTGATTTCTTTAATTCAAAACAGAGGCTGCTTGCATTGAAGCGGCCTTTTTTGGTTCTATGCTTTAGTCATGGACTTCCAAAAATCAGTAATTTTGTTTAAAACCAAAATGCATGTACATTATTGATTCCCCGTCCAACAATGCTTATTTTAACATCGCCACAGAAGAATTCTTGCTTAGCAGATTCCCAACGGAAGATCTTTTCCTGCTTTATGTAAACGCGCCGTCTATTATCGTAGGAAAGTTTCAGAATACGCTGGCCGAGATTAACCTTGATTTTGTGAAGGAAAAAGGAATTAAGGTGGTTCGCAGGATGTCCGGTGGCGGAACTGTCTATCATGATCTTGGCAATCTGAATTTCAGTTTCCACACGGTATTGGGACAACATGATTTCATGGACTTCTCCATTTTTACTGAACCCGTTCTCACGCTGTTGAACGGGTTAGGAGTTCCCGCCGTACTGCAGGGCAGGAATGACTTGCTTGTAGAGGGAAGGAAGTTCAGTGGAAACGCGAAATTGGCCCGCCAGGGTAAGATGATTCAGCATGGCACCATCCTTATCGATTCGGAAATGGAAATCCTGGCTGATGCTTTAAAGGTAAATCCTCTGAAATTTATCGATAAGGCAACCAAATCCAACCGCTCACGCGTAGTTAATCTGAGAGAATATTTACCTGCGGGCACCGGCACTGAAGAAATGAAAGATCTGCTGAAAGAAGAGATCATCAAAAATAATCCCGGTGCGCAACGTTATACGCTTACTGAGGATGATGTGGCGCAGATTGAAAAACTGGTTGCCGAAAAATATGAAACGTGGGACTGGAACTTCGGCTTTTCACCTAACTACAATTACCGCAAAGCCATCAAGGTGCCCGCGGGATTTATTGAAGTGCATTTGGATGTGGTAAAGGGAAACATCGACAAAGCCAAGATTTTTGGTGATTTTTTTGCCGCCAAACCTATTGAAGAACTGGAAGAAAAGCTTTTGGGACAGAAACACGAAGACGCTGAAATTAAAAAAATCCTTGTTTCCGAAGACCTCACGGAGTATTTCGGCAAGGTTACTTTGGAAGAAATTATTCAGTTGTTCTTCTAGCCACAGCTAATTATTTACTGTAACTTTCTTTGGGGGAGTTGAGTTCATTTCTGTCAATGCGTTTTCAATCATATCCGTAATCCGCTTCACTTCCTTATGCGGATTGAAAACAGCATTTTTCCCTCTTCCCATATCGGCGATATTCGACAGGATTACCACCGATGTATTACTGTCGGGATAAAATATACTTAGCGACGGAGAGCCGTTCACATAGCCGGTGTGCAGGTAGCTTGCAGGACTCGCAGCCAGCATGATGCCGTAGCCATAGTTTACCGGTCCGATTACAGGATGTTTCATTTCGGAGGTTTTGGCTAAGAATTTTTTAAGTGAATTTGGCTGCAGCAGTTTCCCATTGTACAGCGCCAAATTCCAGCGGTGAAGATCTGAAGCGGTGGAGAGAATTCCGCCCGCCGCCGTGGAGATGGATGAATGCGCGAGCCTTCTCGGCATATTTTGAACCGCCGTTGCATTCCTGGCTGTACCTGTATGTGCACCCGCCAGATTTTTCCCTGTAAAATGTTCGGCAGTATACGTGTTGGAAATCCCTGCCTTAGCAAAAAGTTCACGTGCGTTTTCGTCATACGATTTACCCGACGCGGACTCCACAATTTCGCCCAGAACTCTGTAACCTTTATTCGAATAATTGAATTCTGCTCCCGGTTTTGACTGCAGGCCCGGACCAAGATCACTTATTCCCGAAGTATGCGTAAGCAAGTGATGAATTGTAATTTCCTCAAAGGTTTTGCTTCGGTATTCAGGCAGATATTTGGAAATTTTGTCGGCAGTGCTCAGTTTACCGTTTTCCTCCAACCTCATAATCATAGCTGCTGCAAACTGCTTGCTTACCGAACCGATGGCAAAGACAGAGTTGCTGTCCAATGGTTTTTTGGTCTTGAAATTCTCAAAACCTTGTGCCCGCTCATAGTATTTTTGTGAGTTGCGATATACCGAGACGATGCCATTTAAGTTTGTTTCAGCAAAAACAGAATCCAGTTGTATCCTGAGCATTTTCTTCTGCTCCCATTCCTTAACAGTATCCTTTACTGAAATAGTGTTTTCCCCAGAAGATAAAGGTTTGGGGCTTTCAGATTTGCAGGCAACGAAAATGTACAGTAACAGCGGGAGGAAATATCTTGTCAAAACCTTCTTTTTTTATATTGCCGCCATACAGCAAAAACCGTGGCATTATTCAGAAAGTATAAAATCTTGTGATTAGTACATTAGTTCTGCAGTGGCAAGAACCTTGTTGCATAATGGTTGTAAAAATGAAAAACGGAAAGTTATGAACAACGAAATGCTATTAGAGAAACTGGCGGCCTGCATCGCGGCGTGTAATCACTGCGCAGACGCGTGTCTGGAAGAAGAAAATGTGCACCATATGATTAGCTGCATCCGTACGGACCGCGTTTGTGCGGCAGTGTGTACGGCGGTACATCAGGTTGCCGCTACCCAGTACACCAATATGGTAGATTTGCTGGAAGTCTGCGTGCGGATCTGTGAGGAATGTGCAGCAGAATGTGAGAAACACGAACATCTTCATTGCCAGGAATGTGCCCGTGCCTGCCGTGAATGTGCGGAAGCTTGCAGATCATTTATGAATTGATTTTAAGGAGCCGGGAACCTGCTTTCGCTACTCGCTTTTTTCTGTGGCGGCGGCGAAGCCGCCGCCACAGAAAAAGAGCTCAAACAGACCGCTCAATCAGGGCTAAAAGAAAAACCGTGCCCAGGTTTCCCAGGCACGGTTCTTATTTCTAACGTCTGACGTCTCATATCTAACATCTGAAATCTACATATTCCTCCTGTACATTCCACCTACCTCAAACAGCGCATTGGTAATTTGACCCAACGAGCAGTATTTCACGGCATCCATCATCAGGGCAAAAAGATTTTCCTGGTTGATGGCTCCATGCTGAAGTCTCTTCAGTGCATCTTCAGTTTTGTTGGCATTCGCTTTTTGGGAGTTTTTTAGGTTTTTAATCTGAAGCTGCTTCTCCTCTTCAGTAGATCGGATTACCTCACCCGGCAGAACTGTTGGCGAACCGTCTTTTCCAAGGAAGGTGTTCACGCCGATAATCGGGTATTCGCCAGTGTGTTTCAGCCATTCGTAATGCATGGACTCCTCCTGGATTTTGGAACGCTGATACATCGTTTCCATGGCGCCAAGCACGCCACCTCTTTCCGTGATCCTGTCGAATTCCGCATAAACAGCCTCTTCCACCAAATCAGTAAGTTCTTCAATGATGAATGAACCCTGAAGTGGATTTTCGTTCTTGGCAAGTCCAAGTTCTTTGTTGATGATAAGCTGGATAGCCATGGCTCTTCTTACCGATTCCTCAGTCGGGGTAGTAATTGCCTCGTCATAAGCGTTGGTATGCAGTGAGTTACAGTTGTCGTAAATTGCATAAAGCGCCTGCAGGGAAGTCCTGATATCATTAAAATCAATTTCCTGGGCGTGCAGCGAACGTCCGGATGTCTGGATATGGTACTTCAGCATCTGGCTTCTTTCGTTGGCGTTGTATTTTTCACGCATTGCTTTCGCCCAGATTCTTCTGGCTACCCGTCCGATTACCGCATATTCCGGGTCGATACCGTTTGAGAAGAAGAAGGAAAGGTTAGGAGCAAACTCGTTGATGTCCATTCCTCGGCTCAGGTAGTATTCCACATAAGTGAAACCGTTGGCCAGTGTAAAGGCAAGCTGTGAAATTGGGTTGGCACCTGCTTCAGCAATATGGTATCCTGAAATGGATACGGAATAGAAATTCCTTACTTTTTCGTCGATGAAGTATTGCTGAACGTCACCCATGAGCCTTAACGCAAATTCGGTGGAGAAAATACAGGTGTTCTGCGCCTGGTCTTCTTTCAGGATATCGGCCTGAACGGTACCGCGAACTGTCGCGATGGTTTCAGCTTTAATTTTAGCATAAACATCAGCCTCAATAATTTCGTCACCGGTAAGGCCCAGTAATTTAAGACCCAAACCATTGTTGCTTGGTGGCAGTTCACCGCTGTAAGTAGGTCTTGTTAAACCTTTATCATCAAACTTTTCCTTTAGCTTAGCCTCTACCTTATCCCAAAGGTTATTTTCTTCAATATATTTCTCACAGTTCTGGTCAATGGCGGCGTTCATGAAGAAGGCGAGCAGCATTGGCGCCGGACCGTTTATCGTCATGGAAACGGATGTCATGGCATTTACAAGATCGAAACCTGAATACAGTTTTTTAGCGTCATCAAGCGTTGCAATAGAAACTCCGGCATTACCGATTTTACCGAAAATATCGGGTGGGAATGCCGGGTCCTGGCCGTAAAGTGTCACCGAATCGAATGCAGTAGAAAGCCTTTTGGCATCCATTTCCGCCGACACATAATGGAATCTTCTGTTTGTTCTTTCCGGTCCGCCTTCTCCCGCGAACATCCTTGTCGGATCTTCACCGGTTCTTTTGAAAGGATAGATTCCCGCAGTAAAAGGGAAGGCTCCGGGAACATTTTCCTGGCCTTTCCAGCGGATGAGGTCGCCCCAGTCCTGGAATTTAGGCAATGCGATCTTTGGAATCTTAAGGTGTGAGAGTGTTTCAGATTTGGTCTGAACTTTAATTTCTTTTCCGCGGACAAAGTAGGAATAGGTATCCGCTTCCAGTTCTTCTTTATAATGATGCCAACCGTGCAAAAACGCAGCGTTTTCTTCAGAAAGTTCCTTTTTTGTTTTCAGGAATACCTTTTCAAGTTTGTCATGCGTATGCTGGTCGTCCTGGATAAGTGCTTTCGCGCCCTCCACGAGGTACATTTTCTTGGCGATGAGTGCCTGGTTTTCCACCTCTTTATCGTAATTCCTGTTGGTTTCTACTATTTCAGACAGATAACGGACTCTTTTCGGCGGGATGATTGTGGTTTCTTCCGAAACATTTTGCTCCTCGTATTCACTAAGGTTCAAACCTTCAAACCTGGCATTTACTTTTTTGATGAGTTCATTATAAAGCTCAGTTGTTCCCCAATCGTTGAACTGACTGGCTTTTGTGGAATATACGGGCATTTCTTCCAGCGGCTGCTCGAAGAGTACATGATTTCTCTGGTATTGCTTCTTCACGGCCTGCAGCGCGTCCAGCGCACCGCGTTTGTCCGATTTGTTCAGTGCGATAAGGTCGGCATAATCCAGCATATCGATTTTCTCCAGCTGGGTAGAAGCTCCGTATTCCGGGGTCATTACATACATTGAAACATCTGCGATATCCGTAATTTCGGAACCCGACTGACCAATACCGGAAGTTTCCAGTACGATGACATCAGGTTTTGCAATTTTTAAAATGTTAAGAGCCGAATGTATATGTGGTGAGACTGATACATTGTTCTCACGTGTAGCCATGGAACGCATATAAACCCGCGCATCGTCTATGGAATTCATGCGGATTCTGTCGCCAAGTAAGGCACCACCGGTTTTCTTTTTAGATGGATCTATGGAAATAATAGCGATTTTCTTTTCCGGGTTGGATCGGAGGAAACGTCTTACCAGTTCGTCGGTCAGCGATGATTTTCCCGCACCGCCGGTACCGGTAATTCCGATGATCGGAATAGTCGAATCTTTGGCTCTTTCCTCAATTTCCTTCACCAGCTCGGGTTTCTCATCGGAAAAATTCTCCACTGCTGAGATCACTTCTGCAAGAGATTTGGATTCTTCAAACTTAATATTGTCCAGATCAGAAACCTCCACATGTTCACCCGTAGCAAAGTCGGATTTCTGAACCAAATCGTCAATCATGCCCTGCAGACCAAGTTCACGGCCGTCATCCGGAGAATAAATCCTTGTAATTCCGTAATCCATCAGATCTTTAATCTCTTCCGGAAGGATTACGCCGCCACCGCCACCAAAGATCTTTATGTGGGATGCGTTTTTCTCCTTTAAAAGGTCGTAGATATATTTAAAATATTCGTTGTGGCCGCCCTGATAAGAAGTTAGCGCGATCGCATTGGCATCTTCCTGTACGGCACAGTTCACCACTTCTTCAGCAGATTTGTCGTGACCCAGGTGAATCACTTCCACGCCGGTGGCCTGTATTACGCGGCGCATGATATTAATTGCAGCATCGTGCCCGTCGAAAAGCGCAGCAGCAGTTACAATCCGTATTTTGTTTTTAGGAGAATATTTTTGGGTTTCCATAGATGAATTTTCAATGTGCCCAAAGATAGGACATTTTGAAATTTTAAGAAAGAAGCCCTTTCAATCACAGAAAGGGCTCCTCGAATCTATTAGGGATAAAATCTAAAAGTCGTAACCGATTTTAAAACTAAGTTCCGGTTGCGCAATCATCCCGTGTCTTTGGGAAACTTTTGCAATTCCTAAACCTGCACGAAATTCATAATTGAAATTGTCTGCAAAATTTCTTCGAAGTCCCCAGTGTGGGATCACTGCAAATGTTGGTTGCACTTCAATCCCGTCAACATTGGAAATAACAAACAAGTCTGGCATGTACTCCATTTTTAATGACACATAATTGCCAGAATTATTTTTAATATTCTTACCCATCTCCAATCGTTTATCCAAATTATAATAAAACTTTGGTGAAAGGGATATTGCGGGAGCTAAAGCAAAACCTGTTTTGTTGTACATTTCACCACCCCAGATTGAAGGATAGAGAGCAATTTGGCTACGTAGTGAAAATCGGTCTGAAAGTCGCACCTCATTGTACAACTCCGCTCCGAAAAGCCCAACCTGTATTCCTGTTAATGATTTTTCCACACTTGCTTTTTCCTGCGCGAAGATTCCGGCTCCGAATGCGAGGAGTGAAACTATAATAGTCTTTTCATGAATGTTATTTAGCTTATTGTTTTACAATCGTCCAGGTTCCCGATAAAGATCCCATTTTCCAAGTACCGGAATTGGTTTCTAAGTTTCCATCAATATGAAAATTAGAAGTGGGTGAATGTAAGTTCATTAGTACCCCACCTTCATAAACCTTTCCGCCAAGGTTGTCTGCATTGTTTCTTAAACCGAAAACATTCCCACTTTTATTGATATCTAATACAAATGTACCAGTCTCCTGGCCAGTATAACTGCCAATCCAATTACCTTTATAAGGCGAGTCATAGTTCGCCAATTCCTGTCTTTCCCAATGATTATCCATGATCTGCTGGCAGGAAGTTAGAGCGAAATACAGAATCACAAATGCAAATAGTTTAAATTTCATGAAAGCGAATTTTATCAAATTTAAACAAATATCCTGTTCGCAATTAAATATTTATTTTTGCTGAAACAAAATTTCATGCAGCGCGCTATACTTTATTTCTTCGCCGGAACCGCAATAAGCTTCTTACTGAACCACTTTCTCCTGGGTAGCCAGGGCTGGGAACTGGACCTTTATTACGGTGCTGCCTTTGGTGCCGCGTGGGGAATGGCTTATTTTCTGGATGACCTGAAATTTACCCTTGCGCAAAAGTTAGGAATCTCCTTTGTGGGAATTGCGGTACTTGTAGGGATAGGCTTGATTTTCTTCAATGTGGAAAAGGCGGTTCCGTCTGTTATAAAGTTCTCAATGGTATTTGTTGCGTATTATCTTGTTGCAAGTTTCAGGAGCAGCAAATCGCTGAGGAATTAGGTGTCCAGATTTTTGGAAATTTGAAAAGAAAATCGGTTAGTTGTTGATAATAAACCCAACATTTTCAAAACCTTAGCATAATCTTTCTGAAAAGATTTCCAGTTTGGAATTTATTCTTTACCTTTGCACACCCTTTTGGGGAAAATTATGTTTAATCGTAAACGAAAAAGTGTGAATACATTAAGTTACAAAACCGTCTCAGCTAACAAAGCTACCGCTAATAAAGAATGGGTTGTGGTAGACGCTGAAGGACAACCTTTAGGAAGGCTAGCCTCCAAGGTTGCAAAGATTTTGAGAGGTAAGCACAAAACGAATTTTACACCTCACGCAGATTGCGGAGACAATGTAATCGTTTTGAATGCTGGAAAGATTACCCTTTCCGGAAACAAGTGGGCTGACAAGACTTACATCTGGCATACAGGTTATCCTGGTGGTCAGAAGTCGCAGACAGCTGAAGAGCTATTGAAAAAAGATCCGATGAAGGTTCTGGAAAAATCCCTTAAAGGTATGCTTCCAAAGAACAAACTGGGATCTCAGCTGTTCAAGAACCTTTATCTGTATGAAGGAACTGAACACAAACATGAAGCTCAGCAGCCAAAAACTATTAATATTAACGAATTTAAATAATTAATATGTCTACAGTTCATAAAATTGGAAGAAGAAAAACTTCAGTAGCCAGAGTTTACGTGAAGCCGGGTACCGGAAACATCACTGTAAACCGTAAGGATGCTAAAGAATACTTCTCCACAGATGTGATGGTTTATAAATTGAACCAGCCTTTCCTTTTGACAGAAACTGCAGGACAGTATGATGTTACCGTAAATGTTTTCGGTGGCGGAAATACAGGTCAGGCCGAAGCTATCAGACTGGCAGTTTCCAGAGCTCTTTGCGAAATTAACGCAGAGCACAGGTTAGCACTTAAGCCTCACGGCCTGCTTACCAGAGACGCAAGAATGGTGGAAAGAAAGAAACCAGGTCAGAAGAAAGCGAGAAAGAGATTCCAGTTCTCAAAACGTTAATTCAAGACGCGAGATTTGGAGACAGGAGATTGGAGATTTTTTTATCCTGTGTCTCATGTCTGTTAATCTATTATCTAATTCAAAAAATGCCCCGTTTAGTTTAGCACCCAAACTGTTCTCCCATCTAAAGATCAGTTGATTGCACAAAAGCGGAACGTAAACTAAAAACAAAAAAGCGACATGGCAAAAGCAAATGTTAAAGACCTTTTAGAGGCAGGTGTACACTTCGGTCACATGACCCGCAAGTGGAATCCAAATATGGCTCCATACATTTTCATGGAGAAAAACGGTATTCACATCGTAGACCTACATAAAACAGCAGTGAAGTTGGACGAAGCGTGCTCCGCTTTGGAAAAAATCACCTCTGCAGGCAAAAAAGTTCTTTTCGTAGCTACTAAAAAGCAGGCGAAAGAAGTAGTGGCTAAACACGCTGCTGAACTTAATATGCCTTTCATCACTGAAAGATGGCCAGGCGGTATGCTTACGAACTTCGTAACTATCCGTAAAGCTGTTAAGAAGATGAACCACATCGATAAAATGAAGAAAGACGGTACTTTCGAAACTTTATCCAAGAAAGAAAGACTTCAGGTAGACCGCCAGCGTGCGAACCTGGAAAAGAACTTAGGTTCTATTTCAGACATGGTGCGTCTTCCGTCAGCAATCTTTGTTGTTGATATCATGAGAGAGCACATCGCAGTTACTGAAGCTAAGAAATTGGGTATCCCTGTATTTGCTATCGTAGATACAAACTCTGACCCAAGAAAAGTAGACTTCGTGATTCCTGGAAATGATGATGCTTCCAAATCTATCGACATGATTCTGAGCGTAGTTTCTGAATCTATCAAGGACGGTCTTTCCCAGAGAAAAGCTGATAAGGAAAAATCTAAAGAAGAAGGCGAAAAAGTATCAGCTGAAGCTGATGCGGATTTCGACGCTGAATAAGATTTTATCTTAAATATAAAACCCGGTTCACTTTTGTGGACCGGGTTTTTTGTATTTGATCATTAAAGTAAATTTTAGTCTTGTCTGAACCGGAATTTGATATAAGTGATGGTTTTCCCTTTGGACGAGAACAGCTCCTCATAATAAGTCTTGATTTCGCGCAGATGCTCGGTATTAGGCTCATATTCCGGTGCGCCGTAAATGTCGTGATGTGCAGTCAGTATTTCATGTCCCGATCCCTGTAAAATGCCCAGTGTGTAACCGTGCAGAAATTCCGAGTCTGTTTTCAGGTGTACAATTCCTTCTGGCTTCAGGACTTTTCTGTAACGTTCCAGAAAGTCGGGGTGAGTCATCCTGTGCTTTGTCCTTCTGTATTTGATTTGCGGGTCCGGGAAGGTAATCCAGATCTCATCAACCTCATTTTCCTCAAAGAAACAGTCCAGAAGTTCAATTTGCGTACGCAGGAAAGCTACATTGTTCATGTTGCTCTCCATAGCCTCTTTGGCCCCAAACCAGAAACGGGCACCTTTAATATCGATTCCGATGAAGTTCTTCTCCGGAAATGCCCTGGCTAAGCCAACAGAATATTCACCTTTACCACAGCCGAGTTCTACAACGATTGGGTTTTCATTCTTAAAAATCTCTGAACGCCATTTCCCTTTCAGGTGAAAATTGTCCAGAGCTTCAGCGCGTGTTGGCTGTATAACGTTTGGGAGTCTAAGGTTCTCCTCAAATCGTGCGAGTTTATTTTTGCCCATATTTTAAAATCGCGCAAATTTAGTCAATTCCGAATCAATATCATGGAGGTCTGACCTTCTTACCTGCTTGTGATTTGCGAAGAACTCCCCAAGGTTACCATTATTGCCTTTTGTACGGTTTTTTGCGATGCATATTGGGCTCCACAGACCAAACTGGAGAACAGGTACTGTCCTTTCAGGATTACAATTGTATTTTCACTTCGTGCAGGGATAGCCAGTCTGTACTTTGTATTTCCTGTGCCTTCCATTCTCATGATGATATCGCAGTCAGAATTGTTCTTTATCATTACACTGGTTTCTTTACTCGTAGGGTCGTTGTCGAAAAGCGCATTAAGAATCTTAACCGTTTGGTTTTTATGTTCCTGTACGGTGGGATTCATTAATAAATCGAACTCCTCTTTTTCCAAATTGACGGCAGCTATCGCCTCGGCGGTAACACTTTTGGAGGTAATGCTTGGAGTGGTTGCTACATCTCCGGCTGTGTTTTTGTTAGCCGCACGTATGGCAGATGCTTCTGCAGAGCTGCGCGACCTGGCCACGGAGAAGCTTCGGTCAACCTCAGGAGTTTCTACCTTTATCCTGGCCTGTGCACCCAGCTCCGGATTTGCAGCAGCCCGCTGTGCCCGTGCAAGTGCTTCCTGGTAGAATTTAATCTGCTTTTGCTTGATATTCGCATTCATCTCGGCAAAACTTATTTTCGTGGACGGTCTTCTTTTAAGTAAGGCCAGTTTTTCCTGCATGTCTTTTACACGGGTATCATCCGGATGAGCATTCTTGATATAATCCCTGATCATATCCATAAGCCGTGGTTTCAGTACAGAACGGCGGGGATCGTCCTCGTGCGCGTCTCTAAGGAAAGCATCAATTTCGTAAATGTTGGTGCTTTTCAAAATATTGCTGTAATCCTTCATTCTTTTCTGCGCCGGCAGGGCACAGAACAGCAGCAAGGTAAATAAGAGTAAAAACTTCTTCATGATGAATTTTAGGGGTTCAATTTTTTAGAAGGTATAATAACGCATAACGCGCAATTATAGTATTCAGTTGAGTGCAGTCTGCATCAGACTGGAATTTTTCAGCCGTCGCTGGTAAATGGGCAGGTATCTTTCAATATGAATCTTGGTGGCCTCATAATTTCCGGCTAGCAAATAGGGATGCAGGTCGTCTGAACTGTAAACAAACTGGAGGAAATTATCTATAAGATGCACGGGGATTTTAAGGTCGGTGAAATACTGCGTTCCAAAATAGTTTTTAATATTACTGATGCCGGCGGTCATGCGTTCGTAAGCCTGCAGACGTTCTTTCTTTTGTCTTTCGCCGGATATGAGATCATAAAAACTGTCTACGCTAATGGTCAGTCCACCACCCGCGAGTCCCGCCAAAGGTAATTGCGGAGAGGTGCCGTCGCCTTTAGGCTCAGGCAAACCAATCATATTTTTCAGTTTCATTTCGCGTTCACCGGTCTTCAGCGACAGGACATCTTTTTTCAGGTTGCCAGACGGTTTGAAACGGTTCAGGACTACTTCCTCAATTTCGTAGTAGGCGATCCTAAGCTCTACCAGCACGGGCCTGCCCTGCAACATATTTTCAGTTATCTTTATGTCTTTGCGTTCTGTTACTATGGAGGTAAAACGGATAATGTCGCCTGGCTTCGCAGCAATGGTGAAATTTCCGTTCACATCGGACAGGATGCTCCGCTGTTCATTCACGTTGGTAACATAGATCTGGTTCAGGTAGAGTGACGAGGTGTCGCGCATCATAATCTCACCGCTAAGGGACTGGGCCATTACGTGTACTGCAGTAACCATCAGCCACAGTAAACAAGCTTTCTTTAACATATTCCGCAAAAGTAGAGAGAAAATACCCATCATCACGGACCTTGGATGGGTTCGCGCGGTTAAAGTTAGGTTAAAGTTTCCGGGCTGAATGTTAAAACAGTCCTCTTTGAATGTAATTTTGTGTTAATCAGCACTAACGGAGATGCTGCCACCACTGCTCTCCTTCAGGTTTACCTCGGTATCCGGCGCCTCTTTGCTGATTTGAATACTGCCGCCTGAGCTTGCACTGGCGGTTGCTTTTGTAACAACCCTGCCAACAATACTTCCGCCGCTTGAGGCATTCAGGTCAGCCACCTGCATTGATGTTTTCGTGGCTTCGAAACTGCTGCCCGAGCTTACGGAAACTTCTGCATTTGTAACTTTGCCTTTAGTGCTTACCGTGGCTCCGGAACTAAGTTCTGCATCCAGGTTTACAGCCCAGATTTGCCCTGTAAATTCTCCACCGGAACTCGCATTAATATTAAAATCGTTGGCTTCCAGATTGCCGTTTACCGATCCTGAACTGGAAACCGCTACTGACATTTTCTCCTGAAGAAATTTATCCTTAACCGTGATCTCGGCGCCGGAATCTGCACTTAAAGCCGAGAAATCTTTTGCGTAGATGGTGGCGCGTACATTCCCATTAGCCGTTATACTTTTGAATATCCCGCTGGATTCTATGTAAATGCGTACTTCGCCATCGTTTTGAGTCACTTTTACTTTCTCCATCATTTTATCCGGAGCCTCAATAACAATTTTTTCATTTTCCGCTTTTATAATTTCTGCAGTGATACCGCTGGATACTTTTACTTTGTCAAAAGAATATCCGTACGTTTTCTGGTTCCTGTTTCCGGAGACTGTATTTTCATTAATTCCCGGTACTTCTACTGTAACTTTGGCGCACGAAGTGAGAATGAGTAACATACATACTGTAGGAAGGATAATTGTTTTCATGGTGCTGGTTTTTAGCTTTTCAAATTTAAAAAAAAGAATATATCTTTATATCTTGTTGTAAAATAAATGAAAATGAATAAAATATCGAGTTTGTTGCTGGTTTCAGCATTAACCATGACCTCGGCATGTACTACCATGAAAGAAAAGAATACCAATGTGGAAGCGCCCGCAGTAGATGCGGCGCTGGCGTCCAATCCGTTTATGACAGAAAGTAAGCTTCAGTATCAGGCTCCTGAGTTTGATAAAATTAAGGATGAGCACTTTCAGCCGGCTTTTGAATATGGACTGAAGCAGCAGCTTTTTGAAATTCAGCAAATAGCGAACAATACCGATGCACCTACATTCGAAAATACGATCCTGGCGCTGGAGAACAGTGGTGAGGTACTGAAACGGGCCGCGATAGTCTTCTTTAACTTCACAAGTGCCAATACCAATCCCACACTGCAAAAACTGGAAGAGGAGTTTGCGCCAAAGTTTGCTGCTCAGGAAGATCAGATTTATCTGAACGATCAGCTTTATAAAAAACTGAAGGCAATAAATATTTCTCAACTTACCGGTGAGGATAAGCGCTTAGCGGAGTATTATATCCAGAAATTTGAAATTGCCGGAGCAGATCTTTCGCCTGAAAATAAAGCGCAACTGAAGAAGGTTAATGAAGAATTAGCTACACTGAGCACGCAGTTCAGCAGTAAATTGCTGGAAGCCAGAAAACAGGGTGCTTTGATTGTTTCAGATGCAAAAGAGCTGGACGGACTTTCAGCAGATGAAATCGCAGCTGCAGCAGCAGATGCCAAGGCTGCCGGCCATGAAGGAAAATATCTTCTCGCGCTTCAGAACACTACGCAGCAACCTCTTCTGCAAAACCTGAAGAACAGGGCCACACGCGAAAAGCTATTTAAAGCCTCGTGGACAAGGGCTGAAAAAGGTGATGCGAATGATACGCGGTCCATACTCGAAAAGCAGGCAAGGCTGAGACTTCAGAAGGCACAACTGTTAGGTAAAAAATCATTTGCCGAGTGGAAACTTCAGGACCAGATGGCACCCGACCCCGCAGCAGCTATGAACCTTCTGGCTCAATTGGCAGCGCCTGCTGTGGAAACTGCTAAACGTGAAAGTGCGGAAATTCAGGCGCTGATAGATAAGCAGAAAGGTGGATTTACGGTGGCTCCATGGGACTGGAATTTTTATGCAGAGCAGGTACGGAAGGCCAAATATGACCTGGATGAAAATGAAATTAAACCTTATTTTGAGGTGAATACCGTTCTGGAGAAAGGTGTTTTCTATGCTGCGGAACAATTCTATGGAATTACTTTTAAGAAAAGAACCGATCTGCCGGTTTATCATCCTGATGTAATAACGTATGAGGTTTTCGACCGTGACGGTAAGTCGCTGGCTATTTATTATCTGGATTTCTACACCCGAAGCAATAAAAGCGGTGGTGCCTGGATGGGCAATTTTGTAGATCAGTCGCATGCGCTGAACCAGAAGCCGGTTATAACCAACGTCTTCAATTACCAGAAACCTGCACCGGGTAAGCCGTCGCTTATTTCTTATGATGACGTATCCACGATGTTTCATGAGTTCGGACATACGCTGCACGGACTTTTTGCCAACCAGAAGTACGTTTCAGTTTCAGGAACCAATACACCCCGCGATTTTGTAGAGTTCCCTTCACAGATCAATGAGTTTTTTGCATTGGAGCCAAGCGTGCTGAAAAATTACGCACTGCATTATCAAACCAAAAAGCCAATGCCTCAATCATTAGTGGATAAAATTAAAAATGCATCTTCTTTCAATCAGGGATATTCAACCACTGAACTGGTATCGGCAGCTACGCTTGATATGAACTGGCACTCGGTAACCGATGAAAACCAACTGCAGCCAACTTTGGAATTCGAAAAGAATGTGTTGAACAAGTACGGCTTTAACCTTCCGCAAGTACCGCCAAGATACCATTCACCCTACTTTGCGCATATCTGGGGAGGAGGTTACTCCGCCGGCTATTATGCATATATGTGGAGTGATGTTCTGAATGCAGCCGCATGGGATTATATTGTAAAGAATGGCGGAATGACACGGGAAAACGGAGACCGTTTCCGCGAATACATTTTGTCTGTTGGAAATTCGGTGGACCTTAATAAAGCATTTAAAGATTATACAGGTAAGGACCCGGAACTTAATCCTTTACTCAGAAACAAAGGTTTCATCAAATAAAAATCAAGACCGTTCAGATTGCTGAGCGGTCTTTTCTTTATCATTCTTTGGAATAGATTACCAGAAATGAGATCTTTTTGCGGCCTTTCTTCCAGTTGTCCAGCATTCCTTCCGGTACGGACCGTGAGCGGCGCCGGAACTGCATCAGATCTGTACCCAGAGTGGCTGCTAAAATATATCCGTCCACCACATTCATCACGGTATAGGTTTTATGGTCCGCTGGTCCTGTGGCACTGTTCAAAGCCGCATCCAGAAGGATACGGAACTGCGCCAGCCTGTGTGGTGCCTGCGGATTTCCTTTGTCCGCCTTGCTGTAGCACTGCAGAAGCCTGCCCAAGATTTCTAAATTCACAGCGTCCGTTTTCAGCAGTTGCTCACCTGCGGTAATGGCTTCAACGCATTTATTGGCTGAAACCAGTTCAAAGAAGGCTCTTTCTGCTTCGGCAGGGTTTCTTTTCCTTCCTTTGTACTGACCATAGTAAAGATGACGGCCTTCCTCAGTACTTAAAAGTGACGGCAGTGATACGAAGCGAAAAAGCAACCGTTCATAGAAGAATGCGGAGGTAGAATCCTGAACATTACGCTCAATTTCCGCTATTGAGGGTTTTCCCTGGCTTTGCACAGCAATTCCGGTAAGCAGTAAAAACAAAAGCAAAATTCTGATCATAGGTAGATTTAATGTGAAAAATAATCCCGACACGGGGTCGGGATTTATGTTGAATGTTAGTTTTTCAGATGCTGGTCAAAGTAGTCTGTAACCTTCTGCATAAGATGCACACGGTCCTTACCGAGCACATTATGCTCATGACCGGGATATACAAAATAGTCCAGTTGAATGCCGTGGTCTACAGCAGCCTTCAGGAAGTTAACCGAATGCTGCCAAACAACTACATCGTCCTGAGCACCGTGAATCATCAGAAGTTTTCCCTTAAGATTCTGCACCTTGTCCAGTAAGTTGGCCTGTTTGTAACCTTCAGGATTGGTCTGTGGTGTGTCCATATATCTCTCTGTGTACATAATCTCGTACATGTTCCAGTCTATAACCGGACCTCCGGCAACACCTGCCCTGAAGATCTCCGGGTGCTTCAGCATAAAACTTGTTGTCATAAATCCGCCAAAACTCCAGCCGTGAATTCCCAAACGCTCTGCATCAACATAAGAAAGCGACTTCAGATATTCTACACCCTTAATCTGGTCATTCATTTCAGTTTCTCCCAGGTTACGGAAAACAGCCTGTTCAAATTTAAGTCCCCGGTTAGATGAGCCGCGGCCATCCATTGTAAATACCACATAACCGTTCTGAGCCATATACTCATACCAAAGGTTGCCTGAAGCGGGGAAACTGTTGGTCACCAGCTGCAGGTGCGGACCGTTGTACAGATAAACGATTGTCGGATACTTTTTGGCCGGGTCGAAATCGGTAGGCAAAATGATTTTTCCATAAAGGGGTGTGCCGTCATCTGCTGTTAGGGTTACATTCTTGATTTCGGGTCTCAGATAGTTTTTCAGCGGGTTTTCAGCCGTAAAAATGTTTCTGGACTTCAGGTTTGCGGTATTAATGATGTTCACACTTCTGGGCGTGGCAGCATTGCTGTAGATATCGTAAAGTTGGGTTCCGTCCTTGCTCAGGACACCGGTGTGCATTCCCTCCGCAGTATCCAGTCGCTGTATCTTGAAATTATTCCAGTTTACCCGGTAAAGATGTCTTTCCAGTGGCGTTTCTTTCGTAGAGGTGAAATAGATTTCCTTTTTCTTTTCGTTGAAGCCCAGTATGTCTGTTACCAGCCAGTCTCCCTTTGTTAACTGCGCTACAAGACCTTTGTCCAGGTTGTAATGAAACAGATGGTTGTACCCTGTTCTTTGACTCTGCCAGATGAAATCGGTATTGGAATTTGGGAAAAAGAGAAGCTCATGTTGAGGTTCTACATATTTATCCGACTTTTCTTCAAACAGCATCTTTACCAGTTTACCTGTGGCAGCATCATACTGGTTCATCTTCATATGATTTTGGTCACGGTTCAGTACGCCAACGAAAATATATTTTGAATCGGGGCTCCAGGTTACCGCAGTAAGATACTGTTCCTTGTCGCCATCAACATCCAGGAAAATCTTCCGGTCAGTCTTAACATCGTATACGCCCAGTGAAACCTGATGTGATGTTCCACCCGCCATCGGGTATTTAATATTCTTATTCTGAGCCGGGGTTACGGACCAGTCAATTACCGGGTAATCAGTTACCATGCTCTGATCCATTCTGTAATAGGCAATTTTTTCATTGGAAGGAGCTGCAAAGATTCCTTTGCTGATGCCGAATTCCTGACGGTGCACAGACTGTCCGTTTACGATATTTTCATCGGCATCATTTGTAATGGCGACTGTTTTGCCGTTTCGGTTCAGGAACAGGTTGTTTTTCACCGTGTACACAAGACCTTTGTTGTCTGAAAGTACCGTTACATTTTCAGCACTTTTTTCCAGGGCAGTCCACTCGGTTATCTTCCAGTTACCCGCCGACTGCTCAAGCCAGTAATATTTTCCTTCTTTTGTAAAATAACCTTTATTCCTGCTGATGAACTTCACCATCGGAAAACTTTTCAGTTGCTCCGCAGCACTTAGGTTTTTGTTGATGCGGCTAAGCGAAACCAGGGTGTCCGATTTCATGCTCTGTACTTCGGTGATTAAGTAAGCATTTTTGCTCCCCTGAATATAGGATTTGGCATCATCTGTCCATGAGAATTGGGATATACCTTTTACGGCCAGGTTGCTCCGAAGCCCGTTTACGGCTTCAGACATGGTGAATTTTTGGTTTTGAGCAAAAGCAAAACTGCTCAGAGCTATTAATAAAAGGGATAATTTTGAAAATTTCATTATTTAAACATTAAGGCCTTAAAAATAAGAAATTAAATTGAAGGTGTTAAGGCTTTGTTAATGCGGCGGTTGTATAGATCATTTGCATGGGGTCTGAAGAGGCTTGCACCTTGTTCCACCTGTACTGATGTGTCCAGTAAGCAACTTTCATCGAGAGGATACCGAGTCCGGCGGCAAAAATAACATCTGAGATATAATGTTTATTGTTAGCCATCCGCATGGCCCCTATGCCCGTTGCAAGGCTATATGAAGCGTATGGAACCCATTGGTACCGCTCGCCATATTCAATGCTGAGGATAGTGGCGCCGGCAAAGGCATTGGCGGTATGTCCCGAGGGAAAGGAGTAGGCGGTGCCGTCCGGCCGGATTTTTTTTAGTGAAGTTTTAAGGATATACACCATGCCCAGGTTCAGCAACTGACCTTTCAGCAGGATGGCAGTACGGTTTTTCCAGTCGGTGCGTGCATCCATTCCTGCCAGTTCAAAACCATAGACTGCTGCCAAAGGCGCAAATTGCGCATAATCGTCTATATGATTTTGAAAAGAGAAAAGATGTTCATTTCTTTCTTCAACCACTTCATTTTTTATCGATTCCTTTCTGCTGGTATCCAGTACAATACCGGCAGTCATCAATCCTGCGGGAAGGTAAAGTCTTTTATATTTGAATTCTACCTGATGCCTTTGCGTCTGAAGGCTGTCTGTATACTGGGCCTGAACCGTATTTAAGGTAAAAAGGAGTAGGCCTAAATAAACACTTTCGCTCATGCGGTTGTTTTTATAAAGCTAATAAAAAGATGACTCCGAAATGTAAATTACCTTACAATTTACTGCTTGCATGCACTAAAATGGATAAATTTACTCCAGGCCTGCAGAGGATTTCTTTCTTAACTTACATCAATGCACCGGAACAGACCAACTGATACCTTTGTACTATAAATTTTAACAAACCAATAAATACAGAATATTATGGCAACAAAATGGAACTTAGACCCAACGCACAGTGAAATTACTTTTCGTGTAAAGCACTTAATGATCTCCAATGTGAAAGGATCATTTAAATCCTTCACGGCAGAAATGGAAGCGGAAGATGATACTTTCCGCAATGCAAAAGTTACTGCAACGATCCAGACCGATTCTATCGATACTAATAATGCAGACCGCGACACCCATCTGAAAAGCGAGGAGTTCTTCAACGCTGAGGTAAACCCAACAATTACCTTTGAAAGCGATGCACTCAACGATGAGATCACCGGCAACCTGACAGTGAACGGCGTTACAAAACCTGTAAAACTGGATGTGGACTTCGGTGGGATTAACGCAGACCCATGGGGCAATACAAAAGCTGGTTTTTCATTCGAAGGAAAAATAAAAAGAAGTGATTTCGGACTGAACTGGAACGCTGCGCTGGAAGCAGGCGGAGTAATGGTGTCTGACGAAGTGAAGATTGCAGGCGAACTGCAGTTTGTAAAAGCATAACAGAGTTTAAACTCTTAACCCGAAGACCTGGAAATTATGCTTATAGTTTTCAGGTCTTTTTTTATAAATAAATTTTATTGCAATGAATTTGAATGATTTAACAAATATTTCAGCCCATTTCCCAAACAGCCCAAAAATGCCGGTGCTTTTTCTGGGGCATGGCTCACCTATGAACGCGATCGAGGAGAATCAGTTTGTGCAGGGTTTCAGGAATATTTCCCACGAGATTCCGACGCCAAATGCCATACTGTGTATTTCGGCGCATTGGTTTACAAACGGAACAAAGGTTACAGCCATGGACATGCCGCCAACCATCCATGATTTCGGCGGCTTCCCCGATGAGCTTTTTGCAGTTCAGTATCCGGCAGCGGGAAGTCCGGAACTGGCTAAGCAAACAACCTCACTGCTTTTGCCGGCTGAGGTTCAGGAAGATCACAGTTGGGGACTGGACCATGGTGCGTGGTCGGTAATACGCCATCTTTATCCTGCGGCAGATATTCCCGTGGTGCAAATGAGTATAGACTATACCAAACCTCCTGAATATCATTTTGACCTTGCCTCCAGGCTTCAGAAATTGAGGGAGAAAGGTATTCTGATTATAGGCAGCGGTAATATCGTTCATAACCTGCGGCTTATTGACTGGCAGAACATCAATACGGTAGGTGCCGGTTGGGATTGGGCCATTGAAGCACGTGAAATGACCAATAACTGGATTCTGGACGGAAATTTCCGTAACCTGATTGAATATCAAAGACATGGAACGGCCCTCCAGGCTGCCATACCTTCACCGGATCACTATTTACCACTTATTTATTCCTTAGGTTTGAAGAATAAATCGGATGATATTTCCCTGTTCAACGATGAACTGATTGGCGGGAGCCTGAGTATGACCAGCGTAAGAATTGGTTGAGGACATTAGAACGCTTCCGACGGATTAGTTCCGGAATTCTCCCATGTCGAATTTCAGCGAGAAGAAGTTGGAGAAGAAGTTGCTGCCGCCGATTCCGGAATTGGTGATGGCATAATCTAAGGTCAGCCCGCGGTATTTTATTCCTATACCGGCGCTGGGCTGAAATGAAACTTTACGTTTCAGGTCCTCAATATCGGTAATGGACTGGAATCTGTTTACTCCCAGTCTTACGAAAACCAGGTCATTGTAATTCATCTCGGCACCGGCATACGGTGTGATGCTGGCAAAATCTGTAGAGACCAGTGCAGCTGTTTTGGCGAAATCAATATTCAAACCTGCTTCCGGAAGGATGGAGATATTTTGGCTCACTTCAAAGTTCTTACTGGCGCCAACGTTCAGTTTGGGCATTGTAATCTCCATTTTGTCGGTAGGTGCAGGGTTAAATTCCTCGCCGTTTACGATGGTGGATAGTTCTGCCTGATCCACATTCCAGAAGTTTACTGTGGTGGTAGCATCACGAAGCATCCCACCGAACTTCCATCCGCTGTCTGCATGATAAAGGGCGCCCACATCAAACCCGAAACCAAATCCGCTCGCAAATTTACCTACATTTCTGTATACAAGTTTCGCATTTACCCCAGCCGAAAGTTTATGGTTACCTCCCGGATGAAAGGCATAAGAAACTAACGCGGCATAATCGGCCTGCGAAAATTTGGTGATTTTGTCATAGTCAATATTGCCTTCACTGTCTATCAGTTGTGTGGTGTTCAGTATATTGTCAATACCTAAGCGCACTACCGAAACGGCAAAAACGCCGCCTTTGCTGTCCAGAGGTTTTGCATAAGCGATATAATCATACTTGGCAATGCTTTCAAAATACTCAGCGTGCATGGCTGCGCCCTGCCAGTCACGTTCCACACCCATCAGTCCTGCGGGATTCCACATCGGCGCATACACATCATCCTGGCTGCTTAATACAGCACCACCCATAGCCAGACCCCTTGCGCCCGCGCCAATGTTCAGGAATTCGTTAGAGTACTTCCTGATAATCTGCGCCTGAGTGCAAACAGATGCAAAAATGAGTATATAGAGTAATTTCCTCATGTGTTTTCGTAGTTTAAATTCTTTTTGGCCTTTCGGGACTTCAATATTCCATTGATCACGATGGCCGTAATCATCACAAATGAAGCGACATAAAACACCGGACTCATCTGTTCAGATTCACCAAAGATAAAAAAAGCAAGTATAATTCCGTACACTGGTTCTAAATTAACAGTTAATACAAGGGTGAATGGTGAAATGTACTTCATCAGGTTTACCGATTCCAGCATTGGATAGGCCGTAAACACTCCCGCCAGAAGGGTGATGAGTGCCAGATCACGGATGCTGATGGATGTAATCTCCGTCATGCCCCCGCTAAAAAGGTAGAAAAGTGAGATCAGCATAAATCCGCCCAGTATTTCGTAGAAAATAATGTTGCCAGAACTGGTCTTGCCATATAGCTTTCCGTTGAATACAGAAAACACGGTACCGAAAAGCGCAGTGAATATGCCGAAGAATATACCTTCCTTGTACCGAAGTTCAATATTAAAGATTACGGCCATGCAGGCAACTATCACAATTCCCATCATCACTTCCGAAATATCTATTTTCCTTTTAAAAACAATAGGTTCCAGGATAGAGGTGAATAGGGTGGAAAGCGACAGGCAGCATAACGCGATGGACACGTTTGAGACCTTTATTGAGTGGAAAAAGCACAGCCAGTGGAGCGCCATGAAGCCACCCACGCCCACGAGACCAAAAAGCAGTTTACGGGAAACGTTCAGATTGTCCTTCCGTATAAAGCGGATGTAAATAAACAGAAACAGGGCCGCGATTCCCATCCTGAAAAAAGTGAGGACCTGAGCTTCGGCTGTTATAAGTTTACCCAGAATGGCCGTAAACCCCCATAGAAATACGATAATGTGGAGGCGGAAAAGCGCAGAGTTTTTCATTTTTTTTGCGGATAAAAACCGGTCGCAAAATTAGGTTAATTCGCTTTAAGACTGGCTATTATTTTCGGTGTTACTTTCCATACCACCAGTTTCGTCATTTCCCTCGCCTTCATGGTCCAGCCATTCCGAGTTTTCAATGGATACACTGTCCAGGCTAAGCAGTTCTGCCTCGCGCTGAAGTGCCTCCTGGGTGGTGAAGGTCATTACTTCCTTCATCTGCTCTTTGGCCAGTTGCCTGACCGATGCTTTATCTATCATTTCGAAGCGCTTTCCAAGCCTTCTGGCCGTATACTTGCGCATGCCGCTGGCATGCAGTACATCCACTGCCATATCTACTGCAGTACCCAGGGTTTCCCTGTAGATGTTGTCTATACCATTATTCAGGAATGAGTAGGCATCAAGCCTGTTTTTTGCTCTCACAAAAATCCTTAGCTGCGGGAAATGTTTTTTTGCCATCTCGGCAACGCTTTTATTGGCCTCCGGATCATCCAGACAAAGTACCAGAATTTCTGCCTGTTCAGCGCCAGCTGTACGCAGGATTGGCAGCCGGGTAGCATCGCCGTAATAGACTTTAAATCCGTGGCTGCGCAAAAGTTTTACACGGTCCGAATCATGGTCCAGTACGGTTGCTTTAACCTTATTTGCACGCAGCAGGCGGCCGACAGTACTTCCGAAATGCCCAAAACCTACAATGATGATTTTGCGGGGTTCCAGATTTTCCGGTATGCCCAGTTCGGTATGATCCCCGGAGTCCGGGTTGAACCTGGGATTAATAAACCTGTCGTTTACAATGAGCAGTATGGGAGTGATACACATCGTTATTGCCGTGACAGCCATAAGCTGGTCATTCAGCTCTGGGCTTACAAGATAAAGTTTAGAAGAATAATTGAGGAGCACAAAAGCAAATTCGCCTACCTGCGAAAGCGCAAATGCATAGATAAAGTTCTGGTCAATGGAAAATTTGTGATACTTACCGATTCCGAAAAGGACAGCGAATTTGACCAGCAATACCGTAATAACGGTAGTAAAAATAAACATCGGATCTTTCTCTATCACAAAGAAGTTGATGCTGGCGCCCACGCTTACAAAGAATACGGCCAGAAAAAGACCTTTGAAGGGATCTACCTGTGCCTCAAGTTCGTGGCGGAATTCACTGTTAGCCAGCATCAGACCTGCAATAAACGCCCCGAGGGCGGCGCTAAGTCCCACGGCTATCATGAGTTCTGAAACACCAATCACCAGAAACAGGGAAGCCGCTGTCAGAAGTTCGGCGAGATTGGATTTGGATACGAACCGTAAGAACGGCACAAATACATAGCGACCCAAAACAATCAGAAGACCTACACCAAAGAGTATTGAGAATGGTTGAAGCCATTCCGGCAGTTCCTGAAGCAGCAGTGTAACGGCGGTTTCTTCTTCGGGCGGGTTATAGTGGGCGAGTAGGGGAAGGATCGCTAAAATGGGAATTACCGCAATATCCTGAAAAATCAGGGTTGAGAAGGAAGCTTCGCCGGCGGCAGTTTTAAACAGGCTTTTTTCACGCAGCATTTGAAGAACAATAGCTGTGGAGGACATCGCAAAGCAAATCGCGACCGCCATGGCTACATCCGGTTGCCAACCTGCAAGATAAAATACCGCAAACAGCAATGCAATAGTAATAAGCATTTGGCTCAGTCCCAGACCGAGAATCTTTCTCCGCATTGCCCAGAATTTTTTAGGTTCCAGTTCCAGCCCGACCAAAAACAGAAGCAAAACCACGCCAAATTCGGTGGTATGCATTATATTATCGGTTTCCTTGCCGCTAAGCTTTAAAATAAACGGCCCGATAATAATTCCGCCCAGAATATAGCCTATCACAGAACTCAGTCCCAGTCTTTTCACCAGTGGCGCCATTACGATGGCAGCCCCCAGGAATATAAGGATGGTCATTGCGAACTTACCCTCCATTATTCAGCGTTTAGTATTGACATAAAGTGTTGCTTTTGTTTGATGATCTCTTTTTTGTCCATTTGGTCTATATCGTAAATGCACAAAAAATCCTTCAGGTGGAGCTTATTCTGTTTCAGCACGACAAAAAGACCCGATATAAGCTCTTCTATTGAATATTGAAAATGTCCCTGCTCACCAAATTGTTCCTGCTGATAATTGGTGGTAACAAGGACAACAACTTCCTTGCCTGCAAGTGGATTTTCAGTGGATTGCTCCTGCCACTTCAGGTCGAACACCTCGTCAATCCATAGTTTTAGGAGCGGAGGTATTCCGAACCATATCAGTGGGAAGTGAAAGATAATCCTGTCATAATTGGCAATTCTCTTCCGTTCGCGAAATGCGGGGATATGAAACTCGGGGAATTCTTCGTACAGATCCCGAAACGTATAGTGCTGATGCCTCACATAAAAATTAATGAGCTCCCTGTTGGATTTTGAGTGTTCCAGATAGGGATGGGCAAATAAAACCAGGGTGTTTTCCACAAGACGTCCGTTTTTGTAAATATAGAAAAAATAGCCTGTTCCGGTATTTTACTTTCTTCCTAAATCTGCACACTCATTTTCTGACAGGGTAAAAGTTTGAGAAAAGATGGCTCCCGAACCGGTGATGTGTATGATTTAATAAAAAAATTTGATTTTTATTGAGAATTATTTTGTGTGGATATATATATATTAGTAGACAATTACCATGACAGTATTCCATCGCACAAATATTATTTATGTCCAAATCTATTAAATATGAAAATTCTTAAACACTTTTTTTTCCTTGTATGTATCTCCGTAGGAACCGGTTTCGAGGCCCAGTCTGTATTTCCCTATGAGCAGCAGTGGGGTACTTATGTTGGCGGAACAGGAACCCATTTGCTTGATACGCATTTGACAGACACCTCCTTTTCTTCCGATACGCAAAACAACCTGTTTCTGTCTGGTACCACTGCTTTTGCCTCAGGCTACAGCAATACGTATTATGATCAGTTTACAGCAGGCGGTGGTAATCCCTCTGTATTTCCTTTACAAAATCGTTATTCTGTATCACTATCGGTGACCGGGCAACAGTTATCTGCAGGTTATAATGGTATTAGTAATGGTGCAAGCGAAAGATTAATTGGTGTAGACTCTTTTAATAATAGATTCATGCTAAAGCAGTTGCCTGGCAATATTCCTAACCTTTCTACACCCGGAGCCTGGCTCACACAGAATGTCGGTTCAGGGGCGTATACGTATACTCTTTCCAAATACGACAGCACCAGTAATCTTGTATGGACCACTTACCTGCCAAATTCAGGCGGCGCTGCTTTTGCTCTCTGTTTTGATGAGGATAATAATGTTTTTGTAAGAGGTGGGGCTAGGGAATCCATTGCAGGACTCGGAACGGCCGGGGTCTATCAGGAAAATTTTGTTCCATACCAGACCGTCAGTGGTCAGCTTGGAGAAAACGGATACATTGTAAAGCTGAATTCCGCAGGTCAAAAAATGTGGGCCACCTACTGTCCTGATGGTACTAGGGAGATGGAATATTATGCCGGGAACTTGTATACCAGTGGTGGGTATGATCCGAATATGCCCGGTCAGCTCACCACACCCGGAACCTTTCAGCCCACAGGGCCTGCGATGAATTTGCTTATGAAATTGGATGCTGCTACCGGACAGAGAATCTGGAGTACCTTTTACGGTACGCCACACAATATCACCACTTATACCGGTGCGGGAATTTGGGATATTGAAGTAAACAGCACGGGACTTTATGTGAGCGGTCAAAATCAGGATACGGACTATCCCGCCTATTTCGCCACTCCTGGCGCATTTAAAGGTCAGCTAACAGGTGGGGCAGATTTGTTTTTAACCAAATTCAGCCATGACGGTAACCGTGTTTGGAGTACCTATTTTGGGAGTGACGGCTACGAGGAGGTTTTTGGAAGTACATTAACAATACTGGGTAACCGCATAATTATCGCAGGAAGCCAGTACGGTGCTGTGTCTAATATTTCTACTCCGGGTGCGCATCTTACCACTCCCTCCAACACATCAAACAGTCTCACAAACATGTTTTTTGCAGAGTTTGACAGTTCCGGCAGCAGATTGTGGTGCTCCTATTTTGGAGGGGCCGGAGCTAATATGTTTCAGGAACATATAAATCCCGAGTTACTCAGTGACGGAACCTTAATTCTGTGGGGCAGCACTGGTGCAACCACCGGTATCGGAACTGAAGGCGCACCATATCAGTCCATGACCAACCCTTATCCGGGTTCTCCGTTCGGTTTTGTGACGCGGTTTGTATTTAAAGATGAACTGGGAACCTCCGAAACCGCAGGCTTTTCAGCGGACATACAACTGTATAACAATCCCAACAACGGTAATTTCACACTGTCAGGATCTGCTTTGGCAAAAGAAGCCACCGTTCTGGCACTGTATGATACCGCCGGCAGACTGGTGAAGAAAGAAGAGCTTTCACGCCAGCAAAAGCAGGATTTCAGTTGGGGACACCTCCTAACTTCAGGAAATTACATACTTTCGGTTTCCAAAAAATCCGGCGAGCTGCTGAAGACCTTTAAAATGACGGTGAAGAAGTAAAATATTGTTCGTTTCGTAATACTGGTCAGTTTAATAGGAGCATCTGAAGATGCAGTCTCAGGAAGTAGCTAACTTTCCTTTACTTTTGGAAAAAGATCATGATGCAGTGTTTTAATGCAGCCTTGAACAGCTACTAATCCTACTGACGCACTTATGATAAATATGCTTTGGAAGATGCACCTGTAATTGGAGTAATAGCAACTAATATTAGCTGGCCAGGGTTTCATTTTGTCACAAGAGATGCATCTTGTTATTAACCATCCCATCGGAGATCTACTGTATTCCAATTGTTTACATTTAATAAATGATCTTAAAACACTTTTATTAAACCAGTTAGATTCCTGCGGAATGACAAAGAGGCTGCTGAATTTTAGCAGATTATGTGTAATGCCAGGGGAACTTAAATTATAAAAAAGGATGACCTGGTAATCAGGACATCCTTTTTTGTCTTTTCCTTTAATCTGCATTACCAGCCGCCGGAGGCACCGCCACCACCGAAACTTCCGCCGCCGCCAAAGCCTCCAAATCCACCGCCTCCGCCGCCGAAGCCTCCGCCTCCCATTGGGAACGGGAAGAAACCTCCGGGATAGCTGCGCCTGCCACGACGCGTAAGGATTTCATCGTCATCATCATTACGGTTGCCGCCACCACGGTTTTTGAAGAGGAAACTCAGTATAAACAGGACGAAAAATGTAATCAGAATAATCTCGAAAACACTCATGCCTCCACCTTCACTGTTCTTTTTTACTACTGGTTTGTATTTTCCCTGCACGGCTTCCATGAGCGCTGAGGTGCCGCGGTTAATGCCCTCATACCACATTCCCTGTTTAAAGTTAGGGGCTACCACATAGTCGATGATCTGTCCCGCCACCGAGGCGGTGAGATATTTCTCCACATCACGTCCCTGCTGGATGGACATGGTTCTGTCTTCCGTTGCGATCAGGAAAACAATTCCATTATCCTGACCTTTTTTGCCGATTTGCCACTTTTCTCCAAACTCCCAGGCCAGGAAATTAATATCCTCGCCCTGAGTGGTAGGGATGATGATTACTTCGATCTCAGTAGAAGTACTGTCTTCAAACTTTATAAGTTTCTGGTTCAGCAGATCTTTTTCGTTTTGGCTCAGAATACCGCTTTCATCAAACACCGGGTACAAAACTGCAGGTTTCTGAGGAATTTTATACTGAGCAGAAGTGTGAAACCAACCGCAGCAAATTAAAAAGACGGTAAAAAATTTAAGAGAAGCTGATCTCATCAGAGAGTTCGTTATTGTTTTCTCCCTTTACAGGAAAATATTTCTTCAGTTCAATACCCGTGTCAAGTATTGCCTTCTGAAGAGGTTCGAAGATTAGGCCTTTTGAAAAGCCAGTTGTTATATCATCGTGCATTTTGTCCCAAAACTGCTGGTGCACTTTTTTGTGGATGCCCTCGTCACCGATTATGGTAAGATAGCGTTGCTCAAAATTTATATGGAAGAGTACGGCGTTACGTTCGGCCGTCTTCTCCATGCACAGCCTTCTGAAAACTTCAAAAGCGACCTCAGCATTCTCTTCCTCGGTATTGGAATCAATATGGACCCGGATCTCACCTGTAGAGTGGTCCTCTGCTGTTTGAATGGCTTCCACAAGGGAAGCCATTTGTTCAGTGCTTAGGAAACTGTTCATTGCTCTAGTTGGTAAATACTTCCGGAGCCTGTTCTGCACCTGCAGCCGCCTTAAAGTATGGTTTCTCTTTAAAGTTGGTGAAGTTGGCCAGGATATTATTAGGGAAAGTTTTGATGCTGGTATTGAAATCCTGTGCTGCACCGTTAAAGACTACAGTTTCAGCACGTATGCTGTTTTCAATGGCGGTATATTCTCTCTGGAAATTGGTATACTGCTGGTCTGCTTTCAGATTTGGATACTGCTCCACCACTGCCATAAGCCGGCTCAGAGCTCCTGTAAGCTGCCCCTGTGCTGCCTGGAAACGCGCCATATCCTGCTCCGTCATATTTGTTGGATCTACATTTATAGATGTTGCTTTGGAACGTGCCTCTATAACGCCTGTTAATGTTTCCTGCTCAAACTGTGAATAGGATTTCACTGTTCTCTCAAGATTTGGTATAAGGTTAGCCCGCTTCTGATAAACGGTTTCCACATTACTCCATTTAGTGTTTACAGTCTGCTCCTTAGCCACCAGACTGTTGTATTTTGGAACACCCCAAAGAAGCACAAGCCCCAGTATTACCAGCAATGCGATTCCGAGAGTTCCGGCGCTTAAACAACCTTTGTTTTTCATAGTTTATTAATTTGATTTTAAAAAATTCGCTAACCAAATATACAAATTATGTGCTACTTTTGCGGAAATACCTAAAAGATGACCACTATTGTAGTAGCGATGGACCAGGAAAACGGAATCGGCTTTCAGAACAGCCTTCTTTGGCATTTGCCGGCGGATCTTAAGCGGTTCAAAGCCATTACGTCGGGGCATCCCGTCATCATGGGCCGCAAGACCTATGAGAGTATTGGCAAACCTTTGCCTAACCGTACCAATATTGTTATCAGCCGCCGGAAGGACTGGTTTCAGGAAGGCATCCTAATCGTCGGAAGCATTAAGGAAGCACTGAAGTTTGCTAAAAAAATAGATGAAGACATCTTCATCATCGGCGGTGGCAATATTTATGAGCAGACACTGGAGCTCACCGATAAACTGGAAGTGACACGTGTAAATACTACCTGTCCTGCGGATACGTTTTTCCCCAGGATCGATATGAAAATCTGGCGTAAATCCGGGGAGGAGTCTGTAGCAAGCGATGAAAAGAACCAGTTTGATATGACTTTCGAAACCTTTGAACGAATCATTCCGCTGAATGCGGAGCAGGGATAAACGCCCTTATTTTTAAGCAAAATACCTATCTTTGCAGTCTTAAAATTTCAATAATGAATAAAAATATTAAAATTGTCCTTGCGGCATTATTAATCATATCCGGAATCTATATGATGTTCTTTACCAGAGACATTGGCTGGGGCGTTGTGGTTTTCCTGCTGTCGGCTTTTCCGATCCTTCTTTATTTCAAAAATGAAATGATCCTGATGGCTTTCTGGCATCTTAGGAAACAGAATATGGAGAAGGCGGCATCGTGGCTTGGCAAAGTGACCAATTATACCACACAGCTTCATAAAACTCAGTATGGGTATTTCCATTACCTTACAGGTTTAACTCTTGCGCAGGACAGTCCCGGAAAAGTGGAACCGTATATGAAAAAAGCGCTGGAATACGGTCTTAACATGAAGCAGGACCGTGCGATGGCTACACTGAACCTGGCCGCATCGGCAATATCACGTGGCAGGCGTCAGGAAGGACAGCGTTTACTGGAAGAAGCCAAAAAACTGGATACCGCAGGTATGATGACGGACCAGATTAAGATGATGAAGGACCAGATGAAAATGCCATCTATGCAAAAACACATGCATAACCCTCACATGAGGCAACGCGGTAAATTTTAAGAGTAGAATATTTGTACAAAGGCACCAATCTGGTGCCTTTTGCTTTTCTTTACTCTTTGTAAATGTTACCCATTCTGTTTTTTACCAGCAGCCAGCTGGTGTAATGAAATGTGGTTGGAGAACCGAATTCGCGCCACTGCAGGATGTACCAATAGGTACCGGTGCTTACATGACGTGTAGGTGAGCTCTTGCCGTCCCAGCTGAAACGGTTTGCACGTGTCCCGCGGAATACTTCAGCCCCATAACGGTCAAAGATGCGGAATACAGGATCTTCCTTAGTGAGCAGTTCCGAATAATCTATGGCATCATTGAAACCATCGTCATTTGGTGTAATTGCGTTGATTAGGTTGATGAATGCAAACTGACGGGTAACGATTCCGCAGTCCAGTGCATCTTTTACATAAACTGTATACGTGCCTCTGCTGATTCCATTGAACACATTTGAGGTCTGCCATGTCAGGCCGTCCAGTGAGTATTGATAAGGTGGTGTCCCTCCGGTAACCGTCACCGTTACTGTATTGTCCTTAATATCTATCCCTGTAATTTCAGGCAGTTCAGAAGCGGTTACTGTCACAGTTTGCCTGTACACACAACCATTGGAGGTAAGGTCTACCCAGTAAGTTCCTGTGCCCACTGTGATTGTTTGCGAGGTGGCCCCGTTACTCCACAGGTAGCTGTCGAAACCCGGACCTGCGTCCAGCACAGTAGTTCCGCCCGGGCAGATGACCGCATCTGCAAGTTGGTCCGAGATTTTCGGGATCTTTATGTTAATTACCAGTGTACCTGTAGCAGGGCAGGCGCCCGCTTTTTCAAAACGGATATAGAAAGTCTGGCTACCAGTTACTGTAATCGGGTTGGTGAGCGCATTTGTGTCATTTTGTGCATCTGCCAGGGTAGAATGGAACGTTGCTGAAACCAATGGATCTGCAGTAAAAGTGGGTAGAAAGGCTGTGAGATTTATATCTTTCGCTCCGTCCAGATCATCGTCACAGATGGCCTCCAGGCTCGAATTTACAAGCAGCGGTAATGGTGTGCCGGCTATAAAGTTAAGAGCTTTAATTACCGGTGGGCAACTGTCTGGGGAGTTCACCCTGATGTATATTGTTGTATTGGCTGTATAGGTCCAGTTATTCGGAAGACTGTTTGGTCCACCAGCATTGGCATCAGCCAAAGTTGAGTAATAACTCACGCTGAAATAGGCTGCATTCGGAAGAATCTGCGAGGTTACAGTGGTTAGGTTCACCTCAAAAATACCGTCAAGATTATCGTCACAGAATGTTCCTGTATAATCTGCAACAGTGGCCAGTGGGAAAAGTCCAAGAATGATATTTGCAATGCTTTTACAGCCCTCAGGAGATTTAACTACAGCATAAACGGTGACACCTGCTGCTGAGGTGTAATTGGTTGGATCCGAAATAAGAGCAGCAGCATTCTCAGTCTGTGCATCGGCCAGGGTAGGATAGTAGGTGATAGTAACCGGTGCCTGTGTGGTAACCTGTGCAAGTGTCAGATTATAGGTTCCCAGTCCGTTCGGTCCGGTACACGTATTCAGGGTGACATTGTTTACAGGGATCTGGGCGATATTAATAGTTACAGTGATGGTCTCACACTCAGGAAAATCCGGATCACTGCCGCAGAATGTGTACGTGAAAGTATCTGTTGCGGTCACGCCGGGAGTATTAGCTGTATAGGTAAGCTGGCCGGTGGCAGGATTGATGGTTACTGTACCCAATGTGGGAGGAACGGTAATTGCTACTGTTGCCGCAACGACTGTTTGAGGAATTGTAACTGCTGAAAAAGCAGGTATAATATTTTGCGAAGAACAGATATTATAGACCACAGACGAGTTCACCATACATTTCTCCACCTTATAGGAGGTGGTCACAAGGGGTGCACAACTTCCCATAGTGACGGATGCCGTGTAAAAGCCCGGTTGCACAGGTGTAATTGACGTTGATGTGGCGGCCGGTATAGGCGTTCCGTTCAGGAGCCATTGGTATGAATCGTATATTAAGGGATCTACTGTAAGTACCAGCCCCGGGATACAGTTGGTTCCTGAATTGAGTATAACAGGTTGCGTAGGGAATCCTGCGAAAAAGCCACCATATCCTACAGCATCACTTCCCGCATTGATCCCGGCTGTAATGGCTTTATTAGAAGTTACGGTAATGTTCCCCGTCACGTTCGGAATTCCATAAGTAACCCAGTTTGCAGTGCCCGTCATAGGAAATGGGCCCGTGCCGGCTGGCGGCGGATTACCGTTAACCAAAACATTGGCGCCTGTTTCTGTTATAAGATTAAGTTTTGTGGGAATACTCAGGATACCGGTAGGATTGGCATTGGAAAACACTTCATTCTCATCTATAAACCCAAGTTCGTCAATCTGCTTGGGCAGATAGCAGTTTAAGGCCGGTATGAAGTTGAAACCTCCTGTGGCTACTGTATTTCCAGCGTTGTCTATGCCTGAAAGCAACTGATAAACATAGGCATTTTGTGTAGTGCTGATGTAGAGATTGTAATGATTGTTCCCCTGCAGAACATATTTTGTATCAGGTACCACATAATAGTCGCCTTCATTCAGGACGGCCGCCGGAACAGTTTCATTATTCAGGAATACCTGCGTATTGTTTTGAATAGCTACGACCAGCGCACCTTCCATATTTGCGCCTATTGGTCCGTTGCCTTTAACGAGGGCAAAATTATTTCCAAGACGGTTGGTAGGAATGGACTGGTCCATAAGGATGTCTGAGCTGAGTGGTTGAGCCCCGGCATACTGACCGTTGAAATTGCCGTTGGTTACGTTTACAGGTTTTGAAGCCACGATCTTGCTTCCGATGAAACTGTCTGAATTTGCAGAAATTTCACCTTTGCCCTCAATGATATACGATTGCCCTTTATTCAGCACAAAAGTCATCATGGGGTTTCCTGCGCCGGTGGTACCATTAGAAAACTGAACAGTTGGCGAATAACCCGATACAGTGACCGTGGTATTGTCCTGCGTGGCCAGTATACTGGTCATGAAGTTAAGGATGGGATTCTGTACAGTTATTGGTGCAGTTGCAGTATAGAAAGTGGTTCCTGTGGACGAGATTCCTTTCGAGGTTACAATCTCGGCATGATTGTACACCGAGAAGCGGAGGTTAGCATAGAAAGGAAATTCTGCGGAAACATGAAGTCCTTTGGTTATAGGTGTAAAAAGATCGGATTGGAGTGTCGTGATGATAAAATTCCGGGGGACATCAAATTTTTGTGGATTGCCTTTGCTTATTGTTACGGTACCTATCAGAACATTGTTATTGTAGATGCTTACTGGAAATGGTATGGTCCTGTTCGTGGATAAATACAATTTTTGAAAAGGGTTCGGATTGCCCGTCCTGTCTACCATCGGTGCGAACCAATGCTCTCTGTCCAACTGCGCCCAGGCAAATGAAAACATCAGCAATACAAAGAAAACGGAGAGATTTTTTTTCATTGAAACTATGGATGTCATACAAATTTATGAATTATATAAATCATTATCAATGTTTTAAGCAAAAAAAAACACGGCTGGATTGCCGTGTTTTTATATAATAAAATTATTCTTATTCCCTGTTCTTCACAAGAATCCATCCTTTGTAGGTTACTGGAGTGCCTGCTGCATCCGGTTCTGTCCAGGAAATGTGATACCAATAGGTTCCTGTACTCACTTTCTTGTCAGACACACGTCCGTCCCATCTGTAGTCATTATTCTTATTGGCTTCGTGAACCTTGATTCCATAACGGTCATAAACCGAGAAAGTAAGGTTTTTCTTGTAACGCAGTGCAGAATAATCCACATAATCATTAATTCCGTCGGAGTTTGGCGTAATCACATTCACCAGGTTAGGAACAGTGATTTCCACAGCTACGGGTACACAATCCAGTGCATCTTTAACGTAGAAGGTATTCTGACCTCTCGGTACTTCCGTGAAGATATTGGAGTCCTGCCAGTTAATCCCGTCAGCCGAATATTGGTATGGAAGCTGGCCACCTGTTACTGTAAGCGTCACTGTGTTGTTAGTAATATCGATGTTGTTGATGATTACTTCAGGGGCTTTGTTCACTTTAACGGTCTGCATGGTTTTACAGCCATTAGTTGTAAGCAATACCCAATACTCACCTACACCAACATTGCTGATGGTCTGCGTAGTGGCACCGGTGCTCCATTCGTAGGCTTCAAAGCCTGGACCAGCATCAAGTGTGGTTCTGTCTTCAATACAGATCACTTTATCCTGAAGTACGGACGAGTAGTTTGGCAGGATTACATTCAGTGTAATCTTGGCAATTCCATAGCAGCCGTTGGCGGTATACACCCTTACAAATACCTCCGTGCTTGAGCTCAGGTATACAAAAGGGTTCTGGATCTGATTGGTATTGTTCAGTGCATCGGTTAGGGATGGGAAATAATCTTTGGTAGCACCAAGTCCTCCTCCTACATTCGCAGTACTGAGGTCAAACTCTCCTGTAACCGGTGAGCCTGGTATAAAACATGATTCCATAACCGCATCATTTATTGCAGGCTGGTCATAGAAAGACAAAGTGATTGTGGCATAGTCCACACATCCTTCCGGTGTGGTTACTTTAACAAATACATTACCTGCTGCTGAAACATAGGCAGCGGGTACCAGGATTTCGTTTGTCCCGTTTTGCGCATCTGTAAGAGTAGGATAGTAATTAAAAGTAGCTCCCGGATAATTGGTAACATCCGTTGTTGTAAGGTCATAGGTTGCCACGCCGTTAAACGGACAGGCAATCAGTGCATCATCTGTTGTTTCCAGCAGAACTACATTGATATTTACAGTTACTGATTCACTGTCAAAGAATATTGGAACTGTACTTTGGAATCCATACGTAAAAGTGTCCGGGCCCAAATATCCAGGGTTAGGAGTATAAGTGATGATTCCGTTTAAATTGTCCACAGCAACAGTGCCGTTAGCAGGTTGAGTAGTAATAACTATCGAATTTAGATCTATAGTTTGAGTTGAACTGCTGAATTCAACATCAAAAGTCCTTCCACCGCATACATTTACATCAAGTGTCGTATTTACCGGACATGGGAAAACTTCATACTGAGGTGTTGTTACAGGAGCACATCCCGAAATACTTACCGTACAGGTATAAACTCCCGGTACCGTAGGCGAATACTGGAAGGTGTTTGCTCCTGATATCGGACTTCCGTTCAGGAACCATTGGTAGGTCTCATAAATATCATCCACTGCTAAAATCAGCCCCGGAATACATTCGCCGGTTTGTTTTACAATTGCCGGCACCGATGAAAATCCTGCAAAATAACCTCCGTATCCCGCCGTAGAATAGCCACCGTTAATACCTGCGGTCAGCGCTTTGTTGGATACAATTGTTAAGTTACCTGTAACATTGGGAACATCATAAGAAACCCAGTTGGGATTCCCGGTAACAGGATAAGGACCCTGAACCGCTGTTGGTGTTACACCGTTCACGGTTACAGTAGCACCTGATTCTGTCAGGATGTTAAGTTTCATGTTGATTGTTCCGGTATGACTCGGCATTTGGTTAATGAAGCCAATCTCGTCCACTTCGCGCGGCATGTAGCAGCTCAATGGCGGTATGTAGTTGTACCCTGCGGTATTTGTACCGGCTGCGGCTGTTCCTGTACCAAGAAGCTGGTAAAGATAAACCGGCTTAGAGGTACTTACATACATATTATAGTGGTTATTTCCCTGGTTGATATAATTGTTACTTAATATGCGGTAGTATTGACCTTCATTTATCGTAGCAGCAGCAGTTGCAGAACCATTTAGAAAAATCTGTGTATTGTCTTCCTTTGCGACCACAAGCCCTCCTTCTACGTTAGAGGCGTCTGCCAGGTAAGTTAAACTCCTTACCATAGCGAAAGTGTTACCCAGCCTCTCTACAGGTACACTTTGGTCCAGAATAAGATCGGAACCGGAAGTGGTATTGGCTGTTCCAAACATACCGTTTGCATTACCATTAGTCATGGAAATCGGTTTGTCTGCAGTAATTTTTGCACCAATAAATCCTGTTTGGTTGGCCGGATAATTGGCTTCGCCAGCTACGAGGACAGACTGTCCCTTGTTTAATGTAAATGTATAGGAAGGAGGAGTGTTGGTGGCGGGTCCGTTCACAAAACGGATTCCGGCATTATAACCGCTTACCGTTACAGTGGTGTTATTTTCTGTGGCCAGGACCCCCGCTGTAAAATTCATTGACGATGAATTGTATGTCAATGGGGCAGGAGCTGCGTAGAACTGCAGACCAAGACCCGCTTTACCTTTTGATGTCAGGAACTCTCCATGTGCCGACTGTCGCAGTCTCAGAGATACAAAATACCGCATATCATTTGCAGTGCCTACCGCCTTGGTGTAGAGACCCCGGTTGGTAACGGTTAAAGCATCAGCGTCCGCACTTGCAAAAACATAGTCCTGAGCCTGTGCGGTAGTCATAATCCAAACCTGTGGATTGTTTTTGCTCAAGCCAGTGATGGTATGTACTACAGTTCCGTTATTGTAAACTTCTACGTTAAAAGGTGTAGTCGATTTTGTGGAAAAATACAGACCATGGGTATAGCCGGTGGTACTAGCAAAATAGGGTGCAATGTAATGGTCAGTGTCAAACTGCGCACGCAGATTCCCAAATGAAAGTACCAGAAGTAAGAAAAAGAGTAAATGTTTTTTCATATGTTCTAGATGTAAAGTTTCACAAATCTATAAAATTTAAATGGATTTTACCCCTTTCGTTCGTAGCGAACAAAAAAAAACACGGCAGGATTGCCGTGTTTTACATAGAAAATATGAATAAAATTTATTCCCTGTTTTTCACCAGGATCCAGCCTTTATACATGACAGGAGCCTGTGTTCCGTCCGGTTCGTTCCATGTAATATGGTACCAGTAAGTTCCGGTGATCACTTTCTTGCTGGCAAATCTGCCGTCCCAACGGTAGAAATTGTTCTTGTCGGCAAGGTGAACTCTATTGCCATATCTGTCATAAACAGAGAAGGTTAGGTTTTGCTTGTATCTAAGTGCAGAGTAATCGATATAATCATTTACTCCGTCTTCATTTGGTGTAATTACGTTGATCAGGTTTGGCACGGTTATCTCAACAGTAACCGGCTCACAGTTATAGGAATCTTTTACAAAAAAGATATTCTGACCACGCGGTACTTCGGTAAACACGTTGGAGTCCTGCCAGTTAATCCCATCTGCGGAATACTGGTAAGGCTGCTCTCCACCTTTTACTGCAAGAGTTACTGTATTATTAGTAATATCAATATTTGTAATTACAACTTCAGGAACCTTGGTTACTTTTACAGTCTGTGTAGTTTCACATCCGTTCTTGGTCAGGATTACCCAATATTCTCCAACTGTAACGTTAGAAATACTTTGGGTTGTTGCTCCCGTACTCCATTCATAAGCGTCGAAACCAGGTCCGGCATCAAGTGTGGTTCTGTCTTCAATACATATTATTTTGTCCTCCAGGACTGTAGAGTAGGTAGGAGGAATTACATTTAATGTAATTTTTGCTATGCTGTAGCAGCCGTTGTTATTATATACTCTGACATACACCACATTGTTGGTAGAATTGTATACAAAAGGATTCTGTATCTCATTGGTATTGTTCTCAGCATCGGCAAGAGATGTGAAATAATTCTTCACCGCTCCTGGTCCACCTCCCACATTAGCAGTAGTTAGGTCAAAAATAGCTGTTGTAGGTGCCAGCGGAATAAAGCATGATTGCATCACTGCATCATTCACCTGCGGCTGAGCGTAAAATAAAAGTGTGATTTTAGAATAATCCACACATCCTTCAGGAGTAGTGACCTTCACGAAAACGCTGCCTGCAGCAGATACGTAAGCTGCCGGAGTAAGGATTTCGTTAGTACCGTTCTGTGCGTCGGTCAACGTTGGATAATAATTGAAAGTTGCCAGTGGGTAGTCAGAAACGTCAGCTGTGGTAAGGTCGTAAGTTGCTACACCGTTATAAGGACAGGCGGTAAGCGTGTCGTCATCCGTTTCCAAAAGCACCACATTGATGTTAACAGTTACTATCTCACTGTCAAAGAAGGTGGGTACCGTACTTTGGAATTCGTAAGTAAAAGTATCCGGTCCCAAGTATCCTACAGCAGGAACATAGTTAATAGTTCCTGTAAGGTTATTTACTGTTACAGTACCGTGAGCCGGCTGTGTTGTTATAGTAATAGAACTTAGGTCGAGCGGCTGTGTTGAGTTGGAGAAAGCTACGGTAAACTGTCTTCCGCCGCATACATTCACTGTCTGTGTTGTATTGGTAGGGCACGGGAATACTTCATATGGCGGAGTAGTAACCGGAGCACAACCCGGAATACTTACCGTACATGTATAAACGCCCGGCATGGTTGGAGTATACTGGAAGGTATTAGCACCTGCAATTGGATTTCCGTTCAGGAACCACTGATAGGTGGTATAGATATCATCTACCGCCAGAATAATTCCGGGAATACAATCACCGGTTTCTTTTACGATAGCCGGAACAGAAGAGAATCCCGCAAAATAACCGCCGAAACCTGCACTGGAATATCCACCTGTTACACCCGCTGTCACTGCTTTGTTGGAGTTAATGGTAATGTTTCCTGTAGGGTTGGGAACCGAATAGGTAACCCAGTTAGTGGTTCCGGTCACAGTGAAAGGTCCGGAACCCGCAGGTGGAGGTGTTCCGTTAATGGTTACGGTAGCTCCAGCCTCAGTTAGGATATTCAGCTTCAGCAGCCAGTTACTTAGGTTTGTACTGTTATTGGTAGGCGTAATAGAGTTTACCATCCCAATTTCGTCAATTTTTCTTGGAAGATAGCAGCTTAATGGCGGTATATAATTCCAGCCTTCTGTAGCATTGTCTGTAGGACGTCCACCAATTAGCTGGTAAACATAAACATTCTTGGTGGTAGATATGTACAAGTTGTAGTGACCACTTCCCTGGTCAATATAATTGGTGTCCATAACCCGGAAAGTCTGGCCTGCGTTGATAGTGGCTGCCGCCGTGGGTGATCCGTTAAGGAAAATGTCTGTCTGGTCTTCGGTGGCCGTAATCAGCGCACCCTCCATATTAGTGCCGATGTTCGCGTTTCCCTTGATTATTACAAAGGTTTTACCCAACCTTTCAATCGGAACAGATTGGTCCATGATAATATCGGAACCACCGAACGATCCCAATGCATAATTACCGTTCATGTTGCCATTCATTACTGAAATGGGTTTGTCTGATGAAATCAGCGCTCCCGAGAACGCATTCGCGTTACCGGCTACAGTTCCGGGTCCTTCCACGATATAGGACTGACCTTTATTAAGCGTAATATTAATGCTGGGCAGTGTAGCACCGGTAGCACCACCGGCAAACTGCACAGCAGGCTGATAGCCGTTAATGGTAATTGTAGTATTATCTACTGTTGCAAGTACACTGGTCACAAAATTGGTGATGCTGGTTACATAGTTGTTCGGTGTAACAACAGCACGGAACTGTGTGCCAATACCAGCTTTTCCTTTAGATGCAATAAATTCGCCGTGTGATGAAATATACATACGGAGACTGGCATAAAAGGGACTTGTACCCTGCAGATACAACCCCTTGGTCGAGGTTGTCATACATTCGCCATCACTGGTAGCTATGATAGCGGTCCTAGGTACGATGAAGGTTCCCGGGTTTCCTTTGCTGATTGTTACTGTTCCAATTACTGCATTATTGTTATAAATGTTAACAGGAAAAGGCGTTACAGAATCAGTGGAAAGGAAAAGCGTTTGAACTGAAGTAGTTGAACTGGCACGGTCCCTCATAGGTGCGAACCAATGCTCGGTATCCCTCTGTGCCCAAAGGCTGGAGGCTGTGACAAACATCAGCACCAAAATAAGTAAATGTTTTTTCATATTTCTGGAATTTTATTCAATTTAACAAATTTATAATAAAATTTGGATTTAGGAATATAATTTTTATTTAAAAAGGATCAGTCCCTGTTTTTCAGCAACAGCCAGCCACTATATTCCATATTTTCTGTCGATTCCGGATCCGTCCATTTGATGCTATACCAGTAGGTTCCACTGCTGATTACCCTGCCGCCCACGCGACCGTCCCAGGTATAGTTTTTACTCTTAGACTGGTATACCAGGGCACCATAACGGTCGTACACTGCTATAGAAACATTTTCCTTATTCTGAAGGTCTGAATAATCCAGCACGTCATTGATGCCGTCTCCATTTGGCGTAATAGCATTAATTAGGTCCAGAACGAGGAATTCTTTCATCACTGGCCGGCATTTTTCTGCAGCAAGTACATAAGCAGTGTGCGTTCCTTTTGCTACACCCATAAAAACAGGTGAAGATTGCCACGTAATCCCGTCTAGAGAATACTGATAGGGTGGAGTTCCGCCGGAAACATTTACTGTTACAACGTCTCCTTTCACTTCGATACTGGTAATTACAGGTTCCTGGGCCGCCAGAACGCTTACATACTGCCTGTAGGTACAGCCGTTAAAACTTAAGTCAACAAAGTAGTTACCAACAGCCGCATTGAGGGTCTGAGTAGTGGCACCGTTGCTCCAAAGATATGCTGTAAAGCCCGGGCCGGCATCCAACAGTGTTGAAGCTCCCGGACAGATGGTGATATCCTTTAGAATATCAGATTTTTTTGGTGATTTGATCGTAAGGGTAAGCTCAGCAGTGGTGGGGCAGGCACTGTTACTCTCAAAACGCACGTAAAAAATTTGGGTGCCTGTGATCAGTTGAGTGCTCGCCAGTGCATTTGTATCGTTCTGAGCATCAGCCAGTGAATTGTGAAACGAAGCAGTTACGCCGGGATTCACAGTAAATAAAGAATTGTAAGTATTTAGATTAACCTGTTCCGAGCCATTTAGATCGTTGTCACATACTTCTGCTGTGCCTGTACCGGAAATTAGTGTAATCCGGTTGCCAATACTAAAGGTAATCTGGCCCAGAGCAGGCGTACAGTTCCCCGTGTTGCTGTCCACGCGCACATAAACCGTTGTTGTGGCTGAATAATTCCAGTTCGCCGGAAGGTTGTTGTTATTGCCTGCAGTGGCATCGGCCTGCACCAGGTAATAGCGTACAGTGAAAGCTCCGGAATTATTTACGATCTGTGGGGTAATGGCAGCGAAATTCACCTGAACTGTGCCGTCAAAATTGTCATCGCAAAGGGCTCCGTTGAAGCCTGCAGTGTTAAGGTTGGGCAGCGGAATTACGTTAAGTGTTACTACAGCAACCGCGGAGCAGTTGTTCGCTGTGGAAACCTGAATATATACAGTGCCTGGAGCACTGGTATAATTTGCAGGATCAGGAATCGGGACAGTGAGCGCTGGATCGGAGAAATAACCCAGTGTAACGCCTGGTGTGCCGGTTACATTTGCTGTGGTGAGGTTAAATGTGCCGGTGCCTGCCGCATTCGCACATGTGGAAAGAGTAGCGGGATTAACGTTAAGGGACTGCAGTGCGAGGTTTAATTCGGCCACCAGAGGGCAGAAGCCGGGATGCTGGATCCGGATATAATAGACACCGGTACCGGTTATGGTTTGGTTCGCACTAACGGCATTCGTTCCTGAATTGGCATTTGGCAATGTACCGTGGAAGGTGAAGGTTGCGGCAGGATCAACTGTGAACGCGCCCGTATAATTGTTGAGATTAGCTGGTTCCGAGCCGTTTCCGTCCGGGTCGCAAAGGGTTACAGTGTGGTTGGACGTAAGTACCGGAACTTTTGGTCCGACTGAGAAATTCAGTTGGTCTAATGCAGGTGCGCAGTTGCCGTTCAAAGCATCAACACGCACATATACAGTAGTAGGTGTACTGAATGTCCAGGCATTTCCCAGGGTGTTGTTGTTTCCGGCAACGGCATCTGCCTGATTCAAATAATACCGGACATTAAACTGGCCGGAATTAGTTACAATCAGAGGTGTAACATCGCTGAAAGTGACGCTTATTATGCCGTCCAGATCGTTGTCACAGATACTTGTATTATACGCGGCGGCATTAATATTGGGTGCAGCTACCGCCGTAAGCTGAATTTGAGCGGTGGCTACACATCCCGAGGCCGAAGTTACCCGCACATAAACCAATCCCGTGGCGGCTGAATGGTTAGTTGGATCTGCGATCGCCCCGGTTAGGTTCGCATTGGTGAAGTATTGGGCGGTAGTTCCAACATCAGGGGAATTGCTTACTGAGGTAAGGTTAAAATTGGCGTTACCGTTCGCACCCGCGCATGAAACCAGCGAGGCATTGGTAGTTTGGAGCACATCAATATTGACTGTTACGCGAAAGTATTCAAAATCTGCCGGATTGCCTGTTCCCTGCAAATAATACACAAACTGAACCTGTGTATCTGCGGTGAGGCCCGCAGCAGGTGTATAGGTAATGACTCCCGTAGCTCCGTTCACCGTTGCTGTACCTGAAGCCGGTGCCGCAATTATTTGAGTTAGTGATGGATTAACAGGTTGAACGGAAGTGGTGAAAGCAGGCGTAATTGTGAGGGTGTTACAGGATCCAATATTTTGAACGCTTGTGCTGATTGGAGGGCATGCGGTATAGGAATAAGGGTCTGTGAGTTTGGATTCGCAAAGGTTTTTTGTGATCAGAACCGTGTAGGTACCCGATCCGTAGAGATCAGGGTTAATGGAGAAGGTCGTCGCACCGGGTATGGCTACACCGTTCAGAAACCACTGATAGGCATCGTAGGAATTATCTACCTGAAGCAGGATGCCGGCATAACAGTCCCCCGTTTTTGCAATAACCGGGACCGAGGAGAATCCCGCAAAATAGCCACCGTAGCCCACGGCACCGCTACCTGCCGCAATGCCTGCAGTTACAGATTTAGTTGAATTTACCGTTACGTTGCCTGAAGCGTTTGGCACGGAATAAGTTACCCAGTCTGTGTTGCCTACAACAGGGAAAGGACCATTCAAAGGCGAAATGGCATTGCCGTTAACTGTAACGGTAGCACCAGTTTGGGTAATGATGTTCAGCTTTGTATTGTAAACTGCAGAGCCCAAACTGTTAATGTTTCCTATCTCATCTACCTTATTGGGCAGGAAACAGCTTAATGGCGGAATATAGTTGAATCCACCCGCGGCATAAACACTACCGGTGGCGGTCCCGCCCAGCAACTGGTAAACATACACATTCCTGGTAGTTGTGATGCCCATATTATAATGGGAGCTACCATGGAGGGTGTAATTCGCACCGTCTATCATCGTATATTCACCTTCATTAAGTACGATTCCTGTTGGAGCTCCATTCACCGAAATTGCCGTATTGTTTTCTGTAGCCACAATAAGTGCTGTTTCCATGCCTGAAGTAACGGGCGCATTACCTTTCACCACCACGAAATTCTTACCTAATCTGTCCACAGGGACAGCCTGATCCATCAGGATGTCGTTATTGGTAAAATTAAAATTGGTGTAGATGCCGTTAAAGTTCCCGTTAGTGACCGATACGGGATGATTCGACACGATTTTTGCGCCGAGGAGTCCGTCAAGATTCGCAGCGTTTGTCGTGCTCACTGCATCCAGTATATAAGATTGACCTCTGTTCAATGTGAACGTTTTGGTTGAGCTGGAACTTCCGTCTGAAAATACAACGGCGGGGTCGTATCCCGAAATGGTTACCGTGGTATTATCCTCCGTAGCCATTATGCCTATTGTAGAATTGATGTATGTTCCGGTGCCTGTAAGGGGTGCCATTGCCGCATAAAAAGTAGTTCCAAGTCCTGCCAGCCCCTTGGACGTGATGATCTCGGCGTGATTGGTTACGGCAAACCGGAAATTGGCAAAATATTTTTTGGCTCCCTTCAGGTAAATTCCTTTGGCTACAGGAGTGAACAGTTGTGTCTGGTTCAGTCCCATCATAAAAGTCGCAGGAACAAAGACCTCTGCGGGATTACCTTTGCTGATTACCGCGGTTGTATAAAGAACATTGTTATTGTAGATGCTTACCGTAAAAGGTACCGTTTCATTGGTTGAAAGATAGAGGTAGCTTTCCGCGCCTGAATTACCGGCTTTTGCTGCCATCGGTGCGAACCAGTGGTCGGTGTCCAGCTGTGCAAATCCTAAAAAACTGAAAAAAACCAGGAAAGCAAATAAATTTTTTTTCATAATCCATGTAAAAATGGTGTCAAAATTACTCATTAATTGTGGATTACTTATAAAAAAAAATCTCCCTGAATTTTTCAGGGAGACTGTATATTTATGCGCTTATTTTATGTAAGGCTTACTCTTACAAAACCAACAACTTTAAGGCTGTCGTCCAGTGATTTTACGTAATCACTAACAGACATATTTCCGTCCTTGATGAATGCCTGGTGTACCAGTGTATTATCTTTGTAGAACTTCTGCATTTTTCCTTTAAGGATATTGTCAATGATGTTCTCCGGCTTGCCTTCTTTAATTAACAGGTCTCTTTCGATTTCCAGTTCCTTGTCGATAGTATCCTGAGAAACCTTAGTTTCGTCCAAAGCGATTGGATTCATAGCCGCAACCTGCATGGATACAGCTTTCGCAGCTTCTTCAGATCCGTTTACGTCACCTGAAAGGGAAGTGATAGCAGCGATTTTGTTTCCAGCGTGAATATAAGCTCCCAGGAATGGCCCTTCAATCGTTTCGAAAGATCCGATTTCAATTTTCTCACCAATAACACCGGTCTGTTCGATTAATTTTTCAGCAACGGTAATACCTTTGTAATCTGCAGCCAAAAGCTCTTCTTTAGTTTTACCCAGAGCCATTTCAGCCAGGTCATGAGCAAGTTTAACAAACTCTTCATTCTTAGCTACGAAGTCTGTTTCACAGTTCAGAGCTATAATAACTCCTCTTGTTTTATCGTCGTTCACTTTAGCAATTACTGCACCTTCAGTAGATTCTCTGTCGGCTCTGTTGGCTGCAACTTTCTGTCCTTTTTTTCTAAGGATTTCAATTGCTTTTTCGAAGTCTCCTTCTGCCTCAACTAAAGCTTTCTTGCAGTCCATCATACCTGCCCCTGTCGTGTTTCTAAGTTTCGCTACGTCTGCAGCTACCGGTGTGTACATATATTTATTTTTGAATTTAAAAAAAAGAGTTAAGTTTAGAATCTTTTTTGAGCGATGCAAAGATAATAAATTTATGTAAACTAAAACATTGTTTTTTTGCGTTATATAAGGCATTCAAAGTAATAACTCTCACTATAATAATATGAAAAAATGGTATATCTTTTTTCTGATTCTGATTTGCGGACAGGCTCCGGCGCAGAAGAAAAAAGCAAATATAAAGGCCCCTGCCGAAAAGCTTACGGCTGCACAGGCACAGATGAGTAATGACCCGAAAGTCATTGCCACCTTTATAAAAGACAACCCCGGCGATCCCGGTGTGGCTGACTTAAGAATTAAACTTGTGCAGCTTATAACACCGGCAAACGATATTGCCGCCAAGCCAAGGGTTGTACCTCTTACAAAGGGCAAATTGGTGAAGGAGGTCAGGGCAGACCTGAAGGATGGCGTGAACGATAAGAGCAAGATGGCGGCAAAAGTCCTGAATCATCTTTTTGACAACAGTCCCAATAAAAGGGAGGCGTACGTGCAGATCGTGAACCGGTCTGCCTGTAACCTGATCGTAAAGTTCAGCGGAAAAGGAAGTTACTATAATCTGGACGTAAAAGCGAATAATCAAAGTTATATCCTGATTGACAAAGGGAATTATCTGGTGACCACGAGCATTTGTGACGCTAAATATTCATCAGCCAAAAATATCAATAAGGATATTGCGATAACACTGAGATCAGGGAAATAACGCCCGCTATTTAATTGCTGAATTAAATTTAGCATAAGAGTTAATAAAATAGGCTGTTACCTTTTAGGAAACAGCCTGTTTTTATATTGCTGAACAATTATTAGCCCTTAAAGCGACCCATTGCGATGAACTTGTCCTGTCTCTGCTGTTCCAGTTCCTTACCGGAGAAGGATGCAAAAGCCTTGATGTTCTGAAGGATAGACTGCTTCAGGTGATCATATGCAACCTGCGGCTCGTAATGAGCACCTCCTAAAGGTTCCTGAATAATTCCATCGATGAATTTATGTTCCAACGCATCATTTGGTGTCAGTTTCAGTGCGTTAGCCGCATCTTCTTTATGATTCCAGTTTCTCCATAGAATTGAAGAGCAGCTTTCCGGAGCAATTACGGTATACCATGTGTTTTCCAACATATATACTTTGTTGCCTACGCCAATTCCCAACGCACCACCACTGGCTCCTTCACCAATGATATAGCAGAAGATCGGTGTCTTCAGCATCGTCATCTCGAAAATATTCCGTGCAATGGCTTCACCCTGACCTCTTTCTTCCGCTTCCAGTCCGGGATATGCGCCGGGAGTATCGATTAAAGAGATTACCGGTATTCTGAATTTTTCTGCTAATTTCATTAACCTGAGTGCCTTACGGTAACCTTCCGGATTACTCATTCCAAATCTGCGGTGCTGTCTTTCCTTTGTGGTGCGGCCTTTCTGTGTTCCGATCAGCATAACCTTCTGACCGTCAATAGTAGCAAGGCCACCGATCATGGCGGGATCATCCGCAAAGTTACGGTCCCCATGCAGTTCAAGGAAGCTGTCCTTATCTACAATACCCTTTATGAAATCCAGTGTATAAGGACGGTCCGGATGCCTGGAAAGCTGTACGCGCTGCCATGGCGTAAGGTTTAAATATATTTCCTTTTTCTTTTCAATGATTTTGTCCTCAATTTGAGAACAGGCCAATTTTACATCTACTCCTGCATCTTCGCCCACGACCGAACAGGTTTGATACTGTTCCATCAGTTCTTCGATTGGCTTTTCAAATTCTAAATATTGCATATCCTGAAAATTATCCTTCAAAATTAGTGAAAATTGCAGAGACTTATCCGATATTATTTACCGCATTTAAAATCCGCGATTTAGTCTCCTCAAAACCAATTATTTCCATAATATCCGGAACATCAGGGCCCTTAAGCTCGCCCACAAGTGCCAGGCGCAAGGGCATCATTACTTTGCCCATTCCCAGGTTTGCGGATTCGGCAAAATGGTGGATGGCTTCCTTAAGTTTAGCGGCATCAAAATTATCAACATTCAGGGTTTCTGAAAATTGGGTAATTATGTCTGCAGTTTGATCGTTCCATGCTTTCTTAACCGCTTTTTCGTCAAAGGTTTGCGGGGCTTCAAAGAAGAATTTTCCGCTTTCGTAAATGTCCTTTACAAAAGTGGCGCGCTCTTTCATCAGCGAAACGGTTTTCAGAAGTTTATCCTTAGCAAGAACATTGGTTTTTTCGGGTTCCAGTTCCTGCAGCATTGTCAGTACCTCATCATCACTCTTTTTCTGAAGGTACTGGTGGTTGAACCAGTCTGCTTTTTCTTTACTGAAGCGGGCTCCGGCTTTGTGAACCTTATGAAGGTCAAACTCCTGGGCCATTTCTTCCAGACTAAGAATTTCCTTATCATGTGCAGGCGACCAGCCTAACAGTGCCAGGAAGTTTACAAAGGCTTCCGGCAGATAGCCGTGTTCCTTATAACCTGGATATATTTCTTTAGTTTCAGGATCGGTGAAGTTCATCGGGAAAACGGGGAAGCCAAATTTGGCACCATCCCTTTTGCTGAGTTTCCCCTTGCCTTCAGGCTTCAGGATAAGCGGCAGATGCGCAAACTCCGGCGCTGTCCAACCCATCGCTTCGTAAAGAAGAACGTGAAGCCCCATAGACGGGAGCCATTCCTCGCCACGGATGACGTGGGAAATCTCCATCTCGTGGTCATCTATGATGTTGGCCAGGTGATAGGTAGGCATGCCGTCATTTTTAACGAGGACTTTATCATCCAGAGTATCTGTATTCACCGCGAATTTACCTCTTATGGTGTCTTCTAGGTTCAACACGCGGTTCACGGGCATCTTAAAACGAACCACATAAGGTATTTTTGCGTCCAGAAGTTTCTGAATTTCCTCAGCTGGAAGAGACAGGCTGTTTTTAAGTAGGTTGCGGGTAATATTGTTATATGAGAAAACTTCACCTTTTTCTTCATACTGCTTACGGATTTCATCCAACTCTTCGCTGGTGTCGAAAGCCATGTAAGCGTAGTCGGTTTTCAGTATTTCGGCAGTGTACTTATCGTAAATAGCGCGTCTTTCACTCTGACGGTAAGGACCGTAGTTGCCACCATGTCTGGGGCTTTCGTCGGGGGTTATGCCGGCCCATTCCAGGGCATCCATGATATAATCTTCAGCTCCTTCTACATATCGTGCCGTATCGGTATCCTCTATACGAAGTACAAAATCTCCGTTGTTTTTCTTGGCAAAAAGGTAATCATATAAGGCCGTTCTGGCACCACCCAGGTGCAGCGGACCTGTTGGACTGGGCGCAAAACGAACTCTAACTTTACTCATAGATTTAAATTTTATGCAAATTTAGCCAAAAAATGACTTTTGGTGCAGGAATGTAATATTTTATTTAGTTTTGCATGAAAGAAGAATTTATGCTGGAAATAGGGGAAAGACCGTGGGGAAAGTATTATGTACTGGCCGATGAACCTACCTACAAACTGAAGCGGATTGAAGTTATGCCCGGTCACCGGCTTTCATATCAGTTTCACCATCACCGTCAGGAATTCTGGACTGTAATCCAGGGTGAAGCCACAGTTGTGCTGGACGGCGAGAACCACCAGCTTAGTTACGGTATGAGCATCTTTATTCCGCAGTTTGCAAAACACCGTATCGAGAATAACTCATCGGAGCTTTTACAGTTTGTAGAAGTGCAGACAGGAACCTACTTTGGCGAAGATGATATCGTTCGCCTTCAGGATGATTATGCCCGAAACGGAGATGAGTCTTAGGTCTCCCGCATGATTTCGGAATGATGGCAAAAGTTGAGAAACAGGTTAAATTCTTTTATTATATAAAGGCCTATCTGCGCCGTATTTTACCCACATCCTCCTTCAGCATAAAAATTAAAGAGCTGGAAGGCACCCTGACCGCAGGTCAAATGGAGTTAGTGACGTCCCGGGTGGCTTATTACTGCCGTTCTTCGGTTCAAAGTTCAAAGTCAGCAGCCTGCTGTACGCTGAAGGACTTAAGGAGTCCGGTAACACCAAAAACGTACTACCACGACACTTATCAGTACGCCCGGTTTTTTCCGGAGGAACTGCCCATCAATTTTGTTTTTGGCGATGTGACCACAGTTCCCGATTTGCCAAGCATTGTAAAAAGCCGTCCGGTTACAGGCGACAATCAAAACAGTGTGCTGCTGAATCTGGATAAAGCCAGACATTTTGTGTGGATTAAAAATGACCAACCTTTCCGCACAAAAAAAGATGTGCTTATAGGTCGCGGAGCTGTATTTCAGGAACACCGTTACCAATTTTTCAGTCGGTACTTCGGTCATCCGCTGTGTGACTTGGGGCAGGTGAATGCGCAGGGCGGAAATCCCATCTGGATAAAAAAGAAAATGTCTATAGAAGATCACCTGAACTATAAATTCATCCTTTGTTTACAGGGTAACGATGTGGCTACTAATCTGAAGTGGGTCATGTCGTCAAATTCGATTGCGGTAATGCCCAGGCCTACGCTGGAAACCTGGTTTATGGAAGGGTCTCTGGTGGGTGGAAAACATTATATTGAAATAAAAGATGACTACTCAGATCTTGAATCGCAGCTGCAGTACTACATTTCAAACCCGGAAGAATGTGAAGCCATCGTTGATAACGCTCACCGTCACTGTGAGCAGTTCTTCAGCAAAAAAGTGGAAGATTTGTGCAGTTTGAAGGTGCTGGAGAAGTACCTACTGCCCGTGGAATAGATTACGGTAGTTTTCGGCAAACCGGTCTTCGCTGTAATTGTTTTTTACAAATTTAAAGCAGTTTTCCTGTCTGCTTTGAAGTTCACGGCGGTTTTCATTAAGCCGGCAAATTATTTTCACCATTTCGGCAGAAACATTTTCCTGATCACCCGTATCCACCAGCAAAATTCCCGGCAGGTTACTGTTCAGTTCAGGTATTTCTCCCACCGAGGTGCTGACTGGAACAACCTTATGTGCCATCGCCTCAAGAATGACCATTGGTAAACCTTCGCGCTCTGAGGTTAGCAAAAGGATATCACTTTTTGTATATAAGTCATTAAGCCTGTTGGTGTCATGGATTTCACCCGTAAATTCTGTGTTCTCCAATTCCTGGCCTTCAGGAAAATCTCCTATAATCCGGCAGTGAAACGGGAAGTTTATTTCATTTAGCTTTCTTAAAATGTCAAAAACGATTTCCGGGCGTTTTTCCGGGGAATTTCTCGCAACAAAAATTAACTGAAGGATTTTGTTTTCACTTTTTATAATCGCTTTCGGAATTTCTACTGCATTTTTTATAATGCGGATCCGTTCGGTAAATATGGGGTTTATACCGTTTTTCTGATAAAGTTCAGCATAGTCTGCTTTGGTTTTGGTTCCGAGCACTACGCGTGTGTCCAGTCGGGTAGCAAAAGGCAGACTGTAACTCTCCGGCGAATACTCTTCGTAGGAAAACGCATGTGTAAGATCCATAATCCGCACATGATCTTTCAGAAGCGGAATCAGATCATAAAAGAAAATGCTGTTACAGCCGAACACTACAGAAGTTTTATGTCGGTTTATTTTCGCTGCCAATAGTTTCAGAAGAATATTGCGGCATTTTATCTTATTGACAGAATCATCAAAACTGATGAGGTTAGAAACTTTTTCAAAATTCTGCCGGTTAGCTTCAGAAAAGGACTGATTGGTAATGAAGCAGTTTGGTTTTACCTCACACGCAGCTAAAATTTTAAGGTGTACCGTTTCTGCACCGCCTATGTGATAAAACGGAAAAAAGAAATACAGTCCTGACCTGTTAAGTTGCCGGCTGTACTTCCAAATTTTGAAATAAGGTGTCATCATATCCGGCCGAGTTTTTTTCTAATGCTGTTCTCCAGTTTGAAGCCTTTCTTATAGGAGAGCGAGTTTTTTAGTTGTTCCAGCTCTTGCAGGCGGTAACTTATATCCAGGAGTACCTCCATTGACAGACCCTGCTGCATAAATGCAGGATATTTCATTATGTGTTTCCGGACAATATAATTCTCCATTTCCTTTCTTTTTTCCTCTTCATGAAGAAATGAAATCATTGACTGTGCTCTTTGTCTGTAATAAAACTGCACAGTATCCAGGCGGACTACTTTATCGTCTTTATTCAGCAACTGTAACCAAAATTCCCAGTCCTCGTAGCCATGCCGCATATTTGTGTCATATCCTTCCGTTTTCAGATAATCATCCCTACGGAATATTGCACTGCAGTAAATACAGTTTACAAAAAGCAACCGTGTATAGTCGTATGGAGGCAGGGGCCAGTGCTCATCTTCAGTTCCGAAAAATTTGGCCTCAGCGTAAACAAGTTTAATTGTCGGATCATTCCGGAATTCTTTTTCGGCAAGTTCCAGGTACTCGGGACCAATCTTGTCATCTCCATCAAGAGGTAATATAAAATGGCCTTTCGCAGCTCTTATCCCGTTATTTCTGGTTGTGGCAAGTCCCTGATTGGTTTGTGTAATTTTGCGGAACCTTGGGTCCAGTGCGCAAATTTCGTCTATGATTTTCTCCGAATCATCTGTAGAACCGTCATTAACTACTATACACTCCCAGTCAGTATAACTTTGATTTTTTACTGAAAGCAGCGTTTCCTTTAGATAAGGTGCCTGGTTATAACACGGTACTACGATTGAGAATTCTACAGTGCTCATGGTTTCAGCTGTCTTTTTCCTGTAATACTGTCCAAATGCGAAAGTATGAAAGCACGAACCGGATATTTCCTTCTCAGCTCACTCTGCGTCTGCCGGTAAAGGTATACTGCGTCCGAAAGCTGTTGGTCCACTAACTCGTGCTTGATTCCGTTTTTAGCAAAATCCTGTGCCTTAGAATAGGATTCGGTCAAACGTTTCAGCAGTTTCTTGTAAGCTGCGAAATTTCTGTTGTGTCCGAAGAGGTTGAAAAATCGTATAAGTTGTTTTTTGGTATCTTCAGTGTTCGGATACGAAATTCCGCCCACCTGCTGATCCTGGTGAAGCCTGTATTTGATAAGTCGGTCAGGTATAAGGTCGAATTTTTGGTAATATGAGCCAACAAGGGCCATCCATTCATCATGATGAAAACCCTGCTTAACCGGGAACGGCAGCAGTTTCTCTGTAAAATTCCTGCGAACAGCCATAGTAGCGCCTGTTGCTATATTACCAACGTAGCTGATCATCTTAAAATAATCCACCTGAATCTTACTTTCCCGTAAGAACTGAGGGACGTCCCAAATAGTTATCACATCCAGTTCCTTACCGTAATCATCTATGCCGAAACCATTACTGCACAAAACAGCAATCTCCGGATGCTCTCTAAAGTACTGGAGCATGATTTCTGTTTTCGTAGAGACCCAAAGGTCATCCTGGTCACTCAGAAAGATAATTTCATGCTTGCATAAGGATATAGCTTTCTCGAAGTTCTTTACACTTCTGAGGTTCTTTTCATTTTTGTAGATTCTGAAAATTTCCGGGTATTTTAACTCATATTCTTGCAGAATTTTTACCGTACGGTCTGTAGAGCCATCATCGCACACCACGATCTCATCAACAGGAAGATTCTGATTAAGGATAGAGTCCAGCTGTTCCTGAAGATATTTTTCACCATTGTAGGTGCATAAAGCTACAGACGTTCTCATGTAAGTTGAAAGACTGTATTTACCCACGTCTCCAGGGTGTATTTGTTATAGATTTCGCGGGGAAGCTCTTCATAATCTGTATTGAAAAAATCGGCGGTCAGATTAGAGAGGTCTTCGGCCAGAACCAGGATGTTATTTGGATTGTAAAGGTCATAATCAAGGATTGTGCGGTTATTGGTGATGACCTTTTTCCTGATGGCCATCGCCTCAAAAATCCTGAAACTTAATCCGTCCTGTCTGTTTCGCACCAAGTCCAGCAAAACTTTACCTTTGCCGTAATAGTCAGTAATATCATTGTGCTTAATCCGCTTTCTTGTGTATTTTCTGTTCGAATTTCCTTTGCCAAAGAACTCCTTTTTCCATGTTTTTTTGCCCACAATAACATAAAAATAGGTGAGGCCGAGAGTACCAAGCCTGTTGGTTATTTTGTATAATAGATTTAAACGGTCGTCGTAGGAGGCCATATAAACAAGGTCAAATTCGGCGTCACCGTTGCAAGTTTGCTCCGGCAGATAAATGTAATTGGTTATAAGTTCGAAATTATGAGTGTTGCAGTCACTTTTGTCAAAAGAGAATACTTTGTCGAAAAGATTCAGTACATGCTCGGCTGGATTCCTGGCCAGACTGTCATACAGGTAAGCGATATAGCGGTCGGTATATTCCCTGACCTGAAGATGGATATGCTTTTCTATCTGCTCTGGGTTGATGACGAGGATTTGATCCTGCCTGCCCAAAACCTTAAGCTGGTCCAGGATGAGTTCCTGCCGCTGCTGTTTTTTAAGATTTTTTTTCAGGAAAATTTTGGAAAGCGCATTTCCGGCACGTGCAGCAATGTTCCTATGTCGGTACGCGCCTAGATTGATATGATGCGCATTGATCCCTCTTTTTTTCAGTGCTTCCACTATATGAGCATCATACTGCCAAAAATCGAAACTGATTACGCAAATATTCATGCTGCAAATTAAAGAAATTTTAGCGGATATGTGCCCGTAGAGTGGCGTTTCAGATTTAGCACCCTCAATTTATGCAATAGTACAAGCCAGGATTTACATCAAACAGGAAATATCATGATTTCTTACGCAGGTATAGTTTTATATACTTAAGGAATGCGTAGTAGCTTGTGGTAACCGCAGCATACAGCCCTATAACACCATCCAGAAATCCAAGTTTAAAAATGTAATCCTTTATAAAAGTAAACCACGGAGTGAAGACGATTTTTATTATCCCCACTTTTTTCCCCGCCGAAACATATTTTTCTGCCATCAGCGTGGAGTAGCGGTTAATCTTATCAATATGCTGACTGACGCTGTGATAGGTATAATGGTTGATCCTGCCATTCAGGGTGGATATGCGGCCGGAAGTGAGGAATTTTTCGTGAACTTTATCATCAGAGTATTCCCCAAAACCGTTGCGGAAAAATCTTTCCCGGCTTACAGAACCCCAACCGCCATAACGGAGATGTTTCCCCAGCAGGATGTTGTTGAATTTTAGTAGATAAACATCAGCATTACCTTTGCCTGCGATGATTTGTTTTATAGATTCTTTGGCCTGCTCATCCACCACCTCGTCTGCGTCAGGGAAAAGGATCCACTCGCCGCGACACTTGCTCAGGGCAAAGTTTTTCTGCTGCCCGTAGCCTTTGAACTCATTGCTGATAAATGTTACAGAGGGATGCTCTGAGGCAATCTCCTTTGTACGGTCCGTGGAATAGCTGTCCACAATGATAACCTCATCAGCAATATCGGCCACTGTTTTTAAGAAGCGGCCGATATTCTTTTCTTCGTTAAAGGTGATGACAACTACCGACAGTTTCATTACCTCTTATATTCCAGTACTGTTTTCTTGATAATGGCCAGACATTCCGTCAGCTGTTCCTCGGTAATCACCAAAGGTGGTGCAAGACGGATGATATTGCCATGAGTTGGTTTGGCAAGAAGTCCGTTTTTCATAAGGTCTACACAAAGGTTCCAGGCGGTAGGAGAGTCCTGGGTGTCATTTATGATGATGGCGTTCAGTAATCCTTTTCCGCGTACACTTACGATGAGGTCTGTTTTTGTAATGATTTTTTCGATTTCATCACGGAACCTTTTCCCCAGTTTTTCAGCTCTCTCAGAAAGGCCTTCATCTGCCACTACATCCAGAGCCGCCATTGCTACAGCACAAGCCATTGGATTTCCACCAAATGTAGATCCGTGCTGTCCCGGCTTAATAACGTTCATGATGTGGTCATCAGCAAGTACTGCAGATACAGGATACATTCCGCCGGAAAGTGCCTTGCCCAGGATCAGGATGTCAGGCTGAACACCTTCGTGGTGACAGGCAATTAACTGACCTGTTCTTGCAATACCGGTTTGTACTTCATCAGCAATAAAAAGAACGTTGTATTTTTTACAGAGTTCCAAAGCTCCTTTTAAGTAACCGGCATCCGGAACATAAACTCCAGCCTCGCCCTGAATCGGTTCCACAAGAAATGCCGCCGTAGTCGCCGACTGGTCCTGAAGGATTTGCTCCAATGCCTCCAGGCTGTTATAGGGGATCTTTATAAAACCTGGTGTAAAAGGACCGTAATTGGTGCTCGCATCCGGATCGTTGGAGAATGAAACAATTGTGGTGGTACGGCCGTGAAAGTTGTTGTCACACACAATGATCTGTGCCTGGTTTTCCGCGATGCCCTTAACTTCATAGCTCCATTTTCTGGCAATCTTTACGGCTGTTTCCACAGCCTCGGCACCTGAGTTCATTGGCAGCACTTTATCGAAACCAAAAAGTTCAGTGATTTTCTTTTCGTACTCGCCCAGTTTGGAATTATAGAAGGCACGTGAGGTAAGAGCCAGTTTAGAAGCTTGGTTTACCAGTGCTTCCACAATTTTAGGATGGGAATGACCTTGATTTACAGCAGAATAGGCTGAAAGGAAATCGAAATATTTCTTTCCTTCAACATCCCAGACATATACACCTTCGCCACGGTCCAAAACTACCGGCAGGGGGTGATAATTGTGTGCGCCGTATTTCTCTTCAAGCTGTATATAGTCGCTGCTGTTCATTGTATTCATCGGTCCTTTAAATTTTAGCAACAAAAATAGGGAATTATTTTCAAGTGCCTGCTGAACATATCCAGACTGTAAGCTGCATTAAAGGGGAACATGGTGCGCAAGGCTCACGTTTTCATGATCAGTCATACCAATACTCTTTCAGTACGGGTACCCCTGCTTTTATAAATGCCCGCTGTATCGCAGTGCCCAGGTCTTCATTCTGCTTTTCATTGACCAGATAAAGGAAAAACAGGTTACCCATTATCTTTTCGGCTTTACCCGCTCCTTCAGCACTTCTGTATGAAGTGGTGGTGACCAGGCTGTCACCGGTCTCCAAAATGATATTGATATCCTTTCCAACCATTTTTACCACGCTTAAAGGTACTTCCTGTCTTATAATCCAAACGCCCTCCAGGTATGGACTTCGTTTTTCGATTTCCAGTGACAGAATATTGTCCTTGCTGATTTCGAAAGGCCGGACGATGCGGATTGTATCCCCATTAAATTGCGGTGATTTCAACTGATTTTTGACTTCCTTCTTCAGTTCCCCGTTCAGGATTTTCAACAAGGTATGTTGCTGTGCGTGAGCCGCAGCCGAAAATATTAGGAAAAGGAGAAGAACAGTGAGTTTGCGCATAGCTAAATTTCCTTAAAAGTATTCAAAAAAAATATATGCTACGACAATTTCTCTTTTCTTCCCTAAAAATTTTACACAAAAAAAACCTGCAAAAATGCAGGTTTGTTTATCTTAATTAGGTCGTTATTAGTGGTCAAATTTCTTCTCCATCACAAAATCTTCCATGAACTTTGTGGTGTAGTTTCCGGCCAGATAATCTTCGTTTTCCATAAGTTGTCTGTGGAAAGGAATGGTTGTCTTCACTCCTTCAATATAGAACTCCTCCAGGGCACGTTTCATTTTGGAGATCGCTTCTTCCCTGGACTGTGCAGTTGTGATTAGCTTAGCAATCATTGAGTCATAATTGGATGGAATGGTATAACCTGCGTACACGTGTGTGTCTACACGGATACCGTGTCCTCCCGGAATGTTAAGTCCCGTAATCTTGCCCGGTGAAGGTCTGAAATCGTTGTAAGGATCTTCCGCATTGATACGGCATTCAATAGAGTGCAGTTTCGGGAAATAGTTGATTCCGCTGATAGGTGAACCCGAAGCCAGAAGAATCTGCTCACGGATCAGGTCATAATCTACCACCTGCTCGGTAATAGGATGCTCTACCTGAATACGCGTGTTCATTTCCATGAAGTAGAAATTTCTGTGCTTATCTACCAGGAATTCGATGGTACCTACACCTTCGTATCCAATATATTCAGCAGCTTTTACCGCAGCTTCACCCATTTTCTCACGAAGTTCATCGGTCATAAACGGTGATGGAGTTTCCTCGGTAAGTTTCTGGTTTCTTCTCTGTACGGAGCAGTCTCTTTCGGAAAGGTGACAGGCTTTGCCGTACTGGTCGCCTGCAATTTGGATTTCAATATGCCTTGGTTCCTCAATCAGTTTTTCCATGTACATCCCACCATTGCCAAACGCTGCAACAGCTTCCTGGATGGCAGATTCCCAATGCTCCTGAAGGTCTTCTTCCTTCCACACTGCTCTCATACCTTTTCCGCCACCACCTGCGGTAGCTTTAATCATTACGGGGTAGCCCACTTCCTTGGCCAGCTGAACTGCATGCTCGTAAGAGTCAATGAGGCCGTCCGAACCCGGAACACAAGGAACACCAGCTTCCTTCATTGTTGCCTTTGCATTGGCCTTGTCGCCCATACGGTCTATCTGTTCCGGTGTGGCACCTATAAACTTAATTCCGTTTTTCTGGCAGATTCTGGAAAAATTGGAGTTCTCAGAAAGAAACCCATAACCCGGATGTATTGCATCTGCATTTGTAATTTCGGCAGCTGCGATGATGTTTGGGATCTTAAGATAGGAATCTTTGCTCATGGCAGGTCCAATGCAAACGGCTTCATCTGCAAACCTAACATGGAGGCTGTCCTTATCCGCAGTGGAATATACAGCAACTGTCTTAATGCCCATTTCCTTACAGGTGCGGAGAATACGCATGGCAATCTCGCCCCGGTTGGCAATTAATATTTTTTTGAACATCTTTTGATTTTAAATTTTAAATTTTGAATTTTAAATTATTTCAAATGTCTTAGACATTGAAAATCTATAATTTACAATCTAAAATTACTAAGAAGGGTCTACTAAGAACAGAGGCTGATCGTACTCTACAGGAGTAGCATCATCTACAAGAATTTTCACGATTTTTCCTGAGATTTCGGATTCTATTTGGTTGAAAAGCTTCATTGCTTCAATAACGCAAACCACTTTTCCGTTGGATACATCGTCACCTACATTTACAAAAACATCTTTATCAGGACTTGGTTTTCTGTAGAAGGTACCAATCATTGGAGATTTGATGGTAAGGTATTTACTGTCATCAGATGCAGCCTCAGCAGGTTTTTCAGCGGCAGCAGGTGCGGCCTGTGGAGCGGCTTGTGGAGCAGGCGCCTGGCCCTGGTACATTGCAGGTTGTGAGATATAGCTCACTGTGTCATTTCCTGCTAGAGGAGTTTTGATTGTAATTTCAAAATCCTTTGTTTTATACTTCACTTCGGAAACCTCTGCTTTTGATACAAATTTAATGAGGTTCTGTATTTCTCTAATGTCCATAGTTGATGTTTAATTAAGGTTCCAAAGATACCAATTTTTAAGAAAACACAACAAAAAACCACCCGAAAGTATTATAATCGAGTGGTTTTTTATGTGAAACAGAAGTTTTGCGTTAAGAATTGATCTTAAGCTTCTTCAGTAGTTTCTGTAGTTTTTTCCATTACTACTTTTCCTCTGTAGTAAAGTTTTCCTTCATGCCAGTGAGCTCTGTGATACAGGTGAAGTTCACCTGATGCAGCGTCTTTAGCAAGCTGAGGAACTTCTGCCTTGTAGTGCGTTCTTCTTTTATCTCTTCTTGTAGACGACTGTCTTCTCTTTGGATGTGCCATTGCTAATAATTATTAATTATTCTATGTTAATTTTTATCTTTTAATTTTCTCAGGGCCTCCCATCTTGGGTCTGCCTCCGGTTCTTTTTCCACTTCTTCCTGCGGTTTGTATTTCTCCAGGTTCTCTATATCCTCATCGGAAATATTGGGTGAAATTTTCTTCATCGGAATTGCCAGCATTACTTCTTCATAAATGAACTGCGCCACATTAAATGCATGATCATTTCGCGGAATCGTTATTACTTCTTCCTCGCTGTCGTCATACTCCTCGCCAAACTGAACCAGAAGCCGCATCTCACTGGATATCGGATGATCAAACTGATCATTGGTGATATCGCAGGTCAGGTTTACGGTTCCTGATGTGGTAATCCAGAATTCCAGAAAAGTGGTGTGCTTTTCCATTAAAACATCAGCCACCAGTTTTGGATCTGTAAATTCCTGTTCCGTGTCAAACTGCTGAAAGAACTCCTTATCTATCTCAAACCGGAAGTTATGCTTTCCGTTTTTAAGGCCGGAAAATACAACTTCATATTTTCTTAGCTTCTCCATAAAATGAGTGTGCAAAAATATGCATTTATTTTTAATTAGCAAATATATTTCAACCAATGTTTAATTATAGGCTGATCTTTTGTAATCCGTTCAAAATTAAAACGGTACCCTGTTACCTGCATGCACCAAAAACGGTCATGCTATCTTGCGGAATCTTTCGGCAGATCTTCATCAACACCATTGTCTGCCGCAGCCCGTTTGGGTTTTAAACGGGACTCCATGAGGGTTTGGTATTCCGAACGGTTCTTGAAAATCTTTACCGCCGCAAAAATTGCTTCCCGGAAACTCTGTTCATCCGCTATGTTCTGTCCCGCTATATCATAAGCTACGCCATGATCCGGTGAGGTGCGGATAAATGGCAGTCCTGCCGTGTAATTTACCCCGTCGGCATAGGCCAGCGTCTTAAAGGGAGCGAGTCCCTGGTCGTGATACATAGCTAACACTGCATCGTAGTTGCGGTACTTTTCCGGCTGGAAATAACTGTCAGCCGGGAAAGGACCAAAGGCCATAATTCCGTTGTCAAATATCTCAGCGATTGCCGGCTGTATGATTTCAATTTCCTCTCTGCCGATCTGGCCACCGTCACCGGCATGAGGATTAAGTCCCAATACCGCTATTTTAGGTTTCTGGATCTGGAAATCCTCTATCAGACACTGGTTAAGAAGTTTAATCTGTTTCTTTATGCTTTCTTTAGAAATGCTGGATGCCACCTGCGACACAGGGATATGGTGAGTTGATACTGCTACCTTAAGGTCATCGGTTACAAGGAACATAAGTCCTTTTTTGCCGGCTTTTTCTTCCAGATAACCCGTATGACCAGCATGAGCAAATCCCTGCTTCATCATCTCGTCCTTATTGATTGGTGCAGTTACCAGCACGTCTATCTCATTGTTAAGTAATGCGGCTGTGGCAGCTTCCAGGGAATCTACCGCCATTTTAGTGGATTCTTCCGTGGGTTTACCCAGTTCTACATTAACATTGTCCTTCCAGAGGTTCACCATATTGATCTTTCCGCCCTGAGCTTCGGAGACCTCGTTTATATAATTGAAAGTTTGCTGAAGTTTAAATATGTTTTTCTGATAAGTAAAGAGTTTTCCGGACGCAAAAATTATTGGTGTAAAAAAGTCAGTGATGCTTTTGTCGTTCAGTGCCTTCATTATGATCTCGGGACCGATACCGTTAAAATCACCAACCGAAATTCCCACCCGCACTTTATGTTGTTTTGAACTCATATCACTATCTTTGGATTTGTTTAAAGGTTACAAATTTATAAATTTAAGAATAACTTTCTGTATTAATATACAGACACTTTAACATCATTCAATAACACTTCATTTTATGTTTACAGGCATCGTTGAGTCTACCGGCACCGTGGAAAAAATTGAAACCCAGGGCCGAAATATCCATTTTACAATGAGCTGTGTATTTGCTCACGAACTGACCATAGACCAGAGCGTTGCCCATAATGGCTGCTGCCTCACGGTTGTAGACTTACTGGAAGGGGGTTATGTAGTGACCGCCATAGACGAAACCCTTAAGAAAACCAATTTAGGCAGCTGGACCGTAGGTACAGAGGTAAATCTTGAGCGCTGCATGCTGATGAACGGCCGTCTGGACGGGCATATTGTTCAGGGACATGTGGACCTTACTGGCAGACTTATTGCAATGGAACAGAAAGACGGAAGTTATGTGCTCACCTTCGAATATGACGCAGGCAGTGATTTCATAACCGTTCCGCAGGGTTCAATTACCGTAAACGGAATCAGTCTTACAGTTGCAGACAGCGGCAACAACCGTTTCTCAGTTGCTTTGATCCCCTATACCTGGAATTTTACCAATATGAAAAACTTGAAAGTCGGCGATGAAGTCAATCTTGAATTTGACATCATCGGAAAATACATAGCCAAACTCACAGCCAAGCATGCCACTCAGTAAATATAAAGGTTACAGTCTTCGAAACAGGGTTTTCTGGGGTTTTATTGTAGTTTGTATTCTTAGCATGGCGGGTTCGTCCATGCTATCTTATTTTCTGCTTAAGAATAATGCACAGGAGCAGAGCCGTACGGACATGCAGAATAAAACAAACAGCCTGATGGCGGCCCTGGACTACGCGGTAAGTCAAGCTCCTGTAAGTACAGAACAGATTCCGCAAGTCCTGAAGAATAAGATCCTCGAAATTGCCGATATTACCAATCAGGATATTATCATTTATGATCTTCAGGGTAATTTTTTATTGTCCAACAGAGAAAGTACTTTGGTTCCACAGAAAAAAATTCCACAAAATATTCTGCATTCTGTAATCACCGGAAATAAAAGGGTTGATGTACCAGAATTTGACGCGACCATTGGTGCTAATAAAACATCCTCTTACACCATTTTTCAAAACAATTCGCTTGAACCCATCGGTATTGTGTATTTTCCTTATTATCATAATGAGAGTGCGCATCTGGATATTCTGAATAAGTATCTTAAGTATATGCTTTTGGTAAACCTCCTTGTAATTGCCTTCAGTATCTGGCTTAGTTGGGTGATTTCCAAGCATCTTACTGATGCTATTTCCAGATTTTCAGAAGTGATTACCCGGATAACCATCTTTGATAAAGAAATGCAGCCGATTTCTTATTATCAGAATGATGAATTGGGAGCACTGGTAAAAGCGTATAATAAAATGATTCTGCAGATTCAGGACCATAAGGACCGCCTTGCCTTCAGTGAGAAGGAAAAAGCGTGGCGTGAAATGGCGAAACAGGTCGCGCACGAGGTGAAGAATCCGCTGACTCCAATGAAGCTCACGATACAGAATTTCGAACGTAAGTTTAATCCAGATGATCCTGACATCAGGGACAAACTTAAAAAGATGAGTTCTTCCGTTATTGATCAGATAGACATGGTTGCTACAGTTGCAACAGCATTTTCCCAGTTTGCGCAATTACCGGAAAAGAATAATGAAACCTTTCACCTCAATGCAGAAGTGGACTCGATTCTCAGGATCTTTAATAACGACCGCATTTTTGTGCACAGCAACCGGGCTGATATTATGGTGAATATGGACAGAATTTACCTGAACCGGATTATAACCAACCTGATTACAAATGCTAAGCAGGCTGTAGAAGATACCGCTGAACCCATTATTAATGTGGACCTGGAGCAGTTTAACAAAAGGGTAATTATTTCTGTGGAAGATAATGGTGTCGGAATTGACGAAGGTATGCTGGAGCGGATTTTTGAACCAAGTTTTACTTCCAAAACCTCCGGCATGGGACTTGGCCTCACGATGGTACGCCGGATGGTCGAAGATTATGGCGGAGTTATTACCGTAAAATCTGAACTTGGCAAAGGAGCAAAGTTCACCATTTCTCTTCCTACAAATCTTTAATGAAACCTTTCCGATTCCAAAATTTTATGATCGCCCAGCAGACCGGCGTATTCCGTGTAGGTACAGACGGAGTGCTTCTGGGAGTTTTGGCTAGTATCAGCGAAGCAGAATCTGTTCTGGAAGTCGGCACGGGTACGGGCCTGATTCCTTTGATGCTGACACAACGAAATATAAAGCTGACGGTCACTGCGCTTGATATTAATCCTGAAGCAGTGGCGCTCGCAAACGGTAATTTTCAGAATTCTTCTTACGCAGACAGACTTGAAGCCGTTCAGGCAGACTTTAAAACGTTCCGGAGTAAAACGCGTTTTGATCTTATTATTTCCAATCCACCTTATTTTGAAGTTAATGATTCCTCTAAAGATGTCGTTGCGCGTCAAACAGTGGAGATGGACGCTGTTACACTGCTGGACCGTGCAGGAGAACTGCTGAAAGATACAGGCTTGCTATCTTTAATTATACCGGCCGACCAATCTGCCGGGCTTGAAATCAAAGCAGCTAAATTACAATTGTATTTGGTCCGGAAAGTAAACGTTTTTGGTATTACAGGCGGACCCGTTAAAAGGCATGTGCTTGAGTTCTCCAAAAAAGAAATTCCCGCAATTGAGCAGGAATTTATAATCGAAAAAAGTCCGAGGGTTTATTCAGAACAGTATCTGGACGCGACCCGGGATTTTCATGTGTTCGGTAATGGAAGCTAAATAGAAATTAGCCGGCCGGATTTTATTCAAACAGTTCAGCCGTGTCCAGTACGGAAACGTTCCCATCTTCACAGCGGATAGCCTCACCCGGAAAATTCTGAATCATATGATAATCATGCGTAGCCATTACAACTGCTGCATGATTTTCCACAGCGACTTTCTTAAGGAGGGTCATAATTTCATTAGACGTTTCGGGATCCAGGTTTCCTGTAGGCTCGTCGGCGAGAATTAGTTCAGGATGATTCAGCAGAGCTCTGGCAATTGCCACACGCTGCTGTTCACCGCCGGAAAGTTCGTGCGGCATTTTATGCTTCTTGGTTTTCATACCCACACTTTCGAGCACCTCATTTATACGGTCGTCCATCTTTACTTTATCCGTCCAACCTGTAGCCTGTAAAACGAACTTCAGGTTCTTTTCAACCGTACGGTCCGGCAGCAACTGGAAATCCTGGAATACAATACCCAGACGTCTGCGTAGATCGGGAATTTGTGAGGTACGCAGTTTGGCCAGGTCGAAACCGGCCACGCTGCCTTCGCCGCCAGCCAATGGGATATGTCCGTAAAGTGTTTTCAGCAGAGAACTTTTACCGGAACCTGTTTTACCGATCAGATAGCAGAATTTACCTTTCTGTATATGAAGGTCCACCATCTTGAGTACAGTAAAGTTTTTCTGTGCAATGGTAGCACTGCTTAGATTAATGATGTTTTCTCCGGTTTCGTGTCTGTGCGGCATTTGTCAATAATTGAATTTGAATAATGTCCAAAAATAAATAATCCTGTACTGTAATCCTAAATTTTTGGAAAAGTTTAACAACAAAAAATGCCTGAAAAATTTCTTTTTCAAGCATATAGGTGATGTAGAGATACAGAAATTATCTCTTAGCGCGCTGAGCACTAACTGTCAGGCTTTTTCTGCCTTTCGCTCTCCTTGCAGCAAGTACTCTTCTGCCGTTAGGCGTAGACATTCTTTCTCTGAAACCGTGCTTGTTTCTTTTCTTTCTTTCTGATGGTTGGAATGTTCTTTTGCTCATCGCTAAATATTTTTAGTAAATACTATCTCTTATTTTTCAGATTGCAAAGATATGAAAGTTTTTATTGTCTGCAAATTAATTTAGAAAGTTTGTTGGAACGATCAGATAAACTATTGTAAGATTTTTTTCTTAATCCTTTCCTCATTATCATCATTCCTTCCTGCTTTAGTCTACAGTTCTTCGCTTTATATACACTTCCAAACCAATCATTGCATTGGTATAGATCCCTGGTTTTTTCGAGAAATTAAAATTATTACCCCATTTTGTAGGGTCGTTATTGTATCGTGTATAGGTAAGTCTGTCTTTATAATTGGTTAATCTAATCGCTGGACCAACCTGCATATCGTGTTTTTCTGTTGGCAGCCATTTTATACTCACCAGGGCTCCCTCGGCTGGAAAGAGAATGTTAAAACGTTCAACATTAATTTTAAATGATCCTTTTTTTCGGGATGTTGGCGTGAAAATGATCTGTTCAGTGTTCAGTTTCTCTAAAGGTTTACCTGTTAGTGAATCCACTATATAAAAATTTAGTTCTAGGTTTGCTAAGGGTAGATTTTTAGCAGATTTATGTAGGAATAGTATAACATTACTAATTCTGCCATTTTTTCCCGAAGTATTCTTAAATATTAAGCCTAACTCATATTCAGCATTAGGGTTTACTGTCGCCAGTTTGAAATTAATCTCCTGCTTTAAACCATATGAATATTCAATTTTTTCATAATCTTTACTGTTAATTGTTACGGCTTCAATGTTGGTTGCACTTAAAGTGTCACATTCTGCTTCTTGGGTATAGCAAACCGCACTGTGCAGGAAAAGCAGTATTAAAAATATTTTGTTCATCAATATTATTGTAAGTGAGGAAATCAGGGGGTATTACCATCGGTTACCAGGCAGTTCAACTCCGCACGGGAGATGTTTGTTATTAACTTGATTTAAAGTTATGAAAATCCCTGCTAGTCGAGTGGATGAATATATCTGCATTTCTCCAAATTAAGTTAATTGTAGAATTTTTTTCATTTCTTTATTTTTATTCGTTTTGGGAGAGTCATCGGCTTGGTGAAAATCAGGGCGCTAAAGGTGAAGGCAAAAGCCTTATATTTGTGCCCTAAAATTACATTTATCCATGTTCAGTCCTTCAGAAATTTTAGAGATTAAAAATCTCCTTGTTCCCGAAAATAAAATTGTTATTATTACCCACTACAACCCCGATGGCGACGCTGTAGGGTCCAGTTTGGGTCTGAAGCATTTTCTGAAACAGATGGGTCTGGAGGCCGATGTAATTGTGCCGAACGATTTCCCGAAATTCCTGAAATGGATGCCGGAATCCAAAAAAATAATCATTGCCGATTATAAGCGCAAGATCGCGGGTGAAGCCATTTACAATGCAGATTTGATCTTCATCCTTGATTTCAATGCCTCGCACCGCAGCGGTAATCTGGTAGGACCCTGGCTGGAGAAGGCAAAGGCAAAAAAGATACTCATTGACCATCACCAGCAGCCGGATGACTTTGACTTTGTCTATTCTGATGTTACGGTTCCTGCAACCTCGCAGATGATATATCATTTCATTCAGGCTTTGGAGGAAGAAGAAAAAGTGAATGTGGACATCGCACAGTGCCTTTATACAGGCATCATGACCGATACCGGCGGATTTCGTTTCCGGTCCACCAGTGCGACCACGCACCGGATTATTGCCAACCTGATTGAAAAGGGTGCTGATCCTGCCATGATTACCTCCAGCACCTGGGACACGAACACCGTTTCGCGACTGCATTTGCTCGCCCTGATTTTAGGCCGGATTGAAGTCGTAAAAGAAGGTAAAGTGGCCATTCTCTGGCTGAAACGTGACGAGTTAAAGCAATATGGTTTCCAGAAAGGCGATACCGAAGGTTTTGTAAATTATGGTCTCAGCATTATGGGTACACAGGTTTCCGCATTTTTTATGGAAGATCTGTACGAGGATTTCATCAAAATATCGTTCCGGTCAAAAGATGATGTGGATGTGAACCAGTTTTCAAGAAATCATTTCAACGGAGGTGGACACATTAATGCAGCCGGGGGAAAATACATGAAAAACATCGAAGAAACTATCGCAGACTTTAAAGAGAAAATTGAGGCGGAAGACTTTTAAGTAACTCCGCCCTAAGTTCCTCGCTTCTACTTTTTATTTCAGGAGCAGTATGGCAATGGCAATGATCGCAGGCAAAGCCTGTACAAAGAATATTTTACGTGAGGCCGAGAAGGCTCCGTACCCTCCCGCTACCACAACACAGCCTAAAAAGAACAGCGCCACATTCTGCGACCATATCTCATCGGCAATAAATAAAGACCAGATAAGCCCGGCTGCCAGAAATCCGTTGTACAGTCCCTGATTGGCTGCCAGACCTTTAGTCGGCGTGAAAAGATCCTCACTTAATGCACCTTTAAAGGTTTTCCGGCCCAGTGTTTCCCAGGCAAACATTTCCATATAAAGGATATAAAGATGTTCCAGGGCAACGAGTGCGATCAGGATCTTGGACAGGATTTCCATAGTGTAATGTTAGTGATGGATATTGACCGCATTGTTATTCCTAAAAGATCAGTTTCTTAGGCATATTATGCAGCAGTTCCGTGTTGATGATGGCGGCACACACTTCCGGTTTCTCCCAATGCCCGTTGTGTCCGCAGTCCAGCAGGTAAGATTTAATATTAGTGCGGTCCGGCAAATTCTTAAGAATAAATTCCGTCTTAACCGCATTGTCGTATTTGCCCGCGATTACCAGGATCTTACCTTCAAAATTTTCCATTACCGAAACTTTGTCCGTTCTCTCTACCATCCCTTTCACGGCTGCCAGGGCTCCTTCACTCTTTGTGGAAAGCGCGATTTCCTTTGCCAGTTCTATCTTGCCTTCCAGGATATCTTTTTCATTTTCGCTGAACAGATTGGGGATTCCGGCTCTTACATAATTTGGGAAAGACTCTTTGATGATCCTGAAACTCTTGCGGCGCTGTTCCTTCTTTTCGGCATCATCCGCAAAATAAGATGAGAAGAATAAGGTCAGTGATTTTAAACTTTGGGGAAACTTTTCGGCGAATGCCAGCGAAGTGTACCCTCCCATGGAGTGACCAAGTAAATGGAACCTGTCGATTTTTAGTTTGTCGGTTACCTTCTTCACCTCTTCGGCCATCAGTTCCATGGTATGGACTTCATCCAGTATTTTGGAGAGTCCATGGCCGGGCAGGTCTATTTTTACCAGTCGGAATTTTTCGGACAGAAAAGCCTCCATTTCCTCCCATATCATTAGATTTTCCATGAAGCCGTGCAGTAATACAAGGTTTTCGGTGCCGGAACCGGATATTTCGTAGTGAAGCATAATCAAAATTATAAAATTTTTTCAACAAAAACTAAAGTGCAGCATATTAGAAATGGATGTCTATATACTCTACAAAGCCTTCGCCGCCTTTTTTATCCTGCAGTCTCCAGTACGGTCCCTTTTTCTCATCTTTAAATGAGGTTTTTGATGTCCGTCTGAATGCGGTGCCGTTTATTTTTTGGTTTATTACACCTTCAAAATTGAGATACTGCATTGTGACCACCTTTAAATCGCCGTTTATTTCAACAAAATCATTTCCGGAAGAAGCCTTGCCGCTCACTTTATATTGGTCACGTCCGTTTTTGGTAAAACGCACCGTTCCTGAAGCCGGAATTTCGCTGTGCGTAAATCTATGGCGGCCTGTCAGGTCGCGATATCTGTTCTGGCTGTTCAACGCGCGTATACTGTCATTGTAAACCGTACGCGCCGCGTTTATAGAATCTATTACGCGAAGGGTATCGGCCAGTTTTTTCTGTTCGTATTTTTCAATGTTCTTATTGCAGGATATCAGGGAAAGTGAAAGAAGCAGTATCAGTTTTTTCAAAGTCTCAATGTTTTAACAAAGTTAATCAATTGCTTCTGCTGAATGAAGACCTGTCGTAACTTTATAAAAATTTCAGTACTGCGAAAAGTGATACCGAACTTATCAGAATCCAAAGCAAAATCGCCAGCAGAAATGGCTTTGGGCCAATCGACTTCAAATTCAAAATTGAAAGCCCTGTGCCTATAAGGAATAAGGCCAGTTTAAGACCTGCTTTCGATATTTCCGCGATGTAGGGTGTGATATTCTTCAGAAAAGGCAAATAGGTATTTAACAGTATCGCCAAAATAAAGAACGCAATAAAGAGTGGGAACCGGACCTTTGTTTCCTTTTTGTAAACAATTGAAAACAGAATCACTACGGGAATGATGAATAAAGCGCGCGCCAGTTTCACCGTGGTTGCGATATGCAGCGCCTCGTCTCCAAACTTACTGGCTGCTCCAACCACCGAACTTGTGTCGTGTATTGCTATTGCGGCCCAGATACCGAACTGTTGCTGGCTGAGTCCGAAATACATCCCTAAATAGGGAAAGATGAGTAATGCAAAAGCATTCAGCAGGAAAACAATTCCCAGCGCTATTGAATTCTGGCTGTTGGTGGAATTGATTGTTGGCGATACGGCGGCAATGGCGCTGCCACCGCAAATGGCGGTACCTGCTGAGATTAACTGGGTGATTTTGCGGTCAATATTCAGTATTTTACCCAACATAATGCCAGCCGCAAATACCAGAATAATTGTAAATACAGAAAACAGAAAACCTTTGCTTCCGGCCTCTATGGCCATTCCCAGGTTAATGCTGAAACCGAGACCCACAATACTGTATTGCAGCACTTTTTTAGTGTATTTCGGCAATCGCTCTATTTTGGTCTGAAAAATATTGATGAAGAAGACACCGAGCAGCAAAGCAACAGGAGCTGAAATAAAAGGAAGCAGAGAAATGACTGCAAGAATAAAAAATACTGTTTTCCCTAAATTCCTGTTATTACCCATAGTATATCACTGATGTCTGCAAAGTTATTTAAAGAGAATCACTCTTTGTGTAATATAGGTTACAAAGGTTTATTTTTACCTTTTATATCTTTACTGAAACTGTATAAAAATTTTAAGTCATGAAAATCGTATCATCTCTGTTTATAGCTCTGCTGTTCTTTAACCTGCAATGTAATACCACAAAACCTACGGACGTAAACACGGAGCCGCTAACTGTTAAAGAACAGGTACGGCAAGGCGCAATGCTGGTAGATGTGCGCACTCCTGAAGAATTTGCGGAAGGAAGTATAGACGGAGCGGTAAATATTCCGCTGGATCAGGTGCAAAGCCGTGTTGATGAGTTCCGTGGTAAGCCGTCTGTAGTGGTGTTCTGCAAAAGTGGAAACCGCAGCGGCCAGGCCATAAAAATTCTGGAGGAAAACGGAATTCACAATGTAACCAACGGAATTAACGTTCCCCAGATGAAGGAAGCGCTTAAGTAGAAAAAGAAGTTCCGGCCTGCGGCCAGAACTTTATTTATTTTGAGTTTTTATAGTAACCGATACCGCATTCCAGGAATTTTTTGAAGACTTCCTTGTCGCTGTTGTACCCTTTGAACGGCGCGTTTATCACTTTGCCTTCCGGAGTTATAAGTACATAAACCGGCTGGGTATTATCGTTAAAGTTGATTTGCTGAAACAAACTCCAGCGGTCACCAATGGTCTTGATCCGTTTAGTCTGCCCGTTGCCCATGTCGATCCTTGTCTGCTGCTCTGCAGGCAGCTCTTCCTTATCATCAACATAGAGAGAGGTCAGGATTACATCGTTCTGCAGGATAGGTAAGATGTCCGGCTCACTCCAGACAAATTCCTCCATTTTCCGGCAGTTTTCGCAGCCATACCCTGTAAAATCCAGTAAGATGGGTTTGTTCTCTTTTCGTGCGGTTTCAACCGCTGCGAAATAATCATGTTCAGGTTTCATACCCAGAATGCCGTCTTCCACATTATTGAAATAACTAACATTCAATGGAGGAAGGATGCCCGAAAGCATCTGCAGTTTCGGTCTTTCTGCCGGCACAAGTCCCTGAATCAGATAAATAAGGAAACCGATTCCAAATACACCGAAGACTTTTCTTCCGGGGGAAATCTTAGCTTTTCTGTCGTCGTGCGGGAAGCGGATGATTCCGAAAAGATAGAGAACAAGTCCAATGGTAATCAGGATCCACAAGACAATGAAAAGTTCTCTCTTAAGCATAAAGGTCTTTGAAACAAGGTCCGCTTTCGATAAAAATTTTAGTGCCAATGCCAGTTCTACAAACCCCAGAACAACTTTTACGGTATTCATCCAGCCGCCGGATTTGGGCAGACTTTGTAAAGCCTGCGGGAACAGAGCCAGCACGCCAAAAACAATTGCCCAGGCCAGACCAAAGCCTGCAAGTGCGAAGGTTAGAAGCATTGGAACATTTGCAGCTCCTGTAACCGCGCTTCCCAGCAAGGATCCCAGGATTGGTCCGGTACATGAGAAAGATACGATCACAAGCGTAAGGGCCATAAAGAAAATACCCACAATACCACCCGCTTCTTCGGCGCGTGAAGACCTGTTCGCAATGGCACTTGGCAGGGTAATGTCAAAATATCCAAAGAAGCTGAACGCAAAGAACATAAATATGGCGAAGAAGATAAGATTCAGCCAGATCGATGTTGAAATCTGGTTAAAGATATTTCCTGCTATACCGTCTATGAGGTGGAAGGGAATACTAAGTGCCGTAAAGATGGCAAAGATGAAGAAGCCGTACATCAATGCATCGCGTACACCTTTTGATCTGTCCTTATTCCCTTTCGTAAAAAAGGAGACAGTGAGCGGAATCATCGGGAATACGCAGGGGGTAAGCAAGGCAATCATTCCGCCCAGAAAGCCCAGGAACAGATAAGTAAGATAATTATCGCTTTTTTCCTGTTTCTCCTCACCGCAATCTGTGAGTGGGTTGTTGAAGTCCAGGCTTTCTATCTTGAGTTTTTTGGGATCAAGCTGAGCAAATGTTGTTGAGTTGGCCTGTCCGGAAACTGTGGTAGCAATAGTGTCTTTTTCTGTACCTGCGGTGTCCTGCGTGATTTCAGGAGCTATAACCGGTACCCCGGTGGCAGCAACGTTGCCGTCCGGGGTCACTTTTTTTGCAAATTCAAGGGTGTTGGGTGCCAGACAAACGCGGTCGTCGCAGGTTTGGTAGGTGAACTCGGCCGCGACAGTAGCCGGCTTTTCAGGATTGTTAAGCTTGAATTTCTGTTTGAATTTCGCCGAGTTGGAGTAGTAAACGATCTGGGCGCCGAAAGCTTCAGAAAATTCATCATGTTTTTTACCAACTTCCACCACTCCGCCTACCAACGTTATTCCTTCGGCAGAAGTGATAATCAGTTCTGTGGGGATTCCGCTGTCCGGTGGCAGATCTTTGGAGTAAATATGCCAGCCGCTCTCCATTTTGGCAGTTATTACAGCCTCGTACAGGTTGTCGCCCAAGGGCAGGACTTCGTAGCTAAGTTTTACAGGATCTTTTATTTGTGCTGAAAGTGTTCCGAATAAGAACAGGAAAGTGAAAAAAAGAAATTTCATCAACTTCATTACCCAATATATTTTTATCAGTTAGGGAATAGGTTTTGGGCAGGAAATAAAATACGACCTCAAAAATTCAAGGTTAAAACGTGGCTGGTTTCCGCATCTGCGACATGCCTTCTGTCCTGCCGTAACGGCAACACTCCCAGCACTTCATCTTTGGAATCACATAGGAGCCAGATTTCCTGCGCGGCTAAAATAGGCAATTTTTCATCCTTAAAAAATTTGCTGATTTTCTTTTTGCCTATCATGCCAATCGGATAAAACACGTCTCCGCTTTTTTTTCTTCGCAGTTTAAGCGGAAGTGTTAGTTTTTGTCGGTCAAAATACCAGTTCGTGTTCCTGTCTTTAGTGAAAGTTTCTATAACACTATCCGGGATCAGAATCTGGTCGTGATCAGTTTCCAGGATAAATTCCAGGTTTTCAGCCGCGGTACTTCCATGTAACGCACGGAGGGCCAGTATTTCCCTGTCAACGGTAAGTTCAAATGAACCCGACCGGAAAACTTTACCTTTTTCCGCCAAAAATACCTTTGAAATCTCGCTCTTATTTGAGAACCCGAACTTTCTGAGGATTTCGAATTTAATAAAATCACTTTCTTTTTGAAGCCCGGCTTTATCAATCTTGAAACCCGTTGAATTTTCCTGAATCAGAACCTGCTCAATTTCGGCAATTTTTTCATCTACAAAATTATTGGTCTCATAAAGGTAGCTGATGGATTTGTCAAAATTTTCCAGAAAGTCCGGCCGCGCATCCGTCAGTTTTGAAATGACTTCGTTTCTGATGCGGTTTCGCAAATAGTCATTCTTGGCGTTGGAAATGTCTTCACGGAACGGAATTTTATTATCCTCCGCAAAACTGTAAATTTCTTCTTTTGAAAAGTGGAGTAGTGGGCGCACGATATCGTCCGTAATCTCAGTAATCCCGCACAATCCTCTGATTCCCGTACCGCGTGACAGGTTGATGAGGAATGTTTCCAGCTGGTCATTCAGATGATGAGCAGTGACCAGATACCTGAGATTTTCCTTCTGCTGAATCTGCCTGAAGAAACGGTAACGCAGGTCCCGTGCCCAGAGCTGTATGGAACCGGCCGGCTTTTGGTCTTTTTTTGAAACGGTGTACTGGTGAAATCTGATATTATTTGTCAGGCAGTAATTGCGAACCAAATTTTCGTCGGCATCGGAATCTTCGCCTCTCAGTCCGTAGTTTACATGTGCCACCTGAAAGCTGATGCCTGCCTCATGAAACAGATGAAGCAGGACCATAGAGTCTGCGCCTCCGCTGATTGCCAGGAGGAAGCCGTTTTGGGAAATAGGAATGTTCAAACGGTGCAGTTGGGCCTGAAAAGTCTGTATTGTAAGCACTTTTAAGAAATCTTTAGCAAAGATAATTTTTATCTTCAGACCGGAAGCGGTACTTTTGAAACTAACAAAACAACTACTTATGAAAATAGGAAAAATGATTGTGGCTGCGGCAGTTGCTGTTACCATCACGTCCTGTGTTAGCAGGAAACAGTTTGATGCTTTAAATGAAAACTATAACCAGTGCATTACCAATATTGGTGACCGCCAGCGTGAAATTCAGGACCTGAAGTCGGCTAATTCCGGACTTTCCAGCGAAAATAATTTACTGAAAAGTCAGAATGATGCGCTGAAATCCTCACTGGATGCCTGTCTTTCCAATACCGGTAAAGGATCTGCGAATATTGACAAGCTGATTGGCGAGATCAATGCGTCCAATTCGTATATCAAGCGTCTGATCTCTACCAATGCCAAGAACGACAGTCTGAATATGGCACTTTCGAACAGGCTGAAGAGGTCTTTGGATAATGTTTCTGACCAAGATGTTGAAATTAAGGTATTGAAGGGTGTGGTGATGATCTCACTGTCAGATAAGATGCTTTATAAAACAGGAGATTATAACATTCAGCCGTCTGCACACGAAGTTTTGGGCAAAGTGGCTAGAGTGATCAATGACTATGATAAGTACTCTGTACTGATTGAAGGTAATACGGATAACGTGCCTTTGAATTCCGCAAACCTGCCAAAAGACAACTGGGACCTTTCCGCTCTCAGAGCGACTTCCATGGCGAAGGTGCTTCAAACCCAGTTTGGCGTAGATCCTTCCAGAATTACTGCCGGCGGCCGTTCCGAATATAACCCGAAGGCAACCAATATGTCGGTTTCCGGTAGGGCAGAAAACCGCAGGACAGAGATCATCATCATGCCAAAACTGGATGAGTTTATGAAGCTGATGGACATTGCTCCGGTTAAGAACTAAGAAATTTTTCACGCTATAAGATCCCGTTTATTCGGGATTTTTTTGTTTATTTAATTTTCAAAAGCATTAATTATATGAGTTTTTTTGAAGAACAGTGTCCGGAAATGGACCGTTATCTGGAAAATAATGCCTCACAGGAACCTGAACACCTGAAAAGACTGCGGCGCGAGACTTATCATAAAACTACGCAGCCTCATATGCTTTCCGGCTATCAGCAGGGACGCCTGCTTACCATCATCTCAAAGATGATGAGTCCGCGAAATGTCCTGGAAATCGGGACATTTACGGGTTACGCCACACTTTGTCTGGCCGAAGGGCTTGTTCCGGACGGAAAGATTACTACTCTAGATGTAAATGATGAACTGGCTTATATTCCGGGAAAGTATTTTGAGGAGAGTCCGCATTCAGCGAAAATTAATTTTATCATTCAGGATGCGCTGGATTATCTGGAGCAAACCGATGAGTTTTTTGATTTGGTATTTATTGATGCCGATAAGGAGAACTATGTAAGTTACTGGAACTTAATAAAGCCAAGATTACGGTCGGGGTCGGTGGTTCTGTTGGATAATGTGCTGTGGTATGGTAAGGTGCTGGCGGACGGACCTGTAGATGAAGCAACAAGGCAAATCATCGAACTTAATGATTTGGTGGCGCGTGACAGCGATTTTGAGAATCTTATTTTACCTTTGCGCGACGGTATTAATTTAATCAGGAAAAAGTAAGTTTAAACGTACATGGGAAAGGCAGTATGCAATGTTTCTGCAGCACCGCTCCGCCTGGAGCCTACACACCGGTCCGAAATGGTCTCGCAGATGCTTTATGGCGAAACTGCCGATGTACTGGAAACAGCAGGTCATTTTCAGAAGGTACGTATGGATTATGATGGCTACGAGGGATTTGTACATCATACTCAGCTTACTGCAATTTCAGATGAAGAGTTTTCTACCCGGCCAGTCCATATCTTTACTGAATTGTTTGGTTTTGCCGGAAGTGATTCTGTGATGATCTCAATGGGCAGCGAAGTAATTTCCCGGGACAAAACCGAACAGTTTCCCGCGACGCATGAAAGTATTGCAAAGACCGCAATGCTTTTTCTTAATACGCCCTATTTGTGGAGCGGGCGGAGTTTTTTCGGCGTGGACTGCAGTGGCTTCATGCAGATTGTGTTTAAGGTGCACGGGCTTTTATTGCCGCGCGACGCCTACAGACAGGCAGAGGAGGGTACAGTGCTGGATTTTATTGAAGAAAGCCTGCCCGGCGACTTGGCTTTTTTTGAGGATGAAGAAGGAAGGATTGTTCATGTAGGAATGATGCTGGAGGACCAACGGATTATCCATGCCTACGGCAAAGTAAGGATAGACCTGATGGACTCTTCCGGAATTTTCAATACAGACCTGAACAGACATACACACCGACTTAGATTTGTTAGGCGACTCCTGTAATTACTAGATATGCGGACGAAATTTACATTAGTTATCAACGTGATTTTACTGGCCTTTATATGGCTTTACCCAGCTTTATATTATGCGGATCTATCGGAAACCATCCCTGTTCACTTTTCCGGCGATGGGACGCCAGACGGATTCGGAAACCGCAGTATGATTTGGGTGGAAGCCTGCATTGCAACTCTTCTTTTCGGCATCTGCACCTACGTGTATTTTAATCCAGCCAAAATTAACCTTCCGGAAGATTTTAAGAAGAATACAAGTGCGATACGTAATTTCATCTCCTTGCTATGTACTGGAATTCTTCTCATTTTTGGTTGGATTTCCTACCATACCGTTCAGTTAGCTATGGGTAATGATGCTGAATTTTCAATGTCCCCCGGGATTATTCTCGGGTTTCTGTATGTAGGGATTATAGGGCTGATCATTTACCTGGGAAAGGCTAACGGTAGAGCTGAACAAAACGAAAACACTTCAAATTAAGGTGAGGTCCATATATAATATTTCTATTTCGTTAATGATTTTTGCCATGAAGGTAGGCGCGGTTTTCAGCTATAAACTGAAAAAAGGTCTTGCCGGCAGAAGGCAGAGCTGTGATATTGTAAAAGCTGCTTTTTCGCCAACTGACAGTGTAATCTGGATGCACGCGGCAAGTCTCGGCGAATATGAGCAGGGTATTCCAGTGCTGGAAAAGCTGAAGGAGAAGTTTCCGCAACACAAGATTCTGATTACTTTTTTTTCACCATCAGGATATGATAATGTGATTCACAAAAATCATATTGCCGATGCTGTTTGCTATCTTCCTTTTGATACTCCGCGTTGGGTTCAGCAGTTTACTTCAAATTTTAGCACAGATATTTTCGTTACGGTAAAATACGAGTACTGGTACAACCTTCTTGCTCATCTGAACAGTAAAGGAGCGAAGATTTACGTTATTTCAGCGTTTTTTTACGAGAGGCAGGTGTTTTTCAAGCCCTACGGCAGTTGGTTTGTGAACGAGATTCGGAAAAATGTGACCTGGTTCTTTCATCAAACGCCAACCTCCTACGGACTTGCAAAAACCCTGAGGCTGAACCAGTCGTCTATAGCTGGCGATACCCGCTTCGACAGGGTAAAGCAAATCAGGGAAAGAGATAATCATGTGCCTTTTGTAGAGCGTTTTAAGAATGGACATCAGTTGGTGGTATTCGGTTCTTCCTGGGAAACTGAGGAACAGATTGCACTTCTGCTGGCCTACCACGAACCGCAAACGAAGATCATTATCGCACCTCATGACCTGGCCCGTACAGAAATCCTGCAAGACCTGTTTCCGAATGCAGTGCTTTATTCGCAGTTGGATGCAGGAAAGCCTCTTCCAATGGGCGCGCAGGTACTCATCATCGATTGTATTGGCCTTCTTTCCAAACTGTATTCCTATGCTGATGTAGCTGTGGTGGGTGGTGGCTTTCATTCGAAGGGTCTTCACAATATTCTTGAAGCCGCCACATTCGCAGTGCCTGTTCTTTTTGGAAACAAATACACGAAAAATCCGGAAGCAGACCAATTGATGGTGCTTCATGGCGGCAAATCTTTTGATAATGAAACCCAGGCTTCCGAATTCCTGCTCAGGTTACTGCGTGACAGCGAACTGTTAGGTGAAATGGGCCAAAAAGCCGGCAGTTTTGTAGCAGATCAGCCGGACGCGACCCGCATCATCTTAGAAAAGATTCTAGCGTAGCAATCCGCGACTTTTAATATCCCTGTAAATGTCTGCGATGTTTTCCGGTACGTTATCCGGATCCAGCCATTCCTGCTTCAGACCAATATGTATGCTGATTGATTTTAGTTGATGACTGCCGGTAATTTGACTTTTAATTAGCTTGTATAGCTCAATAAGGTCAATATAATAATCGGGATCCAGCTTAACTGTTAACGTCAGCATCCTGAGAACTTTATTCAGCAGGTAAATATCAAGCTTATAAGAATCTCCATGCCGCAGGGGATGTTTCAGTACTTCAGCAATCAACATGAGATTCAGGGAAACTTCGCCAAATTTATCCGTTGTTATTTTTACATGCTCTGTAATTTTGGCACTTACCTTACGTATCAGTTGCAAAAATAACTTCGGATTGCGGTTGTTCTTTCCCGCTGCAGTAACGGTTTGTCTGATGTAGGTTTCCATTTGTTCCCGTTTGTCATCAGTATTCTCGGGGTCAATAAGTTCAAAATAAAGTTTTTGCGACAGTATTTTGTCTTTCCTGAGCAACCTGAAAATTAACTTGTCTTTTTCTGCAGAGGTAAAGGCGCTTAGTGCCTGCTTAAATTCTTTTGAGTACTCCATAATAAAAGATTTGGGAAAATTCCATGTATTCATTCGCAGAAACCCTTTGCCGAAACTGAATTTCTTAAGGTATCTGTTAAAAGACCCTCGGTCCTTATCCTTGCGAATTTATGCAGCTGTAAATGAATTTCGTGCAAAAATAATATCTTTACGGCCGTCAACGTAAACAAAAACATTTCAATCTTTAAAATATTTATTACTTTTAACCCTTAAAATAATTTCATGAAAAAAATACTCTTGTTTTGTGCAGCCCTTTTCGCTTTTAGTTTCCTGCTGAGCTGCGATGATGATGAAGTAGTAAAGTCCAATATTGTTGGTGTATGGAAGCCTGTAAAGATGGTGGAAACGAAAGTGGACAATAATGGCTCCAATTCAGAATCCTTTTATTATACAGACTGCCAGCAACTGTCCAGATGGACTTTCAATGAAAACAATACCGGTAGTGTAGTTACCCAGGACGATACTTTTACCACCTGTCATATTGCTTTCCAAAGCACCATTAACTATCAGTACAATCCTAAGACCGGAGAAATCGTAATCAATTACCTTACAGGACAGGATACAGGAAAGATCTCAGATGTCACGGATACAACAATGAATCTTAAGATTGAGGAAATAGACCTGAACGCTGATACGTACGAGTCGCAGGTATATACTATGGTACGTGTAAACTAATATCAAACCAACTGAAATTACTGCCCTTCCCATCCGAAGGGTTTTTTTATGCAGTATCAGTATCCTGTGATTGCGTTTAGAAGGTGCGTGTCCACCTTTCCGCTCTTCTATGGTGTTGTTTGGCTGCAATGCCTTAAATTTGCAAACTCATTGATAATAAGGAATAATGTTTTACAATCATCAGCAGATCGACCGTAAATGGCAGAAATACTGGCAGGATAATCAAACCTATAAAACGTCGGAAGACCTTAACAGGCCTAAGTTTTACGCACTGGATATGTTTCCCTATCCGTCAGGTGCGGGGCTTCATGTTGGGCATCCACTTGGTTATATTGCCTCCGATATATTTGCAAGATATAAGAGGCATCAGGGTTTCAATGTGCTGCATCCAATTGGATATGACAGTTTTGGCCTTCCGGCAGAACAGTATGCAATTCAGACCGGCCAGCATCCTGCGGTCACCACAGAGCAGAACATTACGCGTTATGAGGAGCAGATGCGCCGCATCGGTTTCTCCTTCGACTGGAGCCGCGAGGTGCGCACATCAGAACCATCTTACTACAAATGGACACAGTGGATCTTTATTGAACTCTTCCACTCCTGGTACAACCGTAATACTGATAAAGCGGAACATGTTTCCACACTTATCAGTCACCTGACCAATCATGGGACGGATAAGCTGTACGCTTTCCAGAATGAAGAGCTGAATTTTAGCGCAGAAGAGTGGAACGCGGCTACCGAAATAAAAAAACAGGAAATTCTGCTGAACTACCGTCTGGCTTTCCGTGCAGAAACCACGGTGAACTGGTGTCCCGGCCTTGGAACCGTACTCGCCAATGATGAGGTAAAGGACGGTAAATCTGAGCGTGGAGGCTTTCCCGTTTTCCAGAAAAAAATGATGCAGTGGAGCATGCGTATCACGGCATATTCAGAGCGTTTGCTGCAGGGTTTGAAAAATATTGACTGGCCACAGCCGCTGAAGGATTCTCAGGAGTACTGGATAGGTAAGTCACAGGGAGCATCTGTAAGATTTGAAACCGAATCCGCAAATACCTCCATTGAAGTTTTTACCACCCGTCCGGATACTGTTTTTGGTGCAACCTTCATCGTACTGGCACCTGAAAATCCACTTGTTGATCTCCTGACCACGGATTCCCAGAAAGCAGAGGTAAATGCTTACAGGGACGAAACTTCCAAGAAGACGGAGCGTGACCGTATGACTGACGTCAAGAATGTCAGTGGTGCCTTCACCGGAAGTTATGCTCTGCATCCTTTCTCGGATAAAAAAATGCCAATCTATATTTCAGACTATGTGCTGATGGGCTACGGAACAGGCGCGGTAATGGCGGTTCCGGCTCATGACGAGCGCGATCACCGTTTTGCTGTGAAGTTTGGCCTCGAAATTATAAATGTGATTCAAAATGATCAGGATATTCAGGTTGAAAGCTACGACAGTAAAGACAGTGTATGCGTCAACTCCGAATTTCTGAATGGCCTGACATACGATTTGGCCAAAATAAAGATCATTGATGAGATTGAAAACCGTGGTATAGGGCATGGCAAGATTAACTTCAGGCAGCGTGACGCTATCTTTTCGCGTCAGCGTTACTGGGGCGAACCTGTACCTGTATATTTCAAGGACGGTATGCCTTACACTTTGCCGGCATCTGCACTTCCGCTGGAATTACCGGAAGTAGAGAAATATTTGCCTACCGAGGACGGTGATCCGCCGTTGGGAAATGCCAGGACATTTGCCTGGGACGAGGTGCATCAGCAAATAGTTTCAACAGATTTAATCGACAACAGTACCGTATTTCCGCTGGAGCTTTCCACTATGCCCGGATGGGCCGGCAGTTCGTGGTATTTCCTGAGATATATGGACCCTGCCAATGAAAATGTATTTGCTGATAAGGGAATTTCAGATTACTGGGGCCAGGTAGATCTTTATATCGGAGGAAGCGAACATGCGACCGGACATTTGCTTTACGCCCGTTTCTGGAATATGTTCCTGAAGGACAGAGGCTATATCAGCCATGAAGAACCGTTTAAAAAGCTGATTAACCAGGGAATGATTCTGGGGATGAGTGCATTTGTGCATAGGATAGCAGGAACCAACCGATTTATTTCCCGGAATATTATCGGTGATCAGGAAACACAGAAGATACATGTTGATGTTTCACTTCTGAAAGGAACATCAGACGAACTCGATACCAAGGCATTCAGAAAGTGGCGTCCCGAGTTTGCGGATGCTGAATTTATTCTGGAAGATGGGAAGTACATAACCGAACGTGAAGTGGAGAAAATGTCCAAGTCCAAATATAACGTTGTGAATCCGGATGAAATCTGCGAAGAGTATGGCGCCGACTGTCTGCGTCTCTACGAGATGTTTTTGGGTCCGCTTGAGCAGAGTAAACCGTGGAATACTCAGGGACTGACTGGTGTCTATGGTTTCCTGAAGAAATTCTACAACCTGTATTTCAATGGCGACGATATAGATGTGTCTGAGGACGAGCCAACTAAGGAAGAATACAAGGTATTGCATACTTTAATAAAGAAAGTAATTTACGATCTGGACAATTTTTCGTTCAATACTTCCGTTTCATCCTTCATGATCGCTGTAAATGAGTTGCAGAAACTTAAATGCTGTAAGCGAAAAATCCTGGAGCCGCTGGCAGTTGTAATTTCCCCGTATGCACCACATATTTGCGAAGAGTTGTGGAGTGTAATGGGACATACTGATTCGATTGAGACGATTCCCTTTCCGGAACTGAAGGAAGAGTACCTGACTGAGGCCAATTTTGAATATCCAGTAAGTTTTAACGGCAAGATGAGGTTTAAGATAAGTCTTGGTACCGATTTGGATACAGAGCAAATTGAGACTGAGGTGATGAAGGACGAAAGAACCATTCAGCAACTCGGCGGTAATTCGCCCAAAAAAGTGATTATTGTTCGGAATAAAATAGTTAATATTGTCGTCTGATTTTAAATGAAAGATTGATAAATATTGCAGATTTAACAATGTTATCCTGTAATTTTCATGTGTTTTCAATGGTTTTCAGATAATCACCTATATTAAGCATTATTTGGGAATCTTATTGATAAATCGGCAATATTAATTATTGTTAATGCACGCTAATATCTGTTGCTATACGGCTGAAAAGTTTGCGTGATAATAATATTTGCTTTTATTTTACGGCATAAATTTTTAAAAAAAAATAACAATTATAATTTAGTTTAATATGGAAATGAATGTTTCAAACAATGGGGAGCAAGTTGTTGCTAAAAAATTAGGAGGTTTAAATCCTGCTTTAATATTACCTATTCTGATTGGTATTGGATACCTGGTTTATTATTTCGTACTGGGGAATCCAAGTAACTTTAAGGACGATCCACGTCTAACAGGTCCTTCTGTTGGTTTTTCGGGAGTAGAAACTAAGGAACTGCATCCGGACGGATTTATGGGTATTATCTTCATGGGAGGTCCTATCGTACCGATTCTTATCGCATTTATGATCATCGTAATTGTTTTCTCTATAGAGCGGGCACTTGTTCTTAGAAAAGCTTCAGGATCAGGGAATGTTGATAACTTCGTTGTTAACGTAAGAAGGTTGCTTAACCAGAACAAAGTGGACGAGGCTATTGAAGAGTGCGACAGACAGGAAGGTTCTGTTGGTAATGTAGTAAGAGAAGGTCTTACAACTTACAAGGCGCTGTCTCACGATACTACAATGAATAAAGAGCAGAAAATGGTAGCTCTTAACAAATCAATTGAAGAAGCAACTACACTGGAAATGCCGATGCTGGAGAAAAACATGATGATTCTTTCCACTTTGGGTACCGTTGCAACACTTGTAGCACTTCTTGGAACCGTGATCGGGATGATCAAGGCGTTTAACGCACTTGGTTCCGGTGGTGGTACACCAGACTCTGCTGCTCTTTCAATCGGTATCTCCGAGGCACTTATTAATACGGCTTTAGGTATTGGTACTTCTGCAGTAGCGATTATCTTCTACAACTATTTTACTTCCAAAATTGACGGACTGACATTTAAGATTGATGAGATCGCAATGTCTATCCAGCAATCATTTGCTGAGTTTCACTAAGAAATTGCAGATGTGAGGGACCATTGCACTCAATACGTTTAATGGTCCTTTTAGGTGAAGTTTAATAATAAAATAAAATAATAATGGCGAGAGTCAAACCAAAAAGACATAATATAAGGGTAGATATGACGGCTATGACCGACGTATCGTTTCTGCTCCTTACGTTCTTTATCCTCACGGCTCAGTTTGCAAAACCTGATGTTGAGACGATAACCACGCCATCTTCTATATCTGAAAAACTTCTTCCGGATGCCAGTTTAATGACTATCCTGAGTACGCCGGACGGAAAGTTCTATTTTACACCCGTAGAAAACGGCAGCGAGAGAATGCAGCTGCTGGATAATATGGGAGAGAAGTATGGTATGAAATTCACGGATCCCGAGAAGGCAGCCTTTTCACAGGTACAGGCCATTGGTGTCCCTATGAATCAGCTTAAAGGTTTCCTGAACCTGCCTGATGAAGACCGTAAGGCTTACAAAAGCCCTACCGGAATCCCAATGGATAGTGCTAATGCACAGCTTATTGATTGGGTACAGCAGAGTTTAGCGGTGAACCCGGATTATAAGTTGGCTATTAAAGGAGATACGCAGACTAAGTACCCTAAGGTGAAAGCCTTGTTCGAAGGACTGAGAGATATTGATTTCTTGAAGTTCTGGTTAATAACAAGTCAGGAAACAGCACAAGAATAAAGAAATGGCAGAAGTACAAGTAAAAGACAGTAGCGGGAAAGGTGGCAAGGTACGCTCCAAGAAGCAGGTACCCCACGTAGATCTTACCCCCATGGTGGACTTGGCGTTCCTTTTGATTACATTCTTCATGTTGGTAACGACGTTTAACAAACCGAATGTAATGGACCTGGGACTTCCGGCTAAACCGAAAGAAAATCAGAAACCGCCTGATACGGAAATCAAATTATCCAATTCAATTTCTCTGCTAATTGGCAAGGACAACAGGATTTTCTGGCATCAGCAGGATAATACCAGCCTGACCGACGGTACACTAAATGAAACTTCTTTTGACAGAGAAGGAATCAGGAATATCATTAAGCAGGCAAAAGCCAGAGCAGCAGATCAGACCAAGTTTACGGTCATTATAAAACCAACTGATGACGCGGTTTATAAGAATTTTGTTGATATACTGGATGAAATGGCTATTACCAATAGTGAAATGTACGGTGTTACCGACGTTAAACCATGGGAACAGGCTATTTATGAGAGAAAGGTAGGCGGCACAAGTGCGCCTGCACCGACGAATTAATCTAACCATAAAAAAGAAAAGAAATGGCAGATGATAACAATTACAGTCCCGATCTGACTTTAGACGAGATTGTATTTGAAAACAGAAATAAGCAGTATGGCGCTTATGATCTGCGGAACAGTTACCGCAGAGTTCTTACGCGTTCATTCATAGTTGGGACTGTATTGTTCCTTGTTTTAGCACTTACCCCTTTTATTATCCTGAAAATCCAGGAAATGAATGCGGAAGCTAAGAAGGAAGTAGATGCGAACCTGATTGAAATTATACAGGAAGATGTGATCCTGGAGCAGCCTAAGGAGGAAGAACCACCACCACCACCTCCTCCTCCAAAGGAGGAGCCAAAGCAGGAGGTGATCCAGAATGTGGTACCGGAGCCGAAGAAGGCACCTAAGGTGGAAACTCCACCGCCGCCAATTTCAAAGCAGCTGGAAACCACTACAGGACTTCAGAATCAGGAGGGGGTGAAAACACCAACCTATACGCCGCCACCGCCGCCACCGTCTACCGGTACTAAGGCTGCGACGATTGAAGCACCGAAAGTAAGCACTACTGAAGTATATGATACGGTTGACCAGGCAGCTGAATTTCCAGGAGGTTTGTCTGCATTCAGACAGAAAGTTTCAAATTCCTTTGATACTGGTGTAATGGAGGGTGATGAAGGTTCAATTAAGGCAGATATAACATTTGTGGTAGAAAGAGATGGTTCAATTACTGATATCGTGGCAAAAGGTCCAAACCGAGACTTTAATGCCGAGGCGGTTCGAACTATCAAATCTATTAGGAACAAGTGGACACCTGGTAAAATTAATGGACAGGCTGTTAGGCAGAAATATAGGTTGCCTATCACAATGAATTTTCAATATTAATCATATAAAGAGAGACACCGTCTCTCTTTTTTATTTTTTATATTTTTGTACTATGTTGTTCAACTGGTTATCTATACTCGCTGGGATATTCTATATAATTCTTGGGGTTTTTGTTATTTTGAAATTTTGGTTTTTTATACCGCTGGAACCTAATATTGCCTATGCGTTGGGGGCATTGCTTGTGCTTTACGGTGGATTCAGGATTTTCAGAGCCATACACAGAATAAGACAGGACCGTTATGAAGATTAGTATTTATATTATTGCGCTGCTGGTCTTTTTATTCAGCTGCACGGAGAAGGCAGAGTCTGCTCCTGAAAACTATCACCAGGGAGAAGTAACCATACTGACCGATGAATCTTTTCGAAGCGTTACGGAAGCGCTTGCGGACGGGTATATGATTCATTATCCCAACACACAGGTGAAGGTAGAAACACGAAAGGAAGATGTAGGATTTATGGATTTGCTCCAGGGTAAAGCTAAAGTGGCCGTCATGTCCCGTGAACTTTCGGAGGAGGAAATTAAAGAATATGAAAGAGTGACCGAATCTAAATTTGAACCTGCCAAATTTGCTGCGGATGCTGTAGTTTTCGTAGTTCCCCGCGATTCTGAAAGGGAAAGCATTTCTATGGAAGAAATAAGTTCCGCTATGCAGTCCCCGGAGAAACAGCTGGTGTTTGATGGCACTAATGCCAGTAACCTGAACTTTGTGGCCCAGCAGTTGGGTAAAAAACCGGCAGAACTGCAGTACTCTATAATCAGCGGGAACAGCAATATCATTCGGGAACTGCAGAACTATCCCAATAAAATTGGCGTTGTAGGTCTCAATACACTTAGCAGGCCGTATTCCGCTGAAGCTGAAAATTTGCGCAAACAGGTGAAGATACTACCCATCACATACAAGGGTAAAACGGTTGCTCCGGAAACCACCAATCTTGCCAACATGTCATATCCTTTTACCAGGGTGCTCTATTTTCTGGTGAATGAGCGTACATTCAATATCGCGCACGGCTTTATTCGCTTTTCCTGTACTCACCTGGGGCAAATGATCGTGGATAAGGAAGGACTTCAGAAATACAACCTTTACCAAAGGGAAGTTAAAATGTATTAATTTTTCCGGCTGAATGTACGATAAACGCACGCTTTTCGTTTTTGGAATGGATATTGTGTAACATTACCCGAATTAAATATAATCGTAAAATAATTAAATGAAAAATAATATGAAATTACCCCAAAAAGCAGTTTTCGCGGTAGCAGCGGCTTTTTTCGCGAATTTTACTTTTGGTCAGACTCTCCAGGATGGCATTACCAGCATAGACAGTCATAAATATGCACAGGCCAAACAGAATTTTGAACAGATGGTGAGTAAATCACCTTCAGCTGAGAATTATTTTTATCTTGGTAATACCTACCTGACGCAGAATGAACCTGATTGGGCTACAGCTGAACAGAATTTCAGAAAGGGTCTTGCTGAGGACAGCAAAAGTTACCTGAACAGAATCGGTTTAGCAACAATCAAACTCGGAAAGGGAGATAAGTCTGCCGTTGCCGAAATCCAGAATATCGTTAAAGATTCCAGGGAGAAAGATGCTGAAGTTCTTTTCAGAGCCGGACAGGCACTTACTCTTTTCGAAAAGAATAATAATCCTGAACTGGCTATCCAATACCTGGACAAGGCGGTGGAAAGAGCTATGAAAGGTGGTGTACCCGCGCCTTACTATTATACATTAGGTGATGCTTACCGTTTGCAGCTAACCAACAGCCCACAGGTGGCAGGTAAGGCTATGTCAGCATATGAGAAAGCACTTCCTCTGGCTAAGAACAAAGCTTCTGTATACACACGTATGGGAACATTGTGGATGCAGGCTAATCAGTGGAAAATGGCTAAAGAAAGGATAACGCAGGCTATTTCAACCGATCCTACCTATGCACCGGCTTACCGCGCACTTGCAGGTTACGAAATGAAGTTCCAGCAGCCGCAGGCAGCAACACAGGCTTTGGTTAATTATGCCAAATATGCAGATGAAGATCCAGGAACGCAGTTGGAAATATCAAAACTGTATTTTACCAACCAAGATTACGCAAATTCGCGCGCGGTATTGGATAAGGTGTTTAATGTTGTTGAGGATCCCATCAAATACAAATTAAGAGCTTATCTTGATTACGCAGACGGAAAATATACGCAGGCACAGACAGATCTGAACACCTTCATTAACACTGTTACAGATAAATCAAGGATTTACCCTGCTGACCGCGGACTTGAAGGTCTTATTCTGGCAGGACTAGCCAAAGACGAGAAGGATGCGGCAAAGAAATCTTCAATGATGATTGAATCCCAGCAAAAAATCGCCATCGCGAAGAATGCTAAGGATGAGACGCTGAACTGGGACAATGAACTTCTTAAGATTCAGGGAGGGGGTGCCAGTACCGCAGCGGCAAACGCTGGACCCACGAACCCTGCGATAGAGGCATTGAAAAAGCAGACTGCTGCCAATCCTAATGATGCCGATGCTCTGGTAAAACTGGGAAGCGCTTATCAGGAAGCACAGAACTGGAATGGAGCGATCCTTACCTGGGATAAGATGATAGCACTTTCGCCAACCTGGGCATATTCCTACTATGCAAAAGGAGCAGCCTACCAGCAGTTAGGAAATGAAGCAATGGCTGAATCTTCTTATCAGAAATTCATTGATACGGTTCTGACCCAAAAACCGGAAGAGCAGGCTGCTCAGAAGGAAACGCTGTCCTATGCTTACTATCTGGTGGCCTACTTTAACCAGACAAAGGACGTGGCCAAAGCCAGGGACTACGCTGCAAAAGCAGTACAGCTAAACCCTGGTTATGAGGATGCTGTAAACCTGAATGCTAACCTGAATAAATAATCCACACATCTGTGTATTCCCGGCCTGATGGCCGGGATTTTTTTTAAACCGAATACCATTTATGAAAGTTGATATTTTAGCCATAGGAGCACATCCCGATGATGTGGAACTGGGCTGTGGCGGAACCATAGCAAAACTAATTTCTGAAGGGAGAACAGTGGCGGTAATCGATCTTACAGAGGGAGAACTGGGAACACGGGGCACAAATATTACACGTGCTCAGGAAGCTGCAGAAGCTTCATCTATCCTGAAAATCTCTGCCAGGGAAAATCTTAAAATGAAGGATGGCTTTCTGCTGAATAATGAGGAACATCAGCTGAAGATTGTAAAGATGATCCGTAAATATCAGCCAAATATTGTTTTGGGCAATGCGGTAGAAGACCGTCATCCCGACCACGGAAAAGCAGCTAAACTAATTTCGGATGCCTGTTTCCTGTCCGGACTTATAAAGATTGAAACAGAACACGACGGAATGCCGCAAGACGCCTGGAGACCCAAGCAGGTTTTCCATTATATACAGTGGAAAAACCTGGAACCTGATTTTGTTGTAGATATCTCTGATTTTATGGATGTGAAACTGCAGGCCTGTATGGCTTATAAAACCCAGTTTTATGACCCCAAATCTGATGAACCTATGACCCCAATAGCTACAAAGGATTTTCAGGAAAGCCTGACTTACCGGGCTCAGGATCTGGGCAGGCTGTCGGGTGTACAGTTTGCGGAGGGTTTTACCACGGAAAGGCTGCTGGCATTGAAAAATTTCGACGGAATAATTTTGTAGTTTAGCCAAAAGCGCTATATTTGCAACCTCAAACGGTGATTGTAGCTCAGTTGGTTAGAGCGCCGGATTGTGGTTCCGGAGGTCGGGGGTTCGAGACCCCTCATTCACCCAAACAAAAAACGTACTGAAATTCAGTACGTTTTTACTTTTTATAAGTGTTTTTTATTTGGTTTCCTCAGTGGCATTGTCAGGAAATCTTGCCTGCGTATAATCGCGGGAGATAGATGACCTTTCAAACTTCAACTTTCCGGAAAGGGTTTCAATAACAACACCATCTTCCATAATCTGGGCAATTCTGCCGTGCAAACCAGCTGTAGTAACCACACGCTGACCTACTTTCAGTGATTCCTGGAAACCTTTTTCCTGCTTGGCCTTTCTCATTTGGGGGCGAATCATCAGGAAATAAAATCCCACGAACATCAGACCCATCATCAGCATCATTGTCATACTGCTGCCACCTGCTGCCGGGGCCTGTAAAAATATACTTATCATATTGGATTTATTAGTTTACTACGTTAGCCGAAAAAGTAATAACAACCGGTTTTTCTACGTTTGCAAAAATTTCAGCCTGCTTGTTCTGAAGACCGTCAAAACTTGAAGAATCGAATTCAAGTGTTACGCTTCCTTTCTGTCCCGGCAGTATTGGGGTAGTGGTATAGTCTGGGGCAGTACATCCGCATGCAGGCTTAACCTGAGAGATGATAAGTGGATTTTCTCCGGTATTGGTTACTTCGTAAACGTGCTTTACTTTTTCTCCTTTCTTAACGGATTTGAAATCGAAATGATTTTCTGAAAGTGCCAGGCTGGTAAGTGGGTAGGACTGCGCTTTTTTGATGAGTTCAGCCTGTGGATCCGCTGCGGCTGCCGCTTCGGCATTCATATCTGTGGCTGCGGCCATGCTGTCCTCAACTATTACAGAATCTTCTGTACGTACTTCCGTATTTTCTTTCTTTTCACAGGATGTTACTCCTAAAACTGCAGCAAATAGCGACAGAACAATGATTGATTTTTTCATACTTTTTTTTAAATTTATATTCTGTTTAGTTCTTTTGTGTATTTGTCCAGGATACCGTTCACGAAAATATTGGATCTGTCAGTGGCGTACACTTTAGAAATCTCTATATATTCGTTTATGATTACTCTGGCAGGTGTTAGTGGGAAGCGGTCCAGTTCGGTAATAGCGGCTACCAGGATAATTTTGTCCATCAGGGCAACCCTGTCCAGATCCCAGTTTTCCAGTTTTGCCTCCAGCTTTTTTTCGCTTTCTTCCCAGTGGTTCAGACTTTCTTTAAGTAGTCGGCGGGCGAAATCTTCGTCCTGATGATCCTTAATCATTCGGATCAGTGTGTGTGACTCTTCGTCTTTCTTAAAAAAACCTATTGTTTTCTGGATCATGGAGTTTGAGATGTGGAAATCATCACCCCAACTCATTTCCTTTTCTTCCAGATGCTCATGAAAATCTTCATTTTCGGCAATGTATCTGAGGAAAAGTTTCCCTACGAATTTCTGGTCCTGTTCAAATGACTGCTCTTCCTCCTTCATATAGTCCTGGTACCTCTTACCGGAAATAATACGCTGGAAGGTCTTTACCAACAGATCGTCGTGCATATCCCAGTTCAGTTCCGCATGTTTGGATGTGAAAGACCTCCTTTCGGTATTGTCTTCAATTTTCCTGAGCACTAAATTCTCAACGAATCTCTGGTTGGGATGTAGTTCTGCATCAGTCCGCAGGTATTTCTTGCGTCCTATTTCAATCTGCATTTCTGCAAGTTCCTTTAGGGCGACCATGAAGTTAAGCTGGTAGATGTAGAGGTGATAAATTTTCTCTATTTCTGTGAGCATATTTTTCTCCAGAACATCGAATTTTATGGGGTTCTGGTAGTATGAATAAAGGGTTTCCACCACTTTTTCACGGATCTGTCTTCTTCCTAACATTTCAAAGAGCTTTTTATGGTGGCAAAGATAGGAATTTTTTACACACCCTCTGCCGCGGTGAAGCCTGTTACAAATTCAAATTTGTACTTTTGCCGCTGTAAATGCAGTGCTTTGCTGCAGCCCAACTTCCTATGAAAGCGCTAAAAACTCTGAACTCCTACTTTTGGAAACACCGCATACTGCTGATGTGGGGTTTTCTGTTCATTGTGGCCAGCAATTTTTTTAATATCTACAAGGTTCAGTTTATAGGAAAATCTGTAGATCAGATTGCAGATTCCGGTCACCTCGGCTTTAACCGTCAGGTACTGATTTATGTCGCGATTATTGTAGCTTCCTCATTACTGACCGGTTTTTTCACCTTTATGATGCGTCAGACTATTATTGTGGCGTCGCGCCGGATTGAATATGAGCTGAAAAATAAAATTTATACAAAATACCAACAGCTCTCGCTTACCGATTATAAAAAGACCACAACGGGTGATCTTATGAACCGCCTCAGTGAGGATGTAGTGGCGGTGCGGATGTATCTGGGTCCCGGCGTGATGTACATTGTCAACCTCATTATTCTGGTACTGATTACAGCCATTTATATGATCCGTACTGATGTTTCCATGACGCTTTGGACGCTTTTACCTCTGCCCATTCTTTCATTTCTAATCTATTGGGTAAGTTCCGTCATCAACCGGAAGTCCAAGATCATGCAGAAAAGCCAGTCGGCAATATCAACATTTGTGCAGGACAGCTTTTCCGGTATACGAGTCGTGAAATTTTTTGCACGCGAAAGATATATTGCACGTAATTATGGAATTAAGGTACGCGACTATCAGGACAAAGCACTGGACCTGGCAAAAACTGAAGCCTATTTTTTCACCATTATACTTTTTGTTATAGGTCTCCTTAACGTAGCCGTACTGTATATTGGCGGGAATAAATATCTGAACAATGAACTGTCTGTGGGTAAGATCGCCGATTTTTTCATGTATATCAATATTCTTATCTTCCCTTTTTCCATGGTGGGATGGGTCACTTCCATTAATCAGCGGGCTGAAGCGTCCATGGCACGTATCAACGAATTTCTGGCTTTGAAATCAGAGGTGGTAGATTCCGGAGCGCCCGCATATCCGGTTAAGGGCTCAATTGAGTTTCAAAATGTTTCCTATGTCTATCCCAATACAGGTATTAGAGCACTGAACAATTTAAGTTTTAAGGTAGATGCGGGTCAGTCTCTGGCTATTATGGGAAAAACAGGCAGTGGCAAATCTACTGTCGCCTTATTGCTGGCCGGACTTATACAGCCTACAGAAGGCCGGATATTGATTGACGGAAAAGATCTGAGGGAGCACAACCTGTATAACTACCGCCGGCATCTGGGGTATATTCCGCAGGAAAGTTATCTTTTTTCGGATACGATAGAGAATAATATCGGCTTTGCGGTAGATCAGCCCAGTTCCGAAAAAGTTATGGAAGCAGCGAAAATGGCTGATGTCCATAAAAACATCGTAAAATTTAAGGAGGAGTATAAGACCAGGGTTGGTGAACGCGGTGTTATGCTCTCGGGTGGTCAGAAACAGCGTATTTGCATAGCCAGGGCCCTGATAAAGGAGCCCTCAATTCTTATTTTTGATGATTCCCTGTCTGCTTTGGATACCGAAACCGAAGAAAATATCCTTCAGAATATTGAAAAGTATATCCATAACAGCACTTCGGTTATCATTACGCACCGTGAGTCCAGCGCCAAAAGAGCAGATAAAATCTTGAATCTCACAGCAGTAGAGAAAGGTAAGTCCGCATAGTTTTTGGCATTTTGTTATTAATAAAGCATTTCGCTTGATAATTATATAACAAAATATTTTGAGGTTCGGAGAAATCTTATATATTTGTTAAATAAGACACAAAAAAAAGACGGGACCATGAGTGATTACAAGGAACGCCACGAAAATGAAATTTTTACGAAGGTGCTTAAAGCGGGTAGGAGAACTTACTTCTTTGATGTGCGCGAGACTAAAGCTGGAGACTATTACCTGACCATTACTGAAAGCAAGAAGAATTTTGGCGAAAACGGTGAAGCCTCTTTCGAAAAGCATAAAATCTATCTCTACAAAGAGGATTTTACAGCATTTCATGAAATGTTCAGGGAAAGTACGGATTTCATCATAAATGAAAAAGGTGAGGACGTAATCTCTGAAAAGCATGACAAGGATTTCAAATCCAAATCCTTCACAATAGAGTCAGACGACGAAATCTAATTCTTTCCACACTTAGCTTCCTTCCGGAAGCTTTTTATGTTTATGCCTTCCATTATTTTAGTGGATAGGTAATTCCTTTATAACTGACTGAATTCGCTCCGGCCGGAATTGTCTTTATCCGGTAACTCGCGGTACGCCGTGATGTCAGATATGGATCAATGATATACTTTTTAACCTTCTCCAGATCAGCATCCATACTAATCCAAAATTCAACCTCTGAACCTCTTTTTACGGAAAAATATCTTTCGCGGAAATGTTCGTGTATCATAATCTCGTGTTGTCTTTCATGGTAATAGGTGAGTCCCAGGTGTACACCTGCATAGATTGTGGCGACTGCCAGCAAAGGCAACAGGTTCCTGATGTTGAACCGAACTGTTAAAAACCTTAGATAATAAATGCCGGTGCACAGGATTATAACTTCCACCAAAGTCATCGGAATATTCGTATGCAAAAGTCCGTCAAAACCCGAAAACCAATGTATTACCGCCAGGATAAACTGGATGAATCCGTCATAAAGGTAGAGGATTTGGTTTAAGTAAATTCCCGTGCCCAAAAGTACTGTCATCAATAAACTGAAGACGATTATGATTTCCGACAGTGGAATTATAACCAGGTTCGCCACGATGGAAATCACTGAAAACTGATGGAAATAGTAGATAACTGCCGGCAATGTAGAGATCTGCGCAGCCAACGAAAGAGAAAATGTGTTAAACAGGATTTTTTTTGCAAAATTATCGGCCGGCGGAAGATGTTTAAGGATGGGTTGGTTTAGCCAGTAAATACCGAACACTGCCATAAAACTAAGCTGAAATCCCACATCGAAAAGTTGGTTACTGTCTGCAAGAAGTATGATGAAGGCCGCCAGTGCCATAGAATGAAGCAGATCCGGCTTACGCTGAAGAATAATATAAACGAAGTACGCCGTGATCATTATGCACGAACGTACAACTGAGTTGCCGTAGCCGATGAACACTGCGAAAATCCAGATAAGAGCCAGACTGCAGACTATGGCCAGGCGTCGGTACCCCAGTGGGAAGGCCCGCATAAGGACAAAGTAAAAGATTCCGAAAATTATTACGATGTGGGATCCGGAGATAGCCAGGATATGGACCAGTCCCGTATTGGTGAAATCAGCTACGGTTTCGCGGTCCATTTCCGTCCTGTCAGCCAGGATGATGCCTTTTAGAAATTCCCGTGACTTTGGACTTATTGAAGTAGAATCAATCTTTTGCAGAACTTCCAGCCTTTTCTGGCGGATATGATCAGACAGTGAAAGTTCCGGTGCATCTGCGGCCTCCATTTTTCCAGGCAGATAACTTTGATGATAAATTCCATTGCGCCTCAGGTACTTTGAGTAATCAAACTGATAGTCATTTTTCGGAGGCGCCACTTTGTTGATGTAGAGTTCCGCTTTGTAGAGATGTTTATAATCCAGTTCCGGCAGATTTCTCGGGATGGAAAGTACCGTTCGGAATTCACCTTTTTCAGGACGTGCGGTTATTTCATATCGTCTGTTTTTCTCGTTGGAATTCAGTTTTTTATTTAGCTTGAAAATCACTTCCTGCTTCCGGGAGATTTCCGGGAGTACAGCGTTTTTTGAATGTTCAGCATGCATCAACAAACCAAGGACTGCGAAAAAAAATCCCAGAAAGTATTTCCTTAAACCAATCCAGAAGAGTGACAGGGAAGCATAAGACAGCAGCGGAACTATTGCTGTCAAGAGAAGGATGTAGGCAGTAGCCGGGCGCAGCGAAAGGTATTCCTGGATAATAATGCCGAGGATAAAACAAATGCACAGTATAAACAATGGCTGTTTATGCACCGGTGTGGGATTTACCTATAAATATAGGCAATTTTACGCTTACCTACGCTCGCGCGTTGCCGTCTAATTTCCGGTAATGATATTGGCAGCCAGATCGCTCGCGCCTTTTCCGCCAAGTTTTTCGCGGAGAGTGCTGTAGTCTTTGAGCATCTTTTCGCGTGTGCTGCCATTCAGTATCCTCCCTAATTCCTCAACAAGATTATCCGTGTTGAGCTCCTGCTGGATAAGCTCCTTCACAACCTCGCGGTCCATGATCAGGTTGACCAGCGATATGTATTTAATATTTTTGATGACGCGCTTTCCGATCTCATAGGAAATTCTGGAGCTACGGTAACATACAACTTCGGGAATATTAAGCAAGGCGGTCTCCAGCGTTGCGGTTCCGGATGTTACAAGAGCCGCACGTGAGCAACGCAGCAGATTATAGGTTTCATTGGAAACGAAATGCACGTCTTTTTCAACGAATTTCTCATAAAAACTCTTTGGCAGACTTGGCGCACCAGCGATCACGAACTGATACTCCGGGAAATGCGGCCTTACAGAGAGCATGAGTTGAAGCATTTTAGTCACTTCCTGCTCACGCGAACCCGGCAGAAGTGCAATGATTTCCCGCTGGTCCAGTCCTTTTTCGGTACGGAACTGCGCCTGATCCAGGGAAGGAAGATCCGACAGCGCATCCAGCAGTGGGTGACCTACAAAATGTGCCTTAACGCCATGACCTTTATAAAAGTCTTTTTCAAATGGCAGGATGACAAGCATCTCGTCTACAAACTTCTTTATTTTGGATACGCGGCCTTCTTTCCATGCCCAGAGCTGTGGGGAAATGTAATAGATGACTTCCAGTCCGGAGGTTTTGGCAAATTCTGCAATCCTAAGATTGAACCCGGGATAATCTACAAGGATCAGTTTGTCCGGTTTATACTGTGAAATATCGCTTTTGCAGAAGGCCAGGTTTTTAAAGATGGTTCGCAGGTTTTTTGCCACTTCCAGAAAGCCCATAAAGGCCAGGTCTTTATAATGCTTTACAGGTGCACTATCCGCTACCTGCATCATCAGGTCGCCGCCCCAAAAACGGAACTCTGCCTCAGGATCTTTTTTAAGTATAGATTTCATGAGGTTGGAGGCGTGCAGGTCTCCGGAGGCTTCCCCTGCAATGATGTAGTACTTCACTTGGTATAAAAAATTGTAAATTTGTTCAAAGATAAAAATAAAAATGGCAGAAGATTTTCAGATAAAAAATAAAGTGGCCGACAGTGGGCTGATTAACTTTGATATTGCTTCGCTGGTACCGAAAGGACAGCGTATCGGTGTGGACCTCAGTTCATTTCTATTCGAAGGAATCATCCTGAAGGAAAAGGATTTTCGCGATAAAGTAGCTGCGCTGGATCCGGAACAGTTTCGGGATGCTTATGTATATATCTATAACTCCGCAGAAGCTATAGTTCCTCTTTGGGCTTATTTCCTGATTACTGCGCGGATTACTGAAGCAGCCAGAAAGGTGGTTTACGGCAGCCGCGAAGACCTGGAGGTATTACTTATGCATAATGCAATACAGACCTATGATTTTAGTGAACTGATGCATAAACGAGTGTTAGTGAAAGGTTGCTCCGAGGTCCAGATACCAGAAAATGCATATATCGAACTGGTGGAGCAGCTTAAGCCTCTGGTGAAATCGTTGATGTTCGGTGAAGCCTGCTCCAATGTTCCTATTTTCAAAAACTGATAGGAGTGCGTGCTAAAGAATTGGGTTATCCTGTTATCCTGTTTTTGGGTTTCTTTCTGCTTTATTATGCGGGAAGTTTTTCTAAAATTCCGTTTGGCGACTGTATAGGTTTTGTTGCAGATACTGAAAAGGGTGCCTTTGTACTTTCCACCTCCACCTACGCACATTTTCTGTTTACCAATACACTCGTTCTTTTCAAGACGCTCTTACCCTTCGTGAGCAGTCCGGAGATTGGCCGCTTCACAGTTATAATCTCATCCTGTATATGCCTGCTGGTACTTTACAGGACTGTTTTGGAAGTTACGGAGCACCGCTTTTCAGCAGTTTTCAGTACAATTATATTTGGCTTAAGTTTTACCTTTTGGCGAAATTCCGAAATCATTGAAATCTATACCTTCAACCTGATTTGGATCTCGCTGTTCCTGATGTTTTCGCTCAGATTCCTCTTGGAAAGAAAAAGCCGAAACTTGGCCCTGGCTTGTTTGTTTCTGGGGATAAGTGTTTTTAGCCATATTCAGAATATATTAATGGTGCCGGCGCTGTTGCTGCTTATTTTTTATGCGGAGGACAGAAAAAAAGCTGCTGCTTCCCTGTCAGTATTTATTTTCTTTTTGCTCTTACTTATTGCAGTTCCACTGCTAACTGATCAGCCAGTGTCAAAGGTTTTTTCGGCAGGTACTGTACTGGATTCTCTGAGTTTTGAAGGGATTGTAAAAGGTTTTGCAGTTGCAGTTGGTTACCTGGTGTACAATTTCTGGTATTTTACTTTTTTCGCTATAACGGGTATATTAGGACTGTTCCGGACTAATAAGCGCGTGCTTCTTTTCCTGGGTGTAGCAGGCCTTCCCGTATTTGGTTTCGCCGGCATTTTTGGAGTTTCAGACAATTATGTATTTTTTCTTCCATTCAATTGCATCATCGCGGTCCTGTTCGGCCTGGGGATTTCCCGTTTATGGCAAAATAATATGGCGCGATATGCTGTATTAACTGCCTTTCTAATCCCATTCTTTTATTTTGCTTCATTTAGAATGGCAGGTAGTACTGCCCAAGGTTTGGGGCTTCATTCGCAGAAAGCGTACAAAGGCGGCCTGTCCTACTATCTTCTGCCGTGGATGAATAATAATGTCGGAATCCTGCAATTTGTCCTGGAAGGTAGGGAATCACCGGACCCAATGCAATGGATGGAGAAGAGTGCACGCGAATTTATTCGGCTTAAAAAAGAAAAAGGATATTCTGAAGAACAGTTAAAGAAATTATAATTCAGTAATTACTGCCTCACTGGGAATAGTTTTTGGTAAATTTGGTTCACATTTTTCACCAACCAAATATTAAAACTATGAATTTAATTGATCTCATTACCGGAAATGCAGGCTCACAGGTAGCCTCACAGGCTGAAAATAAATTCGGCATCAGCAAAAATCAGGTAATTGCCCTGATGGCAGTGGCAGCACCACTTGTAATTTCTTACCTCAGAAAGAAATCTCAGGACGATCCTAATGAAGCTGAGGCACTGAACAGTGCACTGGACAAAGACCACGACGGCAGCATTCTGGATAATCCATCTCAGGTAGAAGACAGACAGCAGGAGGGTGGTTCTATACTGGATCACATCTTTGGCGGACAGAAATCACAGGTAGAAAATCAGCTTTCGCAAAATACAGGAATCTCCATGGATAAAATAGGTCCTGTACTTGCCATGATTGCCCCGCTGATTATGGGCTTCATTGGCAAAGAAAAACAATCGAGCGGCGTGAACTCCGGTGGAGGGCTTGGTGATTTGCTGGGTGGAATCCTGGGTGGTGCACAGAACCAGGCTCAGGCTGAACCTTCAAATCCGCTGAACGACATTTTAGGAAGTGTTCTGGGCGGAGGAAACTCCCAGTCTGCGGGTAACCCGCTGAATGATATTCTCGGCAGTGTACTTGGCGGCGGCGGACAGCAGCAACAGCAGCAGCAAGGTGGTTTAGGCGGCTTGCTGGGAAGCATATTGGGCGGCGGCAGATAATATAAACTGCCGTTTAAAATAAAAACCGAAGATTATTCTTCGGTTTTTTTGTCTTTGGTCGCGTTCGGAAGTGGGTCGTTTTCCACATTCGCATTCTCCGATTCATTGGCGGGATAGCCTACATCCTGTCTCACTTTTACTTTGGAGGACTTGGTGTCGTCCGCATCCAGGACATTCACCGGAATGTTCTTTACAGATGCCGACTTTCTCTGTCTTCTTTTGCCATAACTACCCGCAGTAATTTTACCGCGTCTCGATTTCTTGTCTCCTTTTCCCATAAAAATTAAATTTTGGTGTAGATCAAATTTAGCAAAAGTTTTTAAAACACATATGATTTAGTTGGAGGCTTTCACTGTCCTGGCTTTTTTCATCTTTCGCCATTCCCAAGGGGCAACCGGTGTTATATCCTGCCACAGTCCGACTTTCTTTCTACGGGCATTAAGTTCCAGTGCGGCATAGTTATCATTCTTAGAAAATTGTTTGTAGTGCCAAGCCAGTCCGCTGCGTACAAGTTCCTTATTAAGATTCCTGTTTCCGTGATACAGTTCAGCAATCCATCTGCCATTCCGGTCGGGTTTATTGGCGATCACAATTTTCACGGTTTTACCGAAGCAGAAATCAGAAACAAACTGTTTTGCCTTTGTTCCGTAAGGCTGTTTTTTCTCGGGTGTGTCTATATGAGCCAGCCGGATGGTTTGTGGCTTGTTTTTAATAAGCA